>OY762711.1:4800000-6153384 GCA_963666285.2 Sedimentisphaerales bacterium
ACAAGGGTTATCCTTGGTCAGAATCGGGAATTGCGGCAGCCAGCCGCATTGCTGATACATATGCAGGTAGGAGTCGATCATATCTGACTCTACCTCAGGCTGCAGTACGACACGCAGCGGATGGTGGGCCAGGTAGGTGTCCCATACCCAGTCATCAACATAAAACGGACGATCCGCCTTATGTACCTTTCCATCATAATTACTGTAATATCGATCGCCTTCGGTAATATCAATCATTCGCTCATAGCAGCGATACAAAGCGGTATAAAAAGTACGACGTCTAGCCTCTGTACCACCTTCAACCTGGATCTGGTCAATTACTTTTGACCATGCTTTCCGGGCGTCATTCTTTACCTGTTCAAACGATTTGCCGGCAATTTCAGTATCGAAGTTTGCCTTTGCCTGTTCCGGGCTGATAAAAGAAATGGCATATCTGAATTCAATGACATCACCAACATTTTTATCAAACTCAGCGGCAACTAATTCCCTGTTGCTGTCGCCTGACAGCTTTTTAAGCTGAAAGAATTTATTGAACCGGCCGTACATATAGGCTTTCATACCATCGAATTCTTCAACTCCGGTAACAGTATCCTCATTTACCTGCTGGAAACTGCCGCTGCCCTGATGGATCATCAGCTGGACTCTCTTTTCAGAACCCTCATGGAATGTCATCCTGAAAATAGCAGTATTAGCACCGGGAGCAAACTCCGAGGTAACATTATAATCTACCAGCCAGACTGAATAATAATACGGCGTAGAAATTTCGTTTTCAGCATCCCAGGCCGAAATTCCGCGATGATGCTGATCGCCAACACCAGGCATAATGCCAAAGAGCATACCATGGCGATGAGATTTGAGTGTTAAAGAAAAAGATCGAATCTGGTCATCCAGATAATCCCTTCGATCAGGGTACATCCTGATCATCTTATTAGGAAGCTGAACAGTCGGTCTGGTCGGCTGTAGAATATGGCCGACACCACCAATACTGGGATCAACATAAGGCAGATTGTCTGCCGCCTGAGCCGAAAGAGATAACGTAAACAATAGTGCCGCCAACACCAAAAACTGCCTGAAAAGGCTGCGCATAATAAATTTATCCATTACTAAACCTTTACGATAAATAAACTTAACTACATTTGGACAAATTGTTCTTACAATTGCTTTTTTGTCCGGTTATTACATTAACTTTGCATTTTAATTCTTTATAAAAGATAGATTCTAATTAATTAGCGTAAAACATTCAAGTTTTATCCTCTTACACATAACTGCCAAATTATTTTACTATTATAACTATGCCATATTTACAAAGTGCCAATGAAAGTTATATATCTACTCTGCAATGAGATACACTCTGATAAAACAGGTGAACAGTCAGCCGCCTGAACTAAACCATTCCTTCGGCACACCAAACTGTAAAACCTTATTGTCAAACAACTTAAAAACAAAGACGTTATTGATCAAATATTAATCTAAATATATGTCATTTTTTTTCAAAAAAACTGGTACCTTCTGAGATATGTATATGGAATAATTAAAACTTATGGATAGTCAGGAAGATAAAAATCAGCACTTCATGCAGCTTTTTTTAACGAGCCAGCGTCGATTGTATAGTTATGTTATGACAATGGTCGCCAGTCCGACCGATGCTGACGATATTGTACAGGATGTGGCTTCGGTTATGTGGAAAAAGTTCGATGAATATGAACCCGGTACCGATTTCACTGCCTGGGCAATCAAAATCGCCAAGTACAAACTCTATAACTATTACAGAGACAAGGCTACGCATAACAAGAAGTTCAGCCAGAAAGGAATTGAAATTATTGAGAAAATAGAGTCCCGCCAGGCCGGCAAAGAGGATGCGAGGATTGAGGCACTAAAAAACTGCCTCAACAAGCTTAAACAGACTGACCGTGAAATACTATCACTGCGATATGAAGAAGGTCAGACATTAAAAAAACTCTCCGGCAGGCTCGATCTCAATATCAATACCCTTTACAGTAAAATATCCAAACTTCATAACATGCTTTTGAATTGTGTTAAAAAGTCGATGCACGAATAAATATGGATGCAAACTCTAAAAAACGTTTATATATTTTGCTCAACGCGTTACGTGAAGATGTAATCACCAAGGAGCAATTTGCCGAACTTGACAATATCGTTTGCCAGGACGAACAGGCTGCCCTGGAATACGTGCGTTATGTCCAGTTGTGGACTGATATGCACTTTTTCCGCGCTGCTACAAACAATACCAGTTTAGGTGAGCTGTATACAGCAAGCGAAGAATGCCTCGAAAAAGACAAAGACCTTCAGTATTTGAAGTACCTGATAGATATGGAAAACAATGCACCGGCGTTGGAAACTCCAAAAGCAATCCCAGAACCCGAAGTCATTAAAGTAAGACAAGAGCGTCCGATCGTAAAAAAAATCTCTCTGATATACAATACACTGATATATTCAGCTGCCATGCTATTGATTTCCCTATTAATTTTCGGTCACTATTCGGCAAAAAAATATGGTGTTCCTGCCGCACGGCTGACAGACATGATTAATACAAAATGGGGAAAGGGTACCAAATCATTTGCTATAAACGATCAATTATATACCAACAAAAATCCTATGCGGCTGATTGACGGCATTGCAAAAATCGAATTTACCAGCGGTGTCAAGGTTGTAATTGAGGGCCCGGCAGTATTTGAAATCAACCGGGAAAGCATATTCCTGGAATATGGTCGACTTTATAGTAAGGTATCAGAAACGGGCCTGGGCTTCTCCGTTAAAACTTCTACCTCACAATTTGTTGACCATGGTACAGAGTTCGGAATACTTGCCGAACAGAATGGCTCTTCTGAGCTTCATGTCATAAAAGGTAAAGTTCAGTTATTCGCCGGCACGGAAGGCAGCTCCAGGTACAGCCAGATGATCAAAGAAGATCAGGCAATATGCTACGATGTCGAAAACAACATTATCAACTCTATCCAGATTCAGAAAAAAGCTTTTGTCAGAGAGATTTCTTCTCAGAACCATATGATCTGGAACGGACAAGACATCAACCTGGCCGACATTGTTGGCGGCGGTAATGGTTTCGGGACCGGGGAAATCGGAAAAGGTATTTCACTTACCAACGGCTCGAACATTTCCGACTTTAACTGGATTGAACGTCAAGGCAGTACAGAGTATCACAAGGTTAACAACTCTCCGTATATTGACGGAGTAATTGTACCTGACTCAGAAGACGGTCTGCTGCAGGTATCTTCGGCAGGACATACATTTAAAGAATGTCCGAATACCAGCGGAATATATTATGATGATGTTCGTAATGGCGGAATGATCCACATCTCGGAAGCAAGAGATGCAGCAAAAGCGATATACACCCAGGAAACATCTCCTATGATGTTCAACGGTCAACAATATGGAACACAGTACAACCCGCTGCTGTTTATACATTCTAATGCATGTATTACCTTTGACCTGAACGCAATCCGCAGTTCTATGCCCGACTATAACCTTACATCATTTAAAGCCGGCTGCGGGCTGCTGGAAAGACCTGAAATAGAAAGAATTGAAAAAGTCGACGTATTCGTTCTCGTTGACGGGAACGTTAAATTCGAGATCCTTGGCTTTGATCAAAACAACAAAGAGCTGCCGGTATATATCCCGCTGACAGAAAGCGACCAATATTTAACACTGGTAGTAACAGACGGCGGAGACGGTATCGCTATCGACTGGGTAGGCTTTATCGAACCGATACTGGAAGTAAACTAAATATTTTTCACACTAGTCAAAATTGTTTGACAGATAGTTAATGTGTAATTGTACAAAACATGGATGGATTTTTCCTTAAAGGATTTTGTTAACGTTTATTATTTTTGGAGGTTTAAGAGATGAACAAGTATGTAAGTTTTTTGCTGGTAGTTTTATCAATGGCTTCTTCTGTCCAGGCAAACGTCATTTCAAACGGCAGTTTTGAAACCGGTGACACTGCAGACTGGTGGACCGAACAAACCGGTACTGCATCAGTAAGTATCGACAACACTATCGCATCTGACGGCGACTACAGCCTGCTGGCAGTTTCAACGGGAGACAACTGGACAGAAGAAGCCAGGTTCGGTCAGTATTTTGATTTCGCAGCAAGTGCAGAAGGCAACGAACTCATCGTTTCTTTTGACTATTATGCCGCCAGCGGAGGATTGATTGGCATTAACCTTGATTATTACACCGATGGGAAACACTGGCTCGGATGGTCAGAAATCACACCGACTACAGATGAGTGGGTTAATGCTGAAATTACTTACGCTCTACCGACAGGAACAACTGCCATTGATTTGAAATTCATTGTTACCGGCGATTCAGCAATAAACTTCGATAATTTCAGTGCAACTGTACCGGAACCGGCATCTATGATGCTTTTAGGGATTGGTGCTTTGGCTGCACTGAGAAAAAGGAAATAAAATCGGAGATCTAATTTGTAAGTTTTAACCAGATTCTGCTGAGAACATTCAGGTTATCAGCAGAATCATCTTTAAAAAACGATAAAGACTGGAAGATAATCAGTTATTTATGTTCACACAATTATGTAACAACACAGGAAGATGTTGTTATGATCTAAATAATTTAAATTGGAGGTAACGGTTATGAAAAAGTTCTTTTTGATGTTATTGGTATTTGCGATACCCGCTTTGGTACAGGCCGAGAACGTAATCATCAATGGCAGCTTTGAAACTGGAGATGCTTCGGACTGGTGGACCGAGCAAACCGGCACGGCTGCTGTAAGCATTAGTGACAGCATGGCATCCAGCGGCACTTATAGTCTTCTGGCTACTTCGGCAGGAACCAACTGGACAGAAGAAGCTCGATTCGGCAATTCCATTGAGTTCGAAGCCAGTGTCGAAGGAGATGAAATCACTATTTATTTTGACTATTACGCTGTCAGCGGCGGACTCATTGGCATCAACATTGATTATTACACCGATGCCAAACACTGGCTCGGCTGGTCAGAAATTACCCCTACTACAGGCGAGTGGGTTAACGCTGAAATCACTTACACACTCCCGACAGGAACATATGCCCTCGATGTAAAATTTATCGTTACCGGCGAATCCGAAATATACTTTGACAACTTTACAACAGACCCGTCTCCGATATCTCTTACCAGCCCGCCGGACGGAGATGAAATCGGTACAGACGTAACTCTGGAATGGAGCTACCTGGAAAATGTCGACACTATCGATCTGTATCTGGGTACCGAAGATGATCCCAACCTGACAGACGCTGCTTACCTGGTATTGAGCAACGAGCCTAGTACAACATCTTCATACAGCACTACACTCGCTCCTGCAACCTATTACTGGAAAGTAGTAGGCTATATGGCAGACGGACAAGGCGGCACAATTTCTAAAGACAGCGCAGTATGGAGTTTCACTATCGTTGAAGCACCTGAGATTGTTACCATGACACCATACGGACAATCGGTGCCCGGTGATGGGAGTACCGATGCTACAATCGCCGCTGCCGGATATAATCTCGATACCGCTTCAGCCATATGGAGTAAAAACGGTATCGAACTGAGCACCTCTGACCTGAATTACAGCGGAGCAGACTCTACTACCCTGACCATCCACGATGTCACACTCGAAGATGAGGGTATTTACTCATGCCGGGTATATAACACCGAAGGAGAAGATACAGCTAACGCCGTTGTTGTTACCGAACGTTTAATAAGCTGGTGGAAACTGGACGGCAACCTGGATGATTCAGTTCAGGAAGCAGTGCCGGGAGCACAGGTATTCAACGGCACAGTTGACCCGCAAACAGTATTCACTGCCGATGGCAGCGGACTAGACGGCGGCGATTCAGTAATTCTCGGCATTGACGATCCAAACTGCCCGTTCCTACAGATCGATGGCACCGAGGAAATGTTCAATTTCTATGAAGATTCTTTAACAGTAAATGCCTGGATTCGAACATCATATGTCAGCAGTAGTGCATGGCCGGCGGTTATGTCGAAATCAAACGGCTCGAAGGGATACTTTGCCGCTTTGGATGGTGAAAGCCAGGCTCTGTCAGAAGTTGACGGCAACCGGGTTTACTCCAATATCCCGGACCTCGCTGACGATCAGTGGCATATGGTAACAGTTACTTATGACGGTTCCATTCAAAAAGTATATGTTGACGGTAACCTGCGAGCTACCGGCTCTGCCGGATTGGCTAACGCTTCCGGCAATGCTGCTCCAATAATAATCGGAGCATGGAACAGCACATCAGCAGACGCTGATTTTGACGGCAATATAGATAATGTCATGATTTACAGTAAGGTTTTGACCGGCACAGAGATCGGCGAATTCTATGTCGCTAATCACCCTGGTGTTGATTCCATATGTAATTATGAATTGCCGGGACTGGATTTTGACACTAACGGAAACTGCAGAATAGATATTGCTGATTTCGCAAACTTTGCCGCTACCTGGCTGAACTGCAACCTTATACCTGCATCAGCCTGTGATAATTAAAATGCAATCGAAAAATACATGAATAGGAGATTGCAGGGGATTCCCGGTTAAATGGGAATCCCTGTTTTTATTAGAGCACTTTAATATTTTCTGTTCCGATTTATGCCTCTGTGAGGACGAGGCTGATGAAGAAGAAAACACAGGAATATTGATATATTACGAGTATTTCTGATGAAGTCAGCCAAAGCCGCAACAGGCAAAAAGCGAACACGCCACAAAGTGATGCGAAGCATAAAAATTAAATTGCTCTAATCCGTAGAACTTATTTGCCATTCTTTCGGGATTGTATAATCACCTTTGCCCGCATCATATGGGGGAATATTGTTTTTCGGTTGCAACTTGCGAAATTCCGTAAAATCAGCTATCAGTTTATTGACAGTATCCGGATATTCTTTTGATACATCTTTTTCCTCATTCGGATCGCTTGCTATTTTATATAGTTTGACATCATGAGCATCTTTACGGCCATTAATAAGACTAGGGCCGTGAACAACAAGTTTCCACTGACCGGAAATAAATCCGACCCATTCATCATGCTCGCCAGACTGGCCATGATAGAAATATAAATTCCGGGCTGACAGATTATTTTCCTTGCCTGTTAGCAGCGGCACCAGGTCAACACCATCCAGCTTCTTGCACCCAACCTCATCCGAGGACAGCCCGGCAAGGTCCATCACGGTCGGCAGTATATCTATAAAAGCAGTCGGAACAGTAACCTTTCGCCCGCCCGGGAAAAAATCAGGATATTTTACACAGGAAACCGTACGCACTCCGCCTTCAAAAGATGTCAGTTTCGAGCCATGCAGCGGTTTATTATTATCCCTGATATTGCCAACCCCGCCATTATCACTAAAGAACCAGACCAGGGTATTGTCCGCCTGGCCGGTAGCTTCCACGGCATCGAGTATGCGGCCGACCTCATCATCCATTGCCGTTATCATGGCAAAATATATCTGCCTGTTCTTTCCTTTTATGTGCGAATATCTATCTATATATTCCTGGGGAGCCTGAAACGGCGAATGAGGAGCATTAAAAGGCACATAGCAGAAATACGGCTTACCTGACCTGACAGAGCGGCTGATAAAATCCGCGGCGGCTTTGCCGATAAGGTTTGTGGTATAACCCTGCTCATAATTTGACTGTTCATTATGATGCCAGTCAAGCTCACCTTCACGCTGATGGGTAAAGTAATCGATCGCCCCGTTATAGCAGCCTAGAAACTCGGTAAACCCGCGGCTGCACGGATGCCATTTAACCTGCTGATGGCCGAGATGCCATTTACCGAATATGCCGCGGTTAACATAACCGGCCCTGGCCAGGGCCTCTGCGATAGTAACCTCTTCGGTATCCAGCCCAAAATTACGCCATGGCGGCACAACAGCACGTGCCATGCCGAACCGGATCGGATATCGACCGGTCATAAGCCCGGCACGAGTCGGCGAACACATCGGGGAAACATAAAAATTATCCAGCTCGATCCCGGCCTTACACAACTTATCAATATTAGGTGTCTTAACTTCCGGGTTATGATAGCCTACCGCATTCCAGCCGAGATCATCGGCCAGGATAATAACAATATTTGGTTTGGCCGCACCTCCGCCAGCAGCAATAACACTACTAACACCAAAACACAAAATTAACAGCAAAACAGCAAAACAATTTCTTTTTTTCATTTTCAATACTCCTGGGTGACAAAAAACAATACCTTTTGTATTATTCTATACGAAACGGGAAAATGGGACAAAAAAATTATGTTTCTCATTAGATATCATCATAAAATCAGTATATTTGCTTTTTCATTACTAATGTTTTGGTTTATAACTGAACTTTTGCAAAATTAGGGTAAAGCTAATTGTACTTTAATACGTTTAAAACTTGTTCCGTTGGATTCGATTTGATCAACCACCCAAGCGATTGTATTGCTGAGAGTTTCTCGCATAACTGCCATACAAGATTGTCCTATGGTCGTCAGGCGTTCTCGTGCCCATTCACACACACGGTTCTGCTGCATTTGAGTCAAAAGTACGCTATACGCCAGAAACACCATGTACATGTGTCTTGTCTGACCCAGGCCGCTTCTAAGCTGACAGTCGCCCATGCCCAAATACTGCTTGCCGTCTCGATGAAAGCACTCTGTGCCTTGCCAGCGGCAGCGATAGACCTTCAGGATACGAATCGCTTCCCAGTTGCATCGATTGCAAACCAGAATCTTTTTAGGTTCAATATCATTCTTTTTATGCCAGATAATCAGGATACGTACTTTGTGGTCTACACCAGGAATCCTGATACTTTTAGTAAAGTAATATTGGCGATGCTTGCCAATAGTTATGAGTTTTTTGATTTCAGGGTCAATAGATTTGGCTACTTCTTCAGCCTTTATTACTTTGCCCTGAAATATAGTCTTACGATTTGTTTTCAAATCACCAACATAATTACGTTCATACTGGTTTATATGGTTAAGGTTGTCGCTATGGGTAAACCAGCTATCGAAGGTAAAGTCACCGGGAATATCGTTAGCTACAGTCCAGTCAACCAGATTGCGGAAAAGGATATTATGATCCTGAAATTCAATGCCCCGTTCCAGACAATCTTCTTTTTTGACAAATCTGTAAAACTCCAAAGGATAATGTTTCCCGGAATTACAGACATAATTGGCTATCAGGTAATCATGGGCTATTTTATTACGTTGATCTGCATGATCCCAGAAATATCCTACATCCTCAATATGTTTACCACTATGGTCTATCAGAACATTATCAAGGGCAATAACCCCAGAATCGCTATATCTGGTTTTAGGGTCTTTCTGCAGCCACTCCAGTCTGGCAGTGTTAAGCGATTCTTCGTCCCATTCAACATCGGTGAGAAACCGGTTGAGACAGGATTGATCAGAGGCAAATGCAAATTCCCTGTTGATGGCAGAGACGTTTTTCTTGCGGGCAATGATAAGACCGGTGATATACTCAGCAAAATGACGACGTTCAGGCTCATTTTGAAAATGATCGCCAAATTCATCGACAGCTTGCTGGACTACTGTAGGGTATTGTACTATAGCTGGCATACCAAAATCCTTTCTGGGTTTTCGGAGTGCTCTGCTATCAAATTTTATCGGTCTATACCACATTTTAACGTTAATTTTTTAATTTTGCAAAAGTTCAGTTATAATTTATCGAAAATATGACATTTTAGTATTGTTTGTCGAGTAGGCATAATATGGTTCCTATCATATAGTTATATATAAGGAACTTCAATACCCCTCACAGAACCGGACTTGTGGCTTTCCCACATCCGGCTCTTCGGTTTAACTCACCTTACATGTGACATTCGTAAAAACTATGTACTATCCGCGGTTTCGGCAACGGATAATGATTCAGGTACTCTGTAAACTTAGCCCAGTTCATCTTACGCTTCTGACTACGCCTGTTCAGCCATTTCTTTACCATCCTAAGTGTTAGTTTGTAAAACTTTATTATTCCTATGGGCCTTGTGAATGAAAAACTTTATATTTAAATGTATTTCCGAGCTATTTCTAGAAAGTATATTTAATTCAAAGCGTTGCAGGAAGGCCCTTTTAGACGGTTTTTACAACTTAAAAACTGCGAAAGTAAACTAAAAAGATAGTGTACTAATCTACACAGGGAACTTATTTTTAATCGACTGCGGCGGAAAATGCTTAACCACTGGACACGGATAAAAATGCGGCATTATATTATTCTGTTTCTAGTGATGGTGCAGGTTCGGCTTTACGTTCATCTTCCGGTTTGATGAAGAAAGTGGTGATAAGTCCGATGATTGAGCCGACTAATATGCCGAAGAGTAAGCCAGGCAGGATGCCCTCCAGGAAGGATTCGCCGGTAAGTGTAACAATAATTCCGTGGATAAGGCCGGAGCTGACGGCACCGCAAAGAGAAGCGGGCAGAACGGTCCAGAGTACTAAAACCGGGCTGTTTTTGATTTTGCCGGGGATATTAGAGATGACGGCATAATACCAGATAGCAAGCAGTATGCCGGAGGAGAGGCCAAGTAAGCTGCCCAAACCACTTTCATGGAATGACATATGAACCAAATAAGAAATACTGCCAAGGCCCCAGCCTAGAAAAGAAACAAATATCGTAAAGGCGATAAGTTTACCGATTTTGGGCCTGGGTATGGGTAATCTCCATACCGATAAAAGGACGAAGGCAGCAAGTGAAGCGATAATAATCCAGACCTGCTGATAGGCATTGGTCAGGGCCTGGTTGGCCTGATCGATTTTGGGCTGGATGATATGTGAGTAATCGGTGTTTGCGGTGTCCCAGCAAAGTGAAGCAAGCTTGTCCAACTTGACAGGCATAACGCGAGTATCACAGAATAATATGGGATAGTAATGGCAGCCGGGTTTGATGGTAAGCAGTTCGGGACCGCCGGAGATATTCCAGCGATCTTTATAGACCTTTGTACCTTTAAGATGATTGAAATAGCCATTTTCATCAGTCTGCATGAATCCTCTTTGCTCGATGGGATAGTCCCTGCTTTGGCCGTCAGTATCAAGATCGGCATCGAAAGCCATTACCAATTCCGCAGGAGAAGCATCATTAATCTCGGTGCTATTCAATACGAAAGTAGTTTCTCCGTCAATATAATCGCTATTGTAAGTTTTAAAGCATTGCGGGGTAACGTCTGAATATTGGATAAGCAGGTCGCACCATTTGTCTTTGGCCGGGGTAGAACCTTTATTTACGTTCATGTACATACTCATAGCATTACCAACGCCATACAGGCCTGGTGTGCCAACATAGCCCAATACCGCTTCTGCTCCCCTGCTGACGAGATATAAGCCAGAAATGATTAGCAGCAGTATGCAAATTATAAATGTTGATATGAATGTTGAGCCAGTTTTCCAATTGTTGTTTGTATTTGTCATAATATAGATTAGTTAGCGGTGAATTAATTATAAATACTGAACTAATTCTCAAAGACTTTAACCACAGACACGAATCCGCCTCAGGCGGATTTCATTCCGCTCGTGTTTTATTAATAATATTTTATATTATAGAACGATTCTTTCCCATTGTAATTTTGGATATTTTAAATTAAGGATTAGGCCTACACGTAAACCTGATATTCTGAGGTAAATTATTATTTGACCTTTTTCGTTGCGGATAAGTTTGCCAGCTAAAATATATAAGAGGTGAACCACGGATTCACACCGATGGACACTGGTTTTATTACTGAGGAGGCGAGCTACGCTAAATGAAAAATGAAAGGTGAAAAATGAAAAATTGAGGTGTCCTGATGTACGTTGACATCAGGAATAATTCGCATTCGCGGACGACGTATTTTAAATCGCGCGGGTGGGCTAAGAGCTAAACCACGAATGGACACGAATTCACACCAATAATATATAAGGTGACTCGCTACCGCTCGTGTTTTATTATATATTTTTAGCTTACACAAGTGGACACAAATAAGAATGTGACTTTTCTTGCAGATATTACTGGAAAGATGACTTATTGTCCCTTTATATAACTTGTAACTCTTCGCAAATATCTGGAGAATTCGTAGACATCCTTAAATTTATTATCTTTGACATATTTAATGTAAAGAGGCAAACTGGAACCATCTTCCAGATATACCATTAGAGTTATTTCTTCAGGATCTTTTGGAGGTAACTTAAGGTCTTTAAAATCACTAAAATTCAAGAAAAAATATTCACCATCCTCATAGATTATATGCAAACCTTTATCGGTAGTTACTATACAATCGTTAAGTTTATATGGAGCATTATAATAGACGCCATACAACTGTTCACCTTGCTGCAATTTAATCACAGAAAGCAATTGATCTTGCAGAGAATCGTTAGCCTCTTTGTAATTTTTCAAGCTGCGTAAGATTCTACCGGTAATGCTTTTTACCATGTTCATATGTATATTCCCAAAATTGAACAAATAATTTATTTGAGGTCGGGATATGAGATTCGTTTGCTGCCTTCGACGGTGTGCCAGGTTTTGAATTCGTCGCAGCCTTCGGTGAGTTCGATAATGCGGCCCCCTTTGGCGAATCCGTCCTGGCTGTATGACCTGAAGCCGGTTTTGCGGCCGTAGCATAGTTTTATGCCGGCGAAGGAAGACTGGAAGTCGTTGACATGATCGTGGCCGACGAACATAGCCTTTACATTGCCCTTTTCGAGAGCGGCGGCGAAGAACCCTGAATTGAGTTCCGGGCAGCAGACGTCCTCGTTGAACTCGCCGATGTACTTTTTCTTTTTGACAACGTCGGCGTATTCGGGGATGGGTATATGGAAGAAAGCGAGGGCCGGGAGCGGTTTGCCGGTTTGCGGGTTGATATGTTTGCCGGACTGGTTTCTGAACCATTCGATCTGGTCGGGCATGATCCAACCGTAGCCGTCGAACTCTTTAATATTGGAATAGCCGTTGGAGTCGATCATGAAAAGGGTATATGCCGGGCTGTCGTTGTCGGCGGAAAGGATATCGAGGATATAGTTTGACATGCCGGAGATGGCCGGTACGTTTTTGGGGCAGCAGGTGTAAGGTGTGTCAGTTGTGATCTGCCAAAGCTGCTGACGGGAACAGCTGCCTTCATCGTCATGGTTGCCGAAGACCATCGCCCACGGGACCTTGTGTGAGGCGATTGCGGTTAGTATGCCGCGCTGGGCATGGTCGGAGTCGGCATCTTCGCCGCTGATAACATCGCCGGTTAAAACTATGAGGTCCGGCTTTTCGAAATTGACGATCTCGTGGATGAGGTTCGCGGTTTTGATATCGTCTTCTGTGCCGTCGAGCCAGTGGGTATCGGTAAACTGCAGGATCTTGAACTTACGGTCTTTATTGAACCGGAGGGTCGGAGCGGCGGACGCTGGGCCGGGAGCGGCGGTTGCCTGGCCGGTGCCGCAACCGGAGACTAATAGAGCGCCGGTGGAAGCAGATGCAAGTTTGAGGAAATTACGGCGGTGGATATTGTTCTTCTCGTTCATTTTTAACCTTGCTTTGTTTGTTCAAACTGATTGATGGCAGTTTGAAGGATGTCGGGAAATTTATTTATAAAAATACTAACAGATATTTTACCTATGAGAGAGGAATAGTAAATATAAAAGTTAGAAGAAAGGAGCGAGAAGAGAGGAGTTCTGGTGGTGTCGCTGCGCGACCTTAGTTTAAAGCCGGCGAGGAATATAACGTTCGGTCACCCTCGCGGCTCTGATATTTTAATGTAAAATAAAGTTAATTAGAAACTGGTTATATTCTGGGAAAAGAATATGCATTTTGATTGCGGGAAGAATAATGATAGCATACAAAATCACATTTAGTTATTTAAAAAATTCAAAAAACTATGTAATAAAACTTTAGCGATCTTTTAATTGGCTTTATTTTCAAGATATTCTTCGAGCAGTTTGATAAGCTGTTCATTATCGTTGTCAATAGCCAAGCTGAGCGGCGAGCGAATACCTTCGAATTTCTCCCGCCAGGACACTTCCGGGTCGGCGTCTGCTTCGAGCAATAATTTCACTATTTCGAAGCTGTCATTTTTAATTGCTGCCATAATAGGATAAAGACTAGTAAATCCAACTTGCGGCAATTGAATCCTAATTGAGCCGTCACTACTACTTCCAAAGTTTTCATATGGAAATTGCGAATAATCAGGTTCGGCACCACAATCCAGCAAAAGCCTAACAAGATCAGCGTTACCATTAACTGCAGCATAATATAATGGAGAGCATCCATAATCATTTGAAACGTTAGTATAAGCGCCAGCATATAAAAGTTCTTCAGCTACTTCATAATTATTATTCTTACATGCAATATTTAATGCAGTATCAGTACATATGCCAGATACTTCCTTTTTGAAATCTGCTTTGTAAACATCATTAGAGTCCTGTTCGATATCGAATGAAATATAAGAAAAATCAAACATACTGTCTGGTATTTTGCAGTTTATGTCTATACCCTGGTTAATAAGATTTTTGACTGTTCCGAGATCTCCATTTTTTGCCGCCAGAGCTAAAGTTATTTCAGGAGTGCTATTATCGCTTGAAACTGAAAGATCAATTGACTGCCCAGAACTATCAGCTGATTGTAATGGATTTGTATTTAATACAACTACAAGATATGTGTATAAGACTATAGTAAAAACATTTGTTCGCATAGTTTATCTCTATTAACAATGGATATCAATTTATTACAACAATGATAACATGAGAATAAATATCCGTCAATAATTTTCCAGCAGGGAAAGATGAGGAAATGGAAGAGAGAGCGAAGAAAGGAGCGAGAAGAGAGGAGTTCTGGTGGTGTCGTTGCGCGACCTTAGTTTAAAGCCGGCGTGGAAGTAAGTTTTCGAGAGATTGTTAAAATAGAGCGAGAAGATAGGGAATTATGAAAAGTTGTAAGCAGCCGTATCATTAAAGAATCTAAAATTCTTGACCGGTGGATGATGTTTCTGTTAGAATTGCTAATAGCCGGTGCCTGGAGACGGGTATCATATATGGATCAAATACGGATGAGCAAAATAATGGCGAATCAGGAACAGGATATTAATATGAAAATAATCGATAGCGTGAAATTGGCGGCGGTATTATTGGCGATGATTTTTCTGGCGGGCGAGGTGTATGCCGAGGAATCTAATGGTAAGCCGGAGAATGAGCATGCGGTAGTGAAGCTGTGGCCGGGTGAGGTGCCGGGAAAGGTGACCGAGAATGGCGAGCATGCGATGCCGGACCGGGGTGATGGTGTGACGCGGTTGACGGATGTGAGCTGTCCGACGATGACGCTGTATCTGCTGGATAAGAAGTCGCCGGCGGTGCTGGTGTGTCCGGGCGGCGGGTATAGTATCCTGGCGATTAATAAGGAAGGGTACGAGATAGCGGAATGGCTGAACTCGGTCGGGTTTAATGCGATAGTATTGAAGTATCGCGTGCCGGGGAATCGGGCAGGTGCGTTTCAGGATGTTCAGCGTGCGATGGGGCTGATACGGCAGAACGCGGAGCAGTGGAAAATAGACGCCGAGAAGGTCGGGGTGATGGGTTTCTCGGCGGGCGGTCATCTGTCGGCTAGGTTGAGTACAAATTATGCGGTGCGGAGCTATGAGCCTGTCGATAAGGCAGACGAGCTGAGCTGCAGGCCGGACTTTACGATATTGGTGTATCCGGCGTATCTGTCGAAAGAGAATTATGGGCTGGCTGATGAGATAAAGGTTGATGATCATACGCCGCCTGCGTTTTTGATACAGGCTCAGAATGACAGATCTTATGTTGACAGCAGTATCGCGTATTACCTGGCGTTGAAAGAGGCCGGGGTGCATGGCGAGCTGCATCTGTTTCCGAGCGGCGGGCATGGATTCGGGCTGCGCGGGCCGAACCCGACGGCAGTTGCGTGGCCGAAACTATGCGAAGCATGGCTAAATAAAATAAGTGAAGAGTGAAGAATTAAGAGTGAAGAGTTGCGGTGTCCCGATGTGCATCGGGACCTTGTTTTAAATGGCTGACGCCGAATGTGCCGTCTGGTTACTCTTGCGGAGAGGAATTGAAATTGGAAATATTAATGACCGTTCATTCTGAACGGGACGGGCGGTAACAGAAAGTGTTGTCGCCGTGGAGCGACAAGTGAAATGAAAAACTAATGAAATATAGACATGACCTGACAACACCCAATCCGACATATAAAGCTATTATATCAGCACAAAGGAAATCAAAATTGAAAAAGACATTTATTATAATAATTCTTTGTACAACTTTCTTTACAACTCTCTCATGTAAAAATGAAAATTCCAGCATAAATATTCCTATCGAAGAAACAGCTAAAAATGACATTGAAATAAATAATGAAAATAGCAACTCACAAATACATAATTATTACTCAAAAGGTTTAGAATTTTCGGAGAAAGGTGCCTATAAAGAAGCTTTACAATATTTCTTAAAATCTGCAGAATTGGGTCATACAGAATCTCAATTTTATCTTGGAGCATATTATTTCGGTGGTCTCGGCGTATCAGAAGATTGCAAAGAGGCCATTAAATGGTTCACATCAGCTGCAAGTAAAGATCATGTAAAAGCCCAGTTTTTTCTTGGCCTTTGTTATTATGAAGGGCCAGATGAATATAGGAATTATAACGAAGCATTTAAATGGTTTAGCCGAGCAGCAGAGAATAATCATGCTGAAGCTCAAAACTATCTAGGAGCCTGCTATGAACTAGGTAGAGGCTCATTGCAGAATTATGAAAAAGCATTCAAATGGTATACAAAATCTGCAGAGCAAGGTCGTGGTGATGCTCAATACAATCTTGGCTTGTGTTATGATCAAGAACGCGGCACAATTCGTGACTATAGCGAAGCAGTAAAATGGTATACTAAATCAGCAGAACAGGGTTACGCAAAAGCCCGTCTGAACCTAGGAGTATACTATTTTGAAGGTCGGGGCGTAAAACAGGACCTAACCAAAGCTGTTAAGTTATTTGAACAATCCGCCGAGCAAGGTATTGCAAACGCACAATGCTACCTAGGATATTGTTATGCTAATGGTATCAGTGTATCTCAAAACGATCAAATAGCGGTACAATGGTATCTTAAATCTTCAATGCAAGATTATCCGCCTGCCCAACATAATCTTGGCAATTGTTATTATAAAGGTCTTGGAGTTAAACAAGATTATAACGAAGCAGTGAAGTGGTACACGAAAGCCGCTGAGCATAATTTTGTAGAGGCTCAATTCAACCTTGGCATTTGTTACGGACAGGGCCAAGGCGTACAACTTGACTATAAAGAAGCCTTTAAATGGTATTTCAAAGCAGCCCAACAGGGGTATACTGACGCTCAATACAATCTAGGAAATTATTATGCAAAAGGTAATGGAGTACAACAGAGCGACAATGAAGCAGTGAAGTGGTATACTAAAGCTGCTGAGCAAGGTCATGCCGGAGCACAATATAATCTAGGCATATTTTATACTGAAGGATACGGAGTGCCACAAAACTATATTGAAGCTGCCAAATGGTTTGAAAAAGCCGCTCAACAAGGTGATATAGATGCCCAAGAGATGCTAAAAAAGATAGCCTCTAAAAATGCTTACACAGAAGAATTTTAGCGATTAATAGTTTTATTAACTTTCCTAAACTGACCAATGCTCGGTTTGAAATGTTTTATCGCAAAAAAAGTGTAAAATCGTTCACTATGAAAATATTATATACTATCATGGTAACGGGGTGTTGGGTTTAACGGCGTTGGCGGGGTATGGGTTGTCGGGCCCGAAGACGAGCATCGCGGCACGATCTTCGACAGTAACAAACGATTCGTCGATAGTGCCGTTAGCGTTTTGGACAGCGGCGAGGTCCAGGTTGAGATACCGTGCGAGGAATGGATAGGCGGCCATGCGTTTGGATATGCCATAGTCGTGTTTTTCGTCGGGGAAATGGGCGTTTTGGACTTTATCGGCAGCTTTATATAATTGATAAACGCTTTTGACGTAAGGGTATTCTACCTGAGGGGTGTTTTTGGTCCAGTCGGAACCGTTGGAGATGAGCAGCTGCGGGCGCGGCGCGGCGAGAGCTGCGATCTCTGCGTTGTTGGTTTTGTGGAACGTGTTCTGGTGGATGGGCATGCCGCTTTCGCAGGAGCAGCCGCCGAAGAAATGAGCGGAGACCTGGCAGACCGGGACACTAACAGCGATGCGGTCGTCGATAGCGGTGAGGATGAATGTCTGGGTACTGCCGCCGGAACAGCCGGTCATGCCGATACGGTCGGGGTCTATATCTGGCAATGACAGTATATAGTCGAGAGCTCGGATACTGTTCCAAGTTTGGAGTCTGAGTACTTCAGGTACCTCATTGTGCGACCAGCCAGCCTCTTTCCAATCGCCGTAGCCGACCATATCATAAAGGAAGACAGCGGCGCCCATGCGGGCGAGAACGGCGCAGCGTTTCTGTCTATTGGGATGAAAACGGCCGCCGTGGCCATGCGGGCATAGTATGCCGGCGAGTGATGGATATTGTTTGGTTGGCAGATAGAGTGAGCCGGTGACGTAGAAGCCGGGCGAGCTCTGGAAAACGACACTCTGGACAGAGTAGCCGTCGTAGATACGCTTGTTATAATACTGAGGTTTGAGAGGAGTCTTTTTGGGAGGGTCCGCCAGGCGTGCGCCTTGGATGATGCCGGAGCGGATGGCAGCTTTTCGTTCTTTCCAGCCGGCGAGGTCTGAATATGATGCTTTGAACTGCAGCAGCTCGGCGGCAGCTTCTTCGGGGGTCTGGGCCTGGCCCTGCCGGAGAGCAGGCACATATAAAGCTGCTTTATCGGGCGGAGTAGTTTTTTGCTGCTGACAGCCGGAGAGGAGAATGAATGAAACCGCAATTAAAATATAAGCTCTCATAGAATCACCTTTCTTTTGATCGATAATATGCTAAAGGATGAACTTAAACAGCATAATCACAATCGTTGCGACATGCCAGAAAATTACAGGCTACTTTTCATCTATTGGATAGCCATGATAGAGGTACATTGCGCCGTAGGTCCAGTTTGGCCCCTGCATACCGGGGAAGTTTAGCCGGTCCATCATGAGAGCGATATAGGGAGCGGGGTATCCATCGGGCAGAGGAACGACGTTGGGCCAGATGCGGGTACCGGTTTTGTCGTCCCAGGGCGGCAGGTGCATATTGAGCGAGCCGACCGGATCGAGGTTTGGGTAGGAATAGATATGAACTTTGCGGTCAGCGCTGCCGAAGAGTGCATATCTTTTTTCGCCGATGGTCTGGAGCTGGGTGCCGGTACTGTCAACAGAAACAGGTCCTGCGATGAGTTTGTATGGTCCGTCCCATTGGTCAGATTCGCGGATAACAGCCTTGTACCCTTTATGATTTTCGCAGAGGAGCATGCGCCATTTGCCAGCTTCGGTATCGTATATACATTGGGGATCTTCGTAGTCGCCGATGAGGCCGGTGGGTTTGGCGGACATAATTGACAAGCCGATAAGAGGAGACTTTGAACTTGTAACGGCCCAGAGCTCTTTCTTTTCTTTGCGGGTATGGTCGGCGAAAGCGGAGAAGCCGGTAGTGAAGCCCTGCCACTGGTTTTCGGTTCGGTTGTAGAATAAGTTTGACGCGATATCGTTACGGAGCAGGCCGTCGCCACGGTCGAAGACAATGATACCTTCGAATTTGATATCGAATACGGACGGGTCGAGACTGAAGACGCCCTGCAGATGATGGGGCAGAGCACGGCCGCGGAGACTGGCGGTGTACCAGAGCCGATTATCTTTGAAATATGGAGTGCCATCCTCATATGTTATGAAACGGAGGTCGGCCTGGCCGAGCCCGGGCGAGAGAGATGAGGATGCAGATGATATATCTATAGATGAATTTTCGCTGAGCGAGTTATAGAGCAGAAAGTCGTAACGCTGCATGAGTTTTTTCTGGCGGAGGTCCAGATGGCGAACGAAGTCAACCTGGCCGATGAGTGTTATCCTATCGTTGTTTTCGATGAGGATGTTGGCACCGCCAGCGAAGACCTGAACGAAGAGTGATACATGCATGCCGGCTGGGATAGCGGTCGGCAAGTTGAATTCTTTGCGGTCAGCTTGTTTGTTATCTTTTGTAAGGGAATATGTAACTGATTTATATTTGTTGTCGGCAGCGTTGAGGGTGACAGTGATATTGTCTGATGTTGCGGTGTCCTGGAAGATTAGTCCGGTATGGGCCGAGCCCGAAAGGTTGTTGATATTTACCACATAGGCGGCAAAAGGGCTGAAGGAGCCGACCCACCTGATAGAGACTGAAGGCTGGGCAGATGAAATATGAAGCCGACCCTTTGAGATTGATAGTTCCGGCGAACCTGACTGAGTGCCGACCGGCGGGTGCATGACATCGAGTCCGACGATGCGGGATGGGTTCAGTTCGGAGAGCGGGATATTTTGGGCCTGATCAAGAATTATTCGTTTGACTGCCTGGCGGCGGAACTGCAGCCGGTCGGGTGAAAGCCGGTCAGCACATTCTGCGTAAGATAAAAAGAATAGTATAAGAATAAGAGTAAGCGGCAGATTAGAAAATATTGTCTTTATCTTTCCTTTTTTTACAGGCATAATAATTTGTCCTTTATTTTCAATACGAATTGCAAGTTTATACACATTGGGTAAGCAATGATACTTTTTATGCCACGCTCAAACGGGCATTATCAACAGTTATGGGTATATAATTGAGAGACATTTATGATTTTAAGGACAGGAGATGATATGTAAAGACAAAAAAAACAGAATTGCAGCCAGAATGTGCATGGACCAAACGCTGTGAAACAAGCTCTTATAGAGATTATTTGAAATTGAAAAAATAACGACCGATTATTCTGAACCGTTATATTATGATTCACATTCTTCAGTTTTATCTTTTTTATAGATCAGCATCAAGTTGCGAACATAAACAATATTATTAAAAAGATGGCCCAGAATAAAAATCGGATCTTTTCTACCGGCAGAATAAATCAGCAGGCCGGTACTGCCAATAACACTAAGATACCAAAATGAAACAGGTACAATACTTTTTTTATGCTTTTCGGAAACCAGCCATTGAACCAAGAATCTAGCAAAGAAACAGGTTTGTGCAAATGCCCCCAAAACAATCCATCCGTCAAGTTTAGCTACTAACTCGTTGAAATACTGTTCCATATAATTAATCTCGCTCAATTTCTCTGGTTTGGTAGATGAAGTTTCGCGATTGCATCCATCGTATAGCGAAGCAATCGACGAACGCCTTGAAGATCCTGTTCCAAACGCCGTACTTGGCGACACCGGCGGTGCGAGGCCGATGGTTGACAGGAATTTCCTTAACTTTATAACCCTGCATTTTAATGAGGGTCGGCAGGAACCGGTGCATGCCGGTGAAAAGCTTGATATTAGCGACACATTCTCGCTTATAGACTTTCAGTCCGCAAGCGGAATCGTGTATCGACTCGTTAGTAAGCCAGTTTCTGACCCCGTTGGCAATTTTGGTAGATGCAAGCCTAATCCAAGGATCGTTGCGTTCCTTGCGCCAGCCGTTGACCATATCACATTCGCCGTCGAGGATGAGTTTCAGCATTCGGGGCAGCTCGGCCGGGTCGTTCTGGAGGTCAGCGTCGAGCATGCCAATGTGCTCGCCTCGAGAATTGCGGATAGCCGCATCAACCGCGGCGGTCTGTCCGGTACGTTTGCTAAGAGAGATAACCCTGAGTTGAGGGTATTCTGCCATGAGCTGCTTGAGTACAGATTCGGTATTGTCCTGACTACAGTCATTGGCGATAACAATTTCCCACTTGCCGGTCAAATCGGTCATGGCAGCAGATATCTGTTCGACAAGAGGCCGGACGTTGTCCTCTTCGTTAAAAGCCGGAGCTACTACAGATAGTAGTATGTCATTTTTATTATTGTCGGTCATTTATTACTATGCAAACCTTACTATTTTATTAACAGGAACTTACAAAATAGTAAAAACTATAATACTATTTGAATTGCGGAGAAATCATAGCTTATAACAAACTATATTATGATTTGATAAAATGCCGCAAAAAGCAGTTCCTGTTATGGTACATCTGTTCAAATGTCATGTTCAATCCAGACCTTGTTATTGTAGGTCGAATACTAAACATAATACAGATCCATTATTTTAATAATACCGATTATTTTAGCAAATTAAAATTGAATAAAATACCAGCATGTATTCAGGGTATATGCAGTTAATGGCCGATAAACGAATAAAGTTAAGTTACGGTACCGCAAAAAGCGGATATATTAGAAAGCTGACACGATAAGTGCGGTATCGCACTTTTGACTGTTCAACATTACACGCAAAGGCCAGAACAGAGCCAATTAAGTGAAAAATGAATAATGAAGTGAAAAATTAAGGTATTCGACTATCGTCTCACGTTTTGTTTAAAACATAAGCGTTGCAGGAAGGCCCTTTTAGGCGAGTTTTGCAACTTAAAAACTGCGAAAGTAAACGATAATAGTCGCTATAAAAATGCTCTGTGTTATTGATAGCAGTGAGAATGCGGAAAAACATACGTAACAAGTTTTAATAAAACGACTTATAGCTAAAAGAATTTGAAAAGAATAAAAATAAAACTGAAAAAATCCAGTATAGTACTTATGCTGCTGGCAGTACTGACTGCGGCGATGGTAGTACCAGTTTGGGGAGAGTGCCGATATCTACGGGCGATAGACGACCCGCTGGGCCAGGCTCGGAGCAGAGTATATGAAGTATACGGCGAATACACGGTACGCGGAGCGAAAATCCATATGCCTAGCGTACGAAAGATTTTGAATACCGGTATCAAGCAAATAGCGTGTATGGATGATTCGGCTGAGGCCTGGAAGAGTTACCTGCACGAGGAAGATATAATCGCGATAAAATTTTGCGAGGTAGGCGGCCGCCAGCTGGCGACAAACAAGGAATTTTGCTCTATCCTGCTGCAGATCCTGTATAAAATCGGCTTCAAGCCGGAACAGTTTATGATAATCGGGCTCTATGACCTGCCGGAAGAAGCGGCGGGGACGATCCCGTGGGAATATGGCTGGCAGGAAGAAAAAGTTGATTTCGGCAGCGATTATGACTACCTGGCAAGCTGGCTGGATAAGGTAACGGCAATAATCCATGTGCCATCAGCGATGGATGACAATATAACAGGAATCCGAGGAGCCATAGCGGATATGGCCTGGTCGGTGGTGAAACATCCGGGTAAATACTACGCTTCTAACGGTGACCCTTTTGTGGCCGAGATATATAATCTGCCGCAGGTACGCGGTAAAATACGTCTGACAATCGTAAATAACCTGCGGTCACTGTTTTACGGCGGCCCAAATGTTAAGCAGATATTTGTAAGTGAAAACGGCAGTATGCTGTTTAGCAATGACCCGGTCGCACTTGACAGGATAACCATGGAGCTGCTGGCGAAGCAGCGAGAAGAGAATGACCTGCCGAGCGGAACCAAGCTGTTTCTATCGGCCCCCCACCTGATAACAGCCGAGGCTTTAGGTATTGGCTATCAAGACCTGAATATGATACAATATCAATATGTGAAGCATGATAAAAATGAATAAGACGAAATATATTTATCCTATTCATTTTTATAGTAAGAAGATAGAAGCGAGAAGTTAGAAGATTTTGCTATTGCCAATCTCGCACAAAATAACATTTTGCAATATATACAACCAGATATAAGCAGAAAATAATAAATGAAGGCTGAATTTCCCTGTACTGAGATAATGAAAATAGTAAGCGGGGAAAGTGCGTTTTCATTGCGTGATGTAATATCAGAGCTATCAGGTAAAGAGAGCGGGAAATCACTTGAGATTCACGGCAGCTGGGGCAGTTTCGGCAGACTGGCAGCAGCAGCCCTGGAACATTCAACAGCACGCCCGGTGCTGTATATCACCAGCCATATAGACGAAGCCGATAAGAGCCAGGACGACCTGGAGACCTTTAGCGGTAAGGAAGTTGAGATTATGCCGGCAGCGGAATCAGCAGCCGGGCCAATCAACCCGGTAGGCGAGATCGCCGGCGAAAGGCTGAAGCTGCTGCGTAAACTACTGGGGTATCGGGGAAATACAAGCTGGATAATTACCAGTTCGATAGCGGCTATGATGCAGCCGGTGCCGATGCCAAAAGAGTTAATGCGGAACGGGATGAAGGTATCGATGGATCAGCCGGAATCGGTATCATTTGAAGATATGTTGAGCTGGCTGGCCGATAGCGGCTACGAGCGTGTGGAAGATATCGAAACGCTAGGCGATTTTGCCTGTCGAGGTGGTATTATCGATGTTTTTGCCCCAGGTAACGATCAGCCGATTCGAATAGAATATTTCGGCGACGAGATAGATTCGATCAGATTTTTTGACATAGATACCCGCCGTTCAATCAAGAAGATAGACGAAGTAATACTGCCGAACTGCAAAACAGAGGACCGAATCGAAGCACAGTCGACCCTGCTGGATTATCTGCCGGGAAATACTATCCTGGTGATAGAAGAAGGTTCGGAAGTAATCGAGTTCGGCAGGATATTTCGCGAACGGGCATGGCAGCCGGAATCATTATGGGAAGTGGAAGATATATTCAAGGCAGCGTCAAATTTTGACTGTGTATATATTAATAAGTATGAGTCGGACATCCATGACAAAAGCTATGCGGTACACGTGCAATCGATACTGGATTACTGGGGTCGCGGGCTGGAGGCCCTGGAGGAGCTGACAGATTGTGCCAGGCTGGAGAATAAGAAAGTATACCTGATATGCGATAACCCGGCCCAACAGCATCGAACGGCAGAGAATATCGAAAACGACCGGATAGTAACCGATCCGCTGAGCGGTAAGAAGCGGAACTATGAGGGGATGACTGTGCCGGCAAATATGACGCTGGCAATCGGTACACTGAGCCAGGGCTTTTGTCTGCCGGACTGTGATATAATCCTGGCAGGTCATCATGAACTGTTTGGAGTAAGGCAGGTCCGGCGCAAGCTCAAGGCGGTCCGGCATACCGAATCGATCGAATCATTTAACGATCTGCATGAAGGTGATCTGGTAGTACATTTCGCCCATGGAATCGGCAGGTATAGAGGGTTGAAGCTGCTGACCAAGAACAACCGTCAGGAGGAATTCCTGGCAATTGAGTTTGCAGATAAAGCGATAATACACGTACCGGCCGGTAAAATCGACCTGATACATAAATATGTCGGGAGCGGTGCCAAGGAAGCGAAACTGTCGAAGATCGGCGGCAGGAGCTGGCAGAGGCAGAAGGAGAAAGTAGCCGAGGCGGTTGAAGATATGGCCTCGGAACTGATCGAGATGCAGGCATACCGCAATGTTATGCCTGGTATAAAATACCCGGCAGACGATCAGTGGCAAAAGGAATTTGAAGAGGCTTTTCCCTACCAGGCAACAGACGATCAGCTAAAGATAACCAAAGAGATAAAAACCGACATGCAGAAGACCCGCCCTATGGACCGACTGCTATGCGGAGATGTAGGTTACGGAAAAACCGAGCTGGCGATACGGGCAGCATTCAAGGCAGCGACATTCGGCAAACAGGTAGCGGTACTGGTACCAACAACGATACTGGCAGCCCAGCATTTCAGATCATTCAGGGAGAGGATGGGCGATTTCCCGGTGACGATAGATTGCATCAGCAGATTTCGCAAGGCCAGCGATGTTAAGCGAATAGTGGAAGCGGCAAAAGCGGGAAGACTGGATATTTTGATCGGGACACATAGATTATTGAGCGATGATGTTTCGTTTAAGGACCTGGGCCTGATAATAATAGATGAAGAGCAGCGGTTCGGAGTAGCACATAAAGAGAAGCTCAAGCAGGTACGCAAGACAGTTGATATCCTGACGATGACGGCAACCCCGCTGCCGAGAACGATGCATTCGACACTGCTGGGTATACGCGACATATCATCGCTTACGACACCACCGCTGGACAGGCGAAGTATCTCAACGGTGGTAATACCGCCGAGCGACAAGCTGATACAGCAGGCGATAAAACGAGAGATGAGCCGGGAGGGCCAGGTATTTTTCCTGCATAACCGGGTACAGTCGATATCGACCTTTGCCAACTCGGTCAAGAAGCTTGTGCCGGAAGCGAGGATAATATACGCACACGGTCAAATGGCGAAACGTGAGCTGGAGAAGAAGATATCAGACTTTATCGACTATAAAGCGGATGTGCTGGTGAGTACCACGATCATCGAATCCGGAATTGATATACCGCGAGCCAATACAATAATAATAGACGAAGCGGACAGGTTCGGTCTGGCAGAACTGCATCAGCTGCGCGGGCGGGTAGGCAGATACAGGCACAAGGCCTATGCTTATATGCTGCTGCCAAGGAATCGGAAGCTAAACCCGATAGCCAAGAAGCGACTGAAGGCGATTGAGGAATATTCGTCGCTGGGCAGCGGGTTCCGGATAGCAATGCGAGACCTGGAGATACGCGGAGCGGGCAACATCCTGGGCTTTGAACAGAGCGGGCATATTGACAGTGTAGGATACGAGTTGTATTGCAGGCTACTGGCAGCGGCGATCCGCAAGCTGAAAGGTGAGCCGGAACCGGTAACGGCAAGTACACTACTGGAGCTGAACATAAGCAATAATATCCCGCGCGGCTACATCCAGAGTGAAAATCACAGGATGGAGATATACAGGCGGATGGTGACGTGTACGAGCCTGGCGGATATCGATCTATTGAGAAATGATATAAAAGATCAGTTTGGCAATCTGCCGGAACAGGTGGAATATCTGCTGCAGCTGGCAGAGATCCGGATAAAGGCCTCTGAGAAACACGTCGAAGCGATAATCCAGAAAGAGCCGGACCTGATATTCAAACTTAAGCCGGAAGCCCACGTGGCAAGCATGTTCGAAAAGGCAGTGGGCAGTGTGCGAATACCGGATACCTCAACGGTACATTTGAGGCTGGGCGCCAGGTATTTTGAACATCCGGGGACACTACTGTCAACATTGAGAAGACTGCTGTTTTGATAAGAGACAAGCACTGACCAGCCTGTAGTACCTGGTTACGATTTACCGTATAAAAAAACGGCCCGGAAGCAGAGCCTCCGAGCCTAAATTGAGCTTACCTCCCAATATTCATTTTGCAGGTTCTATTGTAATAGACCTGATATTAATCGGAGCCCATTTATCTTTGTCGGGAACGATCTCTAAAGTATAATCACCCGGTGTGAGTAAGCTGGTTTGGCACAACTGCTGAACCTTGAAACGCTCATATCCGCCGGTAGAATCGGCCCCGGCATCAAATGATTTTTTATTCAGCGAAACAGAGAATCGGCTATCTGAAATTGAAGCCATATCAGCTTTTATATTGAAACTGCCAGATGTCCGAATTTTGAATTGCCATGAGACCGTGTTTTTGTAATCAGTCCAGAACCCGATATTTTCGTGACCATTTTTGGTCTCTACCCTAACATGTAAATTAGTATTTTTATCGTTATGAATTTTAGTTTCCGCTACAGATAATGAAACAACACCATTTTCATCCTGGGTTGGAAGAACTTTTTCAACTTTGAGCGGCTCGGAAATCTGCAGGATAATAACGGTATCAACTATATTTTTCGGCTCACCGGGGACATGGAGTGTAATACCATTTTCGACAGTGTCAAATTTAATAGAAACATTGCCATCAAGCAGATGAGCAGAGTCGATTTTATTTTTTAAGCCAGGGACAAGCAATCTGTTATTGGCGGGCCAGTCGAAGACATGAAGGTATAAAAGAGTTTTACCGCCCTGCTGTTTTTTGGTACAGCGTCCCCATGGTAATCTTTCGAATGGACTGGCGGTAGTACCGTAAATAGAATCGGAGTAGACATTCATCCATTTGCCAATCTGCTCGAGCCGGTCGATACTTTCCTGAGGGAAAGTACCGTCAGGTTTCGGGCCGATATTGAGCAGGAAGTTTCCGCCCTTACTGGCGATATCGACAAGTTTACGAATAAGATCAGTTGACGATTTGAAATTTTTATCAGTTTTGTTCCAGCCCCAATATCCGTTCATAGTCATGCAGCTTTCCCAGTCGACACCAGGTATGCCGGTAGCAGGTATTTCCTGTTCGGGAGTGCCGTAATCGCCTGCGAACTGCCCTTCCCTGGTCATGCCCTGCATCCCCTGACGTCCCTTATCAGCACGATTATTGATGATAATATCCGGCTTGAGCGAACGAACATAATTATAGAGATCGAGTCCGCGTTCATGGGTCCAGGTGTTTTCCCATTCACCATCAAACCACAAAATACCAGGATTGTAAGCGGTTATGATTTCTTTAAGCTGGGTTTTCATATATTTGACATATCTGTCAAAATCAGCACCCTGGGCGGACCAGTCCTCCCACCCCCTACGAGGCAGATAGTCGGGATGATGCCAGTCCATAATAGAATGGTACAGGCACATTTTTATGCCGTATTTTTCACAGGCATCGGTAAGTTCCCTGAGGATATCACGTTTGAACGGAGTACCGTCGACGATATCAAAATCGGTAACCTTGCTGTCCCAGAGGCAAAATCCGTCATGATGTTTACTGGTAATTACAATGTATTTCATCCCGGCATTTTTCGCCATTTTCACCCACTGCTCGGCATCGAATTTAACGGGATTGAACTGATCGCGGAATTTGTCATATTCATCGCGTGGTATCTTGGCAGTTGTCCTGATCCATTCGGCATGTCCGGTACCGCCTTTCCATTCGCCGGCAGGCACAGAATAAAGTCCCCAATGGATAAACATACCAAAGCGGTCATTTCGCCACCATTGCATACGCTGATCGCGGTCCTGAGGAGACTCATTTAAGAATGAATCATCAGCAAAAGCAGAAGATAAGAAAACCAGAACCAATACTAAAGAAACAGCAGATCTGATAATAGATTTCATAGTAATTTTCCTTATTCAAAAAACTTTTACTTATTGCAGTATTTGTACTGACGCAGCAAGAGCATACAGCAGAAACATATTTTTTCGAGGACGGTAAAAAGCGAACATATAATCCAAGACCCAATTACGCTTCAGCCCTAATTCCCGATAGTATATTTAATTCAAAATGCGGCAGGAAGGCCCTTCCAGGCGATTTTTGCATCTTAAAAACTACGGAAGTTAACAAATATAAAAGTACCAAATATGAAAATTTATACAATAGACAGTTGTAATATCATAATGGATATATGTAATTGCCCGCAAACTTTAAATTATTATCCAACAAGATTTTGCGTCACTTATACTATGCAACTCATATACATATAACACATGCTCTTTCAGAAAAATTATCAAACGTAAAAAGAGATAAAGTTATGGAGAATTATTGTATTTCAATAACAGCACCCAACAATTTCATCAATAAAATAAGTTATGGCAATTCATCGTTTTTTCTATTGTCTTTGGATGAGTATAAAATCTCTATCTTCGCGATAATTAAATTCATCCAGGACATGCCAGGAGTCAAGCAGAGGAAGAGAGTCAAACTGCTCTTTCCTGATAAGAACACAATCGGCATCACTTGAAACAATATCTTCCGGTGATATATACAGATAATCGATTTTGAGATAATAAATAAATAGCTGATATTCAGGATTGCACAGATAAAGTACTTCATTTTCGGGGACAACAGACTCTATATGTACGGCAGTCTTTCGGCTGGTATTATCAGGAGGTAATATAAAACTACCAAAGGCATAATAAAGGTTAATCCCCATCGCGATGACAATAGCAGTAAGCAAAGTAAGCTCAACTCGACAATTTATCAGTTTTTTTCCATAAAAGACAATACAAGTAACAAAGATAAAAGCCAGCGAGGTAGCAACAGTAGTAAACGAAAACTCATAAGCAAATACTCCGACAATAGAGGCCAAAGTAATGATCGGGATAAAAATAAACAGTACCACTCTCCAGGTTTTGTCAGTGTGGTCAAGCGTTTTGTTATAATTAATTACCCAGGCAAACAGGAACAGGCCAAGCGGTACAACGGGCAGAGCATATCGGCCCAAAGTCCTGGGCATAAAAATAATAATAATAAAAGAGATAACAAAAGCCAGTCGAAGGGCAAAATAATAGCTTCGCTGCCGATCAGGAATATTATCCGTGAAACGTTTAATCCAGCAAACCGGCATAATAATCAGCCAAGGCATAAGATTTAATACAGCAGATATACCCTCCTGAATAATTCTGTCGGGTTCGAACCGGAAAGAGCTGAATCGTTTACCGACTTCTTTTTGCATGCGGGTATCCCGCAACTCGGCATACCCGGCAAGGTCAACAGCGTGATACCAGCAATAGAAAACAGCAAAGGCCATAAGAAGGCAGATAAAATGCTGGTAACAGAAGAGATCACGCCAGGAACGCGTTTTGGCAGATACACAAATAACCAGTACATAGAAAACCAGCAAAGCAATTGGCCCTTTGGTGAGTAAAGCGAATGCCAGAAACAGCATTGGGACAAAATACATTCTCCAGCGAGATGAATTGTCGAGCTTTCGATAGAACCACCAGAAGCAGGCGATAGCAGTCTGACTGACATAAACAGTGTCGATTTCGATAAGCCTGCCCTTGGTGGCAAGTCCGAGGCAGCCGAGAAATATCACGCATGCCAGGAACCGAAATTCAAGGGTGACCTGCCGGCAAGGCAGATAAAGAACAACCAGACAAAGGGTAAGTAGAGAAACGGGAGAGGGAAGCCGAACGACAAACTCCGAAGTGCTATTGAATATCTTAACCGAAGCGATAATAATCCAGTTGATCGTCGGCGGTTTATTGAAATACGGTTCTCCGCCGATATAAGGAATGAGATACTGACCGCTCTTGATCATATCGAGTGCGGGCATTACCCTGCGGCCCTCTTCTCCTTTGAGTTCGAGGCTGCCAAGTCCGGGCAAAAATATTGCCGCCCATAATAACACAACTAAAATGAGGGCTATATAAGCAGCATTTTTACCAGATAACAATTTGTCCATTTAATACAACCCAGTACACCAAGTACTATTAACAGATCGTCGTAAACAAGATAAGTAACAAAAACAACAGGCTAAAAAACCGCGTCAGGCGGAAAAAACAATAATAAGCATAAGCGAGTACCCTTAACTTATTAGTTCTGCAATATCCTTCCGGACAGATAATACAGTTTTGAAAGTGCAATAACAATTACCTACAGAATCCGGCAGAATAGCCAAAGCAAAAAAAAGGCAGGAGAATCAAATGCCCCTGCCTTAGAGTGACTAGAATTATGTTCCCTTGAATAAAACAAAGGAACGATCAAACAAAAATTATTCCTCTTCAGAAGAGACAGTCGGCATTCTGAAAATAGAATTAGCCGGCAGGATATAAATTTCCACTCTTCGGTTTTTTTCGTTACCCTTATTGCCAGGGGCGTTTTCTGCGATTGGCCGCTGCTGACCGAAACCAACAACAATCATACGCTGTTCGCTAACACCAACATCGGAAAGGATTTTTTCTACAGAAATAGCCCTGTGAGAAGAAAGATGCCAGTTAGTCGGATGTTTAACACGCGTATCAGGTTTTTTGATAGGCACATCATCAGTATGACCAACAATAGCAATATCAAATCCCTGAGCATCTTCGTTATTGATTATATTGCCAAACTCCCTGATAGCAGCTTCTGCATCAGGCTGAACGGTGTCAGCTCCTTTATTGAAAAGCAGGTCGCTTTTGAGTTTAACCATACCGGTTTTTTCGTCGAAATCAATCATTTCCGAAGCAGACGCCCAGGTAGCAATAGCGGTTGAAAGGCTAACCGGCAAAGCATTTTGTCCGACCATAGAAGCAAGATTCTTGATCGTTTCCTGCTGATTTTCATTCTGAGCAGTCAGCAGGTCAACCTTTTTCTTTGAGGCATCCATCAGGGTTCTGAGGATTTCATTTTCAGCCTGGTATTTTTCAAACTTCTGAGCCCAGGTATTCTGTTCAGCTTCAAGATTATTGATCCGCTCTTTCAGCGTGTCATTTCTTCTGACACAGTTATCAAGTTCAGCATTACATCCGGCAAGAGCAAAAACAACAAACGCTCCCAATAACAGAGAAACAAGTAACCTGGATTTCATATTCATATTCCTTTCGTATCAGTACACCCTGGTACCTATATATTTTAAAGCTCAAAAATATTTAATTTTAGTTGAACAGGTGCAAGTAAAACTCATGTTTAGGACAAGCACCAATAATATCGTAAAAAGATTATCCTATAAAGATGTCGTAATTATTTTTTCTTTTTACGAACCTTTTTAGCTTTAGTTTTTTTCTCTTTTTTCTTAGATACTTTTTCTTTTTTGGCAGGTTTGGCTTTAGCAGGTCTTCCGCCGCCACCGCCACCGGACATAACAAGCCCAATAACGAGGAAAAGCAGAGCAACAACGCCAGCACCAACAGTAACCCACATCATGTTATCATTAACAATCTTGAGAATACCGGGGTTTGTACCACTGGCAAAAGCAACAACATTGAAAGCCATGTAAACCAGCATGACAAAAGAAATGAACATCATGAACCCGAAAGCACTGCTAGTACGATCATAGATCTGCATAGCAGCAGCACGAGGACCACCGGCACCAGGCACAGCACCAGCCATAACAACCGGAGAATCGAATTCGTCAGTTGATTCCTCTTCCACAATAGGTTCAGCAATGGCCTCGGCATCGTCATCATCATCGTCAACAGCTTCCAGCATAGGAGCCTTTTCATCATCACCGCCGAGGTCGCCAATACCTTCATCGTAAATATCCTTGAGAATATCAGCACCAAGACTGGTATCATCAGCTTCACGCGAAAGGTCGAGCAACCCGCTACCGCTACTACCGGGATCAAGCGAAATTTCATCATCTAACTGCATTGGAGAAGAAACTTTTGTCTGTGCCAGAGGATCGGCGTCCGCGTCAGCTTCATTATCTTCTAGAGCATCAATCCCATGAGTGGTAACAACAGTGTCATCCTTGGTCGGCTTGCTATCTTCTGCCATCTGGGCATCAAGATTAACCGAGCCCTCTGAGGATGCATCGTTCAGCCCATACATTCCGGCTTCGCTTTCGGTTGGAGCCAGCCCAATAGAACTGCCGTCCAGATTTATAGCTTCAGACCCGGCGAGCAAATCGTCATCGTCGCCGGCAAGAGGCTCTAAATCACCAGCCGCAGTAGCATCAGCAGTAAAACTATCTTCGGGAGCGAGTCCGATAGAGCTGCCGGCAAGCCCGATAGAGCTACCGTCAAGGTCCAGCCCTAAATCAATATCAGCATCCGGGATAGCATCGCCGCCAGAAGAAGCGACAAGTGAATCGACCTCGTCAACCTTGAAAAGTATCTTAGAGCCGTCACGAAATTCCCTCAGCTGTCCGTTCTGGACATATTCCTTAATCTGTGCTTCAGTACAGCCCAGTTTTTCCTGAACTTCCTCCATAGAGTAAAACATTTTGGCCATTTTTGATGGTCCTCCATGCCCGAACCAAACGGGCAAAGCAAAAATAATGCAGTTTTAAGTTTTATAACACAGCACCGGGCACAAAGGCCAGATGACAAGTATCTTATTTATTATCGTCACCAGCTTCAGAATTCATATCAGCCTCAAGCTGTTTTTCCAGTATCTTCAAAATATCATCCGGCGTCGGCGGTCCGGTATTATAGTCTTTGAGCAGCATGTCATAGCCGTAATACCTGGTGGCCATAAGCCTGAACCGCTGATAATCCGGCCTGCTCATATCATAAGCATAAAGGCAAATAGTCTGTTTAGACTTATGTACCATCGCCAGCAGGTCGAGTCCATTTATATTCAAAGTAACCAGTTCCAAATCATTGTCACTGACGCCGGCAGGCTGAGCTATTGCAGCAGACTCATTATTGCCTGGCCCTGTGGTAATCATATAAACAGAGATACAGGCAAAAACAACAAGCAAAATTTTCATACATTTCATGCCGTAGAAATTCCGATCATCTGGATGCTAAGTTGTCTAATAATAAGTATCTATACCGCGCTCTACTGAGCAAATTTAACTGTTGGCACAACAAAGGCTGGTTTGCAAGGGGAAAAAACATTGCAAGGTAGTTTAATCTGTGTGCCTGGCAGGTTCAATAACTCTTTTATTTACATGAGTTTATACAATAAGCCCATAAATACAAAATTTTAACAGATGAGTGTGTTTTTTGCAAGAGAAAAACCGATTCATGCTTATTGGTAAAAAGCATAAAATTGAGCCAGGAAATTCGATTAAAAAGAGAAGGATTTTGGTGTCAGAGCCATGAGCAAAATAAAATCACTGACGGAAAGTAAAAAAAACAAACAGCACACAAAGCACCGAGACTCATAAGAAGCAATTTAACTTATTATTTATAAGATACTTAAGTGATTAACGCCAAGAATCATAACTGAAATTCACCAAGCTAACCGGATGCTATTTTGGCAGGCCCACACATGGTGTTATTTTACAATTTACCTTTTACATTATTAACATTATCATACTGACATGAGTTATTTAGAAATAATATCAGGCACCAGTAAAGGCCCATTAGCCCGACTAGTAAGGTTGCTACTGGTAGTACCTTCCATAATATATGGGTTTATTATCCGTATCCGCAACCTTGGATATAACCTTGGAATACTGAAAGTGACCAAGTTTAATATACCTATTATATGTGTAGGTAATTTGACAGCCGGCGGGACAGGAAAGACGCCTATGGTGATATGGTTATGTAAGTATTTACAGAAAAAAGGTTTATCAGTAGGTTTACTAAGCCGCGGCTATAAGGGAGATGCCGAAGGAACTAATGATGAGATGCGGCTGCTGGAAGAGGCACTTGGTAATACCAGATTTTATGTCGGTTCAGACCGGGTAACCTCAGCACAGACCGCAATTGACGAAGGTGTAATGACACTGGTCATGGACGACGGTTACCAGCATCGTCGACTGGGACGTTCACTGGATATATTAATGATAGACGGTCTATGCCCGTTTGGCTATAGAAAGATGCTACCGGCAGGTCTGCTGCGTGAGCCAGTTTCGGGAGTAAAACGAGCAGAAATAGCGGCCATAAGCCGGGCCGACCTGGCAGGCGAAACCGCAATTGAACAAATAAAAGCAGCCCTAAAGAAGCATACTGATATTCCGGTAGTGACATGCTCACATAAGCCGGAGGCGATATACAGCTGCGATGGAGTAAAAGTACCATTAGAAGAGCTGTCAGGCAAAAAAGTAACCGCATTCTGCTCAATCGGCAACCCGGGCGGATTTGTAGCAACGCTTGAAAAACTAGGAGCAGAAGTTCGCGGCAGATACTTTTTTGACGACCATAGTGACTATGATAACGAGCGAATAGATATTTTGCGACAGCTATCGGAAGATACGGGCGAACAATGGCTTATAACAACCGAAAAAGACTGGGTAAAACTGCGTGAGCTACCGGAAGTATCAACGGTAAACAGGCTTTACTGGCTAAAAATTGAACTTGCAATATTGAGCGGCCAAGAGGAACTTGAGCGTGTAATTGACGAATCATTAAAGAAATTCATGCCGTAACTTACCTGCCACATAAAAACCCAAATCTCCAAACAAAAATGTTACAATAATGACACATTTTTGATATAATTGATAATCTAGATTCGCTTTTACTATAATATCTACAAAAACTTAGCAACACAATCCTCCTCAGCGAGCCACGGTAAACATAAGGCGTACAACCGCCCCCACAAAAATTGACACACCAAATAAAACAGCAAAGGACGATACCAAATGATCAAAATCAGATTCAATTTTTTGTATATCACTGTCTTATCTACACTTATATCATGGTGTCCGGCATTAGCAGAAGAAACACCCAGCCCGGCAAGCAAGTATGTCTTTTTGTTTATAGGCGACGGAATGGCAGCAGCACAAGTACATGCAACAGAAGCATATCTATCCGCAACGCAGCCAGAGTCGGAGCCGGGTAAAGAAGCGATACTAACAATGGATACATTCCCGATCCATGCGATGCAGATCAGCCATTCCAACAACAGCCTGATAACGGATTCTGCTGCGGCAGGAACCGCCCTGGCATGCGGGCAGAAGACCAATAACGGCGTATTAGCAAAATCGCCAGACCTGAAACATAATTATCGCAGCATTGCCGAGCTGGCAAAATCTAAGGGAATGAAAGTTGGAATTGTAACAAGCGTATCGCTTGACCATGCAACACCTGCATCATTTTATGCCCACCAAAACAGCCGCGAGAATTACGAACAAATTGCATTTGAACTTTTAGAGAAAGACTTTGACTATTTTGGCGGCGGCGGCTTTAAGGTTGACACATGGCGCAGCAGGAAATACAGGAAACTGTCATTAAGCCAACGATATGAAGTAATAAAAGAGGCAGCAACCGCAAATGGTTTTACATATGTAAATAATCGCGAAGATTTCGCGAAAGCAAATTCAGGTCGAGTGTTAGCAGTGAACCGATACCTGGATGGGCTGAACTCATTGCCGTATAATATCAATATTGAAAACGCAGGCGGCGAAGGAGGGAAATATGACGGCTCAATATCGCTGGCAGAATTTACCCAGAAGGGAATAGACCTGTTGGAAAATGAGAATGGATTTTTCATGATGGTAGAAGGCGGTAAGATCGACTGGGCCTGTCATGCCAATGATGCACGAGCGGCAATAGATGAAACAATAGCCTTTGATGAAGCGATTTCAGTGGCGTTAAAATTCTACCAGGCACACCCGGAAGAGACAACAATAGTAGTAACCGGTGATCACGAATGCGGCGGAATGGCGTTAGGATTTGCCGCAACCAAATACACCTCATTTTTCCATATACTAAGCAAACAAAAGCTGGCCTTCGACGAATTTAACAGCTGTATAATACCGGCATATAAAGAATCGCATGACACCTTTACAGAAAATATCGACCAGGAGATGTGGCAGATAATATTTGACTGTTTCGGATTGGACGGAGCAGATATTTCACCGGAGAAATCAGACAATCTCAGTGAGTATCAGAAGATTATGCTGGAGAACGCATACGACAAACAATTCAACAAGACATCCGATATGCCAAAAGAGCAGGAGTATATTCTTTACGGCAAACTGCAACCTATGACAATATCCCTGACACATATAATAAACCAGAGAGCCGGACTGTCGTGGACCTCTTATGCCCATACAGCGATCCCGGTGCCGGTAAGAGCGATAGGCAAAGACCAGGATAACTTCAGCGGGTATTATCAAAATGTCGAGATACCCAGAAGACTGGCCACAATAATAAACGGATCACTTACGGAATAATACTATCAAAGCCATGAGAACAGCAGACGCAATTACAACAGGATTGTTTATAATCGCATGCATTGTCCTGCTAGTTATACCGACCGGCTTTGAGAACAGGATTCCGGATGGTTCGTTTTTGGTGAAGGCAAAAGTTCTGGAAGTTAACAACTCGGCAGTTGAGCAATACCAGATAGTAACAACCGGCAGCCAATACCTGGAAGTTGAAATCCTTGAAGGAGAATTTGCAGGCACAACAACCCAGGCCATTAACCAGCTGACCGGCAGAATGGAATTCGATGAAGTTATCAGGCCGTATTCGATTATTATGATCGAATACAAGCTTAATGATGATCACGATATCGAGATAGCCTATTCGAGGGGATATTACCGACTGCAATACGAATTGCTCCTGATACTACTTTTTGCCGGTTTCCTGATAGCGGTAGCAGGATGGACGGGGCTGAAGGCGATAGTGTCATTTGCATTTGCGGCGTTAATGATATGGAAGATACTGATACCGTTATTTCTCAAAGGAGTTGACCCGATACCATTATCACTGGCGGTAGTCGCACTGCTGACAGCATCGATAAGTTTCCTGGTTGGCGGGCTGACACGTAAAGGGCTGACAGCGTTTGCCGGATCATTTTCGGGGCTGTTGCTGACGTGTATCCTGGCGAAGCTTTTTGCACCCGGTTTTGTTATTCACGGGGCAGTGAAACCGTTTGCAGAGACCCTGCTGTATTCGGGTTACGAGCATCTGAACTTGTCGGGAATATTCCTGGCAGGGATATTTATCGCGTGTTCGGGGGCGGTAATGGACCTGGCGATGGATGTGTCAGCTTCAATTTATGAAATAAAACAGAAGAAGCCAGAGATAACATTCTGGCCACTGTTTAAATCGGGTATGGCTGTAGGCCGTTCGGTTATAGGGACGATGACCACCACGCTGCTGCTGGCATATTCCGGGGGGTATACCGCGATGATGATGTGTTTTATGGCCAAAGGACTGCCGGTGGCACAGATACTTAACAAGACATATGTCGCGGCAGAAATATTAAACATTATAGTAGGCAGCTTTGGGCTGGTAGCGGTGGCGCCGCTGACCGCCCTGATCGGCAGTATGCTGATGAATATGGGAAATTGCGGGGATGATAGTGAAAGCACAAAATAACAACCACTACCTCAACAAAAGCAATTTTCAGAGGTAATCATTAGAGATAAACCGAAACCGCTCTTAACGTTTTATGAGCCAGTGTTGAGCAAAAACGTTGAGGTCTTTCATGTCGATGAAATTTTCGCTTTTGCCTTCGGTATCCAAATCGCACAGGCTGTTCCAGCCGATGCCGCCTTTGTTTGTTTGCCATGCGGCACTGAACGCACCGAAATCAATCATATTTACGCCATAATCTCCGGCAATATCGCCGGGGATAGTTTCCTGAAAGCGTAATGCCGGGGAGTCGAAACCTTCGCGAATCTTCCATACATCATCGAAGTCCCAGTTGGTGAAATTAGACTGATGGGTCATCTGTTCAAAAGAAAGGTAGTCTGCACCCCCGGAATAATCAGGATTGCAATAGAAAGAATCCGTACACGGGATATATGCAGTACCCCATAGACCGCCATAATAAGCCTGAGCAGTTAACGAACCAACGATTGCATAGCAGTTGCTGACAAATCCGGCGTCAAGCTTGCCGCCAAAACACCCGACCCTGACACTGCCGGAAATTTTATCACAAATGGAATAGCAGTTCTGAATATTGCCGTTACTAAAGCCGCAAAAACCTCCGGTCAAATCATCACAATAAAAATATGAGACACGGGCATAACATTGTTGAATACTACCGGAATTTCTGCCGCAGAAACCACCAAAAGAATGGGCACATCTGGCTTGAGGCTTTTCAACACCTTCAACAAAACTGTTTGTTATACTGCCGGTATTGCAACCACAAAAGCCGCCATAAACAGTATTGTAATTACTGCTGGTATTGATCGTTACCGACCGGATAGAACAGTTGCTGACAGCTCCGGCATTACACCCACAGATCGGACCGACAATTCGAGAATCGTAGGCACCGTAAATGGTGACATTTTGCAGGTGCAGGTTGGAGACAGAACCAGATGAACCAATCTTGCCAAAGATACCGAGGTAGCAGCAGCTAACACTTAAAGCTCCTATGGTAGTATTGCTGATCGTGCAACCGTTACCGTCAAAAGTACCTTCGTATGGTGTACCATCAAATGCTTCCCAGTTGGTATTGTCTGTATCGGGAGCAATATATGCCCGGGGAGATATAGGATATTCGCTGAAATCGAGCGGGTTGGTCAGCCGGGCGTAGGTGCCTGCGGCCCAGAAGACCCCGGCATTTTCCTGGCTGCTGAATTCGAGGAAATCCTCTACGTCGTGGATAAGGAAAGGCGAATCGAGAGTGCCGGTGCCGGTGATGATGCCGTTAGCTGCTGTAAGTGGAGAAGAAATAATAAGTAATAGAAACAGAATTTGAATTGAGATAGAGAATTTCATGCACATTCCTCCAGAACTTAGAGAGATAAACCAAAATACATACACTAACAAATTTTTGCACTCTAAGGTTTCAAGAACCATTCAATATTAACAATAGGCCGGTACGAAGGAAATTTTCAAATGAAAGCATGATAAATAAAGACCATAAGGAGCTATCTGTCGCATGATACGAACTTTATCGTTGATAAAAAGCGGGAATTAACGTACATTAATTAGTACTATGCACCAACGACTATTGACTATAGTAGAAAATATCGGCAAGCCGAAAGTACTGCTGGCGGGCGACTTTATGCTCGACCACTACCTGCTCGGCAATATAGACCGGATCTCGCCAGAGGCGCCGGTATCAATATTAAACGTATGCGACCGTCAGGCCCAGCCAGGCGGCGCAGGCTCGGTAGCGGTTGACCTGGCGACGCTGGATGTTGACGTTCGCTGCCTGGGCGTTGTAGGCGATGATATCAATGGCCGCCGTCTGAAAGAGATGCTGGATGAGTATCCGACGGTTGATGCCGAGTATATGGTAGTTGACCGGAACCGCCCTACCACGAGCAAACAGCGGATAGTAGGCCTGGCACAGCACAGGCACCGTCAGCAGCTGATGCGGATTGACGAGGAGGATTCCGGGGCGATCAGTGATGAGATTCAACAGGAGCTGATGAAGCATTTCCAGGCGGGCCTGGAGTGGTGCGATGTAGTCTGCCTGGAGGATTATAATAAGGGAGTGCTAAACGATACATTTGCCCAGAAGCTGATCCAGGCAGCCAAGGCAGCCGGTAAAAAGACGATAATCGACCCGGGTGCGGTAGCGGACTATTCGCGATATAAAGGTGCGTGGATGGTTAAGCCTAACCGTCGTGAGCTGGCAAAGGCAACGGGTATGTCGCTGAACGGTGAGATTGAAGATGTCGGGCAAGCGGCGGCGAAGCTGGCAAGTGAAATGGATATTGCCAACTTGGTAGTGACACTGGACAAGTCGGGTGCGTACCTGTACCAGTCGAACCAGAAGCAAGGCGACCTGGTACCGACCCGCGCGAGAAGTGTTTACGATGTGACCGGTGCCGGTGATATGGTACTGGCGATGCTGGGAACGCTGTTTGGTGCGGCATTTGCAGATATCAAGCCACCGACAATGATCGAAATGATAATGCTGGCAAATATAGCCGGCGGGCTGGAGGTTGAGAAGTTCGGCTGCGTGGGAATAAGCCGAGGCGAGATAATGGCGGAGATATGCCGGGACCAGCGATTGAGCGTTGGCAAGGTATGCACTACGGAAGACCTGCTGAACCAGTTGAAATGGCGCAGCGGTAAAAAGGTTGTCTTTACGAACGGGTGTTATGACCTGATCCATCCGGGCCATATAGAACTACTGAAATTTGCGAGCAGCCAGGGAGATATCCTGGTAGTCGGCCTGAACAGCGATGATTCAGTTCGCAGGCTGAAAGGCGATAAGCGGCCGATAATGGGCGAGAGCGAAAGAGCCGCGGTATTGGCCGCGTTGGAAGTGGTTGACTATGTGGTAATTTTTGACGAAGATACCCCGGAACGAATAATAAAGGATATTACCCCGGATGTTCTGATAAAAGGTACTGACTGGCAAGGCGATGTTGTCGGTCAGGACTGGGTTGAAGCTAACGGTGGAGAATGTGTGCTTATGCCGCTGGTTGAGGGTATGAGCACAACTGGTATAGTTGAAAGAGTTATCGAAAGATATAAAAACAGTTAAGAACTCCAAACTGACCGATGGGACCGGTTAAGTGAAAAACGAATAATGAAAATTGAAAAATTAAGGAGTTCGACTATCGTCTCATGCTTTGTTTAAATTTAAGGTTTTGCAAAAAGGCCCTTTTAGGCGATTTTTGCAACTAAAAAACTGCAAAAGTTAACTCTGATTAATAAGATTATGACAGGAAAGTATTTTGGCAAATAAAGCAGTATTTTGGGATCGTGACGGCACACTATTAAAACACCACGACTATTTGACAAAGGTTGAAGAGGTCGAACTGATAAGAGGTGCGGGAGGGGCAATAAAATACCTGGCTGATCGCGGATACAAAAATGTGGTCATAACCAATCAGTCGGCAATAGCGAGAGGACTATTGTCCGAGCAGGGCCTGGCTGATATTCATAAGAAGATGGCTTCTATGCTGGTTCGGGATAAGGCTTATATCGATAAGATTTACTATTGCCCATTTCATCCAGAGGGAGCGATCGAGCAATATCGCAAGGAAAGTGAGCTGCGTAAGCCGGAGCCGGGTATGTTGAAACTGGCCGCAGAAGAGCTGAACCTGGACCTGGAGCAGTGCTGGATGATTGGTGATGATGACAGGGATATTCTGGCGGGAGAAGCTGCGGGATGCCGAACGATAATGATAAAGAACCAGGGAAGCGAACTGGTACGAAAAGGTGAGGCTAACCCGGACTATACGGCGGGAAGCCCGCAGGAAGCGGCAAATATAGTAGCCCATTACGGCAAGCAGAGCAAAAGTGAACCGGAAAATGAGCCGGAGCCGGAAGATGGGGATAAGAACAATACGAAAGCAAAAATATCGGGAAAAGTAATCATCCCGGTCGGCGGAGCTTCTAAAGCTGTTGACGAGGAAGAGGCGAAAAAGAAAGGCATTGTCGACAAGCAGGACGAGCCGGAAAGCGAATCTGATAGCGACGATGAAGTTGTTCCTGAAGAGGAGGTAATTGAAGAAGAACCGCTGCATGTAAGCAAGGTTCGCAGCCAGGCCAGGGAGAGCAAGCCAAAAGAGATACAGATATCTGATGCGGCAGAAGAACAGCAGGAGCCGGAAAAGGAGTTGGAAACAGAGCTGCCGGAGGTAAAGGACAAAGCAGAGAATGCAATATCGCAACCGGAAAGAAGGGCCAGCGATACGAACCAGCTGCTGCAGGAAGTATTGCGAGAGCTTAAGAGGCATAATATACGGGAGGAAGATGCGAAGGCCGAATTTTCGGGAGCTTCGCTGCTGGCGGGGGTAACGCAGATTGTCGTGATATTGTGCCTGGTGATGGCATATGTGGCGACCGGCGGCACAGAAACGAATTATGATAAGCTGCAAAGCTGGCTATTGGGTGGAATGATATTCCAGACGATGACGGTTGCCCTGCTGATGATGAATAACAGGTAGTTTGGTGGTGTAATAATGAATGGGCGGAGCGGATGAATATGCCGGGGGGCAGCGGAGGGAGTGTGTTTTTAGCTGGAAAATACGGGATAAATGACTATACTTTTGGCCTATGGAAAATCCGCTAAGCAAAATAGAAGCATTTGAAAAACTGGGGATGCGAGTCGTTGAGGACGGCCCTGATGCGGTGGTATTGGAGATGCCGCTGGCTGGTAATACCAACGATAAAGGGACAATGTTTGCCGGCTCGCTGTATTCGCTGATGGTGCTGGCGGGCTGGAAACTGTCGATTAATGTATCTGAGAGCAATAATTGCTTTGGCAATGCGGTAATAAGTAAGGCACAGATAAATTATTTACGCCCTGTGCCGGAAGATTGTGTGGCGAAGGCGGTAATGGCGAAAGATTTTTACCTAAACCTTTATGGCAGCGGATGTTGCGAAGTTTTAGTACAAATTTGCGGGGCCAATGGTGCGGTTTGCGTGGAGCTGGACGCTCATTATCGCGTAGTAAAGGACAAATAATCCAAGAAGAGTTAATCTTTTTGAGAAATATTGCTTGACAATATGATGGCATTATATTACATTATTTAGCTCGCAAGTCGAGAAAAACGACCCGGGCGGTTAGCTCAGTTGGCTAGAGCACCTGCCTTACAAGCAGGGGGTCACAGGTTCAAGTCCTGTACCGCCCATTTCTTTTAATCCCGGTAATAGCAAAGAGTTATGATTGACTATTATCGGTTAATAGCACCCTTGTAAGTCTTGTAAAAAAGTACACTGTGTACTTTTTGTACTTACAGAAGGCTATAGTCATGACCAATCAGACCCTCCCCTCTTATTGTCGTAAAAGAAATTCAAATGGAAAATACTATGCTTTTGTCGCTATTAATGGCAATCGAATCAGCCTGGGGCCAGACGGAACAAAAGCAAAACAGAAGTATGATAGAATAATTGCCGAATGGCTGGCAAATGGCAAACATCTCCATTTTGATGATTCTGCTATTACTATAAAGAACCTATGCACAAGATATCTTGAATTTGCTTATGAATATTATTCTGGATCTATTGAATACGAGAATTATGAACGGGTGAGCAAAATACTGATAAAGCTGTACGGCACAACAGAGGCTGATGATTTTGGCCCTAAAAAGCTAAAGGCAGTTCGTGAATGCATGACTAGAAAAGGCTGGCAGCGAAAATCTATCAATAAACAAATCCAAAGAACCAGAGCTATTTTCCGATGGGCAGAAGCAAACGAGTTGATAGAGCGGGGAATGTCGGAATATCTGTCAACACTTGCCCCGCTAAAGAAAGGCAGATGCCCGGGAGTACCTGAAGGTAAAAATGTTAAACCGGCACACATCGAAGACATTGAAGCAATCCAGCCATATGTTAGTCGTCAGGTTTGGGCTATGATACAATTACAGCTACTTACAGGAGCCAGGCCGGGAGAGATTGTTCTATTGAATCTAGCTGATATTGATCGTTCGGAAATTGTATGGATATTCAGACCTGAAAGGCATAAAAATGAATATCGAGATATCGAACGGGAAATCTACATTGGCAAGCAGGCACAAAGTATCATTACAAACTTTCTTTTTGGAAAACATCCCAGCGATTACATATTCTCCCCTGCCGATGCTAACAGGGAAGCAAAACAAAGAACCGCAGCGGGCAGCCGACGAAAAAACCAAAAAGCTAACCTAAAATCAACTGACCGAACTATAGGCAGTCACTATACAACTCACTCATATAGAAGAGCAATTAAACGCGGTTGTGAAAAAGCCGGTGTTGAAAGCTGGAGTCCAAATCAACTTCGTCACAATGCGGCAACAATTATTCGTAAAGAATATGGACTGGAAGCCGCTCAAATTATACTTGGGCACACTAGAGCAGATGTAACCCAAATATATGCTGAAAGAGATAGAGAAAAGGCCGTTCAGATTGCTGCGAAAATTGGCTAACAGATACTTATAAAAAAGTCAAGAATAGTTCCGGCATCAGTTCCGCAGAAAATATGCCGAGATATGCCAAAGACACCCTGAACTTTAACAGGTCATTAATGCTTGGCCTGATTTGTCTATGAATGTCAAAAACGATATATTAGTTTTTGTCAATTTATAATATGCCGATTAGATACTTGCTAACGCCTTCAACTAATACTCTATGCCTGAACTGAGTCCATTGTTCCATATCTGTGTACACATCTTAACTACCTCCGTATCAATTAGTTATCTTTTTTTGACCGATAACTAAATCTACGTCGGCATTTTTATAAGAACGCTACACTTTTACTCCGCCACTGCAGGCGCCACACTTTTGCCCCGGCGTTTACAAGCATTTTCACTACCTCCTTCTACGTGACCCTTCTTAAGCTGTTTCCTGGGGACTTTTTAGCCCCTCTTGACACCACAAACGATATACTCACTTGAAATTAACCAGCCAGACGCTTGCGTTACCTGCCTGTGAGATACTCAATTACCTTTTGATGTTCATTAGTTCATAGCAACTAGAAATCACTCCCAATTTATAATTAACACACCAAATAGACTTTCGGGTGATTGTAGAATTTGTATCACTTAATGGCATAAATGTAGGCAAATTTGCTTACATCTAAAATAGAGCGTAGTCTGACATACAAATAAATGTCTGTGGCTATAATTAGTTAATGCTGGTTACTACTGCAAGATATCTCAATTAAAATAACAATATAATCTAATGAGTGTAGATTTTAAAGATCATTAGAGCTGAATTATGGGAAAAAGGATTTATAAAAGTAACAATGTGGTAAATATTTTACTTTATTTAAGAGAAGAGATGAATGGAAAATGAAAATTCTACTAATCAATCCGGAAGTCCCTGACACATTCTGGAGCCTTAAGAATGCCTTGGAGTTTGTTTCCAAGAAAGCCCTTCTTCCGCCTTTGGGACTACTAACAGTAGCGTCAATGCTGCCAGAATCGTGGGAAAGGAAGCTCATCGATATGAATACTACCCGCTTACTGGATTGTCACCTTAAATGGGCGGACATGGTCTTTCTGACGGGAATGGCCATCCAGAAAAAATCCGTCGACCAGGTTATTGAGCGATGTAAAAAACTGAACTTAAAAATTGTCGCTGGTGGCCCGCTCTTTACTGCGTTTCCGGAGGGGTATTTAAATATTGACCATCTTGTCCTTAAAGAAGCGGAAATCACGCTGTCTGCTTTTTTGAAAGATTTGGGAACAGGACACCCTGAACGCTATTATACTACGCGTCAAAGACCAGACTTGAAAGGGACGCCCATCCCTCAGTGGAATCTGATTAATATGAAAAAATATGCTATCATGGGCATTCAGTATTCCCGAGGATGCCCGTTCGATTGTGATTTTTGTGATGTAACAAGGCTTTTCGGACATGAGCTTCGAACCAAAACAACAGAGCAGATTCTCGCAGAGCTTGACAGTTTGTACGATGCCGGATGGCGGGGAGAATTATTTTTTGTTGATGATAATTTCATAGGCAAAAAGACCATCTTGAAAAAAGAGCTACTTCCGGCGATGATTCAGTGGATGGAATCGAAAAATTATCCATTCTGTTTTAATACCCAAGCCTCCATGAATCTTGCAGATGATGAAGAACTAATGAACTTGATGGTTCAAGCAGGGTTTGATTGTGTTTTCGTTGGTATCGAATCGCCGGACGAGATAAGCTTGACCGAGTGTAACAAATCTCAAAATACCGGTCGCGACCTTGTAGCTGCAATCAAAAAGATCCAACAGTTCGGTTTACAGGTTCAGGCCGGTTTCATAGTCGGATTTGACAGTGACACCCCGGGCGTATTTGACAGAATGATAAATCTGATTCAGAAAAGTGGAATAGTAATGGCCATGGTGGGGTTACTCAACGCGCCGCGTGGAACCAAGCTCTACAAGCAGATGATGACTCAAAATCGGCTAACAACCCCACCGACAGGAGACAACATGGATTGTACCATGAATTTTATTCCGCAGATGGAGATAAATGAACTTCTGGGCGGGTATCAGAAAGTACTCAATACGATCTATTCGCAAAAAAACTATTACGGACGGATTCGAACATTTCTTGAAAATTATAATTTCAACGACACGATGCCACTCAAAATTCGGTGTTCAGGTGTTATAGCATTTTTAAGGTCAATGTGGCGTATCGGTTTGATCGAAAAAGGAAAGATTCATTATTGGAAACTGATACTCTGGTCGCTCAAAAAACCTCAAAGACTGCCATTAGCTGTGCGTTATTCAATCTATGGTTTTCACTTTCGTAAGATGTTAAAAAAGCTTTATCCTTAATCTAATAAATTACGCTGTTTACAAGCATTCAACTAAGATTTGAAATAGAATATACAACAGAAAGATACCTTAAAACACAATCTAAAAGTGTAGTAACTGTATTGTTTATATTAAATTTCCAGCGAGCAGTATACGGTACTCTCTGGATAATACACAATAAAATGAATTCAGAAGTTGTAATCCTAACCATGCCCAACAAGCTTCCGCTTGTCAGGCTAGCTGGTTTTTCTCTATGTCAACATCCATGCTATTCATGGTCTATCTTTTCCTGTGTAACAGTCCCACTGCACCCAAAGCCAGTATACTCATAGTTGCCGGTTCAGGTACGCATACTTCTCCTGCCCAGATATCTGTCACATTGGTCATGCCGGAGACGGTAAAAGTCAGACGTACAAAGTCAGGCTGAGGACGTATTTCACCTTGCAGAAGATATGACCAGACGCCGTTGCCATCTATTGACCAGGACTCTGAACCAGTGAATATCCCTTCAGCTGTATCCAGAACCGATTCAACATTGTCTACCGTACTGACTGTATTGCCGGTAATATAAACAAAAACTTTTTTGTACAGATCGGAGCGACTAACATTGTCCAAATCCAATGAAATGGTTTCATTCTGGATACCTATAACTCCTACAAAATCAGTGTTTTCTAAAAAGTTAGAAGCCCAGTGGCTGGCATCATCTGGCGGAGAAATCTGTGAACTGCCGCCGATAATATCCGATGACCACCATCCAAAAGCATAGTTTTCATCTACCTCTGAGTTCCACCAGATCGGTGATTCAGGAGGTGCGGTTACCAAAGCAGCATTGGCAAAACTCGCTATTGTGAATATCAAAATCACAACTGCAGAAAATAATTGTTTCATCATGTGTTAACCTTTCTAATTTGAATATTAAAATAATCTGTGTCATTGTAAACATTCGCACTTTTAATAGTATAATTAAGCCGCAGTAGCCAGAGCATCCAGCAGAAACGTATATTTTTTATCATGAACGGCCGAATTACCGAACATATATTTAATTCTTTCGCTCCAAAGCTCTCTGCGGAGGTCAGCGATAGCATCGGCAAAGCTTGGTGTCTTTTTGTGCTGATACCAGGGCTGGACAAAGAAGTATTGTTCATTGGGTTTCTTGGTCAGATACCTCAGCCAGACCATAGAGTACAGCCAGAGTCCAAAACCTGCGGCTCTTTCTGGTCCTTTGCCTTTATATGTCTGCGGATGCTGAGCACCGAGCAACTGTTTGGTGTTCTTGAATGTATCTTCAATAGCCCAGCGGTCGGCATAACAGGCCAAAACGTCCTCAGCAGTCATAGCAATATCTGTAGTAAAGAAAAAGTCATCTTTTTCCTTACCTTCAGGATCTCGACTGACAACGACAAGGATTGGTTTGCGAGTTACCTTATACCAGAGAGCTACACGGGTATATACCAACCTCTCAATAATCGTACCTCTCTGGCAAAATTCAACCATTCTCCAGTTTTTGACATGGGCAGCCATTTTTTTCAGTTTGGCCAGTTTTTGACCTCTGCAGCGAGGTCTGCCACGCTTTTTCTCTTCAACTTTAGGTGGCAGCTCAAACAGGTCGGCATTACGTCTGATTCGGGAGATAATGGTAATATTCTCAAGGTTCTTTCCGGCCAGAGTTGCGTAAAAACCGTCTGCAACAAGCCTTATCTGCCTGTTTGGAAGCCATTGGCATATTTCATTTATAATTTGTACCGCCAGTTCAATCAAGGATTCTTCTCCTTTGCGATGCAATCTCATATTGACCGGCAGTGCCAGAGGTTCTCCACCCCAGGGCGGTTGGATTTGCAGGCATGTCACTACCAGATTCAATCCCCAGGCATAAACAACCTTCTTGTTTGTAGAACGAACGGCATCTCTCCAGAATCCGGCTCCGTTGACTTTTGGACCGCTGTGATGGAACAGAGTGTCGTCCATAGACAGAGTTATTATTCCTTTTGGGTAGAATCTTTGCACCAGGACCAAAGTAAGCATTTTCCACATCTGACTCAGAGACCAGCGGCAATCTGGAAAGAAACGGTGGTAAGCATCGTGAGCTCTCTTGCCCAGCGGGTCTGCAAAGGGAATTATGCCTGTTATCGTACGACGAGTAGTGCACAATATCCAGCCAGTTACTATCCGGCAGAAGATTTGAGCTCCAGGTTCTGTAAATATTGGAAAAAATTGTTGAATAAATTGCGTCCATGTCGAATAATATTCATAGTACATATCGGCCTCCGTGTCCTATATTTGTTGACATTAAAGACATCGGATCGCCGATATTTTTTTGTTCATATTTTCAAAATTTAACCCTCAAAATGTGCGAAAGTTTACTCATTCATGACACGAAAAAAGACTTTGAACATAAAAAAGTTAAAAGAAATAGAATTACAGAAAGTAACCTTAGATCAGAACAGACTTTATATTTGTCTGAAACCAATCATCATTTCTTATAACGTTCTCAACTAAATCTATCATATCCGAAAGGTTAAATAAGTAAATCATCCCAGAAGCTCTTTCATCTGTAAAATACAGCTCTTAAACGCCTGTGGTCACAATCACCTACAGAATCCGGCTTGACAGGAAAATCCCATATTATAAAAATAACTAAAACATAATAATTTGCTTTGTCATGGTATTTGCCCATCTTTAAGCATATAATATACATATGTCGCTTCTACAGACAATTCTGACTTAAAGTATAGATACAATTGGAAATCATCAAAAGAGTGGCAGTTTTCTGAAGTTAGAAGTTAGTAACGACTGGTTGTATTTACCCCTTAGGCCACTGAGAGAAAGACAGGCCTGACACTGAAAACGAAACAAAACAAATCAACAAATACAACAGAAGATAATATTGGGCAGGTTTACAATTCCGACGAAGGGAATTATCGCGAACTGGTGGAAAATGCCAACTGCATTATTATGCGAATTGACACCAAAGGCCGAATCAAGTATTTCAATGAATATGCCCAAAAAATCTTCGGTTACAGTCTGAAAGAAATTATCGGCAAAAATGTTGCGGGAAAAGTCATCCCAAAAGTTGACAGGTCCGGCCACCCGTTTTCTGAAGTGGTTAAAGCTATTCACCTTAATCCAAAACGTTATCAGAATTTTGAAAACGAGACCATCAATAAAACAGGTCAATTCTTCTGGATATCTTGGGCGAATAAAGCTATTCTGGACCGGTATGGCAATGTAAAGGAAATACTATGTGTCGGTCATGACATCACACATCGTAAATATATGGAAAATCAGTTAGAACTGCTGGCTACTGTTGTACGCAACTCCAATGATGCTATTATCGTTCTCGATATAAAAGGCAATATCATCTCCTGGAATCAAGGTGCTGAGCAAATCTATGGTTATAGCCAGGCCGATGCAATTGGTATGAATATTAAACGACTTGTGCCGGAATATAAACAAGATGAAATACGATTATTGATAGAAAGATCGCTCAATGGCGAAGTGATCAAGTTATTTGAGACCCAACGAATCACAAGCACCAACCAAATACTAGATATTTCCCTGACCGCCACATTAATCAAGGATGAGCATGGGCTGCCATTTGCTATCACTATCACCGAACGAGACATCACCGAGCGTCGACGTATGGAAAAAGAGATTCTGGATATCACCGAAAGAGAAAGAGAACAACTTAGCCAGGATATACATGATGGCATGGGACAAGCATTAACCGGTATAGCAGTCAAGTGTAAAGGCCTCGCCTTGAAGCTCAAGCATCAGGCCCCGTCGGAAATGAAAGATGCTTTGATCATAACGAGACTGGCTAATGAAGCCATAGCCCACACCCGCGACCTGGCCAGACTGCTCTATCCAATTGATATTCAAACCGGCGGGCTGGTATCGGCTTTAAGCTCGCTGGCAGCCGACACAAAAAGAGTAATGGGGGTAATGTGCAAATTCAGTTGCAGTAAAAATGCCTCAGTGAATAACATGAAAGAAGCCAAGCAAATATATCGTATTGCTCAGGAAGCAACAACAAATGCAGTCCGACACGGCAAGGCTGCTCATATCAATATATCACTACGAATAACAAAAACGCATGCAATACTTTCAATAATAAACGATGGTTTGGATTTTCCCGTGCTCGAATCAAAAAATAAAGGGTTTGGCCTGAAAATCATGGAGTATCGCTCTGACTTGATTGGCGGGACCCTAGATATAAGCAAGGGTAAAAAAGGCGGTACTGTGGTAACCTGTATTATTCCAAGAGAAAGGCAGGTAAATTAATCTGATGACACCAGCAAAAATAAATCCATCAAGTACAATCAACAACAAGAAAACCATGCAGATATTCATTGTTGATGACCATCCGGTTGTCCGTGACGGTCTGTCTACAATTATTAACCACGAAAAGGATATGAACGTCTGCGGCGAGGCAGAAAGTGAATACCAGGCAATTAAAGATATTTCTCGTCTTATGCCAGACATCGCAGTGATTGATATTTCACTCAAAGACTCAAACGGTATTGACCTAACTAAAAACATCAAAATCAATTATCCTAAAATAGAGATTATCGTCTTTTCTGTACATGATGAATCAGTATATGCTGAACGTGCCCTGATCGCAGGTGCCAAGGCATATCTAATGAAAGATACTATCTCAGAAAATATTATTACAGCTATTCGCTCTGTCGCAAAAGACAATATATATATCAGTACAGCTATGTCCAGAAAACTGTTGCATCGCTTCACCGGTGAAAAAACTGCAATAAAAGGATTGTCCATCGAAAATCTCAGCGATCGAGAACTTGAGGTATTCCGTCTTACAGGCCAGGGATTCAAAGCTGGTGAAATTGGCAAACAACTATTTCTGAGCGTTAAAACCATCGAAACTTATCGTGCCAGAATAAAAGAAAAACTAAACCTCCCAAACGCCTCGGCGCTCCTGCAATATTCGATTAAATGGGCAAAAATGGAAAAGGATTCATAAAGGATAAATCCAAGATTTGTATCAATTGTTAATTCCGTGATAGCTTTTTTCTATTTTCGATATCAATTAAAGTCAAATTACTTTATAATAAAACAACCCGGGAGCTATAAATTCAAACCCCTGGGTCATTTTAACCGGCCCCTCCATATGCCGGTGCATCAATGACAGTCCATTCTCTCCTTAAAAATTACCTGCAGCCTTAATCTCCTTTTGAAACCCATATAACCTGCAAATAAACTCATATTAGCTGAACTATCTCTTAATGTCTAACACTCATCCAATTCTTCTTTTGATCATTGTTTTCGATTATTAACTTCATCTTCAGCTTGAAACCAGTTTGTTTCGGACCGACCTTGAATATAATCACTTAATCTATAGATTTCATAAGCTCTTTCGGCAATTCGGCGGTGTCTTGCCACACACCCATCCTTTTCATTCCCAGATGTATCAACTTCGCTAGCAAAATGAGCTTTTGGATTATACTTTCTTTTTAATAGTGTTTTTTTCATTTGAATTTCACCCCCTTGATATTAGAGAACAATATTATATTTCCATTTGACAACTATTTAAATCAATTGGTTTATATATAAAAGTAATTGGCTACACTCCGATTTTATTAACCTTATTTTTCAAATATCATTTATACCATTTAGCCAAACTAGTGTAAATCAGAGCGAACACCTTGTTTGTTGTAGGTGTCAAAAACTATACCTTTGTCAGAAAAAACCACTACAGAGAAAGGAATTAGTTAATTAGACAGCTTATGCAAGAATAAGCTGTCTAATTATATCAAATACCATTACAATTGATATATAATGTTTTTTACTATAACATTGTTTGTTTAGAGGACATTAAACATCATATTTAATAATGCGAGTTATTTGGCTAACACCTTCGCAAAAAATAGTCAGATTATGATAGTTCGGCTATTATTTGGGCCAATAAGTAAATTAACAAATGTATTGGTTGCCAGAAATGAGGTTCATAATGAACCATTTAGACAATTCAATTCTAAATAGAATTGCATTTATCGGGAACTATTTGCCTCGACTATGTGGTATAGCAACATTTACTACAGATTTATGTGAGGCCATTGCCAGCCAATATAGCCAAACCAGCTGCATTGCCATCCCGGTCAATGATATTGCAGACGGATACTCTTATCCCCCTAGAGTACGGTTTGAACTCACCGAAAAAAATATTGACTCATATCGACGAGCTGCAGACTTTTTGAATATCAATAATGTAGACATGGTGTCTTTGCAACATGAATATGGTATTTTTGGCGGATGTGCCGGCAGTCATATTCTTTCTCTATTGCGAGAATTAAGGATGCCCATTGTAACAACGCTACATACCATCCTGGATACCCCTGATCCAAATCAGAAACGTGTTTTAGAAGAAATTGCGTCTCTGTCTGATCGGTTAGTAGTGATGAGTTATCATGGCGTGGAATTATTACATGAGATTTATGGAGTTAGTAAAGATAAGATTGACATGATACCACATGGCATTCCAGATGTACCTTTTGTAGATTCAAGTTTTCATAAAGACATATATGGTGTTGAAGGGAAAACGGTTTTGCTCAGCTTTGGCTTACTTTCAGCCAGTAAAGGCTTCGAGAATGTCATTGCAGCTCTACCGGAAATATTGGCACATCATTCTAATGTGGTATATTTGATTCTTGGTGCAACTCATCCGCATGTTCTACTGAAAGAAGGTGAAATGTATCGTCAATCTCTTCAGTGGCTGGCACAAGAGAAAGGAGTAGAAAGTAATGTAATTTTTTATAATCGCTTTGTTACTTTAGAAGAGTTAGTTCAGTTCATCAGTGCTGCCGATATTTATATTACTCCGTATCTCAATGAATCGCAAATTACTTCGGGTACTCTTGCTTATACCCTGGGGGCAGGTAAGGCATTGATCTCGACACCATATTGGTATGCCAAGGAATTGTTAGCAGATGGACGGGGGCTGCTGGTGCCATTTAGAGATCCGTCGGTGCTTGCAGAACAGGTTGTCAACCTTTTAAATAATGATGCTCAACGTCATGCTATGCGTAAGCAAGCCTATATATTTGGCCGGAAAATGATCTGGCCGGAAGTGGCACATCAATATATTGCGAGCTTTGAACGTGCCCGGATTGAACGCCGACATTTTATACCGTCAGGATTCGCAGTCAAACCTCTGGATAAACGCCCAACAGAACCACCACCTCTTAAGCTCGACCATCTGCTTCATATGACCGACGACACGGGTATGTTACAACATGCTACTTTCACTGTTCCAAACTATAATGAGGGATACTGCATTGATGACAATGCTCGCGCTCTGATAGTAAGCACATATCTGGAAATCCTGGGTAATAAAGCAGCTTCCAGTTTGAGTACACGCTATCTTGCATTTATCTGGTATGCCTTTAACACTACAACAGGTCGATTTCGAAACTTTATGGATTTCCAGCGTAACTGGTTAGAAAAAGATGGTTCTGACGACAGCCAGGGCCGAACTTTATGGGCATTGGGATGCGTCTTGAACCACTCATATACGCCTGCATTGCAAAAAATGGCTGGATGGGTATTTGAACAGGCATTACCGTCTATTACCAATACCACAAGCCCACGCGCCTGGGCTTTCGCAATCATTGGCTTACAGGAATACCTGCACCGTTTTTGCGGAGACAGACGAGCCGGTCAGGTAAGATATGAATTAGCCGGGCGATTACTCACCCTTTATCAGCACAATCGCACTGATGGCTGGCTATGGTATGAAAACGAACTAACATATTGCAACGCCGCGTTACCCCACGCCTTATTATTATGTGGTAAAACAATTTCCAACACTGCTATGGCTGAAGCTGGATTGGAATCACTTAGCTGGCTGGTCAAATTACAGCAGACTAATACGGGACATTTTGTTCCTATTGGATCAAACGGATTTTATCCCAAAAATGGCGTAAAAGCGAGGTTTGATCAACAGCCAGTGGAGACACAAACCATGGTTTCCGCATGTCTCGAAGCCTATCGAACAACATTAGATAGTAGTTGGCGTAAAAATGCCCGCTTAGTCTTCGATTGGTTTTTAGGACGCAATGACCTAAATCTATCTGTCTATGATCCTACAACAGGTGGGTGTCGGGACGGCTTGCATCCTGACAGTGTAAATGAAAATCAAGGCGCTGAATCTACGTTAGCATATCTCCAGGCACTTCTGGAATTGCAATTAGCTGAAAATCCTTTACTACCTGCTGAGGCATAAACATTATGAAATATCAATATCAGGAACTATTTTGCCGTCATGAATCAAATCCCATATTAACCTCCAAAGATTGGCCCTACCCGGCACATAGCGTCTTTAATCCAGCCGCAACATTATTGCCTGACGGAACCACACTGCTTCTGTGCCGTGTAGAAGACCGACGCGGGCAATCACACCTTTGTGCAGCCCGTTCTGCCAATGGTATTGATGGCTGGAAAATTGACAAGCAACCTACTCTTAGCCCAGACCCTGAAAACTTCCCAGAAGAACTTTGGGGAATTGAAGACCCTCGAATAACATTCATCAATGAGTTGAATAAATATGCAATCGTCTATACTGCCTATACTCACGATGGTCCAGGAGTGTCAATGGCACTTACTGAAAATTTCTGTCATTTTGAACGATGCGGATTGATTATGCAGCCGGAAGACAAAGATGCCGTACTCTTACCTTATCGCATTGATGGTAATTGGGCTTTGATACACCGACCAGTAAGCTCTATAGGCGCACATATATGGATATCATATTCAACCGACCTACGGCAATGGGGCAATCATAAGTTAATGTTAAAAGCAAGAAAAGGCGGATGGTGGGATGCAAATAAGATTGGCATATCTCCCCCTCCTATTGAAACCAAAAAAGGGTGGCTGGTAATATACCATGGAGTACGACAAAATGCTTCTGGCAGTATTTATCGACTAGGAATGGCATTGTTTGATCTACATTCTCCAGAGATTTGTATTAAACGAAGTAATGAGTGGTTTTTTGGCCCAGAAAAACAGTATGAAAAACAAGGTGATGTTGATAATGTTGTTTTTCCATGTGGTTATACAATAGCGCCTGACCATGATACAATTTACATGTATTATGGTGCAGCTGATATGAGTATCGCCTTAGCTACAGGCAGTATTATCGACATGCTTCAATGGCTTGATCAACAATAATAGATCGTGTAATATTAATTAAACTTGATATTTACCTTATACAAAAAATGTAATGAACAAATGTTGTTTTAAAAGGACAAAATGATGAATGCATTACTGATATATCCTAAATATCCTGAAACATTTTGGAGTTTCAAGTATGTTTTAAAGTTTGTCTCTAAGAAAGCTGCATTCCCTCCTTTGGGATTGTTAACCGTAGCTGCTTTACTTCCCGAAGAATGGAATAAAAAGCTGGTTGACGTTAATGTTAGAGAACTTAAGGCTGAGCAGATAATATGGGCGGACATTGTTTTCATTAGTGCAATACTAATACAGGTCGAAAATGCTCAAACAATAATTGACCAATGTAAGTCTCTTGGCAAAATTGTGGTCGTTGGAGGACCGGCAGCCACAACACAACCAGAAAGTCTTACCGGGGTTGACCATTTTGTACTAAATGAAGCCGAAGTGACATTACCTGTGTTCCTTGAAGATTTGATGTCAGGGAAAGCTAAACCGGTCTATTCAAGTACAGATCGGCCAGATATCCAGCAAACTCCTTTGCCTCTGTTCTCGCTTATATCATTTAATGATTATGTGACAATGCCAGTACAGTATTCAAGAGGGTGCCCATTTAATTGTGAATTTTGTGACATAATTGTGCTTTATGGACAAAAAACACGAACAAAGACACCAGAACAAGTAATTCAAGAAATGCAGTTACTTTATGATATGGGTTGGAGAAATGATGTATTCATTGTAGATGATAACTTTATTGGCAATAAGGTTAACGTAAAAAAAATGCTTGCTTCGTTAATAGTATGGCAAAATAAACATCATTACCCATTTAAATTCACAACTGAAAGCAGTGTTAATCTTGCCGAAGATGAAGAATTGATGCAAATGATGAGTGCCGCCAATTTTCATAAAGTCTTTGTTGGCATAGAAACACCAAATATAAATAGTTTACAGGAATGTGGAAAGTATCAGAATCTTTCCTGTAATCTGGAGGCTGCCGTCAATATCATCCAGAAAAATGGTATGCAGGTTACAGGTGGCTTTATCGTCGGCTTTGACAGTGATACTGAGGAAGTTTTTGATACTCAATTTAGATTTATTCAAAAGGTGGGAATAGTGACCGCCATGGTCGGTCTGCTTACGGCTTTGCCTCAAACCAGGTTATGGTACCGGCTTGAGGCAGAAGGCAGGCTCCTGGGTGAAAGTACAGGAGAAAATACCAGTATTAGCCTTAATTTTATACCAGTACTAACCAGAGAAAAATTACTAGCTGGTTATCAAGAAATAATGAGGGAACTATATTCTCCAAAAGATTATTATGCGAGAATAAATACTTTTATCAGAAACTATCATCCCTGTATTAAATCGAGAATAACTGGAAAGGATGTAGTCGCCGCAATTAAAAGCGCCTGGTATATAGGAATCCTATCTCATGCTCGATTTTTGTATTGGAAACTCTTAATCCGAACATGTTTTAAAAAAATCAAAGCGGTTCCCATTGCAATTGAGTTGGCCATATATGGATTACATTTTGAAAAAATTAGTAAAAAAATAGTACATAGATGGGAATTGTACTATAGAAACTTCAGTCATTGAAACATAATTTGAGGTTATTATGAAAATACTAAAAGGAATTGGCGTATCTCCAGGTATAGCAATAGGCAATATTATCATTATCGATTCAGATGAATACCTTGTTCCACGCAGAACAGTTCATAAGGATAGTATTCCAGATGAAATCAGAAAACTTAATCATGCTTTTGAAATATCAATTAAGGAGCTGGCAGATTTAGAACATGAGTATAATAAAATTGGTGAGATCGACACAAGAGACATATTTGCTGTTCATAGATTTATTCTTCAAGATATATCCTTAAAGCAAAATGTAGTCAATAAAATTAACCAGGAAATGGTGACTGCTGAATTTGCAGTTTTTTCAATACTTTATGAGATACAATGTCATCTAAAGAACCTTAAAGAGCCTTACATCAACCAAAGAGCATATGATTTTGTAGATATCAGGAAACGCCTGATAAAAAAACTGGTTAGTAATGAATGGTTTGACCTTGCTAATATCAATGAAGAAGTGATTGTTATTGCAAAAGAGCTTGTTCCTTCCCAAACAGTAGAGCTCAATACAAAACACATTCAAGGTATTGCTACTGAGCTTGGTGGAGAAACTTCCCATGCATCAATTGTAGCTAAATCATGTAAAATACCAGCCGTTGTCGGTGTGCAAGATTTAACTAGCATAGTAAGGTGTGGAGACACTATTGTTGTTGATGGTATACATGGCAAAGTAATCGTTAATCCAGACAAGAAAATGCTTGAAGAATGCGTTAAAAAAAGAGAACTATATTTAGAATATGAAAAAAAACTAATTGCCAGCACGTTCAATAAGCCTTGTGTCACTAATGATGGAGTTACAATCAGCCTTCTTTCAAATATAGAATTTCCTGAAGAAATTGAAAGAGTACTTAGATGTGGTGTAGATGGAGTTGGTTTATTTAGAACAGAGTTTTTGTTTCTAAATAGTGATAATATACCAAATGAACAACAGCAGTTTTTAGTGTATAAAAAATGCCTTGAACAATTAAATGGGAAGCCTCTTGTTTTCAGGACTATTGATTTCGGCGGGGATAAATTCCCCAGAAATCTACCTTGGGATATTGAGAAAAACCCCTATTTAGGACTAAGGTCAATTCGATATTGCCTCAGAAATAAAAGTATATTCAAAATTCAATTGAAAGCGATATTAAGAGCTGCTATTTATGGAAATGCTAAAATAATGTTCCCTCTAATTACAAAAATACGGGAGCTGCATCAGATAAGATCTATTATAAGTGACGTGGTAACTGAACTGGAACAGCATTCTATAGAATATAAATCTGATATAGAAATAGGAATGATGGTTGAAACACCATCTGCAGCGTTATTATCGAAGAAAATGGCAAATCATGTAGATTTCTTTAGTTTAGGTACAAATGATCTTATTCAATATACCCTGGCTGTAGATAGAGGTAATGAACAAGTTGCTTCATTATATTCCGCTGCTGACCCTGCGGTATTAAAATTAATTCAAATGACAGTTGATAATGGTTATGATGCCGGTGTTGATGTAAGCATTTGCGGTGAAATGGCATCTGATCCCAAATATGTTATGTTATTATTAGGCATGGGAATTCGTACCTTTTCTGTTAACCCTGGCATGATTACTGAAATTCGCAGTATCATTTGCGATTCATCCATCGATGAGTGCAAAACTATAGCAAAAAGAGTGTTAGCAATGGAAGATGATGCAGATATATTAAATCATCTTGCAAATATTGCGAAGAGATTTATATCTATATGATAGGTTCTCAGAGAAATATAGCTTTCACTTTGATAGTGCTACAATAAGATCAAATATACGACATGCGAAGATATATGCACAATCGAAATGAAAGACTCTTTCCATAATGAAATATATACCAAAAGTTTAAACCACACCAACAACTCCCAGTACCATATGCATACTCCATGCCTCAGCTATTTGTTCTTATAATGAACATTGTCATAAGCAAAAGATACATGACCATCTCAATTCTACTCTGTGCTCAGCGCTTCAAATCCAGAAATAATATCGAACAGTTCCTCATCGATGCTACTCTGGCGTAAACGATGAAATGTCCCGTTGAGAATCTCAAGCAATTCTTCGATATTTTTGTCGGCACGTTGCATCGCCGCCAGGCGACTTGCGTTTTCGCTGGCGAGCGATTCGGCGCACGCCCTAAAGAGCGAGATAAAAAGGTATTCGCGGATGAGCGCCCGCAAAGTCGTGGCGTCGTCCCCTATGATCTCAGGTAAGCTATCTGTCGGCCAGGTAAGTTCGGCCAGTTTGTGTCGCCATCTGTCGTCAAGCGGCAAAAGTCGCTGACTGACCGGTGAATAAACCGCCCCGGACGTGGGGCGATTGTAGAATAGGTGTAGTTGGGTGCCTTCACCCTGACTGAATAGTGACTCGCTCTCTACGAGAATCTGTCCAACGAGCGGGATGATGCCCTTTACGGAGTTCGGCACAGAAAAAAGCCCCATCAGCGGCAGGTCCGCGTCCATCAGGCGTGCATTAATCCGCTCACCTACGGTCCAAACTTGGGGTTTGCTGGGTAGAGCAAGTAATGTCTTGACTGCATAATCGGCCACCACATCATTAAACTGACCCACCAGTCCCTGGTCGGAACCAAAAATGATCACGCCAATAGTACCGGCAATTATTTGTTTATTCTGTTTTTCATTCAAGGGTGTCGGTCCACTTTTCCGAAAGCACACGCCCAATCCGAGTTCCACAGTGCGATAGTAGTCAGCTAATGCGTGTACTGATTTCTCATATTGTCCAATGCTCGAGGCAGCTACTGCCTTCATCGTGCGGACGACGGATTGGAGATCACCGGCCCCATTGATCTTCCGCTGCAGACTTGCTGTAGTATCGCTCATGACTTCTCCTCGGATGACTCATTGAAACTTGTTTTAGACTTAAACTTCCTTGTCTTGGCAACGGGACCAGACTTTAACTCGGTCTTAGGTTCGGTTTTGGCTTCGGGATTGGATTGGAAACGATCAAGTACGATGCGGGCGATTTCGATGATCTTTTCACGGTCCTCATCGCTCAATTTAGCGGCTGTTTGGAATCGAGCACATATCTCCACCGGGATATTCGCCGCCGCTTCGTGCAGGGCGTTCTCGGCATCGGCCATGAAGTCAAGAGGCACGCGGTCAAAAAGTTCTGCGGTCAACGCCAGCAACACGGCAATTTGCGCGGGCACAGACACTGGAGAAAATTCCGGCTGCTTGAGGCAGGTACGAATTCGCCGGCCATGCTCGATGATTTTGCGAGTGCTTTCATCCAGACGAGCTCCAAATCGAGAAAAGGTTTCGAGCTCCTCAAATTGTGCATAGGCGAGCTTGAGGTCGCCTGCCACTGCGCGGTAGGCTGCCTGTTGTGCCTTGCCTCCGACTCGCGAAACGGATTTTCCGACATCGACCGCGGGTAGCACGCCCAATTCAAATAACGACGGCGAAAGGTATATCTGCCCATCCGTGATGGAAATCAAGTTGGTCGGAATATAGGCGGAAATATCCTGCGCTTCGGTTTCGATGATAGGCAGCGCAGTAAGGGAGCCGCCGCCGAGTTCCTTACACAAGTGTGTTGCACGTTCAAGCAGTCGCGAATGGATATAAAAAATATCGCCGGGGAAGGCTTCGCGCCCCGGTGGTCGGCGGAGTAGAAGGGAAAGCTCGCGATAAGCTCTCGCGTGATGAGTAAGGTCATCATAAACGATCAATACATCTCGTCCAGCTTCCATGAAATACTCCGCAATACTAGTAGCGGCATAAGGAGAGATATACGCAAGACCCGGCGGATCATTGCCTTCAGTGACGACGACGACAGTGTAATCCATCGCTCCCTTTTCCCGCAAGATAGCCACGGCCTTCGCAACAGCAGACGAACGCTGACCAATGGCACAATATACACACAGGACATTCTTGTTTTGCTGATTAATGATGGTATCAATTGCAATGGCTGTCTTGCCTGTCTGGCGGTCACCGAGAATCAACTCACGCTGGCCACGACCAATAGGAATGATCGCATCGATGACTTTGATGCCAGTCTGAAGAGGAACCGTGACCGGTGCGCGATCCATAATGGGTGCGGCAGGACGCTCAATGGGCAGTCGTTTGCCAGCAGTCACCTGTCCCTTGCCATCAAGTGGACGACCAAGTGGGTCGATGATACGTCCCAGCAATCTATCACCCACAGCTATGTCCATAACCCGGCCCGTTCGCTGGACTTCATCTCCCGCATTGAGATGCCAGTATTCGCCGAGCAGAACGACACCAATTTCATTTGCATCCACGTTAAAGGCAATACCGAGCACATCGCCGGGAAATATCACCAATTCATCAAAGCCCACGCCGGGAAGCCCAGACACCTTAGCGATGCCGGTGGAAACACTGGTGATCATACCCACCTCTCTTGGCGTCAGTTGCTGTGTGAATACATCTCGAACTTGGCTCATACCAGCAAATGTGCTGTCAAAAACGTTTTGGATACTCTCTGGTACTATATTCATTAAATCTTCGTTTCTAGCTTATGTTCTTCGAGCTTAGACTCATCTTTAGTGATAGATTTACACTTCTCTTCCAGAAGTTCATCGACGACTTTTTCCATCGAACTGAGGTAGTCCGCGATACTCCACGCCACTTTTTGTCCATTTATGGTCAGTTCAATACCACTGATCATGTCCGGCTCAGTCTCGAACCGGACATGAATTTCAGCGGAGAATGTTTCATTAATCGCATTTTGAATCGCCGTTCGCTGTTCGGCAGGCAGATCAAACGCGCTGCGTATAAGGGCAGAGTCAGACGGTACCTTAAAAAATTCAACGATATCTTCTTTCGCCTTGACGTCGATCTCTTGCAAGCGGTGAGTGAATACCTCACTCATTTGTTCTTCCAAACTTCTCGTGGCGAGTTCTGCCAGCGTCTTACGTGCGATAGCAAACACTTCCTGCTTGGTTTTGTGACGGATGGCCTGATTTAGATTATGAGCGTCGTTCCTCTGTGCTTCCTGCTGTTTTAATCTCAATACCACAGCCACCTTCCTTGCTTCGTCAAATAGCCGTTGGCGTTCGGCTTTCGCCTGATCGACAGCTTTGCTCAAAAGTGCAGCACGCTGCTGATCGAACTTTTCGTTTTTGTGAAGAAACTCGTCGCTCTCCTTTTGGGCTTCTGCCTTTTTTGCGTCAGCGTCAGCGAGTTCTGCGGCAATCCGCTTCTCCCTTGCATCGATTGCGTTGAGAATGGGCTTATAAAGAAATCGCTTCATCAACCATACCAGAATGATGAAATTTATTACTTGCGCACTGACAGTGAACCAATCGATTAACATAGGTTTACTTTCCTGTAGCTTGGGTGATAACGTGATTCCAGAACGGATTGGCAAATATGAGAATCATCGAAACCACAAAACAGTAAATAGCCGTGGACTCAATCATTGCCAGCCCCACAAATAAAGTTCGAGTGATGGTCTTGGATGCATCAGGCTGCTGTGCCAGTGAACTTAGCGCTGTTGCTACCGCCTTTCCTTCACCCAATGCAGGCCCCATGGTACCAAAACCGGTGGTAATGCCGGCGGTGACAATTGATGCTACCGCGATAATAGTCATATTATCCATAATATTTCCTTTCGTTATTGTTGTTTTAAGTCTTTTACTTTGATTTAGGCTTGGGTTCACGGACTTGTGTGGCAGCTGCAATGTAAACCGCGGCCAGGATACTGAAGATGTAGGCCTGTACCATGCCGGTGAGCAGACCGAGAGTTGTCATGACGATTGGGAAGATAAAGGGTGTAATCGTGAGCAGGATACTAATAATCATTGCCCCGCTCATCATGTTACCGAACAGACGGACAGCCAGGGCCAGTGTACGCGAAAGTTCGCTGATAATATTAAACGGCAGCATAATGAACGTCGGCTTCACATAGGACTTGAGATAGCTTCCCAAACCTTGTTCCTCGATACCAAAAAACGGCACGGCCACAAACACACACAAAGCCAATGCAACCGTAGTTGAGAGCGAGCCGGTCGGCGGCTCGTAGCCGGGAATGACAGTGCAGAGGCTGGCTGCAGCGACAAACAGGAAGAGTGTTCCCAGAAATCCGAGATATTTCCGCGGCTTACTCAGGCCTACCTCCTCAATTTGTTTCTCGATGCCAGTGACGACGATTTCCAGAAAATTCTGCCAGCGGGAACGTTTCAGATCCATGGAAAGCTTGCGGGTGATGAGTTTTGAACCGACGGTCAATACGAGCATCAGTCCCCACGTGAAAACAATGGTGGAGTTGAGTTTAAGAAACCCATGTTGCCAAAATATCATCTCATCCGGACTAAGACGCATGATTGGACTCCTGTACCTGGAGAGTGGTTTCTTTCTTCGCTCGGGTGAGCCGTGTTACGAAAAGTCGGGCAATGACAAATCCAAGAAAGCACACCAGCATCCTGTCCCAATGACCTCGCCCGATAAAATAGAAACCAGCCAGTGCAATGTTTGTTCGCAGCAACAGGCTGCCAAAGAACCATAACGCCGGGTGTTGAGATGAAACACCTTTCTGAATCGTCCACCAAAGTCCGCCAAAAAACATCGAACCAAGCAAAACTCCTGTTACCAAAGCAAGTACCAAAGTCAAAGTTTCATTTATCATCATTATTCTCCTGTTCGTCATGCATTTCCTTATCTTCCTTACTCACCCAATGCCAGGCATTAAGACAGCCGAGACCTAAGCCGATGAACAGCAGCATCAATGTCCAGGAATAACTTCCCGAATGTTGATTGTCCAGCCAGATGCCAAGCGCCGCACCGAGCAGTGTAGGAACCGCCACTGACCAACCGATAAGCCCCATCATACCAAGACCAAACCAGACGCCCTGAGTAGAGTTACGTCTCGCCTTAAGCTTGCGTGTAGCCTTCATTCCGACTTCTTGACTTAGTGGCGGCCTGGTCTTTAATGGCTTTTTTTTAAGTTCTTTACTCATTATGAAACTTCGCTAAACGGTGGATGAAACCGCTCTCCATTTTTACTATCACTGAGCGAACGTTCTGCTCCCGTTTGTTCAGGTGCATAAACTCTCGCTCGACCGCCTCACGCAGTCGGCCGAGCTCTGTTCCGCTAATTGCATTACGTACGGAAACGAGCACATCCATGCCAGTCTTGACCAGTACCCCTTCATCGACAGCTACATATACCTCACCTTCTACTTCGTTTTCATAGATTAGAATACCGGGCGCAATTGCTGCAACACAATCGAGTCTGTGTGGTAAGATTCCAAACGAGCTTTCGCTGGTTTCCGCAACAATACGCAAAACACCGGAATTCTCGGAAAAGATACCAAACGGCAGAAGGATCTTAAGATTCATCAGTGTCGGTTGCATGTTCGACCTCCGCATTAAGTTTCGGATTGGGATTCGTCTTTGGTTTTATCTCAGCTTCCACCTTGCCGGGCATCCCATTTTTCTTTGCTTCGCCAATTGCACCGATCATGTAAAGCGAGCTTTCCGGGTAATCTTTAAATTCATCGTGCAAGATTAGTTCACAGCCATCTAGTGCGTCCTTGAGACTTACAAGTTTTCCAGCGATACCACTAAACTGCTCGGTGGCGAAAAACGGCTGTGTGAGGAATCGCTCCAGACGCCGGGCGCGTGCCACTACGTTGCGGTCTTCGGACGCAAGTTGTTCCAAGCCGAGCATAGCAATGACGTCTTTAATATCTTCATACTTCGCCAGCGTCTGTCTGATTTCCTGAGCCAGCAGATAATGACGTTGACCGACAATGCTGGGCGTAGCCATTTTGGAGCTGGATTCCAGCAGATCGACCGCCGGGTAAAGCCCTTCACTCGCCCTCTTACGCGAAAGCACGATGGACGCCGAGAGATGTGAAAATGTGTGCACTGCAGCCGGGTCGGTCAAATCGTCCGCCGGGACATATACTGCCTGAATGGAAGTTATGGCTCCGGCATCAGTATTAGCTATACGCTCCTCCAACCGCGATAATTCTGTGCCCATGGTCGGCTGATATCCCAGGCGTGACGGCATTTGCCCCATCAAACCAGACACTTCCATACCAGCCTGTAGAAAGCGAAAAATATTATCGATCAGCAGCAGAACATCGCGATGTTCGTCGTCCCGGAAATACTCGGACATTGTCAGCGCCACATCACCTACACGGAACCGGCTTCCCGGCGGTTCGTTCATCTGCCCGAAGACCATCACCATTTTCGGCAAAACGCCGGCTTCCTTCATGTCGCGGTAAAGTTCTTCGCCTTCACGACAGCGTTCGCCTATCCCACAAAAAATGCTTACACCCTCCTGATGTTCGATCATATTGTGGATCATTTCGGTAAGTAATACGGTCTTGCCAACACCTGCTCCGCCAAATAGGCCTGCTTTGCCGCCGCGTTCAAGCGGCACAAGCACATCGATTACCTTGATTCCAGTTTCGAATATCTCTGACTTGGTGGAACGCTGTGCCAGAGCCGGCGGGGGTTGATGGACTGTTCGCCATTGGACATCTGTCGGTGCCGCATGACGATCAATGACGTTTCCGAAAACGTCGAACATTCTTGAGAGAATTCCCTTACCGACCGGCGTTTTTAACGGCCCACCCGTATCTTTCACCGCAATGCCGCGGGCGAGACCTTGAGTTGGGGTTAGTGCGATCCCACGCACGCATTGCGCATCAAGTTGAGCTAAAACCTCAATAATAATTTTTCCATTGTTGACGTGCAGCAATGAATAGATAGAGGGCAAATGTTTATCAAACCTCACATCCACAACGCTACCTCTTACCGAGACGACTACACCAATATTTGATAAATTGGTTTTGTATTTCACGTTTGCTCCTATTTCCTGTTTTTTTACCATTAGAAAAGTTCACTCCGTAAATGTGCTGCCTGTGACGGGAGGAGGGCAAAATCCCCCCCCGCTAGACGCGACGAACATCCCTGGTATAACAAATTCACAATATGGCAAGTAGTCTGTTGCAGATTGAATTCGCCAACAGATTATTGCGGAGGCGACCAGCTTGTCTATAAGCTCTTGTGTTTTCATTTAAAATTATTCCATTTCCAATTCCGGATTTCGGGTATATCCAATCCGGTCTTGTTAATATGTTTTCTATGTTCAATAAGTTTTTCTTCAAGCATTTTTTTCAGTTTAGTACCTTTATCACTTAATTGCGGCAAACGATTTATTACATCTATTACCAGGTGAAATCGATCGAGATCGTTGAGCACCAGATTGTCAAAATAAGTAGTAATTGTGCCTTCTTCCTTATACCCACGAACATGAATATTTTTATGGTTTGTACGGCGATACGTCAACCTATGCACCAGCCAAGGGTAGCCATGAAATGCAAAAACTACCTGCTTGTCTTTGGTAAATAAAGCATCGAAGTCACTATCACTAAGTCCATGGGGATGTTCGGTATCCGGTTCCAGTTTCATTAGATCAACAACATTAACCACCCTAATTTTCAGTTCAGGTAAATGTTCCCGAAGGATGGAAACTGCTGCCAAGGATTCGAGTGTTGGCACATCACCGCAACTGGCCATTACTACATCCGGCTGCGAACCTTCATCGTTACTTGCCCATTGCCAGATACTTATTCCTCTGGTGCAATGGTCTATTGCTTCCTCCATATTTAGCCATTGTGGCGACTGATATTTGCCGGCAATCACAACATTTACATAGTTTCGACTCCTTAAACAATGATCCATAACGGATAATAAGCAGTTGGCATCTGGTGGCAAATACACCCGAACAACGGATGCTTTTTTATTTACCACATGGTCAATGAATCCCGGATCCTGGTGAGTGTCGCCATTATGTGCCTGTTGCCAGACATGTGAAGCAAGCAGATAATTCAGGGATGCTATTTTTTTTCTCCAGGGCAATTTATTACTGACTTTCAGCCATTTTGCATATTGATTAAACATTGAATCAATGATGTGAATAAACGCCTCATAGCAGCTAAATAGCCCGTGTCTTCCAGTGAGTAAATATCCTTCGAGCCAACCCTCACATTGATGCTCGCTCAACATTTCCAATACGCGTCCTTCAGGTGCGAGAAATTCATCATTCTCCTCCATTTGGGCTTCCCACTGCCGGTTGGTGACCTCAAAAATGGAATTCAACCTGTTTGAAAGTGTTTCATCTGGCCCAAAAACCCTGAAGTTTTGTTTCTTTTGATTGAGAGCAATTACTTCGCGAAGAAATTCTCCAAGTTCGTGTGTGTCGGATGTCTGAACCGAACCAGGCGATGGAACACAAACAGCACAGTTCCGAAAATCAGGCATAATCAGGTTTTGCAGTAACAACCCGCCATTTGCATGAGGATTATCGCTCATTCTTCGCTGGCCTTTAGGTGCCAGTTCGGCCAATTCAGGCAAAAGGCGACCATTTGCATCAAAGAGTTCATCCGGTTTATAACTTTTCATCCAGTTTTCAAGAAGTATAAGATGATCGGGATGATCAGAGTCAACCAATAAGGGAATTTGATGTGCTCGAAATGTCCCCTCAATTTGGATACCATCGACAATTTTCGGCCCTGTCCAGCCCTTTGGTGAGCGAAGTACTATCATAGGCCAGTGTGGACGTGAAGCATCATTATTTCCCCTGGCATGTCTTTGTATTTTTCGGATTTTCACAACAGCATTTTCTAATGCAGCAGCCATAGCCTGATGCATTTCTTCTGGCTCATCTCCTTCCACAAAATATGGCATCCAGCCGTATCCCTGAAGCAGATGCTTCAATTCTTCATGCGTAATACGAGCCATCACAGTAGGGTTTGCTATTTTATAGCCATTAAGATGCAGGATAGGTAGTACCACACCATCGGTTATCGGATTGAGAAATTTATTGGAGTGCCATGCTGTAGCCAGCGGACCTGTTTCCGCTTCTCCATCCCCGACAACACAGGAAACTACCAGATCGGGATTGTCAAAGACAGCCCCAAATGCATGACTGAGTGAATACCCCAGCTCCCCTCCTTCGTGAATTGATCCGGGGCAATCCGGTGAAACATGACTTGGAATTCCTCCTGGGAATGAAAACTGGGTGAACAGTTTTTTTAATCCGGACATATCCTGCGTGATATCTGGATATATTTCGCTATATGTACCTTCAAGATAAGTATTGCCCACCATCGCAGGGCCGCCATGACCGGGACCAGTAATGCAGATCATATTCAAATCATATTTCTTGATAAGCCGATTCAAGTGCACATAGATAAAATTCAAACCTGGCGTTGTGCCCCAATGTCCGAGCAACATTGACTTTACATCTGTCAATTTCAGCGGCTCTCGAAGCAAAGGATTGTCACAAAGATAGAGCTGCCCAACTGCTAAGTAATTGGCTGCTCGCCAGTATGCGTTTATCTTTCGCAGCATATCGAACGACAATAGCTTGTTATTTCCATTTATATCTTCCAATACTTTATTTAATTTCATGAACATTTTCCTTCGTAATGCTAGTTGATTCATTGAGTCAGTATCCCTGACAATCATAATGTAAATATAGTGGAGTCTCATAATCCCGATTCAACAGAGCCATCTCCATCTGCGGCCATGATGTGATGACCACCCACATCATAATTGTTGCATAAATGAGGCTCCCAAGCTTTCTTACCATGGGTCAATTCTTTCCATTTTTCACGGTCACGTACAATGTATGGATAGGGTCCCCACATGTAGAGGCCGCTCCAATATATCGGATATCCATAATACCCGTAGTAAGTTTCTTCGAATTGACGCGAGACAGGCTTGTCACTGTCCAAGGATGAACTATCCTCAATCTGCTTTTGGGTCAGGTCGATAGTAATATTTTGCTCCTTTTCATTAAAGACGACTATTGCATACAAAAAAATCAACACCTGCATGATCTTAAGCCAATTTTCTGTCTCGGCAACCAAGTAGCGAATCGTCCAGTAATAGTCATCGAAGTAGAATTCACAAACCTTCCCTATTTCTCCATCAAAACTAAGTAATTTATAGTTATTTAAGATAACTGAATGCCTTTAATAATTGTTAACATTTATGTTCATAATTACTACGGAACATTAAATGGTTACTTTTCATCTATTTGTTCAGGTCTAAAATACGATAAACAATATTTGCAATCATCAATTCTTCATCCGTGTCAATAACGCGGACCACAACCCGACTAGATGCAATGGAAATTATACCTTTATTAACAATGTTCAGTTTTTCTTCGATTTTAATTCCTAGGAATTCCAATTTTTTACAGATTCTGGCACGCACTTCTGGTGAGTTCTCACCTATACCGCCAGAAAATACCAGCGTATCCAGACCGCCAAGTGCTGCTGCAAACGCCCCAATCCATTTTCGAGTATAATAACAAAATAGCTCTACTGCTTCAGCTGCCCTAACGTCGCTCACCTGACACGCTAATAAATCACGCATATCCGAGCTGATTTGAGAAATACCCAGAAGGCCCGATCCATGATTAACTAAATGATTAAACTGTTCTGGCGTCATATTTTCTATCTGCATCAAATACCATATCACACCTGGGTCCAGATCGCCTGAACGAGTACTCATTGGTAGACCGGAACTGGGCGTAAATCCCATACTGGTGTCTATACTTTTGCCCCCAAGAACTGCGGCCAGGCTAGCGCCATTACCTAAATGAGCCAGTATCACTCGACTCTGAGATGCTTTTACACCGGCAACATGAGCAAGTTCTTCCAGCAAAAAGGAATATGATAAACCATGGAACCCATATCTATGAATTCCTACCTCATCAAAACGACGAGGGATAGGCAGGAGTTGAGCAACACGCGGCATAGTATGGTGAAACGCTGTATCAAAGCAGGCAACTTGACACAGCCTGGGATATCGCTGTCCAAAAGCCTCAATCAATTCAATTTCGATTGGCAAATGATCCATATCGTAAGGGCAAATACGGTGCAGTTCAGTAAGTAAATCCGGTGTGACACATTCAGGTTCAGTGTGATTCATGCCGAAAACGACTCGATGGCCAATCCCATTGATTGACGAGAAATCAATCAACTCTTCAAGTCGGTCAATCAGAAAATTAGGTATTGAACTTAAATCCAAAGGTTCAAGAATTCGACTGTTTTTCTGATTTCCTGATAAATCACTAAAAGCGAATATCGTATCCGATAAACCGATACGTTCAATACTTCCATAGAAACATCGTTTTATAGATTTACCTGACTGATACAATGCAAACTTGACACTCGATGAGCCACCATTGATTGTCAAAATAAGCGGATTAGCTGCTTCCATGAACGCTCCTATCTTCATTATATAATCCAAACGAAGCCAGTTTGGTGCACGTTGACTTATAATCCGTGTGACAAATACTCCTGATCCCCAAGTCTTCCGCGACCTGGACTAACTTTGGGAGATTCTCAATATAGACCACCTGATCGGCTTGGACTTGTGCGATATCAAACGCCATCCGAAAAATATCGGCGTCAGGCTTTCGCAGATGGACGAAACAGGAAGAAATGAATAAATCCACAAAATCATCAAGCCTGAACGTTTGAATCCGATGTAAATTAAGTTCTCGTGCCTCGTTACTAACCACAACTATCTTTAATCCATACCGTGCTTTAACTCGACGAACCAACTCAATCATTTCCAGATATGGCTTTGACTGAGCGAAAATGAATTTCTGAAACTGAGCTCTCTCGAATGGTCGCTTCTTGTAAAACACCACGCGTCCAAGGTATTCATCAATGGTAAGTTCACCTAACTCGTATGCATCTAAAACAATATTATGCCTGCTATTTATCTCATCAAGTTCCAGATTAAATGTTTTTGCCGCTAATTTTCGGGATTGATGCCCAAACCCATCGGTAAGTAATACACCGCCAACATCGACAAACAAACTTTTGATACCAGTTATTTTACTCATAATATTTAATTCCGTAGGGTTATATCATCGATGCCATAGTATGTGAGCAGCTTCCAATGGGACAGCAGCATTTTCATAATAAGGTATCACCCTTGCAGTATAGTCTGTAGCAGGTCGGGTTGCAGCTATCGCTATACTGTAGTTGCTGCCCACGTTTGCGTCCACAGTTTGCCCATTTTGATTCATTCCATGCTGTTCAGGACAATGGTCATTTAATCCATCTGCAAATAGCTCCACTCGAATTGCATTCGAGTCAATGCCGTTGAGATGAACCTCGACTCTAAATAGATGCTGTTGCCCTCTGGTCTCAACCGAAACTTTGCCAAAATGGATTGCCGCCCATTTTTGTTTAAGAGTTTGCTGCCAATTTACCAGCTGATTTCCCATTTCCCCATTATTAGACGCACGCGATTGATAGGAAGCTGATGCCGGAAGATAATACTTCTCTGTATAATCCTGCACAGTGCGATTGGCCGAAAACCGAGGTGAGAGTTGCGACATGCTTTCTCGCATTCGCCTGACCCATGCAGTAGGAATACCGTTTTCATCTCTATTATAAAACTCCGGAATAACCTCCAATTCAAGCAGTTCATAGAGTTCCTCAGCTTCGACAGCATCCCAGGCAGGATCTTTGCCATGCTCTTGACCGTCACCGATTGCCCAGCCAACTTCCGGGGTGAAAGCTTCCGCCCACCAACCGTCCAACTCTGATAGATTAATGCCTCCATTGACTAGTACTTTCATGCCACTGGTTCCACTTGCTTCCCATGGACGTCTTGGTGTGTTAATCCAAACATCCACCCCACGTACCAGGTGCTCTGTCAAATGCATATCATAGTCACTGAGAAATACCGCATTAAATCGCACTTCGGAACGCCGGATAAAACGCACCCATTCCTGAATCATTTTTTGACCGGCCATGTCATTCGGATGAGCTTTACCGGCGATAATAAGCTGAACAGGACGATGAATGTCGGTTAACAAGCGAAGTAATCGTTCGGAATCATACAGGAGCAGATTCGGTCTCTTATAGGATGTAAAACGGCGAGCAAAACCAAGTGTTAACGCATTTGGATTTAATAAATGCTCAACATCGTTAACTGACTCAGTCGATGCACCAGACTCTTCAAGTTGTCGAGATAGTCTTTGGCGAGCATATTCAACAAGAGCCTTGCTGGCATCTGTTCTAAATTTCCAGAGTCTGCTGTCAGAAATACATCGAATATTTTCTTTCAAGGTATCCATTTTTCCGAGCCAGCGGTCTTTCCCGCAAGACTCAGTCCAAAGTTCATCGGCCGCAGCCGAATCCCAGGTTGGCGTGTGAACTCCATTGGTAACAGAGCTAATGGGCACTTCGTCTGCCGGCCAACGTTTAAATAGAGGTTCAAACAGATTCCGACTAACTTTGCCATGTAAACGGCTGACACCGTTTATTGCTCCACTTCCTCTTATCGCCAAATATGCCATATTAAATGGTTCTGTCAAATCTTCAGGATTTTCTCTGCCAAGTGCAAGCAAATCAAAGAGTGATATACCAAGCCGCTCTTGGGCATACCAACTTAAATATTGTTCAATAAGAGCTGGAGAAAAACGATCAAAACCTGCGGCAACAGGTGTGTGTGTTGTAAAAATGTTCCCTGCTCGCGTAACTGCCAGTGCAGTTTCAAATGACTGGCCAGAGTCTTCCATAAAATTTCTTGCTCGCTCCAGTACAGCAAAAGCAGCATGCCCTTCATTTAAGTGACAAACCTCAGGCTTTATACCAAGCTCACAGAGCAATCTCCACCCTCCTATTCCCAGTATAAGCTCTTGTTTAAGTCGCAACTCGTGACCACCACCGTAAAGTTCACTCGTAATTCCTCTATGTGCAGGAAAGTTAGCCGCATCATTGGTATCCAGCAGGTAAAGTTTTACTCTACCAACCTGGACATGCCAGGCACGCAGCCATACCGAATAACCTGGGAGCTTTATTTCCAACCGCAGCCACTCCCCATTTGATTTTCGCAAGGGCGAAATTGGCAATTGACCGGGATCATTGTAAGGATAGAGGGCTTGTTGTACACCATCCTTATCAATCACCTGGCGAAAATACCCTTGTTGATAGAGCAACCCAACCCCAACCACCGGAACACCAAGGTCGCTGGCAGCTTTGAGCTGATCGCCGGCAACGTTACCAAGGCCGCCCGAGTATATTGGCAGAGCTTCGCTCAGCATAAATTCCATACAAAAATATGCTACACAAGTCAAAGAAGTTTGTGGATGATTCTGTTGAAACCATGCCGGGGCTGCAGATTTACGATCTTTGAGCTTTAATAGTTCATTCACTTCGTTACGAAATTCCGTATTCGCCAGTAATTTTCTAAGTTTTTCTCTTGAGACAGTCTGCAAAACAACCCATGGATTTTGTGTCATTTCCCACAATTCAGGGTCAAGCTGACTCCAGACTTTATCACCATAATGACTCCATGACCATCGCATATCCAATGCAAGTTCAGCAAGACAATCGAAACCATCAACTTCTATAGGAAGAAAAGACTGTAATTTGTCAAGACATTTTCGTTTACTCATAGTTTTCCCATAACAGTTTCGGATGATTTTATTGTTATGACCTCCATTAACTTGTCGAAGGGAACGATAAATTTTTTAACACCTTCATCTTCAAGCTGTTGAGTTATCTTATTGATGTCTATCCCAAGTCCAGGCAAACTTTCCAAAACCAAATTTGCTTCCATTACGGCATTTTCGAGGGTTGACTTTGATTCGCCGTGGTCACGATAGGCATCAATTGTTTCTAACGGAGCTGTATTTATAGTATCCGGCCCAATGAACTGTTCTATGTATTTGACATCACTATAGCTGGAGTCTTTAGTGCCTGTGCTAGCCCATAGTAAACGCTGTGGACGGGCTCCCTGACCAGCCAGTCGCACAAAACTATCACCTTCGAAGATTTCCTTGTATATCTGATAAGCAGCCTTTGCACTTGCTATTGCCACCTGCCCATGCACTTTCTTGGCAATTTCAACTTTCTGACCACCCGACACAAAGAAATTATCCACCAGTGGATCCACCAAGGTATCAATACGGCTTAAAAAGAAGCTCGCAACTGAAACGATATGGTTAACAGGCTTTCCTTGAGCTATACGCATTTTTAAACCTGAAATGTAGTTGGCGACAACCTGTCGATAGCGATGTACCCCAAAGATCAGGGTAGCATTAACATTGATCCCTTCGCTGATTAGTTGTTTTATTGCCGGCAGACCATCGGATGTTGCCGGAACTTTGATAAGTACATTCGGCCTATCCAGAGCGACCCACAATCGGCGGGCTTCTTCAACTGTGCCCTGCGTATTGTATGCCAGATGTGGGTTAACCTCCAGACTGACATATCCATCTCCTCCATTAGTCTTGTCATACAAAGATCTAAACTCATCAGCAGCACTCTTTACATCGCACTGACTTAGAGTTTCATAGATAGATTTAGCCTCCATTTGCTTGAGTGCCATCTCGCGAATGTCCTGATCGTAAATATCACTTTCGGCAATCGCCTTTTCAAAGATGGATGGGTTAGAGGTCATCCCTCGAAGCCCATCATCCTTAATTAAATACCGAAGTGTACCATCTGATATCAAATCACGTCTGATATAATCGAGCCAAAGTGATTGACCGAGCGTTTCCAATTTTATCAAGTGATTGTCTTTCATGATTTCATCTCCTTCTGCTGCAATATTGCAACTTCATCCAGCCCGCCTTGTATGGTGATCAATAAATAATCCATATATTTACTCATTTCGATCTCATCTAATCATAATGACAGCACATACATCATATTAGGCAGAGAATATATTGACTCCTCTCCGAACGAAAAACTTTCTGATTTCCTCTATCCCGAATATCACAAAAGGTGACAGTACAATCACAGGCCATATCCACAGGGGAAGTGGTGCCGTGGTGAAAAAGTTACCAATTACATCCAAAGGCAGGTAAAGTACCCCAAAAATAAAGGTCAGTTCTACAAGTAAGCCGACAGTAATCCATGAGTTATACTTGAAGATATGTCGGACAGCACTCTGTCGGTTGGTTCTACAAGCCATCACGTTCCCTATTTGACAGAAAATAATAGTGACAAGAAACCCTGCTGCTGCTTGCCGATAGAGCGTAGTTGTAGCCAATAATCTTTCCCCCCAAATCCACGCTCCTCCATTGAGAATAAGAAAAAAAACAACGAAAGAAAGGACAGCTTCGGCCGGACCTATAATGCCGTAACTTCTCAGAAAGGTCTTCAAGCTAACCAGCCGTTCAGTTCTTCTCCTGGGTGGCCGCATCATAATGTCCGGCTCAGGCGGTTCATTACCCAAACCAATAGCAGGGAGGATATCCGTTATAAGGTCTATAGACAAGATTTGTATGACGGTGATCGGTAGAGGAATGGGAAAGAGGACATATAATATGAAGGGTAAGATCTCTGGTATGTTGCTCGTAAGAATATAGGTAATGAACTTCTTGATATTATCATAGACGGCACGCCCCTCCTCGATCGCATTTACTATGGTAGCGAAGTTATCATCCAAAAGGATAATATCGGAAGCCTCCTTAGCCACATCAGTTCCACTCAAACCCATCGAAACTCCAATATCAGCCTTCTTTAAGGCCGGAGCATCGTTAACTCCATCACCAGTTACAGCTACGACTTCCCCCATCTCTTTCAAAACGTTTACAATCTTTAGTTTTTGCTCTGGTGCTGTTCTGGCAAAGATTATTTCATAATTATCTTTCAATATCTTCTTAAGGATATCTGCATCCATCTCGTCCAGCTTATCTCCTGTCACAATATAAGGATTCTCGGCAATTCCGACTTTACGCGTAATGCTTCTCACTGTTTCCGCTTTGTCACCACTTATCACAATCACCCTGACACCGGCATTCTTGCAAGCCTCAACCGCCTTGGGCACCTCCGGTCTAGGCATGTCCATCATGGCAATAAGGCCTGTGAATACAAGATCATAAGCCTTCGAATCAGGTTCCTTCACCTCCTTGTAAGCGACAGATAGTACACGAAGGCCATCTTCGGCATACTCATTTGCGATAGATAGTATTTTCTGTTTCTCTTCCACCTTCAGTTCCCGTATCCCAACTTCGGTGTGAACCAGGGTACATATATCTAATAAAACTTCCGAAGCTCCCTTTGCCGTCAGGTAGTATGTGTCTCCATCGGTCTTGTAGGTTGAATACATATATTTAGCCTCAGAGGAGAAAGACTGCCCTCCAACCACCTCAAAATCTGAGCGAATACTATCATATCCCGACATTTTCGCTGCAAACTCAGCCAATGCAACCTCGGTAGGGTCACCCTTAAACGATTGTTTACCAATTTTATCTGTCGTTACAACAACATCATTACACAAGGTCATTATATCATTAAGAGGCTTCGTTACAGATATCTTCTTCAATTCTTCCGTCTTATCAGACAAATATTTTGTAAAGTCAAGGTAGATACTGACTACATGGAGCTTATTTTGCGTAAGAGTTCCTGTTTTATCAGTACAGATGACAGTAGTGGAGCCCAATGTTTCCACCGACAGAATGTTCTTTACAACAGCATGCCGCTTACCCATTCTTGCAGAGGCCTGGGTCAAAGCCAGCGTAACAGTAGGGAGAAGTCCCTCAGGAACATTGGCTACTATAATGCCAATGGCAAATATAAGATTGGTCCAGAACGTATTGCCAATCAGGAATCCTACCAGAAAGAACGTAAAACCCAGAGCAATTGCCAGGTATGTGATCTTTTGTACAAATATCTTGAGCTCTTTCTGCATCGGAGTTAAATCACGCGTTACAGTCTGTGACAAGTTGGAAATTGAGCCTATCTTTGTCTCTTTTGCCGTCCTGACGACAAGGATAGTTGCTGAGCCTTTCATAACTGTGGACCCGGAGAATGCCTCGCATGATTGCTGGCCCTCTGTCCCAAACTCAGCTTTTTCCAGAGGTTCAGACTCTCCGGTCAATATACTTTCATCTACCATCAGCCCCGTGGACGAGAGAATTATCCCATCCGCTGATATCCTATCACCTTCCTGAACAAGGAGTATATCTCCCGGAACAATTTCTTTTGCATTGAGAATATTGCGATTTCCATTACGCACCAGAGCGACTTGCTTGGGAATATAATCCTGGAATGCCTGCATCAGTTTCTCAACTTTGTACCGCTGAATAAAAGATACAGATGCATTTAAAACAACTACCCCCAGTAGAGCAAAGCCGATGAAGTTGTAACCCTCACCTGAACTCAGTGTATTTGCAAAAAAACACAATATTGCAGATACCAGCAACAATATTGGAAACATACCCTTGAATTCCTCGAACAGCATAACGAATGGAGATATCTCCCGATGAAATACAAGTTGGTTAAGACCATACTTATTCTTTCTCCTTGTCACCTCATCAGACATCAGCCCATTTGCAGTTGAGCCCAGAGACTTTAACAATTCCTCCTTGGTTTTTCCCTCGAATTCAATAAATATACCCATTGACCTTACCTTCCTGTCGAAAGACTATCATTACTCTCCTAGCAGGAATATCTTCCATCACAAATAAAAATATCGTACAAATTGGCCTTTACCTCCGAAAGTAATTGAAGTAATATGTCGCAATATTACATAAAGTTATCACACAACTCATTCTATCATTGCTAACTCAGAACCTTTCGACATCTTCGCCGTAAACTATTAATTACCTCTAGTTTCCAAAATTCCCATCAATACATTAAAACAACATAAAATAAGACATATACCCACATATAGTCAATAGCATTAAATGCATAAATTTAGATTAATTCAGCTATTTTCCTTAGACTTAGCTGGTATATGTAAAACATGGCTGGCTATAATAAGTCCTCCAACAATCCCCATTACAAATGTCAGTAAAAGCAAAAGGACTCTCGGCATTGTTACAGTCACAAAGAGTAACCTGGTCTCAACAGCTTGCGTGTTTTGAATAGAAACAATCAGAGTCAGTAGTAAAATTCCAACTATAATAATTATTTTTATTTTATCTTTCACTGCATAATCCCCTACGATTCACATTAAAACTAGTTTGACATTGACGCCGAAGTAGAGATACGCCTTATATAGTAAATACTGAAAGCTGTATCAGAAGTTGTCAACAGGAGAGTCTGAGTCTATCAGTACAAGTCATAATTTACATTAGCACGAAATCATTACTGGCTTTTTATTTTTACTTTTAATGGTTTTATTTTTTCGTTTTTGGGTACAGTTATGGTAAGTACACCGTCTTTACAAGTAGCCTCGATTCTGGCAGGATCAACTTCAACTGCCAGATTTAGATCACGTCTAAAGTTACCATAGGACCTTTCTGTATGATAATATCCTTTCTCTATTCTCTCCTCTTCAGTTTTCTTTTCACCGCTGATGGTCAATATATTCCCGTGTACAGATATATTAACATCCTCAGCTTTGCATCCCGCAACTTCAGCCTTTACAATAAATTCGTTATCTTTTTCGGCAATGTCAATTACTGGCCAGTGACTATCGTCCCAGACTGGCCGGCCACCGTCTCCCATAATTATTCTAATAAAATTATCCATCTCATTATGAAGTCTCGATAACTCAGCTCTACCTCTTTCAATTTTGTTTATAGGTAATAGTACCATGATAAGCCCCTTTGTTGAACATTTACATATTCTGTTTGGTTAAATATAATTTATATTTCGATTTGTTTACTTAGATTAGTACAAAGCTAAACTTTATGAAATTCTGTCTCAATAACATTTGTATTCACTAGTATCTGACTGGCTTTTTCTACTTCCTCTGATGTGCCATGAACAATCAAAAGAAATTTATTTGATTTAAGAGAAGTTTCGTATTTCAGGACACTATCTTTGGGAATACCTACGCTATACATAGCAGCCCCGACAACACTTAAGCTTCCTCCAACTGCAGCACCTTCAATCGCTCCAATTATCCAGGATACTAATGGACCTCCAACGACTATTGGCCCAATACCTGGGATAAAAAAGAATGCAGATCCAAATAGTAACCCCCACATTCCTCCCCAGAAAGCCCCAAGTTTCCCCCAATACTTAATGCGGTCACCTGAATTATAATATCCTACTACATGCTCATTAGAGTGATAATCTTTGCCTACTATAGACAACTTTTTTATATCAAATCCAGACTTCTGCAGTTCCTTAACTGCTTTTTCGGCATCTTTATGACCATCAAAAATAGCAACATTTGTATTTTTTTTTGACATTAAACATCTCCATTCTTGTCATTATTTATTGTTATATATAATAATGTTTGCATTACAAACATACTTTGAACCTTAATAACATAATCAGATATTAATAATATTATATTTAATGAATTTGTAAATCAGAGTAGACTCTTTTCTTAATGTAGGTCATATTACTTCTTTTGGTATCAGGAATATCAGAATGTAGTTCAGACATTAGATTGCATTAGTTCTAAAATGTTTCAAATTGGTAAACGATCAAGATTTTTAAAATTTATCTTACATTCCACTATTAATAGAATGGCACTTAAACTCAACTTTATGACACAAATATAGTCATTTTATCCGACAAAAGATTGAAACTCGTATTTGATTTACTATTACTATTTTCCTGCTATCATAAGACTATATTAAACATTGTAAGCGTTAAACTCTGCGAAAGACAAACTCTGGTATTTTTTACCAGAATAAATCATTGTCATTACATAAGAATCAAAACCCTATAGGAATAATTGTATTGATGCTAAACTTAGACATGATTACCTAGAAGCAACCGGATATTAATATGAAAATTGCAATAATATCAACAGGACCCAAAATAGATGATTCGATTGGAACAGTGCCTGATTCGAGTCCCTACTGGCTGTTTGTTGCTCTTGAAACAATGAAATGTGAGGCAATGCCAAACCCTTTAACAAGCATAGGTGGACCCGCCAAACTACAATTGATCATTCAACAATAGCCAAGTAAAATATATTTTTGCTGGCGGTTACGGCACTATCCAATTAAAAGAGCTTAAAAAAAACGGAATCAAAGTGCTTTTTGGACTGAAAGGGTCTGTAAGAAAAACCGTTGAAAAATCTCATCGGCGAAACTGTATTTTAGCCCCTTATATAAAAGGTTGATTATTTCACTGACAGACTCGTATTATATGGCATCCGTCCACCATACCATTATACATCTTCTTGCTTATCACCCACTCTCTGCACAACGCGTATATTTCCCAGCATTTCCTTCAACCGTTCCATCCGTTCCTGTGGTGTCAATTCCAGAATATCCTGCCTCACTAACTGCTTACACTGCCCGCCGCTGCTTTGATTAGCATCTTTACCATACTTATCAGGCATGCGTGCTGCCAGGAACTTTGATATTGCTGAAACATTTGGTGGTACATGAACCTCCTGCTTTACAGTCTTGAGCCTTTCAATAGGAATTTGACTGCCATCATTTGCAATCACCACATCATTTACCACTTCTTCCCTGGACTTAATATAATTATACCCCATACATCGCTTAATAAGCTTGTTTTCAACTTTCTCGGTGGCAAATTCACTTTTACCTTCATTTACCGCCTCCCGAAACTCTAGATACTTTTTCATCCAGTTATCCCAGGTTCTGTGAGTTATCTCCATAAATTCACAAATACAGTTGATCTTCCAGCCCAGCTTCAATAATTTCTTGGCTATCTTTGGCATGTGATGATTATATTTTGATTGATTATCAGTTAACTTGCTCATTATTTTGTTTTCTCTCTTATCTTATATATTATATTATTCGCTATAGCTCTGCTCATGGCCTAATATTATTACCAGACCACAGAGCAGAACCATACAAAATACTGTATTACAGCTTTCCCCAATCCAACTCGGATATTCTACTTTCCTGCAATCTGGCAAATTCAGCCATTGATAACGGTTCAACATAATGTCGAACAGTGGTCATCAGATTCTTATGCCCGGCCATCTGCTGCACCCAGCATAAATCAAAACCGGCACGCTTCCACCTGGAAATACAACTCTTTCGCAAATCATGCAAAGTGTAAAGATTCCAGCCGATGTTATCAACCAGCCCGGAATTTCGACATATAATACCAAATCTTGTACTGGCCTGATCGCTACACCGCTGTGTCATATTACCTCTGGCTGAAATATCTCTCACAACAAACTCACCAGAGAGATCACATCTCTGCAAATAACTATACAGAGTATCAAATATGCGTACCTCTCTGCCGTTACCGGTTTTAGTACGCCATCTTTTATCCTTATAGCTATAAACATAGATGATTCGCTTTTCCATATCTATATCACATGGCCTGAGTCCCAGAATCTCACCTATCCGCAAACCGGCATAATAGCCCAAATACAATATCAAACGCCAAGCATCTGTTGGACATGCCGAGAGTAGTTTTTCGAACTCACTTTCTGAGATTACCCGAACAGGTTTCTCATCAACCGATAATTTTAACGGAGCTTTACAACTGGCACGTAATGACCTGCTGGCAGCTCTTGAAGCGACCGGATTATCTTTGATATAGCCAAGATCAACTGCCCGATACAACGCCGCCTTCAAAACAGTTAACTCACTATTAAATGTTGATGCCTGTATTCCTGATTCAATACGCCTGTTGCGATATTGAAGCATCAACTCATAGCTCACATCCAACAGCAAATCAGGCTGAAACATCTCAGTTATCCTTCGATAAAGACCTTCAAGCTTAAGCACAGTACTTCCCCTTACCTGGGCTGAATAATTATTCAGGTCAAGCTCAACCCAGTCATCCCAAAGTACTCCTTTAGCTCTAACCTTTCGCATCTTGCGAATTTCACTATAATCTAACCCTTCCGGCAGATAATAAGTCTTTTCCTGACCATTTTCCTGCCAGCGTTCATAATACCGATCTTTTGATCTATCATAAAATATTGATTTTAACATCGTAAAATCCTTTCGTATTTATATTCACGCAAACTTCCAGTGGAAATTTTACTGATGTCACATATAAATAGCTGGAAAACCATACTTTTTCAGACATTGCCGAGATACTAACCTGAGCTTTTGACGTAATTTCTTTAGTATTCCTGGTTTCTCTTGCCTGTCAATAAAGCAACTATATTCTTCTATAAGAACTTTGTTACTATTTTGAAAAACCACTGCTTCCAAACCATAAAAATGAGACGCAAATATTACATAAAAACTAACAAATAATACACTTACAAACATATAGAACCCAAGTTCAAAACAAGCATTACAAACCAATGTAATACATGTAATACTTGCAGCATTACTTGAACCTGGCTTGCAAAACTGACAACAGATAAACACTCCATATCCCGAAACCTTCGACAATTCGACAATAAGACTTAAACCTCTGTCAATAAAGCAGATAAAATGTCGAACACCTTTTTCGACATTTCGACAATAAAAACTCTTACCACTACCAATCTGGACATGCCAAAACCAATTAGCATTACCAAATCGCTGTTTTAATGTCGAATTGTCGAATTTTGGTTTTAATCGTTCTGACATTTTATCCCCTTATATATCAATGACTTATCCTTTATTGTCGAATTGTCGAATAATTCCTAAGAGTACAGAAAAAATACCGGCCCACGCTTTTTACCTTTGCCATTCCTGACATGCTCCCTAATCCTGCCGACACCTACCTTTTCAAGCTGTTCAAAATACTTGCGTGCCATAGCAGAGGTGTATTTCAGGGATTTATGGCGAACCCAATCGCGAACAGTAACCTGACCACCATTATTCTGGATCCAGCGAATATCCTTGATAAATTCTTTCTTATCATCAACCAAAATAAGATTGTTAACCTTATAAGCCTGATCCATAAACCAAGAACACATCCTGATAGCTTCGGACATAGTTTCTTCTGAAACCATATCACCACTATGCAAACCATAAGCAGCTTTTAACTCATGCAGGATAAGAGCAATCCTTGCGGCATAACTATCAGCCTTGCCTAGTATTGACTCCAGTATGCCGCCATGCTTGATAGCCTTATCCTTACTCTGGTCATGGAATCTGCCGAACAGACAGGATGCCTCCGGTGAAAACTTCACGGTTTCAGGAGTAACACTATCAACATGCTTCCAACTTCGTTTCAGAAGCTTCAGATATATACGCTTCAAATCATCGATCAGATATTGAGGTACTCCAGATTCTGTCCATGAAGTTCTTTTGCTCTCAGGAACAGCATACAGAAACCTCGCCGCCATTCCATTATAAGAGTTTTCACCTCTCAATGATGAAGCCAATACTTCTGGCTGAATAGTACCTACAACACTGACAAATGATTTTTCAACAGAGATAGCTGGTTTATCACTACTCTTTCGGTCAACAGTAATTTGACTCGCTCGCCATATACTAAGCCAGTTCTGCTTATCATCTCCACCAGCTTTATACTTATTGAATGAATTAAACCATCCAGCTAGTTCATCTCTATGTAAAAGCAGACCATGTGGATTTTCTGATAGTTTGTTGGCTAATGCCTCAACTGTAATATCTGATACTATCAACCTCTGAGAATATGGCGGCTTATTGAATTCACCATCAATATCACCTGAACCCTGTAAATCTAACAGATTCTGATGCGATTGATTAAGAATCAGATTCTCCAGGTCATAAAGAGGCTGCAAGATAGAATTTAATGCCGGGCTTTTACCAACTGAACTTCCCGCCACTAGAGCCCCCCAGACAGCGGCAGGTTCATACCATCCTTCCTTAACCTGCAATTGCCTGGTGTTACCTATTGCAGCTGAAACCGCACACAATAAAGCCAAAGCTGGCATAGATTCATCACATCCAATAGATTCTGCTATACATTCGATTGTTTCTTTTGCCTTTTCCGGCAGGCAATCAGTTGGAAATGGCTTGTTTTCTGTTGCTATATTACTACAAGGCTTATACTCTTGAGCCTCAGATATAGCTGATAATATCTTGTCAACTATCTTGTCAACAGAAACACCTTTTTGTTCACATTTTTCTATAAAGTCATAAGCATCTTCACCTGGCTCAGTTATTCCAAGAACGTCCGGGTCAAGTATTCTGATTTCCGACTCTGGTATCATACCATCCAGCAGCCATGCTACATTGTTGGCATAATCCATACCAGGATCATCATTATCCGGCCAGATAATTACTTTTTTTCCTGCCAGAATGGACCAGTCTGATTTATCTGAACCATTACTGCCTCCTGCACTGGTTGTAGCAGGCAAGCCGATACTCCATAAAGCGTCGGCAGTTTTTTCGCCTTCACAGACAAACACCATAGGTACTTTGGCTATTTCAACTGCCTTATATAATGGAATATCGCTACTTAAACCTTTAATAACATAGCGATAATCCTCTGTAATCACCTGCCTGAAAGTCTTTACACCATTTTTATCTACTAAACGATATACGTACAAAACTACCACTTCTGTATCTGGACATTCATATACATATTCATTTTCTATCTTATAACCCTGATATTCGAAAAGTCTTTCAATATCTTCCAGGCTTTCATACATTTTGTTATCACTTTGTTTATTTATCTGTTTATTGTTTACCGGCATTTTATTGCCCTCCTGTTGATTTGAATCTGAATTAACATACTTAGCGATAACTTCTCCTGAAGTCCTGCCTTCGATTTCAGCTAATGCTGTATATACATCACCTTTTGCGCCGCAGGCATAACATTTATAGAACCATATATGGTTATCACCCTGAAAAATATGTGCTGATGGGTTGCTGTCATTATGAAATGGGCATCGAAAATAACTGCTGCCCTCATGCCGAAATTCCGCCCCAGCTCTGATTAGAGTCTGTCTCAAAAATGATTCATCCTGCTGCAATTTAATTTTATTATCCATTAAAGTACTCCTTCCTCTCTCAAAAATCTTTCTGTTTCAGTCATACGTTCATCTTTGAACTTATCCGGTTTTACTGCCGGAACCTGCATCTGCTCCTGCTGCTCGAAATACTCAGTGTCAGCTTTTGCCAGTGAACTGAAAAACTGCTCAATTGCATCTTCTGTCACATATATCTTGCCGCCGATCCGACAATGCTCCATGCGGACAATATTACCGTTGCGAGCCTTCAAACCTCGTCTGCACCACCGCCAGAATGCGTTGGTACTAGGCTTACTTGGGATCATCTCAACCGCTTCACTTAATGATAGATATGAAAACATAACTACCTCCATAGAACTATGGAATACAACCTTTTGTATTCCTGTTTGCTTTATGCCCTGCTTTACACATTTTGCAAGGCTTTCACAAACGGGTGCCTGGGGTAGGTTTAAATAAAAAATGCAGCAGTAACCCGAAAGTTACTACTGCATTTGTGATATTAAAAACATTAAAAGCCTAGAAGTACCTTACGTAAACAATTGCACCAAAAAGACTTACGTTAAACACTACCAACCTGTAAATTTTTCATTATATTTTTTTAATTTTATTGTTTCATACCTATACCTTAAAGGTAGGAAAAAGCTTTCTGAACCTTTCTTCATCTATTTCAAGGTGACCAACCACAAATCTGAACCTGTATTTTTTCTGCTTATGGTCGAAATAATATGGTTTTTTTCGGCCTACAACTCTAATCCCAATACCTGCCATTCGTTCCAATAGTTGCCGATTGATGTCATTCGCTATATTTGATGGCTGTTGCCCTTTTCCTTTTTGTAGTTTGAATTCTTTTTGTATATACTTAGTCGTCAAATTACTTTCATTATCCAATAACCTATATAGCTTGCTTCCGGTTTTAATAAAAACTTCCTTACATTGACCATCACAAACCAAAGCATATCTATATGCTCCCAAGCCCAATAGTCTAATTAACTTGAAATCTTCCGGCCAATCTTCCAGATTCTCATCTTTTGGTATCTTCAGACCTTCTTTACTAACTCGTTCATATTCATTATCTAAAGCCAATACTACCTCTCTGGCTGTAGCTCCAATCCTGCTATACGACCAGTCTGTAACCGGATAATCAGCCTGCATTGAATCAATCACATCTATCATCCAGCCCCAGAAATGCTCATCACCCAGCTTTGCCTGCTCAAGTCTGGGCCACATCTCATCGTGAGCTTCCATGACAACTTCATCATCTGGATGATCTGCTCTCGGATCAACCCGGTATTGCCATGAAATATACCCCTGCCTATATCTCCAATATACATCTTTGATAAAGTCAATTGCCGCTACCAGGGCAGAGTTATCTACCTTGGTAAAACATCTGGCAATATCCTTACCGGCAAAAACCTTCTTCCAGTCAACGAATTTACGGCAATTATCATCAATTATCGATAAACATGCATGTAACTGGGAATAATATACCGGAAGCATATCAGTATGAATAATAAAACCGCCATCTTCCTGAATGGCATTGTCCTTTATCTGGGCAGGTAATAGCTCTGATGCCGCAAATACTCCCTGCTGGACAAAATAATAAAACTTATGCTCATCGGAATACCTTTCGATCTGTGAATACTGACCTGCAAGATATTCCTCTCTGAACTCCTCAAAACTTTGTTCAAACATTAAATATCTTTCCGTAAATACAACTCTTAATATTAACTAACCTATGTTCTTTGCTATTTCTTTTGCCTTCTCCCGGTCCCGTTCGGCATATATCTGGGTAACATCTGCCCTGGCATGGCCTAACATTACCTGCGCAGCTTCCACTCCATATTCCTTGCGAATAACAGTACCAGCATTATGTCTCAACTGGTTCGGACTCCACTTTTCCACTCCGGCTTTTTCACATGCCCTGTGGATTGCCTTGCGATATGAACTGGTAGTATAATGATTGCCTATTGTTCTGGCAGTCTTGGCCTTACCTGACTTTTGATCCTCACGACGCTTACTATCTGCATTTTTCTGTTTAGCTTCAGCATTGGCTTCTTTCGGGGAAAAAATATAATCAGCTTCAAATCTGCCAAACAAAAAGGGTGTCAATATCTCCTGGGCTTTCAAACCAAGATAGATTTCCCGGTCCATATCTCGATGTTGGTTCTTATGTTTCTCAGGTTTATAAATCCACACCTGCTCAGACCTGTCTATATCCATAATACGAATTATAACAATCTCCCCTGGCCTTGCGGCAGTATATAACTGTAACTGGATCATTGCCCATACCTGCCTGCTCAGGTAAGGTTTTATTGCCTCAATATCATCAACTGGAACAGGCTTAACATCTTCACCTTCTGGAATATCAGGACAACGGCCCTTTTTCAATGGGATCATGGTAGCAAGATAATCTGCCATCCCCTTTACTATCAGCTCTTTTGACTCCGCCCATCGGAAAATTGACCTGACTCTCATAACCTGCTTATTGATAGATGAACGCTGCCAGCCTTTTTCGATCATAACCTGGCGAACTGCCTCAAGCTTTTTAGGGCCAAACTCATTGGCATTGGTTGATCCATACAAGCTTAGAAGTATCTTTACTACAGTTTTATAATTACCATACTCTGTTGACCCTGAATAATTCAACTTAGCGTACTTGAGGTATCTGGCGGCCATTTCCTGAATTGTAATCGCTGAATCACCTGTCGGAAGGAATTTACCACCTGACAACCACTCTGCGATAAGAGCTTTGTATTTTTCCTTTGCTTCCTGACCATCCGGGCCTAAGCTAATACGTTTACCGTTTAGAGTAACATAAGCATAAGTTTTGCCAGATGAATTATTTTTGAGACAATATGATGGCAGACGGGTCTTTGACACCACACAACCTCCTTGCTGATAATGATTTATACATATACATTATATTATCAATCCGATTATACCTTGTCAAGACCATGGAAAACAGTGTAAATGAGTCTTCACATATATTTAAATGCCGACATTTTTACACAGCATTTCCAAAGGCCACGCATTCAATACCCCATATAAATATATTAACAACAGATATTTACATATCTTTAATATATTGCCACCATAACAATTTTCCTAAAACAAACTACTTTCCTACTTAGGAAAATTATTTATTTTAGGAAATTCGCTATTGATACTTTTCTAAAAATACGATATATCCTATATAGGAAATTGATATTTTTTAGGAAATTCACAATGAGACTAACAGAACAAGAAATAATAGATAAGCTAAACACCCGAATAAATGAATGCCTGCCGCTTTCATTAATTGAGGCTGCTCAGGAAGGTAATTACAATACCGATGCTGTAATAGACTTTGCAATTCAAGATGGGCCAAGAATCAAGGCCGCTATTGAGCTGCTCACCACCGCAACACCAAAGGCAATTATTGAGAAAATCAATACCTTAAAGAATGCTTTAACAGAAAACAGTATGCAGGAAATTGTTCCAATGATTGTTGCGCCATACATTGGCAACAAACAGGCAGAGCTACTATCAAAAAACAATATATCATGGATAGACTTATCCGGAAATATGCTTATCAGTATCCCTCCCAATATTTATATTGAAAGAACCGGAAACCCTAACAAGTATCCCGATACAGCCCCAATCAAAAAGATATATCAAGGTACTTCATCGCTGGTAAGCAGAGCATTACTGCTGAATCCAGATGGATTTTCTTCTTTGAATCAGATAGTTGAATTCATTAATGAAAGAAGCGGAAAAATTACTACCGGAACAGTGTCAAAAGTGCTAAAGTCACTGGAAGAAGAATTACTGATAAACCGAACCAGATCAAACATCTTGGTGAAACAGCCTGAACAATTGCTCGAAAACCTAACTGAAGGTTATGCAGAATATGCCAGGAGCAAAAAAGAGAAAAGATACAAATACGAAGTTGAGAATATCGATTCCCTTTGTAAGATATTATCTGATTCGGGTATTGATTATGCTAATTGCGGCTTCTATGCGGCCAGGATCAAAGGTTTTGGCATGACCGGCCAGATTACAATATTTATTAAATCAATAAATGACATAATTAATATATCAGAAGATAAACAGAACCTAATATGTCCGGATGAAGAATTTGGACAATTGACATTCATTGAATCTAAAAATCCTTGTGTCTGGTTCAACCTGCAAGGCAACCCAAGCGATAGAATAGTAGATGATCTGGAGCTATATTTAGAAATGGTTAACGATAGGCCAAGAGGCCCCAAAATAGCTAATCAGCTTAAACAGGTCATTTTAGGGAGAAATAATGGATAACATGATAATTCAACAACTGGCAGAGCTGGCAAGAGCCTGTGAGAAAAAAGATATCAAACCTATTATTTGTGGCGGGCTTGGTGTTTATCTCAGTTATTGTAATAAAGAAAACGAAATACAAAATATGATCCGGGCTACCCAGGATATAGACTTGATGCTATGCAAAGAAGACTTGCTTCAAGAATCCAAAAGAAACGCAATAGCTGAAATAATAACAGATGAGCTTAAATATAGTGTTCAACCTGAAAAACAACTTCACGGCTTCAAAAAAGATGACAATATGGAACTGGACATCCTGGTTCCGCCCATTGATGAGCTGACCAAAAAGAATTACAGATTAAGAATTGTGAAATCTATACTGCACGGTCACATTACAGAAGAAGCAAAGTTCATTGATGAGGACTTGAACACTATCGAATTATGCAATATTTCAGAAGAATATCGCACCAGTGACATTAGATTATATACACCATCTCCAACAAATCTTATGATAATGAAGCTATACGCATTTAACGACAGATGCCAGGGAAAACGCCATGATCCTGATCGGGCTATGGCTCATGCCTGGGATGTTTATATAATTATCATGCTATCAGATATCGCTGATCTAAAGCCAGGGCAAAAGTTTGTTGCCAGACATTCAGAATCTGAAATACTTCAGAAAACCAAAAACATTGTAGAGAACCATTTCTCAAAGCCTGAACAGCTCGGATGGCAAACGATTCTAAGCAGTTCAAACTTTTATCCAGATACAAGCATGCAGGAAAAAGAAGAACAGCTCTACCAAGCCACTGCCAGGATTAAGCGATGGTTTGGAATATAGACTGACCAATAAGGCTCCTTAATAATAAACCTTACGGACTAATTCATAAAGTACACTGTGTACCCAACACAGCGTAAGTCATTAAAAACAAATGCAAAACATACACTATTGACAAACAATACAGAATCGTTATAATATTTATAAATAAAGACTTACAATTGATATAGCTCTTAGAATATTGCCCTTACAAGCAGGGGGTCACAGGTTCAAGTCCTGTACCGCCCATTTGATACAAAGCTCTGTAATTATGATAGTTACAGAGCTTTTTCTTTTTATATCACCCCCTGTTTTTATTGGTTTATATGCCTCTGCGCATATATAGCGCACTTTTGATCTGACTTTTGAGTGGGGAGATGGTTGGGAGGGAATAAATTACCACTGTCCCTAATTATCACATTTGACATAAAACAATCCACATCACCAAATATATAAATCAGTTGAAAACTAAGGATATTTTTATAGACTTAATGGATGGTTTAAATTTATCCTGGTCGAAAATATATAGGAGTAGTGTTATGTTGCCTAAATATTGTATTTTCATATTATCTCTCATTTGCATATGCGGATGCGAGAAGGAACCATCTGATTATCAAATAGATGAAATCGATAATACTGTGGCAGGAATGGAAAAATATGAATATCTATGCTCAGATGGCGGACCTTTTATCGTTATACCAAAGTCATTGGGAACAAAATGGAAAGGACATAAAATAAACATATTTGATCCTTTAGACCCAAAAACGGATTATGGAAGAGCCTGCTCAGTTGGGGATACTTGGGGTAAGATTAAAGTTGGTGACGGTGAAGCACTTGTCTTTGCTGATCCACCAATGATCTCATGGAAGTATTTTGAAGATAAAGAATATCTTGAAATATATGTTTTGAAGAATTGGAAAACAACGGATATGGACAGTATTCTTGACGGAGTAATTTCAAATACCAATATTGATAGCTTCAAGGATACAAATACTACTATCCAAATTGACAACTCTGGCTTAGTTCTTCTTTTCGCAGGTGATAAGGTTGGAGATGCCATGTATGGAGAATCATTCTTATCTGTTAATTCTGGTTTGTACAAAATCTTTATCGCTAATTTCAAAAATGAAAATGAAGAAGTCGATACATATCGACTAATGAGATAATTTTTTCTTTGTGGGTCTGTTAGATAATTAAAACAGGATATTTAACTCTTCACTCCCCCATCATCCTGTCGAGAGCTATGACCGACTATTGTTTGTAAAAACAAATCATGTATTGTTAGATTATGAACCAAAGACATCATTTAAGAATTGGAGTCAGGCTAATATGTCCTTCATAAACGATGAAAAAGAACGCTATGCCAAACTAAAGTCAGTTTTATTCTCCCCTGAAGCTCAACCAGATGGAACTTATAATAAGAAGTCATATCCCTTTTGCCTGGCAGATGGATATTCTCAAGAAAATCTTAATGAGTCTTTCAGAGATGAAGCTATTGAGTATTTCAAGGAAAGAAAAATCACCTGGCATGATGGAATTGATTTAGATGGAATAAAACACTGTCTCCCCAGCTGCCACCTCTGCTGCTCTCAGACAATGTGTGTAAATACATTATTCCCTATGACCACTGACCCGGAACTATTTAAAAATGTCTTTCAGGTTTATTTTCCTGAAATGAAAGAAGCCATTCCTTTTCATACAGATCAGTCTTTATCTGATGGGAGCTACCCATATATATGTTTTGAATTTGTAGGAGAAAAAACTCATTTTGAAGGTGAAAAGAAATGGCCGCAACGAGGTGCAAACTGCACCAGTCTTGATTTTGCTTTCTTCTTCAGGAGATATGACGGTAAAAAACAACTGGTCCTGGGAGAATGGAAATACACAGAAAAGTATAAGAGCCATAAACTACCGCCCAAAAATGAAATAAATCAGACACGATGGGATACCTATAAAGATGATTTCAAAATATGGAAGACAGATAAACCTGACATACCTACCTATGAGAATTATTTCGTTGAACCTTTCTATCAACTCATGAGACAAAGTGTTTTAGCTGATAAAATGCAGAGAGAGAAAGAAATGGACGCTGATATCGTTGTCCACTTGCATATTTCGCCAAAGGCTAATAGAGAATTTTCAGATACTTTTACATCTCCAATATTTTCTAAATATGGTAACACCATCTTAGAAGCATGGAGAAGCATATCCCCCAAGGATAAATTTACCAGTATCAATTCTGAAAGTTTAATGACAGTAATTGAACAAGTCGCTCAAGATGATAAGAAATCATGGGCGGATTGGCTTCTTAAGCGATATGGATGGTGGAGATAATCCTAAAGCTGATAGGTGCCACCCATCAACGTACTTTCGATAGACTTGCTTACTACATTTAGATAATTATATTAATTCGAAATAACGGTAAATATAATGAAGAATAATTTAACTAAAATACCACTTAGAGAAGCATGGCCAAATGAGGCATATGACTTTACTCCATACCTTGCAAAAAGAATAGATGATCTGGGTCAGAAGATTGGCATGGATCTTAAGGTAGAAGGTGTTGAGGTAAATGCTGGTGGATACTTTGTTGACATATTAGCTAAGGATAACAAAGATGGTAAAATTGTAATAATAGAAAACCAACTTGCTAGAGCAGATCATAAACATTTGGGGCAAATATTGCTTTATTGCGCACATTTCGATGCTCATAAAATAGTGTGGATAGCAAGATCTTTTAAGCCCGCCCAACATAATGCACTTTTGGCTTTGCAAACAAATGGTGTTATTGATGAATTTCATCTTATTTGCTTAAGTGCTTATCGAGATGAGAGAGGAAACATTTATCCTCATTATTGTTCACCCGAAAATATACAAGGTGAGCCTGACATGCCAGATATTGTGAGTATTGAAGTCAGTAAAACTATGAATTCACCCCACTGCAAAAGTAGTTTTTGGTTTTGGCTAAAACAGAAATTTTGTATAAAATCAAAAAAAACGAAAAATCCTATTAATAGAGACAAAATCAATAAAGTTGATGGTGCAAAAGACTGCTTTGAAGAAGCTTCTAGTGGCTCTAGTGAAATAGTAAAAAATGAAGGAAAGTCATTGGAAGAATGGATTCAGGAAAAACCAATAGCAACTGCTTTGCTATTCGAATTACTTAATCTAATGCGAACTATTAAAGAATTTGAAAATATCAGCTTAATTTCAAGAAAATCTCATATTGATACTTCGCAAGGAAACTTTATTAAAATTCAACCTAAATCTGGTTATTTGTATTTTTCAGCTAATGAATTTCAAGATAAAAACCATATAATTGAAAGAGCCAAAAAAACAGGTATTTATGAAGATGATAATCGTGCAAAAAAACATAGACATAGAATTTATCTAAGACATAAAAATGCTGTCAAAGATAATGAATCACTATTAAGAGAAATTTTATCTGAAGCATACTATGACATGTTAAATAATTGAAAAAGACTCACTCTCCCATCATCCTGTCGAGAGCCATGACCGCCTGTTTTTTATTCTGGTTGAGTATCCTGGATATAGAATTCCATGGTCGTCACTATCGAGGAATGACCCATGAGTTCTTTTAAGGTCTGGGGAGGACAATGGAGATGCATATTGGAACCATAGCCCTTTCTGAGTGAATGGAGATTGAGTTTTTTATGGGTTTTGATCCCTGCCTTTTTACAGTATCGCATGAAAAGATCTAAGGCAGAACCCATTAATTCCTCATTTGATATTTTTTGCGTTTTACCCCAAATATTACTACTGCTATTAAAATTAATATTAACATACCTAACAAAACAATAGTATTTTTATTCTCCCGGATCGTCTGTTTGATCATGTCCAAGCTCATATCCTGCTTTTCCAGACGCATGCCTTCAACCTGCTCTTGGTTTTGAGCGGTGCGTACCTGATCAATCTGCTGCAGGTAGCTTGCAGCTGCTTCCGGGGTAATACTACCGGCTATCATCTCACGAAGCTTTGCATTATCGCAGACAAAACCGCTGCATCCCGGTTTATATTCAGTAATAAGTTTGACATGCAGCTGTGAGAGCTTATTTACTATATCCTGGTCAGCCTGCCAGTATCCCTTGCGAATAGTTTCCAGCATAACCGCAGTCATTTCCTGCAAAGCATAAGGATTCTTTTCCTTGAAGTAGTTTTCCATATCAAGGTTTAGACTATCGTCAATATAAACATCGTACAGCCCTTCCCAAAGTTCTTTATCAATAGCTCCCGGTTTAAGCACATTCCAGGCATAAGTATTCCGAAAACTCTCAGCAAAGGTGTCAGCTGCCGAAGCTCCTTCCTGCTGCATCTCGGTTATAAACTTTGGATTCATCAGCGTTGTACGAGACTCCACCCAGATAGCTTTTTTGGCATCCTGCATTCCAGGTTGATATTTATTACGCAGGTCGCTAAACATAGCATCGGGCTCATTACCAGTCACATTTCGAATAACAGCATTCATGCCGCCCATAAACTCATATACATGATCCAGAGAAAGCGGCCCCCAATTATTTGAAGATCTGCTATGAACAACCGTATCGGTATTTTGCAATGCCGCTTCGAATATTCCCGGTTGATAGTGCCCCCAGTTATCCTCAGTATATATTGCCCCCATATTCGTTAAATACAGATCTGTTAGCTCGGTGTCATCCTCCCATCGATCACCGGATTCTACCATCCCCATAATATTAGAGCCATAGTTGCCGTTAACCCCGCCAAAAACCCTGGCCGTTGAGAACTTACCGGCATCCAAGGGTGACATACCTCTTTCTTTCATAACTTTTTCAGCTGCGAGCGTGCCTAGCCGGACAAAATTTTCATATTCTCCGGAATCATTAGCTTCTGAAGCCAGTTTAACTGCTTTATTTATGAGAAACAGCCTGGAAGCGGCAATATCACGTGCCTGACCCGATGTCTGAACAACAATATCAATTCTAGGCCTGTTCAGTTTTTCCATGGGAACCAGCTTTACATCATGCACTATGCCGCGAGAGTTCCAAACCGGCTCAACACCTAAAAAGTGTAATGCCATGGCAATCTGGGTTCCTTCGGCACGTATCAATTCCCCTCCCCACAGGGTAATAGCCACCTTTTCAGGATAATCGCCAGTGCTATCGAGTTTGTTCTGAATGGTTGCCTCAGCAAGTTTTACACCAACTTTCCACGATTGGGCAGTTGGCGTCTTATCCATATTTATAGCCGTTAAATTACGTCCAGTAGGCACAGATTGCGGGTTGCCCAGCGGATCTCCTCCAGAAGATGGGGCAATATAACCACCTGACAAGGCATTAGCTATGCCTGCCAACTCAAATTCGGTACAATCAAGCAATCCTTTTTCATAATCAGTAACAGACCTCAATGACTCTCGCAAATCACTAACAGCGTCAATATATTCTTTCTCATCAGCCTCTAACCGCTGAAGATGCTGCTTTACTACCCTAACTGCACGTTCGAGATGCCCCTGCCCCAAACGCAGTATGGCTGCCACAGCCTTATTATCTTTGCCATCCTTCTGCTCGATTTCACCATGTAATTCGATATTATTTGCATAAAAACCCAAAACCTCAATATTCTGTTTTGTTGTTTCTTTATCCCACTTAGTAACAATATCTGCTAAGACTTTATCATTTGCTGTTGCAAATAACACAGTACTATTAGCAGGATCACAAGCCTTTGCAATTATCAACTGTTGATTCTCATTATTTTCAACACCTGCTGCGATACTATGCCTATTCTCCATATTTTCTTTAATCGGGCGGCCGGCTCTCATTGAATGCAATTTCTTTTCATGGTCTTTATTCCATGCTTCCAGCCGAAGAATATCTTCCTCTGGAAGAAATTCCTTCCAGCTAACGTTACCAGACAGTATTTCATTTATAATAAGTTTAGCTTTATCCTTATAAACATTGACCTCAGATTCTTCACTATGGGCCGGTTGTGGGTTGCTGCCGTTATTTGATTTTTCTTTAAGCTTATCAAGAACGGATAAGCTGTGAGCTACAGACTCTACTGCCATGAGCATAGCGGTTTCCCTGGCCTGCTCCGGCTCATACGACCTTCCCAATACATATAGTCCGCGAGTGATCTTTTCCTGGGCCAGTGAATGCAGATACACATGTATCTTTTCCAGCCGTTCGTCTGTCAATTCACTTCCAGCAAAATTTTCCAGCTCCAAATCCTTATCCAGTTCAAGCTCGATTATACCCTGCCTGATACTATTGAGATACTCCGCCTTCAATGCCTCATCCCGGACATGCTCATATCCTTCAACTGCACTTTCCAGCTCTGACAGCGGCCCGTACAACTCAGATTCCATATAAGGCGGAGTAGTATGGGAAACAATAGCTGCATAGCTCCTGCGCTTGGCGATTATCGCTTCACCTATATTATTAATCGTATATACATACGGATGCGGCAGTTCACCAACCAGGGCATCCGCCCAGTCCATATCTGATAGAACATTTTGCTTCCACGGTGTAAACTCCAGTGAGCCATGCGTACCAAAATGTATCAAGGCATTAGCCTTAAAGCCTTTCCTCGCCCATAAATATCCTGCAATATACGGATGTGGCGGGGCTTGTTTTACGCCATGAACAAGTTTGCTATGATCATCACCAATACCGGGCATAAGCTGGGGCAAAATCACAATATTCCCAAACCTGACACGCGGCAATGCTATATATGACTGTCCATCAACCATTGACGACAGGTAATTGCCAGGTGCCGGACCATACTCAGCTTCAACCTGCTGGTACATCTCCGGCATGAGACTTTCCTGAACCCAACTTAGATAATCCCGGGTTCTAATCAATTCCGGCTGGCCATGCTCCAGGTATCTCTCAAACTCTCCCCTGGCATAAGGTCCTAGTACCGGGCCTTCATTCTGAATCCTATTTTCAAACTCCTTCACCGTTTCAGGTAAAACACCTGTATCATATCCCTGCTCTTTAAGATACCTTAGGACATTAAGAAGTGATTCTGCAACTTCCATCCCACTTGCCACAAGAGAGTTACGTCCCGGACCTTTAAAATAAAATATCGCAACCCTCTTTTCATTGTTTGGAATATTTTTTAATTTCAGCCAGTTGTCAACACGACTCACAAAGGTATCCATTCGATTTTCTATTGGCATAGATACCATCAAACCACGCTCGTCAGGATATTCAGCAGACACGGCAAATGGCTCAATTCCTCCATCCAGCTCCGGCATCACTATACTCTGGCTCAGCATACCGCCGGACATCCCGTTCTGACTATTCAACCATTGATCATACGGCTCATGTACATCAATCGGGCACAGAAGCGGAATATTCTGCTGTTTGAACCAATCAATGACAACATCGGTATTACCCATCATATTCAACCTGCCATGAGGGAAATATACCGCAAGATCAGGTTTAATGTCTTTTATAAAATCCAACCACTTTTGAAAACCGGCAACAGGGTAGACATTTATATTCTTAGCTTCCAGCTTGTGGATAAGAGTATTTATTGTGTCACGCTTTGACGATCTTGGGCCTATAATTGATGTAAGTAAACATACCTTGGGGCCTCCTGCCTTGAACACTCCCTTTTCTTTATAGTATTTCTCATACTCTTCAACTGATGAATAGAAAGCATCCGTCTCCAAATGAAAAAGGGTATCCATTGGTATAATTTCAGCACCCTGCACTTCACTGCTAAATGCGGTTTTTCCATCAAACTCTACCCTGCAATAATTAAAAAGCCTGGCAGTGTTCTTTTTACCGCCATTTTCCAGGTAGGATTCTACCTGTGCTATCTGCTCAGATGTCAAATTGGTAAACTGATCATCTTTGTTTGTAGATGAATGAATATATACCTTTGCACCATCTTTTATACAGAATTTAATATGATCTGCCTGATGCTCATCAAGCCTTAGCCCCATACCAAATATAAGGGTCACTGCATAATCAGATAAATCCGTATCAGCAATTTCAGTTTTTTCCAGTCGATCTATTTTTATAAAGCTGCTGTCAAGCGAATCAAGCATCTGAGCATATTGAAAATCACGAAAATTGATTACAGCAATATGTGTGGCAGAAAAATACTTATTCCATACATACAGCAAAACCAATAATACTATTATTATGCCGGCAATTAGCTTGCGATTTTTTTTAATCATTATTCTACTTACTTTCCTCATGCAAAGTTTCCGGAACATATATTATCTGCCCGTTATCTAATTCATAGGCAATTCCAATACGCCTGCCCTGGCCTTCACCCTGGCCCTGGGCTGCTTTGTATTGGGTAATTTCATTGCCCTTTTTAACAATTATCTCCATATCGTCTTTACCGGGATTTTTAACCATGGTAACATCTTCCTGGGTAAACATCTCTGTCATCTTAAAATTTACCACCATAGCAACCATTAATGCTACCGCAAATACCATGGCAATATCAAAAAGATTTGCCATGCCGGACAACGGATCATCATCATGATCATCAAGCACAAAGACATTTTTTCTTTTCATTTCGCTGCTCCTGTGATAATTCAAATAAATATGCCAATATCGCATAATCTCTTTTGCTCCATTGACTTTTAGTCAATTGAACAATAAAACCGACGCCTCCGATAAATACACCTATAACAGTTGTTGAAAAAGCCACCTGCATATTGGTTGCCATTGATGCTATATCACCAGAAGCAAGACCGGCCAATGCCGGCCCCATAGGAATAAGCGTTCCCATCAGACCAAGCATCGGACCGGTCCGCATCAAAGTTTTTGGCATCTTCAGTTCATCACCGACAGCAATTTCAAAGTCACTCAACACCTTTGCCCCATGAATGGAATGCCAGTCACATTCAACTAATTTCTTAACATGACCGGAAAATAAATCCTTGTGCTGGATAACATTACCATAATCCAGTTTTTCTACAGGATTATCGGCTGCTTCAGCCAGCAATCGTCTTACGTGTTTACTCCATCGTAATCTGACAGCATAATGTCCGTATAAATCGCCAAGCATCAATAACGAATATCCTAAAGCTATCAAAATTAAAACTATGACCGGGATCATCATCCCGGAAGATATCCAGTATAATAGAGTTGTCAATATATTCATTTACTTTTACTCCTGAGAAGCAGTTTTAACATAACTCGATATAAAAATTCTTATAAAATACGCTGCTACCAAAATAATAGTCATAGCCGATATGCAAAAAATGAAATCCCGACCCAAGTTGTGATCATATGAATTAGCAATGCTCATCCTTCCACTGACAATCAGCGGCAAAAACATGGCAATTACGATTTGAACAAAAGCAAGAATCAAAACTATATCCAGCCTGAATTGCCAGCTTAACACAACAAAACGCAGCAGTAGATGAAACAATAAAAGAGCAATCAGGGCTCCCGCCAATGACACAAAAGCAAGCAGCCCTAATTGCCAGCCGGATATACAGTTCAACATATATACCAGCCCGATATACAAACCTATTATTCCACTGACAGAAGGACACATTACAATAATTTTACTAAAAGTCACCTTCTTATTATTTGAATGATCTGCCAAAAGCCTGGCTGCTAACAGTAATATTGAAACAGACTCCGCAATAACAATAATTCCAACATTTACCAGGCTGTCATAATTATTCATAAAGTCAGTTACATCCTGGATATTCATTCTAATAGCAGCAGAATACATGCTTCCTACTGCAAGAATTGTAAAAATAACAGCAAGACAGCCATTCAGTGTTTTTTCAAACAGACTAAACTTTATTGCCATATTTATTGTGCCTGCAAACAGCAGAATAACTAAAAATAACCACATAACTCTGTACCTTGCTCAAATATTTCTTTAATTCCTGCCTACTATATGAAGATAATCTGATATGGAAGAGTCAAAACATCTGTATTTATCATGTGTAATAGTAATATTCCTGCTCATAGCTTTCTCTTTTTTACTCATTACCAGATTACCGCTATCACTTAATATAATTATCCTCTCATTAGTACCAGGCATTCTTCTTTGCAGTCTGGCCGGCGTTCCGGCACTATGCATAACATGGCCAGAACCGCAAATGACAACAGATACCACATTATCAACTTTATTGTCATTTATCGCAGCTGCCAGCGAATCAGCCATAGTTTCATCCCGGCAAACCTGCGCTGCATACATCCTTTCCAGCATTCCCTTATCATCTCTCACGTGAGCCATAACAAACATTAGCTCCTTCAGATACTTTTTATACGGACTCTCAGAAAAGTCTAGATCGTCAGGAAGCTCGGCCCGTTCTTTTTCACTCAACTTTTCAATGCCAAACCGTGCAACAGACCTAACGATCTCTTTTCCGGCATTCAATCCGATAATCTTACCACCGGAATCATGCACTGCTTCCACAATATCACGATAATCCAGATAGTTACTCCACATTGAGGGCCAATCCACTTTAGCAGCCAATGTGTCAAAATCTATTTCGCCACGATTGTATTTATCAATTACCGGTTGAGACCGTCTTTCCAACTGCTCCATACCTAATATGATTTGTTTACCTTTATCTGCCAGACTCATAACTATTTCAAGCTGAATCTCATGATGAAGGTCTATTGTATGCTTCTCTCCAAGATATATTACATCCGCAGTTGAAATATCAGTTATCATATCTGTATAAGACACCGGCTCACCACGATATACATCAACCCATGTATCACATTTTGAATTGCACAACCCTCTCATATTACACCCCGAAGAAAACATAACCAATAAAGACAATAACTGTATATACAAAATTCTTTTCATTTCCGCTTCTTTCAACTTACGAGTAATATATTTTTGACAATATTCAATAGCAAATACTACCAGCCGACATTTCAATAACCAGGCCCCCATAAAAGTCTGTTTTCTTCTGAATCGGGTAAAGATAATTCCTCCCAATACATATAATTTTGACTTTTAAGAGTGTCAGGGGCTTCAACTTTTTCCGCATCTATTCCTTTAACTCGTTCAACATGACCGTCTACAAACATGATATTCATGCCATTATTATGATAAAAACCACTGGTATAGCGATGATGCCCTTGATAGTCAGGATTATACTTTTTAAGCTTTTTGTTATACATATCATAAACCTGGCCATAATAGCTTGTCTCCATCATAAGCATACATTCACTGCCAAAACGAATCTGGCTTATCTTGTACCCGCCTGCCGGGCCAAACTTCAGTTCAGGGCTACTGCCGGACCAGCCACTACCGGATGATGCTACCTTATGATACCCATTCATCGCATAGCTGGTATATTTTTGACCATGCGGCGACAAACCTAACGGATACGGGTCTTTATCAGACGGGCAAAACCATAATTCCGCGGGTTCTTCAAATGAACCTTCCAAGTCATTTTTATTTTCACCAATATACGGCAGCAAAGACCATATCCACGGTTCACTGCCTTCATCGTCAGACATCACCAGCCGGGCTGTTGGAATCTGGTCGTCATTATCAATAGAGTAGGTATTAAAAGCCACCGATATCTGTTTCATACCAGAAGCACACACAATTGCCCTCGCCTGCCCTCTTGCCTTATTTAAAGCAGGCATTAATATTGACACCAGCAATGCAATAATCGAAATCACTACCAGTAATTCAATCAAGGTAAAGCCGCTCTTTTTTATTTTATCTACCATCATCTAAAGCACCTGTTTTCTATGACAACTAATCATTTAGGGTACTTCTAGAAATTGCTTTTGTTGCGAAAGTGAGGAGTTTTGTTTGCCGGCAAGAAAGATAAAATCGTGCATGCATATTGGCCATATTCGCGGTTTTATCTGACGCAGATCAGCAAGCAAAAGATCCATCTTTCGCTAAAAATGAATTTTTAGAGGTGTCCTTTATATATATAATTCGACTTCATTAGCCACATTTGCGACAATCTCGCTATATCAGACTGATCAACATATTCACTTCCATCGCAATCCCCTGCCAAACTATCAGCATCCAGTAGCCAGTTATTAGAAATAATCGCAAAATCAATCAAGTTAACATAACCATCCATATCAATATCTTCTGTATAACGCAACGGTCCCTCCGGCAAGTCAATATCCAATGCCGTAAAAACTGAAACAGAATCAAGCCATGGCTCGTCACCAGAAATAACAAAGCCTGCCTTGACTAGACCCGGATTTTTATCAAAACGAAATACTTTAGTCGTTCTATACCAGGTATTCTCATACTGGCCGTTGCCGATCTTATGAACTTCAAAATCAAGTGGAGTAATGTCAACCGCACCGTCAACTAAAATATTAACATTTCCGCCATCATACCAGTCACACTGAACAAGAACTGTCAGTTCTCCAGACTCAGAACCGGTCGGGATTGTTGCGGTCAACTCATATTCCGAATATGAAAGTGCACTATTATACGACCCCGAACTGTTGGGATCTCTAAACACCCCTCCGTATACTCCATCCACCCATGCAGGCTGATAATCATTTGGCTCTGACTGATCCGGAAACGGATGCCAGGCCAAAAACGGGTTAATCACATCCACTCCATTAAAATCTAACTCCTCCTGCCAGACTATATTTGGATCACCATATTCATTCTCTACTTTGCCATCCGGAAGCATCCCCTGATCACACCGCCCTGCACTGGCACTCATAAGCCATTGCTGATAAGTACATCCTGCCTTGTCCTCCATGGAAGGAACCCACGCATCACCAAAACCATCTTTTTTCTCTGTTATTATTAATGCAGGCGTTATCGAATGCGGCTTAGGAATTACCCCAAGCTCATCTGCCGAACTGGAATAAAAACCCGTATGCTGGTTATCATACGAATTTAAAGCCCCTTCATCCTCTCGACCGGTTATTGCTATACCAAGATTTTCCAGGCCGTCAGAACCGTCAGATTGCTTATACAAAATCCATTGATTAACCAGCTCGGTTACATCCCAGTAACAAACACCGTCCTGATATACCATAACACTGCCATAGGAATTAAGTATATGATTTTCTTCAACATAAAATTTCTTAGGTGATACCTTTCCATTTTTTATTTCCATAACATCCAGATCAACATTATGAACAGTTACCTTTATAGGCCTGGACGCACCACTACCCATACTCCCCGCAGGCCCTGACACCATCTTCAGCCATGCGCTGCCAACAGTATCATCTGGCAATTCGCCGGAATCAATCCTGATAAACAGCAATGTTTCATAACTTACCGGCCCATCACCAAAATCCAGCTTGGCATATGCATTAGATGTCAATAAATAATCACGCCCGGAAAACACATACTGCGACATTGGTGTATAAAAGTCACAATCAACTTCTATGGCATAAGAAGCCATGCAGCTAACTCCTGCCAGCATTAAAACCAGCATACCTTTTAATATATTATCCATGATACATTTCCTGTATATTGCCGCCCCCTGCTATTGTAAAGCAGAGAGCGGCTATAATTTTATTGCCTATGTTTATTTACGCCTTCTCAACGCAGCCAAACCGCCAAGCCCCAGCATCGCCAGTGTAGCAGGCTCTGGTACTGTAACGTCTGAAATATACGGCACAACTCCATCTGCACTGCCAAAACTGGCAAACTTCGCTCCGGCACTGGAAAGGATAAGACCATTATTAACTCCACCTGCAGCCCAAAGATTATAAATATCAGTTATTTCAACACTGCACAATCCTTCGGCGTCAACAATCAATGTCGCTATCGGGGAAAGTGATAATGTCGCATCTTTCACCGCTGCTAAATCTGACTGAGTTGAAACACCTCTGACAAGAGATGCCACATCGGAAGGAGCAGCATATACATCTAAGGTGTAGGGAAAACCAGAAGAACCCATTCCACCGGAAACAGGCAGCTGATCCAGAACCAGATAAGCAGAAGTTGCTGCCTCACTGCCGCTGCTGAATTTCACCCAGGCAAAACCCCACATATCTTCACCGTTCGCACCGCCATCCAATGGCTGAGTCAAAAAATAATCCTTTAGATTACTTGTTGAATCAGAAGTATTTGAATACAAACCCATACCACCTCCCATAAAAGTATAGCCGGTTACCTGGCAATCTCCTTCAAGAGCAGCAGCACTAACACCTGTTACAAAAGACAACATACTTGTCAAAATCGCAGCCAACATCATAAAACATTTCTTCTTCATTTTTTTCTCCAGAATAAAAAATTATCTTCTTTTTATGTTTTCACTGTGAAAACATAGCACATATTCATTCAGCAAAATCGTGCACAAAAAAAAAGGAGCAACAGATACTCGGCATTTAATACCGTTTTATCCATTGCTCCCTTGCTGACTTATTTCGTTTGCTTGGTAGCTTGATTTATTTTAACTTATCAACTCATTACTTATTCATTACCAGTTTCTCATTTTTTGTAATACGCAACCTGTATTGCTCCTCGTGATATCTGATTATTATTTCATTACTATCACCAAACAGTTCTTTAGCGTCATATTCCTTTTTCACTTTGCAGTTTTTTATATCAGTTTTTTTACTTGAGTTTTCCATTTAGGACTATCCAATTTTTTAAGCTTATTTCAATTTACCTTCTGCTTGAAACTCAATATCAGGCCACTATATTGTCGTATTCCTGCTTAAATTTCTCAATCAAATCAGTCGATTCAGATTGTATCATTTCTGTAAAGCACACCAACCGGTCAACTAACTCATCTCCAACATTATGTTCTACACGGCATGCCGCCTTATCTGCAATATCCTGACCAATTCCTAAAATATCTGTAAAAAAATTCTTAAGCACTTGATGTTTATGCGCTATAGAACTGGCACGCTTCATTCCTTCTTCAGTCAAGGTAATCAACTGGTATGGAGCATAGTTAATATATCCGGCCTTCTGCAGATTCTGTAATGCCCCGGTTACCGTTCCAGCTTTTACATTGAGACTCTCGGCAATATCTTTTGCCTGAGCAGCTCCTCTTCGGGTTACGGCAAAAAATATCGCCTCAAGGTAATCTTCCATACTCGCTGATATACTATGTTTTTTCTTCATTTGTAACTCTTTTTAAGCTAGATTTAACGCCCCATATAAGGCACAGCTAATAATGTAAGGCTAGTCTAACTTTTTTTCAAGAGAAAAAAACAAAATTTCATAAAAACTCTATTATTTTATCTATACAGAACTAAATCTTTCTCTCCCCCCCCCCCCCATTTCTGACGCTCAAATAGCGCACTTCTGATCTGACTTTTTTATAGGGTGTTAATATGGGTAGAGTCACACTACTTTGTATAGTTCTTGTCTAATTGTTAAGACAGGAGGAGTCCAGTGCCTATAAGTTGTTTAATCCACTACGGTTATGGGAGGTAAAATCGCCATTTTCAACCATACTAGCATGAGGTCACTGTTATAAATCATGCATGAGCCCATTTGATACAAAGCTCTGTAATTATAATAGTTACAGAGTTTTTTCTTTTTTAATACCCCCCTGTTTTTTATTGGTTTATGTGTCTCTGTGCGTATATAGCGTATTTTTGATCTGACTTTTGAGTGGGGAATAAATGACGAGTTTCTGTTCTTAATATTTGTCGCGGACTAATATTTGCAACTCCATCTTAAAATGTTAATATTTTTGTCTAGACAATGGGGAGGGGTACATATTATAGCTTCTATTTAACACGCATATTAGGCTTATAAATGCGCCAAAAAAGTGGATAAAATCATATAATATCTTGACATACCACTTAAGTTTGACGATATTTATAATAATATGTAAATTATATTGATTCAGGGAAATACAATGACAACAGAAATAGCTATAATGAACAAATCTGCTGTAGCATTAGCAGCGGATAGTGCCGTAACAATTAGCACACGATCACCTCACCGTAATGGACAAAAGATACTAAATAGTGCTAATAAATTATTTTCTCTATCAAAATACGCCCCAATAGGATTAATGATATATGGAAATGCTAGCATGCTTGGTATTCCATGGGAAACTATTGTAAAAATGTACCGTAAAAAATTGGGGCAAAAACAGTTTAATTATTGCATTGATTACTGCAACGATTTTTTTAGTTTTCTTGACAAGTTTGACGTTTCTGAAGAACTTCAAGAGCAATATGTTGCCATGGGAGCCTTTGGTTTATTCCAACAAATAAAAGATGAACTAGACAAGTGGGCAGAAACTCAAATATCACAAAACAAACATGTTACTCCAAATATTGTTAAAGCCAAACTTAAGGATCTGATATCTGAAAAATACAAAGAGTTTCTTGAATATGGAAAACAATCAGTTTTTTCTAGCTCGAAGAGATCTGGACTTAGGAAGAAATATAATGCTATAATAAAAGAGATAGCCAAAAAGGTGTTTGAAAAACACCCTCTTACAGAATTGCAACATTCAAACCTTTTGACGATTGCGATTAATGCTGCATCTATTGGACCAATGGATCAATCAGGAGTTGTGATAGCTGGATTTGGTACAAAAGAATTATTTCCTAGTTGTTACAGTTTTGATGTTGCTGCAGTATTTGCTGGCAAAACTGTCAAAAGAGATGGAAGAAAGCAAAATATAACAAATGACAACAGCGCTGTCATCATACCTTTTGCACAATCAGACGATGTCAAAACATTCATGGAAGGAATAGGACCAATGCTTGAGTTATTCCTAAAAAATGTTTTTTATAAAATTATGACCCAAACATTACCTGACCGACTTCGTAATGATATTGGCGACAAGCTTGAACTAAATGAAAAAGAGAAAAATGAATTCCGAAAAATCACAAGCCAAATGTGCAAAGGAGCTTGTGACGAAGCTTTTATGGAATTAAGAAAGCAACAACAAAGATACTATATAGACCCTGTTGTACAAGCAACTGGTTTTTTAAATGTATCTGAATTGGTTGCGATGGCAGAAACCCTCGTAAACCTTGTCTCTTTTAGAAAACAAGTATCGATGGAATCAGAAACCGTAGGTGGCCCTATTGATGTAGCAACTATAACAAAAGGAGACGGCCTTGTATGGATTAAAAGGAAACATTATTTTCCACCAGAATTAAATCACCACTTTTTTGGAAGATATTTTGAAGAGGTAAAATTATGAAGAAAAAAAAGCAAATAACATTTAAAACTATGGAAGAATTTAACACTTATTACGCTTCTCAAGAACCTAAGGAAAAACAACCTAAAAACAATACTTACTACCAAATTGGTAAAAACATAGCAAAGATGGCTTGCGAGCAAGCTATAAAAGATATTTCAACTAGTCATCAATATTAACAAATATTGTTTAAAATAATGTTAATATCAACCATAAAGTTACATCTCTTTGATGTAACTTTTTTTATCGTCTTTTACAATGCAACCTTAGAAACCTAATCCTGAATACCGAGACCAAGTCTTAATTATAACAATATATTCTAAAATATTATCATTTCATCATCCTGTCGAGAGCTATGACCGCCTGTTTTTTATTCTGGTTAAGTATCCTGGATATAGAATTCCATGGTTGTCACTATCGAGGAATGACCCATGAGTTCATTACTGCCCCCAAGATCGTGATACTTCCCTGTATGTGTTTTACTTATTGAAACCCTTGTGGTTCATAAATTCCCAAATGCGATCCATCCAGGTATAGCTGCCCGTACCAGGAGCGGCCGTCCTCTGAAAGCAGTGATTGCGTCCGACGAGCGTGTGGAGATCGGACTGAATTCCCATCCGACGAAGCTGCTCCCAGCATTTCACTGAATTCATCGCCGCCCAACCATCATTATCACCGTGGATAAACAGGATCGGACACGTCGCGACATCGAACGAGAACTCAGGGACGAGCCGCGCATCGTCTTCGTTGCCGCCGTTTGCGTTCGGGGATTGCTCGCCGTCTGTGAGCGCATACGCCGGGTAAATCGCGACCGCCCACTGCACGTTACAGGAAAGCTTGTCAAGGTCGTCGATCGGCCAATAAGAACGGTGTTTCGAGCTGGTCGCACCCATAAGTGTCAGATGTCCACCGGCCGAGGAGCCCATTATGCCGATGCGGTCGGGGTCAAGCCCCTTGGCTGCTGCCTGGCTGCGGACGATTCGTACGGCTCGCTGCAGATCCTGCCACGCCGTTGTGTGCTTGGCCAGCCCACCCTGCGGACGCGGCGTGCGGTATTTCATCGTCACAACCGTCATACCCTTTTCGTTCAGGTAACGCCGCGCCGGTGCAACTTCAAATCCGTCCGGACCATTATCCATATAGCTGCCGCCCGAATAGATAATCTGGATTGCATTGGCCTTGAGTTCCTTCGGCATATGCCACTCGATATATGGCACGCACTGATTCGTCTGCATATCCGGCATCTTGCCTTCCGGCCAGACCGCCTCCTTGTAGTATTCGCCGCGTGCATCGTTGTTCGGATAGCGAGCCATCAGATCGACTTCATTACCAAGACGCCCGTCAAAATTCATCTGACGGACAAACTCGGCGACACGGTCGAGCCAGTGGTCATAGGCGGTGCCGTCCTCGCCCTTGTCCGGGTTGCCCATGAACCCGTGGGGACGATCCGCAAAGAGATGAATCTCGGCCGGGATTTTCATCCTGCGGAGCTGGCGGTAGATCTGCGTGGAGCCGTTCGGCGAATATATGTCGATCCCGCCATGGAAGAGCGACATCGGACACGTCTTCTCGTCGAACTTGAACACGTCCGAGAGCTTTACATCGATCGCATCACCCTCACGCGTGTTGGGGCCGGTAAGCCCGTCCGTAAGCGCGTAGGCGGTATATATCGGCACAGCCCAGTTTACGTGACACGGAAGCTGATCAAGTTCGTCGATCGGTCCATACGCCGGTGTAAGTGAACTTGTCGCCAGCAGAACCGTCAGGTGCGAACCGGCAGAGAACCCGAGCACGCCGATCTTTTCCGGGTCGAATCCACGTTTCATCGCATCGTTGCGGACTAGCCGAACGGCGCGTTGCCCATCCTCCCACGCACTCTGGTAGATCGGCAGCCCTTGCGGACGCGGCGTACGATAGGTAAGACTCACGCAAACGAAACCGAGTTCGGTAAACTTCTTTGCGACCCGGTCAATCCACTCCCCGTCGCAACAACACTGATAAGCGCCGCCAGAAATAAACAACATGCATCCGCCGTTTTTCTCCGCAGGCGATTCATACCAGTCGAGATACGGCATCGTATAGTCTGCCGCCTTGAATCCTGGAGCATTCACTTCCTGGGTGGTAGCTGCTATCTGACCGGTCTGAAAATCCGGAATCTGTCCTTCCGGCCACAACGCGACCCGCTCCCCGGCAAACGCCTGAACGACAACCAGTAACAAATAACAAAGAAACGCTGATAGATGTTTTGCTTTTATTTTCATGATAAAATTATATCGCCAGCAGTTAACACTTCAAGGAAAAAATCAGTTCATGGGGCTAACTGTGGCGACAAGAGATCACTTTGATGCTGACCAGGATGGAGATATATACGAATGGATGCCGTACGACCTGGACGGCAGCGGCAAGGTAGATATTGCTGACTTTGCGATAATGGCAGAAAACTGGCTAAAAGAGTAAAGCGGGTTTGCATTTTAAAATGCCGTTTATAATCACAAAATATATCTGTTTAGTCAACTGACAAATGCATACTCCCTCATCATCCTGCTCCTTTGTGAGTGGAGATTGAGTTTTTATGAGTCACAATTCCTGCCATTTTACAGTATCGCTTGAAAAGATCTAAGGCAGAACCCATTGGCAACAATTTTCAGCATTTGGTCAGGATCGGTACCTGCTTTAACCGGCTTGCCATGCAAAGCCAGGATTATCATCCACCATATATTGGCAGCAAAATGTCCAGAGCAGGCCTGCCTGACATTCGCATCAGATCTAATAATAGCGGCAAACACATTATACTCCTATTCTGGAAATTGTATATACTCCACTGGCACACTTTCTGTCAGCCAGACATTATTAGTTGAAATATAGAAGGCAAAGTCATCTTTTTGCATTGTTCCAGCAAGAATTTCTAGCAGAACCGGTTTACCGTACCTCTGTCCAACGGCAAGAGCGGTATCTTTATCATGTGACAAATGCACATGGTGACGGTTACCTTTTACTAAGCCTTTGGCACGTATCAAATCAAGATTTTTCAAAGCCGTACCATGATAAAGAATCTCAGGCGGTTCTGCCGGACTATAACCCAGGTCGACCTTAACAGAATGGCCCTGACTGGCACGAATCATAGATTTATCATCATTAAACTCGAACCGCTTTTTATCATTACTGCCGACAATATGACATAGCCTGTCAAACCAAATAGAATAACCGTTTTTGTCTATTTTAGACAGCAGCTCATCAACCGGTACCCAACCGGCATCATCAAGAACAACACCGGCATCATCCGGCTTATGCCTGAGAATGTAACTCAGATATTTACTTATCTGTTTATCATCTTTACTCATTTTTATATCCCATTCTTATCCTATAATACTGTAAAGCATACAATACAGTTTGATATCAACAGCACATCCCTGCTGCTGCTTCTCTTTTAACCAGTCGAATACATCACCAACCGGTACTTCATGAATCCGGATATTCTCCGATTCGTCACCGCCGCCGGGTGATACTTTTGTCAGGCCGGTTGCCTTGAATACAGTTACAAGTTCATCGCTTAAGCCGGGAGATATTACACCTTCAAACAAGAATGTCATCTTTTGAGCTTCGTAGCCGGTTTCTTCAAGCAGTTCACGACGGGCGGCCAGTTCATATGCTTCATGCTCCTGGCCGGGAATATCGCCGGCAAGACCGGCAGGAAATTCGATAACATCCTTGCCAACAGGAGGACGGTACTGCTGGATCAATACAAGCTTGCCATCATCAGTAACTGGAATTATCCCGACAATGCCGGAAAGATTTTTCCTGGTAACGTATTCCCAGTTGCCAAGCTTCACAAGATCCATGAAATGGCCTGAATAGACTTTTTCCGGTTTATTCATTTAATGATTCCTTTATATTATCATTTAATTATGTAAATGCAATTGCGGGCTCTTATCATCAGCGATCCTGATCAGCTTGTCAGGATTTTGATATTGAGCCACGAGATACCGAGTCAAATCAACCTGCATGCCTTCAATTGCCTTGAGATAGTTGACCTTTTCGTTATTTGTCGCCTGCAGGTGCTTAACTTCTTCGGCATTAGCTGCCTGCAGATACCGCAACTCTAATTCATTACTATTCTGCTTAGCGGCCAGTTCACATTTCTGCTCGGCTTCCAGCTTTCTCAAGGTCTCTTCATGGGCAAGCTTTTCCAGTTTGAGCTTATGCTGCTGACTTTTCTGCTCCATTTCCTGTTTTTGAAGATCTCGCTGGGCCTCCCGCTGCAGCTTCAGGTCTGCCAGTTCCTGTGCCTGGGATTCGGTTTCGGCTTCAAGTTTCAGCCTAGTCCTGGTTTCGATAGCGTTATTATGCATTTCCTGAAGCTTGTCATTTGCCTTGTAGCCGCGATATACCACCTTGTTGATCTTATAACCGATCCGCTGGGCACGATAGTTAAGATTTTCGAAGGTTTCCAGCTTATTCAGCTGTTCAATATGCTGCTTGAACCCTTCAAAACTCAGGCCACTGACAAAATCAATTACATCAGCTGAGACAGCATTAATGAAATCTGCAATTGGATCGTGGGTCTGGTCCAGCATCTTTTCGACTTCAACCAGTTCGAAAAAGATCATCAGCTTAACCTCTACCAGGGCATCGTCACTGGTTCGCACCCTGCTGACATCGTAATACATCTGGTCGGGTATGGTACGCAGCCTGGAAAAGTTTAATGCTCGTGGTATCTTGCGATACGGATCTTTGGGATCAGCTCCATGCCAGCTGAATTTATGCAGCCATTCATTTTCGCAAGGCACATATACAGCAGGCCCGCTCAACACCCGCCTTGCAACAGTTTCATCGGTTCTTTTATAAACAACCACGGCTTCATGTGAGTTGATCGCCAGAGCCTGCTTGACGTCTATTTGCTTATGGTGAACCGGATCGTACCAGACCGCAGCCGGTCCCGCTATATTTTCACAGTGACCATCCTGATATTCAACTGCCAGATACTGCTCAGAACCGGCACTGAAATGAACCATATCCTGAATGGTACGATCATAGATAAACATCCGTCTCGGGCCGTCTACAAATTCAACTTTACCTTTTCTATCCCACACAGCAATCCGCTGTCCATCTTTAACTGTAACAAAACCAAACATAACTTACCTCAATTCTATTGTTGATAAATACGTTCATAAAGCTGATTAGCCAGCGTATCAATATAACCAATTCCTTTTGGCCCATTTTCACACATATCAATAAGATGTTGCGGGATAGCTTGTATCCCTAAATGAGTTCCGCATATAGCACCTGCCATAGCAGCAACCGTATCAGTATCATCACCTAAGGATATTGCACGGCCAATTACATTCCCATAACTGTCCGGCTCAATAGAAAAGCAGGCAATAGCGGTAACAACTGAACGGTGAGCTTCCAAAGAACTTCCCAATGATGACAGCAGTGTATTTCCAAGTTCAAGATTTTCGGCAACAGACAAAAGCCAGTGATATTCTTCTTCTGAAACATAAGTTTTCAGGTCATCATAAAATGCTTGTCTATTAAAAACAGGTTCACGGACCATATGGGCAATTGCTGCGGCAATAAGAACAGCACCTTCAATACCTAAAGGGTGAACATGAGTTGGAGCAGCTGACAAATATACTTGTTCTTTAAGTTTTTCTTTATCATTGCTAAACATAAGCCCCAGCGGAGCTACTCGCATGGCAGCTCCATTACCATAAGAACCACCAGGAAAAAGGGTATTGGTAAGAGTTTGCCAATCGCCGCCAGTAGCCATAGCGTCAAGGATCTTTCTGCAACCTGCACCATAACCTCGATTTTCTTCGTAGTTACTCACAAAGTTATTGCATAAAGTTTCGGTTACGATCTCACCATGTTCAATCAATGTCTCAGCAACACTTATCATCATTTGAGTATCATCAGTATAGAACAACTCTTCGACCGGTGGTTTGGCTACAATATCTTTACCAAGCCCGAAAGAGTCATATATTATACCAGATGAAAGCCCCTCAAAAGGAGCTCCAATGGAATCACCTACCGCAAGGCCAAGAAGACAGCCGCGAAATCTTTCAAGTTTTGTTGGAGTGTTCATAGTTCTGTCCAATTCGCTATTTATTAATATACAATGACAAAATTCATAGATTAAATATTTATCGCTTTTCTTAAGCTCGTAGGCAACGCTCTTAATGCTATATGTCCAAATACTATAAGTGCCATAAAAACATTCCTGGGTATTATGGCAGGCCAGAAGTATTTTACAGGTTTACGGCCTGAGCTCTCATCAGCAAGCTTTTCCGCCGCCTGACATAACACGTTAACAGTGCGCGGATATTCTAGAATATTAGCTATCCATTCTTTTGGTATGCCATCTTCACCAACGGTTGCCCCGGCAAGAGCTCCGGTAATAGCACCAACAGTATCTGTATCACCACCAAGATTTAATACAGCGGTAAGTGTTGCTCGATAATCTCCATAATGCCTCAGCCAGGCATAGATTGCAACCGGTACAGTATGGTATATATAGCCCGTAACTCTGTCGCGAAGCTCTAACTCTTTTGCAAATCCCGAAACAGTCATGCCGCTATCGAATGAATTCCCCATATTCTCTACAATAGTTTGCCATTCCGGATCGTTATCAATACTCCTCAGCAATTCAAATAGTTCTTTACTATTCGGCTTTCTGCTATCATTTGAGATGGCAACTGCCGCTGTGTAACTAATTGCCAGTGCACCTGTCATGGCACGTGGGTCAGTATGGGTCAGCTCGGTAGAAGCTTTGGTATATTGATATATTATATTTCTATCATTTTTGAAATATGCCCCTATAACGGCACATCGCATTGCCGGGCCGTTACCAGCAGTATATATACCTGACTTTGACAATGGTAAAAAGAACCATAGTTTCAGGATTGCACGCAACGTGCCAAGCCCGATACCTGCCGGGATACCCAGCAGCCAGAACCGAAGCTTCCAAGCCAGTGACTTTTTGAAACTCTCAACATTATCAGCATGAGCAATAAGTGCCTGAAAGACAAATAGTGTATGTTCGGTATCATCGCTAACCATACCTTTTCCAAAGAAGAATCTATGCTTCCACTCCTGCCAGCCAAGCCTGGCAATGATCGTGGCACTGAGATTCTCAGCAGGCAGACCAATCGCATCACCAACGGCAGTGCCGAGGATGAGTCCGCGTAGTTTATTATTTGTCATGTTATTGCCCTTAGCATTTTCCATAAATACTACATCCTTTGAGCCTGGCTTATAATAACTCCTGCTTCTTTCATTTCTATTACAGCCTTCTCGCAATCGCCCGGGCTTAATTCTACACCTCGGCAACCATCTAAGACAACAGTTGTCTGGTAGCCAAGAGAGACAGCATCAAGAGCAGAGAATTTTACACAATAGTCTGTTGCCAGGCCAACAATGCAAACTTCATCTACGTCCTGAGCTTTCAGATAATCATCCAAGCCAGTTGATTTCCGGCGGGCATTGTCAAAGAAGCAGCTATAGCTGTCTATATTAGGGTCGGTACCTTTGTGAATAATTTTGTTAATCTTATCGACATCCAAACCGGCTGCAAATTCTGCTCCACCGGTTTGTTGAACGCAGTGGTCAGGCCATAGTATCTGCTGCAAGCCGTCAAGTTCTATCAGATCACCTATATTTTTACACTCATGCTGGCTGGCGAATGATTTATGCCCGACTGGATGCCAGTCCTGGCTGGCAACTACCAGATCATACTTATCCATTAAAGCATTTGCTACCGGAACAACTTTATCACCATCGGTTACTGCTAACGCACCACCGGGGATAAAATCATTTTGAATATCTATAAGTATCAATACCTTTTTCATTTTCGTAACTCTCTTTCTATATTTCAAAATTAAAACCCTGTTTAACCAGCTGGTCATATTTCTTTTTATCGAAACTGTACAAACGGGCAGCACGATGCGATACATCAGTTTCAATCTCGTCAAGCTCTTTAAGGATGTCCATACTCAGTATCTTTTTCCTGAAATTGCGTTTATCCAGTTTACGATCCAAAACCTGCTCGTATAAATTCTGCAGCTGACGCAGGGCAAACTTGTGCGGCAGCAATTCAAAGCCGATCGGCTGATAACGAACTTTGCCGCGTAATCTTTCCAGGGCAGTAGATAATATCCGGTCGTGATCAAAGGCAAGAGCGGGTATGTCTTCCAGGGCAAACCATGCTGCCTTGCTGGCATCTGTTGCCGCCTGGACCTTATGATCGACAAGATTGACAAGAGCATAATGCGCTACTGTCACAACATGCTCTCTCGGATCGCGATCTGCCTCGCCAAAGGTATACAGCTGCTCCAAAAAGATATCCTTCACACCTGTTTCCTCCATAAGCTCACGACGAGCGGCATCTTCCGGAGATTCGCCAACATGGACAAAACCGCCTGGCAAAGCCCAGCTCCCGGCATAAGGTTCTAACGCCCTCTGGATAAGAAGTATTTTCAGTTCATCTTCATCCAGGGCGAATACCACACAGTCAACTGTCAGTGCCGGTCTTGCATATTCGTATTGAAAGCTCATATACTGTTCCTTTAATCTCTAAATTTACAAATCAAAACTTAGTGTCTCATTTACACTATTATGGTGTCAAAATTACACTATGTCAAATTAAAAAATTATCTCTATCCATAAAATTAAACTTAAACATTTTAACATCAACCACTTAAAGTAATTATTTATTTTGCATTTCATTCAACTCTCGCCTATAGCCGCCAGAAAGAATGGGGAACCTACACCAGGTTTTAGGGTCCAGATTCTTATCATCCACATGAAATGAAGGTGCATACCTTTCTCGTTTCCATTGATTGCGGCACCAGAGAGAAAAGAAACGTTCAACCCAGATTATCAGCTGATCCCGGCTATACTGGTCAAATTGCACAGCAATAATGTCTAACACCTCCAATGGAGTCATTTTATCTCGAATTGCGGCACACTCACAGGCATCCAGCAGGCCATAAGGCATAAGATCATCTTCATCTGTTTGAGATGCATCCTGCGGACGCAATTCAGCTGTCGGAATCTGCTGATTAACACATTTCAATGATTTGACAGGCTCAATACCAAGCGGCCCATCGACCTCCATCCATCTTAGCCACTGACGCAAAAATGCCTTGTCGATGCCCGCAATCGGGCTTAACCCGCCACAGGTATCACCATCCATGGTAGCATAACCAACCGCCGCTTCCGAACGATTGCTGGTTGACAATAACAGAGCATTTTTCAGGTTCGCCAGCATCCACACGCCGGGAGCTCTTACCCTGGCCTGTATGTTTTGCAATGCGATATCATCAGTTTCCCAGGTAAGTGACCTGCCAAAGCTTTCTTCTACAATTTTGATATAACCTTTCACAAGATCATTAACATCAAAAACCATAAATTCAGCTCCAAGGTCTTTGGCAAGAGTCTCCGCTGAATTAAGCGTTGTTTCACTACTGTTTTCCGTTGCCTGATAAACACAGGTTAATAGTACCGATAACAAATTATCCATATCTATATTCTTCAACCCAGATTTTGCAATAAAACCATCGACACCAAGCTCTTTAACTGCAAATTGCACCATTAGCGACACAAGCACAGCAACTGCAGAAGAATCTGCCCCGCCGCTCAGCGAGACGATAAAACCCTGAGACCTGCTTTTTCGCATATAGTCAAACAAACCCAAAGCTATAGCCCTGGAAAATTCTTCTTCTTTTTTACAATCACTATTTTCCCAATCAGATATATTTATATCTTGCTTCTCTGGCTTTTGAGTTGGGAATTCAAACGAAACATCAACTATATTACCCACATTGCTGCAAGCTTCATAGTTACTACCGCTTTTAGCCTGGGCCATCCTGCTTTCATCAATATCCACAACTGCGGCAGTAAGATGATAATTGCCAAAAACAAATCTCGGCCCTGCTGAAATAAGTGCTCCGTTTGATGCTATCAAAGCACCACCATCATATATCGCGCGCCCGGCTTCATTGCCAACCAGGTTACTATAAATATACGAGACGCCAAATGCCCTTGACCCTTCGAGAACAAACCGCTTTCTGACCTCATGTTTGCCAAATGCAAAATGGCTGGCACTTGGATTCATTATTATATCTATTCCCTGTGAATATAAATTGCCGCCGGGACGCTTGGCAACCCAGGCATCTTCACATATTTCGAAGCCTAGTTTCACCCCGTTTACATTAAAGATAATATCGCCGATAGGGTAATCTTTACCATCGTAGCTAACAGTTTCAATATCACCTTCCGGCCATGGTCTGAACCACCTGGGTTCATAATGCAGGCCTTCACGAGCGAGGAATCGCTTGGCTACAAAACCCCTTATTTCACCATCAACAACAAGACATATTGTATTAAACAGGCTATTGCGATGCAAAACAGGCAGGCCCAGAGTTACAATGATACCTTTTGTTTCAGGAAGTATCTCTGCTAAAACCTGGCGAGCCATCCTTCTTAAACCGGCTGAATAAAAGGCATCCTCGCAGCCATAACCACTAATTGCAAGCTCCGGCAAACATAAAACACTAACACCACAATCTCGAGCTTCTTTGATTGCAGCAATAATATTTGCCTTATTATTATCCCAATCTAAAGGTGTCTGGTTTATTATAGCAGCACCACATTTTATCAATTTCATAATACACCTGCTAATATACAAACTTATATTTATTCGTTTCTGGCTTTTTGAATAAGATCTGTCTTAAATGCATGAAGCTGCTTCTCTAAACCCGCCGGATATTCATGAGGGTTAACAAACCTTTTTATACCGGCATGCAGGCAAGTCAACTGCTGCAAACATCTTTCACGGGCTTCATTTGCCTCTAAAGGCGTATAAATACATTTACCACTTCGGAAAATCGGCTTGAGCATATCTTCAAACCGTGTATTGGCTGGTATGGTTTTATGCCTTGTATGGTCTTTATTATCCACAATTACAGCCGGCACAGATATACCCATCTGCTCATCAAATATCGCATCTGCAATAAAACCATTTTCATTACAAAAGCGTCTGACCTGCTGGATACCGGGCACACTAACCTTAATAGCCTGTTCAGACAGTTTAACCTTGTATTGCCAATCTTCACCTGGTTTCCTTATGGCCGCTAATTTATACACCCCGCCCAAAGCAGGTTGGTCGTATGCAGTTGCCAGCTTGGTACCAACACCCCAAACAGCTATTTTTGCCCCCTGGTCTTTCAGGTCCTTGATAATATTTTCATCCAGGTCATTACTGGCAACAATGGCGGCACATTCAAAACCGGCGGCATCCAGAAGTTTACGAGCTTCTATACTCAGATATGCCAGGTCACCTGAATCCAGGCGAATACCAACCATTTCATGACCTTGCTCTCGCAGCTGTTTGCCAACATTAATAGCCTTCCTAACACCTTCGATTGTATCATAAGTATCAACCAGGAAAACGCAATTATTCGGCATGGCCTGGCTATACGCTTCAAAAGACTGCTGTTCATCATCAAAAGACATCACCCAGCTATGGGCATGTGTGCCTTTAACAGGAATACCAAACAGCTTTCCGGCAAGCACATTTGAGGTTGCAGCACTACCGCCAATATATGCCGCTCTACTGGCAGCTAAAGCACCATCTATGCCCTGGGCACGCCTTAAGCCAAACTCCAGAACAGGCTCGCCTTTGGCTGAATGACATATACGTGAAGATTTAGTCGCGATCAATGTCTGGAAATTTACCATATTCAGAAGCGTGGTTTCAATTAGCTGGCATTGCAATAGAGGGCCTTTAACCCGAATAAGCGGCTGATTTGGAAACACAACCGTACCTTCTTCTACGGCATCAATATCCAGGCAGAACTCCAGATTAGCCAGATACTGCATAAAACCTTCATTAAACAATGGGTTACCATCATTACCACAAAGCGTTGCCAGGTAGTCAATGTCATCCTGATCAAAACTCAGGTTTTCGATAAAATCAACCACATATGCCAGGCCTGCGGCAACAGTATAACCACCGCCAAAAGGATGCTTTCGGAAAAAAAGATTAAATACCGCCTCATCATCTGCCCTGTCGAGCTTCCAATAGCCATATGCCATGGTCAACTGATACAAATCAGTCAATAAAGATAAAGAACACTTATAAATACTTGTCGGCTTTGCCATTTTCCATCTCCTGAACAAAAATATTTAACGCTTACTTGTTAGTGTTAAATATACACTATGCTTTATAGCGATGCAAATGCAAAATAAAAAATATTTAGAAAAAAAACTACTGTTTCCTGGTAGTATGCAGATCAGCTTCGGCGGCCCACTGATTAATATCCTGCTTGTTGATTGCGGCAGCCATAAGGTCAGGAAACAATTCCGGGGTACAGGCAAATGACGGGATGCCCATCGAGCTGAGTTTAGCAGCAATATTATGGTCGAAACATGGCGAGCCTTCATCACTCAAAGCAAGAAGAGTTATAAATTGCACGCCGGAAGTTACCAATGTAGCAGCTCGTTTTAGAAGTCCATCTTCTACTCCACCTTCATACAAATCGCTGATAAGTATAAATATTGTTTCAGATGGATTTGTTATCAATCCCTGACAGTATGCAACTGCCCTGTTTATATCAGTACCACCCCCTAATTGAGTCGAGAAAAGCAGTTCAACCGGGTCATCAAGCTGGTCAGAAAGATCGACAACTGATGTATCAAACACAACAAGCTTTGTCTGTACTGCAGGAAGAGAAGCCATAACTGCGCCAAATATGCCAGAATATACAATTGAAGTTGCCATTGAACCGCTCTGGTCGATACAGAGTATAACCTGACGTAATGCAGATTGTTTTCTGCCGTACCCTACTCTTCTAACCGGTATTACCGTTTTATATTCCGGCTGATAGTGCTTGAGATTAAGTTTTATGGTCCGATCCCAATCTATTTCTTTATGCTTAGGCCGATTATTTCTGGTCGCCTTATTTAATGCTCCCATAATGGCCTGCCTCATAGGGTTAGTCAGTTTATTCTGCAATTCTTCAACTACTTTTCTGACTACCAGGCGAGCCGTTTCTTTTGTCTTTGCCGGAATAATGCCGCGCATCGCAAGCAGATTCGCAACAAGATGAACATCTGGCTCAACTGCTTCAAGCATTTCAGGCTCGGTTAGCATACGAGACATATCCAGCCTGTCAAAGGCATCACGCTGCATAACCTGAACAACTGATTTTGGGAAATATTCCCGGATATCGCCAAGCCACCTGGGAACGGATGGACAGGAACTGCCCAGGCCTCCCCTTCTATCTGAATCATACAAAGCATGCAGGGCATTATCTATCCTGATATCAGATTGCGAAAGTTCATTATTTATGCCGTCAGCCTGATCAGCCCCAAGTATTAAACGCCATCGCCTGAGTTTTTCTTCCCGGTCAATCATCGATCACAATTTCCTCCTGTAGAATTTTACTCAACAGCGGCAACACTTTTTTCGCACGTTCGATATCAAATGCCTGACCTGCTGACTTTTGGGCTGCTGCTGCAGAAGTGGAACTCTTTGCCTGTTGACCGATCTGTCTTCGCTCGGGCAGTGCAAAAGTTGAAAACGTTCGCTTTAGAAGCGGTAATATCTCGATAAAATGGTCAGATTTCAGGTCACATACCCACCTGTCAATTAAAGACCACAAGCTGCGGTCATGTATTAAAACCAGGCCGCTCCCCCTGAGAAAACCTTCCAGCCAGGCCGCCGCATTTACAGAATCGTTTGCAGCAGAAAGGGACAAATTCATTTTTGTTGCAGTTTCATCCGAAGAGATACTACCCCCGTCATAGAGCAGCCTGCAAGCCCTGCCATTAATTAGATTATGACCATTATTAAGATTAGTGAGTTGTTTTAAAACCAGCTCCCATCCATTAGCCAACTCGTCATCCTGCAAAAGCGATATAGCTGTGTGAGTTGAGTTGATCAATTCAAAAAAGTGTTCAGCCGCCTCATCATTGATATTACAGCAGGCACCGGGTAAATTTATCATAACACGAGAGGCAAGACCACGGACAACTTTAACCAGCATACCTTTATCTGTCTGACGAACGTTGCCATATCTCATTACCCGGGCCAGAGGGACAAGAGCTTCCATCATCTGCTCGACATCACCACTTACAGCTGTTCGTTCCTGGATAGCAGCAATAAGAGCATTTGCAGCCTCCGGAAGATCTGCCAGTAACGCACTATCAAGAAGCATGGCGATCTCTTTTATATTTTGCATACTTTCCACGGCATTTATACATTTAGCAGATGCCGCTTTTTCAATGGTATTGCCCCAGCGTGAAGCCTGGATAATATTAATAACAAATTCAGGCTTCCATTGAAGTTCCCAGAACTCGTGAAAAGTACCTGCTTTTTTACCATGACTATGAGATAAAGTTCCCCAAGGTATATCAAGCAAAAGCAATCTATGCAATAAACGACTTCGCTCTAGATCATTAGGCTTCCTGAGATCAAAATCATATTCCTTACTGTCTTCTTTCACCGGAAGACGCAGTTTCTTTTGCAGTTTAGCCAGGTCCTGCTGGATAGGTACAACAGGGGCATCCTGTGGAATCTGGCCCATCCTGCTGCCGACAATCATCTGCTTTCGAATCAACTTCATCGGAGCTTCTTCACCAAAGCACATTACGGTAAGAGCCGCTTCGTCCATCTCTTCAAGGCCGGGATGAGGATAACCGCGTATGGCAGCGAGGGTATCAGCCAAACGAACAGCTTCAATAGCATGAGCAGAAGAAACATCCAGCTGGTGCTCTCTCATCAACCTGGCAGCACGAGTCATCCAGCTGGTTACAAGATTATTTTCACCTTCCCAAAGCATATGATACCATTCTGGCGAACGAACTCCGGCACCATAACCGGTCAAATATGAAATGCGACTATATGACCATGGTGCCCAGGCTGATTGAGTTTTTACTTTTGGCAGGCCTTTCAATAATTCATTATCGCTTTTCACTGGCGGCATGTTCAAAAATGCCGGACTATGCCAGGCACCGCAAACGATTGCAATATTTTCAAAACCTTCCTTCTGGGCAGCCCTAAGAGTCTTTCTCATATATGCTTCACGTCTCTGCTCTAACATAGTATATCGATCGGCACAATCAAGACATTCTCTCAATGTTGACATGCCTTCCAGAACAGCCTGAAAGATTTCAGAATCATTCTGACTGCGTGCCTCAACCATATTCTCCCACCATCGTTCGCTATCGACATACCCGGCGGCTGTTGCTAAATAGCTGATAGGGTCAATTCGGATTTCACGCTCACCGTCTTCCTCCTGGACAATTTCAGGAGTTTCCTGTTCAATCGCCAGGACATGAAACTGCGGTAAATCCATGAATCGAACTGGAATATTATTTCGCAGGCCATACTGAATAGCCTGCCACTCCGGTGAAAAAACAGTAAAAGGATAAAATGCCGATTTCTGAGGATCATCCGGCGAATAGACGAGAAGCGCAACCGGCGGTTTCATTTCAACATTGCCGGCAAGCCCAATTTCACCTTGAGCATCTGCCGGACCTTCTACCAGGACAATATCAGGCTTGCACTCTTCCAGCGACTTGACAAGACTTTTTGCTGAACCGGGGCCGTGATGACGGATACCGAAAATATGTAAATTGCTATCAGACAAATTACAGAATCTCCCTGCATGATCGATATATATCTTTCCAGCCATCCCGTTCTTTGACTACAGTTTCCAGGTATTCCTGCCAGACAACCGTATCCTGAACCGGGTCTTTTACAACTGCGCCGGTTATGCCGGAAGCTATATCAGCTGCCCGCAGCGTACCATCACCAAAATGACAGGCCAGAGATAAGCCGCTAGTCATTACACTAATGGCCTCAGCGGTTGAAAGTGTACTGGTTGGAGATTTCAATTTGGTCTTGCCGTCCGTGGTCTTCCCTTCACGCAATTCCCTGAAAATTGTAACAACGCGGCGAATCTCTTCCAGGGCAGGTTTTTCCTGCGGCAGCTCGAGAGCTCTACCTATAGAATCAACTCGTTTTTGCACTATTTCAACTTCTTCATCTGCAGTAGCAGGTACCGGAAGTATTACAGTATTGAAACGACGCTTCAACGCACTTGACAATTCATTAACGCCTCGATCGCGATTATTGGCAGTTGCGATAACATTAAAACCCTGTACAGCCTGGATTTCCTCGCTGAGCTCTGGCACAGGCAATGTCTTTTCTGATAAAATTGTAATCAGCGTATCCTGGACATCAGATGGGATACGAGTTAATTCTTCCACTCGCACCATCTTTCCCGTCTGCATGGCATTCATAACCGGGCTGTGAACAAGAGCTTCGCTTGATGGACCTTTTGCAAGCAGCAAGGCATAATTCCAGCCGTAACGAATAGCTTCCTCGGGAGTTCCGGCTGTCCCCTGCACCAGCAAAGTTGAATCGCCGCTGATTGCCGCAGATAAATGTTCGCTTACCCATGTCTTAGCTGTGCCAGGTACGCCAAGCAATAGTAAAGCTCTATCTGTGGCCAGAGTGGCAATAGCAATCTCCATCAGGCGGCGGTTGCCTATATATTTTGCACTTATCTCAAAACCATTATCTAGTGTACCACCCAGCAAATACGTTAAAACAGCCGATGGTGACATGTTCCAGTTTGACGGCCGCTGGGCTTTATCCTGTTTTATTAGATTCTCAATTTCTTCTGCAAACTGCTGTTCGGCATGCTGACGCAATACCTTTTTTGGTTCATTAGATTCCACTGTGAAGCTCCTCAATATTTTGTTGACGGAATTTTAAAATTGAAATGATGTTATCGATTTGTGTCTGCACTCTATCATTGAATGAACTTGATTTTGTCGGCCAGCCATTTTCCAGTTGCGGTACAATTGATGGATGTAAATGGGTAGCTAAATACATCATATACCTTTTATCATAACCAATATGACATTTATGGAATTCCTTTTGGTTGGCTTTTATAACGTCAGACGAAAAATCTCGACTCCAAACATGATCGCAGGCATACAAGAATTTATCCAGAATAGCAAAATTAAGCGAACCGGAATACTGACTTAGATATCTCTGAGCTGCCTCTTCTTTTTCATAATCCTCAAAAAAAGAAATAAGATCTGATATATCCACTGCAAATTTACCGGCCAGACTAAAAATATCATCATTTCGTGCATGACAGTTTAAAATTAAAACCTTAGCCCAGTCTTTGTCTTGCTGCCGCACAGCTGCTATTGAAAAACCCAAGGCAAAAGATGTTGAAAACTCGGAAGACATACAAGTCATAATAAATGATTCTATATCGCTTTCATACTGGCTCCAGAAACTCAACGGAGTCATACCGATAATATTTGCCATCGCCACAGCCTTTTGCCCCATCTTGCCGGCTTTTACAGGGTCAGCGCCATCACGAAGCAATTCCTTATCTTTTATATCCGGTAGCGTTACTTCTATTTCGGCTTTTTTCTTTTTCAGTAAGCCTTTTTGGACTGGCTGGTATTTTATTAGCTCTTTTACTCTGGCTGACATTCTTTGACACAATTTTGCCCCGGATATCCTCGCCAGTAAATCTGCTGCAGCTGTTCGCACTGGTTTTCTTTTATCATCCAGAGATTGCTCCAGGAAATCTTCATCATCAAGAGATATACCCGCCTTCATACATTCCAGAAATGCTGCACGGTCATCTGGTGTTTCCTCAGGCCAGGTCTGCTCTAACAGACCACGGGCTTTAGCAGGACTTATCACTCGCAGATGTTTCAGCAAAGCAAGTCTTTCTTCCCTGCTGCCGGTTAGCCACTGTTCTTCGCTCAATTCCTTGATAACAAAAACATCTTTCCATCTGGCGTTATGCAGAGATAACCATTGTCCTCTTTTTCCGATTACTCTCTGTATAACATATCGTTGCTTTTCCGGCAGCTTCATAGCAGATTCAAATATATCAGGAAGATATTCAGGAGGTACAACAATGTCATTTGAACTTGCAATCAAGCACCATTCTGTAAGCATCTCATTGAAATTATTATTCAAAATCTCCCGCAGATTGTCCGCGGCATTCTGCGAGCAGATATTTTCTGGCTCACTAAAAATATTTAAACTCACATCTGAACATTTTCCAGCTGTCGCACCAGATTTATTAATAACTGAAAGAGCTGCAATTTTATTCATAAACTCCAGCCGGACATTATCGTCTGCATATTCACCATTGCGGTCCAACCCTAAAACAGAAGTACTGACTAAATTGTTCCACTGCTGAATTGTATTACTACTCAATTTCACTTTATCCGACACCTCGCAAACCAATAATAGGATTATCTACTGCACTGTAATATTTCGAACCATAAAATAAACTTAAAGGAGCAAAATAATTTCCGTCCCACAAACCAAACATACTTATTGAGTCTCCGCCAGAAACAGAGAGTATATGCCAGCCTTGCTTAAAGTCCGGTGATATTTTAATGCATTTATTCGCCGAATCGACAAGCTGCCATACATCCTCGTTTCCTGGCAAACTACTTTCAGGCAATAACCTAACCGGACCCAGCATGGCCGGAACAGATTCAGTCCATGGATTCATCGCTAATTGCCCGGAAAAACTTTCAATTAACATATCAATATTATTATCTGACTGTATCGCTTCTACTATAACAGGATTATCTTTACGACTTTTTATCAATGCTCTTAACGGGAAAGAACCCGGGTAAAATACAAGTTCAGCTTCTATTTGGGTACCGGTAATTAATGTTTTTTCTAAAACAGCATTTCCTGCGGCAAAATCAAGGATAAGGGCATACCTGTTAGTCTCTTTCCCAAATAGCCATGTCCGCTGAATTTTAAGATTATCCTGCTGTTCAACCTGTTGAGCCAATACAGCCCAGGTATCGTTTATAGATTCAGCTTCTAAAACCTGTTCCTTTGGAACATTCCAGCCAACAAGAGAACGAATATCAGCCTGCAGATCTTCATCGAAAATTTCAATATTCCTATATGCCTTTATCAGCATATACAATTTCCCTATCTCGGCAGTCAAAGTGTCCTGCCAGCCTGGATCTCCCATGGAAACTTCAGCCATTTTCTTAATACGACCTGATAAACCTGACACCTGGGCATCTACCATACGGGCAGCCATATCATTCCAATAAGAATATGACTGACTATGAGCCCAGGCCAGACCTTGCCTGAGCATATCACCCAACCAGAGTGATATTTCGTCCAGGCCGGAGCGGATCTTCTTTTCTCTCTGGGCTATCCGTTTGGCTTGTGCTTCAGGATCCGGCGGCTTACTTGCTTCTTTTGCTTTTTGCTCTTTTATTTCAGTTCGATGGTCTCTGCCGTCTAGCCATTCACTTACCCAGCCGGGTGCCGCAGTATCAGCAAATGCCTTCGTCTCATTTGCATACAACAGAAACAATGCCAGTGAATGCTTACAGGGAAATTTCCTGCTGGGACAACTGCATTTAAAGGCAGGTCCATTAAGATCGATGCGCGTTTGATAAGGTTTTTTCCCGCTGCCCTTGCATTGACCCCAGACAGCACGGTCTGAATAACCGAGATCCGACCATTTACTCAAACTGGTAAGACCTTTTGCAGCTTTGACCGAAGCACTATCCGGCGATAACTCAAGAACCTTATCCGTTGTCCAAAAATTACCCAAACTATCTCCTTTTTAATTTGGCTTATTTCTGGGATACATAAACCCGTTAAATCCAACAGAAATCATTATAGAATTATTCGCCCGCTTATCAATTACAAAATGCTTATTGATACATATATGTAAATCAAATATATAATTCGTGGCATTATATTGTTCTTTAGATAAAAACTAATATTACTGATGTAAGAAAACCACAATAAAGTAAACAATCACTGTGTCAGATCTGTGCCAGTTGCCACTGCTGATTAATGTTATCGAGTTGTTAGGGAAGTTGCATTTCACTTGAAACTAAGTTTTTTGACACCAAAACCAGGCCTTTACCCCTTATAAAATAGTAGCTTACAAACAAAAAACGCAACTTCCGAGGAGGTGACACTGGTTCAAGTCCTGCATAAGCTCATTTGATATAACACTCTGTAATTTTGACAGTTACAGAGCTTTTTCTTTTTATATCCCCCCTGTTTTTTATTGGTTTATGTGTCTCTGCACATATATAGCGCACTTTTGATCTGACTTTTGAGTCGGGAGACAATTGGATGAAAAATGCCCTGGCTGAAAAACGATGAGGAAAATCCTAACAGACTTGATGAGTATTAATCTTTAAGCAAAACCTCAATTACCCAAACTACAATTTCCTTCATTGTTTTATTTCATATACTGTTTTCTTAAGTTAAATTGCTTATCCAATGGCAAACCCAATAATAACAATGCCTGCTGAACCACCACATCTTCAAGCCTCTCCAGATACGCACTGCTATAGGCTGATTTGTCAAGCAATTCTAAAATAAATTCCATATTTAAAGCATGGAAAAATATAGGAGTATTCAATATAATCGAAAGCATTAGAGCTTCATCATGAGAGACCCCCGGCAATATCAATCTAATCACATTTAGTGTTGATTTTATATCATTATCTAAAAATCTCTCCTTCAGATAATCTTGCAACTCACTTTTAGTTTGGAGTAATTGATAAACTATTTTGGCATGCCAATCGGGTTTATTTTCATTAAATAACATATGTATTTGCCGATGAATCAATACACGAATAGCTTTTGCTTGCCCTTCAGGACTGTCCATTATATCACTATAGGGCTTCAGTGCCTTTTCAGCACTAAATTCAATAAAATCATTTATCGAATCATCAATTACAGCCTTAAATAAATTGGATTTACTACCAAAATGATAATGAATACTTCCAATATTCACTTTACAAGCATCTGCAATCATTCGGGTTGAAATAGAATGAAAACTATGTTTTCCTGCTAAACAACCAGCAGTATCAATTACAATCTGCCTGGTCAACTCCCCACTCTTATAAGTCTTACCTTTATAGATACTTGTTTTTTTTGTTCTCACGATATTAAAAATATCCTTAAAATTATAATATTTTATCAAAACATCAATTATCTAACACTACAAATTTACACGACCAAATAAAATCAGTCAAGATTCTTAAGCAAATATTTACCAATTACTCTATTCAAATAAGAGAGATATATCACATAACTAAATTATTACGAACTTAAATAGCAGCAATATGAGTATATCTGCAATATTTGTAGTTTTGTAACATTTTTCAAATATCTAATTATTCAAAATAGCCCAGGCAACCAAGGTGACCATCAAGCTGTATATTTATAGTAGCCTGGGCATAATTGTATTTTGGAAAAAATGATATTATCATTCAACAAAACAAACTCCTAAATATCCTCTAACCACATCATCTCATTAATACAGCTTATAAATTTCAACTTTCTATTGAAAACCATCGCTGTAAACCCAAATTGAGGATATTGTCTTTTTTATAAATTCAACATATATTTACTTCTCACAAATATTTTCCATAATTTCAGTTATCTTTCCGGTTTCAGCATCCAAAGTTATCCCATCAATCTCACATTGGATTTTAGCAGCATTAACCCTGACAAATACTGCAACCAAATCAGTCTGCACCTCATTTAATCTGGTAACTGAAACTGTTCCTGCCAGATAAGCCTTGTTTACACTATCTCTTATTCGAACGGCTAAATTCTGGATTTTGAGCTGGTTTTCTAAAATACGGTATGAATTATCAAGATTTGCTATGGCCTGCTGAATACCTGACTGAATTTCTAGAATTTTACCTTTATATTGCTGTTCCAGCATCAATTCATCATGCCTCGCTTGAGCCACCTGAGATTCCCTCCGCCCCCCAGAAAACAAATTCCAACTCAAGTTAACTCCTAAATAGCCAATATTTTCATCCTGGTCAATAACACCTACATCTTCTGTCTTGGTATAATCTACTCCGCCAACTACAGACAACTTCGGATAATAATTACCCTTTTGAACCTTAACGCGATGCTTGGCCGCAATAATCTCAGCCTGTACCTTCCTCAGGTCTGGTCGATGTTCTAATGCATAACTAAATTCCTGGTTAAAATCATATTCAAACTCCTTAACTGCTGACTTAAACCTTTCCGGCAACAGTTCAGCTGTCAATTCAGCATCTTTTACTGCCATCAATTCAGCCAAAACAGTACACGCAGTCCGAAAATTCAACTCAGCATTCATATAATCTGTCTCTGCCTGTAATGCTCGTAGTGAAAAATTTAATACCTCAGACTCCGGAGCCGTTCCGGTCTCATATCTTACCTTGGCTTGCTGTTCCAAATGTAGGTTAAAATGCTGGTTCTGAGCGGCAACAACCATATTCTCCATAGCAAGTTGTGATTGTAGAAACGCTATTGAACTTGCCTGAGCCAGCAATCTTTTAATGTTAAAAGACAATTCTTCTGCCTGTTTAATTTCCTGTTGTGCTATCATAATATTTGCTTCTCGAACAAAGCCATCAAACAAAAGCCAGTTAAATCCTATCCCAACAGTCCATTGATTCATATACTCTTTCATACGATAGTCAGGTTCCCAGTCAGGCTGGTCTACAACTCTTTGATATTTTCTACCTGCCGTTAAATCAACAGCTGGGATCCGTGATGATTGAACCTGCTTCAATATCTGGCCCGCCGAATTAATTCTCTCAACGGCAGCAGCAAAGTCAGGATTGTTAGTCAATGTTATTTCGCAGGCTCGCTCTAAAGTAAGAGTTCCACTGGAAATATCATCTGAAAGTTCTGCAGCAATTACCGAGTTGCAGAGCAAACTCATTAAAAATATTAAAGTATATCTCATATTATATCCTATTTATATGTGTATCTACTATAAAAATTAGTATTCAAATATATCACCTACTCGTTACAATTCCAATCCAGATATCTTCGTTCAGGCTTTATCCTGAACAGCAATGAATATAATACAGGAACAACAAATAAAGTCAAAAATGTCGCTGCAAATAACCCGCTCATTATAGTACCTGCCATCGCCTGATATAATGGATCTGATGTTAAAGGCGCCATACCAAGGATAGTGGTTCCTGATGCCATTACTACAGGCCGCATACGACTAACCGAAGAGTCCAAAATAGCCTTATATGGAGGTTTCCCTTCTTTAAGATCAATTTCAATCTGGTCTATAAGAACAATAGCATTCTTTATCAACATACCTGACAACCCAAGAAAACCTAAAATTGCCATAAAACCAAACGCCATCCGCAATACCATCAAGCCGGGGGCAACACCTATTAATGCCAGTGGTACAATTAGCATTATTAAGCCAGAACGTCGTAAAGAATTAAACAGAATTAGCAAAATAACATACATACCAATAATACATAACGGGAATATCTTTGCAAGCGGCTCCTGACTTTCAATAGAACTTTCATACTCGCCACCCCATTCCAGAGAATAGCCTGTAGGCAACTCAATGTCACTTGCCTGGATCATAATGCTTTGAAGAACCTCTGCGACATTATAGCCTGGCTGAGGATTACACATAATAGTAATAGTCTTTTCCCTGTTATAACGCTGTATCAAAGGCCACTGCCATGTGTGTGAAATTCCTGTCAAAGTCTGACTAATGGGAATAAAGCTTTGCTTGACTGGACTCCATACTTGCACATCAGCGATCTGCCCTACACCTTGCCTCTGCTGTTTTCCAGTCCTGAATACTATTGGTAAAAGTTCGTCCGATTCACGATAGACTCCTGTTGTAAGCCCGGTATAATTCATCTGCAAAGCATTTGACAAATCGCTTCTGGAAATACCTACAATCCTAGCCTGTTGCTCAGAAAAATCTGGCTGAATTATACTTGTCGGTGTCCTCCAGTCATTAAAATAATCCTGCGTATGTGGAGTTGATTTCATAATCATTTCCATCTGGCCCGCCAGCATTTCCAAAACTTTTTGCTCCCCCCCCCTCAACCTGGCCTGGATTTTATATGTGTTTCCGGGACCATTAGGTATTTTACAAACATTTGGAGTAGCATCAGGGAAATTCTCAGTCATATATTCGAGTATCTGTTCCTGTAAACCATCAATCCTTTTATAGTCGTCAGTTTTTACAAGTATCTGACCGTAGCTGCTGTTTTTACTTTCGTAATCATAAGACAAGATAAATCTCAACGAACCTTCACCTATAAATGATGTAACGTCCAGGACACCATCAAGCCCGGCTACATAACGCTCAATTGCCATAAGATCACTAGCTGTTTTCTCAATATGAGTCCCTTGCCCACTCCAGTAATTCACATAAAAATACGATTTAGTCGAATCTGGAAAAAATGCTTTGGGAACCTTATTTGCAAATGTAATTTGAGCTAGTACAAGCATTGCTATTACACAAGCTAATGACAACCACCTGAACTTGATTACCGTGTGAAGCATTTTCCTGTAAACATTGAACATTGGCCTGTCATATGGATTAGCCATATGAATATCAGGTATTTTTAAAAACCATACACACAGCAGAGGTGTGACAGTAACAGCTAATATCCAACTTAATAATAATGACACTGCCATTACATCAAATAATGATCGACAGAATTCACCCACATTTCCAGGCGAGAAACCAATTGCTGTAAAAGCAAGTATTGCAATCATGGTAGCACCAAGCAATGGCCAACGAGTATCACGTACAGTATCCTCCGCGGCATCAATACGACTCTCACCACGCTCTACGCGTATTAGAATTCCCTCGGCAACCACTATCGCATTATCTACAAGCATTCCTAGAGCCAGAATCAAAGCGCCAAGAGATATCTTTTGTAAAGTAATATCCATCACCTGCATAGCAACAAATGTCCCTAGTATATTTAGCAGAAGAATAAAACCTATCAATAGTCCGCTCGGTGCTCCCATAAATATCATCAGCAATACAACCACAATAACCACAGCTTCGGCAAGGTTCCAGACAAACATATTTACCGCCTCGACCACTACGTCACTCTGGCAATATATTAAATTAATCTTGACCCCTTCCGGTAATACCGGTGTTAGTTCGTCAATTTTGGCTTTTACGGACTCCCCCATTGTTATTACATTTCCACCATCAATTGTTGAAATACCCAACCCAATACATTCTCTGCCATTATATCTCATCATATTTGTCGGCGGCTCTATATAACCTCTATACACACTGGCAACATCAGAGACTCTTATCAAACGTTCATCGTTTCCTATCAGCAAATTTTTTATACTGTCTTCACTCCGAAAATCTCCACTCGGTAAAATTCTTAAATAGGAATCACCTACTGTCACTTTACCACTTTGAGTTACCGCATTTTGATTGTTAATAGTTTGCACTATCTGCATTGGTGGAATACCAAGCTCAGCCATCCTTGCTCGGTCATATTCAACATAAATGCATTCTTGACGCAACCCCCAGAAGTTGACTTTCGCCACATCCTCACATAGCAATAGTTCATTCTTAAGTTCATCTGCTATGTCTTTAAGTTTGGCATAGCCATACCCCGGAGCTGTAATGGCATAATACACACCGTATACATCTCCGAAATCATCATTGACAATAGAAGGGCCGGCTCCGGATGGCAAATACATCTGACAATCATTAATCTTACGACGCAGCTCGTCCCAGATTTGGGGTAGTTCACTTCCATGTATCTCATCTTTTATGTCAACAAAAACATAAGACATACCATCTTCAGAAGTAGAGTAAACCTTCTTAACCTCGCCGATCTCCTGAATCGCCTCTTCTATTACATCTGTAACTTCCTCCTCAACTTCTGATGGAGTAGCACCTGCATATGGCGTAACAACCAATGCTGTCTTAATTGTAAAGGTAGGATCTTCAAGACGTCCCAGTTTTTCGTAAGAAATTATCCCGCAACCAATAAGAAGTAGCGTAAGTACAACCATCGTAGTACGGTTTTTCAATGCAAATCTTGCTGGATTCATAGTATTCCTATTTATATATTTCTATGTTAGTTAACTTTCGTAGTTTCTAAGTTGCACAAATCGCCTAACAGGGCCTCCCTGTTGAATTTAAACAAAACGTGAGACGACCTGCCCTGAGCTAGTCGAAGGATAGTCGAACACTTTAATTTTTAACTTTTCATTTTTCACTTAATTCGCCCTGTTCCGACCATTGCATATAATGCTGAACAGTCAAAAGTGCGACATATATATGATGCGAAGCATAAACCGCACTGTTATAGGTGGGAAATAAAACGGCCTTAAGGGTTAAAATTCTTCGAAATGATTATTGCTCAATAATTGCAGCCTGCAGTGAAGTATCCGCATCAATATGTGTGTATCCTTGAACAACAACCATATCACCATCATTTACCCCGTCGCTTACAACCAGATCATCCTGCCCGTAATAGCCCGCAAGCTTAATAAAACACTTACAGGCTTTCTGACTAGATTCAGAATAGAGCCATATAAAAGATTTCTCTCGCTCATTTAACACACAACTTTCAGGAACAGTTATTGATTGCCTCTGAGAATTATTCGGTTCTATAATTACGTTAGTACTCATCCCAGGCATAATCTGGATATCAGACAAATTTGGCATGGAAAAAGTCAACCTGTACGTTTTAGTTACAGGATCAGAACCTATTTGCCATTCAACTAGTTCCGCAGAAAAAATACGATTAGAAAAAGCGGGAAACGTTACTGATCCCTGAAGATCTTGAGATAACTTGTAATCAGCAATTTTATTTTCCGGAACAAACACATCAATTTCTAAAATTGAGATATCCTGAACAACCAGAACTGTTGTTCCGGCATTGACAATTTCGTAATTCTCGACGAACTGTTCGGAGACTATACCATCATAAGGAGCCCTAAGTTCTGTATCCTGCAATTGATGCCTGGCTATTACCAACTGAGACTCCACTGCTTTCAATCCAGCTTTTGCAGCAGCCAAAGCGTTAACTGCATGATCATAATTTTCCTGAGTAGTAACATTCTCATTAAATAATTTACTACTCCGCTTATAATCCTGCTTTGCATTCTCCAACTGAGACTGCACACTTTCCTTCTGAGCCATAAGAACAGCAATCCTGTCCTGAAAATCACGAGGATCTATCTGAAGCATTAATTGACCTTCTTTAACCATATCGCCAGGCCTAACATCAAGCTTTACCAATGGACCGGAAACTCGAAATGCCAGCTTAGTTTCAACACTCGATCTTATTGTGCCAGGATAGGAACATGACTCGGCAATTGCATGAGCTTTGACTTTTAATACTGTCACAGGCATCGCTGTCGCAAAGTTTGCGGCATTGTTACTAAGTTCTTCACCTGCTTTTGCTGATGACTTATTAGCCGCAACAAAGACTCCAACACAAACTGATATCGCAACAATATAAATCACTACCTGTTTTACTAGCTGTCGAGTAGGCATGTCGCCTCCTTTCATTAATTTAACAAATTCTGAGTTTCATTATATTTTGTGCAAGGAAACGCATGCCCCTCACTGAACCGGACTTGAAGATTTCCCTCATCCGGCTCTTCATTAATGCTCACTTTGACGGCTACATAAGGCAAAGTAATGTGCCTTGTAGAAGTCTCCGATAGAAGACGCTGTGGAACGTTCATGGTTTCTTCCAGTTCAGTGCCTGGCCAATATCCTGTTTCGCCTTTACACATTAATGCTGACCCCTTCGAGTGCCTCAAACTTCGAAACTCAACAGGCATTACCCTGTTTACTCCTCTACTATGAGTCAGTCCGACTACCAAAATGCCATACGGCCGCGTCACGGTTTCAGCTCCTTGGCCGCTTCCTTTCGGAGCACTTCGGTTCTCCCAAGTTCCAATGCAGTCAGTTCGTTTGCCCGCTACGGACTCAGACCCCGGCTCGTCGATAGATGCTCGCCGTATTTCGCATATATCGATATTGGCTTCAGGCATATGAAAACCCTGGCCCGGATGCGATAAGGAATAATTTCGGGGCTCAACACCTTCACTTGCGTTGTGGCTGACAAACTCCTTTCCCGGGGCTTCGTACAGTTCGTTACCTCTCTGCACGCCCGGTGCTGTAATGGGCGGGTGGCTAGCCCTTACCCATGCCGGATTGGCCGGCTTGACTACATTAGCTTCGCTTGGCGCTCTCATATTTTATTTCCTTAAATATTTTCTTTTCCAAAAACAACCACAGTATTTCAAAATAGCATAGCCCAAAGCCATCATTGATATTACTAATACAAACAAACTACACTATCATTCAAATGAAATGCTTTATTCAATTTACACGATCGACCAATATTAGTCAAGTGATTAAATTTCAAAATCTCCCAACTGCATCTATTTCAATTCATTAAATTTACTAGACGAACATTATTGGGTTCTAATAACCTAAATTGAATTTGCGACTCTCATGTAAAGGTTATCGGAACATCATTGAATAGCGTTCTTATCTAAAATGGTAGTTTACTCTTATATACTACTTCCACTTCTTTCAAGCTTTCTGTTTATCCAAATGGCACCTCCATTTCCCAAAAAAAATGCCATATCATACTGCTAATACTAGACTTAAATAAAGCATCCGTCAACGTATGAATATGACCAACTCCTGCGTTGCCCTCTAGCAATTGGAATCTTTACGACGACATAATTCTCGGATTATCTCACCTGTCATCTTACGGTATTTTTAATCCTTCCCTTCTTTCGATATTTTGCTACTATTATCATATGATACTTGCATTTCCATTTGACACAGGATTGGCTTTGCCGGTCTTTTATTTTGGTTCTCCTTTACCTCTTTCAGAGTCTTTCGGAGAGCCATTGGTTTATGTTTTATCAATTAATAACCCTGGCTAGAAACAACTTCAATACCAGGTCTATCCATTTTTTTCTAAAAAGGAATAATTCATGGTTCGCACAACACAATTAATTATAGCTTTATTAATATTATCATGGCAAAACACAAGCTTTGGCCAGAGGGCCATTGTCCAAATCAATGAGGAAGAATTTCAGGACAGGGTTTATGCCTGCTGGCTAGGTAAAAATATTGGAGGCACTCTAGGCATGCCCTTCGAAGGCCAACGCGAGATGCATGATATAAGCTACTACACCAATTTGAAACCGGGAGAACCTGCCGCTAATGACGATTTAGACCTTCAATTGCTTTGGCTCAAAGCACTTGAGGAGAATAATGGAAAAGTAGATGCCCGCACTCTGGGGCAATACTGGCTGAAATACATTCCGGTCAACTGGAACGAATACGGTGTCTGTAAGGAAAATATGAAACAGGGAATTCTACCACCAGTTTCGGGGGCTTTCAATAACGAACAATGGAAACACAGCAATGGCGCTTGGATACGAACAGAAATCTGGGCGTGTATAGCACCCGGCTGTCCGGGTCTGGCAGCAAGTATGGCCCGCGAAGATGCCTGTGTTGACCATGGCCAGGCTGAAGGGACCATGGCAGCAATATTTATTGCAGCAATCGAGAGTGCCGCTTTTATCGAGCACGATAGAGATAAATTGATAGCAATTGGCCTGGAGATGATCCCTCAGGATTGCCAGGTAAGCCTCGCTGTTAAAGCGGCACAGAAAGCATATCGCGAAGGCAAAGACTGGAAAACCGCTCGAGCCGAGACAAACAAAGCCAGTGAACAAACTGGATGGTTTCAGGCACCTCGAAACGTTGGTTATGTAGTTTTAGGCTGGCTATATGGCGAAGGTGATTTTGGCAAAAGTATAAGCCTGGCAGTTAATTGTGGTGATGATACCGACTGTACCGGAGCTACACTTGGTTCAATCCTGGGTATAATAAACGGAAGCAAAGGCATTCCGGCACAATGGAAAGACCCTATTGGACTTGAGATAAAAACATGCGCAATCAGCGGTTTCAATGCACCTGCAAATATAAATAATTTGACAGACCGAACTGTTGCTATGGCACGTAAAGTGATGGCATATCATAAAATGCCGGTCGAGCTGACAAAGCATAAATCGAATTTTAGCCGCGCTAACGAACTGAAACTAAACGATACATCAACCGCCCGGAAACTCTGGCACCTCTCTCCCTGGCAGGTAATATGGAACGAACCGGAAATTCAGACTACAATTGATTTTCAGCAGGAACCATATATCTTAACCGGCAGGCAGCGTCAGATATCTATCAGTCTTAAATCAAGGACCAAATCAGCTCAAACAATAAAAGCTGCATTAGAAGGACTGCCGTCAGACTGGCAAGTCAGCGATTTGCCGGACTCTCCTCTTGTTCTTGAAACCGAAAACAGTGTTCAGCAATTCAATATTAACTTTCTAACAACACTACATGAGTCCGGCCCGGCCCAGATGACACTATTGCTGAACCTTGGCACAAAAATTATTCGCATCCCACTGACTCTAATCTTAAAAGAAGTGGTAGGCCCCGACGATCTGGCATTATCTGCAAATGGTGCTGTCGCAATATCAGATGGAGAACTCGACAGGGAACCTGGCTGCACACCGGAAGCTATCGACGGGATTATCGCGAGCAGCTGGGATTTCAGTAATCGCTGGCATTCATCAATAAATACCCCTCACCCCCACTGGCTGGAAATCAGGCTGCCGCAGCGACAGACCATAGGGAGAATGATAATTCGTTTTGCTGACCCGCAAGGCTACCCTACTGACTTCGAAGTGTATGCCCAATTAATCGATGGCCAAAAGAAAATAATTGCAAAAGTATCGGACAACAAAAATACCAGGAAATATCTCTGTGACTTTGAACCAGTTAAAACTGATACCGTTAGAATTATTATTAATAATTCAGCTAATCCGGCTTACCCATATGCCGCACAGATCAGTGAATTTGAAATATATCCACCGAAACAACAACATTAAATAGAGAAAATGGATGCTGAGATTGCCGGCCACTTACATATTTCGCCAAAGGCAAATAAATGACTTTCAGACACTTCCACATCTCCAGTATTTTACAAATATAACAACACTGTTTTAAAAGCATGAAAAGGTATATCCCCCAGGGGCAAATTCAATATCCATCCTGACATCTAATACTATACAAAACACGATGCCCGCCTGCGGGAATTTCTCTTTTATCCCTTACCTGTTGTTGATATACCTTTTAGTTTGCTTATTAATTGATCGGAATTAAGCGAGGCTTTTTTGGCGACATCATGAGATATCATATCCTTTTGAACAAGTTCAACCAGCGAATCGTTATAGTTTCTCATCCCTGCCGATTTCTGCTTTTCTATAGCATCTGCAAGTATAGAACTTGATTCACCTTCCTCGATATATTGTCGAACTGCTGCATTATTGATCAAAACTTCCGTTGCCGGTACCCGCCCGCAAACCTTACCGTCGGTACCAATCATTGGAACCAGCATCTGGTTCATAATAGCAATTAGATTATTTGCCAGGTTTGCTCTCACACCTGGCTTTTCATCTTCTGGAAAATAATTCAGAATTCGATCAAAAGTTGACGGAGCTGTTCCCGTATGCAAAGTTGTTAGGACTAGATGACCGGTTTCAGCCGCTCTTATAGCACTGTCAATTGTCTCTTTATCACGCATTTCTCCGACCAGAATAACATCCGGGTCTTCTCGAACTGCCGCCTTCAGTGCATAGTCAAAAGTATCGAAATCTTCACCCAGCTCTCTTTGATTGATTATACATAGCGTCCCCAGGAATTGATATTCAATTGGATCTTCAATAGTTACAATATGCTTTCTTTCGTTATTATTAATATAATTGATCATTGCTGCCAGAGTAGTGGATTTCCCGCTTCCTGTCTCTCCGCCAACTACAATTATACCCTTGGAGTTCTCCGTTATTGTTTCTTCATAAATATCTGGCAGATTAAGTTGCTTAAAATCGGGTATATCAGGCCGTATTTTCCTGATTGCAATACTCATCAGGCCGCGCGACTTGTATAATTGAGTTCGATATCTGATAGTAGCGTTTCCTTTGGGTACTTCAAATGCATAGTCAACACTGCCATGTTTATGATATAACTCCATTAACCTGTTTGATCTTTTCTCATATTCCGGCGTACCTTTTTTACCAAAGGTGGTTTCAGCCATATGAAATACGGTTCCTTCATCCAATTTACCGGCATCTAAATTATGTATCCCATCAGCCACCCTTATCGATACCGGACAATTAGATTTCAGATGAAGGTCAGAAGCATTAAACCTTTCGACAATACTTAGATAAACAAGTAAATTTGCCTTATCAACTTCTTTGTTCTCTACCATATTTTATACCCCACAAAATTAATTCATTTTTAGTAAACTTATAATACAACTTCTGGAAACTTATCTTAAGCGATAAGCTTATCCAAAATAACAAATGTCATTAATAACATGTACCGATTTCAATATTTGATATAGAAAGCTTATGAGATTGAGCAATTAAAGCCTGACTGGGCCGACTGTTTCAGCATCGACAAAGAAAGGATATATACTAACACACGCGATTGTAATTACCACACTCTTCATGCCAGACTCCGTAATCGCACTTAAATTACATATAAAAGACTAATAAGAACCATTTTATTGCTGGGACCAGTGAATTTCAAATTAATTTGTAATAAACTTACGCCGGCATGCCGACAGCCTGAGCCATATATTAGATATTTAGAATTTAACCACTGGCATTAGAGAAGGAACCGCCTTTGGCAAGACATACGCTATTAGCTGACTCAACAAACACCTGAAACCCGCCTTCGCCACCTAACCTGCGCATAATACCTTACGTAACAACAACTTAACACAATAAGAATGTCCGCCCCCAACCAAAGAGCTGCAAGTTCAAGCCCGCATACAACAATTCAGCATAACCATCTGCAATTACAATAGTTAAACAAACCTCCACCTCCTCCTGCTTTTCAATACGACACACTTATAATCAGGCTGGAAACCACAAAGTTTTAAATAATCAGACCTGTCGCTAAAGAACAAAAGTAATGGTTCCGACATAATATATATAAGCAGCAAAAATAATCACCAATAAGGAAATATATGAAAAAGTGCCCATTTTGTGCCGAAGATATCCAGGATGAAGCCATCAAATGCCGTCATTGTGGGGAATTTCTTGATAAAACACACAAATCAGATGCAAATAACAAGTGGTACTTTTCCACATCTGCAATCGTTATAGGCCTGGCTACTTTAGGACCGCTGGCACTGCCCCTGGTATGGTTCAACCCCAAATACAATGCCGCCGCTAAAATCATTGTCACTATCGCTATTTTTGCCCTTACCTATTTCCTCTGTTATTTAATGGGAAAGGCGTATCAAAACTTAGTGCAGGAACTTAACAATCTTGGACTGAATCAGCTGCAATAACCCGTCACCAATCTACTATTACAATTTTACCCTGACACATAATTTCAAAAATGATATAATGATAATTGTATCGGAAAACCGCAATTTTGAATATCTATTAACTGTGGTTAATTTATATATACACATACACTGAAATTCAAGTTAGTATTTTGTTACAAAAAAACTAAAGGATGACCTCATAACAGAGGTTGCCAAAATAGATCGGATCGAATTAATATGAAAAAAGCATTATACGCCTTCTCTGGTGACCCCATAACATACGGTCACATAGATATAATAAAAAGAGCTTCAAAAGCATTCGATCATGTTACTGTCGGCATAGGAGTCAACCCCCAAAAGAATTACCTGTTTTCACTGGATGAACGAACCCAACTGGCAGAAATCTCTTTAAGAGGAATACCAAATACAAAGGTTATACCCTTTTCTGGAATGCTTGTCGATTATGCCTACGAAAACAGTATCGAAGTAATCGTAAAAGGGGTCAGAAACTCGGAAGACTTCAGCTATGAAAACGTGCTCCACCAGGTCGGCGAAAGTCAAAAGCTTGGCATCGACACCCATATATTATTTGCCAGGCCGCACCTTGTACACGTCAGCTCCAGTGCCGTTAAAGAAATACAAAGAAACCAGGGTGACATTCACGATTATGTACCCCTGTGCGTAAAACAGAAACTTGAAGAAAAAATCAGTAATCAATATATAATCGGTATCACCGGCGAAATGGGGGCAGGCAAATCATACATCAGCCAAAAGCTATGTGAATCTAAATGCGACATACCTGTCCACAATATTGAACTTGACCATATTGGCCACCAGATTCTGGAAGAGCTTTCCGACCCGGCATATAAAAATATCAGGAAAGAAATTGCCGATAATTTTGGCCGCGAGCTCTTAAGACCGGATAGCTTCATAGATCGTAAAACTCTGGGCAATATTGTTTTTAACGATGTCGAAAAGCTTCAAAAACTGAATAACCTGCTCTACACGCCAATTAATATAAGGCTTAGAAAAGCAATACAAGGCATGTCCGGCATAATACTCATAAATGCCGCATTATTAGCAGAAACAGATATGCTCCACATATGCAATAACAATATTATTTTACTAAACGTATCCAAAAATGCACAATGCGAAAGACTCAAATTTAGAAACCTGAACCAAAACCAGATTGATACGAGAATTTCCTGCCAGTATCACTACGATCAAAAAATATCTAAAATTGAGAAAATAATAAATCGGGACAACTATGGCAAGCTGTGGACTATTGACAGCAATGAAGAATTTTCTGACCAAAAAGCAGACACACTACTTGAAGAAATAAAAAAATATTTTTCGATATGATGGAAACTAAGTATATACAATTATGCAGCAGGTTAAATCTGGCAGGTAATATAAAAAACGAATATAGCTTACTTGTAAAACAATATTCTGAGCCTGGCAGATTTTATCATAATATCAATCACATTAAAATGTGCCTGGATGAATTTGAAAATGTTTCTCATTTATCTGACCACCCGGACATTATAGAATTTGCCATTTGGTATCATGACATTATCTACGATGTGTCCGGCTCCGACAACGAAGAGCAAAGTGCCCGGGTTGCAATAGATATTTTTCAAAATAATAGTATCAAACCGGCCATGATCAACAGCCTGCGTGAACTCATTCTTGCCACAAAACATAATGCCGCTCCTGATTCTATCGACCAGAAAATCATCATCGATATTGACCTTTCAATCTTAGGTCAGGATAAACATATATTTAATGAATATGATCGGGCTATCAGAAAAGAATACTCCCATGTACCGGTAGAAGTTTACAACGATGCAAGATGTAAAATACTAAAAACCTTTCTCGATAGAACTACTATCTATTCCCTGCCGTATTTCATTGACAAATACGAGATACAGGCCAGAAACAATCTTAAAAACGCCATTATCTCCCTGACCGAATCATAACCTTTCAAAAAAATGTGAAGTATATGAATGGCAGTACTATAATGATGAAAGTGTAACTGGCTCTGATATTGATTTCTTCTACCCTGTTGAAGATTTATTTTTTGGGGTTATAAAGGAATATGGACATAGTAGATATTTCAATAAAAACAAAAATTGGTTTCCAGAGAAAACTAAAAGGGGTCCGTCCCTTTTAATTATCTTTTCTCATCTGCTGCCATATCTCGAACACCCTGGGTGTCCATACCGGCCCTTACCAGTACCCGGGATGTTCTCGGCAAGGTATAGCTGATCTTATTATCTGACCGGGCAAGGGCGACATTCTGCGGGGTGACACGAGTGCCGCCGGAAGTAATTATCGGGTCATAAACGGCGGTATTGTCCTGGTTCTTCGCCTCAATTGTAAAAAAGTATGCCTCGTCACCCGCAATAGTGCCGCTATTGTCTTTACCATCCCAGCGGGCAGAATGTACGCCTGCCGGGCGGCTGGTCCAGTCCTGCAAGAGCTTTATCTGTTCCTGCTGCGGGCCGTAGATGATGATACGCGTCTGGGCATCGTCGCTGAGTGTGTATTTGATGCTGGCATATTGACCTGCCGAAGAAATGTTCAGCTCTGTCGGGAATGCCATAACCTGGTCGATTTTGAGGGTTTCGGCTGACAACTGCTGCGGCATAAGCAATAATGCCAAAAGGGCAATCCCGGAAAACCAGCATTTTGTATTTATCTTTTCAATCTCTATCATAATATTTCCTTGTTAATATACAATTATGTACATCTTTTAGACCCTTTAATTCTCCATATATTCAAGTAAAATGTACGCGTTGAATTAGAAGCAATACCGAAATCAGTGTAAATACAAACAAAAACATTTCAATAACACTTCCTCTTCCAAATATTTTCATAAGCCATATGTATATTAGCACAGAAAATATACTAATACATATATCCCATTTTATACTATTTACGCTTAAGAGACCATGTATAAGCAAAATCATACTCAATACTATTTCAAGCATATAATCTTTTAATATATTTAGTGTTTTCAAGGGTAACCTTCATTCTTGTATTTACTATAATTATTTAGCATGCTTAAGAGAAGAAAATGCGTTGTATCAGAAGCAATAATGAAACCATTGAAAATGCAGCCATAAACATTTCAATAGCACTTCCTCGTCCAAATATTTTCATAAGCCATATGTATAATAGTACAGAAACTAAACTAATACATATATCATATTTTATGCTATTCACGCTTAAGAGACCAGGTATTAGCAAAATAACACTCAACACTATTTCAAGCCTATAATTTTTTAATAAATCAATTATTTTCAATAGTAACTTTCCTTTCTTATTATAGGTACTATTATCACTCTATTTTCACCAATACGGCTAATTGTGACTTTCTTATTCCTAATTACCGGACATCTCATCCTCAGTTTGCCAATTATCATATAAAACATAAGAAGTACCAGCAGCAATTGTTGGTACGCTCCACCCGATTCCATCAAGTAAATAATCATGAGCATGTCCCTTAAATAATTCTTTTTGGGTCATTTGTCTTAAGCCACCTGTGGTAGCATCGTATAATTGACCATAATAAAATTCACCTGTCTGAATATTATATGCTCCTGGACCGGGGGTTCGCAAAATACCAGTTTTATTTTGAACGTAGGATAAAGGGCTTCTAATTTTGGGCTTAATCAAACCTGATGGGTTAACTTCTACAGTGTGCGTTGTTCTACTTGGTTTTACAAAAGTTTTAGAAACTCGACCAAATGTAGTTTCAGGTAATTGGGTCTTTTCAAGTGCCCAACCAGAATACCTACCATTAAGAAAACCACTTGATTCAATTCCAGCTTTTCCAGCCTCATCAGTTAAATGAATAGCAGAATTAGTATAACGAACAAAATCATCAGAAAATTGTGCTGCACCATACTTCATAGCCTGTTTTGCTGCTAACTGAGGAAATACTTTTACACTTGTCATTCCTAGAAGCTCGGCAACTTGAGCTTCACCACCTGTTGCTAAGAATAATGTTAGTTGAAGAGTATAATCCAATGCTCGAACTGTGGTTGCCTTAAGACTTTCTTTATACCACTTTAATTTTTTGACATCTTCAAAAAATTCTCTATATTGCTTTGCTGTTAAACCATGAGAATCTATAAATATAGTATCTTTTCTTTTGTCATATATTGCTCGATCAAGTGAATCAGCTATCTCACGACCATTTTGGCTATACGTCTGAATGGCCATTGAACCAGATTCCATATACATATGAAGAACCAATGCACCTTCTTTAAAAGATAATAAATCACCCAAGCATTTAATTCGTTTATCATCAGGAACATAAGGTTTGTTTTTCCAATGTTCTACAAAGTCCTTGCTCATCTCCAACCCCAGCGGATCGGTACCATTCACGCCCATGTAGGCGTTGTAGAGGTTTAGTCCGTCGGCGAATTTGCCCGTGCGGCTTCGCACCCTGCCGGGTCTTCGCTGAGCCATCGACCGTGGAGCGGGTCGTACTCGCGGAAGTGGGTGTGGTAGAGGCCGGTGAACTGGTCGCGATACATGCCGCACCATCCGAACGGGATGAATTGCGAGCGGCCGAGGTTGACAGCGGGAGCATCGAGACGCATTTTTGGTACATCTACTGTGCCGGTAGAGTCGTAAGCTTTGCATAGTCCAGTTGAATTGTAAAAGAGCTTTTCGATGACATTCCCGGCAGTGTCAGCCACACCGACTATTGTGCCGCGATCATCGCGAATCGGGACATAACCAAATTTCTGGCCCGGGCAGTCCGGATCATCATACCGTTCAATACACATAGTGTATGATTTGGTCCGATCGCTCGTGAGGTAAGCAATGATAAAGTAATTATTTATACCACGCTCTAACGGGCAATCTCAATTGTTTAGGGTATGTCAATGCCAGATCAGTCAGTCCCTGACCATAATATTAACGACTAAGCAGAAGATTGTCAATGAGACTATATTTTCTGAGTCTCCGATCTATCTACATACGAGATAAGTATTAAAATGCAGACAAAATCTATGGACAAACTATCACACCCTAGGCATTTATCCAAGTCTTCGGCTCCGCCGACAACACACCTCTGGCAACACCGAGCGAAATGAAATCCACCTCAGGCGGAGCTCTCCACATACCGGCACCAGGCAGCCGTCCCCGTTAAAAATCTTGAGCTCATCGATAACCCTGAGCATAAAACAACCGTCGCACTACCTCCGAGACCTGCCCGTTCAACTTCGCTTATTGTATTCACTTATACATCAACACATAAAAACAGCTTCGCCGCTAGGCGATTCCTTCACATCATTGGACTTGTCCAATGATGTGCCAGAGTGCGCAGCACGTATTTATCTTTCTCCTGTTCTCCTGTCAACTATCCAGCGACCTCCGTCGCTCGGCACGAATTTCCTCTTCTCTGACCGCTGGCCGCTGTTGGCTCGCTGCTGTTTAGCTGTTAAACTCTCACTTCTCGCTTCTTTCTTCTAACTCTTCTCATCCTTCAGGTGCCGCAATTTTGATTAAACTTTACCTACGCGACAGCTTTAAAATATGTTGTGAGCCGTTAGGCGAACACCTCAATTCTTCACTCTTAGTTCTTCGTTCTTCACTCAATTATCTGGTCTGCCCAACACCCAAAAATAACAACTTACGATAATGTCCGCAAAATTCCCTCCCCGCCGCACTACCTCCGCAACTCACCATGCACTCTTCCTTATATCCCCCCACTCTTCTATTCCATTCCGTTTTTTAACCCATCTTTCACCCCAATACTCTCACTTATAAATCAATTAGCCTCAGCATAGCCGCTTCCTTCCCTACTAAATATCCAACACCTAACACCTTCTTTCCCCCTGGGAACGCTGAGCACAAGCTCGGCACATTCGGCACCACCATTTTAAATATGCCGTCCGCGAAGCGGACACCTTAACTTTTCATTATTCATTATTCATTTTTCATTTAGCGTAGCTCGCCGCTGATAGCTCGCTGCTGATTGCCTGTTCTACTGTTCACCTTTCAACTATCCAGCGACCTCCGTCGCTAGGCGTTAGCCGTTTAAAATAAGCTGTCCGCGAAGCGGACTCCTCAACTCTTACCTCTTACCTCTTACTTTTTACCTGTCTTCCCGCTTCCGCTTCGTCCCCGTCTGTATACCGCCGCCCCCATTCAACGTCCCGCCGTATATTGCCCGCGGCCCGCAATTCACCGCCGTTCAAATCCGTTTCCCTTTTCACCGCCGTCCACCCGCCGCGCAGTCTCCGTTCCAAACCGCACACCTCCCGTTACCCATCAATTAGCCGCGAGCGGTAGCGAGCAACATTCCCTGACATCTGAAACCAGATCCCTGGCCCCTGATTTTCTCGAAAAAATCACCGCGTTTTTACAACCACCAAATCACGAAAATCTAAAATCTTCAAATATTTTATCCCGCTTACTCCCAACACCTTACAAACTTCCAAACCAACTACCCCGCCAAAAAAATCAGCGCACTTTCGACATACCATCCAATAGTAGAGAGCCGACAAAAAATGAGTACCAGCAAAAATCAGCTCTCGATAAAACATAACAACGACGATAACTTTGTCTTAAATATAAACAACGCTCATTAAAAACTGAATATTTGAATACAGAATCGACAAATTACATCGTAATTAACTCATTAGAAATATCAATATCAGACAGGTCGAAATAGCATCCCCGTCGTCCGTCCCAGCCGGGCCGCCAGGCTGCGGGCAACTACTTCCATTACCTTCAACCCAAGCTGCGGATCTTTTCGCTTCAAAGCGTTAAAGCCGGCCTTACTCAATTGGATCAGGAACGTATTATTTACCGCTGCTACCGTCGCAGAATGCTCCTGGTTACAGACCAGTGAGCTCTCGCCGAAGATCTGTCCAGCAGAAATAACCGCAAGATGCTTATCCGGCTCTGGCACAGACCCTTTATAGATATTTACCAGGCCCGACTGAACGATGAACAGACCGTGCAGATCAACATCATTCTCACCTGCCCGATAAAGAACCTCGTCACGCGGCAAATATCGTAATGTGATTATATGCAGCAGATTCTGGCAATCTTCGTAAGAAAAACCGGCAAAAAGAGGAAATTCAGACAAAAACTCCAGCAGCCAGGCAGCACCTTCCTCGACATATGCCAAAATCACCTGACGCTGATGATCGCTCAGATCAACAAACCCCAAACCGAAATACCATATATCTGACGGCTGGTCATACCGCCGCCATACAACCTTGACCGTTGCATTGATAATTTCGCTGCGCGGACCCAGCTGGACAGCTACCTTGAGCAGCTCACCTTCGGCCAGCTCAGTAGTCGCATGCACACACAAACCCTTTTCACTCAGGTTTACCGGCTTTATATCCTGAACTGCGTCTTTGCCGTCTCGGAGAAGTTCTATACCAAAATCTGTGATTATTCTTGGCGTCATAACCCTATATTAATATCAAGCCTGCCATCATGCAAGCCAAATTCCACCGGAGATTTTAGCTGATAAAACCACTAAAAAATACCAATTATTACTCTACAAAGCAAAATATACCTGTTTTCTGCCAACATTTCAGCAGCAGAATATTCAGGCCGCAATGGAAATCCATCTATTTACCTGCATCTAATATAGATCATTACTAATTTGCCTGTTTTTCTGCTGAGACAAAGTCAGCATTACAACAATAACAATTATACAAAGCAGCATGAATATAAAAATGAACAATGTCGGAATCCAGATTATGCCGGGAACTGCCGACTGAGATTCCATAATAGATGCGGGTATGAGTTCTTCAGGACCATTAAACAGCGTTCGGGTTAATTGCAGGTCAAACCTTTTTCCTGTCGAAGACACTCCCGCCAGATCGATGACAACATCATACAAACCGACTTTGTCAGGAGCAGCAAAACTTGCCTCACCTATCATCCGCCCGCCATTATCAGAAGTTAAACTGGACATAGACCTCTGGTATATCTTCCCCCTGACACCCGGATAGCTTAGAACCGCTTTATCTACCCTGGCACCGGCATTCAGAGTCAGACTTGCCGTAACCTGCTGGCCTGGCATATATCGAAATTCGTCCAGGTCAAGAATGGCTCTGATACCGTTAACTACCGATGACTTTATTGTATAAAACTCTCCTTCCTGAGGAACATCATCAGCAAATATTTCTATTTTCCATTTTCCTGATATTGGGTTTAACAGTCTGAAATAACTCATCGCTCTCGCTGCATCATCAAAAAAGCTGACATCTGCAGAAGATTCCTGAGGAATCAAATTCCCAAATGGATCAATCAGACGAAGAGTAAGATGTGACCCCTGCCAGTTAGCCCCCACTGTAAGTGCATCTGAATCAGATGGAACTATAAAATCAAAACTCTGGGTAGCAAATGGCAAAATCCATGAATCTTTTGCCAGCAATAGGCTTTCTCCTGCAATCCCCAACTGAATTCGACTAAAGATACTTGAGATACTATCTGTTCCGGCCCTGAAAAATTCTCCACCGGTATTTTTTGCGATATCCTGCAATAGCTGACTGTCTGCATCAGCACCGTAGGCCACAGTATGAACAGGAATGGAAGAATCGCGGAACTTACTGGTATAGGCTGTTAAGTCTGGAAGTTCGTCTTTACCATCGGTAAGCAGTAAAATAGCTTTCCTGGATGATGTTTCGTCCTGGAGCTGTTGGAAAGCAGTATTCAAACCTGTCTTGATTTCTGTCCCACCATTAGCAATCATAGAATCCATGATTCCACTAATTTGCGTCAGAGATATTTGAGATGTTTTTGTTAATGGTAGCAGATTCTTACTATTGTCAGAAAAGACTGTTACACCTACCTGATCATCGAGCCTGTTAACATATAAAGCCATAAATTCGTCAATTGCTTTTTTCACCTGGGTCAGCTTATTATAATCTTTCATACTCCCGGAATTATCTACCACCAGGCAAATTGATGTGCCTTTACTTCTGAAGGCAAAGATTTTTGCTAACCAATTAATATATTTATTATTTTCTTTATGAGACGAGTCCATTGCTGAATAGATCTTATCAATGCCATGTGCGTGAAGTGGTGTATTGATCAATGAACGATCCGGAACGATAATCAATTTACCAAACGTCTGGGTAGCACCTATCGCACATACAGCATCTCCTAATTTATTCAAAAAGTTTGCGTGAGGCATAAATAATTGAGCTTCCTGTACCAGGTTTCCATTATTATCTACACACTGGTTCAACTTATCCAGAGGATCACCCTGGTAAACATAACTACGGATATTATCTGAATCGTATGGCAGCTGGCGAGTATTAATCCAATCGATTATCCCTTTTCCGGGAGCCGCAGGATTGAAAGTAACAGTTTCCAAACCAGTAGCAAGCCCAGCTGCTATAGCAAGTCCGCCGCCCAGGGAATGGCCGGTTATTATAACCTGGTCACCCAAAGCATCCTTAACTAATAGAGCATCATCAACAGCATTCTTATATTGCTCAGAAGTAAAGCCTAAATAATTCTGTACATTATTAGACCAGTCTCTAATATCAGAAATCTCAGTTCCTCTGAAAACGAGTACGGTTTTCCCATTAAGATTATCATTTCTATAGATTACAGCGTAATATCCGCAAGAAGATAATTCATAACTATCAATTATTCTCCAGTCAGACGGCAAAACACTATTTCCATAAGCAGCCTTTGATAAAAGAGCCAGCTGTGAATCCTGTTCAATTACTGCTTTATCAAGATCATTTATTGAAACTTGAGAGTCATAGCCTTGTCCTGAATTTGTATGCTGATTAACTATATCGGCAACATCATCAATAATTGTCTTTAGATCATTATCCTGTGCGACATCTGCGATCGTAGAAGCAATATCATAGAATGTGCCGGCTTTCTCCATATATGGACTGCCATAGTATAAAACTTTACCTAAATTTATCGCAGCATCTTTGGCTGCTCCGGCTAGATGGGAAGAATGACCCCATAGCTGACGTGCGTTATGGGTCATAGTGCCTGAAGCACTCCAGCCTGTTGCAGCACTATAGGCAGAAGTAGTGGTGAGTCCGCCTGCCAAATGTAGAAATTTACCACCTATATTACCATATGCATCAACTTTATCGTGGTCAATTATACCTATATCATCAGCCAGCATTGCATAACCGGTTGCTGCCGGACGATAGACATATTTTTCCAGTGGAGATTCGACATCACCATCAAAAGGATTATATCCGTTTTCAGGATGCTTTATGTCGTGAACAATATTGGCACCAACAGTGTAAAAAGCATCTGCCAAATGAGCCGCTGCGAGAGCAGCAAGGACAATCGGATTGGTGCTTTGTTCGCCAATAATTGAAGAATTGAGCATTGCCATTTGGCCTTCTACCCATACAGCATCTGACCATGCCGGCTTTTTAGCATTGCCTGCAACATGCATAAATGAATATCTTTTCATCTCTTCTGACAACTGGAAGTTTCCTTCCATATCGAGCAAAGGAGAGCTGGTATAAGCATCAACTGAAATTATATTGTTAACATATCTAAAGGAAGACTGTCTGCTATTGCCTGCTATACCATTCAAACTAAAACCTGCATAATAGACAACGGTTTTGGCATTATCCATAACAAAAAAACCATCAAAACTTCCTTTAATTGGCACTCCAACTGATGTCTGGATAGGAAAATCAGAACTATGATATTTTCCCAAAATATAGTTTTTATTAGCAACCTGAAGCGGAATCAGTTCAAAGTCAACATTTACTTTTTGAGTTACCCCTGCGACGGAATGCAGCGAAATTTGCTGACGCCAATTGGCCGGTATGTTTTTTGCGACTGCCAGAGGCAAAATAGAGTTGACATAATCAGACATATAAGGCAGCTGCTCTGAACTGAGCGACTCATTGCTTATCGCCCGGTTAAAACGCAGGCTGTTTATGCCATTAGAAAACGATATTGCAACAGGGTCCTCCACACCTTCATTAAGATTATATGCAACTGGATAATATTCATACATTATCTGGCCGGGAAGAGGATATTTCTTAACATCAATAATCGAAAAGATTTGACGTGAATAATTCTCGTAACCAGTACAGGAAAAACCCTGCCAATTTAACATAACAAATGAATTCGGGCTAACTTCTGACGTAGAAGAAGTTTGCGTTTGCTGATTGTTATTGGCTTGAGACTGAGACTGGGAAGGGAGAGAAGGTTTAGTTACCGATGTGGCTGGTGGTTTCGATATAGTCTGAGAAGAACTGGTTGATTTAGCTGCAGGTATTACAGGTTGTTTTGACACTGTCTGAACATTAGTATTACTGCCATTTGAACCCGTATCAAGCTGAGAGAAAGCCACAATTATCATTACAACAACAAACAAAACCACTAAAATAATGAAAAAAGAAAGAATAAATATCAATGGAGTTTGTTTTCCATTAGATTCTGTAGATGACTGCATACCATACTCCCCATGAATTTGAATAATTTCACCTTTCCCAATACAAAAGCAGAATAGCAGATAAATACGAATATCAGATTAAAAAAAAACAGGAGTTTTTATACAACTCCTGTTTTTTAACAAATCAACTAAAAAGAAAAATGAAGCTGAGCATACCAGGCTTTAAAGCTGTCACGAACACTGCCAGCTTCCATATACTGACCCTTATATGCACCAATTATAGAAACATCATCATTAATGCTATAAGAAATACCTATACTGCCATTGGTACCAATACCAATTGAATTTTCACTTTCTAACTCATAACCACCAGAGGTTGCTGCATCCTGGCTTGCATATAATGCCATAACCTGGGCATTCCAGAACCAGCTCCATTTATCACTGTCAAAAAGAGCATCCCCAGAACCGGCACCCAGGAATATGCCACCATAATTAGTTTGCTGATCGAACATATCAAAGCCAGTAACTTCATAATCTCTATCAACATAAGTATATTTGATACCGACTGTACCATATATATCTTCAAGACCAAAGAAATCAGGATATGACAGACCGGCTTCGATGTCATAACGTTCCATCTCAGCATCAATCTTCACACTTTCAGCTTCACCTTCCAGATCAATATCAGGAGCATATGTGAAATTTGCAAACCAGCCATTACCATCATAATCACTTTGATTGTAAAGCAAAGAATACGCTCCCCCCTGGGCATCCCAATCACCAGACAAAAAGCCTTGTTCTGTCCTGTAATCAAACATTTCCATATAACCGAAACTCAAAGTGCGAACAACTCCATTATCGGTTGAAGTATAAGTTTGATTTGCAACAGAGACATCTTCATCAGCAGCTACTGCAAAAGCAGCAAAACTGACTAAAACAACAGTCAGACATTTAATTAATTTCATACATTTCATAGATCATCATTCCTTTCAATTATTTAGAATTAAATTATAATATAGACAATTTGCACTCATTAATATATTTAAAACATCGCACCTCGCTTTCCATTTAATATCAAACTAAATAGGCGGCCTGGGCCGTTTTCTTTTTTTGACTTCAAAAATAACATACTCTGTTTCACTATCATCACTTTTGGTGTTTTCATTAACAGCAACTACCCAGAAATAACATTTATCCCATTTAGCCTCTACAGGATTATCTTTTGAAATGTCAATAGAAGTACCTGATGTCAGCTCATAATAAAAGCTGCCTTTATTTTGATTTTTCTCCTGGTAATAGTAAATGCGATATCTGGTCGCACCCAAAACCGGTTTCCATCTTAAGGTATAGTTACCCTTACCTTTACTAATAAGTTCAATATCTGGTTTGGATAGTTGATTGCATTCACTTGCCTTGAAAGAGCCTAATGTTAATTCGCTAAATTCACTCTCAACACTTTCCTTTTCATTGACAGCCTTAACCCAATAATAATATTTTTCATTAGTTTTAATATCAGAATCATCATAGGAAAGTGCTGATAGCCCTCCGGTAAGCTCTTTTTTCGTGCCGGTGCTGCTACCGGACTTGTATAACATATATTTGTCCGCACGATCAGAAGCATCCCAGGAAATCTTAAGATAACCTTTGTCGCTTTGCTCAACTTTTAGATTTACCGGAGGGTCAAGCTTGAACTCCCATTTAACATCAATCTCAGCCTGACGAGAAAAAAGATCATTTTTAGCGAAAACCTGATAAGTATATTTGCCGCTGGAAGCCAGTGTATCTTCAATAGAGCATGTACCGGCAGCTGTTTTAATGCCAGTCAACTCAGTCCAGGAGTTTTCTCCTGTTTTTTTCCTTTTCACACTATATTCAGCATTAGAAACAGAATTCCATTTTAATTGAATAGAATCATCATTTACTTCATGACTCAGGGTAATATCTTTCAATAAATAACCAGGGAACAATTCTTTCAAATCAACCAATTTTGATATCGTTAGCTCACCAAAGTCATTTTTCACTGAAAACAGATAGTAATAATTATAATCCCCCGCCTCAGCCCTGGATACTATCTTTTTATCCTCATAAGAACTGGTGCTAATTCCTTCCCATAATCTTTTTTCCGGTTCATTTTTGTTATTTGCATATGAAATAACAAAATTACCTTTCAAAGTATCCGGCCATTTGATTCTAATAGCTGGTTCACTATTAATAGTAAATCCTGTAAGGATAATATCATTTTCAGTTATCTTAGGTATATATTTATCATACAACTTCTTTTTCAAATCAGAAGAACGGTCATTGTTGGTGTTGTATTCTAAAGACAAATCACATAATTGAATTGCTTGTTTAATATCACTATCAGAATTACTTTTAGATAAATTATCTGCTTCTGAATATAAAGCGTCAGATTTTTCTTTAGTCCATGACTCCCAGGCCTTGGGCAACTCTTTTGACAATTCCATGTATTTTTGGGCAGCAGCAGAATAATTCTCTAAACTTTCGTAATCTTCTGCTTTTTTAATAAGTTCTTTAAGTACGCCAGGCGGAAATTCATTATCCAGGTATAAAGAATTTGCAGAATATAAAGAATTCTGCATGTTAAACAAATTTTTAGCGTTTTTATAAGATTTCCATATTTCCCATTTAGCAGAAACAACTTCCTGCAGTTTAGTATAGCCGGTTATTGCCAGAGAATAATCCTGGTCATTTTCAGCTTTTTGAGAATCGGCAAGAGCCTGCTGAATCTCATCCTGTTTTAAGAAAGTATTTATATCAAGCCCTTCAGAACTGAGACTATCTACATATTCTTCGTATTCATTTATAATTTTTTCTAATTGACTCTTAAGTTTTGCAGTTCTATCATCAGAATCTCCTCTTACATCATCTGGCAGACTTCTTATTTCTGCTTGAAAAGTCACAAAGGTGTTAACAAATACTGCATAATCTTTATCTTTTATTAACCCGTTTAACTGCTCTTTGCGTTCTTTGAAGCTTTTTTCATATGGTTGAATTATTTCTTTTGGACAACTTTTTCCTTGTTTGGCAATTTCTTCGTCAGCCAGTTTTATAAGATCATCCTTTTCAACTGCAAAATGTTTTTCAATATCAATTTTCAAACTACTGACTTTGCTAACATATTGCTGTTTATCATCTTCAAACAGGTCGTCGATACGTTTTTTAACTGACTCAAGGTTTGTATATAAGTTTTTCAATTCATAAAGCGAACACTGATCCAGATTGTTGTTTTTTACTAAATCATCAATTTCATCAGCGGTTTCTTTTGCTTTTGCCAGCCGTCCTGTAAGCTTTTCCATTTGCCATTGATCTATTAATGTTTTATCAATTAACAATTTGAGTTCAGATAGTTTTGTAACAGCTGTGTTATACTGCTTTAGCTTTCTTACTACATCCTCTGACGATTTGTCTGAATTAACAGATTTGCTAATATCCCACAAATTATTTGCCTGGATTGCTCCAGAAACAGCCTGCCCGTTAGCAGAATAAACATTATTCCCATTCCAGATACTTTGCCACTGCTTCAGCTTATTTCCCAGCAGTTTTTCATCATATCTTTTATCATTTCTACTATTTAACACATTCAAGACATATAAAATAGTTTCAATATCGTTCCATTTAATTTTATCATTAATCTGCATGGAATATCTATTAGCAGGAGATTTCTGAACACACTGGCGAAGTAATACATTTTCGACATAAGACAATGTCTTATTATAGCTATTTCTAAACATATCAACAGAACCTTTGCGATCTAATTCTGCCAATACAGTGTTATTATCAAAAGCCAAACAATCATTACAAACCCTAACTGCATTATAAAGATATTTTGACGAACTCCAGCTGTTTGAGTCAGGATATTTTAGCGGCTCTGACGAATCTAATTTTCTTAAATCGGCAAATTCCCTTATAGCATCATCAATCATATCTGAAGGGATAGAAGGTTCATATGGTTTATTACTCAAAAATAATATACCAGCAATTACCGCCAGCATAAATATAGTCAGCAGCATGCCGGCCATAATAAAAACTGCGGCCGGAGTACGTTTGGTCGGGACTAACTGCATGCTGGGAAGCTTACTACGCTGGTCTTCCAATACCTGCTTGAGATCTTCATCTTCAAAAAGTGTTGACCTCAGGCCAAGAGTATGCTTAGCTGAATGCTGTACTATACTTTGCGACTGCAGTGATTCTGCAACTTCGGAGGCACTATTGAAGCGGTTATCCGGGTTCTTCTCCAGCAGTCTCAGGATAATATTGTTGAGCCAGTCGGGCAGATCAGGCCGTTTTTCTTTGGGCGGCACCGGCTTTTGCTGAATGTGACTAGCCAAAACCGAAACAGGATTGCCCTGAAGGTCCGGGAACGGAACATCACCAGTGGCCATCTCATACATAACTATTCCAAGACTGTACAGGTCAGACCTTGGGTCTAATGATGATTTTGAGGATGCGTGTTCGGGTGACATATATTCAGCCGAGCCAACAAGCTGAAATTGCTGGGTCAGTTTTCGGTTGGTCTGTATATATGCAATACCGAAATCCATCAATACCGGTACAGAATAGTCACTTCTCAGCAACATGACATTACTGGGTTTCAGATCACGATGGACAATTCGTTCGCTATGTGTATGTGCATGCTGTAAGGCATTACACAATGGTATTGTTAAATTGACAATATCAGATACATCTATATATCGATTTGTATCCCGATGATTTTTGACAATCTGATCCAATGAAGTGCCATCAAGCCACTCCAAAACCATATAATACCAGGTACACCCCTGACTGTCTTTCTTTTCGCCGGAATTATAGAAGCGAACAATACCATGATGATTTAGCTTGCTTAAAACTTCTGCTTCCCTGACAAATCTCTCAACATTAACAGGGTCGGAACAAAAGTGCGGTTTTAATACTTTAACAGCAACTATTCTGTCATTTGCATGGTCATAGGCCTTAAAAACATATGCCATGCCGCCTTCGAGACGATCATGCAGATCAAAGCCGTCAAGATAAAAGCCATCATTATTGTTTGAGCCAAAATCTGTCATCTTAGATGCCAAAATTCCCTTTCATGTATATATTTGCAGTCAGTTCAAAATCCATAATTTGAATGCCTAAATTCTACCTGAGTCTGTCCCATTTGTATCCGGTCACCTACCTGCAGCATAACCGGCTGACTGGCCAGGTTTCCGTTTATCAGCGTACCATTTCTGCTGCAATTATGCAGGAAATAATGTCCATCCTGATACAGTATATTAGCATGGACCCTGGAAGCTCCTACATCCTGTTCAGGTAGTTTAAGATCAACATTTTCTCCACGGCCGCAAGTAATACTATAATCATACAGAAATAGTTTTGTATCTACTGCATTGCCTGAAATAACCTGAAGCATGGCATTGGCCTGATCCACAGGTACATCAGAAACGAAAGAATACATCATATCAAAATCGCGAGGAAGTGCCTGCTGCCTGCCATTGAAAACGCCAACAAGGAAGAAAATCAAACCCAAAACGCCGCAAATAGCACCAAAAGCAGTAAAAAACATATTAAACACACATCCGGCACCACCAATAACCAAACCTAAAATAAGCAGTACAATTCCAACGATAATAAAGCCTTTACCGGAAGAACCTGCTCCCTGCAAGCCGAAATCAGCACCCGGATACAAAAAGCTATCATCATATCCAAAATTGGCCATATTCGACTCGCCGGCCAATACAGCACCAGCCATATCCAAAGCTTCACTGGGCTTGACCTGTTCAATAGGTTTGAGTTCTATAACTTCCTGCAAACCAAGCAAACTAACATCAGATATCTGTCGAATGGCTTCAGCAAGCTCAGCAACACTGGCATATCGACTGTTAGGACTTTTTGCCAGACATTTCATGACAATAGCGGAGACAGAAGAATCCAGCCCACGGCATTTCTGCTGTATAGGGACAACATCCTGCTTTATTACCGCGGCAAGCACTGCCATCGGATTTTCACCGGAAAAAGGAGGAACACCAGAGAGACATTCATACATTACAGCACCAAGGCTATAGATATCTGAACGCTGATCAATCTGATTCACATAAGTATGATTCATACGTTCCGGAGCCATATATTCCGGCCGACCGAGGATTAACTTACCTGTCATGTTGCTACGTTCACTAGGGGCGGCAATGCCAAAATCAGCGAGTTTGACTTGCGAAACTATACCCTGATTCATACCGACAAAGATATTATTGGGCTTAATATCACGATGAGCCCTTATCCTTGCAGCTTCATAGGCATACTGCAGGGCAACACAAGTATGAAATATTATTTTAGAAACATTGTCCCAGCTAACAGGGTACTGCCGGCAATATTTCTTTTCCTCTAAAATATCATCCAAAGTCGGATAATTAATCCATTCCATCATCATATATGATCTGCTCGGATCAGATCCAACCTGGCCATCCATAGTATATACAATTGCAGGATGTCGACCGATAGCCATGCCTATACGCAATTCTCTATCAAAACGAGATAAAGAACATTCGGGGCGCGGAATTTTTACAGCCACTGTTCCATATTCGGCAACATTGCCTTTATAAACAGAAGCCATACCTCCACCCTGCATGTATTCAAGGTCACCAAGTTTTTCCAGCCCAGGGAGAATCATAATATTATCTTATGCCGTACCCTTCAGTTTGAGCAGTATCATTCATACCGGGATCTACCTCAGGGAGATTTTGTCCTGATACAGATGCCGATTTTCTTCCACGGAGCTGAATTCCGGCAATAAGTAATCCAGCAATAATAATCAAGGCTAAAAATGCCGGGACACTAATAGACAAAATTCTTTCCCAGAAAGATTTTGCAGTGAATATAGCAGTCTGGAAACTGGTGCTAACTTGAGTTTCACCTATTTCAGGCTCATTGATAACTATAGCGAAATTATGTGTCAGGCCGTCACCCGGACACAAATCGGCAGGAACGGTAACTACCAGTCCCAGATGCGGGGCTGTCAATGTTTCAAACTGAGGCCTGTAGTCGGTTTTATTATAATCAGGCTGCCATATCGCACCGCCGGTATTGCTACTGATCAGATCAGCATGAGATTCGTTATAGTTTTTACCTTCGGGAGTGAAGATGATCACCTTGATATTTTTTTCAATGGCCTTGTTCTTGACAGCTTCAAATGTAACACTGCTGGCATCATCCTCAAGAGTACTGAAAACAATCAATACTTTTCTCTGGACCAGTTTCTGGTCGTCGGTAATATCAGGATAACTGTCAATTAAAGAATTCATGGCATCGTATATTCTGACAGAAGTAATATCATTTAACGACATCACATCTTTGCGGCAGGTCTTGACACCACTATCGATATCATTTTTTACCTGCTGGACATCATCACCAACAGTGCGCCAGTTCACAAATGGAGTAGGACTGCTTTCATAGTTGGCTGATGACAGATAAATCATATCTTCAGGAGCGAGCTGATCAATAACCTGACCGGCACATAACTTCAACTGAAGCATAACATCGCTTAACGCCCAGCTCTGGTCAAACAAGAACGCGACATGAAGCCCCATATCACCGTAATAGCTGTGAGCCATCGAAACCAGATCCTGCTGAACAAGATTACCATCTGCATAAACCTGGACATCAGTTAAATCGACATTTCCCAGGCTCACACCACCATCAAGGGCAAAGCCAAGATAATGAATACCCTGATCCTGGTCAGGAAGATAGCAGAACTGACTGCCCTGGCCCATCGGAAGCTGAAACCCACATGCCGGATCTGTCGATGGCTGATCGATAGTCATAGCTCCATTACTATTGACCAGAGAACAGGGTAACCCCTGCAGTACAGTATCCGCATATAAAAAGTTCGCCGTTAATAACACTATCGAAAAAATGCTGATTAATTTTTGATACTTCATTTTTAATTCCTATATTTAATTAGTTGCCATTCCCATTTATTTTTTTACTGTTTTAGTGCTCATATAATCCTGACCACTTTCATCTTTTCCTGTCAAACTTATTTCTATTATATTATTAGGATTTTCTATTATTTTAACTTTACTGTCGTCTGTAACAACAATACTATCAGACTTATCATTAACTCTTGTAATATTAGAACTCAATATTTCTTTCCCACTCCCTTTGATATGAATCTTAATCACACCACTAATAAGGTCAACATTAGCCCATTCACAAAATATGGATTTTTTATCCTTATTATATGTAGCTTCAAGAATATAAATACCAAGATTTGCGTTTACCTCGACAGACTCGTCAAGTTTATCTGTACCTGATAAGTTAGTATTATTACCTGGACTACTAGGTTTACTATCAATATCTAATAAATCAATAGATACCTTTATTTGACTCCAGCTTGAGTTCCCAAAACGATTTTTAGCTCTTACAAAATAGATGTATTCTTTGATGGGTTTTATTTTATCTAAATGATCTTTAAATTGTTTGTCATCATATTCTATTTCATTATAATCTGAAACAAGAATATTGTCTTTTTCCGGACTATAATGGCCAATTCTTCCCCACCCGATATCATAAGAAACAGGAAAATTATCAAAAGCATCACCATATAAAACTTTAACCGAATCACCATATTCATTTAAACTTGCCGCAGGCTCAGGTTTCCCATCTTGACTAGTACTAAGACGATGTGATAAACAAGGAATAAATTTATTTACAATGGATTTCATTAATCCATTAATTTCTTTTTCCACATCATAGGAATGTAAAGGTTCTGACTCAAATTTTTTATAACCATTTAACAATCCCTCTAACTTAACATACAATTTCACAGCTTTTTCATAATCTCCAATTTGCTCAATTCCATTGTCCTTTAAATAACTTTCTATTTTTCCATTATAAGACTCCAGGAAACCATTAACATAGTCATTATAATCAAAAGGAGAATTAAGATTTACCACAGAATTGATAGCATCATGCAATTTACTACAACCATGAGGATCAATATCACTATCGCACAACTCTTGGATACCTCTTAAGCTATCCTTACACTTAGTATTCCAGTTTTTACAGAATTCATTATATTTATTATCAATAACCGTGCGAAGAGAACCAAGAATACTATAAGCCAGACCAAAATCATTTCTAGAAATTTCATCATTAACCAGACTCAATTTATCATCAATAATTTTATTTAATTCCCTTTTAAACTCTTCTTTTAACTCATTATTAAATTTCTCGCATAATTCATCGCAACGAGTAGAAAGACCTGCCTTCTCAGATTCCAATATACTTTTAATTTCTTTTACCAGAGATGTTTTTACTAAATCGTATTTTCCTAGAACATCTTTTTCTCCCATAAAAAGTAATTCTGTGCTCTGGCTATCTAGATTATCAAATAACGCAATTAAGTTGTTTGGGTCACTGTTAGAATTATTTTGAATAACATCGAGACAGGTATATATCTCCGTTTCAGTTTTTGCAGCATCAGTAATTCTCTGGTTTACAACCTCGATATTCGGTATAGATATTTCATCTCCAAACTCACATCCAGTTACAACAGTATTTATAGCTTGAGCATATTTTTTAGCTTTTTCAATAGTCATATCTTTTGCGTTAAAAGTAGTTTCGGAATCCCAAAAAACATTTACTAATTTAGAAGCATTAAAATATTCTTCTTTTGGATTATCATTTCTGATATCAAAGTCTTTTTGACCACCCCAGACAGCCTCCCACTTATTTAGCTCATTTTCCAAGGTAGTGGAAGGCTCGCTGCACAAAGAATTAATTATTATAAGAAAATTCTTAACTTCATCCCAGCTAACATTTGCAATTGATTCAGGTAATTTACTGCGACCCTCAACAGGATAAATAAAACACATTCTAAGTAAATTCTGCTGAATCATATCATATGATTGAATATAAGCATACCGCATTTCAGAAGGACAATTATTTTTTAGTGATTCAAATATTATTTCAGAACCATCTTGACTGGAACAATTATAAAAGTTTTTTATTAAGCCACATAGATTAACAATATTATTAGCTCGATAAAATTGACTCAAACTCCGCCGAAGATCATCATATTTAATTATAGGTACAATATTACCACCTATTTCTCCGACAACATTAGAAGTAGCATCACTACCAGAAAGTTCTTCATTATTTTCACCAGTTTCGGAATCAAGATCAAGATTGCTGCCTATTTCCTGAATTCCACCCTGTGTTTGAGTACTATCATCACTTTTCTCAGTTGTGGGAGTATCACCATTGGTAACTTCGGGGGCATTGCCTTTATTCGCAAAAAGGACGAAAATCAGCACAATTGCGACCAGGCAAGTCAGCGATATGCCGCCGAGCAGGAAAAGGGGATTAAATCGTCCGGAACCGGAAGAACCACTTTCATAAGATTCTTCTGAAAAGGCTGTTGGAACAGCTGAGACATCGGTCTGGGCAATCTTTTTCTTGCTTAGATCTCCGATTTTTCCGCCTGGCAGGGTTATAATTTTACCCGGCTTATAACCAGCAGGCATCTGTCCAAAATCACTGCTTTGTTCGACCCTGAAAATAAGACAGGTAGCATTATCAGAACCATCTCGCCGGACCGCAGTAGTAACAACATTCTCGGCAGCTGCTTGCAATAATGGCTGAGAACTGATAATCGCAGGGTAGTCTTCCGGTCCCATACACAGTGGAGGATTTTTTTCCAGGCCACCATGAACACCATCACAGCAAAGTAAGAATGTTTGCCCTGAAGCAATATCAATAGAAAACGGATCAATACGCGGGTCAACGGCACCACCGGTACCGACCATATGAGTAACCTGGTTGCCGCCTACATGCTGGACGGCCACCTCAGGGGCAACGCCCTGCTTAATGAGATCATTCAACGCCGAATGGTCCTCGGTAAGCTGGGTAGAGGAAACAGGGTCAACCTGGTAAACGCGGCCATCGCCAACATGAACAATAAGCACCTTATTATTAGTAACAACGGCCAGATCCGCGGTAGTTCCCATAGCGGAGACATGTTTTGCCCGAGCCATATTATATATCTGGCGGTTTAACTCAGAGACATACTGTTTCATTTCACAAAGCAGAATCTCCTCGGAAGAATCCCCTGTATATTGCGAAAAATGCTCAAGCAGCTGGTTGACCACAAGCTGGCTGGCCTCATCTCCGGCATGACCGCCACCCATCCCATCAGCCACGACAAAAACAGCCCTGATTGTTGATGGAACAGGTGATATCCAAACGCCCGCAGAATCCTGATTGATAGACCTCTCTTTACCTACATGCGTGGCAATACCGAAACTAAATCCAACTGTCTGTGATTCCAGCATATCATCTCCAATATTATCTCAGCCTAATATAAACCTTATCCATTAAAATCTGGCAAATGTTCAGGTGATTCTTGAGGTTCAATGATCATAATTTTCAGCCTGGTTTCACCTAAAACAAGATAGTCACCATCTTCCAGAACAGTCTTTTTGTTAATTCGCCCTTTTTCTTCACCTCGTTCCAAAATGGTACCATTAGCAGAGCCAAGATCAATCACGCTTACTTTCTGGGTGTCCTGATCTTCCAGAAGCATACAATGTTCACCACTCATATTGTTATCCTCAGGGAATGACAATTCGCAACTGGCATTTCTACCTATCCTGTTTCTTTTTAACGAGCCGTCCGGACCTTTCATCGCAAGAGAGAAGTTCATCCCATGATTTTTTCCGCCAAACTGGGTTAGATTTACTACCCTGCTTGGAACAGCATTGATTATCATGGTACCTTTATTGATAGCAGGCGCGGTAAGCGGTGCCCGATTGGCCATCTCAGCAACCTTTCGATCAGCTTCTTCACGTGCCCTTGCAATCTCAGCCTGACTCTGTGCCAACTGCTGCTGCATACTAGACATCATTCGCTGACGTTCGATCTCTTCCGGAGTAGGTCCGCCCGGAACAATAATGTAAATGAAAAGTCCAATTAAACCTAATGCCGGGATAGCAACAAAGGCGGCCCAGCCGACACTTTTACCTGACCGTTTAGCGTCACTTGCAACCCAGATAGCCATGAGGATTTGAATAATCACTGCCAACACAGCTAAGCCGATCCAAACATATAATAACGTATTGCTATTAACATTCGAGCTAGTTAAATTCATATTATTTCCTTTCTTCGTATTATCTACCTAAATCATTCCGATTAAATTCACTGATATTCAGAAGCAATTCTGTGCTTCCAACCCAGATACGATCACCATTTTTAAGAAATTCTTTTCCAGAAACCTGAATGCGATTATCAATTCCTCTACAAACTAAAGTAGGATTAGTAGAGGCTAAATTAAATAAACATAAATGCCCATCTTCCATACGAATTTCACAATGCCGTTTACTAACTGAAGGGTCACCACTTATGACAACCTGGCATTCTGCGCTGCTTCCAACAACATTACGGACCGGATTGCCCTGAAAATCTTCAATAGCAATTGAATATTCACGGTGTAAATCCCTTCCGGAAACAACCACCAGACGGGCACTCCTTCGTCCAACCCCCTGAGGCTGGATAATAACCGTATGTTTTGGATTCCTATCAGAGTTATTCATACAATTTCCTTTCTTCCTTTTATCTGCCTAAATCATTTTGATTAAATTCGCTTACATACAGCTGCAATTCTGTACTTCCAACCCAGATACGATCACTGTTTTTAAGAAATTCTTTTCCAGAAACCTGGATACGATTATCTAAACCTCTACAGACAAGAGTTGGATTAGTAGAGGCAAGATTAAACAGACATAAATGGCCATTCTCCATGCGAATCTCACAGTGCCGCTTGCTAATAGATGGATCACCACTCAAGACAACCTGACATTCTGCACTGCTTCCAATAACATTATGAACCGGATTGCCCTGGAAATCCTCGATGGAAATGGTATATTCACGATGTAAATCTCTGCCAGAAACAACAACAAGTCTGGCACTTCTAAATCCAACCCCCTGAGGCTGGATCATAACTGTAGCCTTTGACATATCTCCACCGGTTGTTATTGTCCTGGTTGGAGGTAACGGCGTACCGCCAGCCGGAGGAGTTAAAGGCGGCAACGGCGGTCTTTTACTCGCTCCCCCCAGATAAACCATCAGGAATACCGGAAAAATTAAAGAAAGCGCTACCAGCAAAATCACCACAATCACATTTGCGACTAAGATATCTTCTACACTAACAGAGCGAGAATGGTAATTCACCATTGAAACAAAGATCATAAAAATGAAAACGGTTAAAATATCGAGAGTCAGCTTCATAATACCATACACAAAGCAGAAAGTTCTACCCCATCGTTTATTCTGAGCCAAACCAATCCCACCGATCATCAATAGCAAAGGGATTAGTAAAATTAAAGACAGAACTAACACAGATAGAGCGATCTTGTGTGTAACAGCAGCTAAAACAGAAGCCCAAATATGCGAAATTGATCCAAAAAGAGTAAAAACAATATCACCAATTTGCAACAAAATCATATTGCCAGACATTTGCCCTGCAATTAAAAGTGCGCAACCGACAAAACCAAATACACCGAAAATAATCGCTACAACACCTGCGGCTGTAGTATTCTTTTGATTATTCATAACCGGTTCTCCTTTTTATTATTTTTTGTAAAATTCATCAACGGTAAAGGAATATCCCTTTTGCCTTATTTGATGAAAAACATATGCCGAAGCATTTTTGTTACCAATTAAATAATAACCACAACCAAGATATTCAAGTACATCTTTTACAGAGTCTTTATCCACTCCGGAAGGATCTTCGTTCAACCAGTTTTCATATTTCCCCAGGATAGCGATAATTTTCTGGCCACTAGAAGAATTCCTTTCCATCTCCAAAGCTTTAGCATAAAGAACCCTGTCTTCCAGTGCAAGATCCACCTGAGGTACTTTACCATAGAACATTCTTGCTTTTTCATTTTCTTTACACAAAGCAAACACCTTGGCCAACCCTTTAACTAAAGAGTCATCAGGAACGGCATTTTCAATTTGCTTTGCCAACTCTAAAGCTTCTTCCTGCTTTTCCAGATTTGCATAGACTAAAGAAAGCTCAAGATAAGCTTGCGAAGGGACCAGGTCATCACCTTTACTTTCAAATAAATCTATGTAATCTTTCAAGACATCGACAGCGCGATCATCGTTGTATTTATTAAAATCAACCACTAAAGCTTTTCTTGTCTCCCAGGAGATATCTCTATATTTACCAATCTGCCTGATTTGGTCATAAGAATTAATATAACGTTTGAATATTTCCCAGTTTTCAGACATACTATTAAAAGACTTTACCGTATCGAAAAGCAATAAATTCAGAGCAGATCTGTATTCCTGAAAATCGCCAAGTAATATTTCGATTTTTTTTGCATCAACTAATTTGTCGTTTATTTTCTCTTTAAATACTTCAACCTTATTTTTCACATCCAGAATTTCTTCCAGATCCCCTACTTCTTCAATAAGTAACTTAATATTATCCGGAAACTCGTAATTAGAAATTTCAGACGCCATCTGCCTGAAAGAATTAAGATTATCTTCAAGCTCATCTATTTTGACTTTAGCGTTATTTAAATCTGCGTCACTGAAATACCCGGAAATCTTGTTACACAAAGGTTCACATTTATCAAACTCGGTTAAGGCATTATCAAACTTTCCATTTACTTCAGTAAGCACCTGCCTGACAGGCTTAACGTAATTTTCAGTAATAAAACTCTCAATATCTCCCGGCGCAACAACAAAACTATTAACAGCGCGATCACCAGCTTTTTCCAAAGCCAGCGTAATTTCTCCCCCGCCCGGATTCCTTAGCAAAGAAGAATATTCTATCACAGTGTAAGTTGACAAGGCTTTAGAAATATTGCGGCCACACCCGGACAGATCTTCCATCTTAGAAAACATCGTCCCTCCGCTGGCATTAACAAGCTGCCTATACAAACCATCTGCAGCATAGTCCTTAAGCGGATTCACCGATACCAGATTAAAATTGACAGTATATTTTTTGAAATAGTAATTTATTCGATCGTAATCAGAAACAAAGCCTCCATGATCATTTGCAGCAATCAAAACAATTGTAGTCTTTTTCTGGTCACTACCAGGAATTGCAGCAAACTTTTTCATGGCAAGTAAAATTGCATCCCCAATTGGCTGTACCGACAATGCTAATGGTCGATCAAGTTCCTTGCAACTATCAATCTCTTTTGTCGCTTTGTCACTACTAATCCAATCATGCACAACTTTTGCCTTCAATTCCAGGTCTAAGCCGTTATGTTCAATAGTAGTAGCTACTTTTGGTGTCATGGCAATTGTAAGAACTTTATCAGAGACTTTAAGTTCGCTCAATAATTTTTTAGCACCTTCTTTAATCTCATCGGTTTCAACTTTACCATGATTATCAAAAATGAAAATATAATTATTAGAAATCCCAACTTCTTCACGAATCTCAATTGAATCCGAGGCTATAGTTTTATTATTTTCAGATAATGAAATCTCATCACCTAAGCCTCCATTATCCTTTGCATATATAGTGATTTTCGGAAAAACGTCCTTTGATGTCTTAACCTCAACAATATCTAATGCCGGCCAAGGCTGCTTTACAATTTCAGCTCCACAACAATATGGCATAGATAAAAGAACGAGAGCTCCCCAAATCAGTTTATTTTTTATAAACATCCGACTATCCTTTCTTTTTATTTATAGTATCTCTTGACCTTTTTAGAAGCTACACCCGATAACTATTGATCCTATTCTGTCGACACCATGCTGTTCTTCAAATTCTCTAGTATAGAATGTTTGAGAATAGCCAATTTTCAAAGATTTATAATGATGCATTAAACCTACCTCAAGTGCGCCGACCAGAGGTTTCTCAGAAAGACCGGTAAGAAAACGATTATGTTCAACAGCTTTACCATTAGCCCTGACAAAAAGATAACTTGCCTTAGAATCCGAAACTTCAGAGGAGTGACCTATAGGTTTGTCGAGTCTTCCCGGTCCAAAATCATCATCAAGGTTAAATCCACAACGAAGAATAAACCCTAACTCTGCATGCCTGTGTAAAGTACCGGCAGTAAATCCGTACTCTGTCATAAAATCAATACCTTCAGGCAATTCAATAAGAGGCAATTGGCTTTTTTCTCTTACATAATAAGAAAAATCAAATGTCATCTCATCACTCAACTGATTTTCCCAGCCATAAGGTTCATTTTTATCCATAAGATCATGGACAAACTCCTGTGTATCCTCACCAAAAGCAGAAGGCCCAATAAGTCCGACATTTAATTCAGTCAATTCAATCTTTTTCGAATCTGCCCGCTGCATAAAAATACCTGAATACAACCAGCCGGCAAATTTCATATCCACATCAAACTGTCTATCCAGTTCATCAACGTAATCCGGAGTGTAAAGATTTTGTCCAACAAAAATACCTAGCCGCGAAGTATAGTCACCGTCAAAACACCATCCGCCTAAACTACTTAATAAATCCCATTCAGGCACCATATCTGTTGTATATACTATTTTTGTGCCATTAGTATAATGCCGATCTGTTTTGCCATTTGGTTTCAAACTCTGACTATCATTGTCGGCGTATAGATCAATGACAGACTGCGAAAATAATGCATTTGCTACTAAAAATAATACTGCAACTACTAAAAACGAACGGTTTCGGTTTACTGGACTCATGTTATCCCTTTCTTAAATAATATAACCTTAGAAGAACTAAAAATCCCTTTTTCTTCTCAAATCCTAATTTTCAACAACTTGAAACTATGAAGAAATATTATATAAAAAGCTTAGTAATTATCTATTTTTTTTTCAAAAAAACAAACATCTTTTCATAATTCACATAGTAAAAGAACAGAAATGAAAAGACAGTAATCAATATGCACAAAATTAAATTACTGGAAAACAACCGAAAAAGCACACCACTACAAGTTGTTATATTGAAACATATCTCTAATTTAAATATTAAAGCTTAATACTAAAAACAAATTATAACTAAATAACAATTCAGCAGATCAAACAATGTTAAATTATTTTTAAAAATATATGCATATAGCACCTAATAACTTATTACACACAAACACTAAACAACCATCGACAAGCAACACAAACCCATTACAGAAACAAACTTACACGGCACGCAATAAGGAGCACAAAGGATAATAATTAATATAGACTTAACACCTACAGTTAAAATTTCTTACTCATATTACTCATATAGCACCAGCATAATATAGTAAAATTAATATGAGCAACGATAAATCACATTAAACCAAACTATAAAGACAGCAAAAAACAAGATAAAAAACGGAACTACGCTTCTAAGCTCTAGCCTTGCTTCCTTGACATAACAGCATTAAACTAAAACAACCTAGAGCACCTAGGTCAAAATATCAATGCAACCCAAAGACCATGGCCACTTTGCGTTACACGCAATAAACGCTAAATTACTTATCATGTTATAATACAATCAGAACGCGTACAATAATTATCAATTATACATACAAAAAACAACATTAATTAAAAACAAGCAATTATTTTCACCACAAATAAATATTACATAACTTTAGTTAAAAAAAGCCTTTACGCAACAGAACGCACATCATGTAAAACACTTACAAACAGATATTTTACATTTTTATAAAAAAATGCGCCGTTTTTCCGGATAGTATTACATTAAATAAATAGACAGATATTTTATTCTGGAGTTAATGTTGCAAAAAAATACAAATACTAAAAATAAAGAACCAGACAGGAGATATTTCCTGCAGCTGTTTATGAACAGCCAGAAAATAATTCATAACTATATACTCTCCATGGTTCACGATAAGGCAGATGCAGAAGACCTTACCCAGGAAACAGCACTGTTAATGTGGGATAAATTCGATGAATTTAAGCCAGATAGCAATTTTGTATCCTGGGGAGTAAAAATTGCCCATTATAAAGTAATGAATTATTTTAAGACTAAAAAAAATGTGAAACTCTTCAGCGATGAACTGCTGGAACATATTTCTAACTGTTATCAACATAAAATAGGTGAAGTTGAAGAAAGGTTAGAAGCATTGGAACAATGTCTTAAAAAACTTAACCAGGATGACAGAAAACTCATAAATCACTATTACGAACAGGGTCTAAAAGTGACACAAATCACTGATGTCATGGGGAGTTCGGTCCATTCTTTATACAGGGCCATGGCGCGTATCCATGATTCACTTTTTTGTTGCATTAACCGAACAATAAGGGAGTGGAATTCCATTGGATAAGAATATTAAAAAACGCAGAGAATTGATCCAGGCTATTATCGGTAAGCTTGAAAATCAAGATATGACCTCGGAACTGGATTTTGACTCAATTGCACACGAGTTGGAAAATGATCCGGAATTACTTAACTTCTATGTTGATTTCATGATCCAGCATTCTGGTTTGACACAAGCCGGAATCAATAGCCACGCACAAGTACTCAATCCGGACAATTTAGATCATTGTGTAATCAATTCTACGATACTAACCCAACTATCATTTGAAGAACGTAATGCTCCAACAATGGAGTCTAAGAATGAAATACCTAAACCAATTGTAAAGCCATTATATTTCAAGAGATATTACCCATTAGTAGGCATGTTTGCCATTTTAATATCGTGCATAGTGTCAACTGTGTTCTGGATAGATATGCACGATAATAAAGCCGTCGCCGCGCAAGTTGTTGATACCTGCCAGACTAAATGGAAATCAGGCTCCTACAAACTAACAAACAATGACTTAATATACGACAATAACAAAAAGTATAAGCTCAAACAGGGTACAATTAAAATATTATTTGAAGATGGCGCTCAGGTGGTCATTAACGGTCCTGCAGAGTTCTCTGTAACCAATAATGACAGAATGCAAATAGAAAGTGGTAAAATATTTGTACATGTACCAAGTAAATCTATTGGTTTCAGAGTAGATACGCCAAGCTGTGACATTGTTGACCTTGGAACAGAATTTGGTATCAATGTAAATAGCAGAGAAGCAGAAGTACACCTAATTGAAGGTAAGGCCATGCTTGTCCCGTCAGTAAAGCTTAAAGACTCTTTCAGTGAAATAATAACTGAAAACCAGGCACGCCATATCACATCAGGCGGCCAAATATCTGAAAGACCTTTTAATGGAACTGAGTTTGTTAGAGATTTTGATTCAAAAAGTAAGATTCTCTGGAATGGTAAAGATCTCAGCCTGACTGACATCGTAACAGGCGGAAATGGATTTGGCCTTCCAGAAGAAAATTCCGGCATTGATCCTAAAACATGCCAGATTGTTCATGGAAATTCAGAATGCAGAAATAATTATGACATTAACGGCTATCAGAGTGTGAGTTTTTCAAAATATATTGATGGCGTATTTGTACCAGATGGAGGAAATGGGGATGTACAGCTGAATTCCTCGGGCCAGACTTACGATCAATTTTGCGACACCGGAGGCGACTACTTTATGCCTATAGGTGTATACTCATATATTACTCTTTGCTATTCAAACGCAACAGGTTCAAACACAAAAAGCATCCATCTAGAAGGATACCCTGAAGGAAAATCAGTAAACTTGTGCATGCATGCCAACTCTGGGATAACATTTGATTTGGATAACATTCGAAAAGATATTGGCTTTGCAAATATTAAAGGTTTTACAAGTGTAATTGGTATCCCCGTTACATATGAAGACCAGGAAGATGTTTGTGTAGATTTTTATGTATTTATCGATGGAAAAGCTGTAATAGTAAGAAAAGAAGTATCGAATAGAGATAAACCAGAGAAAATCTCCATACCAATAACCGATGAAATGCGTTTTCTAACATTAGCAACCACAGAAGGTGAACAAAACTATGGTGACTGGTCAGTTTTTGTTGACCCAGTATTGAAGTTGGAAAAATCAGATGAAGAGTAGAAAATAAAGCTGTATGCACAGCTGACAATTGAAGTGAACTTAAAATTTAATTAAATTTTGGCAACATTAACTATGTGAGCTACTAAGCGAACTAATAACATTAAGTTCGCTTAGTAGCCACAATTATTCTGTTATAGAAATTAACAGATAGTTTTTATTATAGGAAAACATTTGTAAAATGATGACACGTAAAGTGAGAAAAGTGAAAAAGACTTTCAAAATGAAAGTTCTTTTATCTTTAGCCTGCTTATCGGCCCCACTATACAGTTCTGGTCCAATTGATAGTGTTGACCCTTTAATTGGAACCGGTGGCCATGGCCATACCTTCATAGGAGCTTCAGTGCCATTTGGTGCTATCCAACCTGGTCCTAATAATATATATAAGGGCTGGGACTGGTCGTCAGGTTACCACTACTCAGACCCGATTATCAAAGGTTTCTCTCACCTACATTTAAGCGGCACAGGATGCACAGACCTGGGCGACATTTTAGTTATGCCCAACACAGGTGAAATAAAAACAATGCAGGGTTCAGACAATAACCCAGCACAAGGTTATATTTCACTTTATGACCGCCGAACTCAAATTGCCAGACCAAACTATTATGCCGTAACACTGTCAGATTATAATATAAAAGCCGAATTGTCAGCATCTGAGAGAGTAGCAATACACCGCTACACATTCCCACAGAAAAAAGGGCATATAATCATAGACCTGGAAAACGGTAATAGTGATAGGGCAACTGATACATATATTACACAAATAGACAATAATACTATTGGCGGATACAGACACTCATCTGGCTGGGCAAATGACCAGAGAGTATTTTTCGTCCTGACCGCAGAACAATCATTTGACAATCTGACTTTATACCACAGAGATGACAAGCTGGCCGAAAGCAAAGGTAAAGGCCCCTCAATGAAAGCTGTAATCAGCTACGATAATCTCACAAAACCAGTCATAATTAAAGTCGGCATATCACCAGTCAGCATGGAAAACGCCAAAAAGAATATCAGCGATGAAATGCCGGGATGGAATCTCGAAAGCATTGCAGAACAAGGTGCAGCAAAATGGAATAAAGAGCTGGGGACAATTGTCGCTGAAAGCAAATCTCCGGAAGTGAAGCGAATATTCTACACAGCATTGTACCATACTATGATTGCACCTGTATTGTTCAATGACTCAAATGGCCAATATCGCGGAACAGACAAAACCGTTTACGACAACCCGGGCTTTGACAATTACAGTATATTCTCTTTATGGGACACATATAGAGCTGAACACCCTCTGCTAACTATTATACAACCCCATAGAGTAAATAATATGGTTCAATCAATGCTAAAAATATATAAACAGCAGGGATATTTACCAGTATGGCACTTACTTGGCAATGAGACCTGGACAATGGTAGGTTATCATGCTGTTCCGGTAATCGCAGATGCATATCTGAAGGGATATAACGGTTTCGATCCTGAAGAAGCATTTGAAGCAGTCAAAACTACAGCAATGAACGATAGAGCCGGTGTGAAATACATCAAGGAAATAGGATATATACCGGCAGAAAAAGAAGGAGAATCTGTTGCCAAGGCAATGGAATACGCTATTGATGATGCTTGTATAGCGTTAATGGCTAAGAAGATGGGTAAGCAAACTGACTACGAGTATTTTACCCAAAGAGCAAACGCATATACCAAATATTTTGATAAAGAAACAACATTTATGCGAGGTATTACCAGCGATGGTAAATGGCGTGAACCATTCGACCCTATCGCTTCAAAACACAGGTCAGACGATTACTGCGAAGGTAATGCGTGGCAGTACAACTGGCTGGTACCGCAAGACCCGGAAGGTTTAATCTCTCTGTTTGACTCCGAAGAAGCTTTCGTAAACAAACTTGACAAACTATTCACCATGAGTTCCAGCCTGGGACAAGGTGCATCTTCTGACATCAGTGGACTTATTGGACAATATGCCCATGGAAATGAACCAAGTCATCATATCGCCTACCTGTATGCCTATGCCGGGCAACAGTGGAAAACGGCACAATATGTTCGCCGCATAATGAAAGAACTATATAAAGATACAGAAGATGGATTATGCGGAAATGAAGATTGCGGCCAGATGTCTGCCTGGTATGTTCTATCTGCTATGGGATTTTACCAGGTTCATCCAGCAAGTGGTATTTATGTTATAGGAAGCCCGGCACTGGATAGAGCTGAAATACGCATTCCAGGCAAACCTAATACATTTACTATTATCGCAAACAATAATAGTGATTCCAACATATACATTAATTCCATAAAATATAATGGGAAACCGTATGGCAAATCATTTATCACACATGATATGATCTTATCTGGCGGTATATTAGAATTGGAAATGAGCTCAACTCCGAATAAAGCCTTTGCTGAGAAAGCTGTAGACAGGCCTTATTCTCCTAAATAATTAATAATTTGAAAATTCACTAGATTTGTAGTTGGAGGTTGTAATTAAAATATTATGGCCTCTAACTGCATTTTATCTAGATCATAAGCTGGATATAAATACTGCTATCCCAAAGGTAATCATTGAGATATATTCAGTAGATATTTTTGCATATTATTTACCAGCTGCTCCTGCAACATGCTCCTTACAGATAAAAACTACTTTTTCAGCAATTTTATCTAACGGCAAAGATATATCAACACCACCATGTTTAACCGCTTCATTAGGCATGCCATAAACCACACAGCTTTTTTCATCCTGGGCAATATTATACGAACCTGCTTCTTTCATTTCTGCCATACCCCTGGCACCATCATCTCCCATGCCGGTCATAATTACACCAACGGCATTCTTACCGGCATACCGAGATGCCGACCTGAAAAGAACGTCAACTGAAGGTCTATGTCTGGACACTAAAGGACCATCCTTTACTTCAACATAATACCTAGCCCCACTCCGTTTTACAAGCGTGTGCTTTCCGCCGGGAGCAATTAGAGCTCTGCCTGGAAGCACTGTATCATTGTCTGAAGCTTCTTTGACATTTATCACACATGTATCGTTAAGCCTTTGGGCAAAACTAGCGGTAAATTTTTCAGGCATATGCTGGACGATGACAATACCCGGACAGTCAACAGGAAGAGCCTGAAGAAATTCTCTCAAAGCTTCTGTTCCTCCGGTGGAAGCACCGACAACTGCAATCTTTTCAGTAGTCTTGATCATCGCCGATGAACTGGAGCCTTTTGAGAGCATAACATCAGCACTGAGTTTTTCCTGAACGGGCCTGGATGGCAATGGTGCAGACTTGACAGCCTTCCGTTTAGATAAATTAGACATCGCAGCAGCTTTTACCGCATCACATATGGTCACTTTTGCTTCTTCAAGATACTTTTTAACACCCAGCTGAGGTTTCGTAATAATATCAATTGCACCGTATTCCAGAGCTTTCATAGTCGTCTGGCACCCTTTTTCAGTCAAACTCGAACACATTACAACAGGTATTGGGTGCTGAGCCATGATCTTCTGCAAAAAAGTGATTCCATCCATCCTGGGCATTTCAACATCCAGGGTAATCACATCTGGTATTTCATTACTCATTTTACTTGCAGCAATAAATGGATCACCGGCAACAGCCATAACTTCCATATCAGGATCAGACTCAATGATACTGGACAAAGTTTGCCTTACTACCGCAGAATCATCTACTATTAAAACTCTTATTTTCTTCTGGTTAACCATATTTCATTCTCTTCAGCTACATCTATATTGCATTATCATCATTTTTAGGTTTTTGAAAAACCGTTGGTATCATTCTATTAAGCGGCAAATTAACACCATTTAGAGTTTCTGAATGTCCAACAAAAAGATAACCCCCAGGGCGAAGTTGCCGGTACAGTTTTGTAATTACTTCTACCTTGGTTTGCCAGTCAAAATATATTATAACATTACGGCAAAAAACAACATCCATCATTGTTGATATACCATAATTGTCATCCATAAAATTCAACCGTCCAAAGATTACTTTTTGACGCAGTTCTGGCACTACCCTATACTGGCCTTTTCTTTTGCCTTTCCCAGTCATTAAATATTTATTTTTATATAATCCAGGAATAGGATCTATTATTTCTTTGCTATAAACAGCTCTTTTAGCTTCTGACAATACGCTATGCGCTATATCAGTTGCAAGAATCTTATATGAGCCGGTATTACCAGAAAAAAACTGGTCAAGAACCATTGCGAGAGTATACGGTTCCTGGCCCGAGGAACATCCGGCAGACCAGAAATTTAGTATTTTATCCTTTTTGAACTCTGGAGATTGGGTCATTTCCGGCAAAACCTTTTGCTTAAGGAACTCGAAATGTGCCGGTTCTCTGAAAAAATCTGTTTTATTGGTGGTAATCACATCGATCATTGATATTATTTCCATTATACTATCAGTTGCACTATGGATATAATCATAATATTCCTGATACGATGATAAACCTAATTTTTTCAAACGTTTATAAAGCCTGGAAGACATCATGGAACGCTTGGCATCTTTTAATTCTATACCACATTCTTCATAAATTAATTCTCTGAAGAACTGCATCTCCTTATCACTCAATAAAGGAATACCTGCATCGATATTATCTTTTGAGCTTTTATTTCCCATTACCTCTCCAATATCATTATTATATATTAAAACATCTCTTTTTAGAAAGTAGCTGGCAAGTCAATAAACAACTCACCAACTACTGTCATATTTTATATCACTATTCATCATTATCCGAATCGCTGCTTAATTCCTTTAACGCTGAAAGTTCTTTAGCGGTCAAAACTCTATTAATATCCAGAATGATAACAAATTCTTCATCTCGCTTACCCATTCCTTTGATGAAATCAGTATTTAAACTAGTTCCGATCTTAGGTGCCGGCTCAATATTTTGCGGGTCAATATCTACTACTTCCTGAACCGAATCAGCAAGGGCACCAATTTGCAGCATTTCACCGCCCAAATCGATTTCAGCAATGATGATACAAGTATCTACCGTACGTTCAGCTGCTTCCATGCCAAGATTTAACCGTAAATCAATAATTGGCACAACATTACCGCGCAGGTTGATTACCCCCTTCATATAATCAGGTGTGCGGGGAATCTTGGTTATATTAACCAAATCAAGAACTTCACGTACAGCAGTAATTTCAAGGGCAAAATTTTCTTCACCTAAAGTAAAGGTTAAATACTGATTAGTATCAATTCCAACTTCTATCATGCTTTCTGTTGTCATTTTAAACACTCCTTGTATATATAATTATTATGTTATTATTCAAAATCCCTGTCATCTATATCATCAATATCTGCATCCAGATCATAAGTAACTCCGCTGACAGAAGCAGGCATACCGGCAATTGCAGGTGCAGGGTCCTTATATTTTGCTCCAGACTGCGTTTTCTTACCTGAAGCAACCTGTCTTTTACTATTTGGCATACTGGAATTCAATTTGAAAAACTCTGAAGTGCGAAGCAATTCTTCAGCCTGGCTGGCAAATTCCTCACTGGAAGAAGCCATCTCTTCGGTTGATGAGCTATTTTGCTGAACAACCTGGTCCATTTGATGAATACTTTGAGTTACCTGCTCAATGCCGGTAGCCTGTTCCTGACTGGCAGTGCGAATTTCTTCAACCAGATCAGCAGTTTTTTTGACTCCAGGCACAATTTCTTCAAGAAGCTTGCCTGCCTCCTCGGCTATCTCAACACTATCGGTTGATAATGTACTTATTTCCTGAGCTGCGTTTTGACTGCGTTCAGCGAGTTTTCGGACTTCAGCAGCAACAACGGCAAAACCTTTGCCGTGTTCTCCTGCTCGTGCCGCCTCAATTGCAGCATTCAAAGCCAGCATATTTGTCTGCCTGGATATTTCTTCTATTATATTGATTTTATCGGCAATACTTTTCATGGCTTCAACAGTCTTACTTACCGCAATACCACCATTTTCAGCATCGTTTGAAGCTTTCTGAGCTATCGAAGAAGTCTGTTGCGCACTATCAGCATTCTGCTTTACTGTACTGCTCATCTCTTCCATACTACTTGATATTTCTTCAATACTGGCAGCTTGTTCGGAAGCACCCTGGGCCATCTGCTGTGAAGTCGAACTCATCTGTTCGCTACCAGAAGCAATCTGCCCGGAAGCACTCTGTACCTCTGAAGCAAATGTTGTCAGATTCTCGATCATCTCATTAAATGCAGCTACAAGCTTATCCTTTTCTGATCTCTTTTCTGCTGAAACAGTCAGATTTCCGCTGGCAATCTCTTCTGCAACATGAGTTACCTCATTCAAGGCACTAACTAATGAGTTAATTGAATTCAATAACATGCCTATCTCATCTTTACTATTGGATTTTACATCAATATCTAAATCACCATGCGCCAAATCTTCCATAATTTTAACAACACGTTTTATTGGGTTTGTTATTAGTGAAGCAAGTATCAGTGCAAAGGCAATGCCAACCACTATTGCAGTAATACTTCCACCAATCATTATGCTGTTGGCACGGGTAATGGTGCTTTCCATTTTTGCTTCCTGATCTGCTCGCAATTCTTCACAAGTCTCAACTACAACTTTAGTAGAATCGACAAGCTCTACGTACAGCTCATCCATCTTAATCTGTAAATTGTTCCATTTCTTACAGGATTCTACATAATTTACTACTGCTTCAAGAGTTATTTCGACTCGATCTTTACTATCCTTCTGTTCAGTTCTAGTTGAGAGCTCTTTTAGCAAAACTTGCAAATCACCAAAATGTTTGTACATTTCCTCAGCAAATTTTTCATCTTTCAAATCCATATATTTCATGTTTGCAATACGACCTTTACTGAGGAGAATGATTGCCTTACTAGTAGAATCTCTTTTCCACAGTTCATTAGCGACAAATTCACTGCTTTTATCACTAAAATCAATTTCACTCTTTACCTGTTCCTCCTGAAGTTCTCCTGTATATTTAATAACATCAGTAGCCTTAGCAACCATATTGTTATACTCTTTTTGCTGCTGTTCAGCACTAGTGACCCAATCCTTAAATTTATTATAATACAGATCGGTATTTTCCTTAACTTTTAATACTTTTTGCTTTTCCTTTGGATCTTCCATTTTTTCATGAAGCTGATCACATTGCTCTATCATCGTACTAAGTTTTGAATATACTTCATCCCTATCTATATCTAACCTGTCGGATATATATGATTTAGCGGCCAGCCTGGCAGACTGTAATTCTTTAATTAAATTGTTAGAGTTATCAGCTCTTTCAACAATTGCAGTAGTGTCACTCATACTTTTAAGGCCTATATAGCCCACAACAGCTGTCAGAAAAAGAACAACTGCAAAACCTGTAATAATTTTTGTCCTGATTTTCATTTTATTTAGCATCTTACGCCTCCCCCAATACGGGTAGTATGATTCCGAACAGGACAGACAACTTAACGATGCTGTCTGTCCTGCTCACTGAAATAATTATTCACAGCAACCTAACATGGTCGCTTTTAATTAACTAAAATCATCATCATCCACATCATCCATATCATCTAACTGGTAATCAATACCATTGTTTTTTGACGTCTTTGAAACAGAATTACTTACGGCACCAACTGGAACTGATACCGGAGCACTAGATTTCACCTGTTTCTTTGGAACTGATGCAGATCTTTTTGCAACATTATCACTTAGAATAAAGAATTCAGAAGTGCGTAGCAGCTGCTCTGCCTGGCTGGCAAATTCTTCACTGGTAGATGCCAGCTCTTCAGTTGCGGAGCTATTTTGCTGTACAATCTGATCCTGCTGGTGAATAGCCTGAGTAACCTGCTCTATGCCGGTAGCCTGTTCAGAACTTGAAGTATTTATTTCTTCAACGAGCTCGGCAGTCTTTTGAATGCCTGGTACGATTTCTTCCAGCAGTTTCCCTGCACGTTCAGCAACTTCAACGCTTTCTGTCGATAAAGTACTGATTTCCTGGGCAGCATTTTGACTGCGTTCTGCCAGTTTGCGTACCTCAGCTGCTACAACTGCAAATCCTTTACCATGTTCACCGGCACGAGCTGCTTCAATAGCAGCATTCAATGCAAGCATATTAGTCTGTCTAGATATCTCTTCGATGATATTAATCTTATCTGCAATACTATTCATAGCTTCGACAGTACGAGATACGGCATTACCGCCTTCCTGCGCATCGGCAGCGGCTTTTTGAGCAATAGAAGCTGTTTGTTGAGCACTATCAGCATTTTGTTTCACAGTACTGCTCATTTCTTCCATACTGCTTGATATTTCTTCAATACTTGCAGCCTGTTCTGACGCACCTTGTGCCATTTGCTGTGAAGTAGAGCTCATCTGCTCACTGCCAGAAGCTATTTGACCCGAGGCACTTTGCACCTCAGAAGCGAACCTTGAAAGGTTCTCTATCATAGTATTGAAAGCTTCAATCATCCTGTCTTTATCGGAACGCATTTGAGCACTTACAGTTAGATTACCTCCAGCAATTTCTTCAGCAACACCTGAAACTTCATTTAATGTCCTGACCATATTTGCAAATGCTTCAAGCATTCTGTCTTTTTCAGAACGCTTTCGGATATCAACTGTAAGATCACCGACAGCAATAGCTTCAGCATTATCTGCCACCTCATTAAGAGCATGCACCAGAACATCTATAGAATTCAATAACATGCCAATTTCATCTTTAGTATCACATTCTACATTCACATCAAGATCACCCTTTGCGAGATCATCCATAATCTTAACAACACGTAGAATAGGCCTGGTTATACCTCGGGTAATGAAAAATGACAATACAAGACCAATCAGAATTGCAATCGCCAAACCACCAATCATTATCTTAGTTGAGCTTGAAAGATTTTCTGCGGCAGCATTTGCTATTTCTTCCGTATTAGTTATACCGGCATCAGCTGTCGTTTTACATGCTTCAATAACCTTTTTACCTACAAGTTCACGCTTAGAACCTAAATCGTCAAGAATCTGCCACTGATCGAGAAACGCCACTAAGCCATCGGAATATTTTCTGCCGGCAGCACTTGTATTTTCAATTTGCTGAATATTAGATTCTTTACGTGTAATCTCTTTCAATTCTGCAAATTTCCCATTAAGATTTGCGAAATTCGCAAGTGCATCACGCATTATATCCGGGGACCCCAGAGCCTGGGATTTAAACCCCTTAATCCTGGCATCATTACCAAGATTTACAATTTCATTGACCAAAGTAATCTTTTTATGACGTTCGTGCAAATCCTTACTCAGCTTTTCCTGCTGTCCCTTCAAGAATAATTCACACTGTGCAACATATTTACCGGCAGAACTATCCATCCCTTTGCGAATTGCATCAAGCTCTTCAAAGTTTTTTAGATATGCCTGCATAGCAGCAAGGTAATTATCTGCAGCCATTTCAGTATTCTGGATTTCTTTCAGATTAATTTCTTTACGAGTAATACTGCGCAGCTTAGCTGTAATCTGTTTAATTTCATCAAATTTGCCCATGGCATCTCTCATCATTTGAGGATTTTGTTTTGCCTGTGCCTTAAAGTTAGCAACTCTAACGGTATTAACTAAATTAATAACGTCATTTACCATGTTAATTTTTTGCATACGTTCAGATAGATCTGCACCTTCTTTTTTCATTTCTTCGTTCATTGCCTCATTTTGACTGGCAAGGAAATCTCTGCAATTCTGCATATAAACTGCAGCATTCTCATCCATCTTTTTACCGGCTGCACTCATAGCCCTATCTGTCTCTATATATGACGCCATATTTGCAGAATAGTCAGCAGCAGCCTGCTCAGTTTGATCTATTCGATCAATATCTTCAGCATCTCTGGTAATTTTTCTCAATTCTCCAGTATGTGATTTCAAAGCAGCTAAAAGATCAATAGCTTCCTGCATAACACCCATATCATCAGAACCCTGTGCCTTAAAGTTTGTAACACGTACCTTTGTACCCAGATTTACAATTTCAGTTACCAATTGCACTTTTTTCTGACGTTCATCCAAATCAACTTTGAAAGCCTGATTTTGCTCATCCAGGAAATCAAAGCAGTTTTTCATATATGCCGCAGCATTTTCGTCTAGACTTTTGCGTTCATTGCTCATACTTGCAATAGCCTGCTCTGTTTGAGCCATTAAATCAGCATATTCATTAACAGCATTTTGAGCATTATCAACCTGCCCCTGCAATGCTTTAAGATTTTTAGCTTCCTTTGCTAGTTCAGCTGCTTCCCCCAGATGTGTCTGCATAGCAGCCATTTCTTCTTTGGCCTGAGAATAGAAGCTATCCTTTTCGCTGAGACTGTAGCCGCGCATCTCGTACATAGTTCTGTTGGCCGAACCTCTAAGATCAACAGCCACTTTAACTTCAGGAATATATTCCTTAGCCAGTATCTGAGATTCTTTTTCAACCACACTCATATTATAGATAGCCAGACTGCCTAACAATAAAGCAATGACAATCAAAGCCGTAAAACCCAATGATATTTTGACACCTAACTTAAAATTTTTAAACATTTTTAAACCCCTTTAAGATTATTAAATATAATTAACAGTAACTATATCCTACAAAATAATAATTACTTCATAACCCGCAACTTGAAACCAATTCAAGGCGGTTCCCAATTAACATTCATATTATCCATGCACATTCTCTCCAAAATTAAGTTAACAGTAAACTATAATGCTTCCTTTATATTAGATTCATTGGCATATTGTTTCTGCCGCCGACCAATACAATCTTTAACGATTTCTCCAATATTGTATGAGCATTTCGCATCCTGCATACACTTTGTACCTGTATCGCGACTGGTAACCCATGTTACCCCAAGATGATCGCCTGAATAGTCATACATAACCCTTGCATATTCGGCCTGAGGATGATACATAACACTTATTTGCGATAGTAAAAAATCTTCAGCTGTAAGTTTTTCAATAATAGCTTGCAGACTATTAAGGTGGCGAGCTATGATCACAAAATGTACATACCTTCTTTCATATTTATAAATATCATACGTCTTGATTTTCTTAACAATAGAGCCAACAAGGTCTGTAGCATTTCCACCGTAGACATTATCGAGCGGGCTTACATGAGCCAGATAGCCAAATTTACCGGGATAAGATGCAATAACCGCGGTACAAGTTGACACACCCATCGTCTGTAGCATTTCATTATTTCTTGCCCTGACAAATTCATCCATGTCCACCTGTCTAACAACCGCATCATCTGAAACAACAGATTGATTCTTATCCTCTGTAACATAGGAGTTCTTCAAATATTCAATTATCCGGCCATTATAAAAACCCTGGTGTTGTTTAAAATGTTCTGTAGTAATTTGTGCTTCATCCATCTTGACAACAACAAGCCATTTTGCGCCAAGAAACTCAACTACTTCAAATGAAGTCAAAACCTTGAATCCACGATAATCAACAACAACTCGATTTCCAGAGCCTTCCAGAAACTTTGGCTCGATATTACAATCATCCAGCTTAGTTTTTAAGATAGACTCATCACTTACAAAGTTAGACTCGGTCAACATGAATCCCTGTCTGTTTACTACAATGGCCTCATTAGTTTCACCAAGACTTTGCGTCCCGGCAAAAAGAGAGTTGATTTTATTTATAGCAAACCTGAGAACAATCCATCCAATTTGCGTTCCATCCTTATATGCCGGTTCAACAAAAAAGCTGGTTGGCTCCTGTGACACGCCATAAAAATGGAAATCGACAAATTTTTCACTCTCAGGTTTATCCATCAGACATTGAGCCAAAGGAGTATGCTGAAATTTTTGATCAAACAGATTTGTACCACAATCCGGTTCCTTTCGAATACTAAAAAATACATCACCACGCATATCTACAAACAATATATCATAAAATGTCAGCCAGTTTCTAATGTAATGCTCCTCAAAAGCATTTTTAACTTCCTGGATTTTACCTGCAACCTCAGCGGGAGGAACAGTCTCCTTCGACGCTTCAATGTACTTTCTATTTAAATCGAAGAAATTAATCATAACGGTATCTGTTCTGACATTCTGAGCCTGCTGATGGATGCGGTCGCAAAAATCACATAACTGTTTTACTTTAATATCACGCACACCGTCCAGGTGAATATATGCCCAATCATACGGCCCCTTATCCGCCATAGCTACCAGCTTACTCACACATAAAAATAGCACAAAAATCACATTTAGATATAATTTCATTTAATTACTCCATAAGACCTTTTCATAAATTTAATCGTAATTGCCATGTCGGCACTATTAACAAAAATCTTCATCGCTAATATCCTCAACATCATTCAGATTGTAATCTATACCTGAATTTGCCGGGACACTAACTGGTTGATTATTAACTTTATATCTTTCCGCTTTTGATTCAGGTTTTTTAATGGAAGAATAACTTGCTTGAGTAATTCCTTCCAGCTTGAAAAACTCAGCGGCTTTAAGTAACTGATTTGCCTGTGCCGCAAATTCTTCGCTGGTAGAAGCAAGCTCTTCAGTCGCAGAACTGTTTTGTTGAACGACAGTATCTAACTGATGAATCGACTGCGTCACCTGATCTATGCCGTTAGCCTGCTCATTGCACGAAACGTTGATTTCCTGCACCAATTCCGCAGTTTTCTGGATCCCAGGAACAATTTCCCTGAGTAAATGGCCGGCACGCTCAGATATCTCAACACTCTCAGTAGAAAGGGTACTAATCTCCTGGGCAGCATTTTGACTGCGTTCTGCAAGTTTTCGTACTTCCGCTGCAACAACTGCAAAACCCTTGCCATGCTCCCCTGCACGTGCAGCTTCGATAGCAGCATTAAGAGCAAGCATATTAGTCTGACGAGATATTTCTTCGATAATATTGATTTTATCTGCAATGCTCTTCATTGCATCTACGGTCTGTTCAACAGCCTTTCCACCCTCTTGGCCGTCAGAAGCGGCTTTCTTTGCAATTGAGGAGGTTTCCTGGGCATTATCTGCATTTTGTTTGACAGTACTATTCATTTCTTCCATAGCACTGGATACTTCTTCCAAAGACGCTGCCTGCTCAGTAGCTCCTTGAGCCATTTGCTGTGATGATGTACTAATCTGTTCGCTACCTGAAGCTATCTGACTGGAAGCAGTCTGGACATCTACCGCAAACATACTTAGATTCTTTATCATATCATCTAAAGCTTCCATAAGTACATCTTCATCTGATCGTTTGTCAGCATTTACTGTAAGATTTCCAATGGATATTTCCTTAGCTAACTCAGAAACATTCAGCATCGCATCAACAAGCTCTTTTAAGGAATTACCAAGTTGATCAAAAACTTCTTTTACTACATGAGTATCTTCATCTGCTTTATCAGCTTCATAGTTGATCTTCAAATCACCTATTGCAACTTTACCAAGAGCTTCAGAGAATTTTTTCACCTCATTTTTCTGGAAGGTGTCAATTTTTTTCATGCGGTTTTCAGCATTCTTTATTTCTGTTATATCAACTACATATTCCAATGCTCCAATTATATTGCCTTCAGCATCCTTAACAGGTGCCCCGGTGTACATAATTGGAATATTCAAACCATCCGGATCACATACAGTTTCACCGGTATTAACTTTACCATCCTGCATTGCCTGATGACAGCGACATTCAGGAGTCTGACAATGCGGGGTCTTAAACAGATTATAGCATTTTTCGCCCTGAACCTGTTCCGGAGTTTTACCCATAACTGCAGCACCTGCCGGATTCATATAAGTAACATTATAATCTTTGTCAATTGTCATGATAGGAGTCGGCAGGTTATTCATATTATCAACCGACTTCTGGGCTTCTTCCATTGCTTTTTTCACTTCTGTCTGGTCGACAACAATCTCAAGCCCCCCAATAACCTTGCCATCATCATCTGTAACCGGAGCTGCTGTATAACTTATTGCCATTGTCTGTCCATTTGGATGTGCAATAGTTTCAGAACTACAGGTTTTACCTTTTTGCATACATTGACCAATAGCACATTTGTCACTGCGACAATCTCCTGTTTTAAATATATCATAGCATTTTATACCTAAAGCCTGTTCCCTGCTTAGTCCACCAGCATCACAACCTATTTGATTAAGATAAAGAACATTGAACTCTTTATCTACTATCATCGCCGGTACTGGAAACGAATCAATATATCCAACAAGAACATCAGAGAGAGTATTTCCACTTTCTATCAGTTGTGCAAATGATCCATTAAATAGACTTGTATCGCCTCTATGACGGAGTTTCCCGCGTTTGATTGTACTTATAAGAGAATTGAACTCGGATATTGCAGCATTAAAAGTCTGCGAAAGATTACTTAGTTTATGGCCAATTGCACCGAAATTATCATTAGATTCAAAAGGAGGAGCTTCGGAAAAGTCGCCTTCATTCATTCTGCCAATAAATTGATCCAATACTGAACATTTTTCATTTAGATCTTTATTCAACAGGGTAGCAAAAAAAAGAGAAACTAATAACGACACAACAATTGTCCCAATTGCTGCCGATATTATTATACTATTGCCATTACCAGAAAAATATATAATGCCTGCCATAGCGACAACCGGCAAAATTGCAATACATAAAAATGTTAATAACAATTTCTTAGAAAATATAAGCTTACTCCACATGGTAAGATCCCTTCCGGCTCAATGCCTATTCATATTTTAATTCTATACATATTATTTATGAAGTACGGAATACTTCTTATTCATTTTAAACTAAAGCCAGTTCCTCTTCTTTCCTGGCAGTTTCCATTACACCGGCAACATCAAGAATTAGGGCAACATTACCATCACCCATAATTGTGGCACCTGATATCTCTGTAACATCTTCGTACATTTTACCTAACGATTTAATTACAGTTTGGTAATCACCAATGATATGATCAACTACTATCCCCATTCTTAAATCATTCATATTAACAATGACTGCTTCTTCAATAGAAGAAGCATTACCTGGGATTCCAAATATTTCTCTGAGTCGCACAAATGGAACCATCTCTCCTCTTACTTTTATTAGATTTCTATCTTTACTCAAAGCATTAATAAATTCATTCATCTCCAGGCATTCTTCCACTGCACTTACAGGTACAACATATTTATCCCCTGCTACATCAACAAGTAATCCATCAATAATGGCAAGTGTAAGCGGTAATGAAAGCTGAATGGTAGTACCTGACCCTAGCTTACTGCTAATATCTACTTTTCCTCTAAGAGCTTCAATTTCTCTCTTTACAACATCCATGCCAACACCACGACCTGAAAGGTTTGTCACTGCCTGAGCTGTTGAAAATCCCGGCATCAATATCAGGCCAAATATTTCTTTATCAGTCATTTCAGCGTCTGGCGATACCAATCCTTTCTCTATCGCCTTATTTAAGATTCTATTTTTGTCCAGACCTTTTCCATCATCATGAATTGTAATTACAACGTTTGCTCCTTTATGAGCAGCAGATAATTTAATAGTACCTTTTTGCGACTTACCTGCTGCTGATCTTTCTGCGGGAATTTCTATGCCGTGATCCATACTATTTCTAATCAAATGTACAAGAGGATCGGATAAACGCTCTATAACAGTTTTATCCATTTCTGTTTCAGCACCTTCAGTTATTAAGTCAACATCTTTATGCAACTCTGTGCAAAGATCTCTTACCAACCTGCGAAAACGATTGAACTGGCTCCCAATAGGCATCATTCGAATATTCAGCACGCTATCACGAAGCTCACCCGTCAGACGCTCAACCTCTTCAACCGGCTTCGTTAATTCAGCTAGTGCATTATCAGCAGATATTTCAGACAATTGTGCCTGAGTAATGACAAGTTCACCAACAAGATTTATAAGTCTGTCTAATTTATCCGAGCTAACACGTACACTTTCCTGTTTTACTGACTCTTTCTTTATTTTAACCTGGCTTTGTTTCTGTAAAGCCTCGGTAATTTTTCGCTCGGTAACTTTTTGCTCATCAACCAGTATTTCACCCAATTTTTTATCTGATTGTTTTTGTAAATCCAATGCTTTTCCTAATTGCTCATTATTTATAGCATTTTCATCAACCAGTATTTCACCTAATTTGGGAATCTCCATCTCTGGATCAATATCATCATCTTCAATTTCTTTATTATTGACCTGATCAATCACGATGTGGCTTTCACCTTCAACAAAAATAAATACATCTTTAACAGCATCTTTACCTTTTGGAGTTGTAAGGTCAACATCCCAGGAAACGTAACATAATTCAGGATCAATTTCATCAAGTAAAGGAATATTGCTTGTATTAACAGATATTTCAGCTACTCCTAATTCACTCAAATCTTCCAGTAATACTGCCGGGTCCATTCCAGTTGAAAATATTCCAGTTTCCGGCTCAAAGAATATATGGAAGTCTTCAGGCTTTCCCATTGCCTGTGGCTGACTTTCATTTGCCAATTTTTTTGGCTTTTCTTGAGTATCAGATCCATTACTCATAATCATTTCCAATGCAGCAATAATACTTGCATTAGTCTCAAGATCATAAGCTCCACCATCTAACATTGTTTTTATCTGATCTCTACTGGCTAAAATTAAATCGATTAAATCTTTATTAATTGCAACATTACCAGAACGTACTTCATCCAGACATGTTTCGACATGATGGGTGAAGTTAGCAATATCATCAAAACCAAACATTGATCCAGAACCTTTAATCGTATGCATTGCTCTGAACAATCGATTAATTGCATCATCATCATTTGGATCATTTTCAATATCAAGGATACACTCTTCTATCTCAACCAAAAGCTCTTCAGCTTCCTGGCGAAATACTTCACTAAATTGATTTTGCTCACTCATTGTGCTTTAGCTCCATTTTAGGATTTTATACCTAATGTTTTACTATTATTTCAGAACTTTCTTCACCACTGCTAATAACTGATCCGGATTGAAAGGCTTTACAATCCATCCTGTTGCTCCGGCAGCCTTTCCCTCGGCTTTTTTCCCATCTTGAGATTCAGTAGTCAACATTACAATAGGAATGAACTTAAATTCAGACTTGCTCCTTACCTGTCGGATCAATTCCAAGCCATCCATATTAGGCATATTTAAGTCTGTAATCAGCATATTGATACCATTTATCTTGCTAAGAGCATCTTTGCCATCAATTGCTTCCACAACATCATAACCTGCCTGCTTCAATGTCATACTGACCATTTGTCGCATACTTGCTGAATCATCTGCTGTCATAATTAGCTTACTCATTTTTTTATCCTCATTAATTGACATCAAGACTTTTCCAGTCACACCCAATTATTTTAAGCGATTGGATAAACTGCTCTTGTGGATTAGTTAGCATCATTTTAACATTTTTCATCTTTGCGCTTTTACTGGCACTTACCAGTACTTGAAATGAAGCTGTATCACATCTTTCTACCTTGGCGAGATCTATGACAACCTCATCAACATCATCAAATGCTGTTATCAATTCTTCCTTGAATTGATTTATCTGGTATATTGATAACTCACCTTCAATTTGCAAAGTAGATTTTTTATTTTCCTTAGTTAAATTCAGTTCCATATTGACACCTCGCTGCCTAAATCAAAATAGTTCTATATTATCTCCAAAATCATCACTCTCAGAAGTTTGTGAAACACAGGATTCCATATTTTCCTCATCGTCAAATAAGTCTATTGAACCAAATTCATCTGAAGATGAATTTGAATTATTACCGCCTAATGTTTTACTATGAATCTGCCGCTCACTATCCATAGTATAACTATCTCTAATTTTCTGCATTTCCTCTTCAAGCTGTGAATCAGTATATTTACAAAATTTCTCAAGCTCAAGTTCACATGAATAAAGCTCATCTTTTTGCTTTTCGAGTACATCCAATATTATTTCCATGAAGCTGGAATATTTTATTACCCGATCTACTTCCATATCTATTCTGGATATCTCTTGCTTAGTTTTTTCAGAAGCCTGTTCATACTTTTTATAAGCAACATCTATCGTGTCTATATTATTTGTTAGCTCCCCAATATACTTTTCCAAATCACTTTCTGAATTTTTCACAGTCATTTGATCAGACAGTTCAGTTATTTTACTCAATACCTCAGTTACTTCCTGCCCCAGCTCTTGTGAAGTTCCTGCACGCCCATACACTTCTTCAGTTAATACTGCAAGTGTCTTACCATCCTGTCCCAGCCTTTCAGTTAGAACAATTGCATTTAATGCCTTAAGACTAAGTTCACGACTAATTTTCCTGATATCCCTGATATATGTCGTAAGTTTCATTGTTGTTTCATGTACCATATCTATGGTCTGGCTTGTCTGACTACTCAAACTTGTGGCATGTCCGACAAAACTATTGAACTTGTAAAGTTCGTCTATGAGATTCTTAAAAGCATTATCCCTATTGGCCAAATCAGCTTCATTATCCCCCGGCCCTCTATTTAGAAGTACCAGCTCATCTCCTATATTTGAAAACGCTGTTCTAATATTGTTATAAGCCCGGTCAATATCAGAATGGACATTATCAATTTGTGCTACCTGTAATGATGTTACAAGATGTGCATATGCCAGGTCCTTCTTTCCTCTTTCAGACAACGAAATTCGTTCTGAAATTTCATCGACAGCCTCTGTAACATGCTCTAAACGTTGTCGAACAATATCATGAAACTGCATTGATATCACAATATCAGAAACGTGCTTTGAAATTACTTTGAAATGATCCAATACCTTTTGAAGCCATTCATTTGAAATCTCAACCAAACACCGGGCTCTTTCAGTTGCACTTCTAATTTCTGTATCAGCCTTTTTATGAAGCTCCAAAATATTTTCAAGTCCACCTCGAATTTCAGATTCAGCACTGGATTGCCTGACCCTGGCTAATTCCAAATCAGTTGTCATATTACATGAAATATCATTTATATGATCAGAGAGATTCTGAATCTCCTCAGCTAAAGTGGCAAATATTGCTTTTGATTTTTCAGTTCTGACACTTTCCATTGAAATATTTGTTCTCACTATTTTTAAATAATGTGAACTATCACGAAATTTATCACACTGAGTAAGTAACTCTTCTATTTCATTTTTTAAAGAACTAATAGCATCAACTGAAATACCAATATTTTTATTAACAAACATAAATGCATTCAAAGTGTCATCTGCATTTTTCCCTAACACATTAAACGCACTTTGGTCATCAGACATATCAATAATGCCTGCAGTATCCGTTATAGTCGCCCTAAGCTTTTCAATTTCTCCATACAAACATTGAGAGTCATTACACATTGACATAAACTGTGCATCAGCATTTTTCAGGAGATTTTTTATAGCACCAGAAACTTCATTTAATTTCTTACATAGATCAGATACATTTGATTTATGACTAAAAAACCCTAATTTGCGAAGTTTGTTTTTGAATCTAATAAATTTAAGCATACACTACCAGTTTTCCCAAACAGTTAAGGCCATGTTAAATATGCTGCTATTTGCAGCTTATTAGAAATAATATTACTTTGGCGTTATTATTTTTTTTAACTCGACACAGATTCATAATAATTGAAACCCAAAGTCCTTTACTGATTCAATAACTGATTACCTGACATAATGTTAGATAACGCCCACATTACTATTCAACGGAATATACAACTTATGCCACATTTTCCGCCTATAAAAAACTCGTCATATTATTCTCAGGGTTTCATTAATAAATTATCCAAATGTGGAGCTAATATATATAACTGACTGAATAATAAGGACCTAAGATATATTTTAACACCCAAATATTTTTTCAGAACTCCCGGTATAATGATTTTGCAAAATAATATAGGACTAAATGTATGTTTTCTTCCTATATTTGAGCCTCAAAACACAGTTCACTGCTATTATTATTAATTATAAGACCTTATCTAAGCTGACAACTATGCCAGTAATCCTAAAACTTATTCAAATTAAATTATCAATATACTGCATTTAACTTTAATATGTGGTTTTAGTAGTATTCGACCAATAAACCTCAAAATAGAAAAACTCTATACTGTAACTTTATGACCAATAAGGGTCACTAACCTGGCACTATTAGAAACCCTGGCTAACTTTTACAGCTGTTTGTTGGTATGCTAATATTGTTAAGGCCATTCCAAGTCCGCTACTTTATTAAAGCGAGTGGAGCAACAGGAAGTTATAAAGATATTGACATATTTACATCATAATTAATTCGCCAGTGAACTAACGAATGGTTGTACCAAACTCAAAACCATCTCCGATAATATCATTATTTATAGTGCTAACCAGAATAGATAAACTGATTTTGCCATAAGCATTTTTTATGACGATAATAAAAAATGGAAATGAGACTATAGAAAAAGTCTTGTCTGAAGGCTATTGCATACTTTAAGAACCTCCATTTTTAGCTGCCATTGCAGAGGTTACTGAAAATAGTGCTAATCTTAAGGTGGCCTCTTGAAGATAGTAGTATTACAATGTCATTTCCACAGAAAGATATTCATATTAATAATGATAATTCCGACGGATGACAAAAACACTACCAAAAAAAATGTCTGAAGTTAATTCAGACATTTTTTTACTTACAGGAATACCACAGATAAATTTCCAGCTCTATATTTCACATAGAAATCATCGAAAAAAACACTACAAACTGGATTTATATTCTATTTTTTCTTCTTCTTGAAATACATAGTATAATCAATACCCAGCTTTTCGATCTTGTATCTCACCATCCTGGAGGTAATACCCAGTTCACGTGAGGCAGCAGCGACATTGCCATTAGATCTTTTAAGTGCATCAATAATTAAATCTCTCTCAATCATTGACATTTTTGATTTTAGCGTTCCAGTTTCCTGGAGGGTAGGAAGTTCAGGAGTTTGCAGCGTTGGCGGAAGATTATACCCATGTATGACACCGTCATTACTTAAAAGCACAGCATGTTCTATACAGTTTTCAAGCTCACGGATATTTCCCGGCCAGTGATATGCCATCAGCATATTAATAGCCTGAGTACCAATTCGCCTAATATTTTTATTCATCTTAGCTGAATATTTTTCAACAAAATGATTTGCCAGCAATAAAACATCATCTTTGCGTTCGCGCAACGGAGGTAAATGAATTGGAAAGACATTTATACGATAATATAAGTCCTGGCGAAATTCGCCTTGCTGCACTGCCTTTACTAAATCTTTATTCGTTGCCGTTATAACACGAATATTAGATTTTATCACCTCATTACTTCCAACGGGCTGAAATTCACGTTCCTGCAAAAAACGCAGCAGCTTAACCTGAATAGCCAGGCTGAAGTCACCAATTTCATCAAGAAACAAGGTACCGCCATCAGCTTCTTTTATTAAACCAATTCTTGAATTAACTGCTCCGGTAAACGCCCCTTTCTCATGACCAAAAAGTTCGCTTTCTAACAGATTTTCACTCATTGCGGCACAATTAACCCTGATAAAAGGTTTATGACACCTCGGTGAGCTGTAGTGTATAGCAGAAGCAACCAACTCTTTACCTGTTCCAGATTCACCTGTTATCAAAACAGTAGTATCAGAAGAGGATACCTGGTGTATCATAGTATAAGTTGCCCGCATACTTTTTGAGTTACCAATTATATTTTCCGGACGATACCTTTCTTCCAAGGCATTATGTAGTCGAGTCTTTTCCGCCTCAAATGCTTCACGCTCGAGCTTAACCATTCTACGGTTCTTAATATCATGAGCCAACATACAGGCAACAATACTCAAGACACGCTTCTTATCATTTAGATTCACCGCTTCATCATAAGCCAGATCAACAGAGAGAGTCCCTGTCACTTCCTGCCCTAATGTGATAGGAACACATATAAAGCTCAACTCATTTCCATCACTTTCCTGCCTGCTGTGTACCCTGCCACAAAAACGAGGCTCTTTGGAAACCTGAGGTACGACTGCGGCTTCACCGGTTTCTAATACCCTGCCAGTTATACCCTCTCCCATAGAATAACGCATTTCATTCTGATTAGAACTTCGCATGTTACTGGCAGCTTCTACTACAAGCTCGGAACCATCCGGTGACAAAATCATCACCGTGCCGCGCTTCATCTGAGCTTCTAACTCAAGAACCTCAAGTATCTCTAGCAGCATTTCACGCTGGCCCGATCTACTGGCAAGTATTTTTGCTATTGCATACAATGCTTCCAGATCTTTTTTTCTGCCTATATTATTCATAACTTCTAAAGACATAATAGTAACCACGCAACTGATAAGTTACATTATTGTAACTGTAGCCATTAAAAAGGAAATAATATTACACCACCTCGCTTTATAGGCCGATTTTCTTTACATATTGGCAATAAACAACTTATTGCACACACCTGAATTACCATCCTCAAGTTACATATTATTTATGACAAAAATATTGCAAACTTGTACATTTTCACAATGATACAAACAAATTCCATACCAAATATCCGGCATCAGATTCCAAAGAATTATTTGCAGACAAGATATATGCAAAATTTTCGGTTATACCCCAACAAAATAAATGGACACACCAATACAACATGTGAAAAAATTTAAAATAGTAATGGGTTACCAGCAATACTGATAACCCAAAACGTATTTGTTATTATGATAAGAGAGAAGTTGGCTATATAATTTAATTAAATTCATCAAAATCATCATTTTCAAATGGAATTGCCTCTTCTGCATTAGCAGCACTTGTTGTCGCTACATGCTTTACAGGCTCTTTCTCAATAGGAGCCGAAGGAGATGAGCCAGCTATTTCATGAAACGCCTTATCTGAACGGCTCAACTTTGGAACCGATATATCGTTATGGGGAAGCTTGGTTTTAACAGTCTTACGATTGCTTGAATCTCCTCCAACCATTTTAGCCAGATTATGAACAATTTCATTTACTGTTTCAGCCTGAGCATTCAATTCTTCTGCAGCAGATGCTGATTCCTCTGCGGCTGTTGCATTTGATTGAGTAACACCATCCATTTGAGCAATAGCATCCCTGATCTGATTTATTGCTGCTGCCTGCTCATCATTTGAAGTTGTTATATTGCTTACATATGTTGTTGTTTTGTCTACAGATTCAGCGATTTCATTCAAAACACTACCAACTCTAGATACAATTTCAACACCATTATTAGCATTTTTCACTGATTCTTCAATCATTTCTGTCGTACTGCGAGCAGCTTCGGCCGAACGCATCGCCAAGTTTCTCACTTCTTCTGCAACAACCGCAAAGCCTTTACCTGCTTCGCCCGCCCTTGCAGCTTCTACAGCAGCATTTAACGCAAGTAGATTTGTCTGAAACGCAATTTCATCAATTGTTTTAACAATTTTGCTTGTTTCTTCAGATGATTTCTGTATGTCATGAATTGCTGCACTCATTTGTTCCATAGCCTCAGTACCACTAATCGTTGAAGCGTTTACTTCCTGGGCATATTGATGTGCCTGTCTTGCATTTTCAACATTTTCATTTGTCTGATCAGAAATCTGGGACATTGAGCTGGTAATCTGCTCAATTCCAGCAGCCTGTTCACAACTGCCATTTGCCAAGGCCTGTGAAGTACTTGACACCTCTGTCGAAGCTGATGCTACCTGCTCTGAACTCACAGTCATTGAGTCTATTGCTTTTTGCAGTACAACAATAATCGCCTTGCAGACTAATATTGATATAATAACAGAAAAAATAGAAATAACTATTCCTGCGATCGATGAATACTTAACATCAGATTTCATACTATCGCACATTTCTTTTGATTTGACACTTGCTTTTTCACTTATATCATTAATATAAACTACCTGATCTCCAATACGTTTTTCAAACATCTCTGTCATTGCATTAATCGTATCACGAAATATGTCAAAAGCAACTAATGAATTTTTGCTAGATTCATTCCTGGCAATCTTATTATCTATGCTCCTGGAAGATAAATCCACAACGGCAATTGAATTTTTCTGCCACTGTTCATAATAACCCTTAAATTCCTTATACACCAGGTTCATATCATCGTCAAATACACCGGAAGCCTTTTCTGCCCTATCTGATACTTGCTGTATATTAGACATGTTATCCTTCACTATTGACAACATTTCTTCAGGAGAATTACTTTGCATTGCCTGCATTTGGGCAAGATACGCCTGATATGCATCGCGATCTGCATTTAAAAGTAATGAATAACTATTATATATATCATTCAATTTTGACTTGGTAATGTTGTTATCATCAGTAACTGTTTTCAGCTTCTCTTCCAGTAAAAGTTCAATTCGATCTATTGCATCCCTCATGAGATCAAACTGCGCAACACTATTAGACATAAGCTCTTTTCGCTGCTTGAAGTTTTCAGCCAGTTCAATTGACATTTTTACTACTTCTCGACTGCTTTCTTTCCATACTCTAAACTGCTCTTTAAATGTTTCGTACTGAGCATTCATCTGTTTGTCGAACTGAGATGAGGATTTGTTTACCCGATCATTAACCTGATTAATATTTTCCATATTATCAGCGTCAAGCCGAACTAACTTCTCATGATCATTGATATCCATAGCCTCAACTTGAGCCAGATACGCCTGATATGCATCACGATCTGCATTTAGAAGCAATGCAATAGCATCATTTAAAGCTGTAATTTCCGGTATATCTTTTTTTACAATAGGTATAAATACATCATTAACGGTCTCCTCTACCTCAGCAGTCACTTGTGCCATTTGATATGAGTTAAAACCCAAAAATAGTAAAAGACCGGCAACTGGAATAAGTACTGTTAATAATATTTTTGTCCTGATAGTCATTGTTATTCTCCATACTGATACCTGATTTTACTGAAACCATAAATATATTGGCTTCCTTCTGAATTAAATTTCGTCCTTTATCAGACAAGTTATTACAGAATAATAAGACTATTAAAAATTCCACCATAACATTTATGCCATACATAATTTATAAACTCATAAATAATAGCTAATTACAAAAACACACTGAATATCTGCAACCTCAAAACATAAAATAAAATGTAGCAGTTATATTGGTCTCCTCGCAAAATCAATGGAAATTATAGGACCTATACACAGTAAAACACAGTCAAAATCAATACACTTATCGGACCGTATAAAGTAAGGACAATAGTAGCTTCACATTTTCACCCATAAACAGCTACACCTGAAATCAATACAGTGATACACTGTATATGTTCACATTGGAACTAGACAATAAAAAAAGAGGCCCCAAAAACGAGCCTCTATTGTTACATTATTTAACTGGAATATTCAGGAAATATATAACCGATCGTATTATTGCCCTATCGTCTATACTTCAAAAGCCACTCATACAGCTCCGAATTATTATATGTTTGCGTCCAGGAATCATGTCCTACCCCAGGATATACTGTAAACTTAATATCACCACCTTCTTTTTTGATAGCATCAACCATTTCCTGCGATTTGCTAATAGGAACTGTCGTATCACTATCACCATGAAAGACCCAGATGGGCAACTTAGAAAGCACTTTTGCATCAGCAGGATTGCCGCCACCACAAATCGGAGCAATCGCGGCAAACTTTTCCGGATGTGCTGCGGCAAGTGCCCAGGTCCCAAAACCTCCCATGCTAAGCCCGGTAAGGTATACGCGATCTCGATCAACTGGATACGTTTCCATTATCTCATCCAGTAATCCATTTAAAGCTGCAACCTGAACAGGATTATTCCACCAGAAATCACCGGGACACTGAGGTGAAACAATAATAAAAGGGAAATCCCTGCTTTCTGCTAATTTTGGTAAACCATGAGCTTTCACTTTACTTAGATCATTACCTCGTTCACCTACACCATGTAAAAACATAACAAGCGGCCACTTTTTCTGGCTATCTGGAAAATCTTTAGGAATATACAGTAAATATCCGAGTTTAGCTTTCACTGCGACATCCTGCTCAAACATTTTTTCAGTTTGACCAGAAACCAAATCGTTAGATCCACTATTTAACCTTGAACAACCTGTCAAAAATAGTATAAATACAAAAATACATAACAATACAATACTCTTCATAGCAATAATTCCTTTAAAATAGAACAAATATTACTTAAAACAACATCATTATTATCTGCATTTTTGTAAATAAATCCATAGTAAATTAGCAATATATACCTTAACCACAAACTGTCTCTTATTGCATTTCCCGTGCTTTTCTATCAGAATTAGCAATTCTACTATGATTCCGGAATCTAATATCTTTTTTTGCCAAAGACAAAAAACACTCAAATTAGGTTAAGGAGAATAATCATCTACCATTAAACTAACTGCTCAAAACAAACAGGTACTACCACTGCATAAAAATAAAACGCAAAATAAATCGAACGCCTAATTTTTATTACCCTACAGGCCAAACACCAGATACTATGACTCTGTTGCTGGTACTTTGCTCCCACTAACAGGAGCAAAGAACCGCAACAAAAAACCAGCAGTACTATAATAGAATAAGTCCTTAATTAGTAAAATAATCCTTCAATATCATTACACCTCAGCTAGTTTGTCTCGGCATATAAACTTAATAAATCAGTTATTGATATCGCACTTTTTTTGCTACTGGCAAGCATTTTAACCTTTTCCAGCAAACGACTTGCCTGTTCGCTGCCAACGTTGATCCCCATCAATGCCAGTGTATATATCACATTACTTTTGCCTGAATTTTTTCCCAGAACATACTGTTCTCTTGCTCGACCAATAAGTTCTGGTTCAAAAGGTTCATATGATTTACTATCTTTTATCATGGAATTCACATGTATGCCGGATTCATGAGTAAATACCTGAGAACCAACAATCGGCTGCGATGGCGGAATATCATGCCCGCAGGCCTGTGACACAATCTGTGAGATGCCATACAATTTCTCAGCATCAATTCCACAATCTACCCCCAAAGAAATCTTACATGCCATCACCAGCTGTTCCAAAGCAGCATTACCAGCTCGTTCACCGAGTCCATTTACCGTAACATCTACATATCCGGCACCTGCCTGAATTGCAGCAAGAGAATTTGCGGTAGCCATACCAAGATCGTTATGCCCATGAAATCCGATGTCTATACCAGATGCAATATGCCTGATACGACTTATATTCAAATATGTTTCTAATGGATTCCAGATCCCAACAGTATCAGCAAGTCTTACACGATCAATTCTATTAGCCTTTGCCAACAAGATAAATTCATCCAGAAAATCACTTTCTGCCCTTGATGCATCCTGGGCACCTATCGACACAAAATCAAACATGCCAGATGCTTTATTTGCAATAACGTTTAGTCGGTTCAATACCCATTTATGATTTTTGCCCAAAGCCTTAATTTGAACATCTGATACAGGTAATGAAAAATGGACAGACTTTAATCCGCATAAAGCCGCTTCATCCAGATCCCCCTCTATTGCACGACACCATCCGGTTATTCTGGCAGGTAAGCCAAGTTCAACAATTGCCTTAACATTTTCCGCTTCAGTTGCCCCAGCTGACGGGATCCCTGCTTCAAGCTCTTTGACTCCGGCATCCGCCAAAACTGACGCTATCTCCAGTTTCTCCTCCTGAGAGAAAACAACTCCGGGACACTGCTCTCCATCTCGCAAAGTAGTATCAATCAATGTGACAGGATGGTAAATTGTCTTTGGTAATAGCATTTAACCGTACCTCTACGGGAATCTCTTGAAAGCTTTCATATTCATCTCCTGCCAGTCATGCTTGAGATAAAACTGTAAAGCCGGATTATTGTCTCTATCTGCCAATAACTGTAACCGGGCAATCCCGTTCTCCCTGGCCCAATTATCAACAGCTTCCATTATTTTACTGCCAACTCCAAAACCTCTACAACTTTCTCGCACTACCACATCTTCCACCCAAGCCGATTTTGCTCCTTCAGCAGTCGATATTATCACCTGGGACAGGCACATTCCTAATATCTCACCGTCTACTTCAGCAACAAATATTTGTCCATTTGAAGAAGACATTATACCCATAAGGCCAAAAGTTTGTTTCTCTATTTCAAATTTAAAATCTTCTTCTATCGAATACAATTGTTCCAGCAAAACCAGCAACACCGGGAGGTCTGTCGGTGTTGCCGGCCTTACATTAACATTGTTATAATTTAATTCATTAGTCAATTCAGCCAACCCTCTTAACAAGATGATTACCCATTGCTGCACCATAAGAAACAGAAATAGGTTTAAATATTTAAATTTCAACACACTAATCTGTCTTGTTAAATTAAACTTAATCGGCTAAATCAAATACTCTTCTACGCAATTACCTTCTTCTATTGCATCCAGAATTTCTTCTATCTTGTCTTCATCCATTTCAGAATACCACCATCCTTGAGGGTACACTACCACTACCGGCCCCTTCTCACACACTTTCAAACATCCGGTACTACTAACCATTCCATCAATTCCACGCTCAAGTATCCCTTCTTCCAGTGCCTGCAATAGCGATGGTGCGTCTTTTTTATTGCACACTCCCTGCGGCTCACCTGTTAATCTGAAACTATTACAAACAAAAAAATGATACTCCGGCTTATTCATTATTTTACCTTTCAAACTTATAACATAAATTATTTACTATAAAACACTAGCTATTTAACCAGTTTTTCTTTCAAGCAAGCACTATCGACTATTACCCACAACCCATTCCATCGCCACTGCAGCCACTAGAACACTTAAATTTAGCGGCACAGTTTCTTAGTTTTCCGCCACTGTACAAAGTCTGCAGATTTTCTTCGATCAGTCCCTCTACCATATGAGGCATAATACCACAATCTATCAAAGCCTTTTGCGGGCTCTTACCAAATCCACTTGCCAAAACCGCTCGACAATCACTTAAGATTTCACCCAGTTTCTTCCATCGCAGATCTCCTCCGCCAGGTGCAGGCGTCTCGCGAACACCTATTAATTCAAAACTGCCCTGGTCATTTGGACCATAAACCCTCACGGATGCAGCTTCTCCCAAGTGCTGATTCACAAGCAATCCCTCCATAGTAGCAACAGCGACATAGGGCCTGACTTCAGCTTCTTCGGGATCAAGCGAAACTGTCGATCTGGTCATAGCTGCCATCAGCTCATCAGAAATATCTTCTTCTATTAAACCTGCTGCATCAGCACGACATCTTTTACAATGCAGCATTTGAGGTATTATCTCACCCACCATTGATTGAATTTCATTCATCTGTTCTTTACTCGGATGCGGCAGCGTTCCAAACACCGTCCCGGGTACAGGATATAGCGGCATACAATTCTGAATATCAGCTCCAAGCTCTTTAACCGTTCTGGCAATTTCTTCAATATGGTCATCATTTACTCCAGGGATTACTATTGTATTTACCTTTACTATTATTCCTTTGTCATGCAATGCCTTAACAGCATACAATTGATTTTCCAAAATCTTTTCAGCACCCAACTTGCCCCGATATGGCCTTTTACTCTCTCTTACCCAAGCGTATACTTCTTTACCGATTTCAGGATCAACAGCATTGATCGTAATTGTCACATGCGTAACATTATACTCTGCTAATTGTTCTATATAAGGAATGATACCCAGGCCATTAGTCGCTATACAAAACAACATATCAGGGTATTTCTCACGCACAAGACGTAAAGTTTCCATTGTCTCTTCGGGATTAGCAAAAGGGTCGCCCGGACCGGCTATTCCAACCACACCAATGCGCGGATCAATCTCCAGAGCGTCATTCAAATAATTCAACGCCTGTTTAGGACTCAAAACATTACTTGTAACACCTGGCCTGCTCTCATTCACGCAATCATACTTACGACTGCAAAAATTACACATTACATTACATTTCGGTGCTACCGGTAAATGTATCCGTCCGGTATCCTTACATACGCTCTTGTTGAAACACGGGTGGTTGTTAATATCAAGTGCCATTTCATTCACTTCCTTTGTAACTCTAATCTATCTATCTTTCTATCTCTCATACATGCCCTATCAGGCACAAATACAATTAACAATCTGCGTGCCAAAATAATGAAAATAGCTAATAATATATGCACATTCCAATAATTCGCCAATATATCGAAGAAAACCAATATAACATTCCTTAATTATCAATATATTTCACAACTTCTAAACCAGGCAATACTAATATATTTAGGAAATAATCTTCACATAAATGTTGTCTGACAAAAATACTTCCAGAATAACCTTTACATAACTTATTTAGCTGAAACACCTTAGCTTTTAGATGAAATTAATTTCACTCGAACTCATACATTAATACTCACATTGTACATTTCGGTCACAAAACCACTATCACTTCCCACGAACCAAAACATATTATCCAATAAAATAATTTACCTGGCTTTCATATTTAGTAAACAGGAAGCGTTTCTGGCTTATAAGGAGGAATGATTATTCAGGGCAAATTTCATATAATACAATTAGAAAGAAACAAACCTGGCTGTCTCGAAGGATAAAATACGAATAGTGAAATTGATTTGAATTTGTTCGAAAAATATGGATGATATATTATCCTAAGCCAACAATAAATAATATAAGTATTGGTTATAAAAGGAATAATATATGAAGCACATATCTAGACGATCTATTCTCAAAACTGCGGCTGGTGCGGCAGCAGCTCTTTCGGCTTCTCCCCAAATAGCTACCAGCCTGGCAAAAATAACAGATGAAACTCCTGGCTGTTTTTTCGAAAAAGAATTTGGCATTTCTGATCAATTATGCCGGAAAGTACTTTCGGCCGCGTTGGCCAAAGGCGGAGATTATGCGGATATATTCTTTGAACATACAGTAAACAATTACCTGGTACTTGAAGATGGTAAGGTAAACAGATCCTCATGTGAGATATCTCTTGGCGTTGGAATAAGAACCATCTGTGGCGACCAGGTTGGCTACGGTTTCACACAGGAACTGAGCGAAAAGTCAATGTTGTCAGCAGCAACTACAGCCGCGTCAATCGCAGATTCCAGCCCAAATAAACCAGCTGGGAAATTTATCTCCATGGAAATAAGTGATTTTTATCCATTAAAAACACTCATGACAAATGTACCGCTTGAAGATAAACTAAAAATTGTCCAGGAACTAAATACACAAATATTTCAAAGGTCTCCCCTCATTACAAAAGCCCAAATATCACTCAGCGAAAATCATAAACAGATTTTAATTATCAACAGCCTTGGGACAAAAACTTCTGACCAGCAGCCGCTTTCGCATTTATCTGCTTCAATTGTTGCTGAAAAAGATGGTAAACAGGAACAAGAACGCTATTACCTGGGCGGTAGATGCGGTTTTGAATATTACAACCAGGAAACTATCAATACTATTGCCGATGAAGCCGTAAAAAGAGTATTAACCCTGTTTGATGCTACCATTCCTCCTGCAGGTGAAATCCCGGTTGTTGTTGGTCCAGACTCCGGCGTACTTTTGCACGAAGCTATTGGCCACGGCATGGAAGCTGACTTTAACCGTAAAGGAACTTCAACCTACGCAACCATGCTGAACCAGAAGGTCGCCCAGTCAGATGTTACCATCGTTGACGATGGGACAAACCTTAATCTCGCAGGATCAATAAATGTTGATGATGAAGGCACACCCGGACAATGTACGGTATTGGTAGAAAAAGGTATACTACGAGGATATCTGCATGACAGGATTTCAGCAAAGCATTATGGTGTATCACCAACCGGAAATGGTAGAAGAGAAAGCTTCGAGCATTATGTTGTACCGAGGATGAGAAATACTTATATGATGAGCGGCAGCGACAACGAAGAAGATATAATAAGAAGTGTAAAAAATGGAATTTATGTCAAATCTGTTAGCAATGGCCAGGTTAAAATAGGTGAAGGAGATTTTGCATTTTATGTCTCCCAGGGTAATTTGATTGAAGATGGCAAACTTACAGCTCCAATTAAAGATGTAAACATCATGGGCAACGGTCCAAAAATGCTTAGAAATATTACCAGGGTTGCAGATAACCTGGCTTTCTCACGCAGTGCTATCGGCAGATGCGGTAAAGACGGGCAAAGTGTTCCGGTTGGTTTTGGAATGCCTACCGTACTGGTAAAATCACTTACTGTCGGCGGCAGAAAATCATAGAAGGGAGAATTACTCATGAGCTGCAATAAATCAGAACTAGCACAAACAGCAATGAAAATCGCACTCAAAGCCGGTGCGAACGAATGCCGGATAACTATCAGCAATACTCGTCTGGTAGAAATTAAATATCGCGAGATGAAACCTGAAAACATAAAAGAAGCGTCTAAAAATGAAATGACAATACTTCTATATGTTAACGGTAGATTTTCCTCTCAACGTACTTGCGATCTTCGAAATAATGCTTTGGAAACATTTATCACCAACGCAGTTAAACAAACTGCTCTATTAGCTGAAGATCCTTTTCGGTCACTACCTGACCAGAAATTGTATAAGATCCCGAAAGAAATCGATTTAGAAAATATTGATCCGAACTACAACAATCTTTCTACTGAGGCAAGACACAACATAGCCTATAAAATCGAAAATGAATGCCGAAAGATTGCTGGAGACAATCTCATCTCAGCAAATGCAGAAATTTCAGATTCATTTCAGGACACTTTAGTTTTAGCCAGCAACGGTTTCGAAGGACAAACGCAGTCAACGTCTTACTCTGTTGGGGCCAGCATTGCCCTGCAGGATGAAGGTACACGTCGCCCTAATGGCTATTACTATGCCAACACAACCAGATACAAGGATTTGCCGCCAGTTGAATTCGTTGCAAAAGAAGCCGTAGAAAGAACTAAAAGACTTATTGGCGGTAAAAAAATCAAGACCCAGACTCTGCCGATAATCATAGAAAATCGACAGGTCCCTAGAATTTTATATGGCTTATTAGCTGCAATGTATGGAAGAAATATCCAGCAGAAACAGTCATTCCTGGCAAACAAAAAGGGTCGGGTTATTGCCTCACCAAAACTGACTATAATCGACGATCCATTCATCAAACGAGGACAAGGCAGTAGATTATTTGATTCTGAAGGAATTGCCTCCGGTAAAAGGGCAATAATTGAAAACGGAAGACTAAATAACTTTTATATTGACTGGTATTATAGCAGAAAGCTTAACTGTACACCAACAACAGGGACCCCTTCCAACCTGGTAATAACTCCGGGAAATCGGTCGCTAACAGACATAATGAAAGACCTTGGCAAAGGCATACTGGTCACGGGATTTATCGGGGGAAATTCAAATTCAACCACAGGTGACATGTCTCTGGGCATTATCGGTGAAATGTTTGAAAATGGTGAAATAGTCCAACCTGTATCTGAAATGAATATAGCAGATAATCATCTGACATTCTGGAACAAACTCATCGAAACAGCAAATGACAATTGGGAATACTCATCACGCCGAACTCCAAGCCTTGTATTTGATAACATTGTTGTAGCCGGCGTTTAGCATATTGGCAGCTACTCTGTTACAATTGTTAGAGATTTTATTATTTTATAGGTAAGCTTGCATATTACATATAAGTATAGCCTACCTCTGAATTTGCCTGCTTAGCTTCTATCAAAGTATTGGTCACCCGGTCAAACAGCGACTGGGTTCCTTCATACAATAAATGTTCGATCCTGGCTCCTCCAATACGATCATGAATTGGAAAACCTACCCTTACCAGCGGTATATTCAGTTTCCTGGATAGAGTATAGCCTTTACTGTTACCGATAATAAAATCAGGTTTTAATTCTTCGGCATATTCGTGAATATCAAGGAAGTCTGTCTTTTCGATAACCTTGACTTTACTCATAGCTTCACCGATAGATTCACTTAAAACTGACTCAAGGTTCGTCTTGGTAGCACCAGTTGCACATATAACCGGTACAATACCTATTTCCAGCAGAAACTCAGCCATAGACAACACAAGTTCAGGCTGACCATAAACAATCGCTCGCTTACCGGAAACATATTTATGCGCATCTATATAACTGTCAAGCAGCCTGCCTCGCTGATCATGATATTTCTGTGGCATTTTATTGCCGCTAACCTCTTCCAGGGTGCTAAAGAATTTATCACAATTTTTAATTCCAATCGGCATTGACATGCGATGTGCAGCAACGTCAAACCTGTCATGAAGCATTTTTGCAGCACTGAAATCATCACCAAATGTCTGACAGAATTCAATTGATGCCGCCGCTGAACCAGTTTCAACTATTTCCTGGATTTTAGTTCCTCCTGGAGGAATTTTCGAGTATTTCTGCCAGGTCTGACCATCAAGTGTTTCAGAATAGTCTGGCAAAATAGTTGGCTTTAAGCCAAAATCTTCCGCTGCGACACGAAGATTTCTTATATCAGCAGGTGACACCATACCAGGTATTATATTTATTCTGTTATATCCTATATCACCTGGGCGAGCCATCTGGTCAACCATCGCAACAATTGTCCCATAAAATCCCTCTGCCTCTGTTCCGGCATAGCTTGGAGTTGAAACATTAACAATCTGCGGTAACTCACAATCTGAATATGTCTTGCGAAACTCCTTCAAAAAACCATTCATATCATCACCGATAGTCTCTGCAAGACAAGTTGTAGCGACTCCGACAAATTTAGGCTGATATTGAACAATCACATTTTCCAGGGCAGTTCTAAAGTTTTCTCCACCACCAAATATTACCGCCTGTTCACTAAAATTCGATGATGCTATATCAATTGGCTCTTTATAATGACTTATCATATATCTGCGTATATACGTTGAACAACCCTGCGAACCATGTAGAAGAGTTATTGACTTTTCTACTCCTGCAAACGCCATACAAGCTCCTAACGGCCTGCAGAGCTTACACGCATTTCTGGTCGCTGTAAATTGTTTCTTTTCTTTTGATTTCATCTTCTGTACCACCCTGTTTTCCTATCAGTTATTTATCTACTTACTGATACTGCTTAATCCTACTCTATTGTCCAAAAGTTTTTGGAATTTGCCAGACCGGGCTCATCACACTACGATGAACCTCCCTGGCAAAATTTATCATCCCCTCATACCCGGCTAATGCTTCCTTCCTCTCATGATTATGGTCGCAAAAGCCAATACCTAATTTATATGCGATGGGACGCTCTTTTACACCACCGATAAGCAGGTCAACGTTCTTTTCCTGAACGTATTTCGCCAGCTCTAATGGATTGGTGTCGTCAAGCAAGATCACATCGTCATCACAAAGTTCTGATAGCATGCGGTAATCCTCCTGGCTGCCGGTTTGTGAACCAGCCAGCACAGTCTTCACTCCCAACGTGCGTAAGGAACGTACGAGCGAGAATGCCTTAAACGCTCCGCCAGTGTAAATGGCTGCCCGCTTGCCATTCAGATCCTTCTTAAAACCTTTTAGCTCATCCATAATCCTGGTAATCTCTGTACCGACAAGTTCCTGTGTACGAGCTAAAATCGTATCATCTAAATCCTTAAAATGTTCAGCTACATCATACAAAGCTCTAGACATATCTTCGATACCAAAATAAGATACGTGAATAAACGGTATTCCATATTTCTCTTTCATCATTTTTGCCAGGAATACCATCGAGCCTGAACACTGCACCACATTCAACGAAGCCGTATGTGCCTTGCGAATATCATCTACTCGCCCATCACCTGTCATTGTCGCAACGACATCTACTCCAATCTTCTTATAATAATCTTTTATCATCCAGGTTTCGCCGGCCAGGTTGAAATCTCCAAGTATATTTATACTGGCAGGAGATATATCAGCATCTCTTGTACCGATCAGTTTAAATAGAGCTTCACAGGCCGCCTTATAACCATTCTTTTTAGTCCCCTTAAAACCTTCAGAATGAACTGGTATTACTTCTATACCTTTTTCTCTACTAACTTTTTTACAAACAGCTTCTACATCATCACCTATCACACCAATGATACAGGTAGAATAAATAAATGCCGCTTTTGGTTTATATTCATCAATCAATTCACAAAGTACTTCATACAGCTTAACTGCACCACCATATATAACATCGTTTTCCTGTAAATCCGTTGAAAAACTTAACCGATGAATCTGCGGACCTGACGAAAGAGCGCCCCGAATATCCCAGGTGTATGCCGCACAGCCAATTGGACCGTGAACCAGATGCAAAGCATCGGCTACCGGGTACAAAACCACCCTGGATCCACAAAACACACAAGCTCGCTGGCTGACAGAACCTGCCAGCGACTGGGTTTCACATTTTATCTCAAAAGGCTTACCGGCATTTTCACTGGTCTTTTCATATATATGGCCTTCTCTGGTTTTTAATACTTCTATACTCACTGCTCTATTCTCTTTTGTACTGCTGGTTTTCACAGCTCTGCCGCAGGTTGCAGCTAAAACGACTAGCTGCTACCTGACGGCTTATGCCGTAATGATTGCTGTAAGTGCTGCAAACCACGCTAACACTTATTTTAACCTACTTTTCACCTATTTATTGGAGATTATCTACATTTCTCATATATTTGAGGTTATTACTCTCATATCTATTAGTTACAGACATCTGCCCTAATCCTGCTAATTTCAGTTTGACTACTTTTCTATTTTTACTGCACACGATATAACTATTACAATCTGCATGCCAAAATATCATTCAGACTCAATGACAGCATCATAATAATACTGACGCAAATAAGAGGTAACCCTGTAAACACAAATAATAAAGCAACTTACATCAAAAATACAGCTCAAGACAACTCAACAGTTACCAATTAATAATTGTCATTTTTAAAATATTTTAACATGTCAAATGCTTATTATTTACAAAATCTTAAATGACATTTATTTCACAATTACAGCATAACATAGAATTACATAGCTCTAGAACAAAATGTAAGTCATTATAGAAAAGCAACTTAAACGATATTGGAAATTAATTTCCATTTTCAGACTGCAAAGATTGCAGCATTGTTTCATTTTTGTTACACACCCAAAATAAATCTCCGCATATTTCAATTTTTCGCTGCAAGTAATACATACGATTAATATTAACAAAAAATATTTACTTATTTAGCAGAGGAGGTATAATTACAAAAGTGAGTCAAACAAATGGTTAGCAGTTTTATATAATTTTTTCTTAATAATTAAGACATTTTTTCACGATAACTAACAAGTATACAAAAATTAACATTGACCTGTGGCACAAAAAACACCGCAATGTTATGGGACTATTTTGGGTAGAATACTACTTTTAGGGAAACTTCAATATGCCTTCTGACCAATATGGAAGCCAGTACGAGTGTATTGAAACACTCATATCTCTTTTCATTGACGGTGATCGAGATGAAGCCGGCAAACTTCTTCGGTCATGGGGCCAACAGCATAGCTACCATGATGCAATTAGCGATATACTGGAACCGGCAATATCAAAATTCGGTCACGACTGGGGCAGGACCGAAAGAGTCAGTCTTGGGCAGGGGTATGTACTGGGAAAAGTAGCCGAAGATATTTTCGAGCTTGCAGCAAGCGAATATTCTAAACAGATTGCACCTGCCGCTAAAGGACCTGTCATTATGGGCAATATCGAAGATGACAATCACGCATTAGGACGCAAACTGGTTATAACCTTTCTTAAAATTAATGGCTGGAATGTAATCGATCTTGGTAATGACATTACTGCAGAAGAATTTATCGATACGGCAGTTAAACATAATGCTTCAATCATCGGTGTTTCTGCAATGATACTTAGAACAGCAATGAATATAAAAGGCGTTCGCCAATTACTAATTAAGCGAGGACTATCTGACAAAATCAAGCTGGCAGTTGGCGGGGCCGTATTCTGCCAACGCCCGGAACTGGTTGATGAAGTAGGCGGAGATGGAACTGCAAATAATGCTATATTAGCACCTGGCCTGTTTGACAACCTAATGCAAAAGACTCGTATTAAAGGAAGTGTTTGAAATGAACAGCTCAGAAAGAGTGATGGCAGCAATCCAGGGAAAACCAACATACAGGCGAGCAGTAGCCCTTACCCTGTCTCTTTATGGCGCCAAGCTAATCAACTGCCCGCTGAAAGAATATTACAATAACTATAAACTATACGCAGAAGGTCAACTTGCGATACGAGAGACATTCCAACCAGATATACTACTTGCCCCCTTTGCGTTACCACTTCTAGGAGCTGCATTTGGCAGCAGGATAAAATATTTTGCCAATCACCCTCCCAACATCGCCAAGCCGGTTCTTTCCAACCCAAATGATATTTCTTCCTTAGGCATGCCTGATATAGATACTGACCCAATCCTGAAATACATCAGAGAAAGCCTTAGAGAAATGGTATCAAATGCCGATGGTGAATACCCCGTTTCAGCTGTAGCTTTAAGTCCGGTTGATTTTCCAATTATGATATTAGGAATAGAAGCTTGGTTAGATACCGTTTTATTTAATCATGATCTTACAAAAAGAATTCTGGAAATTTCAACAAAATTCTTCCTTGACTGGACTAGCGCATTATTTAATGATGGCGCTACATGTATTATATTACCGGCACCGTTTGCCAACCTGAGAATTGTCACCAGGAAATTTTTAACCAAAACAGCAATCCCAAACCTCAAGGAATCTTTTGCCCAATGCCTAGGCCCACTCATCCTCCATCACTGCGGCACATCATATCATGATACTTTGCCATATATAACAGACATGCCAAATACCATTGGATACTGCATAGGAAAAGAAGACAATCTAGCAGAATCAAGAAATGCCATAGGTAGCAACACACTATTACTTGGCAATATAGATGGCCCAAGCCTTTATAAGCGTGATCCTGAGCATATATATAAACAGACATGCGAAATAATTGAAGACAGAAAAGAAGACCCTCACTTTATCCTGGCTACATCTGCTGCAGATATTGAACTTGAAACACCAGAAGAAAATATTCAGGCAATCATTCAGGCAGCAAAGGAAACACATTTAGAAAAGGCTGGCATGTAACATGCTAATCAAAGAACTCAATAATAATACAGTATGCCTGGCATGTTCAATATTTAAGGCTGAACTGAAAAATATATTTTCCAGCAACAATATTGATATGCCCATCAAATATTTCGACTCAATGCTGCACATGGACCCGGAAAAACTCCAAAAAAAATTAGACAAAATAATAGAAACTGAACAAAAAACAGGAAATAAAATCTTACTAATTTGCGGCGAATGCCATAACCATATGGACGGTTATGACGATAATACAAAAATCAGCAGAACAACCGGTAAAAACTGCATTGAATTATTCCTGGGCACAAAACTATACAAAGAACTTGAAGATAATGGCGCGTTCTTTTTCTTGTACGAATGGGCAAAAAGATGGCGGGAAACATTTGAAAACCACCTTGGCCTGAAAGGTAAAAATGCAAAAGAATTTATGAAAGAACTACACAAATACCTTTTATATATTGATACCGGCACCCATCCGGTACCCGTAGAAACCATGAATGAAGCTTCTAAATATCTTGGTTTACCATGGAAAACGTTAAAAATAAACACAAATCAGATATCAAATTCGATACTAGCGGCATTGAATGCACTAAAACTATGATAAATGAAATCGAACAATACAATACCCAACTAGCAAACACCAATATGGTCTTGGATATTGTGGAACAGATTCTGGCTGTCGCAAGCGACCTGAATGCTACCGGTGAACATTTAACACAGTCGCTTCGCGGGCTAACCGGAGCCTATGCCATTTTACTCACTATAATGTCAACTAAGAAACCAGACTCTTATAAAATACTGGCATTTAACCCTGAAAGAAGAAAATACCTGGCAGAAACAGACATTGTTAAAGAACTCATCAAGCAATCTAAAAAACTCAGCAAAATCAAGTATTTCACCCTTTCAAACAATTCTCTCCGTAAAGGACACGACGTAGAAAAAAATAATACCATGATCGAAAATGCTGTAGTGGCACCTTTAATAAACAAGAACCATCATATTGGAAATCTTATCCTGCTCGGACTACCAAACAACGAGGCAGGCTCGACAAGATCACTAAAAGCAATTACTCTTCTTTCCAACATACTGGCTATAGTAATGAGAACAGCACTACTCTATAACAAGCAGGACAAACTTATAATCCAACTTGAAAAAGAAGTTAAGGAACGTATTCACGCCGAAGATGAACTCAAAAACGCAACAAGCCAGCTTATCCAAACCGAAAAACTGGTATCAATCGGGCAACTGGCTGCCGGAGTAGCCCATGAAGTTAACAGTCCTCTCGGGGCGATCAAATCATCAAATGAATCCATCAATATCAACTTCTTGGATTTTTTTAAATTGATCCAAAAACAAAGCCACACCATGGTAAGGTTCAAAACTCTTACCGACAGGATCATTAAAACTATCAATACCGGCACACATGCATATTCTTCAAGAGAAATCAGGCAGCAAAAATCGGAAATGCTGCACAATCTGGAAAAACATAATATTAAAAACGCTTACGAAATCGCCAACCTGCTGACCAACGCCGGCATATACAATGATTACGCGGAATATATCCCCCTATTCGACAAGAACGACAACTCGGAAGACATTGTATTTCTTCAAAAGTTTTCTACCATACTGCAAAGCAGCAATATTATCGACATGGCAGTAAAACAATCAACAAAAGTAGTTAACGCCTTAAAAAACTTTGCACGCACCGGCGAAAACTCAGAACTAACTAAAATAAACATTAAAGATACAATTGAAACAGCTCTTACTTTGTACCGCAATGTATTAAAACATGGGATCGAACTGAAACTCAACTTTGAGGACGTGCCGACCATTTACGGATATCCCGATAAACTTTGCCAGGTATGGACAAACCTGATACAAAATGCAGCATATGCAATGGGTAATAACGGGAAACTGGAAATCACATTACGGCAAGTCAAAAACCTGATTCAGATTATCTTTACTGACTCAGGTACAGGAATACCGGCAGATATTATAGATAGAATTTTCGAACCGCTATTCACCACTAAGCAGCTTGGCGAAGGAACCGGACTGGGATTAGATATAGTTAAGCAGATCATCCAAGACCATAACGGATGCATTAGTGTAGAAAGTGAACCTGGCAAAGGAGCTACTTTTATAATAGAGCTGCCTCTCAACAACCAGTTAAAAACAGTTTAAATTACATAACTGTAAAACTTACTTTGAATATTATGAATATAAAAAATAAATTATTGCACCCGTCTCTCTATCTATTGTTTTACATTTGTATTTCTGCAATCACCGGATGTTCGATCGGGATAAACACCCCTGACGACCCTAATGCTTTCTATAAGAGTCAAAAGCTTTATGATTTCTCAAGCCAAAATCCCAGAATCAGTTTCACAAAAATATCAGAAACAGGTTTGACATTTACGATAAACAATGACATTGAAATATTGTCGAAAGAAAACATTTCCACCTTGAGCTATAATAATCTCTACTATGACACACTTAATATGATTGCTGTAAACAATCAGGAATATAATGATAATAAATATAAATTTCTAATTGATACAGGTTTTAACTACCTGGCAATGACAAATTCAATAACAGTCGAAGAAAACGGTCTCTCTATTTTACCTGCCGGACCAATAATGGGAAACGACATTTATGGAGGATATTGTTTTTTACCAGACTTTAATTTCGGGTTTACCAGTATTGACTGGATGCCATGCATTTTTATTCAACAACACTGGGAATTTAACCTGTTGGGAATTCCAATATGGCAGCAGAAAGGATTCTTACTTGGCAACCAGTTTTTAAGCAAGTACAGCTACCTCTATTTTGATAATCCTGCCAGAAAACTGACATTTTCTGCAAACCAGGTTTTCACTCCATCATCAGAATTAAATTGGGTCAAATACCCTCTTTACCTGGCAAAAGACCGGCATCTATTTATTACAATTCCAATTGCATCAAAGAATTTGGATGTAATGTTTGACACATGCGGCAGCCACGGTATTGTTCTGGAGCATGATAAATGGCAGCAGATAAAGTCAAATATTGAAATAATAAATGAGAAAGACAGTACATTCATTTCTGGTTTTTACGGGAAATTATCCTGTAATAAAATCAAAGTCAAAGAATTACAAATAGCAGATAAAGCTATCTCAAGGCCGGAAATTATCGTCCAGGGCAACAATGACCAGGAAACCCTGCAAAGCTACATTAGTATGAAGTATTTTCGCAACGACCATATAGTTCTAGACTACAAAAACCAACTCATATGGGTTGGGCATAAATAAAAAAACCTTTAGCCGGGAGCAGCCGGATGGCCGCTCCCAGGATAAAGGACGGGGGGTATTCAAAATTATATCAGTACTTTGTCCCAGTACTTAGGAATTGGATTATAACACCAATTCGAATTCAGTTTCATCTGAATCACGATCTTTACGATCAAGAATCAGATTTAACATCTTCTCCAATAATCTCATCGCACCATCATAGCCCACAGTTGGGAAGTGAGAGTGACCAACACGGTCAAAAATCGGGAAGCCATGACGCAGTAAAGGAATATCTTCATCACGAGAGATATACTTACCATATGTATTACCTATTAACAGGTCAACCGGCTCATTTTTTATCCACTGGTGCATCAGGTACATATCAGCACAGGCACCCTGCTTGTATTTGGCTTCTGGAACCTGACCTTGCAGAGAAGCTTCCATACGCTTCAGGAACTGCTTGCCAGGAGTTCCGGTTACCATATAAACAGGTTTCATATCAAGGTCAACTAAAAACTCTGCCAGTGATACCAGCTGATCAGGATCGCCCCAGAGAGCAACCTTCTTACCATAGAAATACTGATGCGAATCAGTAATCATATCAACCAGTTTGGCACGCTGCGTAGTAATTTCTTCAGGCACTTCAACCTTGGCAACTTTACGCAGGGTATCGATAAACCTGTCAGTAGCCTTCAAACCAATTGGCAACTCAAGTGACCAGAAAGGTACTTTTGCCTTTGTTTCCAAATCCTTAGCCGCAGGCATTGAAGCAGTTGGACCAAGAGCAATAGTAGCCTGACTGCGACCCATATATTTCAGATCGCTCACCTTGGTTCCGCCTTTGGGATACATTTCCATCTTGCCGGTCTGGCCACCATTTAGAACACCATCAGTATCAGGGAACATCAGGGTTTCCACTCCCATAGCCTTGCAGATCTTTTTGATCTCGGCCATATCACTTGGCTCAACCCAGCCCGGAAGAATATTTACCGTGCGAAGCTTATTTTCACTTGGCTCGGCAAAAGCCCGCACGATACCTTTACACATATTGGCAAAGCCGGTTACATGCGAACCCACATAACTTGGTGTCTGACAGTAGATAACCTCTTTACCTTCAGGAATAAAACCTTTTTCACGAGCCTTGTCAATAATCTGAGGCATATCGTCACCAATTGTCTCAGAAAGACATGTGGTATGAATCGCAATCACCTCTGGATCATATATGGTAAATATATTATTGATAGCCTGCAACAGATTAGCCTGACCGCCAAAAACTGAAGCACCTTCAGTAAATGAGCTCGTACCGGCCATAACAGGCTCTTTATAGTGACGTGTCAGGGCACTTCTATGATATGCACAGCAACCCTGTGAACCGTGACTGTGAGGAAGACAACCGTGTATTCCCAAAGCCGCATACATAGCACCAATCGGCTGACATGTCTTGGCCGGGTTAATAGTAACCGCTGTCCTTTCTTTCACCTCACTTGTAGTATGTCTAAGTAACATTTTATTCTCCTGTATTTATTCAAGCCGCATCGGCATGAAAGTACCTGGTACAACATAAAACCCGGTACCAATATTATCTATTATCTATCTTCTATATCTTAGCCTATCAGTTTCGCATCCAGCATGGGTTCTGATTTTACCTGCCACGGTGCGGTAGTATATTCCCAGATCTTGGCATTGACCATTCTGTCAACTGTTCTGTAGAAATTGATTGCACCTTTGAAGCTCGCAAATGGTCCGCCGTAGTCATAACTATGAAGCTGTAAGCAAGGTGTTCCGGTCTTCTGGATAACATACTTTTCCTTGATACCGGCACAGAAAATATCAGGCTTATACATCTCGATCAGTTTTTCTGACTCGTAGTGACTGATATCGTCAATGATAAGAGTATCATTTTCCATCTCAGGCATCATACCTTCATAATCGTTAAACTCGAATCCTTTCTTCTGAAAAGCTTCCATTTCCTTTTCACTTTTTCTTGGATTGTATAGCTCTGGATCCGGCCCAACTTCCAGCTCTTCGATGTTACGACTGTCTGCATCAACCTTGATGTCAGGCAGAACCTTTCTGCCTTCGTAGTCATCACGATGAGCAAACTCATAACCGGCTGCAAGTGTCTTCATACCGATCTCGGCAAATAGTTCCTGGTAGTGATGAGCACGGCTTCCGCCAACAAACAGCACAGCGGTTTTACCTTCACAACGTGCCTTAACCTCTTCCTGAACCTTTTTAACCTCAGCCATTTCTGCTTCTATTACTTCTTTGGTCTTGGCAATCAAATCCTTATCTTCAAAGAATTCTGCTATCTTGAGCAAACTTTTAGCCGTTGCTCCTGCACCAATAAAGTTCACCTTAAACCATGGAATACCGTATTTTTTCTCCATCATATCAGCTACATAGTTGATCGAACGATGGCACATTACCGTATTCAAATCTGCAGTATGAGCATTTTCAAATCCTGCGATAGAAGAATTACCACTGAATGTAGAATGCATTCTCAGTCCGCACTTTTCAAACAGGTCATCGATCAGGAATGCATCACCACCGATATTGTATTCACCCAGCAGATTAACCTTAAACGGATGCTCATTTACGGTATCATCACGTCCGATTACATGCTTAAACAACTGGTTGTTTGCAATGTGGTGACCGGCTGACTGGCTCACACCTTTATAACCTTCACAACTAAAACCGAAGATATTAATACCAAGCTCTTCACGCATCTCTTTGGCAACGGCATGGACATCGTCACCAATCAAACCAACCGGACAGGTTGAGAAAATACCAATCGCCTTTGGTTTGACCAGTTCGTATATCTCTTTTATCGCAGTTTTCAGTTTTTTCTCACCACCAAAGATAACTTCCTCATCCTGCATATCTGTTGAGAAACAATAGTTCATAAAGTTCTCGCCGTCTTTGCCCGGATCTGTCTGATTACGCCTGGTAAGCCAGGAGTAAAAACCGCAACCAATCGGACCATGTGTCAGGTTCACGATATCTCTGGTCGGACCCAGTACCACACCTTTACATCCGGCATAAGTACAGCCACGCTGTGTTATGATACCGGGAGTTGTTCGAACGTTAGCGTTTATCGCCGGTACCTGATCTTTTTCCTGAACCTTGTTTACCACGATCTGGCTGGCACGCTTGCGGGCAACCTTCGCCGGGTAAATTTTGGTCATTTCATCTTTTGCCTCTATAGGATCTATTCTGTTCTCAGGCATATTACACCTCTTATATACATTGTTTTAATTCTCTTGCTACTTTGTATACTGCTGAAATATGCCGTACTCTTTTAACATATTTTTTAACAGCAGCAGACACTACACTACCAATTATTCACTATCGGCATAATCACCAAGAGCTTCTTCACCTGTTTCACCTGTCCTGACACGGATTGTTTCTGATATTGGCAGAACAAAGATTTTTCCATCACCAGGTGAACCGGTTTGGTTTACAGAGATCAATGTTTCTACTATTTCATCTACTTTCTCATCTCTTGTCACTATCTGGACCATTCGCTTAGGTATCAATTTTGGCCCTGGACTTAACTGATTTATAGCTTCTTCGTAACCTTCCTCAGCACCTTTAAGCAACAGGTAATCTACTTTGCCTTTGCCGCGGCCTATTACCTTTCGAGCCGTCATAGATGCAACACCAAGCTCGCTTAAAGCCTTTTTTGTTGCATTCATTTTATTCATTCGAATTACTGCTAATATTTCTTTCATCGCAGATTCTCCTTGTGTTACTGCGTTGTTTTTTAGTTTAGCTGTGAACAACTAACTAGCTGCCACTTTTTGTCTGTTTTTTTTTACAGACCCTTAACACCGGAACTTACTGTATAAGCTGCATCTACAGGAGAGATAAATATTTTACCATCTCCAAATGCACCTTTTGATCCGGAACGAGCGGCTTTCATAATAGTATCAACAACAAGGTCTTTATCTGAATCTTCGACTACAGTAAAGATCATTTCTTTTGGCAGTTCATCGTATGTAATTTCACCGATTTTCATACCACGCTGCTTACCTCTTCCGAACACATCCATTTTTGTTACAGATGGAAATCCGGCATACATCAAAGCTGCTAGTACTTCATCAGTTTTTTCCGGGCGAATAATAGCTCTTACCATTAACATTATATTGATTTCCTTTCCTAAGGATATTTGCATCCATTTTGGTATACTTATTTAATTTATATTATACTATTTCAAGTAATATTTGGTTTAAGGTCTTCTGCCGGCAATAAGCAGCAACATGAAAAACAATCAAAATCAAATTCATCACCATATATTTATGTCGCCGCTCATTGACTTGTAATATTTGGCTTACATTTACGCAGCAAGGATACCGTAATCCATAAGAAGCTGTTCCAGCTCTTCAATCTCAAGAGGTTTTGGAACTACAAACATTTCATTTTTGTCGATATTACCTGCCAGCTTACGGTATTCATCCGCCTGCGGTACTTCAGGATTCCATTCGATAACGCTCATACGTTTGATCTCGGCACGCTGTACATCATTGTCGCGAGGAACGAAGTGGATCATCTGTGTGCCTAGTTTTTCGGCAAATTTCTCGATCATTTCTCTTTCGTTATCTACATTACGGCTGTTACAGATCAGGCCGCCAAGACGAACACCACCAGCTTCTGCAAATTTCATAATACCTTTGCAGATGTTGTTAGCGGCGTACATAGCCATCATTTCACCTGAACAAACGATATAAATTTCTTCAGCTTTTCCTTCACGAATCGGCATAGCAAAACCACCACATACAACGTCACCAAGTACGTCGTAGAAAGCATAGTCCAAGGCATTTGATTCATCGTAAGCACCGAGCTGTTCCAGCAGGTTAATAGAGGTAATAATACCACGTCCGGCACAACCTACACCAAGTTCAGGACCGCCAGACTCAACACATAAAGTACCTTTGAAACCGGGTTTACGTACATCTTCCAGTTCAACATCTTCACCTTCTTCGCGAAGAGTATCGAGAACTGTTTTTTGTGCCAGGCCGCCGAGCATAAGGCGAGTTGAGTCTGCTTTCGGGTCGCAACCTACGATCATAACTTTTTTACCCATCTCTGCCAACGCCGCAACTGTATTCTGGGTTGTTGTGCTCTTTCCAATTCCACCTTTTCCGTAAATCGCAACTTTTCTCATGACTAAATTGTCCTTTCCTGTTCACTAAAGGTTGTTAACTTCGTTGCTTCTACTTTCTGACTAATACAACTTTCTAAACTCTCTAAGCTATCGGCCCCCGTTTAGGCGGAAGTTTCAGCTTTAATTACGGAAGAGATAAATACAAGCGGCGTGCCAGAAAAATTTATGTGCCGGAAAATATTTTTCATACAAAACCCCACATATGCATTCGACCGCTAAAAAAATGTTAAGCAGGGTAATTTACAGTCGGGAATATTAAAGCCGGCAAGAGCTAAAACGCGATTATTATTAAAATAATAAGGTAAATAAGAAAATAGATTTTTCTATATAAAATTCAAGCCAACCACCAAATTTAAATGCTATAATTATTCGGATAGCCAGGAAAACTCTCTTCCGGGCATATACAAACTCTAAAGTGCGCGCATGCTGTTTAGGAAATTTATTTCACATAATTCCTAATCCACTACATAAGCATTGCCAACCTACAATCTATAAAACCATAATTACTAGTTAAACAGTGTGTGAAAAAATTTTCACATCACCCAATGGTATTTCCCGGGATTATTACCAAAAGTTTCACATATTCAAATACGCCAGTATGGAATTTTCTTACTTTTGCTGATAGCGGATTGGGATTTTGAGGATGTATGGAGAATTGGCGAAGGTCAGACTTACCCGTATTTGAGGAAGTATATTGCAGCGGATATAAATGAAGATAAGGCTGTAGATTTACTGGACTTACAGAAGGTAGCGGCGAACTGGCTGAATAGCTACTAACGATTTTAGCAAGTATCCATAAAAATCTTCTATTGATATACCCTGGTTTAGAGATGATCTATGCCGGGGTTTTTTATTGTTCCGGCTAGTCAGCCTGCCATTAAAGAGCTTTATAATAATCAGTTATCATCAGATTTATCAGTTTCATAAGATTCATCTGAAAGCCTGAGATTGATACTCTTGAGTATGGCCTGTTCTAAGTCGTTGTCGCGTCCGGCGTTATCCCAGTCCATAGAACCCTTGGTGTTTTTTCTCCTGAGCAGACGAGAGTTGGCAACGAAGACATCGTCGGTTTTGGTACTATCTGATTTGCTATCGGGAGTGATATAGAGCTTATCGATGTCGGCGATACATTCGAGTTCGACCGGGTTTCTGTGCCAGTTAAAGCTTAGTTTGACGGTTCGCCTGGTGGTCTGTAGGCTGCTTTTGGCGACTGCCGAGGTGGTAACGACGTCATCTTTCCATAGCTCAAACCACTGCTTACTGACCAGCGGCATGGTTTCGATGATGCCTGCTGTGCGATTCTGGAAATCGATGGTAAAGCCGCGGGCGATAAGCTCTGCTTTTGCTTCCTGCCAGAGCAGGTCAGGCCGGGCAGTTGAGGTCATGGGGTTATTTACAGAGTTCGGTTTTTGGCAGCCTACTGTAAATATAGTAATTAACAGGATTAATAATTTATATGTATTTTTCATAATAAAGTCAAAAACAGGGTTCTTCACGGCGGCCAACGGACGCAATCTTCGCCAGCGCGGCGGCTAACGGATGGTATGCGAACGACAACGGCGGGCCACGGCGGGCAAGCGGCGAGCCGCTATTTTTACGTTTTTTTGCTACTTTTGGCCCTGGTGGGCCCTTTTATCGAGGCGAATAATTGCCAGGATCAGTCGCGTTTACATTTACTATTTTAACTGAAAGAGTTGGAAGAGAGAAGCATTTTAAATTATGAAGGATGAAGGATGAAAAAAGATAATCAGGACTTAACAACAGGTGTGCCGAAGTTTCCCGATGAACCAATGGCCTACAGTTGAGATATGATAGTATGAAAGCTTCCCACGTAGTAATACAATTCTCACTAACAAAAAAAGTATAAAAGAATTTCTCAATAGTGAGATAACTATTTATAGATTGTATTATATGAGTGCGGTTTCGCACTTTTGACTGTTCAACATTACACGCAAAGGCCAGAACAGGGCCTTGTGAATGAAAACTCTCTATTTAAATGTATTTCCGAGCTAATTCTCGAAAGTACATTTAATTCAAAACGTTGCAGGAAGGCCCTTTTAGGCGATTTTTGCAACTTAAAACTGCGAAAGTAAACTATGAAAAACCAAATTCTATTTTGACTTTTTATTATCCTCTTGCATATAGTAGATAGATGTTTCTTTATTAATATTTAATTGAATATAGTACGTTTCGTACTTTTGGCTGTTCAACATTATCCACCAAGTCAGACACAGAGCCAATTAAGTTAAAAATTAAGGTTTTTGACTATATTCTCACGTTTAAAATCATAAGTGCAACGTGAGAGCTTTTTAGGTAAATATTCAGCTTTAGGTGTGCGAATTAAACAATAAAAGTTATCAAATCTACTCAGGATATGATAGATAAAACTTTTCAATTATTTATTGATATTTTGCATAGCTACAGCGTGGCATAATGGAATCTGTAACACCACTACAGATACAACACCAAATAAGGAAATAGAAAACAACTCTCAACTCAATAACACACGCAAAACCTGTCAATTAGTGATTGTATCTAATAAGAACAATGAGTAACAAGATATAAGTAGTATTATAAGGTATCGGCTGATGCCAAGATTTCTTTTAATTGCCAACTAGTGACAAATAAAGTTTAAGAAAGAAGCATTAAGGATGAAAAATTATTTGATTAGAACATACAGTCTCATATGTATATTTGCTCTTGTTGTTATTATTACTGGTTGCGGCATACCACTAAAAGTACCAGAGAAAACCTTATTCTGCTGGAACAGTGACAACTTGATATCTCCTAACGAAAGAATAGTTGAATTTGAAGGTTCTGTTGTAACATTATCAGAAAAGTTTATACAGTGGATTCTTCAAAATGAAGGGCAAGTAATCGCACACAATAAAGACTTTCACAAAAAGATTACATTTTCTCCTAATTGCGAACAAAATTTCCAACTTGCCAAAAAAATATATGACACTGAAAAAGATTCCTGCCTTAAGCTAAGACCAAGTTTACAGATAACAGATGAGGAATTTGCCAGGCTTAAGGAACTAATGAGCAAACAAATCTTATTAGAAGAGTCAAATGAACCATCACATAAAATAATAGCTAACATGAATAAGCGAAAACACACACGCTCTTACAAAGTACAAACTGGAACAAAAAAGGAAATGGTTGGTTATAAAGATCCTTATTATAATCACGGTGGTGGAATCCAAGGATTGGGAGTAATGAGTTTTACTTATCTGTTGGGCTGTTCTGATGTAACAAGACCATTAGTTGATTCATTGTCACAAGAAGTCGAAAAACCTGTATATGAAACCCGAACAGAAATAACTCCTTTTAGCAGTGAAATAGAAATATACATTTACCAGAACGACGGAAAGACTTATGTTTATGCTACTGCAAAGCCACAATGTAAAGATACGGCAGCTGATTATGGCAAAACAATAGATTTCAGGTATTTACAAAATTCTCTAGCTGATTATGAATGCGCCTTAGTAAGGGCTATACTAATATGCGGAAAGGTAGATGTCAATAAAGTATATTCAGATGGTACCACTGCATTATGGAAGGCATCCCAAATTGGCAATAGTCAAATTGTCGAGTATTTACTTAATAAAAAGGCTAATGTGAATTTTGCTCTTCCTGCCGGAGAAACTCCTTTGTGGATAGCATCAAAAAACGGGCATTTCGATGTTGTAAAATTACTACTGGAAGCCGGAGCTGATGTAAATGCAAAAGCATGTACAACTAAAAAATGTTATACTCCTTTAGAAGCAGCAAGAAAGATGAAAAACGATCAAGTTATCAGCCTCTTAACAGAATATGGAGCTACCGAATAATTCATCTCTGGCAGAACAACAATATGGAAAAGAAAAATACCAAGAACACAGATTCAGATTTCGGTCAAGATCCCATAGATAAGGTTGTGGTAAATCAAGAAAATGGGTTTGGGATATTTTCCAATTATGTACCAACCTCAAGTATTACAGGGCTTTGTACAGCTATCTTTTTCTTTTCAATTATGACTGCAATAGGAAGTGTCCTATTATATTACTCACTCTCGGAAAATATTCACTGGGGAATTTTAATAACCGGATCTATCCTTTTGCTGATAAGTTCAACACTGCTAATAGTAACTTCGCAATGCTTCAGAGATGCTAGGAGAAAAGATATATACAATTTACCTTTCTCTGGAATATGGGTTACTAATGATGGAATAGTCTATTACGGTAAATTTGAATGGCTGTTTAATGAACCAATTTGCTATAACTTTTTCTTGAAAAAAGAAATCTATGATTTGAGTCAAGTGAGCATTCAATGTCAAGTTGATTGTCAGAAAGTCTTATCTGAAAAATCCATATTACTTTTTCGCTTAGACAGAAAGCCGTCGTCAGATAACGTCCGCTATGAAATCGTTAGCGTACTACTATCAATAGGCAATAATGATGTTTTTGAGATTTCCATTGCCGATGGTTTATTACTTGTTGGTAAAGATAAGGGATATTCAAGTAAGAAATACTCATTATTAACACAATTAAAAACGATAGATCATTCCCTAAAAGACCTTCATTCTACGAACAAACCATTTTGGGGTATGTTAATTAAGCTTAGCAAAGATTCATACGTAGTACCTATTCTTCCCTGGACGCCAGTTATAACAATTCGTGGCATTATTGATAGAATTGACTACCATCAATACAATAAAGATATTTTAAACATATTAGAAGACAATCTGTTTGGTAATGAAAAAACTAATTCTTATATAAAAAGTAAAATAGACAATGATGAATGGTTAGTCCTTTTAGATCAAGGGGAATGGGACAAAGTTTCTACAGCACAGTCAGAAATACTACAGATTATCCCACCTCCTAATGATATGACCTGTATTAAATGCGGAGGAATATTGCAGCAGGTTACTTCATATGGAAAATCAACCGGGGAATGTGTGTGCCTGAATTGTATTACATCCAAAGGTAATTGCCCTATATGCAGTAAACCATTAAGATCAGACCATATGTATGAATGTGAGTTATGTAAAAGTGAATGGCATGAGATCGCTACTGCCCAATCAGATTTGAAGCAGATACCTCCATATATTGACGAGAAGTTAGTAGCATGTATTCAAGATGTCGCCCTCACATATAATGATAATAATATAAATATGTATATAGGTGACCTGTATATCTGTGAACAATCACTTTATCACCTCTCTTTTGAAAGTGTATCTAAGCCATCTGTCTTTGCGGATGCTCTAACGGCTGGTATTTTTTTGGGGCCTATTGGCGCTGTTGCTTATAGCAGTTACAAACAATTATTCAGACCAGAAATTAAGGATGCCTTGAAAAATACCCCTGAGCATAGACAGAAACATGGTGCTATAACCTCAAAGAGAGATTTAGCGGCATTGCCATTATACAATAATTGGTGTATTGCTACTGAGATTCGCCTAGATGATATAATAAAAGCTGACTGCAACGAATTAACTTTATCTATAATAATATCAGACATTTATGAAAATAAAGAAAAGGTCAACTGTGTATTAACAAAAATGACTTATGGGATTATTCCAAATATTATTTCACGATGGATTGCAACTGGTACTTCAAACAATGAAAAGTGCTTGATGGAAGAGGTTGTTTACGGAGAAAAGTTAACCTGCAACGAACAAGCAGTCTTTGAAGCATTTTTAAGAAAAATACGTCTGTTTAAATGTACAGTAGTATACCCAGGCTTCTCATATGAATATTGTCAAAATATTAAAAAGTATTTTCTTAAAGATGAGGGCCTTTCCAAGAAAATTGGACACATACTTGGAATATATACAAACCAATCCGGAAAAGGAGGTGTTTTGTTTGCAACCGCTGGTCTCGTTTGGAAAAACTATGGTAAAGCACGCTATATATATTTTTCCAACCTGAATCCTGACAACATTGAATACGATAATACTTTCTTTTCCGATTTTCTTTGCATAGGAGATGACATTAAGATTCATTTTACGTCCTGCGACCCTGAGGAAATAAAAGCAATTGAGCAATTTATAAAAGATGCTTGTACTATTATTAATCCTGGTTCAGATGATGTTTCAGCCAATCACTCATTATCATTAATATATGAAAAAGTAGAATGTGACAATGATGATTCTGCGTGTAAAAGACAAGATGAAAAGCCCAAGAATGATACAAGCAACAAGCAGGAACGACCACCTTATATCAACGAGATACTAAAAAAATACAGGAATACTTTTACTAGTACGAACAATTCCATTTATTATGCTCCAGATATTCCTCCTCGTAAGGCAAACAATGCTATAAGTTATACTAACGGAATATCTCCTGATGACATCCTAGTGCTAATAGATGACACCGTATTTGGTAGCGCTAAAGATGGTGTGTTAATTACTGAAAAAAGTATTTATTACCATGGAACTCTAGGAAAAGGGAACTATTGTAATATATCTGACATTGAAAATGTTGATTATAAGAAAGAGTTTTGTGAACATATATATATAATCAATAATAATCTCAAGATTAAAGTAAATTCTTCCACAATACCTAAAGAGAAGTCTGGAATGCTAGTCGATATGCTTTTAGAATTAGCGGCAAAAAGAAGGACTTCAGGAGAACAAGGTTGAAGTTAAGTATAAAATAAAAATGTAAGTAAGATGTCGCTTATATAAGTAAAAGGCAATAGGTAAAGATTAAGATGTTGCTGACGCGAGTTTTTAAACGGCTAACGCCGAAACGGTTGACCACGAAACGCGAAAAGAAAATACAGGTCCTCAGATACTCGCTGATATTCGCAAATGATTAGAATACAAATTTCAAAAAGTTTTACCACGAATCCATCTAAGTCGGATAAGTTTGCAAGCTAAAATATAAAAGAGCTGAACCACGAATAAGCTATGGTAACCGGAGCCTCCCGGTTAATTCAGGATCGAGTATAATATAATACGACGTCCTATTTTAAACGTGCTCGAAGCACAAACAATAAACCTTATTGGAGGCCCCAGTTATGATTAAGTATATCGGATTAGATATGGATAGCAAGAAAACAGTTTCAATGGTATATGAAAATGGTACAGAGAAGTACGCGACATTACCTCCTGACATTGGCAGTTTGCAAGATTTTTTGATAAAGCATAAGTCTAAGAAGAATAAGGTATTTGTGGCGTTTGAGGTTAGCGGTTTGGCCGGTTGGATATATGATCAGATAGTTGACCTGGTGGATGAAGTGAAGGTAGTGAATCCCACCAAAGCTACCTGGATATATCGTACCAATAAGAAAAACGATCGAATAGATGCGCGTAAGATGGCAATTTTGTACAGTATTGATGAATTGCCAAGTGTTTATATGCCAGATAAGGCGGTAAGGCAATGGCGTCAGATGATATTGCATCGCCAGAAGACGGTACGTAAAGTTGGTCAGACCAAGAATCAGATAAGAGCGTTGATAAAGAGCAATGGCTATTTAGTGCCAGAGCATAAAGGCACCTGGTGGAGCAAGAAGAATCGAGTCTGGATGGAGAGCTTAACAAAGTCAAAAGAAGATGTACTGTGGAGTCTTCAGTTGGAAGATTTACTTGAACAGTTAAAATTACTGGAGAATCAAAGAGATAAGATAACAGCCAGACTGGATGAGAAGATAAAAGATAATCCTGGAGCTGAATTATTGATGAGTATTCCCGGGGTTGGTCCAAGGACAGCTGAGGCGATGCTTGCTTATACAGATGATATAGACAGGTTTAGTAACTATAAGCAATACAGTGCCTACTTTGGCTTAACGCCAAAGCTGGATGAGAGCGGTTCGACTCGCAGATTGGGACATATCAGCAAGCATGGTCCGCAGGTAGTGCGATGGGCATTATGTGAGTCAAGCTGGCGTGTTGTGAGGTTTTGCCCGGCGATAAGGCAGTTTTATGAGCGGGTCATGGCCGGTCAGGACGGCAGGAAAAAGATAGCGATAGTTGCGGTAGCACGTAAGTTAACATCGATAATGAGAGCCATGTTGAAGACAGGCGAGATGTTTAACGCAGAAATGATAAATCAGGCTGCATAGAAGACAATATAATAAAGGCTGAGCGACTATGCCGTAAGATCCCGGTGAATGTCAATTGAAGTTTAAGTTTACTTAAAACCTCGTCACGAAGAATGGGAGTTACGGTCTGTATAAAGTTTAATGTGCCGCCGAATAAGGTGAGTACGAATAGGAGGTTAGGTCGTTGAATGCCTGCCAAAAGCAGCTCAGTTAATAAAATATGAGGCCTCTGCCTCAGCTCAAAAGCTAACAGGGTTAGCCCCTGTAACTTCTTACGCCATCGGCATCAGCCCATGTTTGGGTGAGAGCTGACGCCGAGGCGACGAAGCTACAGGGGCAAAAACCCAGGAAATTTGATAAAAATGTAAAAAAGAAGAAAAACAACTTGAAATGCTCCGGTTCATAGGATGGACACGAATTCACACCAATAATATATAAGTGACTCGCTACCGCTCGTGTTTAATTAATAATAGTCTAATCTATTTATTAATTTATAAGCAAGTAGAATTCCCTATATTTTCTTATACATAAAATACTCCATATCAAAAAGACATTGTTCGGTTTCGGCTTTACACTCATATTTCAGTTTGATGAAAAAATAAGTTAACATGCCGACAATTGACCGGTTGAGATGCCAAAGAACTGAACCACGGATCCGCCTGAGGCGGACAGGTTCACACCGATGCACACTGATAAAGAAAAAAATGGAAAGCGATTGGCAGATGAGCAGTAGAATAGAAAAAGGAAAGTTGCAGGCCAGGGAAATTTTGTAATAATTTATCTCTCGCAGAGGTCGCAAAGATCGCAAAGTTGAATACTACAAATAGAGAAAGTTTCTGCCGCCCTAAAGGGCTTTGGTTGTTTAATTAACTTGTTTCCAGCGTTTGACGTTCCGGGATATATCATACCATCCCTGCGGGTTGCTGCCGAGCTCCGCCTGAGGCGGATTTCATTCAGCTCGGCGTTTCCAGGAATTATAAATTTTGCTGTTGAATAATAAAAAGTTTATTTGTCAGGGTTTTGCATGTAATAGAGATAGCCGTCCTCGGCGCCGACGAGCAGGTCGGGAATGTTGTCTTTGTTCCAATCGACGATAGTCGGGCTTGAGGTATGACCGGCCAGGATCCGGTCGTCCAGCAGTCCCCTGTCATCGAAAAGCCATTGGCCCGGTTCTGTCGAAATATTTTTATAGAACCTGACATTTTTATCGTTGGCCAAAAGGTCCAGCTTTCCGTCGAGGTCCCAATCGACGATAGTGAATTTACGGCGACCGCTGCGGCCGGCGTAACCATTTGTTAACTGGAATGGTTTTTCGGTGTCACCTGTTTTCAGTTTGAAGATACGCTGCGGAGCTTTAAGGGTGAGTTTGCCATTAAGTTGTACTCGCTGGAAATATGCGAGGTAGCCCTGATAGTCGAGCATAACCAGATCGTTGAGTCCGTCGCAGTTGAGGTCGATAATAAACGGGGTAGTTCGCCATTGGGTGATAAGCTCGTTATCCTGCGGCTTCCACCAGTTCCATTCGGGCGATTGCGGCTGAGACTGCCAGTTGATAGTTACCGGCTGCATCGGTGCGAGTTCGGGAGAATGTTTTGACCCGATATTTTTGAACCAGACGATTTTGCCCCAGATAGAGTTGACAACAATATCGTGCAGGCCGTCGTTATCGAAATCGGCAACGGTAAGAGTGGTATAGCCCCATTTTTCCTCGCACGGGCCCTGGATAGAGCCGTTCGGCCCGGCCATGATACGTATCTCCTGGCCGGCGGCGTAAAGTTTCCGGGGAGCGGCCCAAATTGGGTTGGCACCGCCGCCGAGGTTTTCGACGAAAATGATCCTGCCGGCGGTGTTGCCGCAGATGAGGTCTTCATCTCCGTCGGAGTCCCAGTCGATACTGTAAGGAGTAACTAAAGCTCCGACCTTTACACATTCAGCCTGCTGACGGAAGAAAGTCGGCAGCTGAAATTGCGGTATGCCGTCAGCGAATGTGCCTGAGTTTTCGATGAGGGCGACTCTGCCGTCTTCCTGGCCGACGACCAGATCGATATCACCGTCTTTGTCCCAATCGATAGCGACCGGCACGAACATACAAAGATCCATCTTGATGGGCGTGCCATTATGGGTGAGATAGTGACCGGCCGCATATTTCGGTTCGGTGCGTGTGCCGATATTTTCGAAATAGGTAAATTTATCGATAAACTCGCCGCAGATGATATCGAGGTCACCATCGCCGTCGAAGTCAGCGAAGTCAGGGGTCGGCATGCCATAGACATCAATCGGTTTGCCGTCGGCAATGATCTTGACGGGGTCCTGCCATGCGGGTTCGGAATCGCTACCGATATTTTTTACCAGATAGACATAGCCGTGCAGCGGGCCCCTGGTCCATTTGCCGTTTTGGTCGAAGGCATTATCCCAGCCGTACTCTGTCCAGTCGCCTAAACCGATTAATATATCGAGGTCGGAGTCGCCGTCGTAATCGCAGTATTTCCACTGGTTAGCACGGATATTTGTGCCGGTCTGGTAAATCTTAGAAGTAGGATATATCTTTTTGGTTTTGGAGAAGTTGTTCTCGATAAAATCTACATATTCGTGGTTAGCTGCGAGTATGCGAGCGCGGTTATTGACATACGAAATCTGAATATTGTTTATGCCGCCGGTGAGCCTTTTGGCAGGAGCGAAGACAGGATATTTTTTGTCAGAGCCGGTATTTTCGAATAGATAAATGCCATTATAAGGTTTATCAGTACAAGAGACAAGCAGGTCAAAGTCGCCATCGCTGTCATAATCGACCGGCAGCGGCCAACCCCAGAGGCCGACACCAAGATCGACAGTCAGATCGGGATTGTTATATTTGATACGTTCAAGCTTAGATGCATACAGGCTGGAAATTAGAGTAGATGATAATAAAACAGCTGTAACAATTAAATATTTCTTATAATGATTCATAAACCTGCTCTTTCATAAAAAAGACATTCTCATGTCAGTAATGGAGATAGCCCCCGACAAATTAAATATTTAAAAGCTCAAAATGACCAATGGTCAGTTTGGAGAAGTATTAATGGACAGAATCATCGTATCAAAACAACGGTTAGATATCAATAGAAATTAAGCTTATTGGCAAAAGGGGCAAACAGCGAAAAAACTATAAAGCATTGCAGAATATAGACTTATTCTTCGTATTCTTTTTCGAGCTGTTTGATGCCTCGGCGACAAGCCATTTTTGAGAAGGTAGTAAGCCGGTCGATGAAAAGTATGCCGTCGAGATGGTCGGTTTCATGCTGAAGAATGATAGCCGGCAGATCTATAGCATCGACGGTGAAAGAGTTTCCTTCGAGGTCCTGTGCGGTAACGGTGCAAGATTCTGCGCGTCGAACCTTTGCACGTATGCCAGGTACGCTGAGACATCCCTCTTCGCCTTCGCAGTTACCGATAAGGTTTGTAAGTACTGGATTTACAAGAACTTCGGCATCTTCTCGGGTACCGGTAGGCGAAATAACTATAAGCCGTAGTGAAACACCTACCTGGGGAGCGGCCAGACCGACACCGTCAGATTCAACCATAAGCTCAACCATCTTGTCTGCAAGCCGAACGATCTCTTCGTTGACTTCAGTAATTTCCTTAGCTTCCTGGGCCAAGATCGGGTTGGGATAATGGATAATTTCTAAACTGTCAATATCTGGTAGGTTATATTCCATCTATACGCCTCGTGTAAAATCAAATCAGATCGCCCGGAGGAAAGCAGCGGTAATGTAATAATTTACATCGCGTTTGAACGGTCAATCTCAATTATTCAGGGTAGCCAAGTACCCCCGTCAGGTTTGCATTTCTACTTATATTCCAATAGATTATAGTATAAAAACCTAACCAAATCCAAATAAAATCACCATTTGAAAATAAGCTTAAGGGCCTGATAATAACTGCATTTTCGATACTGATATTGAAAATGGTCATCAGAAGTCATTTTTTTTACCGGATAAGATTATTTATTGATATTTTAAGGACGATTAAAGAAAAGCCTATAGATTAATTTGTCATAGACAATTATACATGCGAAAAAGAATTTGTGTTAGATTAGGAGAAGTGGTAAATGAAAAAGGTAAAGGTAAGTGCATCGTCTAATTATTCAACTATTCTATTTCTGGTAATAATCACTTTATTATTTATGCCGGCGGTTCGTGCGGAAGATATTGATGAAAGCGAGGTAAGTGATCCTGCGTTAGAAGCACAGGATGAAGACCTGCTGGATCTTGACCTTAACGAACTGATGGAGATAGAGGTTTATACGGCTGCGAGTATAACCGAGAAAGACCCGTTAAAGATTCCGGCGAGTGTAACGGTGATAACAGCGGAAGATATCGCACGTACTCCGGCCCGAAATATTCTCGACCTGATGGAGATTTATGTGCCGGGAGCATTGTACCTGAACCATAGTACCGGACCACAGCCTGGGATAAGAGGTTTTATCGCGGATCGGCCATATAAGTTCCTGGTGACATTGAACGGGATAAATATAAATCTGCAGGCGCATTACGGTGCGCGACTGGAGCTGTTGAACTGGGATCTGAACGATATCGAAAAGATCGAGATAATCCGCGGTCCGGGTTCGGTAACATACGGACCGGGCGCTATCGGCGGTGTTATTAATATTTACACAAAAACCGGAGCCACAAGTGAGGGGACATCTTACGGCGGCACATTCTGGGATAAATATGACAGTATCGGCAATTATCTGAGCTATGGCAAAAAGACAAACGATGTAGAATTGTACAGCTACCTGAGCGTAGTGCATACAACTGGTACCAGACCAGACCTGTACGGGATCGGTTCATCATCATACGGTTATGTAGGAGAACCGGGCGGCAGTTCCAGCCCGCCAGCAACATATATGGCAGATTTTTTTGACGAGCCAGAAGTAAAGGCGCATTTCGACATGCGATTCAATAAAAACTGGCGGTTCTGGGGCAGGTACAGTTCGTCCTCATCAGAATTGGTTCAGGGATCGGCAATAAAATATAACTATGACGGCGGATATAAGGATTTTCGTCAGACAAGATATCGCTATTACCAGTTTGTCCTGGAAAATGACCATGTTTTCAGTGACGAATTCAGCATGAAATCAAAACTGGCATACAGCTCCAAGGATACACATAATATCGAAAAATTTGACACAGACAATACGATAGAAAATGATAAAAACAATTTGCAGAATATAGGCTGGATGTGGTCGGAGGATCAGTTGTACACCCAGCTGATGTTGAAGTTCAAGCCGGAAGAAGATTTTAAGGCAGCGATGGGCTTTGAGTTCAGCTATGACACGATCGGTCCGGGCTGGGGTAAAAATGCAGATAACGGTTTGATACTGGGTAAAGGTATGATAAGCGGTACCAGTTCTGATATGTATGGAACAGGTTACCGCCAGCTAACATCAGACAGTGAAAACTATTATGCAGTTGGAGACGGATGGGAAACATACAGCCATGCGATTTTAGGCGAATTGAATTTCAAACCGTTTGAAAGAACAACGACAATACTATCATCCAGGCTGGACAAACACGAATATACCGACTATATGCTTTCGCCAAGACTGGCGGTCATCCAGGAATTGAGAGAAAGGGAATATCTGAAGTTTATCGCACAGCGTTCGGTAAGGAGGAACACGGCAGAAGAGCTGTATATGAACCATGTAAACGGAGAAGACAATGACCCGGAAGAGTTGTCAACATATGAGTTAATTTACACGGGTAAACTTTTTGATAAGGTAACGTGCCAGGCATCGACATTTTATAATGACGCCGATGTAATCGCATACGATTTTGCACAGTCAAGAAGCAGTAATGTCGGAAGCCTACAGACATGGGGCCTGGAGCTGGAAGGCAGATACGACACTGAAGATTTCACCTTTGGAATAAACCACTCCTTTGTCAAACAGCTGGACTGGGAACTTGCCAGCGGAGTAGATGTGTCAGGGATAAGCTATTCGGACTATTATCGTGATGCCGGTGACGGTGTGATAATCACCTCGCAGGGTAACGATCTGAATAACTGGGCGAATCATGCCACGAAACTATTTACAAATATTAACCTGCTGGAAGACCGGGTAAGCCTGCACACGGACCTGGTGACATTCTGGGGATTTGAAGGCCGCAAAGACGGACTTGACGCATTGACAAATGGCGGTAGTACAAGTGCTGTAATAGATGCAATAAATGATCTTGATGTATATGATCTTGAGATGAAGGCGAATATCTCGTTAACATTCCATTTGAATAAGAATGCAGACTTGTCGCTGTTCGGTCAGAATATCCCAGTTATCGGTGATAATAAGAGATATTCATATTCCTCGGGCTTTAAGAAAAGCTATCCGGACAAAGTCAGCTGGATCGAAGAGCCGGCGGTCTTTGGTTTAAGGTTCAGGGCAACGTTTTGATAAATCTAATAATTCAAACTGACCGATGGCCGGTTTGAGAGGTATCAGTTGTAAGATATTGGGTATTAGGCATAGAAGCGAGAAGTTAATACCTGACGCCAGTCAAAGTTGAAACCGAGCAAAACCGGAGAATAAATTTTACAATTTCCATGCCTTAGCGAAAGCCTGGAAGCTTCGGTCGTAAGTTTTTTCGACATTGCCAGGAAATGCGCATGCCGGGAGCTGTTTGTTACGCAGATGATACTGGAGGCAGTCGCAGCATACCCCTTTACGTGAGCAGCCGGGATACGAACAATTACAAGATTCCATATTCTTATCTTTTTTACATTCCATATTAACATCTCCGGAAGTTTAACTCTTTTAATATCACACCTTTATAGTGCGGTTTATGCTACGCATCAATATACGGGGAGCTATTTCTCGAAAGTATTTTAATACAAAGCGTTGCAGAAAGTCCCTTTTAGGCGATTTACCGAAAGGCACTTCGTTATTGCAACTTAAAAACTGCGAAAATTAACTATTGAGCAGCAAAATATTATACATATTTTTTGCTTTTGTACAATTGCCAACCATATAATGAGGTGAAAATAAGGTAAGAGTTTATGTATTTAACATAAACAGTAAACAAATAAAAAACTAAAGATCAAGGAGTACAAAAATTATGGCAAGTGTAAAACTGTATAACAAAACCGGTGATGCAAAAGCTCAGGCAGTTCAGGGTGAATTAGAAAAGGCATTTGGCGGGCTACCAGAAGTATTTCAGGCGATGGGCCGAAACGGAGATTTCCTGGAAGCCATTCTGGGTCTGGCAGAGAAAGCCGGTGCGGGACTTGACGATAAGACCAAAGAGCTGATCTGCATCGCGGTAAGTGCGGTTAACGGATGCGGCTATTGCGTAGATGCACATCGAGCGTTAGCATTGAAGGCAGGTGTTACAGATGAAGAAGTAACCGCAGCTATCGAAGTTGCTGCAGCAATGAGTGCTTTCAATAAATTTAACGGAGCGATCGGGCTCAATCACGATATAAAAGCGTAAGAAGAGTTAGGAGAAAGAAGCGAGAAGTTAGAAGTATTTTGTCGCTGAAGCGGCCTTTATAACTGACGCAGAAATTATTGTTATAAATTTTGGGGTGGGAATTATTATATGGGGATGGGCGGCAGGCTTTGATTGAGCTTGTCGCCCATATTTTAATAAACGACATAAAGCAGTTAATTAAAAAAAGTGAATAACGAAGAGTTAAGGTGTCTGCCTAAGGCCGGCCTTGTATTAAATGCTGATACGAAAAGGGATACGGCTGGAGTTGGTTATCCTGAAATTGCGGGATGATTATTTTAACAGGCCTTCGACGAACTCGCGTGCATCGGCGAGTTTCATTTTATAGGTTTTCCTGGCAAGCTTGGTAGCGGCCATAATATTGCCCCGTTCGGCAAGTTTAATGATATTGTCTTCGGCTTTTGCCTTATCCTTTTTGTCACGGCCGGTTGTGTCTATGACTTCTTTTATGGTCGGAGCGACAGTGACATTATATTCACGAAAGGCATCGAGTACTTTTTTGATGCCAGGTACAACGATGTCGGTGGGCGAGCGCCATTCGATTCTGACGGTATCTTCATCGACAACGGCGACGGGATAATGGTTATTTTTGAAGCTGCCGTGCCTGGTTTTGATCCGCTTTTTACGCTCTTCTTTGATCTGGTCCTTAAGCTGGGTGAGGTCGGGCCTGGCGAAATTTATGTCGAGGAAGGTGTGGAACGAAGTGCTTGTCGAGTTGCCGGAGCTATAAGCTATTATCCGCTGTTTGGTGATATTGACAGATTTGATTTCGGAGCAGGAGAAGGAGACAATCTGTTTGTCGTTAGCAGGCAGGTCGGAATTGAGATATGACCTGAACTTGACATAGACGCTGGAAAGCCCGATCGCGAGCAGCCAGTTGGTTTCGGCGAGAGATTTTCTGAAGTTATTGAAAATGACCCAGATAAAACAAGAAAAGATCAGTATGCAGATCGAAATTATAATCATACCGAATCCGGGTGTGTTTTTCTGCCAGAGAAACCAGCCCGAACCGATTACTATTGCCAGTATGAGCAGCAGGAATATTAGATTAGCAATTGCTGACTGCTTGAACCTGCGATAGTCGCCGGTGAGATTGACTTCATTTAAGGAATGCAGAAGCATAATATCTTCCTATCAGAGTATATAATAGATTTCGCACTTTTAGGCGGCCTTTAGTTTCGCTGAGCCGTTCAGTTTGCACAGGGTAAAAAGCAAACTCGCATACCCTATGCAAACCTGACGGTTATATATGATAACAGACTTTATTCGCCCATAAGTTTTTTGATAGCAGGCTCCATAGCATCGGCCCAGATCTGATAGCCTTTTTCACGCGGATGGAGCAGGTCGGGCATAATCTCCCTGGTGAGGACATTATCCTTATTGAGAAATGCACTATTTATATCGAGATAGAAAATATTTTTACCGTCAGCTATGGCAGAGGCAAGAGTGCCGGCACTGTTGTTCTTGGCCCATTGCAAGTTAAACGGAGCGTCGTGTTTTTTGTCTTTACGCTGGTTAGCATCACCACGCGGGAATATGGCGAGGATGAGGATTTTGGTTTCGGGGAGTCTGCCGCGAATCTCGGCACAGATAGCCTTGATGCCGTCAGCAATTTCCTGCGAGGTATTGTCTTCGCCATTTGAATTATTAGTGCCAATCATAATGACGGCAAGTTTGGGATTTATGCCGTCGAGCTCGCCGTTCTGCAACCGCCAGAGAACATGCTGGGTGCGGTCGCCGCTAAAGCCCATATTGACAGCATTACGGGGAGCATAGTATTTGTCCCAGATAGCCCTGCCGCTATTTTCCCAGCCGTGAGTAATAGAGTCACCAATCATAATCAGGTCTACATTGCCCTCGGCGTTGCGTTTGATGATGTTTTCATGGCGAGGCATCCACCAGTTCTGGTCCGGGCGTGGAGCCGGGGTAACGGCAGAATGAGTTTTGCCCTCAAGGCCAAATGGATCTTTGGGCTGGGACTCCATACATCCGGTAAATGCTACCATCATAATTAGAGCCAGAGAGACAAATGCGTTTTTTTTCATTTTGGTTCCTTTCGTTTGATGTTCAAACTGACTGATATCAGCTTGAACAGGTATATAGGTATTAATAAAAGTGAATAACTAAGAGTGAAAAGTTCTGGTGTTCACATCGTTCACACATAATTTAAAGCTAACGCAAAAATATTTACTTTACAATTCATTACAATAAAATAATTTACAGCAAGGCCATTGATATTCTTCGATGAACTCAGGGCAGGCGGAAAACTTATTTAAATTGTTATATAATTGACCGTATTAATGTTGCAATTTTGAGATAATTACATTTTTCTATAATTCATTACATTTATATTTTAGCAACTTAAAATATGATTGCCATTGTTTTAAAATCATGAACTATTAAACTATTCTTTTAGTATAAAAATATGGAAACCTAGAAGAATTCATTTTGAGCAAAAGAAGATTCTTTTGTTTTCCGGTCAATTTGAGCTAATAAAAACATGATGAAATCACAAATTAATCGAAATCGTATATGGTATATATTATTGTTTGCAGGAGCGATAGCAGCCGGCCTGCTATCGCGCAGTAAATATATATCGCTGCCGAAGTTCATTTCTGAATATTCAGGCGATACAATCTGGGCAATGATGGTGTATTTCCTGTTTTGCAGTATATTTACAAAATGGAAGACGTTACATATATTTATCCTGGCGATAATATTCAGTTATGCGATAGAATTTTCGCAGCTTTATCATGCCGACTGGATAGACCAGATAAGGCGATACCGGATCGGCGGGCTTATACTGGGGTTTGGCTTTAAGTTCAGTGACCTGGTATGCTATACAGTCGGGATAGGGGCCGGTGCGATAATAGATATTATTTTGAATTCGAGCAAGACAAAAAAATAGTCAGAATAATAACATTTGCATTATTCTAACATAATCTGCTACAATCTATTGTAAATTGGAACAGAGAACTATAAAGAGAGTGCATGCCTTATGAATAATACGATAGAAGACAAGATATACAGTTATTCTACAGATGAACAGATAGCCAGCGCGATAAGCCACGGAATAGGAGCGATGCTGGCGATTGCCGGGCTGGTGGTGCTGGTAGTATCGGCAGCATTGCAAGGCAGTGCGATAAAAGTCGTGAGTTTTTCGATATACGGGGCATCGCTGTTTATACTAATGCTCTGTTCGACGCTGTACCATTCGATCCCGCATATCCCGACCCAGCGAATCCTGCGTATTTTTGACCACAGTTCGATATATCTGCTGATTGCAGGGACGTACACGCCGTTTGCACTAGTGACAATAGACGGCGGCTGGGGCTGGAGTCTATTTGGCGTAATATGGGGCCTGGCGATATTCGGCATTATAATGAAGATATTCTTCACCGGCCGGTTTGAGAAGCTCAGCCTGCTGACGTATGGATTGATGGGCTGGCTGGTAGTAATAGCAATTAAGCCGTTTATCTCTTCTATTTCAACTGTCGGTTTATGTCTAACTGTAGCAGGAGGAGTGGTTTATACCGCCGGGATAGTATTTTACGCGGTCGAGAAAATAAAGTACAACCATGCCATCTGGCACCTGTTTGTATTAGGCGGCGCAGTGTGTCATTTCTTTGCGATATATCTTTCAGTGCTTTAGAATCAGTTACTCGAACTGACTAATTGGCCAGTATGTAAGTTATTATTTACCAGGCATTTGGTATTTACAGCTGATATATATCGAACATCTTTGAAATATATGATCCCAACCAATTCACACCCAAGCATATTAATAGTTTCTCCTTGCGGTTGTTAAGGCATAAGTCTAAATACACGATAAGGTAAAAGTGCAGCGCGAAATAATAAAGCTGTAATACCCCACTGGGCGGGGGAAGATTAATAATCGCCATAACTACCTATAAATAATAACCTTGCTGATACAGGTAAAAATTTTTTGGTTAATTAGACCGAAAAATGGTCATTTATTAGTAGAGAGAATGAGTATTGTCGCTGTAAAGGCAATAGAAAAGTAACTGTAGAGCAGGTAAAGGAACTCGAGATGAAATTCAAACTACTTCTTCTTATGTTAGTATTTTCGCTTTGCTGTCCGGCGATGGCATGGGAAATGAAACAAGGCCCGCTGATGACTCGCTGGGCCAGCCAAATTGACGTTAATAACCCATTTCCTGACTACCCAAAGCCACAGATGGTGCGTGCTGAGTGGCTGAACCTGAACGGCATCTGGCAGTTCCAGTCCGGCTCTGAAGGAGATGCAGCACCAATTGGCCAGAACCTGTCTGATGAAATTTTGGTGCCATTTGCGATGGAGTCGGCAATATCAGGTGTAATGGAACATCATGAGAGAGCCTGGTATCGCAGGACATTTGAAGTTCCCGCCGGATGGTCTGATAAAAATATAATTCTACACCTGGACGCCGTGGACTGGGAATCAGAAATTTTTGTAAACGGCAACAGTGCAGCAGTACATCAGGGTGGTTACGACCCAATAATACTGGACATTACACCGTACCTGACCGCAAGCGGACCACAGGAGTTGATAGTAAGAGTATATGATGCAACAGACTACCTGGGCGTACCACGCGGCAAACAGACACTTTACCCGGGTGGAATCATGTACACCTCGGTAAGCGGCATCTGGCAGAGCGTGTGGCTGGAACCGGTTGCCCCAGCCGGAATCGAAAACATCAGGATGGTACCAGACATAGATACAGCAACACTGAACCTTCGAGTAAACAGTTATTCTGATGCCGGTAATCTTACAACAAATATTATAGTTAAAAGTGAAGGTCAGGAAGTAACAAGTATCTCCGGCAATGCCAACACTGACCTGACGATCTCAATTCCTGACCAGCGATTGTGGTCACCTGATGATCCGTTCCTTTATGACCTTGAAATTACATTGCTGGAAGACGGTAGTCCAATTGATTATATCGAGAGTTACTTTGGCATGCGTAAATCATCACTGGGAATAGATGATGACGGTATAATAAAGATGTTTTTGAATAATGAGTTTGTCTTCCAGATGGGTCCGCTGGACCAGGGCTGGTGGCCGGACGGTTTGTATACCGCTCCAACAGAAGAAGCTTTGAAATATGATATTGAGATGACCAAGGCTTACGGTTTTAATATGACACGTAAGCATATCAAGGTTGAGCCGGCGAGATGGTATTACTGGTGTGATAAGATTGGAATTATGGTATGGCAGGATATGCCGAGCTCGAACTCTTATACGGGAAACCCTCAGCCGATCCAGGAAGCCCAGTTTGAGCTGGAGCTGGACCGCATGATGGATAATTTATGGAATGTGCCATCGATTATCAGCTGGGTAGTATTTAACGAAAGCCAGGGCCAGCATAATACAGAATACTATGTAAATAAGGTAAAGGCCAAAGATCCAAGCCGCCTGGTAAACCAGGCCAGCGGCGGCAGTCATTATGGTGTTGGCGACATTCTTGACTACCACAGCTATCCGCCACCAAACTATCCGGTAAGTGATACCATGGCGCGCGCGTGTGGTGAATACGGTGGAATCGGTTATATAATAGACGGTCATTTATGGAACCCTGACCTGGCAACGGGAATCTATTCAAACACAAATAACGCCATGGAGCAGATGAACCGTTACGATGAATATATCGATATGCTGCTGAATTTCAAAGTTAACTATGGCCTGAGCGCGGCGGTATACACAGAGATAACCGACGTAGAAAATGAAGTTAACGGTTTGATGACATATGACCGTACAATAAAACAGAATGTCCAGACAATCGCAAATTCGAATACAAAAGCGATCACCGGCGATATCGAAATCAGCGTAATAGTACCAAACTCAAGTGACAATCGTCAGAGATGGTCATACACGACCAATGAGCCATCAGGTAACTGGTATGAAACTGATTTTGACGTCAGCAGCTGGAGCAGCGGTTATGCGGGATTCGGCGGAGATAACCCGCCCAATGCGAATATTCGCACCACATGGAACACAGCAGATATCTGGCTCCGCAGAGAATTCGAACTTGGCAGCCTGTCCCCTGCGGAGGTAGAACTACTGGTTCTGGATATGTATCATGATGAAGATTGCGAGGTATATATCAACGGCGTACTCGCGTCAGAGAGAACCGGTTATGTAACCAACTATACCCCGATACAAATATCAAGCGAAGCTAAATCCGCATTGATATTAAACGGGACAAATACAATTGCCATCCACTGTCATCAGACAACGGGCGGACAGTATATTGATGCCGGGTTATCGACTGTCAAGGTGCTAGTAAACGCACCGTTTGTGCCGGAAGACTATATAGGCTGGTGGCAGCTGGAAGAAACGTCAGGTACAACAGCAGCAGATATCGCGGGTAATAATAACGGAACGGTTAGCGGAGCAAGCTGGTCCAGTTCTGGAAAGATCGGCAGCTGTATCTCATTTGACGGGATAGACGATTATGTCGAGATCGAACGCCAAATAGCAGATAATTTCAGTATCTCATTCTGGGCAAAGACAAGTCAGACAGCCGCAGGCAGCGAACAATGGTGGCAAGGAAACGGAATAATAGATGCCGATATACCATTCCAGGCAGATGATTTCGGGATAACATTGTTTAACAATACATTTGCTTTTGGCGTAGGAAACCAGGATAAGACAATCGTAGGTTCAACAGTAGTAAATGACGGGGCCTGGCATCATTGTACAGCAACCCGCAATTCAGAGAGCGGATTAATAAGCCTGTATATAGATGGTGTTCTGCAAGCCCAGGATTATGCAAATACCGCAGCATTGACATCATCTGCAACAATAAAATTCGGAACTATGAACCCAATCGAACATTTTTATGAAGGTCAGTTGGACGAAGTAAAAATATATGACAGGGAACTGGGCGATAAGGAAATCATGGCGTTATTTGCTAATACAAATTCCGCTCCAGAAGCTCCGACAGATATCGACGCTTATGATGCCAGTCAGTCGGTAACAATAGTATGGGCCGATACATTTGCAGCGTCAAGCTACAATATCAAACGAGCAACAACATCAGGCGGACCGTATACCACAATAGCAAACGTAACAGATAACAGTTACATAGATAACAGCCTGGATTTTGATACCAGATATTATTATGTTGTAACCGCGTTGAACCCAGCCGGTGAATCCTCTAACTCAGATGAAGTAAGCACTATTACAGTACGGCTGAAAGTCCATTATGATGCAAGCTCTCTTGCTGGAATGACAGATGGGGCAAGGGTAAGCAGCTGGGAAGATCTAACCGGGAATGGTTTTGACGCGACCCAGGCGAGTTACCAGCATTGCCCGTATTTTAAACAGACAGCAGCGAACGGACACCCGGCGGTATTCTTTTCAAATTCAGCAGAAACATTTATGGAGCTGGCCCGCCCGGTAGCAAATGACTTTTCGATAGTGATAGTATTCCAAAGTAACGGAGGCATAAGTACCAGCACAAACTTTTATGATGGTGCGGGTCTGATAAACGGCGAGAAATCCGGCGTTACAACCGACTATGGAATGGCGATCAATGCCAACGGCAGAGTAATCGCCGGAACCGGTTCGCCGGATGTTAGTGCGTATTCCGAGCCGGGATATGCAGATTCTCAGCCGCACATAGCGACATTTATTCGCGAACAGGCTACAGGTCAATTATCATTATACGTTGACGGTGTATATGCCGGCGGCGCAACAGGCTCAACCGCCCCACTGACAGCACCATCAAGACTAACTATAGGTTCGCAGCAGACAGAGATCAATTACTTGAATGCAAATATCTTTGAGATCCTGATCTACAATGTAGCCATTGATAGTACTGAAAGAACTGAACTGGAAGAAAAATTGAAAAGAACGTATATCGATGGGTATCCGGGTCAGGCAACAATTATCAGCCCGGAACATAACCAGGTAAATGTATCGGTAAATACCGTTCTGCAGTGGAATGCCGGGTCAGGCGCGCAGACGCATAAGGTTCGCCTGGGATATTCACTGCCAATTTCCGAAGCAGCTGAAATCAGTACAACCGAATTTCAGCCTGACACGCTGGAGTATAACAAAACATATTACTGGACGGTCGAGGAAGTCAACGGCACAGGCACAACGTTAAACGACTCTTACTGGCGATTTACAACAGCGATAGCGGGCGACCTGGAGCTGGACGGTGATGTCGACATGGCGGACTTAGCTTTATTACTATCCGGCTGGCTAGACAGCTGCAGTGAATCGAACAGCTGGTGCGACAACCTCGATATCGACACAAGCACAAGAGTGGATATGGGCGATATCCAGGCGATTGCCGAAAACTGGATGGTAAAAGCAAATTAGAAATATTCATTCCTACACCTTAAAATCCGAAAAGCGGCAGTAAATAACTGCTGCTTTATTTTGTTTATAGTCCAGTAACATAAGATATCAAAATAAGCAAAATATATATTGACATTGTGGGAAAAAGTGATAATATGATGCGTCTCGAATGAGATAGTCGCGAGTTAACTGGTGTGGTGCCAGCGCGGCGATACCATATTATGGAGAATATGGCTTAATTGCTACGAATCTCATTGAGACCTGACTGTAGCTAACTAAGTAAACTTTGGGGTATAAAAGTTGACTTAAAAAGGACAGGAAGCTCAAGAATAAGTAGTGTTTACTCTTTTTGCAGTGAGGGTTTATGCGAATTGGAAGAGACTGTCTCAGCACCTGCTACCCAGTATGTGGGAACCAATGGCTACGTTAGTTATACTGGCGTACATCTCATCATTGACCTCTGGAAAGCAGAGAACCTAACCAGCGTAAGCGAAATCGAGCGCATTTTCCGTCAAGCCGTAGAAGATTGTGATGCAACATTGCTGCATATCTATCTACACGAATTTGACGGCGGCGGCGTAACCGGTGTCGCAGTATTGTCGGAATCTCATATCAGTATCCATACCTGGCCGGAATTTGAATATGCGGCCCTGGACATTTTCCTATGTGGAACGAAAGACCCATATCGGGCCTTGAATGCCATAAAGGAAGGTTTCCGAGCGGCCAATATGCAGATAACGGAGCATAAGAGAGGAGTACTGAATGACTCAATTTAACGGAACCTGGGCTCATGAAATATGGGATTGCGGTTTTTCCGGCGGCTATGAGATTATCGACGAACTTCATGGCGAAAAAACCCCATTTCAGAATATGCGATTTGTGAACAGCAAGATGTTCGGCAAAATGCTGATTCTGGACGGTTTTGTACAAACAACTGAAAAAGATGAGTTTGTATACCATGAGATGATGACCCATATGCCAATGGTTTGCCATGGCAATGCCAAGAATGTTCTGATAATCGGCGGCGGCGACGGCGGAATCCTCCGCGAAGTACTACGACACAAGTCCGTAGAAAAAGCTGTTATGGTCGAGATTGACCAGCGTGTAATCGACTTCAGTAAGGAATACCTGCCCAGCATAAGCGACGGAGCGTTTGACGACCCACGCACTGAGCTGGTAATTGCTGACGGAGCAGAATACGTAAAGAATACCGATCAGAAATTCGATGTCGTAATAGTTGACTCATCCGACCCGATAGGTCCGGCAACAGTATTATTCACGGGCGAATTCTACCAGAATATAGCGAACATCCTAACCGAAAATGGTTTTATGTCTCGTCAGTGCGGATCAAGCTGGGGCCAGCCGGAAGAGCTTGCCGAAGCATGCAAGCTGGTCAGGCCGATCTTTGCTTATTCGACAGCCTATGCATATGCTGTGCCAACTTATATTGGCGGACTATTTACCACGATCTTATGCTCAAAAGGCACAGACCCACACAGCCTGGACCTGGAAGAGCTAAGATCACGAGCGTCATATCTGGAGGGGATAACCAGATACTATAACCCCGGCATACACTTTGGGGCATTGCAACTGCCCGGTTATATAAAAGAGAGGGTCCAATAACAATGGAAACTACAAATACAATCTCAAATTTTGACAACGTCTTGGAAACACAAACCGAATCTACAGAAGAAGTTCTGGCAAGCAGAGAAGTCACTTTCGGCTGGGAGCTAGTACTTGACCTGTACGACTGCGATCAATTTTCTATCAGCAATGAAGAAAAAATCCGCAATTTTGGGCTTGAATTATGTAAAGTAATTGATATGATACCTTATGGTGATCCACTAACACCATACTTTGGAGAAAATTGTGAGCATACCAAGGGATACAGCCTGCTCCAGTTTATAGAAACAAGCTCTATAACAGGGCATTTTTCGGAAGGGACAGGCGCGGCGTATCTTAATATTTTCTCATGCAAGGCTTACGATGCAAAAGCAGCGGAAGAATTTGCGATAAAATATTTTGGTGCAGGCCATTGCGTAGCTCGCCTGACAACCCGCAAATAAAAGAATTTTATGAGTTTGGAGTAGAAGAGAGAGAATTAAAGAGAAGAATAGAATTTAATTTACCAACCATACCCCATACCATACCCCATTGTGCAAAGCCGCGATGCAGCAGCCATCCCTCCTTCCCCAATCAGGCTGTTACGTTCGGCTTTGCTTTTTTTTAAAGATTGAGTAAAATAGAGTTATGGCGTCCAGAAGCTATACAATCATAGACCTGAATCCAGAAACTATAAAAGAATATGGTATGTACGGATATAAAGATGCCAATAAGTACGTTAAGTCTCGACATTAATATGACTGGTATCGAAAATTTTTTTAGTTCAATATCACATTAAATGAAAACAATTACCAACGCATTTAAACGAATTATAGACCTAACAGCTGTGATCCTCAGCTCGCCAATCAGTATACCACTGATAATATTGCTTGCCCTGATAATCCGTCTCAGCAGCGGGCGTGGCGTCTTTTTTTGCCAGGAACGTGCCGGAAAAGACATGGTTCCCTTTACCCTGTACAAATTTCGCACCATGAAAAATGACTGTGACCCATATGGGAATTCGCCCAAAGATGGCGCAGACCCGCGATTGACCTGGATTGGCAAATGGCTCAGGATACTATCACTTGACGAACTTCCTCAACTGTTGAACGTACTCAAAGGTGACATGTCGCTGGTTGGGCCCAGGCCCTTATATATGAGCCAGGCAGCCGAATGGAACGAGCGGCAAAAGCGTCGTCTTGAGGTAAAGCCAGGGCTTACAGGTCTGGCACAAATATCCGGCCGGGGCAGTTTGACAATTGAAGAAAAACTCGAGCTGGATGTACAGTATGTAGAGCGAAAGTCGCTGCTTTTTGATCTTAGATTATTGATCTCAACTGCATTAAAAATGTTCGCACCACAGGATATTTACGAAAAAAGATACTCAAAAAGTGAAAAAACCAGACAAAAAAAACATTAATCATACACCAAATGTCCTATAATTGTCTTTTTTTTTACCGAGGCTAAAAACCGTAAGATCTTTATTTGTAAAGCTTTGCACGGATTAAGAGGTGTACTATAGTATATTTTTATTGACTTTTTATAACATCTAAAGATTTTGCTAGATTTTAATGCCGAAAAATAGTATATTAAGTTCAAACAATACTTTTTTTCAATGTTGCATGTCGGCTCAGGAATGATCATCTTGAGTCGACCTTTTTTTTGCGCCTATCAAACAAATCAACACGTATTGTTTCCCTTGTCTTTTGACTAAAAATGTGAAATGTGGTCGTTGGTGTCGAAATCAAAAGTGAAATCAAAATCATCTTCCTGGATATCATTTGTAACTTTTTCAGAACAAGGTTTATAAAATAACCCGAACACCCATCCAGCCAGATCAATGGCCAGACACAGGACAGCCATACATTTTAATTCCAGGTTATTTTGCATTTCGCGGAAAGTCATATTTACCCCATTGTATTCTGCGAATATCTTCTGAATGTCACTATGTCAAACATCACCAACAAAATAAATGTCGGGCAATGTTACAGTTTGATTAAAAACAATCTCAAAAGAAAACCGGCAGAGTCACACAAAAAGGCATAATACCTTATTTTAACTAGATTTAAATACAAAACATAACGCAAATGAAACATTTATTTTCTCCATAACAGCTGATTATAGGACTAAATATTTGTCACAAGTAATAAATATCTGATGGGCGTATCATTCAATTGGCGATTCAAGATCAAACTGTTCAATCACATAATTAAGTTGCGCCTGAGCCTGTAGTTTAGCTTTTTTATGAGCCAGTAATATCTTACCGGCTTCATTATATTGCTGGCGACAAAGCTGTATTTTATCAGCCAGTTCAGAGTTTTTGATTCTTCTGTCATCTAAAAAATTCTCAAGCAGCAGGTAGCTGTGAACAGTTTCGCGTAAATCATCCTGTTGATAAGCTTCAATAACCTCTTGAGACAGCTTATTAATTTGATCTTTGTTCTGGTATTCCCAGCTTAGAACATACATCATCACCCAGATGCCGATACTGAGAGAAAGGATAATCGTGCCAAAAACAATCCAATGCTGTTTTTCATAGACAGGATGCTGACGGAATTTGTTTTTATTTTTAACCCTGACCTCTTCGATAACCGGATTTACCCCGCATGCTTTAACTAACTCTCCACATGACGGACAGACCAGCGGTTTGGCCCGCAGTGACTCAGGGGCCTCCATCGGCTCGCCGCATAATGGACATTTGAATTTAATCATCACAAAACCTCAAAATCACATTAATACTACCTGTGATAGTCACTTCAGAACAAACAGGATCGCTCCTATAAATAAAACACGCATAACATACTTATAGTAAACAACTTAAATCGACAAGGCTCAAGCAGAACATTTATACAAATGCAGATATAATTGCGAAGGGCAAGAAACAGAGGCCCATACAATAACGAATGCTATTCTAATTAATTATTCCTCCAGAAATCAAAAACGGCAATATAAATTCATGATTTTAATGAAGATATATGGTGAAAAATATAGCAAGGACAGGTAATATCAGAGTGCGTTTAAATCGAAAAATATAAGTCCCCGGTCAGACAGCACTGAGCAATTACCTAACGAACAAGTATGAAAGCAACCTCGGTTATGAGGTCACCTAAATAATTGTAAACGAGCATATAGATGTACGAGAGACTCCCATGAAAAGTATTCAATATTCTATAAATTCAATCTCGAGATTTAGTTTAAGAGCCTTGCTAATTCCAGTAATTATCAGTATTTCTGGGATACCGACTGCCTATTCTCAACCGACCAGAACTGCGAACGATGTTTATGAAATCCCGAGCGACTTCAAACCATTCAATAAAATCGATGTCCTGATAAAAAATCAGCTTGATAAGTACGATATCAAGCCAGCCAATTTGTGCTCGGACGAGGTATTTATCAGGCGGGTATACCTGGATCTGACAGGCACACTTCCGACCGGCAGGCAGGTTCAGGAATTTTTAAAAGACAATAACGGTAACAAACGAGCCAGACTGATCGGATCACTGTTTAATCGTAAGGAATATGCAGATTACTGGGCGATGAAATGGGGCGATATACTGAGAATCAAATCGGAGTTTCCAATTAACCTGTGGCCCAATGCGGTACAGGCATATCATCGCTGGGTATATGACGCGATAAAAAGCAATAAGAGCTACGATGAGTTTGCCCGTGAGCTACTGACAACATCGGGCAGTAACTTCAGAGAGGCACCGGTAAATTTCTACCGGGCAATCCAGGGAAAAGAACCATCAGCAATAGCAAATGCTACCGCCCTTACCCTGATGGGTGTAAGACTGGAAAACTGGCCGGAAGAAAAACGCAAAGGCATGGAGCAGTTTTTCACCAGAGTCGGATTTAAGGGTACCGCAGAATGGAAAGAAGAGATAGTCTATTTTGACATGAGCTCAACCGAACCGCTGCAGGCAGTTTTTCCAGACGGCAAGAGCGTGACAATTGCAGCAGATCAGGATCCGAGGATAGTTTTTGCCGACTGGCTGATAACCAAAGATAATCCATGGTTTGCCCGCAATATAGTCAACCGGATATGGTCCTGGACAATGGGCCGAGGGATAATCAACGAGTCGGATGATATTCGAGATGACAATCCGCCATCGAACCCGGAGCTACTGCAATACCTGGAAGCGGAGTTTGTTCGCAGCGGCTATGATGTCCAACGGATCTTTAAGCTAATCCTGAACTCACGTACGTATCAACAGAGTTCGATACCTCAGAGCAGCCATGAAAAGGCAGAAGAATTATTTGCGTTCTATAAAGTTCGTCAGATGGAAGCAGAAGTTCTGATTGATGCTTTATGTATGATAACGGGCACAACAGAGAAATATCAGAGTCCGATACCGGAGCCTTTTACTTTTATCCCGGGTGAAATTCGTACAATAGAACTGGCCGACGGCAGCATAACCAGCAGTTTCCTGGAGATGTACGGCAGGCCGTCGCGTGATTCCGGGCTGGAGTCGGAACGCAATAACAATCCGACAGACTCACAGAGGATGCATATGCTGAACTCCAGCCAAATTCAGGATAAGATAGAAAAAAGCTGGAAACTTAATGCAATGGCAAGGAATTTGAAAGGTAAACCGGCAAAGCTGATTGATGCCTTGTTCCTTGAGATATTATCACGCAAGCCGACAGAAGAAGAATTACAAGCGGTAACAGAATATCTAAGAGAAAAAGGGATGAGTAACGGGCAGAAGTACAATGACCTGGCGTGGGCATTGATAAACACCAAGGAGTTCAGGTATAAACATTGATCTGTGCCGCAGAAAACTGCAACACAGGAGTGAAGTGAAAAACGATTAATGAAGTGAAGAATTAAGGTGTTCGACTATCGTCTCACGTTTTGTTTTAATTTAATGCGTTGCAGGAAGGCTCTTTTAGGCGATTTACCAAAGGCACTTCGTTATTGCAACAGAAAAACAGTGAAAGTAAACCAATGAATAATAGATATATTAACAGGCGGGAGCTTCTGAAGCTTGGTGCAGTTGGTGTCGGTACCCTGGCACTGGGTGGTATGGGCAGCACAACTTACGGCGAACCGTTGAAGGCTAAAGCCAAGTCAGTTATCCAGATCTGGATGTGGGGCGGACCGTCGCATCTGGATACTTTTGACCCGAAACCTGATGCGGGACAGGATTATCATGGGCCGCTGGATAAGCCGATCGAAACAAATGTAAGCGGGATGCGTATTTGTCAGCTATTGCCGGAACTGGCCAGGCATGCCGACAAATACTCTATTATCCGCAGTATGACCCATGGCGTAAACGGACATGAAACAGCTTCATACCTGACCCAGACCGGACGCGAGCCGGGCAGGCTTGTATACCCATCAGTAGGTGCGGTAGTTTCAAAGTTTAAAGGTTACGATGCCGGTTATAAAGGCATTGCCCCGCCATATGTTGTGTTGACCAAACCGCAGGGCCGATTTTCCGAAAGCGGTTTCCTGGGCCAGAAGTACAAGCCGTTTTCTACCGGCGGTGACCCGAACCAGGAAGTATTTGCCGTGGAAGGACTGGTTGCCAAGGGAATAACAGACAAACGCCAGAAGAAACGTCGCGAACTGCTTAACAGCCTTGACACACTTGGCAGCGTAATGGAAGGTAACCAGGAGTTTGCCGGAGCAGACAAGTGTGAAGAGGACGCATACGAGATGATGTTTGGCGAAGGCAGGCAGTTGTTTGACCTGAAGAACGAGAAAGATGATTTGCGAGATAAATACGGCAGAAACACTTTCGGTCAGTCTTGCCTGATGGCGAGGAGACTGGTAGAAGCAGGTGTGCCTTATGTAACGATCAACTATAACGGCTGGGACACACACAAGCAGCATTTTGAGATTATGAATCGCAAGCTGCCGGAGATGGACCAGGCAATGGCCGCCCTGCTGGAAGATTTGAGCTCCCGAGGTCTGCTGGACAGTACTATTGTATGGTGGTCAGGCGAGTTTGGCCGAACGCCGAAGATATTATGGAATGCACCATGGAATGGCGGCCGTGGTCATTACGGCAACTGCTTTAATGCACTGGTAGCAGGCGGCGGTTTCAAAGGCGGTCAGGTTGTAGGCGAATCTGACGACAAGGGGACATTTGTCAAAGACAGGCCGGTATATCCACAAGATCTGATCGCATCGATGTATACTCTGCTGGGTATCGATCCGTATGGGCAACTACCAAACCCGAAGGGTATGGAAGCATATGTGCTGCCGAAAGATGGAAAAAGCGGCGGTATCTTGAAGGAAATAATTTAGCTTGCTGCTAAGCCGCAAGCCAGAGTGAAGAGAAGAACTATAAGTGAAGAGTTAAGGTGTCCCGATGAGCATCGGGACCTTATTTTAAAAGCTGACGTGAGATGGAAATTTGATTGATAATTGAATTATCGGATAAATCCATTTGGAAGGATATACATCATGTTGAAAAAGATAATATTATTAACATTCGTTCTGGTAATTGGCAATTACGCTATGGCACAGTCAGCCGACAGAAAAGTTAATGTCGGTTATGTCTACCCGGCCGGTGGTCAGCAGGGAACAACTCTTACTGCTATTGCCGGCGGACAGTATCTGCGAGGGACAAGCGAGGTACTGGTCAGCGGCGAAGGTGTAACAGTAAAGGCAACAATCTTCGGCAAGCCAGTGCGAAGTATCAATGGCGAAAAGCGTCAGCTGCTTATCAAGAAATTTAACGACCTGCGAAAGAAACGTATTGCTGAGTTTACCGGTAAAGAACCGGAATCAGATAAAAATGATAAAAGATACGAAGCAGTTTTGAAGAAAATGGAAAAGGAGCTAAGCGAACCAGGGCTTACAGAAAAAGAACGCAAAAAGATCGAAGAATATTATACCGTCCCGGAACATCCTTATTTGGAAGGGATAGAAGATATGAGTCTGCGCGAGCTGGAGCATATCCGGTCGATAGTGACATTTCCAAGAGAAAAGACCCAGGATAACCGCCAGATCGGCGAGTTCATGCAGCTGGAAATACAAATAGATAAAGACGCCAAACCCGGTCCAAGAGAGATGCGATTTGTTACGAGCACAAGTATAAGCGACCCGATAATCTTCCAGGTTGACACTTTCCAGGAGGTAAAGGAACTGGAGCCAAACAATAAAACCGCGATCCCTGAAAAGATTGGTAAGACTCCCCTGCCGCCAATGGCAGCCGTTAAACTACCGGCGGTTTTGAACGGTCAGATTATGCCGGGCGATATCGACAGATTCAGATTCAAAGCGGAGAAAGGTCAGAAGCTGGTAATTGAAGCTTATGCACGAACTTTGATACCATACCTGGCAGATGCCGTGCCGGGCTGGTTCCAGGCGACCCTGGCATTATACGATGCAAAAGGGAAAGAGGTAGCATATACCGATGACTTTATGTTTAACCCTGACCCGGTGCTGATGTTCGAGGTACCATATAGCGGCGAATATGAGCTGGAGATCCACGACTCAATCTACCGCGGTCGTGAAGATTTTGTTTACAGAGTAAAGGTTGGTGAACAGCCGTTCATTACCAGCATATTTCCTTTGGGAGCAGAAGAAGGCAAGCAGGCAGAAGCGGTAGTTCATGGCTGGAATTTGCCGGTAGAAAAGATTGCACTTGATACAAGTATTGCAGACGGCCAGATCAAACATATATGCTGCAATAGAGAAAATGAGTTTTCAAACTGTATGAGCTATTGTGTGAGCGATATGCCGGAAGTGTTTGAAAAAGGATCTAACAACAGCCAGGATAAAGCTGAGCAGGTCAGTATGCCGGTGATAGTAAACGGCAGAATTGAAGAAAGCGGAGATAGAGATGTGTTCCGGTTTAACGGTAAGGCCGGGGAAAAGATAGCATTCGAAGTTATGGGCAGACGCTTAAACTCGCCGATTGATTCGATCATTAAACTAACAGATAAAGAAGGTAAGATTATCGCGGTAAATGATGACTATGTCGAAAAGGATCAGCACCTGTACCTTGATGCAACCGGACTGACAACACACCATGCTGATTCTATTATGACAGCAGAACTGCCGACTGATGGTCAATATTATATAGAAATCGCTGACAGCCAGAATAAAGGCGGGATAGATTACGGCTATCGCCTGCGTATATCAGAGCCGCGACCTGACTTTAGCCTGCGAACGAATATTTCATCGGCCAGGGTAGATGCCGGCGGTATTGCCGCCTTTACAGTGTATGCGATGCGAAAAGACGGATTCGACGGTGAGATTAATATCGAGCTAAAAAGCCCCAAGCAGGGTTTCCAGCTTACCGGCGGAGTAATCCCGGCAGGCTGTGACAAAGTATGTGTTACTATGAGTACCCCCCAAATGAGGCCGACACAAATATATAATCCCGAACTTATCGGCTGGGCAAAGGTCGAAGACAAAATGGTGATCAGGCAGGTTATGCCAGCGGATGATTCGATGCAGGCATTCTTATATCGCCACCTGGTACCGGCAGAAGATTTTACGTTGCAGGTTATCAAGAGGAAATGGCCGATACCACCGGTTGAGATACTGGATACGCCAATCGAACTGACGCCAGGCGAAAGTAAAGTTGTGATAGCAAAAACCCAGAAAAGAGCGGTGCTGGATGAGATCAAACTACAGCTGCGTGAGAACCCGGACGGGTTGACGATAAGCGATGTGAAAGTTGTCAAACAGGGTTTGGCATTTAAGCTGACAGCAGATGCGGACGAAATGAAAGACGGTTTTCAGGGCAACCTGCTGATCGAAGGGATACGAGAATATTATCCGAAAGATAAGGATGGTAAAGCTGCCAAAACAGCTAAAACATATTCGATGGGTTATCTGCCGGCAGTACCGGTTAGAGTGAAATAATTCAAACAAACCTACAGTCAGTTTGAATTAAGTTAAGAGTTAAGGTGTCGCTGCGCGATCTTATTTCGAAGCCGGCATATGGCGGAACTGTAATTGAATTGTCAGTTCCTTTTGCAAAAAATTATTTTTTTGTTTCAAAAACGGCTTCGATTTTTTCTTTTATGACTTCCCATATTTCCGGGTGAATATTAGCAATTTTACAGTTTACGTCCAGTACCTGCTCGAGCGGGATATTATGGTGGGTCCAGGTCTGGTATTTGTCATTGTGCAGGTTTTGCATAACCGGCATGAGCCGATCAACAGCCTTGGCGTAGTTGGCCTCGGCGGTTTCCATGGCTTCGAATTCCTGCCAGAGTGCCATATATTCGGAGCCGATAGCATCGGGCAGCATGCCGAAAAGACGCTCGGCAGCCTTTAGCTCGTTTTCGTAATCTTCGTGGCTCTGGGAATATATCATTTTATCACCGGCATCAACCTCGACGATGTCATGCACAAGCAGCATCTTTACAACCTTGTTGGCATCGATAGGCTGCCTGGAATAAGGGGCGAGGGTAAGAGCCAGTAAGGCAACCTGCCAGCTGTGCTCGGCGGAGTTTTCCTGGCGGTCGAGATTGACCGGTCGGCTCTGGCGAAAAACATTCTTTAATTGTTCGATTTCGATCATGAAAGACATGACCTGAAGGAAGTCTGATTTTATATTATTATTTTCCATAGTTATATATTTTATATAGCCAGGAAGGGATTGTCAAAGAGCTTAAAGTCCTATCGCAACTTGAGAGATGTTTACTTTTTTTTCTTTTCACTACCAGCGTTCATAACGCGTTCGATATCTTCGGCGGACATGCCCTTGTCAAGCATAGACTGCTTCAGTTCATTATCTGATCTATCTTTAACGGTTTTATGCCAAAAAGTAGCGATAATAGCAACAATCGGAATGATCATGGCAAAAACCGGAATGCAAAAAGGGGAAGAAAATATTGCATGAATCGCATTTACAAAATCATTCATTTTTATAACTCCAAGTATTATAGCCAGTTACATGGCTACAGCAATAAGTAAGAAGAAACAAGTAATAAGCTAAGGTATCGCCACAGGCGAACTATATTAAAGCTTTGCATACATAGGTTTATACCTAAAAATCACACCTGAGAAAGCTAACAAACTTGTTATTAAACACATATATTAACATAATCGAAAGGGAAGAGAAAATATTTCAAAAAAAGGATAATTCATGACTAAGCTAACTAATAAAGATCAATGCAAAGCATAAAACATTAGTAGAAAACCCACTCAATAACACTACAACCATTTTAGTTATTCAATTATACCTCAACTATCCCTTCTTAATCCACTTATGACGCCAGGAGTTACGGACTTTGTCGTTCATGTGGACACCCATTTTTTTGGTACTGGCAGGAAAATCGAGTTTTTCCATGGTTTCAGAATCAGCTTTCTGGCGTTTTGAAGTAAAGAATGCCATGAAAGCTGAGACAATTGGTAAAATAATGTGTCTTTTAATCGACATAATAAACAAGCAGCAATATGCCGCCTTACATTACATAGCACGCTGAATTTCACAGGTAGTAGTTTTAACCAGTTCGTCGAAAGATCGAGCCGGGATAGCAGAAGCCGGTTTAAGCTGTACACTTTCGAGAGCGGAGAAGTCAGAAGCATAGAAGCGTTCAACCTGGCTAATGCCGGCATCAACCGGGCCATTGCCGCGATACCCGCTGGCGATCATCCAGCAGCCGATCTCATTTTCATATTCGGCGGGATAGACCATCGCGATAATATCCTGTCCTTCTGAGTCCCGGGTAAGCTGGAGTTTGACGTTGCATGGCGGGTTCTGTTCAGAACCAAAGCTTGCGAGTTTATCGAAATCGGCCTTTGCAGATTCTTCGGTCAGGCAATGGAAAAACATACCAGACTCGAGGCGGAACCGGTCATTGGTAATGCCCTGCAGTTCAAGTGAACCGTCCGGGGCAGCGCCGGTAATTTTGAAAACCTTTACATCGGCATACTTTTCAGATTCCAGTAATGCGGCAACTTCGATACCGGTATAGCCGGTTGCGGAATGACCACCAAAATCTATGACATACAGACCAACATATTTATCGCTATTATTTAATTGAGGAAGTTTCATATTTTTACCTTTATCGTTATATCCAATTTTATAATACCCACATACCTCTATTATGAAAACCTAACCAGGTTGTATTTCTTTTTGCCGCTACGAAGAACAATAACAGTTTCAGAGGCAAGATGTTCGGTTTTGACAATCATGCCCATATCCGAAACTTTGTTGTTATTAATATAAGCACCACCGTTTTTGATGAGTTTCTTCGCTTCGCCCTTGGAAGGCAGCAAGCCGGACTCAACAAGCAGGTCAAGTACATTGATACCTTCGGTGAGTCTATCTTTACTCATTGAAGCGCTGGGCACATCGGCAAAAATAGATGTCAGTTCGGCATCATTCAGACCTGAAATCTCGCAGCCAAACAGTATATTGGTCGCTTTCTGAACAAGTTCCAGCTGGTCTTTGCCATGGACAAGTTCAGTAACATATTCGGCGAGCACTTTCTGGGCCTGACGTTTTTCCGGTTCGGTTTCGACCAGTTTCGCCAGCTCAGCAATTTCTTCCATCGGCATAAACGTAAACCGCTTGAGCAGGTTAACGACATCGCGGTCATCTACCCGCATCCAGTATTGATAGAAGTCATACGGACGTGTCATCTCTCCGTCAAGCCAGATGGTACCGGCTTCTGTTTTACCGAATTTCTGACCGCTAGCAGTAGTAAGCAGCGGCGAGGTCATACCAAAAACACCGTCACCGGTAACTTTACGGGTAAGATCGATACCAGCGGTAATGTTGCCCCACTGATCGTCGCCCCCTACCTGAAGAATACAGTTTTTGTCACGGTAAAGATGCAGGAAATCGTAGCCCTGCAAGAGCTGGTAGCTGAACTCGGTATAGCTCATGCCTGCTTCACTGTTAAGGCGTTTGCGAACTGATTCCTTACCCATCATTTCACCAACCCTGAAGTTTTTACCTACATCGCGTAAAAATTCGATAAAAGAAAATTTACCAATCCAGTCAAAATTATTAACCAGCTCGGCACTATTTGGACCACAATCAAAGTCAAGGAAATGGGCAAGCTGTTTTCTAATGCCAACCAGATTATCTTCAATAACTTCTTCGGTTAATAACACTCGTTCCTGGCTTTTGCCGGACGGGTCACCAATCATAGCAGTAGCGCCACCGACAAGAGCTAACGGTTTGTGGCCAAAACGCTGATATTGAGCGAGCAGCATGATCTGAAGCAGGTTGCCAATATGAAGACTTTTGGCAGTGGGATCGAATCCTGCGTATAAAGTAACACATGAATCTGTGAGTTTCTTTTCAATTTCCGGAGAAGAAAGCTGGCTGACAAATCCCCTGTCTGTCAATTCGGTAATTACGTTTTGAATGCTCAAGTCTATGTCCTCTTTGAAGTTATACACAATCTAAGCAAACTAATACTGTTATCGTATTTTCACTTAAGATTTTAATACAAAACTAACATATAAGTAATTGTATTCTAACACTTTATATTAATATTAAACGTAAGAATACAGATGCATCATTATACCAAGGAAAATAACAGATTTCAAGAACGGTTATATGATATACAAATATTTCAACAATCAATAACGATTAGATTACTTACTAAAACAAAGGTACTTATAGCATTTCCATATTCTAATAACAGAGTTTAATATATTATTTTGACCATAATATAACAAAGTAATAATAAAAAATTAAAATAGTTATGTGAAAATTTAGAAATAGTAACAGGCATTTCAGCTATTTAGAGCCGGGTTTTGACACTTTTTTAATTTATACCTCACTGCGTTCTAGTTCCATAAATACGGCATTTTTATTCACTTAAGCTCAAAATATGTCAAGTTTGGCAAAAATAATAAAATTTTTTTATATTTTTCTCTCGCCATAACCATCATAATATATTATTATTTCTCTTGTTGAAGCACTTGACGCAGATATCTTTTATAAGATATAATTAAGTGAAAGAAACAACAGAGCAAAAGTTCTGATTTCATTGACAACTAAAGAAGACACTCAATTTTGGCTGGTGTGGTTTTGTCTTTTTTTTTCCCTTCTGAATCCCGACCATAACATCATAAGGGCAGGATCACGCCGGCTTATTTTAAGCTATAAGAAAGCCAGTTCTGAAAAGAGCTGGCTTTTTTTATTTTAAATACTCCATCTAAAAAGATGGAAGCCCCCCTAAACCATCTCATAAACTCAAGGCAAACAGCCAGGTGTCTCAAGTAAAAAAAACTTTACTATTTTGAGAAAAATACGGCGAAAGTTGCTGTCACAATAATGTACTTCACAGAATAAGAATCTAAATTACACAAACAGGTGTAAATATACAACATTTCTGCTACGTTTTTTGAAAAACTGACATATTACAGCCCTAAAATGTCAGTTTTTTCTTTGATGAGATAATAATACATCTTATAATGGAAAGTCTTGGAGTCAGCTGTATTTTTAATCTAAATACTTAAATAAGCAGAACTTAAACCAGCGACTATATATAGGAGACACTATTTTGGCAATATTGATGTCAGGTAATCAGGCAATAGCCCGTGGGGCATACGAAGCAGGTATCAGCGTAGCCAGCGGTTATCCAGGTACCCCTTCAACGGAAATACTGGAAAACGTGGTACAATATAAAGATACCCTGTATTGCGAATGGGCCCCGAACGAAAAGGTAGCATTCGAGGTAGCAGCTGCGGCGGCTATCAGTGGTGCACGATCAATGGTAACAATGAAACATGTCGGCCTGAATGTCGCAGCGGACCCGCTAATGACATTGGCATATACCGGCGTCGAAGGCGGCTTTGTAGCTATCGTGGCAGATGACCCCGGTATGCATTCCTCCCAGAACGAGCAGGACAGCCGTAATTACGCCATATTTGCCAAAATACCATTACTCGAACCATCAGACAGTCAGGAAGCAAAAGACTTTATCAAGCTGGCTATGGAGCTTTCAGAGGAATTCAAAACCCCAGTAATCCTGCGTACAAACACCCGTATCAGCCATTCAAGGACGCTGGTTGAGACAACCGAGCGGAGCGGAGAACGCAATGCAGATTTCCAGAAGGACCCGACAAGATGGGTACCAGTCCCATTATGGGCCCGAGAAATGCGTGTAAAGGTAGAAGAGCGTCTGGGAAAACTCCGAGAAGCCGCGAATAAATCTAAAGCTAACCGTATCGAATGGCGTGACAAATCACTTGGTATCGTAGTAAGCTCAATTTCATACCAGTATGTGCGTGAAGTATGGCCGGAAGCATCAGTATTGAAACTTGGATTTTCATATCCATATCCGGACGACCTGATAAAAGAATTTTCAGCCGGAGTAGATAAATTACTGGTAGTCGAAGAGCTAGACAGTCTCATGGAAGAACACATCCGTTCAATCGGGATAGATTGCATCGGTCGAGATTTTATACCAGGCATAGGTGAACTATCTTCAGACAAACTACGTCAATGCCGAGCCAATATGGAAGGTCAGAAAGCTCCGGAATACCCAATCGGCGAATATGTATCAGAACTGCCTGCCAGGCCACCGGTCTTATGTCCGGGCTGCCCACATCGCGGTGTATTTTACGCATTAGGAAAACATGATGTAGTAGTCACCGGCGATATTGGCTGTTACAGCCTGGGCGCATTTAAACCGCTGTCACGTCTTGACACTATTCTATGTATGGGCGGCGGAGTATCAATGGCACACGGTATGGACAAAGCCGGTGAAAAACGCAAAGTAGTAGGCATGGTCGGCGATTCGACCTTTTTCCACTCAGGTATAACCGGACTGCTGAATATCGCTTACAATAAGGGAAATTCAACCATATTTGTTGTGGATAACCGTACAACAGCTATGACCGGACACCAGGAACACCCGGGAACAGGGCTAACCCTGCAGGGAGAGCCAACCGTGGAAGCATCGATAGAAGAAATCGGTAAAGCCTGCGGCATCAAGCGAGTTGTAACAATTGACCCATATGACATACCGACCACCATGGAAAAAATTTCAGCCGAGCTGGAAGCAGAAGAAGCATCACTAATAGTTTCAAGGGCGGCATGTCCGCTGCGTCATCGACCTGTAGTTGAGAAGGTATTCCAGGTTGACCAGGATGCATGCGTCAATTGCCGAATGTGTACAAAAATCGGATGCCCAGCGATTGACGGCGGCAACGACAAACCCCAGATTAATGATGTGCTTTGTATCGCCTGCGGTATCTGCGAACAAATATGCCCGAAAAAATGCATCAAACTCAGCGATAAATAAGAAAATCAATCGTCAAAGTGCGGCATCGCACTTTTGACAGTTCAGCATTATACGCAAAGGCCGTAACAGGCCCAATTAAATGAAAAACGAATAGTGGAAAGTGAAAAATTAAGGTGTTCGACTATCGTCTCACGCTTTGTTTAAAACACAAGTATTGCAGGAAGATCCTTTTAGGCTAATTACCAAAGGCACTTTGCTTTTGCAACCTAAAAACTATGAAAGTTAACTCAAAATAAGGTTTATATATAATGTCAGAAACAAATACAGAAAGTGTTGTACTGGTCGGAGTAGGCGGCCAGGGAATATTACTAGCCAGCGAAGTAGTAGCATCAGCGGCAATGCATGCCGGTTTTGACGTAAAAACAAACGAAGTTCACGGCATGGCACAACGCGGCGGGTCAGTAATAGCACAAATCCGATACGGTAAGGAAGTACATTCACCACTGGTATCACTTGGCAGTGCAAAGGTACTGGTGTCACTAGAAAAAATCGAAGCTCTACGATACAGCAACTACCTGGCAGAAGACGGGCTTGCAGTTGTCAGCAACCAGGTTATTACTCCGGTAACAGTATCCATGGGCGCAGCGAAATATCCTGACCAGGTCGAAGAAAAACTGGCCAAGACATTTGATCGTCTTATCCTTATGGACGCGGCAAAAATAGCCCAGGATGCCGGAAATATCAAGGCTGCAAATATCGCACTGTTAGGCGCGATGTCAACCAACCTTGACCTGCCGCAGGAAGCATGGCATGAAGCTATTAAGGGGTGCGTAAAACCTCAGTTTGTAGAATTGAACCTTCAAGCATTTGAAGCAGGAAAAGCTTTGAGCTGATAGTATTTATCTATAAAAATAATATAATATGTGAAATAATTCCAGACATGGTTTGAAGCCATGTCTTTTTTTTTGCAGACATAACGTCCTATAATAAAAGCGATCCGTATAACATAAACGCTGGCAATATAAACTATAATTGCTTATTATAAAGACATTTAAATAGTTTCACATCAAATCAAACCTTAGTATTACTTGACAAAGGCAGTTTTACTTATTAGTATATTTCGTATTAGAAACATTTCTATTGTAATGTTTCTTATTGTAATAATATTAAGAGGAAATAAATAATATATGGAAGCAGAGAATTTATCATTTGGAGGCAAAATCGATTCTCCCGATGATTTTTTTGAGAACTATGGTATTAGAATTTTGAGTTCAATACGCCGGATAATTCGTGCGGTAGACATTCATTCACGCAAACTGAATAATGACTTCAATATTACCGCCCCCCAAATGATCTGCCTGTACTCACTGGTAAAGGAAGGTCAAATAACTCAATCCGAACTGGCCCAAAAGGTTAGTATGGGAATGAGTACGATAAACGGCGTAATCGACAGACTGGAAAAAAAAGAGCTCGTAATAAGAGAACGAGACACCAAGGACCGCAGGAAGGTTTTTGTCAGAGTAACTGATACCGGCAGAGAGTTAACAAAATCTGCCCCATCATTACTACAGGATAAACTTTCATTTGCTTTAAAGCAACTGCCGGAATTGGAGCAAGCAGCGATAGCTTTGTCTCTTGAGAGAGTAGTTCAGTTAATGGAAGCCGAACACCTGGAAGCATCACCAAACCTGGTACCAAACAATTCCATAAACGACAGTAAGGAAAATAATGGAAGCAGCTAAACCCAAAAGAACATTTAACAAGAAACAAAAGCACATATTTGAAACAATAGATTCAGGTCATCCAAGCGATCACTGGTTTGACTGGAAATGGCAAATGGCACACTGCATCCACAGCCTTGAAGTATTTGAGGATCTGTTGGGAGTAGAGCTGTCAGAGGAAATGCAAACTGCGTTTAAAAAGACAGTTGAAAAATTTCCAATGTCAATAACCCCCTATTATTTATCATTAATAAATATAGACGACCTGGAAAACGATCCGATATTTAAGCAATCATTTCCTTCTCCACTGGAACTTTCGATAACAAAAAGCGATATGGCCGACCCTCTGCACGAAGACGAAGACAGCCCGGTATCCGGTGTAACCCATCGCTATCCAGACAGAGTACTACTACTAGTCAGTAATATGTGTTCTATGTATTGTCGACATTGCACACGCAAACGGCAGGTAGGAGAAATAGATTCAATACCGGACAGGCAGCAAATAAGTAAGGGAATAGAATATATCAGGAACACACCGCAAATACGCGATGTCTTATTGAGCGGAGGCGATCCATTTCTTCTCTCAGACAACATGATCGATTGGATATTATCAGAACTGCGAAGTATTGAACATGTAGAGGTGGTCCGAATCGGTACCCGCACTCCAGTAGTTATGCCATATAGAATAACAGATAATCTGGTATCAATTCTCAAAAAATATCATCCTCTCTGGATTAATACACACTTTAACCATCCACGAGAACTGACCAAATCATCGAGAAATGCCCTGGCAAGACTAGCCGATGCCGGAATCCCACTTGGCAACCAGTCTGTATTACTTGCAGGAGTGAATGACTGTCCAAGAATTATGAGATCACTAGTACACAAATTAGTCCAGAATCGAGTCAGACCGTACTATCTATACCAATGCGATCTATCAGAAGGTCTATCACATTTCCGCACTCCAGTTGGAAAGGGAATCGAGATACTGGAGAGCCTTATCGGTCATACCAGCGGATTCTGTGTGCCAACATATGTCATTGATGCCCCGGGCGGCGGCGGTAAGATCCCGGTTATGCCAAACTATCTTATCTCATGGTCAACCAATAAAGTAGTTTTGCGAAATTATGAAGGTATCATAACTACATATAAGGAACCAGACTCATATGAACCAATATTTTGCGACCGCAATTGCAGCAATTGTGATCTGCAGCTGGCCCTTGGAGATGCAGACGAACGTAAAGCTCTTGGTGTTGAAAAGCTATTGAGTGATTATGACAAAACAATTTCTCTGGTTCCAGAGTCAAACGAACGTCACGATAGAAGAGAAGATTAAACCAGACACATTATTTATATGGATTTCATTGTCGGAAATATACACATAACGTACTACCTGGCTATTGTTGCAGTAATAGCATTGATAGGCGCTTTTCTTCTCGGCCGCCATTTGGATATAATCGAGAAGAAACGTAAAAAGCGTCTGAGCAACACAGACGACGAAGAGCTGTTAGCCTATCTCATCAATGATAATGTTGATGCCGGTAAACTAAAGCAAAAAAGTCTGAACAACCTGGAAAAGCGTTTTTCCATTACCCGCCGTACATTATATCTCTCTCTGATTTTGGTGACGATCCTGGTGGCAATGGTGCCAGTAGTAGGAAAATATTCACCAACCCTGGTATCAGTATTGATTGCCGGTGTATCTGTTGTAATAGGTATTGCCGCGAAGCCGTTTATCGAAAATCTGATCTGCGGCCTGGTACTCAGTTACGGCAAACTGGCCCGAATAGGAGATGTTATCCTGGTCGACAGTGAATACGGCACAATCGAAGATGTTACCCTGACACATTGCATAGTGCGCAGATGGGACTGGCTGCGTTATGTTATCCCAAATTCCATCATGATGACCAAGGAATTTGTAAATTACTCCCTGATAGATAACAACAGGTGGGTTTATGTAGAATTCTGGGTTGACGCAGACTCAGATATGGTCCAGGTCGAAAATATAGCAACCCAGACACCTAAATCCAGTGAATATTATTCAGACAGTGAAGAGCCAAGATTCTGGATTGTTGAACTAACACCGGCTTCAGCAAAGTGTATGGTCGTAGCCTGGGCAACAACAGCACCGGACGGCTGGATGCTGAGTATAGACATAAGAAAAAAACTCATGGAAGAGTTCAGAAAGCACAATATCAGAACACACAAGAATATTGTCAAAGTGGAAAACGGAAATCATTGCAAAGGTGAATTTTGACTTATATAGACTACATTATTTTCGGCCTTTACCTGTGCGGGGTCCTGACAGTCGGTGTATATCATTTTCTGAAGAATAAAAGCACAGAAGATTATTATGTCGGCAGCCGTAACATCAAGGCCTCACATGTCGGTTTATCGATCGTAGCAACTGATGTTGGCGGCGGTTTCTCAATCGGTTTGGGCGGAGTAGGCTTTATGATGGGCCTGGCGGGCAGCTGGCTTCTTTTCACCGGTCTAATCGGAGCCTGGCTGACGGCAGTATTTATTATTCCGCGTATAAAAGCTATAGATGCCGACCGGAAGTTTTTTACATATCCAGATTTTTTACGATTCCGCTATAACGAAAACGTTGCACTGGTAGCTGCATTAATCTCCGGTATAGGATACCTGGGTTTTACCGGCGGGCAAATGTTGGCAGGAGCAAAGCTGGCCTCAGCGACAATACTGCAAACGAACCCATTCGATATGGACCCGATCCATTTTTCATTGCTGGTTATTGCAGTTGTCACCATTCTATACACGGTTATCGGCGGGCTGAAAGCTGTGATTTACACAGACACTATCCAATGGATATTACTATTGTCAGGTTTAATTTTTGTTACAATACCAGTAACATTATACAAAATCGGCGGACTAACAGCCTTGCAAGAAAACCTGCCGGCCGAGTACTTTTCGCTAACAAATATTAAGCCGGTAATATTTCTCAACTGGATGGTGACAATCATACCAATCTGGCTGATAGGCATGACATTATACCAGAGGATGTACGCATGCAAAGATGAGCGACAGGCCAAGAAAGCCTGGTATATTGCCGGTCTTTTTGAGTACCCGGTTATGGCGTTTACAGGTGTATTTCTAGGTATGTGCGCGAGAGTGGTATTTCCAGAAGCAGAGCCAGAAATGGCACTGCCAATGCTGATTCGTGACATCCTGCCGATAGGTGTAACGGGAATAGTAATCGCCTCTTACTTTTCGGCAATTATGTCAACAGCCGATAGCTGCCTAATGGCTTCATCGGGTAATTTCGTCAATGACATAATCGAAAGATATTTTATTAAAAACGTATCGGCTAAAAAATCCATACATCTTTCCATGGCGGCAACATTAATAATCGGCGTACTGGCAGTATTCCTGGCGGCACAATTTGAAACCGTACTGGATGCAATATTACTCGCATATTCCTTTATGATATCCGGACTGTTCATTCCAACCCTGGGCGCATATTTCTGGAAAAGGGCCAGCTCTGCCGGAGCCCTGGCAGGCATGTTCAATGGCGGAACAACGACGATTCTATTAGCTACAAAAGTCATAACACTGAATGAAGAACTGGCAAAATACGAACTGGACGACTGTATATATGGAATAACCATATCAGCAGTCTCCTTTGTTGTATTTTCTTTACTCTGTCCCGATAAAGAGAAATAAATTTTACTTACACATAATTATTTTGAAGTCAAAATAAACGAACATCCAAAACATCAAACGTGTAAAAGCAGATTTGTATAGATTGGAGAAAATACCTGTGACACGAAAACAAGATAAAATTGAGATAATGAATAACTCAATAATTCAACATGGCTCTTTAAGCGACAGGATATACCTGATGAAGCTAAAAGAGGAAGATCCGGTTGACTTAATAAATAAACTTCGAAAGCTGGCAGAAGAAAATCATTATTCCAAAATATTTGCCAAAATCCCGCAAAGCTTCGCTGACAATTTTTATAATGTAGGCTATGAAAAAGAGGCGGTTATCCCGAACTTTTATAACGGTACTGAAGATGCAGTATTTTTAGGTCTCTATTTCAGCAGTAAGCGTAAATTAGAACAACAGCCGGACGTAATCGAGAAAAACCTGGCATTGGCAAAAGGGAAAGCCGGTAAAGGCGAATGGCCGGATCTCTTGGAAGGTGTAACAATCCGGCAGTGCGTTCCTGAAGATGCAGAGAGAATGGCGTATGTTTATAAAGAAGTCTTTCCTTCATATCCATTCCCTATCAGCGACCCTATATACCTGATAAAAACAATGGCGGAAAATATTGTATATTATGCAATTGAAATTGCCGGAGAGCTTATCTCGCTGGCATCATCTGAAATGGATATAGAATCAGAAAATGTCGAGTTTACCGATTTCGCTACATTGCCCCAACATCGCGGCAACGGTTTTGCTTTACATCTACTGGATACGATGGAAGATGCCATGAAAGCTCGCGGCATAAAAACAGGCTATACTATTGCAAGAGCAATGTCTGCGGGTATGAATATTACTTTTGCCAAAGCCGGATATCAGTATAGCGGCAGACTAATAAATAATACCAATATCTCCGGCCAGATAGAAAGTATGAACGTATGGCATAAAGTCAACCTCTGAAAATTCATTATGAGCGACTAGTTTATCTTTTGCCTGCTGACATGCGTCACATAAAACAGTGAATATAGTCCAATATGCACGATTTTATGTTCCTTGTCAGCAACCAAAATCTTAAACTATCGCATCAGAAGCAATTTCCAGAGGTCACCTAAAGAATTATAGACAAAAATGCTAATCTTTACCTAAAGGTCAAATAATATTATTTTGACGTGGTTCCAACCCACGTCTTTTTTTATCTAGTTTTAGTCCTATAATATGCAAGAAACTACCATATCAGTACTTATAATCAGAAAAATCGTTAAAAAAGTTAAATTTAATTTTGAATGGAATGAGGTTACGTTTATATTATAAATATATAGGCTAATGATTAGCAATCCCCTTTGGGCAAAGAGCCAAAGGGTGGTAAACCAGAGACCTGGGATAAGGCATCAGGGAAGATGCCGGTGTACAGATTTTTTTATATCTGCTGTACATAACTGTCATATTTTGCAGGAAATACCATGCAGGAAAAGTGCGCCCGAATGACTTTCTGGTCGTTCTACGTTTTAATCCTGTAGTCAGAGGGTGAGAAACAGAGATTCGATACCGACGGCAGGATCTGTCCGTCTGTAGAAAAGCGTTTTAGATGAAGTTGACACTGCCAATAGATGTCTGCTTTGTATGTATTATATTATCGTTTTGCCTAAGAAATGAGTAAAAATTATGCCCCTGGTAACATTCTATTTTGAGCTGCACCAGCCGTTCCGCCTGAATCCGGATACCAGTCAGTTTCTCTGGAAGGAAAAAGACAATGCGATTTTCAATAAAGTTGCACAGAAATGCTATATTCCAGCTACCCAGATGTTTACTGACGCTGTACGGCGCTGCCCCAGCTTCAAAATATGCTTTAGCATGTCCGGTACTTTCCTGGAGCAGGCTGAAAAATATAACCCACAGGTTATCGAAGAGCTTAAAAAACTGTATGATGCCGGTAGAGACGGTGGTAACAACCAGGTGGAATTCCTGGAGGAAACCTATTATCATTCTCTGACAGCTTTATTTGAAGATCCGGAAAAGACCGAATTCAAAGAGCAGGTAATGATGCATCGCCAGATAATGAAGCGGCTTTTTGACTGCAAGCCCACCTCATTTCGCAATACGGAATTGATGTATAATAACGAGGTTGCCAATACCGTAGCAGATATGGGCTACAAATCAATTCTCTGCGAGCAAAGAAATGACATGCTCATGGGTGCAGAAGGCAACATTTCTCCACATGCAGTATTCAGATGCAAAGGCAGAAACGGCCGGGCAAGAAACCTGATTGTCATCCCGCGTCATCGTGATCTGTCGGATGATGTCGCATTCCGGTTCAGGGGTAATACTCTGTCGGCAGAAGACTATGCTTATTATCTATCCAGGATCGACGGTGAAGTTGTCATGCTGGGCTATGATTACGAGCATATCGGCGAACATATCTGGGAAGACACCGGCATCTTCAAGTTCTGGAGTGCACTGCCTGAAGCCATGGAAAAATACAATAACGTTGTACCAACCAACCCGACAGAAGTAGCCGAACAGTTCAAAAATGCCGAATGCCCGATTGCGGATATCCATCCGCTGAGCACTTCCAGCTGGGCAGATGTAGAGCGTAATACCAACGGCTGGCTGGGAAGCTCTACCCAACATATGCTGTTCAAGGAAATGCAGGACCTTGAATATGATGTAAAGAAAACAAATGTTCACCATCTTCGCAGATGGCGATACCTGACGACATCTGACCATCTTTACTACCTGCATGAAGGTGTAGGCCCAGACCGCGGCGTACATGACTACTTCAGTCCGTATGGTTCGCTGTCTACCGCCACCTGCCTGCTAACCAGAAACATTGACAATCTGTCATATAGTGTTAAACGGTTTAATGTGGCGATAAAGAAACAGGTTACACCAGTAATCCTGATCTCTCCTGAAACGGCCCGACTGCCACAGACAGGCATGGGCGATTTCGCCAAATTTATCTCCGGTAAATCTGGGGGTATGGGCGATGTAGTTTCAGCCATATGCAAGGGTCTGGTAGATCGAGGTATGCCGGTACACCTGATAACCCTGAACCTGCAAAAGCGGTTCATGGAAGAAGCCGGTATGTCATCCGGAGAATGGATTGAGCAGCGTCATAAACTTCCTCAGGAATTTATCCACCTGGTAACATCTTCTATTTTCGGGCATTATTACCATGCCTATGAAGGTAAACCGGTTATGACAGCCGCAGAGTTTCAGCGTCAGATAATAAATAACTACCTAAAGGATATCCGCTCTCATTATGACGGTCGTGCGATAATACACAGCCACGACTGGATGGCAGGCGGAGTCGTAACAGCATATGCCAAGCAGAGAAGCATACCTCTGCTTCATACCGTACACAATACCCATACAGCCAACATACCGGTGGAAGCTCTTCACGGCGTTGATATGCATGAGATATGGCAAGACCTGTATCTGAAATGGGATAACGGCAGAGATTGCATTGACGCCCAGGCAACAGCAATCAAAAACGCATCAATAATATCATACGTAGGCAAAACTTTCTTACGTGAGATAGTAAAGGATTTCTTCCTGGACAGGCCAATTATACCATGGTCGGTCAGAGAAGAGACCAAGGCAAAGCATTTCACCAGCCAATCTGCAGTAATCATGAACGGCATTTCACCTATGGTATACCCGGAGATGCAGCAGGAAGATGCAGATATGGACAAACCGGGCCTGGCAAAAGCCTTTGGCCCTAATGACGAGATCCTGGAAGCCAAGAAACTCAACCTGGTAAAATTCCAGCATCAAATGGGCCTGAACAAAGACCCGGATGCAATAATGCTTTTCTGGCCAAGCAGACTGGACCAGAATCAGAAAGGTATCGAACTACTGGAAGCAATCGCCGGTGAGTTTATTAACCAGAACCCAGACGTACAGATAGCGGTCGTCGGCAACCCGGTCGGCGACGATATGTGCCATAAGGATATAATGGGCAGAATAGCATGTGCCTCCGGCGGACGGATCGCATACCATCACTTTACAGAAAACCTGAGTACACTTGGCTATGCCGCGGCATCAGACGTGTTTGGTGCATCACTCTATGAACCGTTCGGTCAGATTGATGTTATCGGCAATCTTTACGGAGCTACAACAACCAACCGCAATACCGGCGGCTTCAGCGACAAGATTGAAAGCCTGAGTCTGGCAGCCTGGGGCGCTCCGCAGGACTACGGCAACGGAGTCCTGTTTGACAGTTACGATCCGGGTGGATTGTGGTGGGGTCTTAGCCGAACAGTCAAGAACCATCGCTATTTCAGGATGAACCCAAGTCAGTGGCAGATACAGTCCAGAAGGATAATGAGAGAAGCCCGTGAGAAATGGTCGCTAGACAAAATGATCGCCGGCTATATCAGCCTTTATGAAAAACTAAACGGAGGAAAACCTCTGGCATAATACCGGCCTAAAACTTTTTGTCCTTTAAAAACAAAAATACTGTTGAACCCTGACTTAACTAACGGAGTTCAACAGTATTTTTTTTGATACTAATATGGTTTCCCATTCAATTTTGTGTAGATTAGAGTTATGAGACAGCTGGACAAATCATTTCCGCCCTACCCTCTAAACGGTTAGTCCGCTTACATTTGGAAGTCAGAAAAATCGTCTGGTTTGGCTAGAAGAATGTCAGGCGGAAGAAGCGGATCACTTTACGTGCCACGACAAACCCAAGCGGCTTTTTAACTGTTCTGATCTTGGCGGAGCCTTCCATGCCGTCACGCAAGCCGTGCTGGATTTTTTCAAGGGCATCCGGTTCGATATCAATACGAACATCAAAAACGTTTCCATTCTGAGTGATACGAGCAGCATGAGCTATCTGATCGGGACGGTCAATAGTGGCAGCCAGCTTAACCTGTGGGAACGCCTCAAGAACATAGTCAATCACAACCGGCAGAACCTGGTCCGATGCCTGCCCCTCACCACCGGCAGCAGCCAGTCGAACCCATTCGATGTCTGCCTGAGGAACTTCTATAACAAGCTGCCAGCTATTTAAATCTGCCAGTTCACAGATAAGATCACCTCGTTTAACGGTAAGCCCAACCCTGCGGTCCATCTGCGGGGTCAGAATATGCCCGGTAATCGGAGAAATAACTTTACATCGTTTAATAAGATCTTTTTTAAGTTCTATCTCATTATTTATCCTGTGTATCTCAAGTTCACTGGTATTTTTTTCAACGGGAGTCAAATTTCCACGATTAAAATTCAGTTTCTCCTGCTCGAGTTTAATTTTCAAGGTAGCAAGTTCATTTTTCAGATCAAAATCGTCAAGTTGGGCAATTAATTCACCTTCATTAACCCGTCCTTCAGTTTTATAAATTTCTTTGATCTGAATCTGCTCCAGCTGCGATTCAACAGAGCGCATAACCTGAGGAGTAAGGCTGCAATCTCCCTTAATAGTAATCGTCCACGGCATAAACATACAAAGAACAATAATAACGATTACAAGCAGAGTACGGAAAACAAATTTCCGTTTACGCTTAGGATCATCTTTGATCTTTTTCAACCTGGCAAGCGGCCTGACCACAGGAACAGAAGCCATCTCTAAAGCATTGTGAATTGCAATTGCGCCATGATTAGCAACCGAAGTAACCATTCCCTCCAGATTACCAGATGCTTCTGCGAAACCTTCGGCAACAACAACGCCATAATAATTATCATCGAAGTGAATTGGATAAATATATATCTGGTTGAGCTGGCTTACATTAAAGTAATTCTTCAGCATCCCGGTAAGCTCATCCTCTTCCGGAAGCTCGACCAGATTGTCGCGACCGGCAATAATGGGCTTTTTCTCACGCAATGCGTAACGGCCAAGTTTTTCAACGGCCTGCATAAGCACAGCCCTTTTATCGGGCTTATCAACACCGCTAACAGCCTGCATATTACGTTTAACACGAGGATCTATCCAGATAATCACTCTTTCACACGCAATCACCTCACGACCGAAATTTGCCATCTGGTAGCATACTTTTTCCAAGTCAAGCGAATCATGCACTTTTTCGCTATAATTCAACAACCTTGAAAGACTCTTGCGATCATCGTCAAGAACAACAGCGCGGCGATGGGCAAGATATGTCTCTGCAGTTTCACCTGCCTGATCCAGAATGGCGACAATTGGCCGAAACTGAGACTGATCCAGCTGAGGGTCACAGACAAGATGAAGCAGCATAGCAACCTGTCCGCCGGCACGCAAAGGTTTGAACATAAGGCAATGACCACAAACATTGGTCAGCCCGGCAGCTTCAGAGTCTTCCGCTTTAGGGGGAACAACCATTGTCTTACCTTCTTCAACCGTCTTTTGAATTGCCTGGTTAAGGAGATCCTGCTGAGACGGAATGTCAAGTTTACACAGTTCGACATTGAGATGGCAATAGCATTGAGGTCCTTTTTCAGGCTGAAGTACCCAGATAGCTCCCCCTCTGCTGCCGGAAGCAGAAATAGCAAGCTGCAGGAAATTGGCAAAAAACTGCGGAGGTTCCGGATTAGAACTGGCAAGTTTGGCTATTTTTGATAACAAATCTGCAACCTGGCGGGTATCTGGTAATGCGGTCACTACTAAGTCCTTTATCTGCAATGGTTTGTACTAACAACAACAGGTATCGGCTATATGCGGATACCTGCAGTATTTATACCAATCAATAATAATATCGGTTATGTAGAACTATATTATAAACGCAATGCCGGAAAAATACACCCTAAAAACACAGCGGATAAATCATTTAGGTTAAACTATCATACTATTTTCAAATTCATAACTGTGCAGTATCAAATAAAGCCACCCAGCTATATAACCGATTGAAAATAAACAGATTTTATTATAGATGTGCAAAGCAGCAGACAAGCTTCATAGTCCAATAATACCCTGAAGTCTAATGCTGAATTAAGATTTTGCGTTATGTCGAGATTGGCAAAAATATATGCACAAACATAATAGAATGGGGGCAAATATGGATAATTCTATAATTAATCTCAGGAAATTCCTGGCACCAGAAATTATTTTCGGTACCGGAGCCCGGAAAATGGTCGGCCAATACTGCAATAATTTCATGTTAGAAAAGGTCATAATAGTAACCGACCAGGGACTAATAGACCATGGATGGGTAAAACAGGTCGAAGACAGCCTGGCAGAATCCGGAGTTGAATATGTTATATTTTCCGAAGTAACCCCGAATCCAAGAGCCGAGGAAGTAATGAAAGGGGCTGAAGTCTTTCGTACGGAAAACTGTTCAGGTATTGTCTCTATCGGAGGTGGAAGTCCGATGGACTGTGCCAAGGGAATAGGGATTATTATCTCAAACCACGGTCATATCCTGGACTATGAGGGGATCGACCAGATACCGGCACCACTGCCGCCTATGATTTTTATACCATCTACAGCGGGTACATCAGCAGATGTATCTCAGTTCAGTATTATCGCAAATACTCAAGAGCAGGTAAAAATTGCGATCGTAAGCAAAAGTATTATCCCTGATGTATCACTAATAGACCCTGAAATTACTACAACAATGGATGATTATCTGACTGCATGTACCGGTATGGACGCATTAGTCCATGCGATAGAAGCCTATGTATCAACTGCCAGTTCAAAAATGACAGACCTCCATGCCCTGCATGCAATTACTCTGCTTAAAGATAATCTACCAATGATAATATCAGACTCAGACAACATTTTACTCCGTGAAAATATCATGCTGGCCAGCATGCACGCAGGCCTGGCATTTTCTAATGCCGTATTAGGGGCAGTTCATGCGATGTCACACAGCCTGGGCGGTTACCTGGATCTCCCGCATGGTGAATGCAATTCATTACTACTGGAACATGTAATAAACTACAATTTCGATGCAGCACCGGAAAGATTCAGAATAATTGCAGAAACATTTGGAATTGATACAAGAGGTATATTGAATCCTGACTTAAAAAACAGGCTCTTCGACTATATCCGTAATTTAAGAAACAGGTTGGGAATATCAAAGAGATTGGAACTTGTGGGCGTAAACAATAGTGACATTCCAATACTCGCTGAAAAAGCCATAAAAGATGCCTGTATTTTCACAAATCCCAAAAAAGCCAGCAAACGAGACATTGAAGTAATATATGAAGAAGCCAGATAATGAAAATTTGAATAACGACAATAATGATGTTATCAAGCAATTGATCGGCATGGGGCAGCACTCTGCGCGTAAAAGCTATTACCCAATGCTGCAAGAGAAAATTGTCGAACTAAACAAAGAGAAAGTCAAATATAAAACCATGTTCGACTGTATGGCTGACGCTATTCTTTTAGTCAGAGATAACGGCATAATCAAAGATGTAAACCTGGAAGCATGTTCTAGATATAAATACAGCAGATCAGAAATGATTGAAATGCCTATATCGAGACTTGACCCACTGCACAATGATACAGAAGTAATCGAAACAATAAAAAAAATCAAAGAAGAAAATCCACTTAGATTTGAAACTGTTCATGCGACCAAAGACAATATAAATATTGATACAGAAATCATAGCAAATATGGTGGAATATGAAAACGAGCAGGTAATTCTATGTGTATGCAGAAATATCAGTGAGTTAAAGCAAACAGAAATCGAGCTGGCAAGCAGTCAAAATCAACTCCAGAGTATTTTTACCGCAGCACCATGCGGTATCGGTGTAATACGCAACCAGCTTCTTACATATATGAATAATTATTTCTGCGAAATGACCGGATACAGCGACGACGAGCTGCTGGGGCAAAATTCTCAAATTTTATATTTAACAGATGTTGAATTCAGACGAGTGGAAAATGACATATCCAGACAAATATCTGAACAAGGAGTTGGAACGGTAGAGACTCAGTTTAAGTGCAAAGATAATCGCATTCTTGACATAAAACTAAGTTCATCGCCATTAGACATGTCAGACTGGTCCAAAGGTTTAACCTTTACAGTTATTGACATAACAAATGAAAAAGCCACAGAAAAAGCCTTGGAAAAACGAATAATAGCTCTTACAAATCCATTGGAAAATGCCGATGTTTCCTTCGAAGAATTATTTAACCTGGAAGATATCCAAAACATTCAAGACCTGTTTTCTGCAGCAACCGGAGTAGGTTCTATCATAACCAAACCTGATGGAACATATATTACATCACCAAGCTGTTTTTGCAGTTATTGTTCTGAATTAGCCTACATCACAAAAAAAGGGCAAAGTTTTTGCAAACAATCCAGTATCAATCTTAGTAAAGTAAACACCAAAGGACCTACAATAGAGCTTCACGGAAAATGTGGCATTCTAGGTGCAGGAGCCAGCATTACAATAGGCGGCAAACATATTGCCAACTGGCTGATCGGACATGTTCGAAGAAATGACCGAACTGATGAACAAATAAAAGAATTTATTTTAGAACTGGGTGGCGACCCCAAAATAGCATTAGAGAAATATCATCAGACTCCAACAATGGAAGAGAATCAGTTTGTGATAATTGCAAATGCATTATTCGCATTTGCCAACCAGTTATCAAATACGGCATACCAGAATGTTCAGCAAGCAAGCCTCATAAATAAAAGCAGAAGAGCAGAAGAAGTCGTAAAGAATTATAACAAAATACTAAGAAGTGAAGTCGAAAAGAGAACAGCAGAATTAGAAAATAAAAACAATCTCCTTCACAAAGAAATTGAGGAAAGGAACCGAACAGAAAAGGAGCTCCAAACAACACAGACCCAACTAATCCAATCAGAGAAAATGGCATCAATCGGCCAGCTGGCTTCAAATATTGCTCATGAAATTAACACTCCTCTCGGTGCAATTGGATCTTCAAATACAATTATTAAACAATTTTTTAATGATATTATTGAATTACTTGAAGATTACGCCAAAATGTTTCAGAGTGAAAACAAGGATCTCATTAAAAAAGTTGTTAAATACAGTTCTATTCAAAATGCCCCGACTTTATCGACTCGTGAAATTCGTCAAATGCGAAGTGACCTTACCAAATTACTTGAAGGGCAAGTGTCATGCAGTCCAACGCTCCTGGCAGGATTCCTAGTTAACAGCGGTATGTCTGACATCTATAAAGAATTTATCCCATTGTTCAAAAGCTCAGATAGTGAGCGTATACTTGATATGCTGGAAAAGATAACTGCAATATACCAGGGAAATGTAATTATCGAACAGGCAATCCAGCAATCGTCCAGAATAGTCTTTGCCTTAAAAGAATATGCCCGTGCAGGTGACACTAAGAATAAAATCCTGGCAAGTGTTAGAAAGAGCCTGGAAACAGCAATAACTCTTTATGCCAATAAGCTCAAACACGGCCTGGAACTGGAACTGGAACTGGAAGATGTGCCAGAGATATTCTGTTATCCAAGTGAACTTAACCAGGTATGGACAAATCTAATCCATAATGCCGTCCAGGCAATGGAAGAACAAGGCAAACTGGAAATATCAATGAAAAAATCAGGCGATAATATAGAGATAAGAATAAAAGATAACGGCTGTGGAATACCAGATGATAATATCGATAAAATATTTGAACCGCTATTTACAACTAAACCATCCGGCATGGGCAGCGGTCTGGGGCTGGATATTGTCAAAAGAATAATTGACAGACACAACGGTAGTATCAGAGCTGAAAGTTCATTTGGCAAAGGGGCCATATTTATAGTAACGCTGCCGATAATATTAAGACAGGAAATAGCTATAAATAGCTAATTTACAATTTTTATCTATGTAATATCCCATGCTGATGATTTGAGATATGCCCCCCGGAAATAAGGTCCTATAAACAAAATCAGAATGGTAGTACTATAAAGCTTTAGGATTTTTACAGCTTAATGTCAAAAACATCCACAATAATGTTATGTACAGTGTTTTTTTCTAAAATCAATGTTTCAAATTGCCGAATAATGTACCTAGACTTATTAATAAAAGAATCAGTCGAAAGCCCAAGAGAAGAACATACAAATCTGCTTTAAATTATCAGAATAATAAGCAACGATTTGAGCCTAAAATAAGCAGATAAGGAAACAATGATAAATGAAGACATGTGAGAAATTAGAGAAATGTCCATTTTTTAATGACATCATGAGTAATATGCCGGCTGAAAGTGAACAAATCAAAATGCAATATTGTTTGGATAATTTTGAATCTTGTGCCCGAAAGCTAATTGCCGATAAATTCGGGGAAGAACAGGTTCCATATGACATGTTCCCTAACGAAAATTATCGTGCAGTAGAGCTTATCAGCTATATGTCTAACCAGATAGAAAATAAGGTTAACGAGAACTAACTTTAAGAATTATCAAAACCTGGAATTTAATATACCAGAGATTATTTAAAGAGAATCTTTTTCTCAGCCTCTTTCAATTCATCATATAATTCCAGCAAGCTTTGGCTAATAGTACGGGTATCCCCTACCGTTGACATAAAATTGGTATCACCATCCCAGCGTGGAACAATATGCTGGTGAAGATGGCCCGGCAGCCCGGCACCGGCACAACGCCCCAGATTGATTCCAATATTAAATCCATGAGGAGTTATTACTTCTTTTAGAACTAACTGATAATACCTGGTTAGTTTGACAACCTCCAGCATCACATGGTCAGCTATATCCTGCAATTCACCGATATGATCTTTTGGTGCGATCAAAAGATGTCCGGCACTATAAGGATAACCATTCATCACAACCATCGCATATTCGCCACGGTGCAGCAGAAGGTTTTTCCGGTCATTTTCCGGTTGATCATTCAAATAATCGCAAAGAAAACACTGCTCACCATCATGACCAGAGCGAACATCTTCTTCCAATCCTTTTAAATATGAAATGCGCCATGGAGCCCATATATTATTACTCATCATAAATACCTATTCGATAGTGTCAGAAGCTGTTTGAGAACCAAATTTTTTCCAGGCAGTAATAACCGTACTCCGAACAAATTCGTCAGAATCTCCAATAACAGCTCGATCAAGCAACTTTTCACTAAGTTTGGCCGAATACTCCAGCCACCTAAGTTCGTAAATTTCTTCACGAACCAAATCCTGAACCTCCGCAAGCAGCTTGTACTGCGGAAGTGTATAACTTACTAACTTTCCTATATAATAATATCCGTCAGATTCTACAATGTCAGTTAATTGACCTGGTTGCAGCTTGATAAGTTTATTAGCAACTGGTTTTAATTCTTTTTTTATAGAATCCGGTCCTTCAACGGGATCCCAAAGACCTCCATATTTCGCACGCCAATCCTTAGATTCAATTTTAGCAAGTTCAGCAAAATCTTTCCCGGCTTTGAGTTTTGCCAGTAATCCCTGAGCTTTTTCAGCAGACTCTACCTTAATAAGCCGAAACTCCAAAGATTCTTTAACGCTGACATATTTATCAAGATTATTGTTATAATAATCCTGTATTTCGAGACGGGTAATAGTATTATCCTTGGAAATAATAGTATCTTTGAAACTGGAAATAACCACTTCCCGCTGAAATTTATCCAGCATCTCCTCCATTGAAGTTCCCATCTCTTCAAGTTTAAGATTTGCAATCGCCTGGTTGCCCGCATAATTACGAACAATATCTTTACGACGCCGTTCCCGCATTTCCTTTATCATTTGGCCGCTTGAATCTTTTTTTAATACATCCTCCAGAGCTTTCTGATACATTAACAATTCTCTAACTTCCATCCTTGTGTATTCAGTTATAATCGGAAGAGCAGCGTTGCAAAAAGCCATAACATCCTTGTCTGCAAATTGGATAAGTTCTTCCCTGGCTTTTTCGATTACATCATATGAAGAAACGGCATCGCCATTTACAACCAGTACACTACCATATCCAACAAGATCATCAAAATTTATAGATTCATTCTGTTTTTCCGGAACCGGTCCTATCATCTGCTGGGAAAACGATGCATCAATGAACAAGGATAAGGTCAATAAAACAATAATATATTTAAAATATGCCATTTATCATTCCTTAAATTACTTATAGCATCAAACAAAATACAAATAAAACATAACGCATTGCTATTATTAAACTAAGCGTATCAATGTTTGGCTAATAATCATACACTATACGGTCCTATAAATCAACATATCGGTAAGAATAGTAAAATAAGAGTAAAAAAAGGAAATATTTGACACACAACAGCTTCAATATCCGCAAATATCAAATGCATATTGCCATTTTCCTTATATTCTTGTCAACAAGGAATTTACAGACATAAACACTTGGTTTTCCGGGAGTTATAACTGCTGATTATGCTTTAGCTGCTAATGCTGTTATCCAGTTTTTCTCAGGGATTGTATCCAGCTTAACAAGCCTGAATCCTGCCGCAGAAAGAAAACCCTCGTATTCCGCAGGAGTATGAATCTGCATCCGGGCAAGACTGACACAGCGAGAATTTCTCTCTTCAAATGCCGGGTCACTATAGCATTCATTAACGAGCAGCAATCTCCCCCCGGGTTTTAGTGTCCGGTTGATTTCCTTTAAGTCGTTTACCAGATCAGGCCAGAAATAGTAGGTCTCAAAAGCTGTTGCAAGTTCAAAGGATGCATCATCAAAACATAAATCTGATACTTCAGCCTGAACAATAGCAACTCTTCCGCCGTCTATAAGTTCGCAACATGTATTGCAGGCTAACTCAACCATATCTGGCGAATAATCAATGGCAGAAAGCACAGCATTCGGCGCAAGTTCTGCCATCAATTTAACCGTCATCCCGGAACCACAGCCTATATCTAATATTGACTTTATCCCGGTAAAGTCCAGATGAGAAAAACCCCACTGCCATAATTCTCTATGGTTTTTGTTCATATTTTCGGCAACTTGCAGCCCAAGTGAACCTGTAGGCTTACGACATTGCTTAACTAATTCATCTTTTCGGGACATAAACTAATTCTCCAAAACTTCTGAAAATAATGGGGCAACATCCACAGGCTGACCAGAATTATACTGTTCAATTTTCCTTTGATATCGGCCCTGAATATTAATTAACGACTTCTCCATTACAATACGTCGATTTATTTCCTTTAAACCTCTCTGCCAGTATCTAAATGCTTTCTGCGGATTGCCAAGCCTGTACAAAGTATCTCCAAGATGGTCCATAAGTTCAGGATCAACAATAATATCGGCGGCAGCGGCATGATAAATATAATCCAGTGCAATCTGAAATTCACCTTGTTTATAATAAAGCCAGCCCACACTGTCAAGAATGGCGACATTTTCCGGAGCCATATAAATTGCCTCTCGAATAAGCCTACCGGCACGTTCCGGTTCCCTATTATTAGTTATCATTGTATAAGCCAGATTATTTTTGCTCATCGCGTTATCGCTTTCCAGCTCATATAGTTTTGCCAGCTGCTCAATAGCTTCATCGACAAGCCCTGCTTTTTCCAGGGCGAAACTATACAAGCTTCTATAGTAAGCTTCATCCGGAAAGTCTTTAATCAAATCCTGATACATACTTATTGCTTTGTCAAAATCTCCCGAGAGGTAAAAAATCCGGGCCTGTGCGGCCAGTATAGCGGGCGAGTCAGGATCTGTCGTCATATTAATTATTCTTTCCGAAGCAATCTCCGGATTGCCACGGGTAAGATCAAGAATAATTCGATAGTCAAACCATTTAAAAGGGTCAACATTCCTTTTTGCCAGGCCATCCATGATGCCAGAGGCTTCGTTTAGCGAACGTTCATCGCCCTGATGAATTAGACAGAAAACCAGGTTAACCAGGAGGTCAACATCATCACTCTGGCTACGAAGGCGTTTTCTGGTCAGATCAATTGCCTGTTGAAATTCATCCGCTCGTTTATAAGTATTAAACAATGCATACTGCCTGTTGGTAGCGTCAGGATTTTCCAGCTGCCAATTTTCGACATATTCAATTGCCAGCTGAGGCTGACCAGCTTCGATCAGAGTATAAGCATATTCAAGAATAATAAATATATTATCAGGAAGAACTTCCATCATTTGTTCAAGAAATGAAGCACTATCATCATACATCCCCCTGATATTAAGCGACCTGACCAGCATTTGTATCGCATAGATTTTACTTTCAGGGAACTCAGAGTAAAGTTTTTTCAGCTGCTCAACCGCGATATCAAATCTGCTGTCATATATAAGAAGAAGAGCAAGTTTATATTTTAAGGATTTTGCCAAATCTTCTTTAGATACATCGCGGCAAATATCAAGCCATTTAGTAATTACATCAATGCCCTCACCATAATTACGCAGAATAAGATAGGTATTATAAGCTTCTCCGGAAATATTTTCTATAAAGGTAACATCATCAGGAAATAATTCAATACCATTATTAAGCATATTAAGAGATTCAGATGGCATTCCGGCTAACCTCAGAGCCTTCATAGCTGCAAAAAGAGTATCAGGAGTCTTTTGATGTTTCTCCCAGATAATTTTTCTTGTCGCGGCAGCTAATTCATATTTATCGGCAAAATCAAATATCTCTGCTGACTTTTTCAGTAATTCATAATCATCACTAAACATATTTATCAGCCGCGAAGCATGAGAGACTGCACTGTCAATTTTTTTTGTTCGGAAATACGAATCACACAATACGACTCTTGCCGGTTTACATTTTTTATGCCGGTCAAGTAACTCTTCAAGACTTTCCTGGAGAATAGTCTCTGCTTTATCCTGACCGGATGAAGAACCGGCATATCTATCGGAGTAATTGTCGGCTAGCACAAAAACACGTTGATAGCTATTTTTGATAATATCAGAAGCGTCATTCCCCGGCATAGACCAGATAGAATACAGCTTAATAAGTTCTACCTGGATACGATCCTGCTCCGGATGCCTTCTTGCAGACCTGAGAAGTAATTTTTCAGCATTGCCGTACTGTCCCAATGAACGATATAAATCGGCTAACCTAATTACTGCCTGTTGGTTATATTTATCTTTCAACAGGATTTTTTTGTAACAATCAATAGATTTGTCAAATTTCCCCAGCGACTGATATGCCCTGGCAACATACATAATTATATCCGGGCGATCATATCCTTTTGCCAGAACAAGAAGATTTTGATATTTACCTACACGGGCATAGTAGCGAATGAGATATTTTCGAGCTACGATATTATCACGGTCCTTACCCAATGCAGCCTGGTATAAAGCTTCAGCTAGAGAATTCTTTTTGTTATTTTCAGCAATAAGAGCTTTGATGATAAGAGCTCCAAAAGATTTGTCATCAAATAACTTTATTTTATCAGATAAAGTATCCCTGGCAGCCTGGTCATATAGAAGAATGTTCTCAAACTCACTTATTACTTCTTCCGGATTTCGAACTCCTGCATCAAGACAATTAATATACTCCTGCAGCATCTCGTTGAATGATTGATTGGCCCGGTCTATTCTAGCAAATTCCAACCAGACCGCAGCCGTTTCAAAACCGGGCCTGGAATTATTCAAAACCAGCCTAGCTTCAGTATGCCGCCTGGCATATTCGAGCGCTCGAGCGTAACTATGCCGGGATATCAACTGTGGCAATTCCGGATTTATAACATTAGAACCATACCAGGCCTGGACAACCTTGATATATTCATTATGAAGGGACATTTTTAGACAATTGTTATAAAACAACCTGAGAACAAAATCAGCATCTTCTCCATCAGCCAACAAATATAAATATAACTGCATAAGCAATTTGAACCTTACTTTTTGAGATTCAGGAAGGTCGATAACCATTGGAGATATATAAGCCAACAGCTGTTGAAAATTTGGCCCTATCTGTACCTGGCGAAGCGTCTGGATGCAGTCATCTATCTTGCCGCATTGCAAAAACATCCGGGCAGCCAAAAGAAGTTGAAATTCAGAGCTTTCCATAATTTTTTGAATTGACTGGTCGTAGTGCTGAAACTGCCTGTGATACTTCATAAGCTGCCAGGCACGAAGATATGTTTCTGCTGCTGCATAGGTATAGCCCAGCTCGGCAAACGAGGTTGCCATATGAAGCGTTGCTATTGCCGTTGAAACATTTTCTGTCCCAGACCTGTTGCTTTGTAAGGCAAGGTTTAAAAATTGCAACGCTTCTTCATATCTTCCCGTCTCATTATACACAGCGGCTATCGTAATTGCAGTATCCATATCATTAGGATCAATTGAAATAACTTTTTTTGCCTCACGTATCGCTGCAAATTGCTTATTCATCTTTAAATAATGATCAACCGCCTTTTTTTGCATTGCTGTAACGTAAGGAAAACGGTCAACATAGGCAAAGAAATCGTCAGATATCTTCTGATACTCCCGTCTTGGCATCCCTTCTTTGAGAAGAGACTCAGATCTGCGAAATCTAAGATATGATTTGATCATATTCGGATCATTTTCATTAGTGCCAGGTTCAACATCAACCTTCGCGATATCTGGCAGGCCCATTTGGACAAGGACTGTTTTTGCCGGCGATAATATCCGGTTAACCCTCTCGGGAGAAATATTGCCATAAATATCTGTCACAGCAACATTTTTGACGACTTCCGGCAATATGTTTTTACCTGGAACTCGCTTTTCGTGGCTGTGATCGATGCATCCATTAACAAAAAACAATGCAATAACAATATATAATATTTGCAATTTATTTTCTTTTTTATTCATTATGTTTAACAGTGTAATTGATTGTTAGTTTTAAATAAAATATAATCAATTGATCAGTAATATAATAATGCATATAGTAATAATAGTTAACATTAATATATAATCCAGATTGTTTGGATAAAAACTAAATAAGTATTGTTGAGGGAATAAGAATTATGAAGAAAAAGCGAACAATTAAGCGGATTATACTCCTGCTTTTTATAATTGTCGTTATCGGTATATCTGTCACCATGTCATACCTGGGCAGCATAGGTCGAATAGCCGTTGAAAAAGTTGGAACTGCAGCTTTATCTGTGCCGGTAACATTGGAAAATCTTGATATTTCCGCTTTTCGCGGTAAAGTTTCGTTAGAAGGCTTGAATATTGCCAACCCGGAAGGTTTCAAAACTGAAAGACTGTTCAAACTGAGCAGCTGCAGCACAGACGTTGCAATGAAAACACTGCTTGACGATACTATTGTCGTCAATGATGTAACAATCTCCGGTCTTGAGGTAACCTTTGAACAGAAAGGTATGACCAGTAACTTACAGGCCCTTTTGGACCTCCTGGCAGAAAATAGTAAATCAACTACCGAAGAACAGGAACCAGAGCCAGAAGAACAAACAGGTTCTGGTAAAAATCTGCGGATTGACCGATTTCATATCGAAGAAGCCAAAGTACACTTGAAATTGCTGCCTCTTCCCGGCCAGAAAAGTGACATTACGATAAAGATGGCTCCAATAACCCTGGAACACGTATCAAGCGATCAGGATAAAGGTGAGTTAGCGGGAACAGTTATCCGCAAGGTCTTCGTTGCAATCTCCCAGGCAATAATAAAAACTATTGCCCACGATATACCTGCTGAGCTGCTCAAGGGGCTGGAAGGATCACTAAAAGGTGCTGTCGAGATAATTGGCTCTGGTGCCGAAATACTAATTGAAGGTGTAGGTGCTATCGGAGATTTGGGCATTAAAGGAGTCGGTGCAGCCGTTGAGGGTGCAGGAAAAACCCTGGAAGGAGCTGGAAAAACTCTGGAAGGTGCCGGCAAAGGTGCCGAAGAAATAATTAATAACGCCGGAAAGGGAATCGGTGACATTGGCAAAGGGATCGGCAACCTGCTCGGCGGCAATAAAAACAAAGAGAAAAAGGAAGAAGAAAAAGCTAAGGAAGAATAGTGATTTATACTTTGACCAAACTCAAAAGGCGACACTAAAACCGGTGCCGCCTTTTTTATACACATTGTATATGATTTTGCCCGATCGCTCGGAAGGTAAGAAATGACAATTTAGCCATTTATACTACGCTCGAACGGGCATTTTCAACAGTTACAGGTATTATTTATATCAGTTCACCAGTTCTCTTTCAATTTGTTCAAAACTCTTGCCTTCTGTTTCCGACAATTCTCGTTTAATCTGCCTATAAACCAGGGATAAATAGAATTCCAAATATACAACACTAAGAAGCAGCAGCCTCTATCTGCTGAGATTTGTCCTGAGCTGATTTCTCATTTGTGCCCGGCTCGATCTTCTGACCAAAAGTTACTATCTGCCTTACTATCGGCCTGTATATAATGTAACAAAAGACAAAAGAAATAACTATTGGTAAGAGCAGCATTAGCCAGACATGCGATGTAGATTTTGTTATATGCTCTGGAAATATATCTTCCACCCTACTATTAAGTTCAATCCACATAATTACAGCCAACAACTTTACATATCTATCAATATTGAAAAAACTAGCATCCGTTTTCTTAAATAGGAATTTTGCCATTATTCGACATAAAACAGAGTACACTATTGGAAGCAACATCAACATCGTTGTCAAACTCACAAATATGCTTAACCCAACTTTGTCACATCTTTCAGCTAAGCCGGAAAAATAGCCGGACAACTTCGAAAAAAGCTCAGAATCAGAAGGCAAATACTCTGAAATATAAGCTAATACTAAAAATACAAACAGACAAGACAAGCCAAATGAAATACTGGATATCGAAAAAAACTCCCTTTTATTCTGGATTCTCACTAAAGCAAAAAGTATCCAAATAAAAAGCAAAACAACTATTGCAAATATCAAATAAATAGCACTGTCAAACATAGTAGACCTCACAATTTTATTAAACCATCATCACCCAGCCTGTAAATAAACTATCATATTCGTTAGATTAATTCAATAAAAAAAGGTGCTAGCAACTAGCACCTTGAATGGTCACAACAGGTAGAAAAGAATAAGACACCAAAATAGCATAAACAACTTTTTTTCGTTTGGCCGCTTCGCAGCCCCCTATTCATGTCATCAAAAGAGTCTCGCAATCATATTGACTTATCATTTCTAACCTGTCGAAAATGAAAAAATTGTATTATATTCCTTTTCTGTTTTTATCAATTATTTTAGCCGAAGAAAAATCAGCTACCGGCTTATAACCCTTTAGCGGGATAATATGCTCGTTAATAATATCAAGGAAGTCAGACGGATACGGGAAGAACGCATCTTCGATTTCATCCGGCGGTGTAATCCAGTTCTTGGCACCAAGCACAACCGGCGGAGCATCCAGCTCATCAAAAGCGAGCGTACTGATATTAGATGCCATAGTATGCAGAAAACTGCCGCGTTCACAGGCATCAGAAGCCAGCAGAATCTTGCGGGTCTTCTTAACAGACTCGATAACCTTTTCGTAGTTAAACGGAACAAGAGTTCTCGCGTCGATAATTTCACAGCTCAGGCCATATTTTTCTTCCAACTCTTTAGCTGCTTCGATCGCACGGTAAAGGGTAGCACCAACAGTAAGAATAGTAAGGTCGTTACCTTCTTTACGAACAGCCGGTTCGCCAAATTCGATACTATACGATTCAGACGGTATGCCGCCCGGCTGGAATTCCTCTGCAATGCCATATAGACGCTGGCTTTCAAAGAAGATAACGGGGTCTGTCCCGGTTAGAGCATTATACAGCAGTCCTTTTGCATCGTATGGAGTCGCCGGAAATGCTATCTTTAGACCAGGTATGTGAGCACAAAGAGCGGTCCAGTCCTGACTGTGCTGAGCTCCGTATTTGCTGCCCACCGATACACGCATTGTAACAGGCATCTTAAGCAAACCACCACTCATAGACTGCCATTTACATAACTGGTTAAATACTTCGTCACCGGCACGGCCAAGGAAGTCGCAATACATTAGCTCGATAAGAGCACGACCACCCTCCAGGGCATAACCAACCGCGGTACCGGCAATGGCTGCCTCTGCAATCGGAGAATTAAACAGGCGATGGTACGGCAGAGCCTCGGTCAGGCCGCGATACACGGCAAAGGCACCGCCCCAGTCACGATTTTCTTCGCCGTAAGCAACCAGAGTCGGGTCGGTATAGAACCGATCAATAATAGCTTCAAACAATGCATCTTTGTAACCTACACAGCGAGTATCTTTCAGACGCTCGCCATTTTCACCATAAGCAGAACGGCTCTTAGACTCCAGGCTCTTGGTTCGTGGGTTTTCCGCAATTGTTTCAATGAGAACATCCGGCTTACGGGTAGTATCCAGCGACTCGATTGTTTCATTAGAAAACATAGTCTGCTCAAGAAGGCAATTTTCTTTTTTCAGGTCGGCACGAGGTGACACTTCCAGGTCGGCAGCAAGGCCAAGAGCCCTGGTAATCAGTCCGTCGGCATATTCAGCTATCTCTGTCAGCTTCGCTTCGTTGCAAACCTTGGCCTTAACAAGTTCCTTACCAAAGTTTACGGTCGAATCATGTTCCATCCAGGCTTCGATTTCTTCCTTTTGGCGATAGCTGCTCTGGTCAGAAGGAGAATGGCCGCTATAACGGTAAGTTACGGTATCCAGCAGAACCGGGCCGGCCCCTTTTTCCAGGATCTGACGTTTACGGTCGATAGCATCGGCAACGGCAAGCGGGTTATAACCATCAATACGCTCGGCATGCATCTGCTCAGGATTGAGACCTGCACCAATACGGGCAAGCGAGCCAAAGCCCATTGTCTCACCTTCAGGCTGGCCGCCCATGCCGTAGAAGTTATTATTGAAGTTCATGATCAGCGGCAGCCCGCCCTTGTGGGCATCATCCCAAAGCTGCTTGAACTGGTCCATAGTAGCAAAACATAAGCCTTCCCAAACCGGACCGCAGGCACTGGAGGCGTCACCGATATTACAGATAATAATACCGGTTTTCTGGTTAACTTTTTTGAACAGTGCCGCGCCAACTGAAACATCGCCAGAACCGCCAACAATTGCGTTATTCGGATAGACACCAAACGGCGGGAAGAAAGCATGCATCGAGCCGCCCATACCTTTATTCAGACCGGGTTCGCGACCAAATACCTCGGCAAGAGTTCCGTAGATAAGAAAATCAATTGCCAGGTCTTTGACCGAACCGCCATTAGAGTTCTTTTCAACTATCTTGAGACACCAGCCACCAAAATAGTTCTCCATAATCTCCATAAGTTCTTTTTCATTAAGCTTTTCGATAGCAGAAAGACCTTTGGCAAGAATTTCGCCATGGCTGCGGTGGCTGCCATAAATATGGTCGTCAATATTCAGATGGTAGGCCTGACCGACAGCGGCAGCTTCCTGGCCAATTGACAAATGGGCCGGCCCTTTATGCATATATTCTACGCCGTTATATACACCACGCAACTTGATCTCATTCAGCATGTTTTCAAAGGTACGAATTATAACCATATCACGCTGGATACGGATTAAATCATCTTTGCTAAATCTTTTAAGTTCATCCTTAACAGACTTGTTATACTGGTTAACGGGTATCGGCTTGAACTCTATCTGGCCGCTTTTACGCATATCTGAAGGATTAACAACTTGACACTTAGGCATTTCTTAACTCCTATAATTATTATTTAACAATTTTAACACCATCAGGTGCTTCAATATTAGATTTAACAGTACCATCGGGTAGTTTTTCATGACGAATTTTAATAACCCCCTGCGGTACAGGATAAGTTCCCTCAACCCATTTAAGGTCAACTAAATGAGGTTCAATCTTGACTACTTTACAACCTGGTTCCAGTGGCTTTACACCAAGTACATGCTCGCTAAGCCAGGCGGTAGGACCAGAAGCCCAGCCATGACATAAGCTATGTCGAAATCCGACATAACAGTAATTACCAAAATCACCATGAATATCTTTTTTGCCTTCAGGCACTAATTCATCAATCGGAACTGCATTATCAGTCCAGTCCAGGTCAAAGTCTTCCCAAAATGTTGTAGCCCCCATATCAAGCATACCACCCCAATATTGACGAATAACATCAAGGCTGCCTTGATAATCCCTGGCTTTCGCTCTTGCCTGTAAAACGTAATAGCCATAAAAAGTAGACATACGTTTTGGACCATCAACAGCCATAACCTCCCGGTTCATTTTTTTGGCACCAGCCAAATCAGCTAATGCCAATAATGCCGCGGCTTGCTTGCTGTCAGCAGGGTCTGGCTTGCAAGTTCGAAGCTTTCGTACAGATTTAAGACACCTGTCTCTGGTATCAACCTCATTTAAAATCGAGCATAACTCTGCACCTTTTTCCAGCGTAATAATTAACAGTGCCTGCAACCCTGCATGCTTAGCCTTAGGATTTGCCTGACTGGGCCAATCAAGAAACCGCATTTCAGGAAGAGTTTCCTGGCCGTCTTCAGCAACAAAACCGGATAATTGATTTAACAAACCAGTAATGTACTCTTTTTGTTTACTAAGAAAATCGATATCTCCTGTATACAGATAATAATCATGCTGTATAAGCAGCCACCACATAGAATATGAGCTTATTCCATTCATCCATCCCGGAAGCGGTGTTTCTTCACGAATAAGATCAAGACTGTCTTTAACTATATTTTGCCGGCCAAAGACACACTGAATGGTCATTGTTTCAGGATGCATATCGCCAATCCAGACAAGGCGGTCACGTTTTATGCCATCCCACAGATAATCCTGCATATTTAGGTGTACAGTATACGCTCCAACCTTCCAAATCTCATTCAATCGTTCATCATCACACCTGAACGACCCTTTATATTCTAACGGGCGATAAATAAAGACGGCCCGTACACTTTTGAGCTCTAAGAAACCATCACCTAAATAATCGATTCTAACAAAGCGAAAACCGGTATTTCCAATTTCAGCCGTCCCAAGCCATGGAATTATTGTTTCCTGGTCACGAACAGCGTGGTCATTGGTAGGGTTCTTGCCAACGTACAGACCATCACTCATAGCTTCACTAACCGACTCACCAAATCGCACACGAACCGAAACCGGCTTATTACTTAAACTCCCATTTCGATTGTTCCAGGCCATAATCTGAATACCGCCGTGCAACTCTTTACCAAAATCAAGAAGAATTGAACCACCTGTATGAAGTGAGCATGGATTTGAAGAGCCAAGTGTTATCTGTCCTGAACGTTTTAATAAAAGTGCTTCCGAATTATTGACTATATCTTCTCCGGAGGTCCAGACAACACGTGTTGGTACCACATATTCTCTTACCCGCGGATCAATATCACCGCCTGCCAGACTAGGCGTAGATGCATTTATTTCGCAAAAACATCCAATTGATAATATCAGCGATAATGAAATAATAATCATGCGTTTTGTTAAATTCATATAACCCCCTATCATCGCTTCACTTCTGATATATTTTCTTGACCGGGATAAACCATTTTCACATTATGAGATCTAAGAAATTCTTCCCATTCCGAGTCAGGTCTTTCATTTGTTATAATTGTGGATATCTGGTGGAAATCCATGATCTTATATAAAGAAGGCTGACCGAATTTACTGCTATCAGCAAGTAAAATCAGCTCTGTAGCATTTTTGGCTGCAAAAGAATAGATATGGGCACTGTCAACATCGGATGCGGTAATACCAAAATCCATACCAAGGCCGTCAGTACCAAGGAAAGCACGATAGCCGCGAAGCTTTTCAAGAACTTCAGCGGCCATAGGGCCTACCGTATCCATTCTGTCCGGGCGATATTGACCGCCAAGCATGAGAACATTAATAGTAGGAATATTAAGTTCCTGAGCAATCCGGGCAGAGTTGATAATAATCGATAAGTTCCTTTTACTCCTAAGGTAAGGGGTCATCTGGAAACAAGTGGTACCAGAATCCAGGAATAAATGCTCGCCATCAATTATCATATCGCTGGCAAGCCTGGCGATGGCTTCTTTGGCTTCAACGTTTCTAACCGATTTGGACATAAAGGAAAAATCGGTCTTGCGGACAACTGACGCTCCGCCGTGGGTAAGTTCAAGAAGTCCTTCGGCAGCCAAACCATGCAGATCCCTTCGAACAGTAGCTTCAGAGACGCCAAGCTGGTTGGAAAGCTGTCGTACCATTACATAACCCGCCTGGTATGCCGAAGACAGAATCTGTTCTTTTCGCTGGTTGATACCCATTTCTTTAGCCATTTTTCACCTGCATCTATGTCTTATAGTCTTATAAAACAACAACTTGCGTACAATACACTGAAAATAAATTCACTAGATTTTCAATGTCGCAAACAATAAGCATTAGCCACAAACAACGTGTAACTGCTTTGTCTAATATATAAAAAACCATAATTTACCCGAAAAATCAACAAAAAAATGAAAAAAAATGCTTGCTTTATGATTGTTTTTGCAAGATAATCAATCACTATAATAAGCGATAGTATCAAAAGGAATGTTAGACATATAATATGACACTAAGGAATAGTCAGGATACTATATTATAAATTGAAGCACTTATATCACGCTCGAATGAGCAAACTCAACTGTGAGGGTTAAATGTTTTATATCACATTGCCAAAGAAGCTCCATAAAGCCAGCCAAGTTGTTATATATAAATGGCTTACAGGAGTTGGAGAGAAGATTGAAAAGGGACAAACGCTTTGCGTGGTCCATATCGGTCAGGAATTATTTGAGATCCAATCAGACATATCAGGCTGCCTTTTGAAGCAAACGGCACCGGCTGGCGGCGTTATTTCAGGTGTCGAGCCGGTTGCAGTAGTCGGAGAAAAAGGCGAAGACGTATCGATATTGGACAAAAACAGCGATATCAATACTGAAAACAAGGCTGAAAACGCAAAACAGGAAGTAATAGAGAGTAAAACAGAAACACAATCTGCCCAAGCAACCACAGCGGGAGTCGATAAAATGAGTTCAGAAAGTACAAGCTCAGCAGCGCAAGGTGAAGTTATCCCTATACTGATGCCTCAAGCAGGTCAGAGTATGGAAGAAGGAACGATAGTAGCGTGGAAAGTAGCGGAAGGCGACCGAATAGAGGTTGGGCAGATAATCATGGAAATCGAGACAGACAAAGCAGTTATGGAAGTAGAAGCTGCGGATGCCGGTCTAGTAGCCAAGATAATAAGCAAAGAAGGCGATATAGTCGAGGTTAAGCAGCCGGTCGCATTTCTGGCAGAAGAAGGCGTTGACCTGAGCTCTTATACAGGTGTAACAGCAACAAGCGAAGCACCAGCAACAAGCGAAGCACCAGCGGCCAGCAACGGCGCTACCGCGGCGGCGAACGAAGCCCCTGCGGCGATGCCGGAAGGAGTAACGCCGATTCTGATGCCGCAAGCGGGTCAGAGTATGGAAGAGGGAACGATTGTAGCCTGGAAAGTAGCAGAAGGCGACCGCATAGAAGTCGGCCAGGTTATAATGGAAATCGAGACAGATAAAGCAGTTATGGAAGTAGAAGCTGTTGATGCGGGCCGGGTTGCGAAGATTGTGAGCCAGGAAGGTGATATAGTTGAGGTAAAAGAGCCGGTTGCATACCTGGCAGAAGAAGGCGTAGACGTTGACGGCTATATCGCGGCGAGCAGCGGCGGTGCAGCAGGCGTCCAGCCGAGCAGCAGCCACCAGCAAGCGAACAAAGGAAGCGTCGCGTCGGCCAACGGCGAGCTGAAACAATCGAAATCGCCCGCGCAGCGCACTGAGACGGGTCGCGTCAAGGCCTCGCCGGCCGCGCGGAAGGCAGCTGCCGATGCAGGCATCAACCTGTCATCGATCAGTGCCGGGTCCGGGCCGGGTGGTCGCATCCTGTCAACGGATGTAAAAAATGCCAAAATCATCCCATCTGAAGAGGTGGTCATACCACTTACCAAGATGCGTCGAGCAATTGCCAAGAACCTTCAATATTCGAAACAGACAGTACCACATTTCTATATGAAAGGTACTATTGATGCCGCTAAATTATTTGACACTTATAAAGCGACTAAAGAAGAGTTCAAATGCTCAGTGAATGATTTTGTTACCATGGCATGTGCCAAGGCAATACGTCAGTACCCGGCATTCAGGAGTCAGTATATCGACGACCAGATAGTTGAGAAACCACTGGTGAATATCGGTATAGCGGTTGGAACTGATGACGGGCTGACCGTGCCGGTAGTATGCGATATTGACAGGATGACACTAGAGAGATTGGCAGCCAGAACTCGTGAGGTAGTGGAATCGGCACGTAACGGCAAGATGGAAGGTGTCGGCCAGGGCATATTTACAATTACGAACCTAGGCATGTTCGGCACAGAAGAATTTTCAGCGATAATCAATCCGCCGGAAGCCGCTATCCTGGCAGTCGGCGCGATTCGTGAAGATATAATAGTTAAAAACGGTGCGATTATGCCGACACGTGTGATGACAATGACGCTGAGCGTTGACCATAGAGTAATTGACGGCGTATTGGCGGCCCAGTTTATGAATACGCTTAAAGAGACATTAGAGAATCCAGAAAAGCTCCTATAATAGCTTTTCTAAAAGAGTAAATTGTAAAATAAAAAGTGTAAAGAAGGTGTCCAGCACCGTACGGTACAGGACCTTATTTTAATCGGCTGACGCCGAAATAATTTGAACCACTGATACTGAATTAACGCAGAAAAATAACATTAAAAAGAAGACCGCGTGGGTACTCCTCAGCAAAAGCTTCGGAATTTACCCACCCTACAGATGGACTAAAAATGGCAGAACATTATGATATAGCAGTACTCGGAGCGGGACCTGGCGGATATGTGGCAGCGTTGAAAGCAGCACAGATGGGTGCCAAGGTTGCGATAGTAGAGAAACATCATTTCGGCGGCACATGCCTGAACTACGGGTGTATCCCGTCGAAGGCTTTGCTGGCCTCTGCTGAGATGCTGTATAAGATCCATGACTGCAAATCGCTGGAGATAACAGTCGATGGTAAAGTAAGTTTCGATTGGGATAAGATCCAGAAGCGTAAGAATAAAGTTCTGACTAAGCTTCGAGGTGGTATTAAGGGGTTGCTTACAGCTCGCAAGGTTAAGCAGTATGCCGGAAAGGCGGTACTGGACGGTGTTGGTAAGGTAAACGTTATCGGCGAGAAAGGTACAGAATCATTTACTGCTGAAAAGATAATCCTGGCGGTAGGTTCTACCCCGGCCCGGATACCAGGCTGGCCGACAAAGCCTGATCTGGTATGCACTTCGGACGAAGCGCTGCACTGGAAAGAGCTGCCGAAGAAGCTGCTGATAGTAGGCGGCGGTGTAATCGGTTGTGAGTTTGCGTGCATGATGCACGAATATGGTGTTGAGGTGACGATAGTTGAGCTGATGGATAGCCTGCTGCCAGAGATGGAAAGATCGCTGGGTGAGACACTGGGCGATGTTTTCCGGAAACGTGGGATGAAGATTTATACCGGTGTAAAGGTTGAGAGCCTGACCGAGGATAAAGGCGGGATAAAAGCCGTATTGTCCGGTGATGAAAAACTTGAAGTTCATAAAGTACTGGTTGCTACCGGTAGAAGACCGGCGACCGGCGAGATCGGGCTGGAGACTATCGGGCTGGAGGCCGAGCGAGGTTTTATAAAAGTTAATGATAAAATGGAGACCGCGGTAAAGGGCTATTACTGTATTGGTGACGCGAACGGTCGATGCCTGCTGGCTCATGCTGCCAGTGCCCAGGGAGAGGTAGCAGTTGAAAATGCACTTGGCCATGATAAGGCACAGACCAGGCCGATACCAGGTGCGGTATATACGTTCCCTGAGATAGCGTCGGTTGGGCTGACAACAAAACAGGCTAAAGAGCGAAATATTCCGATCGCGGTCGGCGAGTTTCCGATTGGATATCTCGGTAAGGCGATGGCGGTTGGCGAAGAGTTCGGGTTTGTCCGGGTGATCCGCAGCCTGGAAGATGATACGCTGCTGGGCGTACATATGATCGGACATAACGCAACTGAGATAATAGAGAGTGCCGCGGCGATGCTGACACTTAAGGCGAAGGCGAGCGAGTTGGGCGAGATGATATTTGCCCATCCGACAATATCGGAAGCAGTGAAGGAAGCAGCTGAAGATTCGTTTGAGAAGGCACTGCATATGCCGCCGAGGAAAATAACAACATTAGTTGCAGATTCAAATAAAGTTGGATAAGGCATAAGGGAAGGATTTGCCTTACGGCAAAACTAATTTATATCGGCTGACGGCGAAATAATTTGAACGACAAATAAGACACTGAATTAACGCAGATAAAATAATACAAAAAAGATGACAGCGTGGGTACTCCGCAAACGAGTCTGCGAAATTTACCCACCCTACAAAAGGAAAAAGATAGATGGCTGGAACTGAATCTACAAACGGATTCTTAAAGAATATTGGGTCAACCGAAGCAATCAAGGCAGAGGCGGGAAATAGCCCGGCCCTGGCAAAGCCTATCGTATCTAACAGTCATATCCATATCCCGCCGAACTTTTCAGCGTTTGAAACAATCGGTCAGGCGGTTGAGCTGGCGGCGAATGAAGGGATCAATGTTTTGGGGACCGGTAACTATTATGACTTTTCGGTCTATAAAGGGTTTGCCGATGAATGCCTGGCGAAGAATATCTTTCCGCTGTTCAGTACTGAGATAATCGCGTTGGAGAAAGAGCTGCAGGCGGAAAATATCCGGGTGAACGATCCGGGTAACCCTGGTAAATATTATATCTGCGGTAAGAGTATAACGAAATTTGAAGAGTTTACGCCGAGAGCGGCTGAGCTTAACAAGCGGATCCGTGATAATGACGCCCTGCGTATGACAGAGATGGCTGCGAAGATGGCGGACTATTTTGCCGGGTTCGGGGTTGATACCAAGCTGGACGATCAGGCGGTAATAGCACGAGTTGTGAAACGGCATAACTGCAAGCCTGAAACGGTGACCCTGCAGGAGCGGCATCTGGCACAGGCGTTTCAGGAAGTGTTCTTTGAGCTGGTCGATGCCGATAGCAGAGCAGCTAAACTGGCAGAGATATTTGGTACCGAACCTAAAGCTGACATTAATGATGCGGTTGGAATCCAGAATGAGATCCGGTCGTATCTGATGAAGGCCGGTAAGCCATGCTTCGTGGAAGAGTCGTTTGTGACACTGGCCGAAGCGCAGGAATATATCGAAGAGCTGGGCGGGATATCATGTTACCCGACGCTGGCGGACGGGTCTAAGGTACCGTGCGAGTATGAAACGCCGGTTGAAAATCTGATCGATACACTAAAGAAGAGTAATTTCCCGATGCTGGAGTTCATCCCGAACCGTAATACGCCGGAGGTACTGGAGCAGTATGTAACAGCGGTTCGTAATGCAGGGCTGGTAGTGATAGCCGGGACCGAACATAATACACTGGCACTGGACCCGCTTGAACCGAAATGTGTGGGCGGAAAAGATATCCCGGCTAAGGTTCAGGAGATCTTCCATGAAGGTATCTGCGTGCTGGCGGCTCATCAGTTTTTGTGTGCGAACGGCGAAGCAGGGTTTCCGCAGAGATATAAAGACGCATCGGATAAAGAAAGCGTGATCGAAGAGTTCAGAAAGATAGGAACTGTAGTTTTGAACAGAAATAACATTTAAAAGAGTAAAGTGTAAAATAAAAAGTGTAAAGAAGGTGTCGCTAGCGCGACCTTGTTTTAAAGCTGACGCAAATGGAAAAACTATCCGACAGGACAAAAGAATTTGCAATTAGAATTATAAAATTATGCCAGGTAATAGATTCCAAACCTGGCATAGGAAAGCTGCTATGTAAACAATTGCTTCGATCTGGTACATCAATTGGAGCAAATATTGCTGAAAGTGAAGGAGCACAAAGCGATGCTGACTATCTGACAAAATGCAGCATTGCCGTAAAAGAAGCTCGAGAGACCCAATATTGGCTTGACCTTCTAATACAGTCAGAAATAATAAATGAGAACAGACCAAAAGATATTAAACAAGAAAGCGACGAAATAGTTGCTATCTTAACTACTATTTGTAAGAAAATGAAAGATAAGCATAACGCTAAAGTGTAAAGAAGGTATAATGCCGCGGAGCGGCAAGTGAAGAGAAGAACTAAGAGCGAAGAGTTGCGGTGTTGCTTCGCGACCAAATTTTATCGCTCACATGTGTTCGCGAATAAATAAGAATAAAAGATTAACGCAAAACAGGATTTGAAAGATTAAAGATGGCAGATGTAACAGATAAAATAAATATAATATCGCCGATGCTAAGAGGGCTGCTGGCGAAAGATGATATACGGCCTGTGATCAGTTTTGTTGAAGCAGCTGACTGCAAATGCAGCGGAGTAAAAGTATCTATCAGCGATTACGATGAAGCTAAGGTACTGGAGGCCCTGGCCGGAGCGGTACAAGGTAAAGATGCAGAATGTGTCGAGGTTGAAGGTGTCGGCTGCTTTAATGTGAAATATCCCGAACCGGACCCTGTTAAACGGGTATGCGGCAAGGTAGCGATTGTGACCGGTGCGGCGCAAGGGTTTGGGCTTGAGATAGCACAGGATCTGGTCGGACAGGGAGCGTATGTGGTGCTGGCGGACCTTAATATCGAAGCGGCAGAAAACGAAGCGAAACTGCTGCAGGAAAAGTTCGGCGCTGATAATGCATATGCTATAAAGATGAATGTGACCGATCTGGTATCGATAAAGGAAGCGATATCAACTGTCGTGAAGAGATACGGCGGGTTTGATGTGTTTGTCTCTAATGCCGGTGTGCTGAAGGCTGAAAGTGTGAAGACACAGCCGGAGAAGGATTTCGATTTTGTTACGGCGGTAAACTATAAAGGCTATTTTCTGACGACCCAGGTGGTATCGCAGATATTGAGCCGCCAGAATAAAGCTAACCGGTCGCTCTATAGCGATATTATCCAGATAAACTCCAAGAGCGGGCTGGTCGGTTCTAACAGGAACGGAGCTTATGCCGGCGGCAAGTTCGGCGGGATCGGGTTGACCCAGTCGTTTGCGTTGGAATTGATCGATGACGGGATAAAAGTTAACTCGATCTGTCCTGGTAATTTCTTTGATGGGCCGCTCTGGTCTGAGCCTACGAACGGGCTGTTTGCCCAGTATCTGAGGACGGGTAAGGTGCCAGGTGCCAAGACAATCGAAGATGTAAAACATTTTTATGAAGAAAAGGTGCCGATGAAACGCGGGTGTACGACCGCTGATGTGATGAAGGCGGTGTATTACCTGATCGAACAGAAATATGAAACCGGGCAGGCAGTACCTGTTACCGGCGGACAAGTAATGTTAAATTAAAAAACAACAGTTTTTTAATTTAACAAGTGAAGAACTAAGAGTGAAGAGTGAAGAGTTGCGGTGTCGCTGACGCGACCTTAAATAAAGTATAAAGTGTAAAATAAAAAGTGTAAAGATGGTGTTCGCTAACGCTCACAACTTAAATTTAGAGCAAACGCGACGTTATTTTTAATCGGCTAAAGCCGATAATGTCGAGCTCCCGAAAATCGGGATTACATTCGGCTCGGCGTTCCCAGGAAGGAATAGGACAATGGAAAATACAATACCAGCAAACCAGCAGGCAATCCAGCTTGTAGGTGAAGATAAACTGATACATAATACCGATAAGCCGGTTGATAAGCCGGGCCCGTACCAGATACTGCTGAAAGTTGAGGCACTGGGTTTATGTTTCTCTGACCTGAAACTGCTCAAGCAGTTCAATAACCATGTGCGTAAGAGCGAGATACTGTCTGGAATTGACCCGGCAGTCTTGAAAGAACTGCCGAGCTATAAGCCGGGGACAGAGCCGGTTGTGCCGGGCCATGAGGCGTATGGTGTAATTGTCGCGGTCGGTGATAAGGTAACCCATCATAAAGCGGGTGAAAAGGTACTGGTCCAGACAGACTATCGCTGGCTGAAGACAAAGAACTCCAACTCTGCGTTCGGGTATAATATCGAAGGCGGGCTGCAGCAGTATGTGATACTGGACGAGCGAGTGATAATTGAGCCTGACAGCGGCGAAAGTTTCCTGATACCGGTTGATAAGGATATCAGTGCAGCGTCTATCGCACTGGTGGAGCCCTGGGCGTGTGTGGAAAGCTCTTATATAACCGAAGAGCGTAATACATTAAAGCCGGGCGGACGGCTGCTGGTAGTGAAGGATGAGGGAAAGAGTATAAGCGGGATCGCGGCGAGCTTATCAGATAAAGGTGAGCCGGCGGAAGTTACTACATTCGGAGTTAACAGCGACCTGGCGGATATTGAAACTGACGCTAAAGAAGCGGCGAGCCTGGCTGAGCTGCCAGCTGAATATTATGACGATATTATCTATTTCGGTTCTGATAAAGCGACAATCGAGCTGCTGGATGAAAAGCTGGCGGCCCAGGGTATAATCAATATCGTACTTTGCGGTGACAAGATCGGTGAAGAAGTATCGGTTGGTGTCGGCCGCACTCATTACGGTATGACACGCTGGATCGGAACGGTCGGATGTGATGCGTGTGAAAGCTATAAGACAGTGCCGGCGATGGGCGAGATACGACCGAATGATAAGGTCCTTATTATCGGAGCTGCCGGACCGATGGGGCAGATGCATGTTATCCGGGTATTGTCGCTGGAGACCGAGAACCTGACCGTAGTTGGAACTGACTTTGACGATGAGCGGATCGAATCGCTGGCAGCGAAAGCCGAGCCGCTGGCGAAACAGAATAATGTGAAGTTGTCGCTGGTCAATCCTAAAAACAATCCTGTGACTGACAAGTTCAGCTACTTTGCGATAATGGCACCGGTTGGACCACTGGTCGCACAGGCGATTAAGGACAGCAGCGAAGGTGCTTTAATAAATATCTTTGCGGGTATCCCGGCGACGGTTAAGCAGGAGATAGACCTGGACCTTTATATTGCCAATAAGTGCTTCATGTTTGGTACGAGCGGATCGCGCTTGTCTGATATGAAGATCGTACTGGAGAAAGTTTTGACCGGTAAGCTGAATACTAATTGTTCGGTGGATGCGATATCCGGTATAGCCGGTGCGATTGACGGTATCCGAGCGGTAGAAGCACGAGCGCTGGCAGGTAAGATAATCGTGTTCCCGCAGAAGCCTGATATGCCGCTGACACCGCTGACCGAACTGGCAGAGAAGATGCCGGAAGTGGCCGCGAAGCTGGATAACGGGCTGTGGACAAAAGAAGCGGAAGAAGAGTTGCTAAAGCAGGGATAAGTGATATGTCATAAGGGAAGGAAACGCCTGCGGCGAAACTTATAATAAAAAACAATAAGTAGGAAAACGGAAACGGATTATGGAAATATTGCAGATAATAACCGAATTGTCGCACGAGTTTGGTACAAGTGACTATGTACGCGGCGGCGGTGGTAATACATCATGTAAGAGTACTGAAACACTGTGGGTAAAACCATCCGGTACAACGCTGGCCGGGTTGAAGCCCGAACTATTTGTTGCACTTGACCGTGAGAATCTGGGCGGGCTGTATAAGGTAGAGACACCGACAGAGCCGGCTGAGAGAGAAGTACTGGTAAAGGATATAATGGCAAACGCGGTAATGCTGGGCAGTAAAGGTCGTGCATCGGTTGAAGCACCGCTGCATGATTCGCTGAGTGCGACTTATGTTGTACATACGCATCCATATTTAGTTAACGGTATGACCTGCGGAAAAGAAGGTAAGGCCAAATGCAAAGAGCTGTTTCCAGATGCGCTGTGGCTGGACTATATCGACCCGGGCTATACGCTGTGTATGTTTGTTCGTGAAGAGATCAAGAAATATGCCGAGGCGAACGGCCAGGAGCCGAAGATGATCTTTTTGAAGAATCATGGCGTCTTTGTCGCCGGTGATACAGCAGATGAAGTTCGCGGAATCTATAAGACGATTATTGATACGCTAACGAATTACTACGATGAAAAAGGGATTACAGCCGAACTGGCAGTTGAGCCGGACCCGGACGATGACGCAGTTGACCAGGTTGGGCTGAAGCTGGCAGAATGTTTGAGCGATGAGACTGTCGCAGTTGCGGCATGCGGGATGTTTGACTATCCGCAAGGACCGATTACGCCGGACCATATAGTATATGCGAAGTCTTATCCGTTTGTCGGCGAGCCGAGTGAGGAAGCGATTAATGAGTTCAAAGCCAAACATGGATACGAGCCAAAGATAGTAGTCTGCTCGGATGCCGTATTTGGTATCGGGCCGACAGAGACCAAGGCGGCTCTGGCACTGGAGCTGGCTATTGATGGAGCAATTGTTTTGAAACTAGCGGAAGCTTTTGGCGGAATTGATCTTATGACGGACCAGGCACGTGAATTTATCGAAAACTGGGAAGTTGAATCTTACCGAAGCAAACAGATCTAAGTGAAAATCTTTTGGTGCCCCGATGTACATCGGGAGCTATTAATATAGTTTGCGTAAAAGGCAATATAAATAGAAGTAAGAATAACTACTATCTATAGTAGTGCAAAACCGGGCATCAAGCCCTAATTATCAATAACAATCGAATACGGAATTTAATTAAATCAGCAGGAGATATTGCGGTTTTTCCTGCTGCGCGTATATTTTAACACCGGTAGTGTTCATATTCGGACCACTGCTTTTTAACCTTTACAGAGTACATATATAGAATATAATAAAACGTAAATCTATCCGAATTGTATCTTGTAATAAAAATGAAAGGGTAATTGCTATGAGCGAAAAGCATGCATATGCAGCTGTTGACCTTGGGGCTGAGAGCGGCCGCGTGGTCAAGGGCATCCTGAGTAACGGGAAACTAGAACTGGAAGAGATCAACAGGTTCAAAAACGGACTTGTCCCTATCGATGGTCACGATCACTGGAACCTGATCAGGTTGTACGAGAATATGATCGAGGCGTTTAAGATCTGTGCCAAGAGCGACGTGCCAATCGAAAGTATTGGTGTGGATTCCTGGGGAGTGGACTTTGCCCTGATGGCTGAGGATAATGCCCTGATGGGATTGCCGGTGGCTTACCGTGACAGCCGAACCGACGGGATGATGGAGAAGCTGTTTGAGAAGATGCCTAAGGATAAGGTTTACGAGAAGACCGGAATCCAGTTTATGAAGTTTAACTCTGTTTACCAGCTGTTTTCACTTACCCAGGCGAATAAGTCATGGATGGATAAGGTGACAGACTTTCTTATGGTGCCGGACTATTTTCATTTTCTGTTTACCGGTAAAAAGACCAATGAATACACAAACGCATCTACCACCCAGCTGCTGAACGTTGAGACAGGTACATGGGACACAGAGCTGCTGGAGACTATTGGTATTAATCCTTCGATATTCAAAGAGCTGATCAAGCCGGGAACAAAGATCGGACCGATCACCGAGCAACTTCAGCAGGCGACAGGACTGGGACCGGTTCCGGTGATTGCCCCTGGTACGCATGATACTGCATCGGCAGTTGCGGCTGTACCGGCGGAAGGCGGCAAATGGGCATATATAAGCTCAGGCACCTGGTCGCTGATGGGTATTGAAGCCGATAAGCCAAACAGCACGCAGAAAGCCTTTGGATATAACTTCACAAATGAAGGCGGCGTATTTAATACGATCAGATTTTTGAAGAATATCATGGGACTGTGGCTGGTGCAGAGATGCAGGGCTGCATTTGACAAGGAGATCGACTATGGTACACTGACACAGATGGCGGCAGATGCCCCGGCGTTTGTAAGCCTGGTGGATCCGGATTGCGATGCGTTTATGAACCCTGCATCAATGACAGATGCGATAGATGAATTCTGTAAGAAGACCGGTCAGCCGGTGCCTGCGTCGGAAGGTGCATATGTACGCTGCTGCCTGGAGAGCCTGGCACTGCAGTATCGACTGGTACTGGATATGCTGGGTGATGTATATGAAACCGATTTCGATAAGATTAATATCGTTGGCGGCGGCACCCAGAATAAACTGCTGAACCAGTTTACTGCTGATGCATGTAACGCGGAAGTTGTGACCGGTCCGATTGAAGCTACAATAATCGGAAATGTGATCATGCAGGCTATCGGAATGGGGCATATCAAGGACCTGAGCGAAGGGCGTCAGATAATACGCAACTCGTTCGAGATGGAGACATTTAAGCCTGGTAATGCCGCGGCATGGGACGAGCAATACGAACGGTTTAAGAAGTTGAAAAAATAGTTAGCGGTTAGCAGAAAGCATAGCTGTTTATTATGAATCATGTTGGAAAGAAATTATGGGTTGTGCCGGACGGATATATACCGGCATTAACTGACAACGACAAGGATAACGTTAACGGATATCTGTCACACGAATGCGCGTGCATACTGAATTGCGGGCCTGGTGATGCCGAGATAGAGCTGACAGTCTATTTTGAAGATTGTGAACCGGTTGTGATCGGCGGCATAGTAGTGCCGGCGAGGCGCAGTTCGCACCTCAGAATGGACGAGCTGGAAATCGACGGTAAAGCCGCGATACCACGAGCGAAACCCTATTCGCTGGTGGTGAAGAGCAGTACGGCGGTGGTGGTGCAGATGTCCAGATTGGATACAACACAAACAAATATGGCATTTTTATCAACAATGGCTATACCATATGACATTTAATAAGAAATAATGGAGAATCTAGTATGTCAAAGAATATTGAACAAGCTTACGAAATTGCAAAAGAAAAGTATGCAGCGATCGGAATTGATACCGAAGCGGCGATGAAGAAACTTGAGACCGTGCCAGTGTCAATTAATTGCTGGCAGGGAGACGATGTGGGCGGTTACGAACACGTGGGCGGCGCAGAGCTGACCGGCGGTATCCAGACGACCGGAAACTACCCGGGTAAGGCTCGCACAATAGATGAGCTTCGCAGCGATATCGAAAAAGCCATAAGCCTGATACCTGGCAACCATCGATTGAACCTTCATTCATGCTACCTGGATAATGGCGGCAAGTTTATCGATCGTAACGAGATGGAGCCCAGCCATTTCCAGAGCTGGATAGACTGGGGTAAGGGCAAGCTTCACGGGATGGACTTTAACCCGACCTATTTCTCACACGATAAAGCCGGTGACGGTTTTACCTTGAGCCATCCGGACAAGGGAATCCGCGATTTCTGGATCGAGCATGGTATTGCATGCCGAAAGATCGGTGCGGAAATGGGTAAACAGTTCGGTACAACAACAGTAACAAACTACTGGATGCCGGATTCATATAAAGATACACCGGCTGACCGTGTTGCACCTCGCGAACGTATGGCCGATTCGCTGGACAAGATTTTTGTTGAAGATATCGATCCGAAGCTGCACCTGGATGCGGTTGAATCAAAACTGTTTGGTATCGGCGGCGAAAGCTATACTGTAGGATCGCACGAATTCTTTATGGGTTATGCGGTATCACGTCAGAAGGTACTATGTCTGGACGCGGGTCACTACCATCCAACAGAAATGATCTCAGAAAAGATTTCATCTGTAATGATGTTCTGCCCGGAACTACTGCTACATGTAAGCCGTCCAGTTCGTTGGGACAGCGACCACGTAGTATGTTTCGATGACGAACTACAGCAGATTGCCAAAGAGCTGGTCCGCAGCGGCAAGCTGGAAAAGGTACATATCGGACTGGACTTCTTTGACGCCTCTATCAACCGTGTAGCGGCATGGGTAATCGGTACCCGTAATATGGTTAAGGCAATGCTCTTTGCCATGCTGGAGCCAACCGAAACTCTGCGTAAGATTGAACTGGAAATGAACTATACCGAGCGACTGGTAATATTCGAAGAATTGAAGACAATGCCTTGGGCAGCTGTATGGGATTACTACTGCATGAAACAGGGAGCTCCTGTCGGCCTGGACTGGTTCAAGGTTGTTAAGCAGTATGAAAAAGAAGTTCTGTCCAAACGCGGCTAATTACTAGCTGATTTTTCAAAAAAGTCAATATTGCACGGATGTTTGGATATCATCTGAACGTCCGTGCTTTTGTCGTATCATAAGCGATGTGTCAGGGGGACTGGATCACAGCCCTGAATACGAAATTCTACTTCACAATCAGGAGATTATTATGGATCTTAACATTCTTGCAGAAGCAAATCCGACTGTAGGTATAATTATTTTTATGCTCGGCGGTCTGGCCGGAGCAGTATTTTATACTCCTCTGAAAAAGGTAAAAGACTGGGCCTGGGAAAGCTACTGGATGATCTATGCAGTGTTTGCCTTGCTAATTGTACCCATTGTGCTGGCATTTATTGTATCGCCCAATTTCATATCAGTAATCAAAGCATCACCAAAAGAAGAAGTCATAAAATGCTTTATATGCGGAGCAGCATGGGGCATCGGCGGTCTGACCTGGGGACTAATGATCCGCTTTCTCGGATTTGGCCTGGGCCTGGCGTTAGGTTGCGGTATCTGTTCAGCAGCAGGAACATTTCTGCCACCAATAATAAAAGGTGGAGAAGATTTGAATAAATTATTCACAACAAATGGCGGTAAAATATCAGTCTTAAGTGCGATCATATCAGTTGCCGGTATAGTATTTGTTGGCATGGCAGGTATGAGTAAAGAAAATGAACTGCCGGAAGAAGAAAAGAAAAAGGCAGTTGCAGAATTTAATTTCAAAAAAGGCATTATCGCTGTTTTATTTTCAGGCTTGATGAGTTCGGCAATGAGTATCGGCCTGCAAGGCGGACCAACAATTGAATCGTTGGCAAAGACCACTGAGCCAGTGACAAATATCGCCTGGGCCGGAATACCTGTATTAGTAGTTGTATTACTAGGCGGTTTTATTATTAATGCCGGATGGTGCCTGATATTAAATATCAAAAATAAGACAACCGGCGACTACGTAAAGAGCAGCTCACCGATTTTACCGAATCTTATTTTTGCCGCTATTGCCGGTGCTATCTGGTGTTCACAGTTTATCTGCTTTAAGACAGGTGAGCCACAGATGGGCGATACAGCTTATATAGGCTGGGCAGTACTAATGGCAAGTTCAATTCTATTCAGCCAGGTAATAGGCATGTTCTTTGGCGAATGGAAAGGCGTAAGTAAAAAGACAATGCAGCTGCTTGTCATTGGCTTAATTCTACTAATCGTTTCAGCAGTAGTTGCCGGTTACAGCGGAAAAGTCGCAAAAGATGAAGCTGCAAAAGTTGAAAGTGCTGCTGCCGGTCAGTTAGAAAAGACAGATGAACCTGCCCCGGTTATGCCGGCGAAGAAACTCACGCCTGCGGTAAAAACAGATGAAGCTGCCGGGGCAGTAGAAGAAGCAGTTGAAAAGGTCGAAGAAGCTGCCGAGGATATGAAGCAGTAGAAGTGTAAAGTGTAAAATTAAAAGTGTAAAGAAGGTGTCGCTTGCGCGACCTGATTTTTAAGGCTAACGCAAGATGTAACTTTCATTTAGTATATTATGATTAGTCTCTGCGATCAGGTAGAGACTAATCTTTTCTGTAACTGTTCACATAGCTACAGTTATAAGTAACAAGATATAAGCGTTGTTAATGAATTTATAATACTGTAATCATTAACTCTTTTCTTTATTTTCTAATCGAATTGCGTCATTTTAATCAAAGTCGGATAATATTCAGGGTGGATATAATATGTCAGATCAGAACGAAAAAACATCACATGGAAATGAATACGAGCGAGAGCCGGTCCCGGAAAAGGCACTGTTGGGCTTTAAGAGTTTTGTTGGCATGTATGCAGGCGAGCATTGTGCCGGAACAGAGCTGATGATCGGTCCGCTGTTTGTGGCGGCGGGAGTAAGTGCGTTTGATATTGTCGCGGGACTGCTGATAGGCAACCTGCTGGCGGTACTAAGCTGGATGCTGTTTTGTGCACCAATCGCCACCCGCACCCGGCTGACATTATACTACCAGGCAGAGAAGATCTGCGGCCGCCACCTGGTAACGATCTACAACCTGGCAAATGGTGTGATGTTTACTATACTTGCCGGTGCGATGATCATGGTGGCAACAACAGCATTTGGCCAATGGTTTAAGCTTCCGATGCCTGGCCTGAACGATATGTACCCCAATAGTGCAGTCTGGATAATAGCGGTTTTGTTAGTTGGCTCTGTAATTTCACTGGTAGCCAGCTGCGGTTATAAGATGGTATCGAATATCGCCAATATGGCGGCCCCATGGCTGGTTTTAATGTTCATTGTGTGTGGAATAATTGCGCTGGGCGAATTTATCAAGGTATCGGGCCGTGAGGTTAATTCGGCGACCGATCTGTGGGAGCTGGCAGATAAGGTAATCTGGCGAGGCGGAAAGCCATTTCCCGGTCAGGTTAAATTTTCTTTCTGGCATGTAATGTTCTTTGCGTGGTTCTGCAACATGGCATGGCATATAGGTATGAGTGATTTAACGATATTTCGCTTTGCGAGGAGGTCATGGTACGGTGCCGCATCGGCGACTGGAATGTACCTGGGCCATTTCATCGCATGGCTGGCAGCCGGTATGCTGTATTCGCTGCAGATGTACAAGATCGACCTGCAGCCTGCTGAGCTTGATGCGCTGAGGGAAGCAGGAATCCTGGCAAAACTGCAAAGTCAGGAGATGATCCTGACAGCAGATACAATCCGGGAATTAATAGCAACCGGCGTATTGAAGAGCCCCCCTGCCGTATTGCCGGGCCCGATGACATATTCAGCTGTTGGAGTAGCAGGCCTGATATGTGTAATCATGGCAAGCTGGACAACCGCGAACCCGACAATATACCGGGCCGGACTGGCATTCCAGGCAATCATGCCAAGATTTTCACGATTTAAGGTCACCTTTGTAATAGGTCTGATAGCAACACTGACAGGTATGTTTCCGGCAGTTGCGATGCAGCTGCTCGACTTTGTCGCATTATGGGGATTGATCTTAATGCCTATGGGAGCGATAATCTTTGTAGATTTCTGGCTGTTCAAAAAGCTGGGACTTAAGAGTAACTATGCCGAGCTGAGTAAGAAACATTTCAACATAGCGGCCGGACTGGCATGGCTAATATCGGTATCAATCTGTTTCTGGCTGGCCTATACCGGCAAAGTACAGATATATTTCGTTTCGCTGCCCGGCTGGTTCTTAACAACCATACTATACATATCGATAAGCATGTTCTACCAGAAAAGGAAACTCGAAAATGAAAACAATTAGTCTAATAGCAACAATCATCGGCTATAGCTCTCTCGCGGGATTGACACTTTCGTCTTTGCTATTTCTGTCAGGCAGGTTAGAGCTGGATCAGACCAAGCAGCACATACTAATAGCTACTTTCGTATGGTTTATAACTGCGGGGTTCAATATGTACCAGTCCGCGAAACGCGACAAATGAAGAGCCCCGAAAACTAAAATACTGTCAAAAGAAAAATGCAAACATAGGGATATTAAGCCGCATTTAAGGTACAGACATATACCAGTAATATGCGTAGTGAACAAACAACTGCACAGGCCAGTATAGAGATACAGGTCAAAGCAAGTTGTTAGTAGTAGTTTTCACCTTGAAAACTAGTGCCAATGGCACGAATTTAACCTGTTATGCAGGCGACAATTGTTTCATCAAGGTGTTTTCCGCTTGCTAGTGCAGTTTCTCAAACCATATAAAGCGGAAATTCAATTCTTGGCTGGCGTACAAACACGTGATAGCTTGTGAGGATAATTAACTCTTTCCATGCTATCATTTATTGGCAGGAATAGCGAAGAAAAAAAGGAAAAAGAAGACTCCCAGCCATGAGACCTCATAACTATCTTCCTTTCCTTTATTTTGATGTCAAACAAGAGCGATTCACTTTTCCTGTCTCCTCACATATAAATACGCAAAAGTTTTTTTATATTGGAAAAAAAATTATAATTTTTTGATATTATTTGATATTATTTATGCTCATGAATGAAATTCTGCAACCATAACGAACCAATCAAATATCTCACAGTTTTGCAGACAAATTCGTTAGTTATTATTTTTCAATAAGTTACGAGATAGATTTATATAAGCAGCTGGCAATATACAGGTTAAACTGCGACCAACCAAGAGAAGAATTAAGTGCCTGACAAAAAGCGAAAAAAGAAGAAGATACTTAATACAACCCGCTGGTCCCTGATCTCTATGATGAACAAGCTGGATTCGAGTGAATCTCGACAACTAAGAGAAGAATTATTCAGAGATTACTGGCGTCCAATCCATATTTTTTTTAAAAATAAAGGGCTGGATAGCGATACAGCCCAGGACATGACACAGGATTTTTTCTATAAATCCATAATTGACAACGACTTATTCGGAAAAGCCAGTAAGGATAAAGGCAAATTTCGTTCTTTGCTAGTCCGTGCATTAAATAATTTTTATGTAAGCCAGAAGCGTTACAACAGCTCAACACTCAGAAAACCAGAAAATATCATCTTTAATAGTTCAAATCTGGACAAAGTGGAAGCAAAAGACAACGAAAAAGATGTCAAGCACTTTAACCATGCCTGGATCCAAACAATCCTGGAAAATGTATCTGAAAGGTTAAAAAAACATTATTTAAATTCAGGTAAAGGATATTGCTGGGAAGCTTTTAACCTAAGAGTAGTCGAACCTATTATAAGTCAAAAAGAAGCACCTGGCATATGTGAAATATGCCAAAAAATCGGTATTTCAGATGAAAATAAAGTTTCAAATTATATTTACCAAGTGAAACAAAAATATCAAAAAGAATTAAGAAATCATATAAGAGAATACGTAAATACCGAAAAAGAAGTAAGTGAAGAGTTAACAGATTTTTCAATTTTTCTTCAGAACTTAACTAACTGACTGCCAGTCATATATTTTTATTACTATCATTATCGGTTATGGTTGCCGGGTATTTATTGCTATTGAATAAAATAGAAAGTTAAAATTTCTTATCGAACTCATAGGGGGTTTGCCTGATATGATTTTTTATTAATACCAGGTTCCATCATTTAAACTATTTTTTATTGCAGAGGTAAAAAATAGATAGTTGCAATTAGTATTATATTTGGCTATTATTGATATATATTGAGCTGGTCAATATGGTTCTTTTTCAAAAAACACAACTATAGTCTGTATATGGGAACAGAAGAGCATAAACAATTAAAAGCTAAACAGCTGCTTGAACTGTTAAATATCGGAGCGGAGCAAGTAGAATCTTTTAACGATCCTCTAAAAGAGATATTACCAAGTATCAGGGATTATGAGATCGTAGAAAAACTGGGTGAAGCCGGTCAGGGTCAGGTCTGGCGAGCGATACACTTGAGCACCCGTCGAGAGGTCGCATTAAAGATTCCCAAGTTCCACGGTTTCAGTCCGCGTCAGGCATTGCAGCGTTTTGAGCGTGAGGTAAAAGTAATATCCCGGCTTGACCATCCTAACATAGTGAAGATATATGACAGCGGCATCCATAAGGGTGTATATTTCTACACAATGGATTTCATTAGCGGCAAGCACCTGGATGAATATTGCAGTGAGAGCCAGCTTGATCGAAAAGAAATAATCAAGCTAATGATAAAAGTGTGTGATGTTGTTGAGTTTGCCCATAAAAACGAAGTCATTCACCGAGATCTCAAGCCGTCAAATATTCTGATAACAGAAGACGGTGAGCCACATATTCTAGATTTTGGCCTAGCGAAACTGACAACAGGAAATGAATATGATCTGACAATCACACTTGATAATGCTTCCATGGGCACCCCGGCATATATGTCACCAGAACAGGCCCGAGGCAATTTTGACCAGGTAAATTTACATAGTGACATTTACAGCTTAGGCATTATCCTGTTCAACCTGATAACTGGTGAACTGCCATTTGAAGTTTCCGGTACAAAAGAAGACCTAATCAAACGAGTATCGGAAAATAGAATAAAGCCTATCAGGAAATTCAGCCAGATAGATTCCGAACTGGAGAAAATCTTTTCACATATATTCCAACTTACGCCAGAAGAGCGGTACAAAAATGCCGGTGAACTTAAAACCGACCTGGAAAATTATCTATCAAACAAACCATTGATAGCCGGCTCAGCTACCCAATGGTATAAACTCTGCAAATATCTAACTAAACATAAAAAAGCCTCGATTATCACCATAGTACCAACGTTGCTAATTTGCGTATATATCTGCCTGTCAATATACACTGACAAATACAGTCTATCCGAGAGCTTTAGTTATAAGCAAGGTACAACGCTGGCAAATATTGCAGGCTGGGAAATGCTGCGATCAACAAACCCGCCATTGGACAATACAGTCATCAATAACCGGTTAAAGGAAAACAGCTATACAGGCCGCAAAATAATAATACCTGAGATTATCCTGCACACGAATAACAAATTAGAATTTCAGCCAGACAAAGATTTTTCAGCAAAAATAGACTTTGCTTTTGACGGCAACTGGGATGAGATAATAGGAATAGTATTCAGCTGCACAGATAAAAACAACTTTTTCTCTTTCGAAGTAGAATCAAATAAAATGACACCGGACAGACTACTGCTGGTGCAGGTAAAAAATGATTTGGATGGTGAACTTGGCTACACAGAAATAGAACTGGACAAGAACAACGACTTCCAGTTACAAGTAAAATACAACAGTAAAGAATCTACTGTTTCTGCTGCGATCTTCGATTATACAGAGAATAATATTGCAGCAGAACTTAATGACCTAAAAGTGGAACTGTCGGCAGGCAAATTTGGGATAATGACCCTTGATGCCAACCACACCTTCCTGGATAATCTGAAACTCAATATCTATCCTGACCCGGTAAATCTTCATAAATTTCTGTCCGGTTTAACTTTGAAAAACTAATTTACTAAAGGTCAAATTTCAAGGTATCAGTTTTCAGGTATTGGGTAAGGTCAACCAGGTTGATTTTGCAATAAGACACTATTTGCCTAAAGTCATCATCTTCTGCTTTTCCCAGCTTTTGCCGGATAGTAATTCAGTAAATCTGCATTTGACAGTTAGATTATTCTTTGCCGGTCGATACTGGTCAACCGGTAGAGTAAATCTATACTCGGAAGCCAAAATGCCATCCCAGTTTTCCTCGAATTCATCCGTAGAAAAAGACCAGCTTTTGACAAGGTTTTTATCTTCCGGTGCGTCTAAATCCCAAAGTTCAATTTCACAGGAGCCGGCAATTTTTACTTTATCACCACTCTTGTCCATAATATGTAAATACAGTACCAGAGAATCTACCTTCAGATCATTATCAGCATCCTCTACCCTGGTGTACCTCCCCAGGTTAATTTTGCAGGCCCTGGTAACATATTCGATATAATCATCTGGCAGTTTCTGTAAATTAGCAATCTGCTGATCTTTCTGCTTCAAAAGCAGCTGTGCCTGCTGAAGCTCATTATTAAGCTGTTCGATTTGCCGCTCACTGTCAGATAAAGATGTATCTGCCGGCTCATTGCACCCGATAAAAGTCAGACTAATACTACAAATGAATATATAGAGTATTAGATTCAAGTTCGTATTTTTTTTTGTTAATTGCCACATAATATACCTGCCTATACAAAATCATATAATGCAATCCAGTTATATTTCCAATATAACAAAGATATAACCGCTTTGCATTAAAAAAACCGCCCTGAAATATTCAACGCGGTTTAATTTTGTTTATTAGAAGTAAACTGACATTTACTCATCCTGCGATTCAGGCATCTTTTCAAGAACTTTGTCCGCACAACCGTATTCAACAGCTTCAGCGGCATTAAGCCATTTGTTTCTATCACAGTCTTTCAAGACCTGTTCACGATTTTTACCGGTATGGTCAGAAATAATATCATATAGCCTGTCACGAACTCTAAGCATTTCTTCAGCTTCGATCTTCAGATCAGTGGCAGGACCAGTAATCTGACCTCGGACTAATGGCTGATGCAGCATAACAGTAGAGTTTGGCAAGGCAAAACGCTTCCCTTTACTTCCGCTGAGGAATAACACCGCCCCCATACTGGCAGCCATGCCAATACAGTAAGTTGCAACATTGCAGCGAAGAAAACGCATAGTATCATAAATTGCAAGCCCGGCAGAGACAGAGCCGCCTGGTGAGTTAATATAAAAATGAATATCAGCTTTTGAGTCTTCATTACTAAGGAAAAGCAGCTGGGCAATAATCAGGTTTGCACTATCGTCGGTAACCGGTCCGCCAAGAAAAATTACCCTGTCCTTAAGCAGACGAGAATAAATATCGTACGCTCTTTCGCCACGCCCGGTTGTTTCTACTACCATTGGAATTAAATTAGACATTTTTGTCTCCTGGATATCATATAACAGTACCTAGTTTGTAACTGTATGTTGTTTACTTACTACTATTTCTTCTTATCATTTTCCTGCGGTTCTTCAGTGAGTACCTCATCGACAACACCATATGCCTTTGCTTCTTCAGCACTCATATAATGATCACGTTCGATTTCCTCTTCGATTTTTTCCGCAGTCTGTCCAGTATGTTTGACCAGGACATCGTTCAGCATTTGCTTGGTTTTGATGATTTCCTGAGCCTGAATTTCCATATCACTGGCCTGTCCGCCGATGCCGCCCCATGGCTGATGAAGCATAATCTTTGAATGAGGCAGAGCAAAACGCTTACCCGGCGTGCCGGCGGCGAGAATGATAGCACCACCGCTGGCAGCATGGCCAATACAATAAGTGCAAACGTCAGATTTAATAAACTGCATTGTATCATAAATACCCATAGTATCATCAACACTACCGCCGGGACAGTTGATATATAGATGGATATCACTGCCGCGTTTGAGATTGTCAAGATAAAGCAGAGATTTTATGATCGCAGTTGCAACAGTACCAAGACTGGTAACATACGAAGGGTCCAGCGGCAGATCGAGGAAAATACAACGATTTTCCAGCAGCATTTCATTAAGCCCCATCTCCCGGGTTCGCTGGTACTGCATCCCGGCTTGAGGTCTGATAATATCACGATATGAATTATGTGGTTTAATAATGTCCATTATCCGGCCTTTACAAAAGGTATTTCAAAAAAATCAATAATAATAAAAAATGGTATCACCAGTCAGGCCGGCGATACCATATTACATTCATTAACAGCAAGGCTAGCCCGCTGGTTACTTATCGGCTAAATCTGCTATGATTATTACCTTAAATTGTCATATTACTCAGCAGATTCAGGTTTTTTTCTGGTAGTTTTCTTTTTAGTCTTTTTAGGAGCTTTTTCTTTCTTTGCAGGCTCTTTATCTACGACTTCAGCCATTTCCAGTACCTTAGCAATAGCCTTATCTTCAGCAATTGCATCACGGATACCTTCCAGACGGCCCTGAGAAGCCAATTCTTCCTTCATCTTTTCCGGACGACGACCATAGCGATATGCCATATTGGCAATAAACGAATTAACTTCAGCCGAAGAAGCTTCCACTTTTAGCTCATCACAGATTTTTTCCAGAATAAATGACATTTTCATCTGTTTCTGAGCCTGCTCGGATGATGTCGCCCTGATTTCTTCGATAGTTTTTTCTATTTCAGCGTATGGTACACCCTGTTGAAGCATTTCCTGAATGCGACGAGATACCAACCTGTCAGCATACTTAGCAGCAGCATTTTCCGGTACTTCCATTTCAATGTTAGTATCGAGATAATCATAGATCTGCTGAGACATCAATTGACGAGAGTCCTGATCAGCCCTGGCTTCCAATTCTTCTTCGATCTGGCGGCGAAGCTCATTTTCGTCAGCACATCCGATACTTTTCAGGAATTCTTCAGTCAATTCCGCAGGTTTCAGACGTTTGACATACTGAACAGTAATTTCCATATCAACTTTTTTATTCTGCCAGTCAGCTTCCTTATGATCCTCAGAGATAGTCATAGAGTGCTTTTTGACATCGCCCTTCTTGACACCCTTGATAACATCAGCCATGTTCTCAACGCGAATACCTTTAACCGTACACGGGCTGACCCAGAGAGGCCATTCGGTAAGCTCTACAGGGTTTTCGATGCCTTCGATATTCAGGACAATATCACTCATTACATGATCATCTTCCTGAGCCTCGTCAACTTCCTGCATTGAACCGGCACGCTTGCAAAGCATTTCAACAGCTTCGTTGATCTTATCTTCAGTAATTTCAACAGCTTCCTTTTCAACCTTGATACCTTCAAGCTTCGGCAGTTCGAATTCAGGCTTTACTTCAACTTCATAAACAAAAGTAAAGTCGCCTTCTTCCGGCATAACAATATCATCCGGATTAAGATCAGGTTCGCCAAGGATTTCGAAATCTTCGTCCTCTTCTACCTGCTGGAAAGCCTGGGCCAGAAGTCTGAACTTAGCCTGATCCTTGATATCTCCACCAAAACGTTTTTCTATGAGGCGTTTAGGCGCTCTGCCTTTACGGAAACCAGGCAGCTGGGCACTGGTACGCAGGTCGCTATATTGAGATTCAAGTTCTTCTTCAATCTGCTCGCGAGGAATGACAACAGTGATCTTTTTCTTCCAAACACCGGTATCTTCTATTTTGACATCAGATTTGAACTCAGGTTTTTTGTTTTCTTCAGACATTTAATTGACTCCTGCAAAAAATGAGTTAATTGTTGACAACAGGCAAGAATGAATCTAACGAGCAAAAAAAAGCCGCTCATATGAACTCTCTACCCGCGACGGCTTCAGGGGCGGAGAAGGTCATATAAACGGCCTTCAATCGCGACGTCGACCAGCGCCAGATATATCAACAGGATATACCCGATTTCTCGTTGTCGCATACTATATGCATCCGGCTTAGTAAAAAGCCATAAAAAAAAGCGGGTGATGAGATTCGAACCCACGACATTCACGTTGGCAACGTGACGCTCTACCACTGAGCTACACCCGCATATAGTATCAATTTCTTTTTGACAAAGAAATTGTTCTCGTATTAACTTTTGAGACGCAAAATATAACAAATATCCGTAAGGTATGCAAACCCTAATTTGCAAAAATGCAAAAAAATAAGGAAAGAAGAGAAAATAATTGGTGTTAAGTATTGGAAAAGAAAGACTTACGCTCTGACAAGTAAGGTAAATAAATTCTTAACGAGAACCTTTCATTAAAGCCGTAATTGTACGAAGCATAATCTGAATATCCATCATGATAGACCAGTTTTTGATGTAATAAAGATCGTATCTGAGCTTTTCCCTGGCATCACATACGCTTGAACAATAGCGGTATCTGATTTGTGCCATGCCTGTTATGCCTGGACGAGACCAGCATCTAAAAGAAAAGTACGGTACGTCTTTTTCTATCATTTCGACCAGCTCTGGAATTTCCGGCCTTGGGCCTACCACAGACATATCGCCTTTGAGAACGTTCCAGAATTGAGGAAGCTCATCAAGCCTGGTTTTACGCAGGAAATGCCCTACCCGGGTAATTCGGATATCGCTTTTTTGTGTCCAGCCTTTTTTATTTTCCGTGCCAACTGTCATAGTTCGGAATTTATACATCTTAAAGGGCTTACCAAACTGACCCATTCGTTCCTGGGTAAATATGACTGACTTCGTGCCAGACAGTTTAATCGCAGCCCATATAAGAACAAAAACCGAAAACCCTAAAGTCAAAACCAGAGTTGATACAATGATATCAACCACTCGTTTAGAAAACGCCTGAAAATGCCCGTTGACTGTAATCCTGGACTGGAAAAACCAATCTTCTTTGATATGTTCAACCGGTACCTGCTCAAAAGCCTCTTCCATAAAGGTACATTCATCAAGCACCGTACATCCCGCCTGGGCCGCTTTGTAGCAGTATTCCAGCATTTTTTTAGACTTTGAAGCTTCTTTCGAAAGAATGATCTGATCAACCTCCATTGAACGACATAAGCTCCATAAACCTTCACTTTTATTAGTTAACCGGCCATGCGCAATACCATTCCAGCACCCGACTAAATCATAATGATTACTATGCGATTTCAATTGCTGATTGAAGTCAGAAACTCCATTACTATTTCCGACCCAAAGCAGCCTGACACTGCTATTAGTTACAGCGTAATATATAAACAACTTAGGAATATAACTTAACATTCCATATGTACAGGCAAATGCCAATAACATTCGCCTACCAAGCTGGCTGTACAAAACTACATTGGAAAATAAAGTCAGCCCTAACACAGTAATAACAATACAAACTATCTGAGTAAAAAGAAGCTTGATAAAATTCTGATAATTTTTACGTTCATTTACACCAACAATTACAGCGGCAAGCAAAGCACTAACAGCTGCAGCATAAAAGAAAACCGGACCCATTTGAGCGTGAAGCTTAAGTGTATTTACATATACCAGCGAGCTAAATGCTAAAATAGCTTCAAAAATCCCCCACTTAACACTTGAAACCTCAAGGGAATGCCTGGCAATACTTTTTAGAATAGATTGCCCTTTTTGCTTCCAGTTAAGCGTTGACGTCCGATATGGGAATTCCAGATTAGCAGAAAAATCTTTAGCCGTCCAAGCTCCATGAGGTTCAGGAATGGTTAATTCCGGAATATAACCCTCGAAAACATTTCCCGCCACGGCATTATCTGTTACTAAATTAGACATAAATAAAACTCTAACAACAACTTACGATAGCATCCTATCATAACAATAAGAAATATCTTTTATCGCATCCTTTTAAAAAAAGAAACCAGCTGCCCTGCTAAATAATTAACAAAAAGTCAGCCTAGTTAACTGTGTAAGTTATCGGCCTGATTTGACTTACCCTTCAATAAAATCAGATATAATTTTGAATTAATATGAAGATATGAAATTTATATACATATAATTTTATAATAACTGAGATCTTAAGTCTGTATAACTATTATTAATCATTAAAACAGATAAAGAGAAACTCATAAAATCCCAATAGAATAACATTAACGATGGCAAACCTATTATGATTAATCATGAGACTTTAAGGAGTCAAAATAATTAACACATTGTTTAAGAGACATAAAACAATATTTTTTATCTTTCAACATCTTTATTAGTTTTGTAATTCTCCAGGCAGCCTTTTGCTCTCCTAAACGATATTTCACCCTGGTTGACAATTTTATTCCCGAATGCAGATCAGGTAATGGTCTGGAAGTCATTTCATAAGGGTGAATATAGAATAAATAAAAGTTATGACCTTTGAGATATATTTTTATCAGACGTGACATTAACATCCATGGAAAAACTCTGATATATCCGCCGCCGGCAACCGGAATTGACATGCCTGCAATAGAAACGGTCCCAACACCAAATTCATAGAAATTATCTTTTCGCCATATATTATCGGACAATAGCTGAAATCCAGACATATCAATCTGCCCATATAATTTATGAGCTGAAAAATTGATTTTGCTGGCATCATATCTAAAGCCAAGATCTACTAATATGTCAATTTTTTCACGATCAATCCCGTAACTTGGGGCACGATAACCAATAACCTCGTCACCAATAATATCTTCGATTGAATTACGAACATTTATGGTATGCTCTCTAAAGACTTCAGCTGATTTTTCAACCGGTCGAATATGGTCCCAATCGTGACAAGCTATTTCAAATCCGGCCGAATGTAATCGCTGCAAATTATCCTTAAGCTGGCCAGCAATATCTCCAACAACTGAAAATGTTGCATTGCCTACTCCATTATTAATTAATAGATCAGCATAATTATCTACTCCATCAAGAACGGAAAGACTACAATCAACCTTATTACGATTGACATAATCAAGGTGATACCAATCTTCTACATCCATAACGAATGCAGCTATTTTACGTTTATCTGTTTCCACCAAATTCAAATTCCACAGTTCGTTTAAAAGCTTCCTCTAGACTATAAGGCGGTTTAAACCCAGTAGCCATCGCCCTGCCATTGTCGAAGCAGAGAGAAACTCTAAACTTTTTTATTCTTATAGAACTAACAGGATAGGTTTTTCCAGTTATTCTGCTCAGTAAGTCAAAACAATATCCACCGCATAAACCAATCCAATACGGACACCTAAAACCAACACTAGCACTTCGCCCCATAGCTTTTTTGGCAATGGATATCATCTGACCGGTTGACAGATCTGGTTTATCAACATAATTAAATAAGTAATTACCACGGTCAAGATTTTCGATAACATATTGCATAAAACAGACTATATTACCCACATAATTTACTGATTTAAGATTTTTCCCATCACCAACAACAATAAAACGTTTTTGATATATCTGTTGCAGCATAAGATAAATATTGCCGCGATTGTGTTCACCAAAGACAACACACGGTCTTATAATAATCAACTGTTTACCATCGCCATTCTTATACCAATCCCGTAAAACCTGTTCTGCGTTAAATTTGCTCTCACCGTATGGATTAAATGGAGCAGGCGGCGTATCCTCACTGGGATCACCTTCTACAAACAAAGGGTAAACTGCCGAACTGCTTGTAAAAATTATATTTTTAACACCATGACAATCCATGGCCTTCACTAAATTGGTCGTACCGGTAACATTCACCTGATAATACAAATCCAAAGGTTTAACATTGTCTGTATGCTCAGCTGCAAGATGTATAACATAATCACATCCGGCTACAGCGTCAGCGATTTCATCATAATTTCGCACATCACCTATTATCACATCATCCGTTAAATTGCGATCTGAATGTTTAAGATCGAATACCCGTACTTCATAGCCCTCACCAACTAATAACTTCTGAAGATTAGTTCCTATAAATCCGCTACCGCCTGTAATTAATATTTTCATCATTGAATAATTAAAAAAACCTTCCACCCGAAATAATAAATTCTTTTCTATCCTTTTTAGTTGGAAATGAATAATAAGTAGATTCACTTTCCAAATTAGGCTTGCGTTCAACCAATCCAACATTGATCTTTTCAACAGCCTCAACTAATGCCTTAGCCCCAAGAGCCTTTGTTTTAATCAGTAAATCATGCCAACTGTCCTCCGGCAATATCTCAACCGTTTTCTGGACCAGGATATCACCATCGTCAATCCTGGCCTCCAGGTCATGAACAGTTGAAGCGGCAAATTTTTCCTTATTTTTCAACATCCAAAAAGAAGGCATTACGCCTCTATACCTTGGCAACGGAGCACCGTGAACGTTTATACAGCCGGCCGAAAACCTATCCCTTATTTTCTTTCCGATTATCTGCGGACAGCTAAGAGAAACCAGCAGTTCTGGTTCTGTTTGATCCAGCAGCACAGTAAACTCATCACACTTGATATCTTCGAAATAATAATATGGTATACCATAAGTCTTTGCTACCTGAGAAATTGAATAAAAAGGTCCGCTTTCGGCAGGATTTGTCAATTTAGCTTTAATTTTAGCAGACATTGATAAGCACCCGACTCGTAAAAAAGTAAGCGGGCCAAGAAAATCCACATATTTCTTTACCCCTGTCATAAAACCGGAATTGGTTCCCATAGTTGGTAAAGCTACAACCGCCACAATGCTGTCTTTTAATTCACGACAAACAATTGATAAAGCCAGCGGCTGGTATAGATTATCATATTGTGTAAGAAGAATAATTTTCATTTGATTTAAAATACGCTATATGCCTGTCATATTATACAAGAGTCACTTTTGACTGTTCAGCATAAAAATTCTGTAAAGTGCTTCATAATACAAAAGTTAAATTTTCAACACCTTTTCATAATACTTCTCAAATTGATCTGCTATTAAATCCCATGAGAAATTATTTCTGACTCTATCGATAGCTTTGCCTGCCATATTATCTTCATTATTTTTATGTTCTAACATTGCTGTAAGTTGTTCTGCCAGACTTTTGACATTGCTGCTTTTAAAAGACCACCCGGAATCACCAATCGCTTCGAGATTTTCGGGTATGTCACTTACCAGGCAACGACACCCATAGCTCATTGCCTCAAGCAATGCAATAGAAAGCCCTTCAATATCAGACGGCTGGACATACAGGGAGCAATAACTAAACAATTCATCCAAAAGCCTACCCTCAACAAATCCTGGGAAAATCACCCTTTCGTCTCCACCGGCTAAATCAATTAATTCCTGCTTATATTCATCCTCATTCGGCACATCACCTGCAATAACAAGTTTATAATCAGTATTTAATGACTTAAATGCCGGTATCAGGTAATGTGCTCCTTTCTCCCTGACAAGCCTGGAAGCAAATAAAACATATTTTTGAGGTATCAAACCCAAAGAAAAAATTTCCAGAGCTTCCGGTTTAATTTTAATGTCAGCACCAGTCGGAATATATTCAACATCAATGCCATATGTTTCGTTAAAATATTTGCACTGTGTCAGGGAGACAGCAGTAAATGGAATTTTGTGTTTAATAACTTTTTTTTCAAGAAAAAGTGCTATTTTTGCGCTTAATGAATTAAACCTGCTGCGTTTCCACTCCAAGCCATGCCACTGCAATATGCATTTCTGCTTTAACAAACGAGCCAGCCCAACCCAGGTACCGGCCGGAATTGTGTGAAAGTGGCAAATGTCGTGTTTTTGCCTGCAAGCCTTTAATACCGCAAAGAACGCTGCTGTACCCTTTTCTAATACCCTGCCTTTTAGCGAAGGAACATACCTAATTGTCATACCCTCATATTCAGAAACATTTTCACCATAATGTCTCATTGAATAAACAGTAACATTATGTCCCCGCTTAACCAGACGCGAGCCAAGTTCAAGCGTATATTTTTCAATGCCTCCGCCTCGGCTAATATTTTTTACAACAATAAAAGCAATATCCATCTTACAAAGAACTCTGCGATTTCGGCCCTGTTTTTTCACAATCACAACGATATCGACCAACATTATAAAGCGGGCAGCATTTGGTATCCACAGGCTTCCCCAGCATTGCCCGGATCTTATTTTTTATCACCCAGGGCAACGTCTTTCTAATATATTTCTTCATGACAGGTGAAGCTGAGCCAATCATCCAGCAGTTTTTCGGGCAGTTCGCTACCTTTTGCCTGACTTTTTCGGCATTAGGACTGTTCCATATATCCATAAAATTTTCAACTTTATTCAGGTTGCCCATACTTTCAAGCCAGTATTTTTCTTCCATGCCATTACAGGGCAGAACTTCGCCATAAGGGTCAATAAAGAAATTCTCAGTGCCAGCCTCACATGGCAGCATTCTTCTACCGCCTTTTATATAGTTTATCAGGCCGAGGTTGAACAATGCCCTAAACCAGTTTTTTGGATGTTTTTCTTTTAATAAGCGATTGATCAATTCATCAAAATGGCCGCAAACCTCATCTATATTAGTTATTTCATTATCATGCTTATGGAAATAAAATGAGTTATGAAACGCAGCGGTTGCAAACTGCATATTAAGATTTTTTGCCAATTCATAAAGAGCCAGTAAATCCTTGGAATTATTATTGGAAACTGTAATACCAAAACCAATATCCTTGACACCAAGCCTTCTCAGCTCCAGCAAAGTTCGCAGTCCCTTGTCAAATCCGCCGGACCTGCCGCGCAGCTCATCATTTTTTTGCGACAGACCTTCAATACTAACCCGAAAGCCAAGTTTGGGATATTTTCTTGCTGTCTCCAGAAGCTCCTTATCCATCCACCCACTTGTCGAAATAACAATCCGATCTGTTCTGGTAAATAATATCTCTATTATCTCATCGAGATCTTTGCGGACAAACGGCTCTCCGCCGGTTACATTTACCAGCTCGAGCCGAGGCAGTTTTTTGAGCAATTCCGGCTTAAACTCATCTTCTATTTTTGATGGATTATTCCATATATCACACATCCTGCATCGCATCGGACAGCGATATGTGGTTATTATTGATGCTTCCATTTATTCTCTTTTCATTTCATTGCACGTCTATATACATCTATCAATTTCTCATAATGAGTATCCGAAGAATAATGTTTTTCCAGTTTACATCTAGCTGCTTTGCCCATTTTTGTAAGCACCTGGCTAATAGACCACATATTCAGAATTTTATCCTTTAGATCTACAGCATCACCAGACTTAAACAGTATTCCTGTACTTCCATCATCGATCATCTCGGGTATCCCGCCAATATCAGCTCCTAAAACCGGCTTGCCATAGGCATAAGCTTCCAGAATTGACATCGGAGCATTTTCACACCATTCAGAAGGTACAACAGCAAAAGCTGCTCCCTGATAAAGGCTAGAGAGTTCATTCCCTGTTTTGTATCCCAACAACTCGACACTGCTAATATTATTATCAACAATGAAACTCTGTACCTGTTCTCTCAGAGGGCCATCACCAACTATCTTTAACGGAATATCCAGCCCGGCCATTGCTTTCAAAAGAGTCAAAACACCCTTCTCATGTGACAATCTCCCGGCATATAATATATATTCACTATCCTCATAATTTACCAGATACTGGTCGGGATCTACAAAATTTGGGAGATAAACCAGTTTTTCTTCTGAAAAGCCACTTTCCAGCATTTTCCCCTGTATAAATTTGCTCGGACAGATATAATATCTGACTTTTTCCCATTTTTTGAACCATTTGTTATAGTATGATTCCATGGTATATACAGCAGATGCCAGAGTACTATTCTTATGGCATCTATTCTTTACACAATGCCAGTAATTTCTACCTTTACAATCCTCACATACCTGCCCTTTATTGAGCATTAGATATGATGAGCAAATCAGTTTATAATCATGCAAAGTCAACACAGAAGGCATGTCCAGTTTATTAACTGCGTCCAAAACCGAAGTCGTCAGACCACCATAAATATTGTGAGCATGAACAACATCAGGGTTAAACTCTTTTAATACTATTTTTAGATTATCTGCAGCTTTTTTATTCCTTATAACATCAATAGCTCCTCTTACCTTACCCAAACCTCTTAAGGCTTCAAAGTCAGCCTTTTCGGGAAAATATTTTTCATACTTACAAGTCTGGTTTTCTGGACATAGTTGCGAAAACCCGTTAACTTGATGTCTATTTTCAAGCAGAAGTTCCTGCTCCTGAAACATTACCTTTTCAGAGCCGCCACGCAAATAATAATAATTGTTTAAAAAGAGGATATTCAAGAACCACCATTTAGCACTTGCATATACACTTCATAAAACCTGTCAACTGCTTTTGACCAGGTATAATTATTTTTGATATTGGATTCTGCCTTTACTGAAATATCTTCTAGGTATTCAGGATTATCTATCAGCTCCAAGAGTTTAGCTTTCCAATTGTCAAGATCATTTGGTGGAAGAATAAAACCTGTCTTTCCATCAATAACTAACTGGTCAGAACCAGCCGTAAGTGTTGTCAAAATGGGCAGACCAAAAAACATAGCCTCCAAAATAACCATTCCGTATATCTCATAATCACTATGCAGTAAAAACAAATCTGCAATTTCATATATACTTGATATTTCATCTTGCGGGATACCAGGAATGTATCTGACTCTATTTAGGTCGGATTTAGCTCTTAAGTTATTTTCAAATCGTTCCTGATATTTTGAATTTCTTGAACTGCCGACTATCAGAAAATATACATCGGTCCTATCATCACAAATATTCTCAAAAAGTTCCAAAAGAAAGTATATTCCCCTACGCTCCTCAAGTATACCTACATATAACAATAGGGTAGCATTTTCTGGTATATTTAAACTTTTACGACTATACTTTTTTGATTTATTGATAAAAATACTATCATCCAGTCCAATCGGAGCAACATGGATATTATTAAAATTCAAACCCTTCATATAACCCGCAGCATAATTTGTTTTTGCGATAACTGCATGAGTGCTTTTTCTAATACGGTTCAAAAAACAGGAATTGTAACATTTTTGCATCATACTTGGGAAAAAACCATCATAAGGCTTATACATTCCCTGGCATAAAACAAGCGGAATCCAGCTTTTTATTGCACATCGACCTGACAAATAAGACATTAAAAAATGGTATTCATGTACCTGAATAAGATCATATTCACCATTCGATAAATAATTCAGAAGTTTTGGAATATAACATTGGTATCCTAACAAAGAAATATAAGGCATACAAATCAGCTTAACAGCATTACTACCATCATATTCTATTTCAAAGGTCTCAGGCTTTACATTGTTTCCAACAACATAAACATCAGAACTTATGTTTTTTTTTAATAAAGCTTTAGCCAGACCTAATTCCTGGCAATTATACTCATTTATATCAAGAACATGCCCTATTGTACGAATAATTGCCAACTTCATTTTATATCCATAATAAAATATTTACTCTTCAGAAATAATTCAATATAATGGCCCGTTATGATAGATACTTGACTTTAACAGCATCAACTCCAACAAAGTATGAGATTTTTGTATGAATTGGAAAATAAAAGCTTACGCACAAAAAATGATCGCTATATTCCCAGAAAAGTTTTCTTATAAAGCGTATTTACATCTTCAACATAATTACGGTGCAATTAGAATGGCTGCAAACCCTATGGGCGGACTGAGCGCTGGGATAGACATTTACAATCATATTAAATGTAACAACATCAATCCTCTTGATAAAATATTTTTTGAAGTTGGAACCGGAACAGTACCACTTGTACCACTATCTTTATTTTTATTGGGTTGCAAAAAAACCATCTCGGTAGATTTAAACCCATACATAAATGATCTAATGTTCAAACAATGCCTTAGATATATGATAAATAATGAAAAACATATCCGCAATCTCTTTGGTGAAAAAGTTGTCAATGAAAGATTAAAAACATTAATTGAACATTTAATATCCAATGAATATTCTAGAAAAAACATATTAGAGCTATGCAATATTGAATATCAATCTCCAATGGATGCCAGAAAAACTAAATTGAATGATTCTTCTATCGATTTTTTTATTTCGAAAAATGTCTTCGAACATATTCCGAAATCAGAGCTCCAGGATATCATTATTGAAGCAAACCGAATAGTAAAGCCAAATGGACTATTCATCAATCACATTGACTATATTGACCATTACTCATATTCAGATAAGAGTATCAACAAAATAAATTTCCTCAAATATTCCGACAAACAATGGAATTTTTACGCAGGCAATAAATACGCATATACCAACAGAATGCGTCATAGTGATTTCATTGACTTATTCAAAATTCTAAATCATCAAATAATTGAAGAACAGCCGGAAACAAATAATGATATTTTAGAAAAGCTAAATAGCAATTTAATATATCTGGATAAAAAGTTTAAAGATAAATCTTGCCAAGACCTTTCAATAATGTCTGCATGGATAATATCTAGACACCATTAAGCAAACTGTTATATATTTTATCCAAAACTTCAATTTTATTTCCATACACACTTTTCTTGGCCTGTAGAATTGCATTTCTTGCCAGACTTTGTCTTTTTTCCTCATTTTCGTACATATCTACTACTGCATCCGAAAATTGACGACATACAACCTCCACTGATACTGGTGACACTCTGATACCAGTTTTTTCGTTAACAACATCCGTAAAACCAGAATAATCAGGGCAAATCACCGGCAAACCACACCCATACGCCTCATAAACAACTCCAGGTGATGAGTCATAAGAACTTAACAAAACAAAAAGGTGACAATTTTTCATTACCTCAAACACTTTTTCTCTTGGTAATTTTCCATAAAAAATTACTTTTTTATTAAGCCCTAAATCTTTACACATCTTTTTACTTTTATCTAGCATCTCACCATCACCAACAACATGTAAACGCCACCTTATCTTATCAGATAAAAATGTAAGCCCTTCAAGAACTAGATATAGATTTTTCCTTGGCAGCATATTACTAACCCATATTATCTCTAAAGGCTCATTGAATTTCCTCTCTAACGGATTATCTACACAAACGAAATCATCACCTAACCCAGATTGAATAATTATCGGGCATTCTCCTATGTCATATTTTCTCAATTTATCACTAAGGAAAGATGAGCCAGGAATCACACTCGAATAATTCTTTATAGCTTTCCGTACACTTCGCTTATATCTAAGGTCAAATGAAGCGGTACACTTTTTAATATATAAAAGCATTTTCTGAGAAAAAGAAGCATCACTATTTATCAATGCCAATGGTATCTCAGATATTCCAGTTACAGGGCCCCAAACAGATGGAACCCCTAAATCCCAATATCTTCCCGGGTTTCGAAAACCACATGGAGTTAATTTATGCACGATATCAATCTTTTCATTATTTATTATTTCTAGAGATACTCTAAATGCCATTTTATGCCAACGATTTAAGATTGCATTAAATTGAATTTGTCGAAAAAATAGAATATCACTTCTATTATCATTCCAACCGGCAGAAATATATCTGAAGATTATCTTATTATTAAAAATATGTTTTCTATTTTCGACAAATTCTCTATCTTCCTCTGCTACAATCACGTATAAATTATGTCTTTTTGCTAACTCACAAATAAAATCCCAGCCTACAGCCCATTCTGACCCCCGTGAGCCATTACAACACATACATATCAATAGTAAATTCAAAATTTCACTCGATCTCTTCGCAATAACCTATTATTTCTACAGTAGTTAACTGCAGTGATTTTATTTTCTACCACTGAAGCATAGGCAATAAACAATGCAAACCAAAGCATCTCTGGCCTAGTCATACAACCACTAAAAAATGATCTAACTATAAAAATCATTAATACCATCACTAATTGCGGTACCAGAGAACTATTTTTTCTATATAAACGATAAACCAACATACAACATTGATATATAATATTAATATATAACAGCAACCCCAAAATACCAAGATCAAATATCACTTGAAGAAAATCATTATGTGCATGAGATCTGATAAAGACATTATTAAGAAAGTCATTTGTTGACTGAAAACCATTTCCAAAAGCAAGAGAAAATATATCTGATTCCTTTAAGCCTTCAAAAACTTCAGACCACATCAACATTCTACTTGAACCAGCACTATCATCTCCACTAAAAGCTTCTTTCCAACGCCCAACAAAATTCTCTTCATTAGAACTTATAACCAAACCACAAATTAATACACAGGTTATAATAATAATTGCAACGCGAACAATCTTTACACGGCTCTCAAATACATTTCTATTTTGTTTCAAATATACAACAAAATAACCTATTAACGCAAAAACCAGTGCAAGCTGAGCACCTCTTTTCATGGAATAAACTACTCCGGAAACAATAATAAATATACAAAAAAGCCTTCTTTTATTCATACCACAAGTGTGCGATAAAAATAATGGTAATAACCACACTAATTCATAGCCTAACCCAAGACCAACAGTATCTGAATCATACACTATCCCTCCAGGCGTAACTCTTGTTGCCCCCAAACGAATACTATAAAGTTCTGCCAATACAAAACGCAAGATAACAAATACAAAACATATCCATACCAAAATAAATACCTTTTTTTCACTAAAAGGAGAAATATCATTTGTTAAACTTGCAGAATAAAAAGCATAATAGATAAAAATCCAATAAAGACACTTTGAAAACCCCAAGATTCTATATAAATCTATTGGACTATGTACTAAAATAAGTACTAAATATATTCCCCAAACAAATATAGAATTTGCGACCTTATTTGACCTTATATCTCTTAACCTCAAACAAGATAAAAACACCCCTCCTACAACCATTATAATTAGAAATCCTCGAATATAATGCCAATGGTTTACAGATGGCCCCTCAGTTGCATCATATCCAGACAATTGCCAAATTACTAAATCAAAAAACATAACAAACAAACCAAGGTTTGTAAGCATCTTACCTGGTTCTAAATGAAAAACTGGCTTTCTGTATAATTGAGAATCCATAAAACGAAATTTAATACTCGTTATATTATAATTATTTTTCTATTAATAGAATCAAAACATAAGCTATCATTTTAAAATTCAATAACTTATTATTAATTTATAATGGTTTTACAATCTTTGATATCATTTTACTATATCTCCATATATCATTAAGTTTGGAGACATTTAGCGTTTCAATATTAAGAAAACTATTACTTCCGATCCAGCACCCACCATCACCTATTCTAAAATCCGTAAATAATACCTGATATTTATATATGTCAAATACTGAATGATATATTAATCTATTTGCATCATGAAGAATCACTATACCACTTGGGCTTAATAACGATTTCGCCTTGATTAAGCATTCCTTCCTGGCACGACCATCAATAAAAATGTAGTCAAATTTAACATTAAGTGTTTCAGGATATTCAATGTAATCTTTATAGTCATCATAACATTCAGTATCAGGTTCGACATTATTATTTGGTGCAATGCATACTATTGAAACCCCATCTTCATTTATCTTATTTTTTATATTCTCAGACCAAACTTGATCATGTTCGATTGAAATCCATTTTTTCTCTCCCACTATTAACTTAGGAAAACACAAGGTACTGTACCCTGCTCCCCATTCCAAGCATTGCCTGGGTTGATTTTTTCTAAGTATTTCTTCTATTATTAGAAGTTCTCTTCTTCTCATCCAAGGTCTCTTACTCGATATATTGAAGAATTTCCTGAATAAACGCACAGAAACTTCATTTATATGAATCCAAATAACATAAAAAATTATAGTAACTTGCATCACAATTTTTTTTAACACTAGAAATATAAAAGCCATGAATCGCATATTTATTGCCCCAGTTTCAATTTCACGTAACATATCCAAGTATAGTATACGGCTTCATTAAAATATATTTTATGAAACTCTTTTACCGGCTTATTCAATAAAGGAGCAGGTGTTGGATACACATTCTCATCCCATATGTCACCCCACCGTGTTACTTGAGGCTTAAATACTGGAGGAAATTCATAATATATCTCAATATGCTTTTGCAGCATTTTACTATCTGCTTCATTAGGCAATACTCTTACAGCATTGTATTGAGGCAAACATGATATCTCATTCACACCAAGTATATTTGCAATTTTTCTACGAACTCGCGGTAAAACAGAATTAGAATTTTCTGATATTACGCCTCTGCGTACCGGATCAAAACCGACATTTGAAAATGCTTTTTTCAAACTATAACAATCACCTGTAGGAACTGGATAATTATCCTCAAAGACAACATGCTTAAACCCAAACCACTTACACTGCATAAGTCTTTTATACGCATTCTGATGATCATCAAACATTACTAGCGAATTATCTGGAATTTCTGACCAATCATGCTCAGAGAAATCTCTATCCGAATACTCAACTTTATCAGATATATACTGCCTATTACTGAGGTCCAAATCAATAGATACAATCCTAGCCTCAGGACAAGCTTTCTCTAACAGCCAGGTGCTCTGCCCTTTCCAAACACCACTTTCAACTATTAATTCAGGTGATATTGTTTTCACAATAAACCAAACTGCAAACAAATGTGGTGCTCGCATTCCCGATGTATTTTCTTTTATTGGACGATCCTTACAAAGAATAGAAAATTCTTCTAGTCCATCTAATATCTCTTCTCGGGACCAAGGTGAATTACCTATTTCCATTACTTTATGCATATTCAATCCTCATAAATACCATTTACCGATTTAACTTACATCCATCCATATAATATTTCAAAACTAATACAGCCATACCACTTTGTATAAATTTTGTAACGCATAATGATAGAGCAATCCCGACAAGCTGTAATTTGATTATCATTGGTATACCAAAAATAATAAATATAGAAAAACACACCAACGATTGTACAAATATTACCTTTGTACGTTCAAACACCACTACTCCAGCATTAAATAGAGATGCCAAAACTTCAAAAAATCGCGACATGCTCCAGAATAATATTACGATAAATGGCACACTATAAACATCTCCATAAAGTTTTTCAATCAAATCATTACCAATTAACAAAATACATATAAATAATGGTAGAAATATAGCTAGTATTAACATAAAATATTTACGCAATGACTCTCTAAATTTTCCGACACTTTCATTAAAGCTTTTCACTAATCTAGGTGCAAATATATTTTGCAAAAGTATTGCTACAGGATTTAATAAACCAAACAACCCAACACAAACACCTATTAGCGGTATAACTGAATCCTGACCAAGTATTTTCAAAATAAATGGAAATGACGAATTGGTTATTAGATTTAATATGCACGTTAAAAAAATCCACTTACCAAATTTGAAATGCTCTTTAAATGTTCGAATAAAATATGATAATTCATTTGGTGGCTTTTTACGATTCAAATAATAGTACCATATCAGAAGAGATGGAATTAGGTAAGCTATTACTATCGCTAGTAATACTGTTTCAATTTCAATAAAATTATTAAAATATAATATTCCAAACATAGCGAAAAATATCAAAAAACTTAAAATACTATTTGCAGCCGAGTAAAAATATTCTATTTTAGCTACAAATATCATACGAATAAAGTTACTTATAACATCGCTCAGTATCACCATTAATGATAATACAAAAAATATCACATTGAAATATTTACCTTCAAAAAATATACCATAAACACCTGTAAATATTATGATAACCAAAACCAACATTGACAACATAATAAAACTAACCATCCTATTATATTCTTCAGAGTTTATTTCATCTTTATGCACAAAAACCATATATGGCGAAATCACAATACTAGTAGTTAGAAAAAGAGCATAGATATAGAATGTTTGCAAAATAACATAATAGCTATAATCGTTAGAGCATTGCCTTGCTATTATTATTCCAACTAAAAATCGTAATAAAGTTCTAAAAAATTGATCTATTATAAGAATACTAACTTGAAACAAATAATAATACCTTAAACATCAATTACACATTCCGCGCACACTCCGTGCCGGTCGGTTGCAATGAATAATTTCATTCCAACAGATAATAAAAAAAAGGGAATTTATCGACCTGAAAATACAGGTCAGTGAATTCTCTCGCCTTCGCTTTGCATTCTATTGTTTACAGCCTCTATAACATTACTGCGGCCGTATCTTTTGGCAGCATAGCCGTATCGCTTTTTGCCAGAAGTTATATCATTCAGTACCACACCTGAAATATCAGCTCCCACCGAACGCATTGTATCAGCAGCCATAGCACACTGATCTCTGCCGCTCTGGTCGGCCCGAACTACCATTACCGTAGTATCACAGAAACCTGCAATTATACGGGCATCGGCAACTGATAAAACTGGCGGAGTGTCAATAACTATTTTATCGTAACTTCGTTTTAACACATCCAGGATCTCAGGAAATACCCTTCCGGCCAGCAGGTCAGAATGGAAACTGCCGCCCGGCCCGCTGCTCAGCAGGTCAAGCCCAGAAATAGAAGTTGTTTCTATACATTCCGGTAAAACATCAATGCCTCTCTCCAGAGCTTTGGCCAGCCCGGTGCGTCTGCAAAGCTTACTATCGTGTATCTTTTGCTGTGCCGGGCTGCGAAAATCAGCGTCTACCAGCAGAACTTTTATGCCTGAATGTGCCATAGTTATGGCAATATTACTGGCAACTACTGATTTACCCTCGCCCGGTGCCGGGGATGTAACCAAAACAATAGACTTGCCATGCCGAACTCCCTGGTAATAGAGGTGAGACCATATCTCGCGAAATGCCTCTGCCGCTTCAGAAGCACCATCGACCTGCGATTTCATCCCTAATCGCCTGATACCTTCTCTGACCGGCATATTTGGCACGGTCCCCAGAATTTGAAGCCTGGTAGCAAGATTCACATCATGAACCGAGCTTACACTATTATCCTTTAACTCCAGTACCAGGCCGGCAAACATACCGGCCCATAAGCCGATAACAAGTCCCACTGCAAGAATTTTTGCATAGCTCCTTTCAACGACACTACTTTGAATGTCAGCCCTTTCCATTATTGTAATATTCATTGAATTGGAATTAACTGACAGACTCTCTTCTTTTATCCTGCGGTCAAGCGTATCATTAATATCATCTAAACGGGAAATCTCTTTTTTGAGAAATTCATATTCTGCGGCTTCTGAATTGGTATTCCAGGCAATATCTTTCTGCTCATCCAGTTTCTTACGCTGCTGCTGAACCTTTTTGGAACACGCTATCCATCGCTGAATAATATTCTCGCGATATTCCCTGGCAATTCTAGCGGTATTTTCCTGGAGTTGACGATTGATAAGAGCTTTCTTCTCTAAAATAGAATAAACTGCCGGATGCTGACCGGTAGCTTTTTGCTGTATATCTGAAAGCTGTTTTTCCAGGGTTTGAAGCTCTTCGCGAAGCCTTCGATCCTCCGAATCAGAAAAAGTTGAATCTGACAGGGCTAACGATTTGATTTGCTCAGGCTTATCTACCAGGGCATTTACCGTATCATAAAGAGTTTGAATTTCTGTCAGTTCCAACTCAGCTACTGTTAAGGCTTCCGATATTTTTGCCAGACGAGCCAGTTCAATATTATCACCCTCTTCAAGTGTAATAGCTCCATTTGACCGTGCAAGCTCAAAGAGCTTCTCTCGTTTTGTCTTGAGTTCAATTTCATTTGTCTGCTTTTCTTTTTGCATAACAGATATTACTTCTGAAGAAGTACTGCTGCTTTGCATATTATTGTGCAGGATATAAGCATCGACCATGGAATTTATCACATTTGACAGCCAAAGAGGTTCGCTAGAATAACCGGAAATTGTGATTATATCGTCTGATTTACCCACAGAAACATCTATTTTATTTCTTAAATATTTTAATGGATCACTAATTCCGGCCTGCTTCATACTGCTTACCAGTTCGGTATCGGACAGAATATCTGTAATAATCGGCATTGACTGAATAACTTCGGCCTGGGCATTAAGGAAATTCCTGGAGTCAGCCATCTTTTCCTTTTTAGCGTCAATCAATCTTGGAGATGTCTTTTCAACAAATAATCTGCTGTATACATTATATTTAGCTGGTGCCACTAAAGCATAAACAGATGCAGCCAGCAAACCTACGACCCCACATAAAATAATAAGCTTATACCGCCGAGATAGCAGTCTGTCTAATAGACCTTCTCTGCTGTTATTGACATCATCAATAATATCAAGTTGTGCTTCCAGATTGTTTTTGTTTTCAGACAAAATATATTTTCCCGGATTTCCTAGTCTATTCTATATAATGTTTGTGCTCCAAATTGCAATTCTAATATCTGACTCATCATTACCCTGAAATTAGTTCTGTCAGTATGACTTACGTGAACAACGTCACCCGGCTTGAGTTTAACAACCATTGATTGCGGTGCTTTGTCTCCGGTAATCGGTAATATAACTGAAACTATCTCGCCAGATGAATCCTGGCGGTAAATACTTAAATAGCGAGGGTCGGCAACCTCATTCACGCCCCCGGCATACGCAAGTGCGTTCATGACGTTATAATCTACGCCAGGCACAAATTCAAAAGCACCTGGCTTTTTAACCAGTCCGACAACGGTAAACATCTGAGGTGCAAGAGCCTGCACAACTACAACATCTCCATTATGCAGCTGTACATCTTCAAATGGAACATTTAATCCTTCAACCGGCAACACCAGCGGCTTACTGAAATTTCTTTCACCTGAACGCTTTATTCGTATCGCCGAAGCACCATCATCAACAATCCCGCCTGCTTTCATTAATAAGTTAACCATCGACATTTCATCGACACGTAACTCGTAAATTCCACTGTTTTCGACCGCACCTACTACTGATACTTTCTGGGTATAATAATCTGAAACAGTCGCGACAATTGATGGGTAAGTAACTACATAACGAGGATAATATGCTTTAGCAACTGCCGTCTCCAGCTCAGCAAGGGTCAACCCTTCGGCTTTAATGGCACCTACTACCGGCAATACCACATTTCCAGAAAAACCTACCCGACACCTATACGGCTCTTCCTGACCAGTCCAGTCAGGCAGCTCTGCCGAAGACGCCTTTAAAATTGCAGGCATCTCAAAAGCGACAACATCCCCTTTGACCAGCCGATATTGCCCCTCTGTCCAACATGCCGCTGCGATTAGATCCTTATCTACTCTCGGGCTTATCGGACCGGCCTGGTTAAAACGCTCCAGCTCCTGATAACTGCTTGGCAACGGTGATTTGCATCCGCTTCCAATAAACAGGATCAGTATAATTGCTACTGCATACCCTACATTTTTAAAAATGAAGAATACTGGTTTACTTAAACAGGTATCCATACCTAAAGAAAACCGCAGCAATAAATCCTTTTTTTGCTTGATCTTCAACTCTGTTTTACTCCCTAAATCCATCCGTGGATTTATGAGTGTCCATATTATTTAGATGTACTCCCCGTACTTAGGTGCAAATCTCATGCCAATTACACCATCTCAGGAATTAATTAACCTTACCTCTGTGTTTTCGTGTAATCTTTATGGCAAATGCCATTAAAACTCCATCATTTAACATCTTTTCTCGATTTTTTAGCAATTATTTCTAAAATAATAATACTTACATTTAAAGCGCAATTATTGCGCGTCCATGCCTGATGCCTGCGCAAAATGCAGACATAAAAAAAACCCGGCAGATATTTCTACCGGGCTTTTCAGTTTTACTTCTTTTATTAAATATCTTACAGAAGTGACAATACACTCTGAGGAGCTGTGTTCGCCTGAGCCAATACACTGGTAGCAGACTGAACCAGGATCTGAGACCTTGTCATTGCTGATGTCTCAGATGCGAAATCTGTATCACGGATAGCAGATTCAGCTGACATCAAATTTTCAGTAGTAACAGTCAACGAATTGATTGTCTTTTCGAGGGTATTTTTCTGGAATGATCCCAGACGACCGCGAAGCTTTGACACATCCTTAATAGACTGGTCAAGAATTCTCTGTGCTGTATAAAGATTATCAGAACTCAAACTATTAGCTCCACCAGTTTTGAGCGTATTTAACTTACCATCGTCTGCATTACCCAGACTTGTTGTGTCAACACTCACAATACCAACTGCTTCCAGGCCGATTGCATCAACCTTGGAACCAATGGCAAAGTCAGCACCACCACCAGTCACACTAAATGTGTACGCACTTGTCGATTGAGCCACCTTATCGGTCAACGTCAGTTCAGCATCAAGCATAGCTGTCTTGATAGATAGCTTTTTACCTGAGGCAACAGCCTGGGTTCCATTGATAGTTGCAACCGCATCAACACCATAATCCTTTGTTTCAGCTATAGCAGTACCTGTTACATATGTGCCATCAGCCGCATCCGCAAGTATCTTCAATTCGCTTGCTGTATTACTCAACTGCTCAACGCTTACATATGCATCAGTACCAAAATCAACAGAATTCAAACTTATAACATTGGAACTTACTCCAGCTGATACACCTGTTATTTCTTTTACCGCATTGATACTATAACTAATAGCTGAAGTTTTTGTACCACTGGCAAAAGTCAACTCTGTACTTCCACGATTTGAACCTATTTTGATACTAATAGTACCAGAAATACCTGTTGATGCTCCAGACATATATGCCTTACCAGTCTGAGCTGATGCTGTTATATCAACTGCTACGGTCATTGCAGCACCATCGATAAGTTTTGCACCATTAATCTTTGTATCTGAGATAGCACTTGTAAATGTATTAGTTGTTGCTCCACTTACAGTGTAATCGAAGTTACCGTTAAGAAGCTTGATACCTTCAAATTCAGCTGAATTAGATATACGGTCGATTGTATTTAGAATTGAGTCAGCCTGCAGCTGGTTAGCTTCAATTTCTTCAGTACTCATACCGCCCTTATTAGCTACTTCACCAAGCAGTCCCTGAAGTTCGGTCAGCATGTCACTGATTTCACCTAGTGATCCTTCAGCAGTACCTACAATATTAACTGCACGTTCTGCATTCTTGACACCGGTTTCTGTTCCCTTGATCTGTTTACGCAAATTTTCAGATGCGATCAAACCAGCCGGGTCATCTGAACCACGGTTGATTTTCAGACCAGTACTTAATCTTTCCAATGACACATTCAGGTCTGTTGTATTGTCATTCAAGATTCTTGTGCTTGTTAAAGCCGTTACGTTTGTGTTAATTCTGCTCATAATTTTACCTCCTGGGGTCTTATGACGACCGCAACCTTATTTACCGGGTATCGATTTTTTCAAAAACCGTAATACTTTTTATTCCCCCCGGAGAACACATACACAACTAAAGGTTACAGTCCAGGTTCTATATTTTTCTAAATTAGTTACTTTTATGTATTAAATGAATATTTATCTTAATCGCTTGCCAACGGGATATTGGCATCGGTTTTTCAGATCATAGGCCCTTCCCTCCCTGACTCATCTGGGTTGCTGACTTGTATCTTCTAAATACCATAATCTTCAATTCCTATTTTTAGCGTCTTAAATATCAAAATATAATTATGGCCACAGAAAAGCTTTTGAGCTTCTCTTGTGACATGCACCACATCGTCGAGGGCATAGCGCGACTTTAGAAACCTGATTTGGGATTTAATGTTTTTAGGGATAAAAGAGTTTTTTTTTCTTTTCGGAGGTGACCAGATCAAAGAATACCAGCTTCAGGTCCGGTAATATCATACATACTGGAACTACAGAAAGGTTCGAATAGAGAAAGGTTCGACATATACTAAATGTAGGAGTTATATAAAAAAAAATGAGAAAACAGATTTTGTTTTCTCATTTTAAAATGAATGCAAATTATAGGACCAAAATATTCGTTACAGTACTACCTGCTCTCCAACTCTATCTTGATTTCATTTATCAGATTGATAGCCTGCAGGGGTGTTAAATTGTTAACATCTACATCCTTAAGTTTAAGTAAAAGCGGGTCGGGCGGCTGGTTATTAAACAGCATCATCTGACCGCTATCCTCAATTTTACCGGCTTTTTTTGCCAATTCCGGGCCATGCGCTTCTTTCACAAACGTACTCTGAATTTCCAGCAGAATCTCGTTACTTCTGTCAATGATACCTTTTGGCATCCCTGCAAGCCTTGCAACATGAATACCGTAGCTTTTATCAGTCCTTCCTTTGATTATCTTATGAAGAAAGACCACATCCTCTTTCCATTCCCTCACTGCCACATTATAATTCTTGACATTATCATATAAATCGCTCAGCTCTGTTATCTCATGGTAATGGGTGGCAAAAAGGGTACGGCACTTAATCCTCATCGCTATATACTCTGTAATCGCCCACGCCAGGCTCAATCCATCATATGTGCTTGTGCCGCGACCAACTTCATCAAGAATAACTATGGATCTTTCCGTAGCATTATTAATAATATTGGCCGTCTCTACCATTTCTACCATAAAGGTGGATTGCCCGCGGGTAAGTTCATCACTTGCACCTACCCTGGTAAATATACGGTCGGTCAAACCTATCTGGGCAGTCCGGGCCGGTATAAAGCTGCCGGTATGTGCCAGCAGAACCAGCAAAGCAGTCTGTCGAATATAAGTACTTTTACCAGCCATATTGGGTCCGGTAATAATACCAACATCACCAAAGCGACCGCCTAACGCCACATTATTAGGCACAAACTTACCGCCCAGCTGGACATCAAGAACCGGATGACGACCATCCTTAATCTCCATATCAAGGTCTTCATGAACTTCCGGCCTGCAATAGTTACGACTGCGAGCTATATAAGCAAAAGCAGTAAGCACGTCTATTTCTGCCACGGTATCTGCTACCTGCTGCAGCCGAAGCGTATGACTGGCAACCTCTCTGCGAAGATCATTAAACAGCCTCTCTTCAAGATCCTTGCTTCTCTGCTCTGCTGTCAATGCTTCAGTCTCATACTGCTTGAGCTCATCGGTAATATATCGTTCGGCATTTTTCAATGTCTGTTTACGCACGAAATACGCTGGGGCCTGCTCGGCAAGATGCCTGGACAACTCAACATAATAGCCAAATACCTTATTATAGCCCACTTTCAAATTCTGCAGGCCGGTCTCCTCCATCAGTTTCTTTTGATAATTCGCCAGCCAGGTCTTGCCATCCTTGCAGATACTTCGCAAATGATCGACCTGCTCGTCATAACCGCTGCGTATTATATTGCCTTCTCGTATGGCTATCCCGGCATCAGGATTGATAGCAGATTCGATCAGATCTGCCAGTTTGTCAAAACTGTCACACTGGTTATTCAGCTCTACCAAAAGCTCACAACAGCAATCCTTCAGCTGTTCACGAATAGAGGGCAGCTGTCGAAGAGCCTGTGCCAGCCCCAGTAAATCTCTCGGTACAGCCCTGCCGGTACTGATACGCGTACTAATACGCTCAATATCTGTTACATTTTTGAGGATAACCCTTAGCTTATCACGAATATGATCAAAATTCACCAGCTCGGTAACTGCCGCCTGACGTCTGTGAATCTCGCCCAGGTTATTCAGCGGATAGCATACCCAGTGCCGCAGTTTTCGGCTGCCCATCGCGGTTAGCGCCTCATTAATACACCCCAGCAACGAACCGGAAGTACTGTTATCCCTGATTGTTCGTTCTATCTCAAGCGACCGGAGAGTTGTCTGGTCAAGCTGAAGAAAATTCTCACGCACAACCTTTCTCAACGAACTTAAATGATCCAACGCAATCTTTTGGGTTTCGCCCAGGTAATCAATAATTACTCCTGATGCCGCTATCGAACAATCAGGTTCGTCAAAGCCAAAACCTTCTAACGAACCAGACTGAAATATTTCTGTCAGCGATTCATATCCCTGCCGACTGTCAAACGACCACCCGGGACGCTTTGTCACTACCGTTCCGATAATATCACGCAACTGGTTCCCAAAGTTTTCCGGCAGATCCTCTGATTCGTCAGTAATCAAACACTCAGATGGATTAATACGTACCAGTTCATCAACCAGGTAACGCACATCCATCTTCTGGGCAAAAAATTGACCTGTCGAAAGATCTACCCAGGCAAGACCAACTTTTTCGCTCGACTTTTTTCCTTTACCTTGCTGCTCAAAGCATATCGCCGCCAGGTAATTCTCCTTTGCACCACCCAGCAGATTGTCCTCTGTCAGCGTTCCCGGCGTTATCAGCCTGACAACATCACGTTTTACCACACCTTTGGCCAGTGCCGGATCTTCTACCTGCTCGCATACCGCAACCTTATGGCCGGCCTTAATCAATCTGGGCAGATAGCTGTCTATCGCATGGTATGGCAGCCCCGCCAATGGAACTGGATTATCGCTGTTTTTATTTCGGCTGGTTAGAGTGATTCCCAAAACCTGGGCACAAATCCTGGCATCCTCATAGAAAGTCTCATAGAAATCACCCATACGAAACAGTAATATCGCTTCAGGATACTGCTCCTTGAAGTCAACATACTGCTTCATTGCCGGAGTTAATTTTGATTTATCTATATTTTCCATACTTATTAATATAGTCTACTAAATTGCACTTATCATGTAATATGCATTAAATTGTTTTCTCATAAGGAATTACATAGCATATTAGATTTTCTGCCAAAAATCAACTTCCATTTAGCCAAACGTCCAATAATTAATATCTTAATTTCTCAAAAAATATTTCATTCATAAGTTCAATCGAAATAAATATTTAAATATTAATACAAAAACTTTCTCTACAAAATACTTGCAAGCTCTACAACTGTAGAGTATGTTAAATATAGAAATGATAAACATCCTGAAAGGAATCTTTCAATGAAAAATAAAAAACACGAATTGAGCGATAATGAATGGGCGATCTTAAAGGCCGTCTGGAAATCCGAGCCATGCACCGCACCTTGCATACAGGAGGCACTTGAGCCGGATAAGGGATGGGCTTACACAACCGTCAAAACAATGATGGATCGAATGGTCAAAAAAGATCTTCTTTTCGTTGAAAAAATTCGTAATCTGCACCTGTATAAATCCGCTATCACACCGGAGCAGGCTCAAAAGAAAGAAATTCTCCGCACACTCAAAAGAGCTTTTAACGGAGCTGTCACACCAATGATGCAGTTTCTTATCGAGCATGAAGAAATATCAGAAGAAGAATATCAGCATCTTGGCGAACTGCTTAAACAAAGAAAATTACAGAAGTAAAACATACCCCAAAAAATATTGCCGTTTGACCTGGAGCAAAAAACTAAGTTTTCGTACTTTGCTGAATATCAACCGGAATATTTATGCAAGTATATTAATGCTGGCTTTCGAAGTTTTAAAATTGCAATAAATGTGTGCCTTTTGATGAATCACCTAAAAGGGCCTTTGCGTATAACGGTGAACAGCCAAAATGCAATACCGCACATAATCAGACTAGTTTTGATAAGGAGTTTATGTTATGGAAACGGTTATCATAAGCTTAAACGAAATAAGTGACAAACTATTATCGTTTATGGGATCTATGCTTCTGCAAAGCAGTATTATAATAATAGTAATAGCTGCCATTGACCTCATACTGAAATCAAAGGTAAAAGCAGTAATTCGCTATGGCCTTTGGATGCTGATTCTGCTAAAACTGGTTATCCCCCCTGACTTCGCTCTTCCAACCGGTATTGGCTATTGGATGCCGAAAGAAACTCAAAATACTGAAACTGCCTCAACTATACAGCAGCCTCTTATGCCTGACCTGGAAAAATTCAAACCTGATACTGAACAGCCGGCATACAATAACCACGAAATTGAATTTCAACTATTAGCTGAAACTGAAAATATTGCACCGGCCACTGATAATTCACCATCAATTACCCTTAAAAGTGTTATTATTCTTTCCTGGTCATTATTGTTTATACTTGGAACTATATTCACATTTAAACGATATAGATACGTCAAAAATATTATAGCTGATTCCCACCCCGCCAAGCCGAAACTTATCAACCTCATGAGACAATATAAAAACGAACTAAATATCAATAGAAATATTGATATCAGGATCACTAAAGAATCTCAAAGCCCTTCGGTATGTGGAATTATAAAACCGGTTATACTGTTTCCTCTTAACCTGTCTGACAAACTTAGCACTATACAGCTTAAAGCTGTTCTTATGCATGAGCTGACACATGTCAAAAGATATGACCTGCTGATAAATACCATACAGGCTATTCTGCAGCTTATATATTTCTTCCATCCGTTACTGTGGTTTGCCAACTCAAGAATTCGCAAGATACGCGAGCAGGTGGTCGATGAATCTGTTATGCTCGCTATGGGCCATGAAGCCGAATATTATCCTACAACCCTTCTGGAAATATCAAGGAGTATTATTATGAAACCCGCATTACGTCTGAATATGATAGAAGTCGTAGAATCAAAATCATCTTTAATACAAAGAATTAAACGGATTGCTTCCATGCCGCTGCCCAAGAATGCAAGGCTTGGAACGGCCGGACTAACCTGTATAATAATAGCCGCAGCTATTCTGCTGCCTATGGCCGGTAACAGCGAAATCGTTAATGCAAAAGATATTGAAACTATTCCGGAATCAGCTGAAAAATCTGAAGAACAAGCTCAGCACCCTGAAGTCACCTCGACTGAACTTGCTAAGCCTGAAGTAAAAATAACAATAGATGAAAAAACTGAAGTTGAAAATAATCTGCAATTGGCTGATGAAACCAGTCCGGCAACACTGACAACAAAACCTGAAACTTCAAGTACAGGACATGCCATGGGCGGCGGTATGATAATGGGCGGAGCTATGCCGGGCAGTGGTATGGGCGGTGGTATGATGATGGGCGGAGCTATGCCGGGCGGTGGTATGGGCGGTGGTCTGATGATGGGCGGAGCTATGCCGGGCGGTGGTATGGGCGGTGGTCTGATGGGAGCAGCCCAAACTAATTTTCGGTCAGAAGCTGCAAATTCAAGCGCAACGGCTGATGTCGCTGAGATAATGCCGATGACCGAACTGCTTGTCCCTCGCCTGCTTGATACCAGGGACCTTATCGAAACTATTCAGCATAATAAACAACAGGAACAATACGACCCAATCATAGTGGAAATTGACAAAAAAATTCTCGAAAATGAACTGAACCTGCGGGAAGCAACAATAATGAATGACAATATAGCCATCTCTATCGCAAAAGAGAAACTGCAATTTCTTAATGAGCAAAAAGAAATAAGGGAAATTAAACAACAACAGCTGCAACAGGAACAGGCTGCTGAATTGGAAAAGCAATATCGTAAAATGACAGAAGCGGCAAAAGTCAGCCAGGAAAGCCAGAATAAACTGAGAGATATGATGGTTAACAGTCAGAAACGAAAAGTACCGCCAACTCTGACAAGTGACAGTTATATTATTACCTGTAGAATCCTGAACGAAACAAAGCTGCAATTAGAATTTGAAGATGTTTCTCTTGAAGAAGCTATAAATCAGATTAGTGATAAGGTTAATGTAAATATCCTGGTCTTCTGGAACGAACTCGACTTGACCGGCGTTACCAGGGACGACCTGGTAAGTCTTAAATTTTCTAAAGAAGTATCCGCCGGCAAAGCACTTGAGCTGGCATTGAAATATGTCACAATCGACCCTTCACGACCTATTGGCTACGACGTGGATGAGGAGGGAAATGTTTTTGTTAAAGAAGTTGGGAAAGATCATGATTATGAGTTTCGTACTTATTATATAGGTGATCTTGTCAGGCCAATATATACTCCGAATTATGGCCAGAACCAGGGCAGCAATAACAATAACAATAACCGTAACAACACCGGAAACCAAAACAATAGATCCAGGTCATCCGGCGGCATGCGAAGCAGGTAATCCGGCTGATTAGTTAACCTCCACTTTTCAAGTGTTCACCTTTTTTCTAAGAGTTCTCTTCGAGAACTCTTATTTTTTGCCAACAGCATTAGTCTAATAACCTCCACTGCTAAGTGGAATTATGCAAGAGCTCTCTTTAATGGGAGCTCTTCTTTTTTACAGCTCCATATTAAACTCAGACTTGAGTTTATCTTCCAAACATTCTATAATAACTGGTTGTAACCTGCCACACAAACACACCACACAACTATAACACTAATGAAAAACAACAAATTATATATACTTTTTCTTGGACTTATCGGAGCTATCCCACCACTTGCAACTGACATGTATCTTGCGTCTATACCTAAAATTGCATCTCAATGGCAAGTTGATGAATCGCTGATTAATCTATCCCTGGTTCTCTGGTTCGCTTCATACAGCATTGCATTGTTAATCTGGGGAAGCTTATCCGATCGTTACGGCAGACGCCCCATTCTTATCTACGGTCTCATTGGTTTTATTATTTCATCTGTTATTTGTGCGATTTCCCAGGGACCGTACCAGCTTATTGGCGCCCGTGTCCTGCAAGGCACTTTTGCCGCTGGAGCTTCATCAATGGTAATGGCAATTGCACGCGATAAGTACCACGGTAAAGAACGCCAAAGAATACTTGCATGGATCGGTATCATACTTGGTATAACACCCATGGTCGCACCATCAATCGGCGCGACTATCCTTAAATATGCCAGCTGGAGATTTATCTTTGCCGCCCAGGGCGGCTTGTCTGTCCTGTCCTTCATACTCACACTTGGCATTTATTCTGAAACGGCCACTACCCTGGAAAAGGGAGGAATACCCCAGGCATTCAAGCGATATATAAGATTAGCTAAGAATAAAAACTATATGCTTACCAACGGAACAACAGGGCTAATGTCAGCTGCTTTTCTTGGATTTATTGGATTTTCTCCCTCAGCCTACATAATCCACTTCGGAATGTCAGAACAAAGATTCGGGTTACTTTTCGGTGCTAACGCTCTCTGTTCGATTGCAGGAGCTGCGGCATGTGTCAGGCTGATAAAAAACTACAGCGAACATAAGTTAATCTGGCTTACCTTTATCGGGTCACTTATTGGCGGTACTGTTATCCTTTTGGCCGGCAGCACGTTCTGGCTCATATTCACCTTAGGCATGGGGCTGATTTCCTTTTCTTTCGGAATCAGCAGACCGCTTGTCAATCATCTCATCCTCGAACAGGTCAACCAGGATATTGGAGCCGCTTCATCAGGCATTATCTGCTATCAGTTTATTGCCGGGGCTATCGGTATCGCAATATCAACTCACCAATGGCAAAAACCATTTCTTGCCTACGGAATACTTGCTGTTTCCTGCCAGCTTATTATAATAGTAATTTGGCCTTACCTGCTTAAACGCATTAAGCATACAGAAAGCAGCCCACAATTGGATAACTCTTGCAATGAATGAGACAAATAATAATAAACTCATTACTAAGATCAGGATTCTCTTGCCTGGCATTATTTTATGCTCAATACTGGCAATTATTGCTTCCTTCATGGGAAAGTACGCTTTCGGGCTCGGGTCAACAACAGTTGCTCTTCTGCTCGGCATTATAGCGGGCAATACGATCAAATACACACCATTACTGCCCGGCATAGAATCGGTTGAAAAGAAACTGCTGCCGTTTGCTATCGCCGTGCTGGGCGTTCAGCTTAACCTGCTGGACCTCCAGGCACTAGGCAGCAAAGCTATCTTACTCATATTAACCATCGTGCCATTCACAATTATTCTTTCGCTCGCTCTCGGTAAATTTTTCGGCCTTACCAAAAGCCAGTCTATTTTACTAGGCAGCGGAAACGCTATCTGCGGTTCCAGTGCAATTGCAGGAGTCAACAAGGTTATAAAAGCGAATCAGGAAGAGGTCGGACTCAGCATTGCAGCTGTAAACCTGATGGGTACTATTGGCTTATTTACTTTTCCGGTTATTCTTAAATTGATGGATTTCTCCCAGGAACAATCCGGTTTTTCGCTGGGAGGGAGCCTGCAGGCTGTCGGCCATGCCGTTGCCGCCGGGTTCGGCATGTCAGACGACATAGGTAAAACCGCTATCATTATTAAAATGGGACGCGTGCTTATGCTTGGCCCGGTTGTCATTATCCTGGGGATAATAAACAGTAAAAATAAAATTCAGAAAGATGATAATATTAAAGTTGCATTACCTGTTCCACTTTTCATAATTGGCTTTTTTGCTATGTCACTGCTCTCGACCTTTGTCCTGACCAATGAAAATACGATTTCATCTATTCAGCATATTGGAAAAACTTTGCTGAATATCGCAATGGCAGGTATTGGTATGAGGATCGTATTTTCTGCCTTGATAAAACAGGGACCGAAAATTTTATGCGTCGAAATAATTATTGGTGCTATTATGTTTGGCGCCACTATAGCTTTATCTTCTATTTTATTATAACTTAACCTGCATGGAACTATCCTGGGAAATATACCTGTTACTTTGGGCTGCCGGACTACTCGGCGGGTTTGTTGACTCTATCGCCGGCGGCGGAGGGATTATTACCGTTCCGGTACTGCTGGCTGTCGGCATACCGCCGCATGTTGTTCTTGGCACCAACAAGCTGCAGGCTTCTTTTGGTTCGGTAACCGCTTCCACTCATTATGCTCGCAGCGAACTTGTTGACATACGCAAGACCGTACCAGGTATCGCATTTACCGCTCTTGGCGCTCTCATTGGCACCTTCACAATCCAGCAAATCGAACCGGAATTTCTCAAACTAATACTGCCGATTCTGCTGGCAGCTATTTTTATCTATGTGCTGCTGTCACCCCAACAAGGCAAACACGACACCAACCCCATTGCTCATCCGCTGCTGTTCTACCTGGCTGCCGGACTCGGTATTGGTTTTTACGATGGTTTTTTCGGACCAGGAACCGGAAATTTCTGGACAATCGCTTTCATTACCCTGCTCGGTTATAATATTAAAAAAGCTACCGCCCACACCAAGATCATGAACGCCGCCAGCAATCTGGTATCTCTAGCTGCATTCGCATTTAGCGGCTATATAATGATAATACCGGGTATAGTCATGGGCAGCGGCCAGCTGATCGGCTCTTCCATCGGTGCTCATATGGTGTTAAAAAAAGGAACCGGATTTGTCCGCATATTCTTCCTCTTTGTCGTCGCCGTAACCATCGGCAGACTGATCTATAAAAATTATTTCCCTGACTAGACATAAAAAAAACACCTTGAACAATGATAATGCTATCATCAGAAATCAAGGTGTTTTATGATAATTTGTAATATTAAAACTCAACAACTGACCATATCGCGTTATGGTCAGACAAAAACTGATCACCAACCCTGGCCGGGCCTACCTCGCCTGTCTTAACCTCAACATCTTCCGTACAGAAAATAAAATCTATCCGATCGGTTAATTTATCACTGTCATAGCAGTTAAATGTTCCTCGCAAACTCTCTTTGGTACCGACTTTCGCCAGAGTATCAACCATACATATATCAGGCTTTTCTTCGCTCTTGCCGCATATATACTTGATTGGTCCGCTTTCCGGATAACTGTTAAAGTCACCTGTCAAAAATACCGGTTCACCTTTACTGATCTCAGCTATTTTAGCTGTTATAAGTTTTGCACTTTCATCTTTTGCCTGCTGTGACCGATGGTCAAAGTGAGTATTAAAAAAATAAAACGGCTTAGAACTGGCAATATCAATCAACTTAACCCAGCTGCATATCCGGTTACAGGACGAGTTCCAGCTCCTGCTTCCAGCAACTTCAGGGGTTTTCGACAGCCAGAACGTGCCGCAACTGTCCAGGACATATTTCGTTTTGTTATAAAATACCGGGCTGAACTCACCGCGGCATTTACCATCGTCTCTGCCAACACCTGCCATCGAATAGTCGTCCAGGTTTTGCTGCAGATACTTAACCTGCACCAACTCAGCTTCCTGCATGCCAATCACATCCGGCTTCAGCTCATTCACATATTTCGCCAGGGCCGACTTTCGATTATCCCATGAGTTCGCCCCCCTATCCCCACCGGCATAACGAAGATTATAACTGGCCAACTTCAGCTCTGTTTTACTATAATCTTTACCTGTCCCAACTCCATAACAAACGCCAAATACCAGGAACATAAATACCACAAAAACCATTCTTCGAATGTTCATTGCCTAAACCTCTTTTTTTATTAAATATGTTAAAAAAAGGCGGCCATACAACCGCCTTGAAAATTTAAAACTTTCGCAAAGATTTAAATAAACTTCGCATCAACACCAGAATTTATCACTTAATTTAAATGCCTTGCGGCTATATCAGTGGTCAACCGGCTCGCCCAACATCTCTTTGATCTCGCCGAATTTCTCAGCCAGCCTCTCGGCACTCTTGGCTTCTACATTTAACCTTAAAAGCGGTTCGGTATTGCTCGGACGGCAGTTAAACCACCAGTCATCACATTCAATTGTTACACCATCCAGCCAGTCGCCCTTGCCGTATTTTTCTTCCAGCTTCTTCATGGTGCCTTCTTTATCTTCAACTTCAAAGTTAACTTCGCCGCTGCTGTGATAAACAAGATACGGAGCAAACAACTCACTCACCGGCTTGTCATTTTCTGACAAAATATTCAGCAGGTGCACCAGCGTAATCATACCACTATCGGCAAAGAAATTGTCACGATAGTAAAAGTGGCCGCTCAGCTCACCGCCAAATACAGCCTTAGTATCCTTCAAGGTCTTCTTCATAAACGAATGACCGACACGCTCTCTGCGAGGTACACCGCCGCAACGCTCGATAGTCTCTTTCAACGCCCAGCTGCTGCGAAGGTCGTATACTATCGCAGAGCCCGGATTATCCTTCAGGAAATATTCAGCCAGCAGAGCCGTAAAGATATCACAGCTTACCGGGGTACCATTTTCATCTACGACCACCAGTCTGTCTGCGTCGCCGTCAAAACAAACACCAACGTCAGCTTTATGTTCGGCTATCGCGGCCTTCAGCTCCGACAGGTTACTCTCTACCAGCGGGTTAGGATCATGATTAAATGTCCCGTTTGTCTCCTGGTTCAACAGGATCATTTCAATATCAAGATCGCCAAAAATCTTTGGCACACTCTTACCGGCCATACCGTTCGAACAGTCAACAACCATCTTTACCTTCTTAAGGTTACTGGTCAAAAACTGGAGTACATGCGCCTTGTACGGCTCGTACAGATCCATCTCGGTAACTTTGCCCTTACCGGCTGCTGCAGTATGCTTCAAAGAAGATGCGATGTGCTGAATCTCTTTCAGACCGGTATCAGAACCGATTGGACGAGCCTTGAGACCGCTTATCTTAAAACCGTTATAAGGGGCTGAATTATGGCTCGCTGTGGTCTGCACCCCGCCGCAGGTTCCAAGGTGATTAATCGCAAAGTAAATCTGAGGGGTATCGATCATACCTATATTGATTACATTCGCTCCCGAACCGGTCATGCCGTCAATCAACGACTTCACCAGTGACGGGCTGTGTGTACGCATATCATAACCTACAACTATAGACTGGGCATTTTCCTGACCACGCTCAAAACCCTCCAGCAGACTGCGGAGAAACTGGGCACTTGCATGACCGATCTTCCATGCTGCTTCTTCTGTTACCTGCTCGCCATATAAGCCTCTGATATCGTAAGCCTTAAAGATTTTTTGATCCATTTGTCAAATTCCTTATGTACTCTCTTTGTTGTTTATTCTCCGGCACAACTGCCGATTTATTCGCTAAATTTAGTTAATTATAAGATATCCCGCTCCATAGTCAACGATTATACGAACATCAACACTAAAAACACTCACAACACACTGACACAAAAGACTTTAAGACAAAAACGGCCAATACTATTTCCTGCATGATTGCAAAATAACTTGCATTTTAATGCAAATTACCCGGCAAAATATTTTTCACCGCCTGCTACCTCCCCCCCTCAAACTCTCAACCCATTCCTTGAATTCTTTTTCTTCTTTTTCGTCAAGTTCTTTTATTTCAGCCTCTCTTGTTTTTTTCCTCTCTTCAATTTGATCGTAAACATTTACCCAAGGCGTTTCTTTTATTGTCTGCTTACGAAATTCCTCATCTTCTTCATAACCTTTTCTACGACACATGATCGCTCTGTCATTTTTCCTTCTTTCTAATTTCACTCTCGCTTTCATAGCATCAATTCTTAATTGTCTTTCTTTATTAATATAATCACTATCATATTCAAAATATCTCCTTCCGTAAGGATTTGTAAATGCTGCGCCATTTATCCTGAGATATGGATTATTTCCAGAAGTTGAAGCAACTACTTTAAATTCAATAATTGAGTAATATTTTCCCATTGAATCTTTTATATATAGATAAAATGGCTGAGCAAAGAAATCGGCATTAGGATTATCAGGTTCGGCTAAAAAGTTTTCGTATGTGCATTCAGATATATAACCTTCTGCTGGAGCTTCATATAGTTTTTTGTCTGTCAAAAAGAAAAGTGCTTCATTTGATTCAGATCTGAAAGTTAATTCAAACCTGGAACAATCTGCATTGAAATCGCATGTAATAACAAGATCATTATTACTATTTAACTCTTCTGTCCTATCGCTATTATTATAATTTCCATAAATATCAATCCATTGTGGAAAATATATTGGTTTATAAGGAGTATTATTATTTTTATCAAACTTGCCAATAAAACCTCCTGTCACTAGATAGTCAAGAACACCTTGTTTACGGAGGAAATATCTGACAGGACTATTCGGGCCAGTAACAACTTCAGTTTTTTTCAAATCCCTGGCAATTACTCCTCCCTCATAACTCAAAGATATATAATCCTTATTTTTTGAAAAAATAAATTCATATCCTTTTTTTTCAATATTCTTTACAAATAGCAAGTGGCCTTTTTTATTATCAATTGAGAATATCCCTTTTTCGTCCGTAGCCAGATTATAAGTTTGATCCATTCCACCTGCATTCAATTTAGTATAGTCTCTAATAGAATATGTGACAATAGCATTTCCAACCGGATTACCATCCAAATCTACTACCTTTCCCCAGAAATTAATATCGCTGCGAATTTTTAATTCACTTTCCTTTTCTTTTTCCTTAAAATTTTGTATCCATTTTTCCCTGTGTTCTCTATCGGCTTTATCAGCTTGACCTAAGCTAATACTACCAACATCATTTCTTCCGACCTCACATGAAATCAAACACACAGCTAAACAAATAAGCAGCAGGATATGCAAAATAGATTTCATAAATATACCCTTCATCAAACATTGACCTATATTATTTCATCTGATAATTTTTTTGCACCAAATATTGTGGCATGAAAACTCAAGGCGACCGCTGAAATTGCTTTTGATGCGATAGTTTAAGATTTTGATTGCCGCCAGGCAAAAGAAAAACTAGTCGTTCAAAATGAATTTTCAGAGGGTGTCTCAAATATTCACTTGATTTATTTTCTTAATTTATCAACCCATTCCTTAAATTCTTTTTCTTCTTTCTCGTCAAGTTCTTTTATTTCAGCCTCTCTTGCTTTTTTCCTCTCCGCGACAATTTTATCTGCATCAATCCATGGGGTATCCCACTTTGCCTTTTTTCGGTATTCCTCATCTTCACGTTCTTTTTTTCTATTCTCAAACATCCTGTCATTTTTCCTTCTTTCTAATTTCACTCTGCACTGCTGAGCATCCTGTCGATACTTTCTTTCCATATCATTATAGCTCTTGAAATAAAGCAAATTCCTTTTTCCATAAGGATTAGTATATGAAGAATAATTAAGATCAACAAATAACTCACCAAGCACTCTCGTACCAACTTCAAAATCGATACGTGAATAGTATTTACCCTCTTGTCCCTTTATATACAAATAAAACAACTGTGATGGCAAACCGGCTTTATCATTAACTTTTTTAGGGTTGGTCATCGAATTCTCATATAAACATTTGGCTTCATAGCCTTCCTCCGGAGCTTCATCCAACTTTTTGTCCGATAAAAAACAACCAGAATTCCCACTCTTCGACTCAAAAACAAGACTGAATTTTGAGTTATCTTCTGAAATCGTACAAGTTATTAATAGATCATTATTAGAACCCAATTCTTTCTTATCTAAGTTCCTGTATTCACCATAAATACTAATCCATTTCGGAAAATATACCGGTTCAAACGTAGATACACTCTTGTCAAAACGGAATGTTCTACACTGATTAGTTACAAGATAGGTTGCTTCGCTGACATTTTTAAGATAATAAAGCACAGGAGCATCTGAATTATTATTGATTGTAGAATGTAGTTTGTAATTAAAACCTCTATTCTCGACATTCTCTGCTACTATATACTCATAACCTTCTTTTTCTATATTATCAATAAACAGCCAGTGCCCTTTTTTGCCTTTGAGCGAAAAAACACCGTCGCTGTTTGTGGTTGACTTATATGCAGTATCAGTTTCTCCGCCGGTAAAGCTTTTCTGAAAATCTCTTACTTTTAACGTAACTGTTGCACCCTCAACCGGGTTATTCTCATGATCTACTACCTTTCCCCAGAAATTAATCTTTGTGCGGCTGCTGCTTACCTTTTCTTTTTGTTTTTGAATAAGCTGTCCCCTGCGGTCAGCTTCAAGATCACCGGGCTTTTTTTCAACCTCTGTACAAGACACCAACAATACAGATAGCCCGCCTAAAAGCATAACACTTAAAATGTTTTTCATGACCAATCCCTTCAAAATTGTATTCACACTCAATCTTTATCACACAATATATTTAGACATCATAAACTATAACTGCCGTTAATACCCAGTATAACAACCTCACACCCGGCCTTCTCGGAAAAATGCTCGGCATCAGATTTATTACCCACAATATCTCCCCAATGATACGGTATTGCCGCTGTCGGTTTGATTATCCCAACAGCCTTGGCTGCTTCTACTCCATCCATCGTATAAGTTCCGCCCACCGGCAGCAGCGCTGCATCAATCTCACCCAGCTCACCCATCTCATCTATTACATCAGTATCACCCGCATAATATATACGCTTGCCATCGATATTTACTATAAAACCAAGCCAGTTATTCTCCTTAGGATGAAAATGTTTTGCCGGGTTATATGCACGGACCGCCTCAACCTTGACCCCGTAATACTCAAAACTGTCACCCGGAGCCACCGCCGTTCCACAATCAGCCCGGCATATTACATCGTTCGAGCTGTATAACCGGCCGTCATCTGACAGTACCTTTGCCACATCATCTTCTGAATAATGATCGTAATGACTGTGGCTTACCAGTATCAGCTTGCCGTCGCGAGGGTCGCCTTCAAGCTTCCATGGATCTATGTAAACCACTTTATCATCAGCATTTATCCTGAACGACGCATGTCCAAACCATTTAATTTCAACACTCATACCAGGCTCCTATTTTATTTAATCATAAGCTACTTATTCTTGATTACTTACTCCAAATCAGGAATCCCACGAGCTGCATGCCATATCCGCATAATACCTATGGAGTTATTATTTAAATCAACAAAATAGACAATTCGATATGGACATAGTATTGATTCCCTGATTGTTTCATCCTTTTTCTCCGGCACGATTCTATTTGAAAAAGGATGTATGCTTGCTAACTCAATTCGATTTATAACTCTATCTGCTAAACTGGATGCAGCATCAATATCATCACGTGAAATATACGAAACAATCTCTCGCAAATCTTCAATAGCAGTCTCTGACCATATTACTTTGAAAGCCATTTCTTCAGGCTATCCTTAACTTCCTCATGCGGAACAACCCTACCAGACTTAATATCATTAAGACCTTTATCTATTGCGGCAAGAAACCTTATCCGCTCTTCAATATCAGACCAGCTAACAGTGTCAGGTAGCTCCTGGATTGTCTTTATTGCCATTTCTTTACTAGTCATGTTTATATTATATCATCTATGACTCACGATAGCAAAGTAAACATAAATCAATATAAAATATATGATTACAGCAATTACACTTACTGGCCGGAAAAAATATTTCAAATATTAATTTGCATTGTCTCAATTAATGATACAAAATGTATTAGTAGGATTAATACAATTTGTACGGAGTACAGCATTATGCCATTATGGATTCAAATAGCACCCGGCTCAAAACAACCTGTCTACAAGCAGATTTTTGACCAGGTTTCACAACAGATCGCTCAGGGCAAGCTCAATACCGGCGACAAGCTCCCGGCAGTACGGAACCTCGCCGCTGAACTGGTTGTTAACCCCAACACAGTAGCACGGGCTTATTCCCTGCTCGAACAGAAAGGACTTGTCATTACCAAAACCGGTGCAGGAACCTTTATCAGCGACCCCAAACTTAAGGACCCGGACATGCAGCAGATCAGCATTATCAATGATCGATTTGACAACCTTATCTCACAGGCCGTCAACATAGGCATGACCGGCGAACAGATCAGGGAATTATTCGAAAAAAGACTTAGCCAGTTCAATAAACTGGATGATATTCACGGAGATAAAACTAATGACTAATCCATACGCTATCGAGACTAATGACCTGACCAAATATTACGGCACTTCCGCCGCGGTCGATCATCTCAACCTCAAAATCCCTTACGGCAGTATATACGGGCTGCTCGGCCGAAACGGTGCCGGCAAAAGCACAACCATCCGCATGCTGCTGAACTTTGCTCGCCCAACCTGCGGCACATGTAGTATCGCCGGCTGTGACAGCCAACAGCTTACACCTGAGCTGCTTACAAAAATTGGCTATATCAATGAAGGACACAAACTCTACGGATCTATGAAGATCAAAGAGATCCAGCAATACCAGGCCGCCTTCTTCCCCGACACATGGAACAGCAAGCTTTTCGATGAAATGATCGATTTCTTCGAACTGTCAAAAAACAAAAAGATCAAAAAACTCTCCAACGGTCAGCGAGCACAGGTATCGCTCGCACTCACACTCGCACCCGACCCTGAGATACTCATCATGGACGACCCAACCCTCGGCCTCGATGTAGTCGTTCGACGCCAGTTTCTCGAAGGTATGATCAAGCTTATCCAGCGAAAAGGCCGGACAATACTATTCTCCAGCCATATCTTGAGTGATGTAGAACGAGTCGCTGACCATATCGCCATTATCGATCAGGGACGCCTCAGGGCAGACTGCACCACCGAAGAATTTCGCTCTGCCGTACGCAAGCTTATCATACATTTTGACAACACACCTCCTCAGGAAATGAATATCCCAGGACTGCTTCATCATCGCTGTAACGAACATATTATCGAAGCAATTCTGATAGCACCGCCGGAAGATGCTCTCAACCAATGGTGCAAAGACAACAACGCAAACATTCACTCAGAAGTTGAAATGTCACTGGAAGATCAGTTTATCGAATACACCATAACACCAACTAAACGACACTTGTTCTCATGGGATAAATACTAATACCGGGAGTCAAAAATGAACAAATATACCGCAATAATCCAAAAAGAATTAAAATATATCATACCACTAACAATTATTACTATCTTGGTTTTCGCAACTTTAAACTACTCTAGTGGAAAAGGCCACTTCAGCAACAATCATTATATCCAAAAACAAACTGATAGATTTATAACACTTGATGACTCACCACACTCAGGGTTCAAATTCAAAAACAATAAACTTTCAAGTGGGATATTAGAATACCTCGGTTTGCCTGCTATATACTTGATAGAATGTTTTTCATCTTTAGCTATCATTTTAGCTCTTATACAATTCTGGCTGCCCTCTTTTCGCGGCTATTGGAAATTCACATTACATCGCCCTGTAAAACGTCAAACAATTATCATTCTATACCTGGCGACAACAATAATAACACTTTTCTTGACAAATGGCATATGCTGGACATTATTATGTAACTATATGGACACCCAAACACTGATTCCCGTTGAAAATTATATCATTCTTATCGGTTGGAAATTTGGATTAATACCATTAATATGCTACACAACTATATCGTTAATAGGACTTATACAAAAAATATCACAGATTGCAAAAATACCAATTGTCCTGGCTGCATTGATTATATTAGCATTTATAAATCAATTCAATGCCCAAACTATCTTGTTAATTATTATCTTTCTGATAATGACACTGCCTTTAGCAATATACAGATTCACTACAAACGAATACTAATCCCTCGAAAGGAATTTATAATGAAATATTTTAGCCAGTATACTAAATCATGCCAAAGCATATTATTTGCCCTATCGATATTTTGCATACTATATATTCTTGCTCAATTAACCGGGGGACTTATTGCCAGCCGCTTCAGACCAATAGAAGCATCAGATGAAAAATTACTTATTGATGTCGACAGCAACATTATGCGGCTGAACGAATTCCCAAGGTTATATACTTCAGACGGCAAAATAGTTCTCTATGCTGCAAATGAAGACAAGATTTCTTATGAAATATACAATCCTGAATCCAACACATTCACTCCGGCATCGCCCATTGACCAAAACAACATTATACATGAATCACTTAATATCAAAAGATCTGTCACTCCTGGAAGACTTGCGTTTAACATAAGGGCAGATATAACAATACCTATTTATGAAAACCAGACTCCGACTCTGTGGCACTATGACAAGGAAAAAATGTATTTTACAGCATATCGCAATAGAAAAACTGTCGGCTACCTCGACCAAAGCGGATTCAAGGATTCTTTAAATACTATCACTAAGTTCAATTGCCAAACACAACATATTTGGCTGGATGACACAAAAAGCAATAATGAAACTAAAAACTTTATTATGATAACTCAACAAAACGATGGATTATATCTCACAAACTTCATCAAAAAAGAACATAAATTAATATACCCGATAAACAGTGCTGATAAAATCACAACTTGGAATGTGTATCCGGATAATGCAAATCAAAACAAAATATACAACATTGACACAAACAAAATAAATACATACAGCAGCACACCTGACATCATTATCATCCAATATAACAACAAAGCCCCAGAACTATTAACCTGCAACGGAGACACATTTAAAGCAGTAAAACTAAACATCCCAAATATAGATTACGACTATTATATTACTGCATATTTCGACAATAACCCGAATAATTTATACCTTGAATTTACAGAAAATAATCTTCAGCAGTTTGCTCATCTTCCAGAGAATATACGATACAAAAAAATTTACTACTTTTTAAACTATGAATGCACACGCACAACAAATATTGATTCCAGAATAAAAAAACAGCTTTATAGAGTTGATATAGATAACGGAACTTCTGAAAAGCTTAATGATTACACATTCATCTCGGCCAGCGCTATGCCTGTTAATTACATTCAATACAATAACATCAATATTTTCACTAGAGAGGTAATCCAATCATTCATACCGTTGGCAACTGCCGGCCTGACATTTTTCAACACTTTCTGGCAATTACTCGTCTCATTCGAACTCTATATAAATGTGTATACCTATATCCTTTCTCTGCTTTGTACCGCACTTGCTTTCTACCATATCCGCAACCGAAAGCGGTCCCAGGCATCAATGTACAGCTGGCTTATCTTCGTATTCCTCTTCAATCTCGCCGGACTGCTGACATACCTCATCTTTAACCACTGTGCCCTGGCCAAATGCCGATCCTGCGGCAAACCTCGCCACCTGCAAAGTGACAACTGTCCCCACTGCAATTCTCCATTACCAAAACCGGAATTCATGCCTACTGATATAATCACTGCTCGAACAGCATAAGATAAAAACCAATGGTCGCGGGGGTTATATTTGTAAAAACATCCTACATCTCCCCTCGCGGCCAAAAAGCTGCTATCTGTTTTTATACAATTTAAGATCTCTGCCATTCAGCCTGGCCGTCATACCCGCCATCTTACTACTGACACTCGTTGCCACATCGCCAATAGCAAAGGTCGTTTTCGGAATTATGAACCTGTTAACTTTTATACTTATACTATCCAGCTGCTTGGCAAAAGCCTTCTCACGCAGCCTGTCTATCTTCTCTTTATAAATATCAATCTTAATGAGCAGCTGCTTTATCTCTTCCAGCTTACCGATAACCTCTCTCTTGGTCTCCGGCTTCAGCTTTGCCAAAAGCTCAACTGCATCCGCCGAACTAAAATCAATACATATGCTCTTTTGCAGCAAAACAACTTCCGCCTGAAGTTTTGATATAGCAGCTTTGGCATTCTCGAGCTGAATACACATCTCCTTATCACCGCCACAGGCTATTATTGTATTCTCTGTGGTCGTACCAACCGAATCAATTTCCGCGCTGCCCATAACCGATATCATACTGCCCATTACTGCCCCACGCTGATTGCCGGTTACCCCTCGACCCAGTACACACAGGTTTCCTCGACAACTTATCTTTGCTCCATAGACATATCGCTGAACTGTCAGATCTCCTGTAACACGGATATTTGCTTCCTGTACATATCCTATATCTGCATCATTCCTGACATAAACCAAACCTTTTTTTGTAAATACACCTTTCCGAACTACCAGGCTGCCGCATCGGACTTCAACATTATTTTCAATACTGCCGTTAACTATCAACTCATTTCTACATTCAACCGAAAAACCGTTCAAAATATTACCTTTTACAAATATTGATGAGCCATGCGTAATATTACCCGTATCCGGGCCAACATCTCCATTGATAAAAAATGTGTCCGTAACCGATATCAAATTATTATTGTAGGCCAGGCAGCCGTCACTCTTGGCATATAGCAATACCTTTTCATCACTTTCCTGCACCTGGATATTATCACCTATCTTAATTTCCTTAGACTTCGCACTAATCGCTGGAATTTCGTCACCATAAACGTCAATTCCCGGTATACCCTCTACCGACAATGTTATCTCTGCCAGTAACTCGTCTTTTTTCACCATCGTATAAAAGGCCTTACGCATAAAGTCTATTATACTGGTCTCGCCGCTATGCTTATCCCTCTCTGCATCAACACAAATATTAATTTCTGCATTCTTGCCCTGTATCGGCCTGCGACCCTTGGCCACAACAATTTCGTCTATTATATTACCTTCTGCCTGGACCTTATTTATCCTGTCGATAACTTCCATCAGTTCACAGCTCAGCTGATCTGCTAAAACAACCTCCTGGTATTTTTTAGCATAATAATTCATAAGCTCCTTATAATCATATTCTCCCACCAACGGTAAAATCACAAAACTGATTGTTATGCGATCTGCCGAATATTTAAACGGAGAAATAACATGAACACACATCTGGTCGTCTATCGCAAGATAACCTGTTTCTTTCGCTATAAACGAAACACCATCGACCATCTCTACAATTGCCACATTTCGGCCTGGCTTTAGTTTTATCGGCATATTCTGTTTCTTCAGCTTGCGGCCAAATATGTCTTCCTGGTCAGCTTCTTTTATACAACACAATACCGAATCTACCCCCACAAAACGAGACTTAAAATCCACAGTCGGAATTTCATCCCCTTCTACCATGACTTTATAAACCTTACGGGCAAAATCTATTTCACTCATCACCTCCTGAACTGTCATACTTCCCGAATTCTGAAATGATATCTCATGCTTGATACGAGCTTGTGCCGCAACCAGATCTGTTATCGGCTCACCGGTTTTATTCGACCATTCTACTGCCGTATCTATTGCAATAACATCAATATGGTTAACTACACCACACGCCGATAGCTTTGATATCACATTATCAGAAGTTATTTTCTCGCCAAATACGTTCTCTGCCGCCAGAAAGGCTACTTTTGCCTGGCTGCCGTCTGGCTCACATAGTATTTCTTTTTGCGGACTCACCAATGACATCATTTACACTCCGATAAAAAAACTATCTCTTTTATCCTTGTTATAGCCTGAACTTTATCTGGTTTACACTCGGGAAATGCCTTCTTATCCATCTATCCTAAACCCATTTCTAATATTTCGTACTTTCTTTCAACCAGGCCAAGTCTATGACCAGCCCGGATAACACAATAGGTACATATACCCATGGTAGTTGGAAATGCCCGTTCGAGCATGGTATAAATGATTACATTATCATTACTCACCTTCCGAGCGACCGGACAAAACCATACACTATGTGCATATATCACAATTTTCTCCGCAAACCACCTGCCACACAATCAATACAAACTTAGCCCCTGCCTGTCTTTTACCATCGAATAAATTGACCTCCAATATTATATTATACATTTTTCATGTCAATATTTTCAAAAACAGTTCATAGAACTCTGTTGCCATATACTGGGTGCATAATAGTAATAACTAACAGAACTGGTATTTTCACAACTCGTTACTGTATACAATAACAAAATAACACCTGAGATATAATCCTTTAAAATATACATATTTGCGGCTATAGCACTAATTATAAAGTATTTCGACTATTATAATTTGCGCAAATATGATGTAGGACAAAATCTTTCATACGGCAATTGATTTAAGTATTCTCTATAAATATTTAATAATAAAAGTACAATCTGATCGATCAATTATAGGACACAAAATGGAAGATCTCGAACAATATCACTTCATACTTCCGAAACATTGTTTACATAATTCCCGACATTTAGGTACAAACATTTATAGACATATCGAAATACATCAGCAGAAGCATTTTACAAATAAGAAAAGAAGAATTATAAATACTTCTCAATATAGATAATCCATCAACTTAATACTGAAAATAATTATTTTTCAAATTTTATTTCAGTATATCAATCACAACTGCACTACCCGCATAATTACCCTCAGGCAGAGTAACTGTTTTTATATATTCTTGACCTTTATAACGAATCTTCACCACCACACACTTTTCCTTGCGCGACGGATCGGCTATATTCAGAAACAGCTCTTTATCTTCGCCTGTTACAAGCATTGCAACACAAGGCTTATCTACCGAAATACTGTTATCATGCCAGGTAAGTTTCGCCGGCTTATAAAACACCGCCATAATACTCCCATCCGAACTAACCGCCTGGATAGAACCGCTATTGGAAAGAATAATGGTTTTATCCTCCGGCAATTTGATTACCGGCTGAACAACATAACAGTATTTTGCCCCTTGCGGCTTTTCCCCGTGGTCGATATACAGCTTGAAAATGTCGTGGTCGATTTTCCTGTCACTTTTCTCAGCTGCTATCATCTTCCAGCTGCCGGACTGCTTACCGCACTCCAGCTTCACATCCTGCTTCTCCGGAAAACTGTAAACAAAACCACCATGCTGAACTAAATGATCGACTTCTACAACAAACGAACCGTATTCTAAAATCCTGCCTTTCAGCTGATCGACCAGACTGTCCTTATCCAAATGACATTGGTTGATTGTAGTATATATTTTATCTTCACTTGCACTTGTAATACCAGACCCCAAACAAACCAGCACATCACCGCAGGCAAACCACGCTTTTTTGGCAGCCACCCCCTCAACATCATAATCCATCACACAAAAACCGTTTTCGCCATCGCTTAGCCCGCCCACAAAAGGCTGCATATTACCTTTATTACTCCAGCCGGGCCTTGGCGGTGCATCCTCACTATGAATTAACGTAGCACCCGGTATCTGACGCCAGTCCCATGCCGGGAAAATATCTTTATATTCATTACCGCTGCTATAAAAAAAGCATGCTCCATCACTGAGAAATCCGCCCAGCTGGTTTTCATTGTTGCCGCCCGCCTCGGTTCCCAGCACAAAATTTGAGTTCATCTTCACGCTCGCCATGAAATCTTCTCGACGATGCACCATGTAATCCGAACGCCAGAAATATGTATTGCCTGTCAGTTTATTCTCCCCATCCCGCGACTGCATCTGGTCCAAATACTGCTGATATTCATTCGAATATTCCGGATCCAGCATCTTCATATATTTGAAACCATTTACCAGCGAACGAGCTTTAGAATTAGGCTGCCCGGCAAATATCTGCCTGCCGCAGCTGCTGATATCATAAAAATCTTTCCACACCACCCAACGCTGGCCATAAAGCAGGTAATTACGCATCAGTTCAACCTGTTGTTTATTTTCAAACTCTGTGCCGGACACTACCCATAGCCACTTGGTCATATTACCGACAAATGCCAGGCCATAATTACCAAACTGCAGCTGCGGGCCATGCTGATGGAAACTCCAATCCGGCTGCATCCCTTCACCGGTAGTAACTTTCAGCTCATCAAGAATAGACTTTATCGCTTTCTCTGCCATAGCCCTGTCCTTGACAAACAAAGATCGAACAAATACATTATCACTAAGCCAGATCTTATTCTGACCGGTCATCCTTATCTTTGCCTGCGACATGATCTTATTGAGTAGAAAATCTCTTTCTTCTCCTGTCGCTTCATCTCCCAGCATAAGCATCAACTGCCCGGCTTGCATCGGCATAAAAATCTGATGATGCCACCAGTTATCACTGCGAAGATCTTTTGCCTGCCAGAAACCAATCGCCTTATGTATCGAATCTGAATATTTCTGCTTTTGCCCGACATTCCCATCTAACCTACAGGCAACCTGGCAAATTCTGATTATATTATTAATATGAGCGGAACTCGGCCAGAACGATCTCTGCCTGCTTTCATAATCTATACCCGGCCAGCTGCCGTCCGACCTCTGCTTGCCAACCAGGCTATTAGCTTCGGCTGTCTCCTTTGCCGATGGCGGCTCGTTCCCATGATCACCCGGCTGATAGCCTAACGCCAAATGCTGCAGACGCGAATCGATAACAGAAAAATCATCAGCAAAGATCAAAGAATTAAATACAAATACAACCAGTAATATAAAACATATCTTCAGCTTCATAGTTATAATATACCTCTCTTTACCACAAGGTAACAAACCGTAATCTGTGGATAAGTATTTCTATATCTTCGTGTAGCTGCTTAGGCATGAACATGGCAAAGTCTGATTAAACAAATACCAGCGGTCTGCCCGTTTCTGGATGTTTGCTTATTATTATATCTTCGTTATACGCCTGCGATATATGTTCAGCCGTTATAACTTCTCCCGGTACGCCCGACGCTATCTTCTCGCCCTTATGCATCAATACCAGCTCATCACAATATTTAGCCGCCAGGTTCAGGTCATGCGTAACTACCATCACTGCCTTGCCCGCTTGCGACTGCCTTGCCAGCAACGCAAAAAACGATCCCTGATGATGCAGATCCAATCCCGTCGTCGGCTCATCCAGCAAAAGGATATTCGGCTCCTGTGCCAGTACCGAACCCAACAGTACCCGCTGCTGCTCACCACCGCTCAACTGGGCAATATCCCGACCGCGAAATTCCAATACCTCCGCCTCGGCCATTGCCTGCTCAATTACCTCTCTGTCATGGGCACTGCTAAAGCCAAAGCCTTTCAAATGGCAGTACCTGCCCATCGCCACAACCTGCTCAACTGAATATCCGGACACAATATTTACATGCTGCGGCATATAGCCCAGCTCCACCGCTACCTCACGACGTGGCATCGTGCTCAGGTTTCGACCTCTTATTTCGATCCGTCCGCTGCTAACATTCAATATACCGGCAGCCGCCTTTAGTAGTGTGCTCTTACCGGCTCCGTTAGGCCCTATCACGCCCACCATACGACCGCCATGCAGCTCCATCGACACGCCGCGAACTTGCTCAATCTCGCCGTCATAACTGAAACTTAAATTATCAATTGTCAAAAGAGATTCATTTTTCATTGATACAGTTATACAACTCCTCCGCAATCTCTACCATCCTCACACCCGGTCTGTGCAGCAGATTTGCATCTATCAGATACACCATTCCATTTGCAACCGCAGGTACCTCCAGCGCTTGCCATTGCTTCAGTATCTCATCGCTGCTTTCCGCCAGCAGTTTTGGATCAACCGCCTCTATTATCACATCTGGTGCCCGGCTTATCAGCGATTCACGCGAAATATCGGCATAAGGCAAAACGATATCAGAAAATATATTCTCGCCGCCGGCCAGGTGAATCATCTCGGTAAAACAGGTATCATTACCCGCTGTCGATAAGTTATTCAAAGTACCAGGCTTACGACCCAGACACAGAAATACCTTACGCCTTTTAACAACATCACCGCTCCTGTCCACCAGCCTTTTGCGAATATCCGTCAGACCGTCAAATATATTATTACACAGTTCAACACCCCGCTGCTCGCAGCCCAGTATCTTCGCCGTCAGCAATATCTCCTCATACACACATGCCAGATTTGACAACTTAAGATGCAGCTGCCGGATATTATTCTCCTCGCAATAATCTGATATTTTCTGGCTCTTACCCAAGGTAATTATCAGATCAGGCGTCAGCGATGCTATCGCCTCGAAATTCGTGTCAAAAAAACTGCCTACCTTTACCACGGTTTCAACTTCAGGTGGATAATCGCTAAACAGATCTGCTCCCACAAGCCTGTCCCCGCACCCCAGGGCATATACCAGCTCGGTACCTAAAGGCGTGACCGTAATTATACGCTGCGGAGATGACAAATCACTCACACTACCATAAGTGTTTTCTAATTCTGTACTTACGGAAATACTATCAGGAGTAGTACTGCTGCCGACCTGCATTATCAATACACCGATAACCGCAAGAACCAATGCCACAATAAAAGTTTTATCCATTTTCTGGATCAATACACATAACCTTCTAATAATAACATACTTAGCCAGGACAATAAGCAGCCACTTCTACCTGTATTTTACATGCTATTATTAGACACGATTATACGTTTTTTTTCAACTGTCAGTTAATTTGCACTGTCATCACACTCTCTTTTGTATATATCATTCAAAAATCTCATCTAAAAACGATGTAGTAAACATTACTGTTTTCATATACCACGGATGGAACAGCCAGAAAGAATGCGGAGCATCATCGAGTGTATGAATCTCGCTATAAATCGAATGCTGATTAAGCTTTTCCACAACCTCATCCCTGCCGGCATGAAATCGCGGCTGAGAACTATTAATAAACAGTATCGGCGGAGATTTTTCATCTACATAATATAGTGGAGAAGCTTCTTTCCATATCTCAAATATTTCATGATGTCTGCCGCCCAGCCACTTACTCGCCGGTGTTTCCTTCCTCGATGGGTCATCTTCATTTTTGAGTACTTCCTCACCGGTAAAATCCATAACTCCATCAATATTGATTATAGCGACAATCCGCTTTTTTTCATTTCCACTGCCGTTATCAGTCCCATACGTCAAACCAACCAGACCCGCAAGCTGGGCTCCGGCTGAACAACCCAGGATAGCCATCCTGTCTGGATCTATTTTATATTCAGCACTATGGTCAACAACCCAGGTTATCGCATTTTTTATATCTTCTACTGCTGCCGGATATTTCGCCTCCGGTGACAACCGGTATTCTACCGCCACCGCCGCATAGCCATGCTGAGCCAGGTAATCTGCCATAGGATACATAAGGCTGCGGTCGCCCGAGCTCCAGCCGCCGCCGTGTATAAGAAAGACCACCGGTTTCGGAGCTTTCACTTTGTCATTAACAAAAAACAAATCCAATACCAAAACCCGACCGCCAAGATTGGAATATCCTACATCTTTGCACATAATACTGGCCGGATCATATAATGCCGGTTGTATAAATGGATAATATTTCCGATATTTTTTCAGCGCACTTTCAAGGGTATAAGATGTATCACGCGGAATGTCAGGCATTATCTGCTTCGGCCGCTCAAACATCATTTCGGGTAACATAAACGGCTTCAACACTTCCCCGGCACTATACTTTCCAACTTCTTGTTCCGATAATAACCTAAACCATCCAACCCTTTTACCGGTTTTGGCACCCGCACCACAATTGCCGCCTTCGACATACGCAACCGTCTGTTCCTTACCCTTATCATTCCAGTTATGCCAGCCTTCCGGACGAATATGGCCGCCCAGCTCGCATTTCACAAATGCCGTCTTGGCATACTGCCGCCATGGTCGTCCCAGGTAAACCTTATCGACACCATCATCTGCGGTTAATTTGCAATTCAAAAACACCAGACCATACGGACGGCCCTGCGGGGTACTTGCCGCAGTAATGTAGGAATTCTGCTTGCTGTGTATAACACAATTTTCAAAAAGTGCCGTTGCCTGACCAAAAATATAATCAGTTGTTCCCTCGATATAACAATTAATATAATGCTGACGGGTATTTGCTCCGTCAACATACAAGGTGTCCTGGTTACCGATAAACCTGCAATTTTCAAAAACACAGCGGTCCGACTCGACCGCAAGAGCCACTGCCTGACCTACTCTGCCGGCATTATTTTCAACTACAACGTTCTTCATCCTGAAATTATCTGACTGAACCAGCATCGTTGCTGTATGAAATGTACTGTTTCGACCGCGGTCAATTTTATCAAAATAATCATCCCACCGTATAACAACTTCTCCGGCTGACCGTCCTATAATAGTCAGGTTATTATTCCAGCTATGCACTTTTACCTTTTCTTGATAAGTCCCGTTCTCTAGATAAATCGTAACTGATTTATCTGGAAAGGCTTTTGTACCGTCTATCGCAGCCTGTATCGAAGAAAAATCAGCTGTGCCGTCCAATGCAACATGAATTTCTGTCTGATACTGCCCACACACTATTGAACATAACACAAAGAGAAGAATATTAATTAGTTTCATATATAAACTCCTTCTAAACAGTCTTAATATAAGAGCCGGATATCTAAATTATATAGGGTATCAAAAGTGGATACAACCGCATAATCGTTACAACCGTTGCATGCGGTGCAATCTCAGCCATCAAACCAATCCGTTTATATTATTACCACAACTATTTTTTTAAACAAAATGTATCATTATTAACTCATTATGGCTCAATTCAGTGTCGATTGAATATATTGTTACAAAAGCAGATCTTCTGTTTATATAGTAAATGTTTTTCATTTACTTATTGGAGTTACTTAAATAAAGCTCTAAGCAAAGGTCAAGGAGAAAACATTGCGAACAAATTATTCAGTTTCGCGGAGGTTAAAATAACATGCGTAAAAGAAAATTCGTTGTAGGTAGAGAGACACAAAACTTGTTACACACTGCATTGATGAAAAAGATGCCTCTTACCATAACAAAAAAACATGGCGACGATTGGGAAATGTATAAATCCCATATTATTTCGATACAGGGTCATAGAATGGTTATCACTCTGCCTTTCGGCCGTGAAGATCAGCCTCCGATGGAACCGGGAAAAGGGCAGGAGCTGGCAATCACTTTCAAAAAAGGGTATAACAAATGCCTGTTCACCAGCCGAATCATTTCTCAGAGCAGAACCGAAATCGATCCGGGCCAGTATATCGACACCCTCATAATATACGTGCCGGAACAAATCGAAAAGATCCAACGCCGTGTTTACGAACGTACAAATGTTCCTGAAGGCGAAACTATCACTGTTACCTTCTGGGCCATTCATGACAGCAGCGAAAAATATTCCGGATCACTCAACGACCTGTCAGGCGGAGGTATTGGTGTCGATGTGAATGAAAATGTCGACCCGGCAATCGAACCGGAACAGCATTGCAATGTTCAGTTTGTCCCACTGCCGGGCCACGAACCTATCATAGCAACCGCTATTTACAGACATATAACCAACCCGGAAAATGGCAAACGCACGATCGGTTTCCAGTTTATCGGCCTGGAAAACACCGAACAGGGTCGCATGGTCCTTAGGAGAATTGGACGGGTAATTACAATCTACGATAGAAGAAATAATATCGCAAAGAATAGATTCATCTATCAACATTAAAAAATATGCAATAAAAACCTATCTCAACATAGCGAAAAACAGGCCCGGAGTTTGGGCCTGTTTTTATTTTAAATCTGCTTTTCCGCAGGTGACACATACTAATCAACTGGACTATCAACGGATAATGGTTAATTTACATCATAAGACGGCGGTACATAACCTTTCGCCCAGTCCGTATCCGGCTCGGTTGACATTATAAATTCCAGCTTGTTCTTTTTCTTACTGGCAAGTTCTTCCAGCGTAAGCCAGGTCTTACCTGCCTCGCTGCCGTTAAGCTTCATCGAGGTTATATATGGTGCTTCATGACCGGCATTATCAGCTGTTATTACCACCTGACTGCCGTCACCAAGATTAAGCGTAACTTTAGGAAACAGCGGACCGGTCACAGAAAAACCACCAACGCCCGGTATCTCAGGATACAATCCCAGCGATGCAAATATATACCATGCCGACATCGCGCCGCTGTCATCATCACCCGGTATCCCCTTAACCTTATTAAAGAATGATGCATCCATAACACGACGCATCTGGTTCTGAGCCTTCCACGGTGCTCCCATCCAGTTATAAACCGGTACGATACCAAAGCACGGCTCATTACCGGCCAGGTATTTCGGATTACCATAATCATAGCCAAACGCTATCTCCGACATCAGCTTATCCAGACGCTCCTGGGCTGCTTCATTTCCGCCAATTTCATTTACCAGTTTGCCCAGGTTATGCGGGATACCCCAGGTATAATGGGTCGAGGTGCCTTCCTGGCAGCCATCGTTACTAAACGGGTTAAAATCTTCTTTCCAACTGCCGTCTCTCATCCTGCCCCAGATATATTTCTTTTCCGGGTGCAATATATTAAATATACTCTGTGAACGAATCAGAAAATATTCATAGCTCTCCTCATCACCAATAGTCTTTGCCATCTGCGCAATTGAAAAATCAGCTGATGCATATTCGACATTCTGTGATACCGGGCAATGAATATTAACATCATAAGGATAATAGCCATATCGCTTGTATTCCGGCAGACAGCCCCAGGTATAATGAAGGTTACGACCCCAGTATCGATTATTCGTACCGGAATCGATCATAACTTTTGTCAGACCGTCAACGTCAAAATCCTTCGCGCCAAACGCGTAAGCACTGGCAATAAACGGCGCCGCCGGATAACCTGCCATTATCAAAGTCTCATCATTAAACATACTCCATAACGGCAGACCGCCTCCGCCATTATATTCTGTCTGCTGCGAGGTCTCCAGCATCGTCTGGCAGAAATCGCTCGCAGCCTCCGGGTAGAACAAGCCCCAGAGCTGAGCCTGGGTACGATAGGTATCCCACCCGGAAAATGTACTGTAAGCATGATGTCCCGGTCGAACGGTATGAACTTTGTCATCCATACCGATATACTCGCCATTTACATCATCAAAGATATTCGGTAATACAACTGAATGATACAGTGCCGTATAGAAAATAGTCTTATCATCCTCGCTGCCGCCTTCGATCTGAATTTTATTCAACACATCATTCCAACCGTCTCTGGCTGCATTCTTGACCGTGTCAAAACACCAGCCCGGCATCTCTGTCGCCAGGTTGAGCCTGGCATTTTCTTCACTGACATATGATATGCCGGTTTTCATCAAAACATCGCTGGCGGCAAAACTTACATAGGCCGCTATATCATTGCCTTCGGCTGTGTATGCTCCGGCCATATTCTCAGAGCCCTTCCAAATGCCATAGCCTTTGAATTCATTGTTAAATACAGTATTGAAATAGATCACATAGTCACATTTCTTCTGATGACAGAAACCGCCGCCCCTGACCCAGCCGGAAACTGTCCGTGTTTCAGGATCAATTGTTATTTTACCATCTCTCATACCGTTTGCCGATGCGGTCGGATCAAAAATAACATGCGCCGAATCTGTATCCCCATACTCAAACTTCGCCATGCCGCAGCGAGTCGTTGCTGTCAGCTCGGTTTTTACATTATACCGGTCGAGCATCACGGAATAATAGCCCGGAGAGGCACTTTCCTTTTCCTTACTGAACTTCGAACTGTAAACATTCTTATCTGACGCCGGTGAAGCTTCCAGCGAACCGGTAACAGGCATAAACGGCAGCTCACACACCGCCTCACAGCCCACACCGCTTATATGCACCAGGCCGAAACCGCGAATCTGGTCACAGGTGCGGTCATATCCGCTGCCGTGATTGCGAACAGTTGAATGCGGACTGAATGACAGCATACCAAACGGCATCTGGGCTCCGGGGTAAGTAGAACCGGAACCTCTGGCTGTACCGATAAATGGATTTACATATTCTGACCAGTCTGGAACAGACGTCTTTTTACCAGATGCTGATTTCGATGAATCTATTGTACAGCCGGCAATAAAAATTACTACAGATAGAAACACTGCAATAATACAAACGCGCAAGGCCTTCTCGGCCCGAATACTTAATTCTTGCATATTAAACCTCTACTATTGTGTTAACATAGATAAAAAAGACAAACAGAATTGTCTTTGCTATCTATTTTTGCTTTGAGTAATATGATAGTAACAATCTGCCCAATCATCAATAGTTAACTTTCGCAGTTTTTAAGATGCAATAACGAAGTGCCTTTGGTAAATCGCCTAAAAGGGCCTTCCTGCAAATACCTTAAATTTTCACTTTTCGTTATTAATTTTCACTAAATTGCCCTGTTCCGGCCTTTGCGTATAATGCTGAACAGTCAAAAGTGCGCCATGCATATGATGCAAAGCATAAACCGCACCAATATAAAACGTCGGAAAAAAATTAGCGACCACTTTTAATATAAATGGAATTAGCGGGTTTTTCACATTAAGGTCTCATAATTATTTTAAAAATATATAACATATAGAAATTATAAATGAAATATTACAATAATATTAATAGTACCATACTGACATTAATGTTGAAAATAATATAACACAAAATTTAACAAAAAGCCTTATAGTTTCAACGAAATAACGAAATAAATGCAACTTAAAATAAAAGTTTAATAAAAAAACAAAAATACTCATTTTCACCAGAAGTTCAAGTAATGGTTTTCCCAGCTAGTAACAGAGTCTTAAATATGACAGGTATTATCTTAACCTGCATTTCAAATATATCGATTAATCATTGGACAAGAGAGAAAAATATAAACACCTATGATAATACCTACACAGAAGGAGATGTTAATGTTTGCAAAGAAAAATAAAATAAGCTTTAAAGTTCTGATGCTTCCGGTTATAGCGTTAATTTGTATGGGAGGATTATACTCTAGCGAGCAATATGTCAACTCTGCGGTTTCAAACGATGTAATAATGCCTGAATTTAACAAATCAGTTTTAAACAGCAAAAAGGAAGCCTTAAAATCAGCTATTGATGTTGAAGCCACCCTCTTGGCTAAAGCTCTTGCAGGCATAAATGACACTGACAAAAAAATAGAAATTATCGGACAATACATTCAGGATGTCAGATTTATGGGTGAAGATAAAACTTATATCTTTATTAACTCAACTGACGGGGCCAGCGTCTATCACCCGATAAACCCATCGATTATGGGCGCGGATATGTCTCAAGCTAAAGACCCCGATGGAATCTATTTTACCCAGGAATTCATCAAGGCAATCAAAGAAAAAGGTGAAGGTTTTGTTAATTACTCCTGGGCTAAAGGAGACCTCGGACCTCAACCGAAAATAAGCTATGTAAAAGCTATCCCCGGAACAAATTTATATGCCGGAGCTGGTGTATATATTGATGATATTGAAAAGGAAAAAGCAGCATTAACAGCTTCTATCCAGGATAAAAAAAGCCAATATACGGTTTATAAAGGAATTGGAATAACATTATCATTAATTGTATTAATATTATCATCCGGCCTGATTGCAAAAAGCATTATTCTTCCTTTGAATAAAGCAATTAGCTCCTTAACAAAAGCAATGGCGGAGATTACAGAAGCATCGGAAAACATCTCTTGCAGTGCCAATAACCTGGCTAATAACGCCAACAATCAGGCCGCGTCGATAGAAGAAACAAGTAGCTCACTCGAAGAAATAAATTCGACAATAAAAGCAACCTCAGAAAACTCAGGAAAAGTTAGCGTACTGGCTGAATCTTCAAGACAAGTCTCACAAAAAGGACAGGAATCCATATCTCAAATGACATCGGCAATGGAAGGTATAAAAAAGTCATCGCAGGAAATCGGTAATGTTATCAAGATAATTGATGAAATTGCTTTCCAGACAAACCTGCTCGCCTTAAACGCTGCGGTTGAAGCTGCTCGAGCAGGCGAAGCAGGAAAAGGATTTGCTGTTGTGGCAGAAGAAGTTCGCAATCTTGCGATGCGTTCGGCAGAAGCTGCAAAGGGAACTTCCAGGATGATCGAAGAAGCTGTAAAAAGCTCCCAAAATGGTGGAAAAATCGTAACCGAAGTATCAGAAGCATTTCATGAATTTTCTGACTCAACCGATCAAGTTAACCAATTGATATCAGAAATACATAATGCGTCAAAAGAACAATCGAATGGCATCGAACTGATCAGCCAGGCTATGGTGCAAATCGATCATTCCACCCAGGCTATCACGGCTAATGCCGAGGAAGATGCCACTGCTGCCATGCAGCTAAAGGAACAGGTGCAATATGTACATAATGTTGCTGATGAATTGAAAGAGATGATTTAGCAGGATATTGTTTTTCACAAGTTAAGAAAACTTATAAAATGTAAGCATTCACAGGTGCGATATTTGCATCAGATTCCGTGTTTGTGAAGCTTTAAAATTGGTCGCGATAGCGATACCTTAACTTATTTCTTTTTACTTATATCTTATTACTGTAACCGTGTGAACGGTTACATAAAATTTATTTCGTGTCAAACAGTGAATTATTTTCCGGACCGAACCAGCCCAGCTTATTGGCAATTGTACCCTGCTCGTCAGTTTTACCATGTGTGGTATATTCTGTTGAAAAACTCATTGCTTCTGCTGTAACATGACCGTCCGCCCACGCAGTATTTGTAAACCTGCCATGACGAAAATGAATTGTAGGATCAGGCATACCATCTACTTCCATAGCTTTGTCACGACTATAACCACTGCTGCCAAACGCATCTACATACCACGGCCAGAACGGTGGATGAACAAAAGAGTACTCAATCAACCCCTGCTTACCATTTCCAAGATCCTGGTTAAACGCTGTATCTGCAAACATAACCGTTGAATGAGGCTTCTTGACCTTTGTCTCATTCGCACTATAATTACCACCCTTAGCAATACCATACTCATCGACCCGGCCGCCAATATATTCGCTGTTATAGCCATAACCGCCGCAACCGGCCTCAAAATTACCATCAACCTGTCCCGCCTCGGCATAATAATGCCGCTCCTTAAAGGATGGGCATCTCTTTAGCTCTCCTTCGCCAATATATTTTGCCAGCGGCCCCCTTGCGGCATCAAATGCCTCATTTACACTATCACGAACTCCATGCCAGCGATGGTGATTATAATTAATATCTTTTGCCGCCAAAACATAATACCCTCTGTTATCCATCGCATAGTTTGTGTTTGCCAGGAAAAGCTGCCGTTCATTTGACGCACATACTACCCGGCGGCCCTGTCCGCGGGCATTCGCTAATGCCGGTAAAAGGATACTAACCAGCAGTGCGATAATTGATATCACTACCAGTAACTCTATCAGGGTAAAACCTGATGCCTGTTTTCTACTATTGTAAATCAAATTTGGCATATATTTGTAATATCGGCTCTATAGTTAGATAATGCTTAAGGTGACTTTTGGAAATTGCTTTTGATGCGATAGTTTAAGATTTTGGTTGCTGACAAGAAACATAAAATCGTGCATATTGGTCTATATTCACTGTTTTATGTGACGCATGCCGGCAGGCAAAAGTAAAACTTGTCGCTCAAAATGAATTTTCAGAGTGTGCCTTAATCTCGTTTAACCGAGTTTAACCAGTTCGTCGCCAGCAGGTATAAATCATTGATATCGATAAACCTGTTCTCATCAAAGTCACCCTGCGGCCAGTTTCCATACATATTCCACCGGTTCGCCAGGCGGATAAAATCTGCCATATTCACCTTTCCATCTGAATTAGCATCACCGTAAAGCTGTTCAATCGCCCCGATAGCCTCAAGGTCAAAACCGCCAGAACCCCAGGTTACCCACGCATCATATACACTATGATTGGTTTGAAAATATTCTCCCCCTTCACCTGTTTCTGGGTCTATACTATTGGGATCAATAAGTTCAATGGCCGAATCCTCATAAAAACCACTGCCGGGGATATCCACTATTTTAATGTAGTTAATATTCTGCAGATCAACATCGCCATTTATCACCGCCTCGCTGTTTGCCAGATCTTTCAGGTTAAACGGCGTACCCCATGTACGTTCATAAGCATTTACATGTTTGCCTGCCAGATTATACACATTCGATGGGTCTATTGTACCATATGCTCCTACCTTTGCACTGGTAAGCGAAACCGACGGAAACCGGGCAAACATTTCTCCGTCTGTCGATACCTCAACATAAGCCAGCTCGGCAAATATCTGGCCGCCAATACCTGCTCCGCCTGCCGAGATAAAACCATTCTCAAATACAGCGAAGTCCGGGCCAGGTCCATCGCAAAGTGGATCATCAAAGGAAACAGTAACCTGGCCCGGTTGGATTTTATACGGATCATTAGGATCCAGTATATCATTATCCGCATAATTAGGATCTGAAGGATCAAGCACATTAAGCTGGCTTTCATGCAGATCGCCCAATACACATACATCAAAATTATCACCGGTCACGGGGCCTAACGAAGCTTCTGGCCTGCGCCAGTCCTTAGGAACGCCGCCATAATACGTATAGCTTTCCCGCCCTATCAACGCAGCACTTGCTGCCGGGGCAGGAATATAGTTTTGATACCCGGTTGCCCATTGCCTGAAAACTGGGTTAACACGTAAACTGTTTGGATCATCATTTCCACCCGGCTCTTCATCATTAGATCCTGCCGGGCAAATCCCCCTTGTACTGCCGCTGATGTATCCCGGTATTCCGGCATCAGCCGCCGTTGGATGGCGATTCTCCATCGCGGTTGAATAATGCCCGTAATATTCGCCTTCCTGTCCGTTAAAAGCAAATATTACCGATGCAAATATTAAACTTACAAAAAATACTTTAATTGCCATTTCTATCCTTACATAATATCCGAGACAGGACACATAATTATGCCCTGTCTCATTATATCTAAATTATTCAAAGTGACAGATTTTACACTTTTTATTGCTGTAAAACAATTTAATGCAAATTGTTATATTAATGATTTAATTAGCTTGCCGCTTTGCGGCAAACCTTCCCTAATACCAAATAACTAATACCTCTCAAACTGACCATCGGTCAGTTTGAGTAAATTACTGCTTTCTCCGGCGTCGAGCTATTAACATTCCGCCCAAACCTAAAATCGTCATAGTAGCCGGTTCAGGAACCATGGTAATCTCAGAAATGCCCGCATTAAAACCAAAAGTTCCATACAGAGAATCTCCTTCAAGAAAATTACCGTCAATATCCAAACCGCCATACCAGCCAAACCCCTGGGTGGAATCCAGGGTTGCGATCACCTCGTAATTAATGCCGCTGCCGATTGCCATGCTTTCATTCCACATTATTACTTCGGAAGTGCCATTCATAAAATCGTTATATGTCACAAAAACATTTCCGCCATCGTCAACTGTGATACCGTTAGCCCCGTCACTAAGGTCTGACAGCAAAATAGCATCGTCCAGCGTTAATATTTCATCAACTTCACCGGCTTCGATATCGTCAAAGACAGAACTTACCAGCCCGGCATCCCACTTATATAAAGCAGAGCTGCCAAAATTATAAGTCGCATAATAAATATTACCTGACTTATCAACTGTCATCGAAGCTGAATTACCTAGTGTCTGGATAAGGGTATCATGCTGGCAAACACCACCGCTATTGGTTACCGAACTATCAGAAATATATCTGAAAATATAATTCTCCTGGCCGTAGCCGCCGTTCCATGGCTCGTTCAGCCCGGAAAAATACAAATCGCTACCGATTGTATCGGCCCCGTAAGCGTTAACCGCACTTGTCGAGCCGGTTTTCCATTCCCCGCTATTATGATCGTATTCATAAATATGGGCGTCACTTGAACCACTTATCGTTGCGGCATAAAACGTATTTGTCTCAGGGTTATAAACACCAAAGGCGTCGCCCCCTCCATTCGATTCAACTCCGCTATCTGGCTTGCCGATCAGGGTGGTATCTCCTGTGGCTGCGTTGGTGGTATAGTAACCGTCACCAGTGTTCCAGTAATGGAGCACTCCATCATAAACAGTAAAATCTGTTACCGTTGCTATTGTTGTTATATCTCGCGCTGAATACTTGCTTGTATCAACATCAACATAATCTGATAAATCTGCAGCATTAACATAAGCAGAAATGCTCAGCAGCATTATTATTAGTTTTTTATTCATTTTTTATTTTCCCTTTCCTTAATATGCTTTCTTTCTACGTGACACCATCAAACCACCTAAACCTAATATCGCCAGCGTGGCTGGTTCCGGCACCACCCCGTTCAAGGCCTCTACGTAATTAATCTCGGTGCTGAAATAGCCAAATATTCCGGCTGAATCATCTGTCGCGGTCCTGATACGAACATAGGCAATATCGGTTAAGCTGACATAATTGCCATCTGCATCAATTGCCTCGCTCAAATCGATTAAATCTCCGCCTACGGTTACATCTGCATAACCCGTAACGCTATTTGACCAGTTGGAATTATAGGGATAACCAACAGATAAAGCACTGTCTCTTGGGTCGCCAACTAAATCATAATTGCTGGTCTTGATCAGATAAAATGTCTCGTCCATCCAGCCGTCAGCTGTTGCGCCATCGCCATCAGTTTCGCAGGCTACCTCTACATAGCCCGGTTCATACCAGCTTGACATTGGGTTACCTACTATATTAAGATCTGCTCCGTCACCGTTTAGAATTGAGGTACTGAAACCAAGACAGATTCCGACCGCTCGGTCATTTGTACCCTGATCCGGGTTATCTGACCATCTGCCAAGTGAAACGATATCTGATGTGTTCAGAGCGTTTTCCGGGGTAGCATAATAGCCGCCATGGGTTTGTACTCCCTGCTCATAATAGCATAGTACATCACATATGGTCCCAGCATGAGACATCATTGGCAGACAAATTATTGTAAGCATTATATTTATTACTCTTTTTAACATATTTTATTTCTCCGTAATTCTGTTGTTTTTGTTTCTTATAAATTCCAACTTTGAGCCTTCAATATAAATTATCTACATTGGTTTCACCTCCATTCTTACTGGTGATGAGGCTCTGATTACGGAGAAATTTGCCTTTACAAGCCGTTTCTGCAATTGCTTTCAGGCATATTGCATTTAACCGAAATTTGCTTATAATATTTGTTGCTAGGAAGCCGGTTTCCGGTTTCGCGGGGCGTTGGCATCTCCTTGTCAGCGCCCCTTTCCATTAAAACTCTTACCTCAAATCTCTCTTACCAAAAGATACACCCGGGCACGAGCCATACGCGTAATAAAAAAAGCCGCTGTTCCGGCGAAAGGAACAACGGCTTAGTTGTTTGCTATGTCAGGGGTTACGGCATTGTCTATCTGGCAATCCGACTGATGCAGTTCTTTTCGCGAGAACAAAATACAAGTTCATCATACAGGTATTCTGACTCTCGCTCTATCGGATATCACCTTCCCAACTAATTCTATTAATCAGTGGCATAAGATATCTGAATTTCTGGTATGACCAGATCGAACGATCACAGCGGCGCGACCGTCGTGGATTTTCACCACGTTCCCTGCCAGGCTCTAAACAGCCTGTCTTCTTTTCTAATTGTTAAAGAACATCATCAATAATACTCTTAGCCTTTTTAGATGTCAAAGAAAAAGATCTGGAACTATTTTTTACTCAATTTTAGTAGCGAATTATATTTTGTTAAGTATTTAGGACTGTTACAGTTGCACTGGATTATTCGCTGGATATATATATGGACCCACCTTATAATCTCTATTATGGAAACGGAAAATATAAATCTGAATACCGAAAATTCTCCGGCACCGCCCCCCCGGCAAAAGGGCATGCGGGCTGCTGTTATACTTTCATTACTGACAATCTTTATGCTCTGGCTCAGTCAGGAACCGGCAGGATGGAGCTTCCTTTCATGGTTCGCACTTGTCCCCTGGGTCGTCGCAACCGTTCGCTGCGAACGATATCTCAAAATGGCGGCCGTTAACTGGGCCTGCGGTTCACTTTACTTTGTCATCAGCCTGTACTGGCTCTGGGATATCACCGGACCCGGCATGATAGCACTGTCTATCTACCTCGGACTTTACTTCGTTATCTCAGGTTTTATTCTCAGACGCGTTTACGTCGCCCGCAGACGGTGGTGGTTCTCTGTCTGCCTGCCGATCGTATGGGTCGGCCAGGAATACCTCCGCGGCACTGTCATGACAGGATTCCCATGGCTGTTCATTTCACACACTCTCATCGACTACCGAATTGCACAGGTCGCTGAGATTACCGGCGCTTACGGCGTTACCTTCCTCGCGGCCATGGTCAACGGCCTGCTCTGTGATGGACTGCTCAGACCACTGTTCGATATCAACCCGCGCACCGGACAGAGACGCGCCGCCGGACTATTCCGCATGCTGCTGGTAGGCGTCATTATCTCAGGTGCCCACCTGTACGGCACACTGCGACGCAACTACGTCGCCAACAACAGCACACCCGGACCAATCGTCACCGTCATACAGGACACCATCCCGCAATCAAATAAAGATTCCGCCGCAAACTTCGACAATATGTTCGACAGCCATATCAGGCTCAGCCAACAGGCCGCTGATGATAATGTCAAAGAAAACCTTATCATCTGGCCCGAGACTATCGTACCGGCACATATCAACCAGGAGTTCCTTGACCTGAAACAAAGATATGATTTCCTTACCGAAAACTTTAAAGATCGTGTCGACGCAGCACATAAATACAACGACCGGTTAATGAAACTGGCCAAAGATACCAACACCGGGTTACTGGTCGGCACTCCCGGTATGGTTTTGAGATTGTCAGACGATAAATCAGGAGTTGAAATCGACAGGACAAACTCGGCGGTCATGTATAAAAATAACGGCGACCGGTTCGGGCAGCGGTACGACAAGATCCATCGCGTTCCTTTCGGCGAATATGTACCGTTCAAAGAATCCATACCATGGCTCAATAAACTACTGCTGAACCTTACTCCTTACGATTACGACTACAGTATCTTACCAGGCAGAAACCCTGTCAGGTTCGATGTTCAGCAGTCAACCGAAGAAACCGAAAACCGCCCCGCCCAGACAAACAATTACGGCTACGCCGTTGCTATCTGCTATGAAGATGTTATCCCACAGACCGCTATACTGCTGAGCAATTACGAAGGCATTGACTTCCTGGTAAATATCAGCAACGAAGGCTGGTACGTCACTCCGCACGAACTCGATTGCGGCGGCGGCATCATCGAGGTTACTCCATCCAGCGAATTAATGCAGCATTGGAATATCAGCCGATATCGTGCCATCGAAAACCGGATCGGTATCGTCCGATCGGTCAACTGCGGCATAAGCGGGTTCATCAAACCTGACGGCTACGCCCAGACCTCCGGCACCGGCACTCTCTCTGAACTGCCACAGGACCGACGCTGCCAGGTCGGATACCTGACCGATAACGTCTGGCTCTATAAAGGCGGCAAGACCATATATGCAAGAATCGGCGACTCTTTCGCTATCACCTGCACCATCCTTATGGGATTAATATTTGTTGTAACCCTGAAAAAATCTCGTAATTAAAATTTAGACAAATTCATCAAAAACAGCTCATATAAAGCTTTTAAGACAAGCCTGCCTAAGCGAAACTTTGACTAATTTCTTCTTACTGCGACCACATAAACATCTACACAGAAACGACATAGCTCACAAATTCTCCTTTAACTTGAATATTACCTCTCCACTGGAATATAATATCATAAAAAGTTAACAACAGAACAAATACATTTGGAGAGTTTATGAATACTTTCGAAGCCATTAAAACCAGACGCTCAGTCAAACATTTTGACCCTAACCACGTTATGAGCAAAGAAGAAATCGAACAGATACTTTCTCTGGCCGTTCTTTCTCCCACCGCTTTCAATATACAAAACTGGCGGTTCGTCATTGTCGATGACCCCAAACAACGACAAAAAATCAGGCAGGTCGCATGGGATCAGTCACAGGTTACCGACACCTCACTTTTCATCGTTCTATGTGCCGATGTCAAGGCCTGGAAAAAGCAACCCCAACGATATTGGGCCGAAGCCCAACAGGAAATACAGGATTTCATGGTACCCGCTATCGATCAATATTACCGCGATAGGGAACAGGTCCAGAGAGATGAAGCTATGCGATCATGCGGTATTGTCGCACAGACTCTCATGCTCACCACCAGGGCTATGGGCTACGATTCATGCCCGATGGACGGGTTTGACTTCGATAAGGTAGCAGAAATTATCAACCTGCCGGACGACCACGTAATCGCAATGTTCGTTGCTATCGGTAAAGCCGCCAACGAGGCTTATCCGCGTTCGGGCCAGCTGCCGCTTTACGAAGTTATTATAAAAAACAAATTCTGATTTTACCGTCAGTCGAACCTGTCAAAAAGCTGGTCTTTTACGCCACAATACTCTCAGCTGACAACACCGGCCCCATCGACTTCTCGGTGAAGTTAATGATATTCTGCATCATTTCAACTGCTTCCACAGGATGCTTGCCGCTCGCCGTCTCACCTGACAACATAACATAATCCGAACCGTCGAGAATAGCGTTCGCCACATCGCTCACCTCCGCCCTGGTCGGTCGGATATTCTCGGTCATACTCTCCAGCATCTGGGTCGCGGTTATAACAAACTCATCTCGCTGGATACTTTTCTTGATGATCATCTTCTGGACCATCGGAACTTCATACATCGGCAGCGATACTCCCATGTCACCGCGAGCTATCATCACGCCATCTGAAACATCCAGTATCTCATCGATATTATTAATACCTTCACGGCTCTCGATCTTCGCGATCAGCGGACAGTTGTATTTATGCTTATTAATAAAGTCTCGTACGCTTATCATATCCTGGGCCGAACGAACAAAAGACTGCGCTATCAGGCTAACCTTATTCTTTATGCCAAACAGCAGATCTTCCTTATCGCCCTCGGTCAAACTATCGAACTCCAGATCGGCATCCGGAATATTGATACCCTTGTTATTCTTTAGCCTGCCCGGCACAATTACTTCGGCGGTTATCTCGTTTTCGTCACTGCTGATAGCCTTCAGCACGATATTACCGTCATCAATAAATATATTATGACCAGGCTTGATACAGGTAAACGCTCCCTGGTAATCAAAAGGAATTATATCCGTCTGATCGGTTGCCTCGCCCCGTACCAGCGTTACAATATTGCCCTGCTTGAGCTTGATCGCGTTATACTCGTTCAGGAACTTTCCGACACGTATCCTGAAACCCGCCAGATCCTGCAATATCGGGATACGCGGACCGCCGTTCTCAAACTGAATCTTACGGATCAGGTCAATGTTCTGCTGATGAGTCTCATGTGTACCATGAGAAAAATTCAACCGTGCTACACCCATTCCGGCCTTTACCATACGCGCTAATATCTCAGGCGTATTACTGGCCGGACCAATAGTACAAATAATTTTGGCTCTTGACATTTTTCTACTCTCTTAGTTATCTTTTGCACTCTACATGTGCAAGTTTTTTAAAACAAGCCGTGAGCGACAGCGAATTATTCCTGATGTCAACGTACATCAGGACACCTTAACTCTTCTCTTACTTCTTCACTCTTCACTTATTCTAAGTACTCTCTCTATCTGACTCCGGCTTATATAAGCCGAAATCGTTGCGAATTATAGCGGGTATCCAAATCGATTACAATACTTATTCCGGGAATTATCTCAGTTTTTTTCTAACCGGCATAAAAATAAACATTTACACAGAAAAAATTAACTCCCAACCCATACAGCACACCCATCTTAACAATGAAATTTTTTTCACTCTAACACCTCCCTAACACTACAACTCAAAAAACTTCTAACCTCTTACCTCTCTCTTCTCGATTCTCCCTACTCTCTTCTCGCTTCTCTCTTCTAACTATTCTCCTATATCCTCATTCCACAGCTCAGGTTTCTCCGCGATAAAACGCTCCATAAGCTCAACACACCTTTGGTCATCTACCACCAGCACCTCTACTCCCCTGGCACGCAGCGAATCCTCATCACCCATAAACGTTCGATTCTCACCTATCACCACATACGGTATCTTATACAGCAGTGCCATACCCGCACACATCGGACACGGCGACAAGGTCGTATACAACACACTCTCTTTATACACCGAAGCCGCTCGACGACCCGCGTTCTCTACCGCGTCCATCTCACCATGCAATATCGCGCTGCCCTTCTGCACGCGACGGTTATGACCGCGACCGATTATCTCGCCTTTATAGACCAGCACCGAACCTATTGGGATACCGCCCTCGGCATAACCAACCTCCGCTTCACGAACTGCCTCTGTCATAAACTTTTCGTCATAAATTTCTTTTATCATAGCTCACCTGCATTAAAACAATTTACAAACCGTCAAGCACTTACCTCTTACTTCTCTTTTCTGACTTTTTTTTACTCTTTTTATTTTACACTTTACTCTTTTTTCATACTACCATAACCGCAAAACATATCAAGAAATTCTTTTCAAAATACTATACCGCCTGTATATCGTCAATTTCCAACTCGAATCGCCATAATGGATTTATCCTTGACCCACCTGTAAAAAATACTGTAGAATTATAGGTTGCTTCTGGAAATTGCTTTTGATGCGAGAAATAGATCTGTTCGCAGTACAAAATGATTTTCTAGAAGTGGCCCATAACTTAAAAAAACTATAAAAAGGCTAAGGACATTGCTCACCACAATATTCTGCAATATCCCGCCTGACCACTCACAGGAGAGAGACACAACTATGCAAAACGCTATACCAATATCAGACAATATATTCTGGGTCGGTGTCAACGACCGACAGACAGACCTGTTCGAAGGAATGTGGCCGCTGCCCAGGGGCGTATCATACAACAGCTACCTGGTAGCCGGCGAAAAAGTAGCACTCATGGACACCGTCAAGGAAGGATCAATGCCGATCTTCCTCGATAGAATCGCAAACGTCCTGCCAAATAAACTCAAAATCGATTATCTGGTTATCCACCATCTCGAACCGGACCATTCCGGCTCGATCCCGCACCTCAAAAAACTGTTCCCAGAAATGACTATCATCGGCAACCAGAAAACCGCTGAATTCGTCGAACATCTCTTCGGCATAACTGAAGGCGTACAAATCGTCAAGGAAGGTGACGAGCTCGACCTCGGCGGAAAAAAACTCAAGTTCTTCATGACCCCGATGGTACACTGGCCCGAAACCATGATGAGCTATGAACTCGAAAGTAAAACACTTTTCTCCGGCGACGCCTTCGGCGGTTTCGGCACACTCGACGGCAGTATCTTTGACGACCAGCTTGACATCTCATATTACGAAGATGAGATACTACGCTACTTCTCCAACATCGTCGGCAAATACACCGGACCCGTACAGAAAGCGATCGGCAAACTCAGCGGCATCGATATCAAAACCGTCTGTGCCACCCACGGACCCGTATGGCGCAGCAAACCGGCCGAGATCATCGGACTATACGACAAATGGAGCAAACAGGAAACCGAACCCGGCATCGTCATCGCCTACGGCTCCATGTACGGCAACACCGCCAACATGATGGAAGCCGTCGCCCACGGCATAACCGACGCCGGCTGCTCTGAGATCAGGGTACACGACCTCTCAAGGAGCCATCTGTCATATGTCATCCGCGACACATGGCGATACAAAGGGCTCATACTTGGCAGCTCTACCTACGACCTCGGCATTTTCCCGCCGGTTGACGCTCTCGTCAAACTGCTGCAGGCCAAAAAACTATCCAACCGGACCGTAGGAATCTTCGGCAGCTACGGATGGTCCGGCGGCGCCGTATCCGGCCTCCGATCATTCGCCGAGACTACTAAACAGAACCTCATCGAACCGGTCGTCGAATCACGGTTCACGCCCGGCGATGATCTGCTCGAACAATGCCGACAGCTCGGCTATAACGTAGCCAAAGCCGTCATGCAATAGCATACCAACCCAACCAAAACTCAAACATTCAAACATTCAAACATTCAAACACTCAACCAACACTAAAGGGCAGGCACCACACCTGCCCTTTTTTTATTTCGCAGACTCCAATCTAACTTTCAACCTATCGACAAACTCCTTACCCTTCCTTCTTAACTATTCGCTCTTTTACCTTATCGATTGCCCTGGGTATCTCTTTTAGAACAGATTCATATTCAAATTTCAACGGACATTCAATATCCTGAGTATTTACAATGCCATCAAGCTCTATTAATTTACTATTTAGAAAATCTACTACCTGCTCATCTTTTCCAATACACCCAAGCATATGTGCTGACATCATGCTCAAATCGTTAAAAGTGCCTTTAATTATTTCAATTGCATCAACATATGGATACAGCTTTGCTATTGCAATTACCAGGTAATAACGACTATCGGCATAAACCGGATTCTTTACAGCTTCCACCACCCATTCTTTTACATTAGTAACATCACAAAAGGCAATTATCCCGGCTATAGCCCACCTTAACTGGCTATCACTTTCAAGATCTTCATATATTTCCGCAAGCAGTTTCCCATCAATCTCACCATCTATTCGTCGCAGCGCATAAACGATCACTTCCCTCGCTCTATTATTTTTCGTACTCCCCAGATGTTTTAACAGAATCATTTCTTCAGCAGAACTCAAATAATCATCCAGGAACTTATATTCCATCACAAACTCAACATCAAATCCATTATCATTTAGCTCTTTAATAATTCTTCCATGCTCTGTTTCATATTCCTCTCCATAATCCTGCGTTACAAACAAAGCTTCTTTCCTTGCCACAGCTAAATTCTTCTTATCCTTTCTGTACCGCTTCGGCCGCCCATGACTATAATCTTCAACCTCACCACCGGTCACCTCTTTACGAGCATCATGCAGCTTGTACTTTTTCTTCCTGCCCTTAACCCCAAGGCTCTTTCTCAGCTCCAGCAACACCTGTTCACGTTCCCGAATAGTTTTTTCGTCCGCCTCCAGCCCTTCCCAATTCCGCAGGTCGATATCTCTCTCGATTATCTCGATAGCTTTCTCTTTCACTTTTTTTTCAATATTCCCGGATTCCAGCTGTATCTTTGCTAACGGCAGCCAGAAACTACCGCAATATTCAGATTCCAGGTCTGCATCATCAGCAAATTCATCGATCAGTTTATCAACTGCCTCTTCAATACTCAGCCCTTCACTAATCAAATCCTCATACCAGTCACGCACATCACATGCTGCATCATTTTCAAATATACCTGCACCCCAGGTTCCCATAAACTATATTCCTTTCCATTTCCGCCAACCACTATACCTTCTAATTATTTTTTTCGTGTCTTTCGTGAATTTTCGTGGTTAAGCATTTTTAGCCGCAGACGATTAAAAATAAGTTGTGAGCAACAGCGAATTATTCCTGATGTCAACGTACATCAGGACACCTTAATTTTTCATTTTTCACTATTCATTTTTCATTTAGCGAAGCTTGCCTCTCCTACTATCTTTCCTTCTATCTTCTAACTCTTTCCTCTTCACTATCTTCATGAACTTCATGGTAAAAAACAAATATTAAAATATCCGTTTTTCCACACGAACCTGTCCGCCCAAAAACACAACAACACCACTTTTCGCCCTTTCCCAGCCAACTACTCTCTTCTCCTGCACACCATATCCAAAACAACTCCCGTTATCCAGCCCGGCATCAAACCGGCCCAAACTCCAAACGGCACTCCCGCCAGCATCGGCATCAGAGTCATCTCTTTATGATAGACCATCAGGAAAGCATGCAGCAGCGTCGAACAGATAAGCCCCGTAATCGCGCCATAATATGTACTCCACGCTTCAATATGTTTATACTCACTTCTATATTTCAAACCGGCCATCTGCAATACAAATAAAGCACCCACAACACAACCAAAAACAATCCCGGCCGGATGGAAATTATCATATATCCCTTCTCTCACTATCTGCAGCCCGTAAATTCCCTCTGCCGCCGAACCCAAAAATCCGCCCGCAGCTGCACCAACCGCACCAACAACCAGCATAAGCGGAATACTTATCAAAATACTCCTCCTGTTCCGCCATACTATATATACTCCTCCAACCGCAGCGATAACGGCAAAACCATATACCGCCATATCATTATGATCCGGCTCCGGCAGTTCTTCCAAGCCCCAGCGCAGATACTTAGCTCTGGATGTCTTCACAACTTTCTCGCTGCCGTCACCCATCATACAACATATCGTCCGGCCAACCCTGCCAACCATCTCATCATAACCGCCAACCTCCCCCCATTTATCATCATACATCGCCACACCTAGTACCATATCATCCGGCATAGCATCTCCCAGCTCAAGGGCCGCTGGATTCAAAACCATCGCATACATCTCTCTTATACCATATTCCTTCAACTTACCTTCCGGAAACAACTCTTCATACCACCCCTCCGCTGGCGGATAAGCTCCGTCATGCAATTCGGCATAATCTGTAAGCGACTTATACACTCCCTCAATATTCTCATTCGAAGGATAATGACTCCATGACATAAACATATTATCAATCAACCCAAATATTCCCACCATGCCAACTATAAGAGTAAAAAGCAAAGCCGCTATTTTATTAAATGGTTTACCGTATTCTCCTAATAATACCTTCGCCTCTGCCTTCTCCAGCTTTTCTGTACAGGACTTTAGCTTAAATAAACAATATCCAGCCTGTAACGCCAGTAAAACCAGAAATAATACTGCGTTCATACCAATTGATACTGAAATCGCTATTACTAACACCAGCAAGGTTACAATCGAATGCACATACAAGCGAAACGCATATTTCAAACTCAAGGCTATTTCATTTACATCTACTTCGCCGCCGTCAGCTTCAACCTTATTTTCTATTTCTTCGGTCATAATTTATTAACACCATTCCATTCTGTCCATCTCGTCCATAAAGTCAATCTTTCACCACCTCATCTTTCAATCCCAGATTACCACACCCATTATCCATCAACGACCATTTATACAAGCCATAACAGGCATTCAGCAAAAATACTGACCACATTGTTGTCATTATCCAATCTCCCGCCAGAACCCACATAACTACAGTAACAATATCAACAACAATCCACAATATCCATTGCTCGCGATATCGAAATACCATCAGCGCATTTGCGATCACTGATAATATTGTACTCGTACTGTCAAGCCAGGTAGCGTTTCCCTTAAGTTCTGACAAAATAACCTGATAACCAGATACAAAAATTCCTGAGATTACCAGGTAAATACATATTTGAGACATACTCATTTTTTTACATCTTACACTGTTTGATGATTCATTATAATTACGGCTCCATATAAATAAACCTATAAATTGCGTTGGCAGATAGTACAAGGCATTCAGCATAACTTCACCGTAATACCTGTTCAGCCACGCAATAATTATATATCCGAATATATTGAAAAAGCCCCAGTAATATTGCGACTTCCTGCCGGCAGCACAAAGCACAACACATACTATTCCGCAAACTGCCGCTATTGAACTGACAAGAATATACCACCATGGATTTACCTTATCAATTGCCGCAAAATATACAGTAAATATAACTACAGCTAATATTTCAAACCATTGAAACGGAGTAAAATAGCTTCTTATCCTGTCAAATACCCTCATTACAACTAGCCTTTTTAAACAATCGGTCTATCTTACAAACTGCTGATTTAAAACGGTTATGATAATCACCGTCAATACATTCAAACTCGAACCCATATCTACTATAGATCTCTTTAATTGCATTACTGTATTTCTCCCTGTCAGCTGCAATGACTTCGCTCCGGTCACCATCCTGAATAAACGCAACATCAGGCTCTAGAAACAAAATTAAATCATAATTATTGTGTTTTGAAATTACTCTGGCAAGCTCAGCGTTTTTTTTCTTATTCTTATCTTCCAGAAAATCAATATAAAATAAGGTTGTCAGACAATCGGTATCTTCAAACAAGACACGGTTACTGCTTTTTAAAGCTTCTAATTGCCTGATCTTATGCTGATAAAGAATATCTGCAAAATCTTCCGGGACCATCATTAGGTCAGTCCCCGATCGTGCAGAAATCTCTCGCCCAACTTCCTCAACATAGTTCGTATTATAATAATTTGCCAGGTTAACAGTAAGAGTTGATTTGCCGGAACTTTCGCCTCCGATAAGTAAAACTTTTTTAACATAGTAAGGTTTTACGATATTAGGTAGATTGTCCCAGTTACCGTAAACATCTTCCCTTATCTCTGTTGATGAAACATTATCTCGTTCAATTATTACATGGTCTGCATCCGGATAACATTTCGACCAGAAACTGTTATTACCATAATCACTTCCACAGAATACAGCATCGATTTTTTCACCTGCAAAAAACTTCACTTTCTCGGCATCATCCAGCCAGCAGTTCTCATCATATTCATCTTTACTTTTCGCCTCATCTCGCAAAATGAATATTCTGACATTCCCGATATGCCTGGTAAGCTGATATATCCAGCGATACCTGACCCTGACATCGATCTCTTCCCTGTTAACACCTTCGCTGATTACTATTAACAGGCATTTACATTGATTCGCTGCCTCAATAATACAGCGGACATGTCCCATATGAAGTGGATTAAAACTACCACCAAACATTCCACATTTATACTTCATTTATACTCCACATCTTAAACCTGACATATAATTAAATCCGCTCGCCGCTCCGCTGCATATTTTACCTGATAGTCACTGACTATTCAATACAGCCTTCTTTTCTTCGAATCTGGATAACCTGTGCAAATTTATCATTTATTTCGCGAGCTGTAACGAGCCTTCTAAATATTATCCGTGTGCATCGGTATTCATAGGTGGTTCTCTTTTTTTGAATTTTGAATTCTTAATTTTGAATTAATTATAATCTGTGGACAAATAAATCACCATTCCCAATTCTACCATCAACTCTAATATAATCCAAATCCAAAATTCGTGTCCTTTCGCTCCATTCTTCCCTCTTACCTCTTACTTTTTACCTGTATCCGCTTCCCCCCTCCCCTTATGCCTTATCCCCTATCTCTTATCCCTTATCCCTTATGCCTTATGCCTTATCCCTTATCCCTTATCCCATATCCCTTATCTCTTATGCCTCTCAAACTGACCATCGGTCAGTTTGAATTAATAATTTATTGTGGCCTCCTCCAACCTTTCCCGCTATCATAAATCCTGCTATGGCATTTTATCTCAACAAGACCCAACACAACCAACTTACCGCGCCAGCCTTTAAAATAAGGTTCTGTACCGTACGGTGCTGGACACCTTCTTTACATTTTTTATTTTACACTTTACCCTTTTCAAACTCATCCCAAAATCATAACAAAACAAAACATCTTATCGCTATATGACCACCCAACCAAACAACCATTATGAACAAGCCTTCCAGGCATACCTCGACTCACGCGAGCAGCCCTACGTAACTATCTCACAGGCTCGCAAAGCCATCATCCACGGCACAGCCCAAAAGAGTTTCGACTTCATCGTTCACAAACCCAATGGCACCGCGATGCTCATTGATATCAAGGGCAGAAAGTTAAAATTTTCTTACTTCAAAAATGACAGACCTGGCCAAAACTGGGTCACCTCCGACGACGTTGACTCCATGCTCAAGTGGCAAGCCCACTTTGGCGAAACCCACTTCCCGCTGTTTATTTTCGCATACTGGATTTTCGACATCCACTCTCCGTACTATTTTTCGCTCACGCGCCGGACCCTTCCGGACCCGCCCCGGAACACACCGCGATCATCCACTCACCCTCCATTCGCCGCCGTTCCACGCCGTTTTAAACGCCAACGATTCGCCCTTCCGTCACCCCTCCGTTTACCGCCGCACTACCGCCTCATTACCCCGCTTTCGGTCCCCGCTGCCTGCAAACAGATTGTCAACCCGCAACCCCCTTCTTCTGACAGCTGCTTCATGCACAACTCCAGGTTATACTGGTTCGTCGCCATAAACGTCTCCGACTACCAGGCACTCATGACCACCCGCAGCCCAAAATGGCATACAGTAAACCTGCCCGCCCATAAATTCCGACTGCTCTGCAAACCATTTCACCACTTTTTATCTTAGACAAAACCAGTCAAAACGGATAATATATAGTCCGATGAACAAGCATGTTCCTCTTTGGTAATTATGGCATAAGTATCTTTAGATTAGGTTGTTATATATTGCTGCTTTTTATAATTCAGCATTCATAATTTATTTTTTATATTAACTCATCATTTGTACTTTTGAATATGGACTTCGACTTAAATACTGTTATCCTGGGACTCGTCTGGTACGCGGTCTTCCTCATATCCGCTATCGCACACGAAGCGGCACACGCTCTCGCAGCCTTCAAGCTCGGCGACCGCACCGCCTACCACGGCGGACAGGTCTCACTCGACCCCATACCGCACATGCGACAGGAACCGCTAGGCATGATACTATTCCCGATAGTATCCTTCTTCCTCAACGGTTGGATGTTTGGCTGGGCCAGCTGCCCGTACGACCCTTATTGGGCCGCCCGTAACCCTAAAAAATCCGGCATAATGTCAATTGCCGGACCTGCTGCGAACCTGATATTAATGCTTGCAGCACTTATATTTATAAAAATCATGATTGCCGTCGGACTCTTTGTTCCACCAGATACCATAAGATTCCCGCTCATCGCTCAGGCTGCCCAACCCGGATTTACCCATGCCCTTGCAATGTTCTCCGGCATCACCTTCGGACTAAATCTGCTATTGCTGCTGTTCAACCTGCTGCCGCTGCCGCCTCTTGATGGCTTCGGCGCACTTGCACTTGTACTTGACGAAAGAACTTATAACAATTTCAAACAGAAACTATACCAGACTCCAGGCGTATCGCTAATCGGATTTATTATCGCCTGGCATATTTTCCCGTTTTTTTTCGACCCTATATACAACATCGCTATAAAGATCTTATATCCTGGATATATATACAGTTAAGTAACTTTCCGAACATATACGGAGCAATAATATGACCCCAAAATACATCATCGCTCTTCAATGTCATATCGTTAAAGAACGCTGCAGCGGATACCTGTGCGAAGAGTCTTTCTATAACCGCCAGGGCGGTTTCTCCGGCTACCCCAAAGATGCCGATATCCGATACCTCAGCTTCACCTGCGGCGGATGTTGCGGCAGAGCGACCCTCCGTAAACTCGCTAACGCATTGAAACTGCTGAAGAAACGGGCCGACATAGACTCAGCCGAGGTCGTTCTCCACTACTCCAGCTGTATGTGCCGCGAAAGCTTTCACGGGCCAAAATGCCCACACTTTGACTATATCCAGGAACTGGTTAGTAGAAAAGAACTTACAACCGTTGAAGGAACCCAGATCAGCGACAAGACTTCCTCACGACTCGACGAAAACGGCAAATGGCATAAACCAGAATGACATAAATAGTAGCAATAGTTACATAATTGAGAATACGTAATAACGATACTTAGTTAGAATATGCTATACAATCCTCCATATAAAATCACTCCAAATATACTTCACTTAGTTGAACAAATCGGGGAAGCTCTTGGGCGATATTCAATACTTGCAGGAGACCAAGATCTAAAGCTTAGAAGGATTAAACGCATTCAAACCCTTCAAGGTTCACTGGCTATTGAAGGTAACACTCTGTCAGAAGAGCAGATAAGTACGATACTTGACGGGAAAACAATTATTGCTCCTCCCAGGGAAATACAAGAAGTAAAAAATGCCATTAAAGCATATGATCAATATCAAAAATGGAATCCTTCAAGTCAGGTTGATTTATTATTCGCTCATAAACTGTTAACTGAAGCACTCTTAGATAGACCAGGGTATTATCGAAGCTCTAACGTTGGGGTGGCTGGTCCAACTGAGGTAATTCATATTGCCCCCCCTGCCGATAAAGTCCCTCAACTTATGAACAACCTGCTTAATTGGCTTGATTCAACTAATGAACATCCACTTATCAGCAGTTGTGTTTTTCATTATGAATTCGAATTCATCCACCCTTTTGATGATGGCAATGGCCGCGTCGGGAGATTATGGCAAACTCTAATCCTTACTAAATGGAATCAGCTTTTTGCATCGATCCCTATTGAAAGCATGATATACTTACATCAAAGTGAATATTATGATGCAATCGCACAAAGCTCTAAGGATGGTCAAAGTACTGTATTTATTGAATTTATGCTTAAAATTATTCTTATGGAAATCAAAAAGTCTTCAAGTACTTCCGACCCAGTTAGCGCCCCAGTTAGCGCCCCAGTAAATTTACTCCTAAAATTACTTTTTAAACATAAAGATCAACAATTTAGCCCTTCGCTATTAATGAAAAAATTGGGATTATCACACAGGCCGACTTTTCGTAAAAACTATTTATATCCTGCTTTAGAGCTAAACCTTATAGAAATGACCATTCCGGAAAAACCAAGCAGCAGGAACCAAAAATATCAACTTACCAATAAAGGTAAAGCTTACATTAGTTCCAATGCAAAATAGCTCTCAATTTAAGCAAAACAGCAAATGGCATAAACCCCTATAGTAACCTACCTCCCGGCTGTCTGTGCAATTACTCTCTTACCAGGTAAATACTTGATACAAAACCATTTATGTTTTTATCAGTTGACCATACCAGTTTCTTGTCACGGGTTATCTCCACTACCGCCCCACCTGATGATCCGCCGTGGCCGCCCCAATTGCAAACCATTATATTGCCATTACTTAAAATAGCAAAGTCAGCTATAAAACCAAACGTAACCCCTTCAATATCATTCTGACCAACTTCCCAGACTATATTATTATCCTTATCTACTTCAATCAGCCGATGCTCATCACCACAGGCTATCATGGTATTACCATTTTCAAGCCTCTCGCATGCAAACCGACCTGCCGGAAATGTACGCATCAATGTACCGTCAGAACTATACTCACGTGATTTGCCGCCATTTTTCTGTTGAGATGTCAGGTAAGTACCAGCAACTGTCTTGCGTACCTGTCGAAAAGAGGTGTGCGCTCCCTTTTGCCCTTCAACTTCTATCTTCTTGTATTCATTACCTTTAGAGTCTATCTCTACCAGATAAGAACCTTCATTCGAGGAGTAACCTACCAGGAATCTATCCTCACCTATAGGCTGGCACGCATGACATTCTGATCCTGTCGGAGATTTTACCTCCCAGATTATTTCTGCACCAACACCCAAAGCGTAGTTTGGTCGTACCTCGCGGATACCATTTTTTCTGGAATAGACAATATTACCACTTTCCAGCAGCCAGATATCTGACACCTCATGCTTTTCTTCCATCTGCCAGATTACCCGGCTTTCGCCATCTATCAGCATCACACTGCCAAAGTTACAACCACTAATAAATATTCGACGCTCCGGTTCAGCAGCTAAAACACCAGATACTGTCGCCAGTATAACTAAACACAAAACTATTACTCGAAGTACTAAATTGCTCATCATAATATCTTTATTCACAAGGCATTAAATTGAATTTGGAAAACTCATTAGTCTTTATAAATTTCAAGCATATTGTACTGTTGCTAACACAGTATATTACTCTTCCTTTATCCCAAATACTTTCATCCAGTATTTGGTTTCAGCCGGCGTCAAACCCTGGAACTTCTGCTCCGCGTCACGCGGAGCCGGGGCCGGACGATCATAACGCCTTACCATCTCCGCTAGGTATTCATGGCTGGTTAGCGATATCGCCTTTCGCCTTTTTGCCGCTGCTCGCACCCGACGGTCACTGCTGACAACTGTCAAACGCTTAGGTGCAGAGTCATGGTCAAGAATATCTTCAATCAAGGTATCGGCATCTGTATCATAATCGCCACTGTAATATATACTTAGACCGCCTAGCTGAACTATATCCTCACGTCCGCGAGGACGGATCCCATCAAAGATCATCTTGCCCGGCTGCTTGATATAATGCAGGTCTCCGGCAATATATTCACACAAACTCATTACAGTAATATCTGACCACTGTTCAAGTGCCTTTCTTGCTGCGTGATATATATTGTAACCGTCAAATATATACATTATCAAAAATAAATCCGGCATAAATATCCGGATTTGCAATAATCAAATTTCAATTTATGATGATATAAAATATTGTAAATAAATGCATTACATAACAAAACAATAATTTTATCAGGGAAAATAACTGGAATTGGAAGGTTTTTACCATCTATTAATAGTTTCGGCACAAAACCAATCCAGCTTTACTGGATTTTTCATTATTCCAGCTCAATCCTGGCATCAACCAGGGCATATGCCATATCAACAATCAGATTAAAGATTATGATTACACTGGAAAACATCAATACTGTCGCCAGTATCATCGCCCGGTCGCGGTTTTGAACACTGTTTACAAAGTGCTGGCCAATACCGGGAATGTTGTAAATGCTTTCTACAACGAAAGATCCCATCATTATCGCTGCCAGTGCCGGACCAAGGTAACTCAAGACCGGCAAAAATGCGTTCTTCAACGCATGCTTCCAGATTACTTGACGCTCACTTATTCCTTTCGCGCGAGCTGTACGAATATAATCACTGCCCATTACATCCATCATCCCCAGCCGAGTCAGCCTGGCAATATAAGCCATAAAAGGAAGCGACAGAGTCAACGCCGGCAGCCATATCTGACTTATCATTCCCCAGCCGCCGACCGGAAACCACTCCAGCCATATCGTAAAAACTATAAGTAATGATATACCAACAACAAACGACGGTAGAGAGATACCTATCAAAGATAGGCCAAGTGTAGCGTAATCAATTGTACTACCCCGCTTTATCGCACTTATTACACCCGCCGGGATACCGACCGCGCACGCTATCAGCATCGCCACCAGTCCCAGACATACCGACACCGGCAGCGAAGATGCTATTATCTGGTTACAGGTCCAATCGCGATATTGCCAGGACGGTCCAAGATCTATCAATGGACCTTCGCCCTTGATCGCTTTTACCGGTTGGAACAATCCGGAAAGGTAGCTGAAATAAAATGTTACGTTATCATCAGCTTTATACTTGGCCATAATGGCACGCGAAGAAGCCTCGTCTGCACTTCGCTCGCCTGACTGAAAAGGGTTGCCCGGCACTGTAACTACCATCAGAAAGGTAATTGTATAGATTGCCCAGAGCAAAACCGGGAAAAACAATAATCTTTTAGCCACGTATTTCAGCATGGCAAACATTATAATGCAGACACAACAAATTCACAACTCTTATCATCAAGACCTAACTGCACTTAGATATTTTTTTCATAAAAATATCAAATAATCAGTGGTCGATCTGACAAATGACCAGTAAAATTAATTAGTTATAATCGCAAAGCATCTTCTTTTTGCCTGATTTTAGAAGATGCTGTATCTGCACGTGCCTGGTCATTCACCCCTGATTCTATTTATTGAATTATTTTGCGCAAACATTATGCGATTCTATATTATCGACCAGTAAACTTATGCAGAAAGCCAGCCAAACATTACCAGGCAATTTTGAGGTCTTAACAATATAAAGTTCTTATATAAGCAGCTTTATGGAAGAAAAGGTTTTATGAAAGAAAAGGTTTAGCACATTCTCAAACTGGTCCAGGACCAGTTTGAGATATTATATAAAAACATACATAGCTGTCAGATTTATCTATAAACTTCTGCAAACGAGGTTTACGTTGTGAGGAGCCCCGCTGCGTGAAACTTATTCTCCAGCGGGACTTATATCTTCAGCACCTATCTCGGATCTATTACTGTCAGTAATTATCTCGGAATTCTTATCTTCCGGTTTAGCTTCAGACTTTTTCCCTTCCTGAACAATCACAGGAGCATTTTCCTGACTTACTGTAACTGGAAACTTAATATCTGATGATCGAAGATGCAAATCTCGCTGCGGGAATGCAATTTCAATATTGTTCTTCCTGAACTCAGCATCAATATCACAATTTATCTTATGCCAGACCTTTAGATAATCATCAATATCCGATATATATACCCTCAACTCAAAATCAAGGGTACTATCACCAAAGCCGGTGAAGATAACCTTCGGCTTCGGGTCTTCCTGGGATACTTTCTTACATGATCGAGCTATCTTAAATAGCGTCTCTTCTACCCTCTTTATATCTGAACCATAAGCAACGCCAACATTAAAATCTATACGCAAAACCTCATCTGAAAGTGTCCAGTTAATCAGTCTGCCGGTAATGAATTCCTTATTTGGAACTAAAAGTTCCTTCCTGTCCCATTTTACTATCGTTGTTGCACGAATCTTTATCTGGCTGACCTGGCCGCTGACATCGCCAATAGTAACATAATCACCAACTCTAACCGGCTGCTCAAACAATATAATCAAACCTGAAATAAAATTCGCAAATATCTCCTGTAAACCAAAACCTAAACCAACCGAAACCGCCGCAATCAGCCATTGTACCGTTTGCCATCGTAAACCTAATGCCGCACAAGCGTAAATCACACCGGCAATAGTAATGATGTATTTCACCATTGTAGTAAAGGCAAATCTGGTACCAGATGCTATCTCAAGTTTCTGCAGGATAAAGATTTCCATCAAACCAGGAATATTTTTGGAGGTAAATATGGTCAGAATTATTATGATAACCGCTTTAAAGGTACTACCTAAAGTAATTACATTTACACCACCTAATCCATCCTCTGTACTCCCCAGCTTGATCTGCTCTATTGCTTCCAATGCTGGTAATGTCGATTTCCATATCCACCAGAAACCGAGCAGGACAACAAACGTTGTTGCAACGTTAATAATTTGACGTGACTGCTTTGAAAGATTCAGAATTGAATCATGAATTTCGTCAAATTTCACCTCTACGCTATCTGCTTTTTCCTGATTTTCCTGCTTCTGCTGCAAATATTTCTTGAGTACAAGTCTTCTCCTGGAAACGTATAACCATCGTAATATCAACCTGTTAACAAACAATACAGCAAGGAAAAACAGCAAAGATTTTGCCAGGTGATAATGAAGAAGTCTCGCTGCGTTTATATATCCCACCATTGAAATAATACAGAAAATAAACGGAACAATTATTACCAAAATAAACCACACCCTGATAAGTTTGTGAATTCGTACGCTTGAATTCATTTCCTGCATATTACCAACAATAGAACCATTGGGATTAAAAACAATAAAAAGAAACGCGGTCACAAAAATCTGCTCAACCAAAAATATCGACCTTAAACCGGCATTTTTAATATCCAGGTGTAATGGCAGACTTTCCAGCGTTGAATACAAAAATGTCAGGACAATAACGCAAACATAAAACCAGAGCAAATGTTTCCGAAAAGCAACCTGAGACTTTTTATCAAATTTCAGGTGAGTACATAATCCACCGGGAATTGTAAACCATCGCAACAGGAAAAACATGAGTGTTATTGTCGTAATGTTCTGTAAACCTGAATACAATTCCGAACCTGAACTAGAAGCCACAATCGATACAGAATATCTCCAGGCCAGAAAAGCCAACAAAAGAGGTACAGGTAATGCTGCAATAGTAGAAAGAAAGGTGGTATTTACAGTGTATAAGAACCTGTCTGTAGCAGCCTGTTTTATTTTTTCAGTATAACTATTGATCCTGGAACGAAACCAGAATCTCGAAGCGGATAATATTATAATAACCAACAGCGTCATATAATATGAGACAGAATTAATTTTAAAATCTGTGACATATGAATTAAAGTCACGAACATATATCTTTTTATCAAATAGAGCCTTTAATGCTGATAGTGTATGCTTGATCTGATTCTTCTCGAAAGATGACCTGCTCTTAATCCAGAGAAGATTTTTTTCAATCAACATACTATATTCCTGAACAATATCGATAAGATCACGTTCTTCAGCATCTAACTGAGCCAGAGAGCTTAAATAATTAATATAATCCCCTGATATCATACTCAGCAATTGCCTTTCCTGTTCAAGGTACTGCTTCAACTCATCAAGATACCTGCCATATTCAGAATCATTTTTTGTGATATCTACACGGGCGAGCATTTCTTCAGCTCTAGCTTCAATATTTAACAACTCTGTCCATTTAGCATCAGTAGTATGCCATTCAAGCTGTGCAGATGAAATTAAATCAAATCGTAACTTGATATTCTTTGAATACTGCTTGATTTCCGGAAGATTATCTTTCTTGGTCTGAAGAAGCATTCCCATTGTACTGGTAACTTTTTCAGTTTTACCGATAAGTTCTTTTGTCTTTGTGAAATCACCCTCAGTCTGAGTTTTTAATGATGATATCTGATTTAACTCTTTTGTTACAGACTCGATTTTTTTCAACAAACCAGCTTGAGTTTCCGTCAACCTGCCTATTTCCTGTGCAACTTCTTTTGCGGCATCATTAGAATATTTCGCCTGCTGAGCAGTAGATTGAGCCTCCTGCTTTACCTGCTGCAGATTTCTTTTGCGGATTTGATTTACCACACCCTGCCAGTTCTCAACCTTCTTTTCATTAGCCGCCAAAATTTTAGCAGCCAGTTCTCTACGAAGCGGAAGCACAGTTTTTGCTGCTTCGTATGCTTTCATTTCTTCCTGTAAAGTTTCTATCTGGACTCTATTAAGCTGAATCTTTACTTGATTTTTTAAGAAGTCAATATATGCTAAGCCGTTTTGTGCTGTTATATCTACAGGAGGTTTGAGACTGGTAAGAGATGAAAGAGACTCAGTCGCTTTTGAAATAGCTTCAGGTATTTCAGTAGTTCTTTTTGCCCTGCGCTGCGGCTCGTTCTCAAATTTAGCACTGATCTGCTTGGCATTATTAAAGTCCAGCTGGACCTGTGCCAGTTTACTCTCCGCTTCAGAAATAGTCAGTTCTTCACTTACCTTTTCTGCCGGTATCTCTTTTTTAGCATCTGCAATCTGCTTTTCCAGCTGCTCTTTATCAGCCGGAGCGTTTTTTTGCATCTGGATATAATTAGTCCTCTGAGCTTCCAGCTCTTTTATCTGCTCCAGATCTTTAATGACCTGATTATATCCTGCCTCAAAACGAGCCAGATCTTCCGGTGACACATTTGCCTGAGCTGTAAAATCTTTTTTAAGCTGATTTACCTGATCAATAGTAACGACTACTACCTCATCGCTTATTCCATTAGCAGCAAGTGAGAGAGTATTGCTATTGGCATCAGTATCCTGTCCAAAACTGACAGCAGGATTTATTACCAGCAACAACAACAGACATAGAAACAATGCTGACCTAATTATTTTCACCATATTACTCCTCGTATAATAAATACCGGAAGGTTAAGAGTACCAAAGAATTAAAACCACTTATTCCTCTTGAAAAGGTATAACATTATAATAGTCATTACAAACATAATACCCCAGACGGAAGGATATCCCCATTTCCACCCCAGCTCTGGCATATTCACAAAATTCATCCCGTAAATTCCCGCAATGAAAGTCAGTGGAATAAATATTGTGGCAATTATTGTAAGAACCTTCATTACTGAATTCATCTTATGACTTACACTAGACAGGTAAAGGTCCAGTAAACTGGAAACCATTTCACGGAAGGTGTCCACTGAATCTGCAACCCCGTTCGAATGATCAAAAACATCCGACATATATGGCATAACAGTGTCACTGAAAAAATCAGTCTCACTCTTTGCCAGTGAGCCAAGCATCTCTCGCGATGCCCAGTTCGCCTTTCGTAGAATATGTAAATCACCTTTTATACTATGAATCTTCTGAACTATATCCGGCTGCGGGTTTACAAAAACCTGGTCTTCGAGCTTTTCGATTAATTCAGCTTCAGTTTCAAGTATTGAGTAATAACTGTCTACAATTGCATCCAGTAAACTGTAGGCCATATAGTCGGTCGAAAGCTTCCTGATCCTTCCTTTATCATTTCTTATCCTGTTTCTGATTGAATCAAAAACATCACCGGGCTGCTCCTGAAAAGTAATAACCACATTATCAATAAGAATAATACTTACCTGCTCAGATTTAATAGTTTGATTATCAGTATCATATGACAGCATCTTTAAAACAATAAATAAATAATCACCAAAATCCTCATACTTAGGCCGCTGTCCGGTATTGACAATATCTTCAAGTACGAGTGGATGAATATTATACTTTTTACCGATCACCTGAATAACTGACACATCATGCAGGCCGTCTATATTTATCCAGTTGACACAATCACTTTTGACATAATCTGAAATAGTGTCGATTGTGACATCTTCTTGTTCAAATACACTATCCTTATTATAGGATATTGAGGTAATAAAAACTTTTTCAGTTTTCTTTTCTCCAACATGAACCATCGTCCCAGGAGGCATACCTGCTTTTTTTGACTGTCTCGTTATTTTCTTGTTCAAATGCCAGTTCATAACAATACCTGTATTAAGCTAATGTTTGTTTTTCCATTTCGACACGCAGCTTTGGAAGTTTATCTGAATGATTTTCATTTATAAATTTAACAAGCTTTTCTCTCACTTCGCACCTTAAATTCCATGCCGTCGGCCCGTCACAGGCACTCATAAGAGCACGCAGCTCGATTGTCTTTTCTGTAGTATTAGTAACTTGCAGCACGCAGCACTTTTTATCCCAATACTCCGACCCTTCAAGAATAATCCGCAACTGATCGCGAATATCATCTATAGGTGCATTATAATCCGCATACACAAATACTGAGCCCAGTAGATCAGCCGATGTCCTGGTCCAGTTTTGAAAAGGTCTTTCAATAAAATATGTTATCGGCACAATAAGCCTGCGCAGATCCCAGATTCTCACTACAACGTAAGTTAAATTGATTTCTTCTATCCAACCCCATTCGTTTTCCACAATTACAACATCATCTATCCGTATTGGCTGGGTAAATGCTATCTGAAGCCCGGCGATAAACGTAGCAATAGTTTTTTGAGCCGCCATACCAACAACAATACTCAATATCCCGGCAGAAGCCAAAATCGTTGTGCCAAGCTGCCTGACTCTCTCAAAAGTCATCAATATTGTACCAAGAGCAACAATGAAAACTATAACAAGAATAATCCTCCTTGTAACCTTTAGCTGAGTATGAACTTTCCTGGCTTTCAGATTATCTTTTCGGCCAACATCGAACCGGGCTAATACCACCTCCTCAATAACACTGGTTAACCTGATAATCAGCCAGGATATAACTACAATAAGTAGTATTGCAACTAACTGTTTAGCTGCTTTTTCAATATCCTGCGGAAACTTGGCAAGCGTAATAAATAGATTAAAAGAGAATAGGATAATCATCCACTGCAGCGGCTGCCTGCATTTTCTTAATACAGAATTAGATAAGGCAAAAGTTTCGCTTTTACCAAACTTCTTGAGAATATATGAACTTACAAGCAGGGCTGCTGCTACAAGCCCGGCGAATACTATTACCTGAAACATATACTGACTTAGATATTCATATAAATTTTCCATAGCACCGTCACCATCATAATTTCTTTTATTAAACACACTTACCTGCTGGAAAGCGGACAGTTGCTTCTAATAATTATATGCCTCTGATAAAATGATAAGCAAATAAAAACGGCTCTGCAAGAGTTAACTTAAAACGCTTGAAAAAACTGACAAAACCAGAAATTGCAGGATAATTCCATCATAATCATCTACAAAGACCTGATCAGCATTGCCAGAAGCAGGCTGCGGTCTATTATGCTCGCACGCACAATCTTTTCTTTCCTGCTTTCATCCCATTCACCAAGCGGCCCCATCCCGCCAATTCGCGGTTTATCTCCTTTTACATTACATAACTCAGATGACGACCAGCGATGCTCCGGTTTTACCCTTACATCAATAGACTTGGCAACAGATTTAGTAGCCTCAAATAAAGCGTCATTTTTGTCACATTGCGGCATAGGTAACCGATGTATGCCGCCATCAAAAATTACCTCTATATCTTTCTTAAGTTTACCGGGAGAAGCCAGCTTACGGACACGTTTATCAATACTGTCGAAAGATTCCAGGCAGTTAAACCTTACACTCAACCCGGCAGAGCCGAAAGCCGTAGCCCGAAAAATATTTGACTTAAACGAGATATCATATGGTGATATCACAACCGTATCATCATTTTGCGATAGTTCACTGATATTCATCAAAGTTTTATTGAACAGAGTTGAAACAGAGACAACTTTTTCCGGTTCGATATTATTTTTTAACCTGATTGTATATCGATATGAAGCAGAACCCGAACGCGATGTTACAATACCTCCATCCATTGTGCCTCCGTGCATACCAATAATATAGTTTGCATTTAATGACTTAGCATCTATTGCCGGGCCGGAATATTTCCCGTTCAGGGTATCATCTGTCGATAGCATAATGCCAACTTTTTTCTTCTTTAAGCTGCGAGCAAATTTAAGAGCCTGAAGAGCCGCTACACAAACAGCAATTCCACCTTTATTGTCCCAGATACCGGTGCCGGAAATATACCTGTCAGATTCAGAGTAATACAAATGATTGGAAATCCCTACCCTGGTATCAAGAGAAAGCATAATAAGTACATCCAGATGTTCATCATAAGAATTGGTAAAAAACATAGGATTACCAACTTCAATCTGCGGGTATACCTGATATGTAAAACCAAGCTGGCTAAGCTCTGACTGTACCATCTGGGAACATTTATTTACACCTTCTGTATTACGGACATATGTATTAATATTTACAAGCTTCTTTAAAAATTTCTCTGTCTGCGGCTGCCGACCTCGCAGGAAAGTTCTCAACCTGCTGTGCAGCGGTGTCTTTACTGATTTGGGGCTTGGTGTTTCAGCCGGAAAGTCTGTAAAATAGCGAATCGTCGCGACATCAAGCATTTTTGTCACCATCGACTGATAATCATAACCGGCAACCTGGGCAGCATTGAAATACGAGCCTGTCAGGCCAAGACTGGCCATCGAGTTAATCTCCAGCAAGAAAATGTTATCCTGTTGGTCCATACGAATATCTACCCTGGCGAAATCACGGAGGTCAAGAGCCTTAAACGCATCCCTACTTAATTTAGCCATCTTTTCAGCTATCTCTTCGGATATATTCGCAGGACATATTTTATTGCGAGGTCGCTGTTTCTTATCACCCTCGGTCTGGATAGCATCGGGGTCATTTTCAAGATCTATTTCAAGAACCGGAAAGGTCTCAACCGGTGAGTTCCCCAATATCCCGACGCAAAATTCCCTACCTCTGATAAATTGTTCAACCAGGGCCTGCTGTTGAAACTCAGTAATAATAAAATGGACAGCCTCCTTCAAATCCTGCTCGTTATAAACAACCTTCAAGCCAAAAGAAACGCTCTCCATCTTGGGCTTTACTATCACAGGATACTTAACCGACGACATATCATCATTAGGCGTGCTGAATACCCAATAGTCAGGAGTAGGTAATCCGTTATTTTTCCAGATAACTTTGGTCAAAACTTTATCAAGGGCAAGTGCATGTCCGGCAGGTGAGGAACCGACGTAAGGTATTCCCAGCATTTCCAGTAGTGACGGGATATGCGTGTATCTGCATTCTCCCTGGATACCATAAGCCATATTAAAGACCATACCCATTTGTTCGCCTTCGATCACTCTGGGCATAAATTCTTCGAGCCTCTCGATAATATATTTATTACCGTCAAGAACCGCGACATTATGCCCAACATTCTCCAGGCATTTCGCAACCCTGAGTACAGTTTTTTCTGAATAAGTTTCCTTATTCTGCATTCCAAGCTGGTTAATAACACCACTCATATCCTTGTTGTGAATGATAGCGACTTTCATAATTCACCTTTACTATTTGACTTCGCCCGGTCGAGCTTAAAACCTCTTTCCAAAGACATCTCTAAACTGAATTTTCATCAATAAGCCCGCAAATATTCAAAAAATTCTGCATTATTTTTATACCATCCTTACCGGAAACTTCCGGATGTGACTGGAAACCATAAACAGGTTTATCCTTATGTTTGAATATTTCGATCGGACAAGCCTGGGAATATCCCAACAGCTCAAAACCTATCGGCATTTTACTCACACAATGATGATGCTTTTCCCGAAGCATAATTTCAGTCTTATCAATGCCGGCAAATATTGGATCATCCGGCCTGGTTATTGTTACTTTTTCCATCTTCTGCTGGGGAACAGCCATTCTCTTTACCCGGCCCTGCCAGGCAACCGCAAGAATCTCAAAACCAAGACAAAAACCTATTATAGGAACATCATAGTTCATAATAGCGACAAAATTTGCCGTCAAATTCAGCGGTTCCCAAGGGGTACCTTTTCCACCGGAAAGAATTATACCTTGCACCTGTGTATTTTGAGGCACAATAACAGGCTGGTTGTGGTCAAAAAACATAACATCAAAATCATGCTCACTTAGAAAGTTACGCTTGAATTTCTTTATAAAGCTGCTCTGATTGTCTATTACGATAAGCATAACCATACCATCTTTCAATAGAGGTAAATCGATTAACTATAGACAGATTACTATATCCAGTCGGAATTCTAGTCTTTTTGATCGGCATGTCTATAGTAATATTTGTTTTTTTGAAAAACGATAAAGCAATATTTCTATTACATTATACTTTAAGCTAGAATCATTCCAACATGAAGTAAAACGATAAAAATCTGTTTTGGTTCAGCAGCTTTGATAAATGCTAACCTTTAGGTTCAATCGTCTTGCCTGTATATTCCAATATGCCAATAAGAACCAGAATCATGATAGTCTGGACGAAAATGAGTATCATTCCAAATGTTGATACCTGATGCAAAATCGTAGCCCCCAATCCGGTAACAGCGGTCGTAAGATAAATAGTCAGAACCGCAGTTCTCTGGCTCATGCCGTGATTTGTCAACCTGTGTGAAAAATGCTGCTTGTCACCAACAAATGGACTTTTACCCTGCAGCAGGCGAATAACCACAACAACAAAAAAGTCATATAACGGTACAGCCAATACTATCAGCGGCATAAGGGCGGCATAGCGTGGAGATGAACCTTCAGCTGAGTAATAAGTTGTCTTGACTGAGGCAACCGCCATAAACAACCCAACCAGCAGCGAACCGGCATCACCCATAAATATCGATGCCGGGTTGAAGTTATAAAAAAGGAATCCTATCAGTGAACCAACCACCATAGCAATAAAGCAACCCACAAATACCTGGCCGCTGGCTATCGCGGCAAAAAGTATTATACTCCCCGCAATTGCAGCAATACCGGCAGACAAACCATCCATATTATCCAGAAAGTTAAACGAGTTTATTATTATTACTATCCATACCACAGACAGCAAAACCCGTAGAGCATAACTTTCTATAAAGAAGTCAAAACGAATATTTCCCGCAGTAGCCAGTAGTAATGCTGCCAGCAGTTGAACTGCCAGTTTGACTTTTGGACCCAATGCTTTTCTGTCATCAATCAAACCTGTAATGTGCAGAATTGTTGCTGCCAGAACAAATATCAGTAATTGAGGAGCTCGCTCTTTTAGACCGGGTAAATGAGACGCAAAAGTGCCTCCAAGAAGTTTTTCTGCAACATCTGGAGTCATCGCCAAAACAGATACACATAATATCCCCAGCGGAGCTACCACCGTCAGAAAAATTGCTATCCCGCCGCCAAGTGCAATCGGCCTGGTATGCACCTTTCGATGGCCGGGCATATCAGCAAAACCACTTGCTATTGCCAGCTTGCGGACAACTGCTGTTAATACGGCAGAAGCGATAAGAGCGAAAACTCCTGCTGATATTATAAATGTCAGTTCTGTTATATTCATAACTCTATCTGTTATTCAGCCAGAATATTTATAATTTGTCAAACAATCTTGAATCGCAATTCGATTACCAGACATCTGGCCTGTCTTTTGTAGCCTCGATATATGACTCTCGAGCTGCATTCAAAAACGGGTCATAGTCACCAGATCCATAGTCAGGATAAGTATAAGGCCAGGAATTCCATTTTTCATAGCAATAATGAAGGGTAGCCTCTGCATACATATCATTACCTATATAAACCCGATGAGAATAGTCTTTTGTCGTTACCAGTACCAGTTTACTGCTGTTAATATACCCCGGGTCGAGATTAACTGCCCGCTTTACCGCGAGCGACTGTGCAGCAGGCACTTCCTGCAAGTCCAGCTCAAGCTTATTGGATTGATGTTTTATGCCGGAAATATCCTCGGGCAAAATCAGCTTTTCAAAGGCAACAAATTTTCGCAGCAGACCTTCACCCATTGCTTTATTGTAATATCGGGTATAGATAAACGGCATTACCTCTGACCTGACATCTATCCGGCCCCAAAGTTCTGCCATAAACTGCTCAGCCAGATCAAACAATTGCTCATTCAGGCTCAACATGCCTACAATAAGCTTAACCGGTTTTTGTGGATATAATTTTTGAGTCACGATAATCCAAAATATTGAAAAAATGCCATATTAAAAAAGGCACAAGGACTCTTCGCCGTCCATGTGCCCTTTATATTTATTATAATAATTGTGATTAAATCACTTAATTCTCTGCCTGCTTATCAGAGTATCCAATAAAGCGGAAGAATCGCTTCATATTAAATGTTGGAACTCCAAGCCTTGACCCTTCATCGATTGCTGCCTTATACTGTTCAACTCTTTTCATTGCTTTTTCTGCTGCGTCAGTGGCATCCTGACTACCGCCAATTACATTTTGCGGTGCTATCGGCTCGTATCCATATACCAGGAAGTCAGTGTCAACACCAACTGTATTTACGACCTTACCACCCCAGCCTTTAATCAAGGTTACAATCCTGTCGTAACCATCAATATCAATTTCTTCGTTCATATCAAAATCAAAATCACCTACAACACAGAAATTGAATTCTTTTTCCTTATCCCAAACCAGGTTGGCAATAATATCACCTTTTATAATCGGGTTCGTGCTTTTCGTTTCCACAACACGACATTTTGATATACTATCAAGAATCTCTACAACTTCAATGGTGGCTTTACCCTGACCGTTAGTCGGAACTGTTTTATCAAGACCATCATAAACACTGAAAGTCAAGCCGCGATATATTTTATCGTTGGCAGCAAGGTTGATATAAACCATTCTCTCACGAGCGTCAACTGATATAATTGTACCATCAGGATCAAGAGCTTCCAAGCCCTCTGTAGGATTCGGACGAATAATTTTTACTATTTCTTCAAGATCTTCAGCTTTCTTGGTCAGACTTTCGACAACTTCCTGCTTCTGATCCAGTTCCTGCTTCATTGTATCAGTCTGTTTCTGGATCTCGTCTTTTTCTTTCTGCAGGGCCTGGACATGATTTTCAAATCTTCCCTGGATATCTTCAATACTGTCATTAGTCTGATTTTTCATATTCGCCACTGTCATACCAAGCGAATCAATCTGGGTCTGAAGTTCTTCGATTTGTTTTTTATAAGTATCGTTCTGCTGTGCACTGGAGTCAAGCTGCTGACTGGCTTCTTGTGCCAGCTGATTCATCTGGCCATTTAACTCATCAAGCAATCCGATTAGATCTCCAATGATACCTGCCAAACCTTTCTCTTTTGCCTCTTCTTCGGTAATCCCTAAGATTCCAGAAACATCCAGCCATACTGATTCCAGACGGTTATCAATATTTGCCTTGGCAGTCGATAAACTGTAATTCACCTGGTTTTTACCTATTAGTGAATTACTGAAATCCCTTACAACAGCATCAAGCTTCTTAAAAGTGGTACCACCACCTTGAACGCTGGCACTTTCAGCCAGTTTTTTAACTTCATTAATTTCACTTGCATTTCCAAGCTGATCAAGTTGCGATTTCGCATCTTTTGCCTGCTTGTTATACTTTTCAATATTCACATATAATGTTATTGCCAGACCGGCGGTAATGAGAAACAAAACGATGAATATCACCATTACTATTACGGCTGTATTGCCACTATCAGAGCCGCCTTTGGGAGCTGCCATAAGTTATTTCTCCTAAATACGTTAAGGTGTGAAACATGGTTGGTTTATGTATCATTGACGCCGGATAGCAATATATCAGCGTATTGAACAGTAACGTAATATATCTAAAATATAGTAACAGGTCAAGAATAATTCATAAATGGCTAGATTAACAAAAGGATAGCCCAAAGCACGCCAACCTCTTGGGCCAACCAAAACTGCACACCCTTTTTTATCGCTAAGAAGCTATTTATTTCTTGACTAACAGGGCGTTAACACTATAATGAAATTCTGCGTTTTTGGAATTAATTACATCTAAAAATGCGTAACAGACAGTATAGCAAATTGTTAGATTACTTTGATTTGACTATTTGCTTAACACGCCTGAGTTATTGCAGTTTTGGACTTTAATGGCCAAACGCAAACCTTACCTGATTTATCAAACAGATAACATTGTGTAATTTATTCTACAAAATCAGTGTATTATGTTGTAGAATAAAGACTTACAAGCATTAGCATGCAGGTAAAATTGAAAAATCTCATGCAAGTTTTGGCTTTCAGGTATGATTGATTACTAAAAAATAAATATTAAGTTTAAAAGCAATCAGATATTATTATACACAATAGTGTAGTATAGCCCTGCTTAAGGAGTAATAACTTGAGTACCATAACAAAAGTATTTGCCGTATTAGTCTCTCTTTTATCAATCTTCCTCTGTGGTGTTGTTATAGCATTCATGGGAAAAGTTCAGGATTACAAAGAGCTTTATGAAGACCAGAAAGTTTTGGCTGATGCCGCTCAGGTTATGGCATACAGTGCCGAACAGAGACTCGAAAAAGCCAACCTTACCTATGGCAAAGCTGCAGAACTTACCAGCGAAAGGCTCAAAGATCTGCGTGATCAATACAACACCATGAGTGTTGACCTTGCTCAAGCCGAACAGGAAAGTGTTTTGGAAAGCAGTAAAGCTGACTCTGCTGTTAAGCTGGTCACTGCTATGCGTACTACTATTCAAGACATGCAAAATGCATATGAAACCCTTTGGTCTGATTTTGACGACAACAGATCTCAGATGCTTCAGGCTCAAACTCAGGTTACTGAGCTTACCCGCCAGCTAAACAATGAAATGGCACGCACAAAACAGATGGAAGATACCAACCGTCGTCGTGCTGAACAGATTGCCGGACTGGAAGAGCAGATTGCTAAACTTAACCAGCAGCTGGATAAATACAACATCGCCCAGAAAGAGTTCGATAGCGACACCGCTGTTGCTCAGGTACTGCCTGAAATGACTGGCGTTCCAATAATGGGTGAAATTACTGAGATGGATGATAACATTGTTGCTATCTCTGTTGGCAGCACTTCCGGTGTTCGTGAAAACATGAGATTCTGGATTGTTCGCGGTGATAAATTCCTGGGTAATCTGGACATTATCTATGTTGAAGCTGACGAAGCTGCCGGACGCTTAAGTAACAAACAGGATGTTATCGTTGAAGGCGATATGGTTACTACTGACTTTAACTAAACCAGGCTATTAACTGCTTATTTGAGGATAGAAAATGGCTAAGAAGAAACCAGATGCCGTTAAGAAAAAAGTACCTAAAGGTGGACCGGCCGCTGAGATGGACGTATATACCGGCCTGCTCGGCATAACCCTGATGGCTATGATTGGCACCACTGTATGGGTTTGCTTGAAGAGCATGGCGTTCTTTGATACCCTATTCTAGTCCTGGCTGGTTTATTGAAAAATTAAATGCCGTTAGGATATCTTCTAACGGCAATTTTATTGATTCGCGTAATTTAGAATAACAATTTGGGCATACCGTATTTTTATCAGCTCTGGTTGTTATAAACATTATACAGAAAATTCTCTACATATTGGTACGAAAGGATTGACTTTTTATGCTAGAATATGAAAACCTAAAAAAACTGGTAGCTGAAGTTGAAGAAGATGTAATTAAAGCAGAAGGTGGTAACAAAGCTGCCGGTACACGTGTTCGTAAATCTATGCAGGATATTAAAGCCGCTGCTCAGGAAGTAAGAGTAAAGATTTTGGAAGGTCGTGAATAATTTTTACAGCTGCTAAAATTGTGGGCCGGAGCTGAGACAGTTCTCGCTCACAGCTAAGAGAAAAAGGGCCGCAAAGAGAATATTGCTTTTTGCGGTTTTTTTATGGATTATTTTTCACTATTAAACAGTTCTTGTACTAGATAATAGTATAACCTTCTTTATTTTGCGGATTAACCGCTCAAAAACTTCAGGAGTTAATATGCCGCCGAAATGGTTATTCGATATTAGTGATATTGATTTTGAAAATGTTGTTATGGATGTTGATAAAATCGAATCTATAAACCCGCATAGATTTGAAATGCGGCAAATAGACGCAATCATTTATCACGCACCGGAAAAAGATGAAATTATTGCCCTTAAAGAAGTTAAAGACGATGAATTCTGGGTCAGAGGACATATCCCGGGTCGCCCTATTTATCCTGGAGTACTGATGGTAGAAGCCGCTGCCCAAATGGCAAGTATTGCAGCTATCAGTGAAACCGGCGAAAAACGCTTTGTTGGTTTCGGCGGCATTCAGGACGTCAAATTCCGCCAGCAGGTAGGACCGGGTGATAAGCTGTACATTCTGGGAAAATTCCTGCAAAAATCTCCTAGAAAATTTACTATGGCCGTTCAGGGAATTGTTGACGGCAAGATGGTATTTGAGGCACAGGTTATCGGAATGCCTCTGTAAGTGGCACTTCATATCTCTGGAAATTTCAATTAATACGCCGAAATTTGAGTTGAATTTACTTTTGAGCCGTGATATAATGCGGGTCTGTATCGCTGGCTGGATAGCTCAGATGGTTAGAGCGGCGGATTCATAGCCCGCAGGTCCCCGGTTCAATTCCGGGTCCAGCTACTTACATTATAAACCTCATTATTGAATTAATAATGGGGTTTTTTTACGGTCTTTTTTTGACAAACTACTATATACAATATACAACCAACATCCATAATACCTTTCATTTCTGTTCTGAAAAACAAGGCATTACGTCCTGCTCAAAATAAGGTTCCTGATTTACCCAAAACATATATTGTACTTTAAGAAAGTCTTTTGCAAATGCCTGAAGTAAAGGAACCATATTGTTCCTATTCTCCAATACTTTTTCAGAGTTCGTTTCACCTATATAATTCCCATCCTGTATTGCTATTCCTAACGGCACAGTATATTCGCTCTCATGCATCATAGCAATCGCATGGTTAAGTTGTCCTTTTCTATGAACCATTAAATCAGGAGCTCCCAAACCTACCCCTATTTCTTCACCATACTGATAAATAGATTTCAAATACCCTTTATCATCCCATGGCAACCATTCTCCGGGCATAAAATTCGCATACTGCATAGTCGTTGATCTTGGAAAAGCCTTCTTTAGAGCAAGCATATTTACCTTAACTGCTTCAGCGTAACCTGAGCCAGAAAATGACGCATCATCTTTACCGGAAACTTCAATTACAGTCTCCTGTAAATTTATTCCTTCAATCTTACCATCGAATTCCTTACCAAGTGCCATAAGCAAACTAGCAAACCTTACTTGAACGTTTTTATCCCATCTTCTGGCAGTCCATCCATATGGAGTTCCATTTTCTGATCGCTGATAAATAACTCCGCCACCATATTCCCCCGACATTAAATAGTTCGGAACCCCTTTGTACTTTGTCGAAAAAGTTGCATCCTGTAATTGAATAAAGAGCATTTTCTTCTTTAATTTAAGATATTTATAATCTTCTAAAATGATTGAAAAATCATATTGATCTTTCTTTGGCTCAAGCTGCCGCCAAGAGTACATAATTTGAGCTCCCCTAAACCTAGAGTTGCTCAAAAAAGGATGATCATGTATGAGTTCTCTATCCCTGGCAAAGTATACAAAATGTTTAATACCATCCTCTTCAATAGGACATTTAGCATCTAAATACTTTTTATAGGCATTTACATATTTTTCGCCTGGGTTAGTTGGCTCTTTAGCATAGATGCATGCTATAAAACTACTAAATAGAATAACACAAATAACATATTTATTCATTTAGAAACACTCCATAGATAATAAAACAAACAATTAGACCTTTTCTTACTGCCAGTAGAGTATATTATAAATGGAAATATTTCAATTATCCTTATAATTAATATTTTCCAGATAATTACGTTTCAGATAACTGTGTATTCAACATCTTTTTCAGTGATTCCCTGATTTTAACCGGACATACCAGAATTGTTCGAGTGTTGTTTGGAATCTGTAATAAAAACTGTCTATATGTTGTATATATTGCTTTCACGCAATGACTTATGGAAATCCATAGCCGCAAGCTCACGATTCAATTCCAGGTCCAGTTACTTACAAATTACCCCTTGTACATATTTAAGTTCAAGGGTTTTTTATTTTCAGTTTTTGATAGTAACATAGCATTAAATCCTTCTATCCTTACCCTTCAAAAAATATTGTAAAATTGCATACAGCTATTTTATGCCAGCTTACCTGTCACTCTTTTTCTATTCATGTTTTGATAAAAACTTACCGATAAACAATGCAATCGATAAGGATAAAACTATGCCAATAACATTACCAGTAAGCCAGCTTGAGCCAGGTATGTGTCTTTCTAAAAGTATTGAGAATAAGTATAACATACTTCTGTCTCAGGGACGTATACTTACCCAAGAAGACATAGAAGCGTTAACCAAGAGGTTTCCTGCAGAGTTAGTCCAGATTGGCAACCCCATACTTGATGACCTGGTTGAGTTTGACGACACATCCTCATCTGATAAGATTTCAAAAGAAGTACGCAAAGCTGTTTCAAAAATTACAGAAAAAATAAGTTGTTCTGTTAGAAATGGTGTTGTACTTAATGCCAATAATGTTACCGGCCTGAAAACCATAGTCAACAACCTTATGGCCTATATGTCCAAAAACCCTGTCGCTCAGGCATTAGTCGAACAGAGCAATGGCTGGGATGACTATATCAAAGAACATAATGCTAATGTCTTTTATCTCAGTATGGTAATCGGCAACACTATCAGGAACTATGTAAAAACTGAACGCCACCGCCAGACAGCAGCTTCCAAAGTAAAAAATGCAATGGATCTTACTCCTCTTGCATTTGCTGCATTATTAAAAGATATCGCACTTGCAGATAAAGCACATTTGCTGACAAAGACCAAACCTCTTACTCCTTCTGAAATCGCTATGATCAGGATGCACCCTCTTGAAGGAGCCCGACTTATCCCCAACGAACTTCACCCAATGGTAAAGAGTGTTGTGCGTACTCATCACGAAAACATGAACGGAACCGGCTATCCGGAAGGCGTAAGTGGAAACAAAATATCAATCTTTGCCCGAATTATTCGAATAGCCGATGCTTATAGCGCTGCAATCTCCACCAACACATTCAAAAAAGCTAAACCAACTGTCCAAGTTTTATATGATATGATTTATGGCAGCTACAAAACATATTATGACCCATTATTGTTGAAAGTACTGGCCAGTATAATATCACCTTTCCCTTGCGGTGCTAAACTGGAACTTTCTGATGGACAATTCGCTGTAGTAACTAAACATAATCCGAAAAATCCATTTAAACCTCAAGTCATAATTGCCTTTGATAAGAATAATGAACCCATTATCAAAGCTAAACTGGAAGAGCCTTTTTACCTGAACGAAAGAAAAGAAATTGAAGTTTTTTATTATAACGACCAGGACATTTCGTTTATTAATAATTGCAATCAAGGCTACGATTCTCTGGAGATTGCCTCAACCGACTGCTCGCAAATATTTAACCTTACCTATCCTTGATAAATCAGACTTCACATATAGTTAACTCTCGAGTTTTTAAGTTGCAAAAGCCTTCTTGCAGCACTTTCTGTCAAAAAGAAGCATAAGACGCAATGTTGAGCTCTCAAAAGTGTGCCATGCTATGATGCGAAGCATAAACCGCACAACATATTCTCTTTCCCTTATCGATCCAACTCACTATAATATACAAATGCAACCTGCCAGAGTAATACTTCATATAGACATGGACGCTTTCTACGCTTCTGTTGAACAATTGGATTTTCCTAACCTGAAAGGAAAACCGGTTCTTGTAGGAGGTTCACCTCAACAAAGAGGAGTTGTTGCAGCCTGTTCATACGAAGCTCGAAAGTTTAACGTCCGCTCTGCAATGCCAATGTCTCAGGCAATTAAGCTTTGTCCAAGTGCTATTATGCAGCCGGTGAGAATGGACCGGTATATCGAAATCTCCAGGCAAATCCACAATATATTCCATCAATATACTCCGGATGTCGAAAAGCTGTCAATTGACGAAGCTTTCCTGGATGTTACCGGATGCCAAAAACTTTTTGGCAATGCCGAATCAATCGGAAAACAGATAAAGTCGGATATTAAAAATACAGTCGGCCTTACCGCCTCTGTTGGTATTGCTCCTAATAAATTCCTGGCCAAACTCGCATCTGACCTTGACAAACCTGATGGCTTTGTTGTGATTACCGAAGATAATAAACAAAAAATACTGGACCCGCTTCCGGTATCAAAAATATGGGGGATCGGCAAAGTCACAAACGATGCCTTAAATCGTTTAGGTATCCAAACCGTAGAACAACTCAGAACCACTCCACCAAATACCCTGGCTTTGGTATTCAAAAACAGAGTTGACAAAATACTAAAATTAGCCCATGGCATAGATAACAGACCGGTTGAAACTTATTCAGAGGCAAAAAGCTTCTCTGCCGAAGAAACTTTTGCCGCAGACATAATGGACAAAGATACCCTGCTCTCTATTTTACATAATCAGGTGGAAGAAGTATCACAAAGACTTCGAGCCGAAAAACTACAGGCGCGGACAGTAACGCTAAAACTCAGATACAGCGACTTTAAAACTATTACTCGCAGTTCAACCCTGGAGTCGCCAACAAACGTAACACAGCTTTTTCTGCTTGAAGCTAAAACCCTTTTCTCAAACTGGTATACTAAATCCGCTGCTCCACTTAGACTCATCGGGTTCGGAGCCTCTGGAATTTCTCCGCAAGGTTCCGGTCAGATGATGCTGTTTAACGACCCTGAACAGGAAAAACAGAAGAAAGTCGACAATATCCTCGACAAGATAAAAGAAAAATTCGGCACAGACAGCCTGAAGAGAGGCGATTTCTAAAACACCTTTCTTCAAACTATCCTTGCTCATTCATACATACGCTCATCTCTCCTCTTTCATTAATTACTCAAAGTGACCGATTTTACACTTTTTATTGCTGTTTACTTTCGCATTTTTCAAGTTGCAATGAACGCCTAAAAGAGCCTTCTTGTTATAGTTTGAATTAAATATACTTTCGAGATTTAACCTCGAAAATGATAAAAATAATCCAATCTTCATTCACAAGGCCCTGTTCTGACCTTTGCGGATAACGTTGAACAGTCAAAAGTACGAAAGCGTACTTGCTGTAACACAATTTAATGCAAAATTGTTACATTAATGATTTAATTAGCTTGCCGCTTTGCGGCATTCCTGTCAAGTCCTGATTAAAAGTTGTCACTTTCCGTTTCTATTTCCTATTGTATTTTGGTGATATATTCCGTAGTGAAGGGAGCCCGGAGGGCGACCGGAACGGAGGAATATATCACGCCGCGGCATGCACTTCCGCAGGTATACGATACTTCAACGCAACATGCGGTCTACGAGTGTTGTAAAGCTCAATTGCCTGCCTTACTGCTGCATATACATGAGCCTTTTCCTTAAACGTTTCTTTTAATCCATATTCATATTTCAATATACCATTTAGCCGTTCCGCCTTGGCATTCTCATAGCAATGGTTCTCTTCGGTCATGCTTATCTGTAATCCATTTCTCTGCAACTTATCAATATATCTGTGACAGCAATACTGACAGCCTCTATCCGAATGGTGAATCGCTTTACTCCCTTTCGGCAGCTGCTTTATCGCCATCGACAATGCCCTTAAACAACCTTCGGCTTCCAAGCTATCACTACAATCATAACCTACTATCTTGCGGCTATAAGCATCCATTACCAATGCCAGATACATAAAACCTTCATTTGTACGTATATATGTTATATCACTTACCAGAGCCTGATTAGCTCCTGTCAGTTCTGCATCTTTCAACAAATTATTATAAACCTTAAAACTATGACGACTATTTGTAGTTGTAACATATCGTCTTTTACGCTTTATCAGCTTATCATACTTATCCATAAGCTCAAAAAAGCGATCACGGCCTATTTCTATACCAACAAGCTCCAGTACTGGACTTATCAACTCCAAAACCTTACGACAGCCTAACTCTGGTTGCAATCTGCGCTCTGCCTCAACCAGTTCTATAATCAAAGCTTCATCTATAGATTTCTTCTTACGTTCCTTGCGTGCTTTATAGTAGTTTTGCCTGCTCATACCTACAAGACGACAAAAGCCTGCTATCGTCGCCTTTTGGGAACTACCTTCCTGCGGCTTCTGCGAGGCACGTTCAACTGCTGTGTGCTTACTTTTTTTTTGAAAGCTTCTGGATCGACGCTAACTTCCTCACATAGCTCCTCAAATACTGCTTCATTCAACAAACTCTGCATATGAGTATCTGCTAATGCCTCTTTCAGCTGCTTAATCTCAGACTTTAGCTTCTTTATCTGATTCTGCTCTTCTGGTTTTTCCACGCGTATAACCTTTGGTACTAAGTGGTTACGGCCATATTTAATTAGCCATTTCTTTACTGTCTCGCCACCTGGTATCCCATAATGACGATTAGCTTCCGATATACTACCCAGCTTACCAGATTCCAGATCATTTACAACTTGTAACTTAAATGCCTCACTATATCTATTGTTTGCCTTCTTAATTATTGCCATTGCTGTCTCCTGAAAAAGTTACTACATTATTTCTATAATGTGACAACTTATCACAGGACCAGACATCCTCCCCTTATGCCTTATCCCTTATCTCTTATGCCTCTCAAACCAACCATCGGTCAGTTTGAGTTATTTATTAACCTGATTCATCCATTCACTAACCATAAACTCAAAGTCAGCAATAGTAACAAAACAGTCATCGCCGGCAAGCTCCGCTGACAACAGGCAGTTGTCTGGCTCATCTGAAAGCTGCCATTGCATTGCCAGGATCGCAAAATCGTCCAGCCGAACAAAGCCGTCACCATTCAGGTCTGATGCTATCCTGTTATTGACGTCAATCACACCCTGGCCTGAAAGCTGCATGACCACACCGTCCCACTCTGCCGTATAAGTATGTGATACTCGAGATTCGATCAGTTCAATATATACTGACGCTATACCGGCATCATCTGTCACTGCTGTAAATTCCTCTACTGCCCCATCACCATCAGTATCGATACTAAAGATAATTGTCTGGCCGACAATACCGATATTACTATTGGTTAGAACTGCTTCAAGAACTCCTCCAGCCACATTCGGCGACCAGTTGAATTCTACATTTGCAGCAACCAGAACTGCACCATCAATCACATCTCCAATACCATCATGATCAGAATCCGCCTGATCTGCATTTGATACTGTCGGGGCATTGTCAAACGCCATTGCCAGCGAATAATCGCCCAGGGTCATCGGCTGACCAACAGAGTTAACATACTCCAGCAGGGTCATCCACTTTTCCCAACGCTCCAGGTCAACCATATTATTTTCCCTGTTTAACGCATCGGAAACATCACAATATTCCAGCCTATCCAAATCATTGCAATATCTGGTAGACCACTCGACCTCCTCGATCAGCCAGGTATTCAGCTCTCCTGCCTGAGTAATAGACTGAAGATATTCCAGATAAGTTGCATACCCGTAATTCTCCGGGTTAACCTGCATATCGGCACTCGCATGAAAAATACCAAAATCATCGAACATCTCGTGATGAGTACCTTCCGGGGTAAACTTGATGCTATTCTCCTCGTATGTACTGGCAGAAAAACCGGTAAAATACAACCTTGATACAGCATCACGACTAATCGTATCCGAGGCATTATACGGCGGTACATAAGATATGAATGGATTGGCAGCATTGGTCCAGTCAACCTTTGGACTGTTATCAGGATCGGCACCCGAATCTATTATCCACATATCTCCATAATCACCCAACATAGTTCGCTGGCCGATTCTTAGATATTGATACATCTCTTCGAGGGTAAAACCGCAAGTCTCACATGAGTAGTTATTCAAACTCGAATCATCTGACCAGTCACCATTCAAAGTATTATTGGCATGATAAGTGCCATGCTGACCTAACTCAAGTTTTGGGTTAGATATCCTGGCATTCATCCAGCGTATCGGGTCATCATCACCATATGCATTCCAGATCTTTCGTGGTATTACCGCCAGAGAGATAGGGGTATTCTTTCCACCTGGTAAATCTAACGGAACCTGGTAACCTGCGGCTGCAGGTTCATCTCCAACTCCATTATAACTGTAATTCCTGTTGAGCTCCCATTCTTCCGGACTCAAAATTGCCGCATCAGTCATCGTCTGGGTAAACTCATTCTGAAATACTCTGCCAAGTGCATCAATTCGTATTATAAAATGCGTATCGCTATTTGACCAGACAGCCTTTGCCTGCATTGCCTTTCCATATAAATACGGATCAAGCGGCCCATCAAATATGCCGTCACTATCTGTATCAGTATTATTCAGCGGATCGGAAACATCTCCTCTCCCGTCCTGATCAAAATCCAACTGTTCAAAATTGGGGACAAACGGACTGTTATCGTTAACATCCGGTATCCCGTCATTATCATCATCGTCATCTGCCGGGTCACCCACACCGTCCTGATCGTTATCCAGCTGGTCGAGATAGTTAATACCGCCATCATCGTTCATATCCAGTCGCGGAGCGTTCGGATGAAGCGGTGCATTATCAAAAAGATCAATAATACCGTCCATATCACTGTCACCCCGATTTGTAAACAAACCTGAGACTACCGCTTCCTTATTGCCAAATGCAATATCAAGAAAATCATCTTCCAGAGAATTCAGCTGGCCGATCGCCAGACCACGAGCCTCGGTACCCTCTGATCCGATAGTACCGGCATACAAAAATTCTGGTGCTCCATTCACATTACCGGTATTAAGCCATAGGTCAACTGTACCGCTCCATATCCCGGCACTGCCGCCGACCGCAAAATCGGTCATGCCGTCTCCGTTAAGATCGCCGCAATCTATGCTTAGCTGGGTTGTAAATGTTTCTTGACAGCGGGCATAGGCAAAAGGACGGGTGCCGGTACTGATTTTATTATAAAGCACCGGGCTGAATACGCCGCTGCCGTCATTCAAATATACATATACATAACTGGCTGCATCGGTCAGCATCAGGTCAACATCTTCATCACCATCCATATCTGCCAGTGCCAGACCGTAGCCGTCAATATTCGAGCTTGACTTAGGCGGATAATACGGCGGAAGCTCAGGATTCGGGGAATAGCCCAGATCCTGCCCGGAGATAAGTATTTCAGGCGTATCCCATATCGGATTACCATAAGCATCATTTCCCAAATTACGAAACAGAACAACATCTGCCAATGAATTTTCCGAAGCGGTTATATCACCCGCTATAATATCTATGTCATTATCACCATCAACATCTCCCGCTGCTACGGCACAGGATGCCGTACCTGCATCACCAACAAGCAAACCAACTTGAGGAAATCCTGTCGACTGAAAGCTGCCGTCTCCATTGCCCAGGTAAAGATACACTTCACCGCTTAGTATCGGCGGACTGGTCAGGGTATAGTCATCACGCATAGTCAAAACAAAGTCTGCATTACCATCATTATTAAAATCAGCTGACGCAAGACCGTAAGCATTATGATATGCCTGGTTTATCACAATGCCATTATCTGTAAACGTACCATCGCCATTTCCGGCAAACAGGTGAATATCGCCATATGTATCACCACTGAGTATATCTGGTATGGTATCGTTATTAAAGTCAGCGATATCCATACCAAAAGCCCGGCTTCTACCAGCGATTTCAGCCAGCCGATACTGGTAAAAACCAGGCTGTAATATATCTGCTGTAACAACAGTACTTGTCATAGCAAACAATAATAACGATATTAAACTGGCATACAAAGACTTCATAGCCATACCCTTTCTGATAAAATCAGCATTCTCTTTTTTAATCTCTCACAAATAATTCGACAGCATTTATTATTAGCGGCGTTTCAGCAGCAATCCGCCAAAACCAAGTAATATCAGAGTCATAGGTTCAGGAACCGGGGAAACATATTCCCACATTACACCGGCAGAACGCATTGATACCCAGCTGCCGTCACTGGAAATTTGTGATACTGTGTACGTCTGCCCTTCAGTAAGAAGAACTTCCTTGCCTATCAACAGCCAGGCATTATTAGCACCAAGAAAAACTGTACCAACCGGCGGATTCTCTACTGCTGCCATAGCCATCGCGACTGTTCCGCCATTATTCATATCCACACCTGTATGTACGATCGTATCACCATCATTTTCAACTTCTATGGTACATGTTGTTGATAGCGGAGTTGTATCTGGCCAGGTTATATATACGTTATAATACCCTGACTGGCCGCCATCCAGATTTGTTGAATATATACCATTTCCAAAATATCGACCGGAATCTTCCGGCACATCCCAGTTGTCAACATCCGATCCTGGCGTATAAGAAAAAGTATAAACATCAACCGGATCAGCTACAGTACTTCCATAAGCACTTTGGCTTGCGGTTAAGCCGGGAGCTGTTCCGGCAGTAGTCGAAAATCGCGGCGTACCGGTAAAATTCGTACTACCCCTGCCGTCACTATACGGCTCGACAATAAACGCGGCATGAATACTACCAAAAAGAAATAATACCAAAAGTACAACACAAACATAATTTTTCATTTCAAACCTCCAAATTTTTAATAAATATACAAAAGTTAACTCTCATAGTTTTTAAGTTGCAATAACGAAGTGCCTCTGGTAAATCGCCTAAAAGGGCCTTCCTGCAACACTTATGTTTTAAACAAAGCGTGAGACGATAGTGAATTATTCCTGATGTCAACGTACATCGGGACACCTTAATTTTTCAATTTTCACTATTCGTTTTTCACTTAATTGGCCCTGTTCAGGCCTTTGTGTATAATGCTGAACAGTCATAAGTGCGATACCGCACAAGAAACTAGGCCAACATATAATATATGTCCGACAAAATAACCTTTTTATAACGGTTATTATTCTAAATATTTTATTTTTTGATCTGATGAGTGACAAACTAACACTTAATGTCAAGATAGGAATTATAGAGAGAGTGGTGAAATATACTATGACCTAAAACCAACAAACTAGTTAATAAGACTTGAAATATTGCCAAAAAACTCAATTTCATTCTTACGGCATTCCTCAACTGTCTGCTATTTGGGAAATATCCCTGTCGGCTCCAGGTTAAATTTCGAAAATGACCTCAGTACAGCCTTTCCCATTCTTTTAAGATATGATACTAGAAGCGGCTGACTGTAATCATGATGGCTTAGCAGACTCAACGCAAATGCAAGCTGAGTCAGTGAAACATTATAAAATGGCGGATCACATACGATAATATCGAATCTTTCAGTTATCCATTCCGGCTTGAGCAGGTCATACCTCCGGTAGCCTCGCAGATCGCTAAACCTTTCATCAATATCGAGTACGGTAACATCAACAGACCTCTCACCTAGCTTCTTACCCAGCATCGGACAGCAGATACAGCATGGCCTTTCCCAGTTTAACAATAAATCCGCTAATAGTTCCAGTGATTCATCATCGAAAAAGTATTGTTCATTTTTATGATTTTCGTCCATAACCTACCTGACCTCTTTAAATTTCTCGCCCCTGAAAACTCGAACCGGGTTACCTCGTTCAAGATTTCCATGCCCGGCCCACCTGCTCTGCTGATTTTCTGCTTTCATATTATAATTATGCTCTTCCAGCTTTTCATTCAAATTTCGCAAAGCCAGCTTACGGTTCATATGCTGACAGCGGCTACCACTTGCCATTGTCGAAATTCCAGTCGGCACATGAGTCACCCGTATCGCCGATTCGGTTTTATTAACATGCTGTCCGCCCGGCCCTGATGACCGCATTGTCTCAAATCGAAGGTCTTTACTGTTCAACTCCAACTCATCCGGCACCTGGCATAACTCAACACCGACAAACCAGTTTTTCCTTTTATGGTTAGGTCGATATTGACTTTGCCCGGTCCACTGCACTGTACCGGTCCAGCTGTCGATAAGACCAGTAAGCCCCTCCCCTTTAATAGAGATCAAGGCTGACTTAAAAATTTCCGACCGGTTTCCCGGCACAAATTCCAATACCTCCGCATTGCCGCCTATCGCCAATACTTCTCTGCAAATAGCTTCAACAATTCTTGCAACAACCCAGCAGCATTCGTCCGGCCCACGACCGGATGTAACCTGTAACCAGTATTCCACTAGTATCTCCTCGTAACTGTATCAATGCCGTCTGGCATAATATAAATCCTCATTTTCAGCCCACCGTCTAATTATAGCTTTTTCTTCATCTTTGGCAAACCTGTTATACAAACCTCTCACCTGGCATATTTCCTTTTTTGAAATATATACTTCAATCGTCAGGCATTTTTTCCGCTCGGATTCGGTTTCCAGCTCCATCGACCATATCGAACTCTTTCCCTTATTACATGAGTGAGCATATGTTGCTACACAATGACGAAGCTTTCGACCCTCAGTTATCAGTTCCCGGCTGGTGACCAGCTCTGAGATTCGCCAGACTCTCATATTATTATGTTCGCATTCTCCTTCTATATAATTAAACGGAGCTATACCACTAAACTCCCATTTCAAATCGCTTACACCTGACTCTTTACCAAGTCTGTTATGCCAGTTCTTCACCGCTCTTAACAGCCTGCCAACTGTACGGCCCTTCATCGAAAATTCAGGCTGCGCCGGGCCGCGATTTTCCGCCACACCCCTATCAACAAACACTATCTGGTCTTCATATTTCTGATTCCAGATATAGTCTATTACCGGCCCGACATAAACAACATCCAGCATAGGGTTACGAGCGAGAAATTCGATAACCTTAACCCAGAACTCATCATCTCTGAAATCATCTTTCAAGCGAGTTTCTACTATAGCATCTGCCAGCCTCTCATCCCCTCCGGCCGCCATAACCTGGCCCCATCGAAAAGCCTCTTCAATAGAATAACTATCAGGAGCGGTAAGAAAATAATGTGCCGTTTTCTTTGTCATTTTAATCGGCAATGATTTATTATTACGTATATTCTTACCAATCCCAATCTGCTTATACACTTCCTGGTATAATTCATTGCCTGTAAGCCATGCCTTATCCATAAATTCCGGCACATCATACCTGGCCCACAAATGCCTCAACAAAGAGCAGAACTGCTTATTTCGATTATGTGTAGTAACCTTCCATTCATTAAGCGGCCTGATCCAGCTGTCCCTGCCTTTAACAATTTCAAAAATAGCCTTTACGTACAAAGGATCATGACAAACCTTACTCCTTGCATCAATATACCTGAATATATCATATATATTTTTTCGATTGGCTGAGTTTGCAAAACCTTCATAAATTACTTTTGCAATTTCAGATTTCAAACTCTGCTCGTTTAATTTATTTTCCCGCGCAGCTGCTATCAGCTTTTTAAAGTTTCGTACCCGCTTATCCTTTGCCAGTAATTTACCACTGTCTTTCTCTCCGCTGTCAATCCCTGATATTATTTTCTTAAATGCTCCATCACGCTCTTTTGCCAGGTTCAGGTTGCCGCCCATATCAACACCTTCGGCACTACAGCGTAAACAATACATATGCTTTACTATAAGGTGCTCATTTGCAACGGTTATCGTTTTAAGACGACGTTTCCCTATTCGCCCATCAAGCATACCGACAGCTTTTATGATCAGGTTTCTCGACCGCAATATTTCATCTATACCAAGGGTTAGATATTCTTCCAACGACCTGGCCAGCCTCAAATTCGTAAAGCTTGGCGTTTCATATCGAAAGTTATCCTGTCCCGAATAATACCACTCTACTTCTTCAGAATAACATTCATAGTCGCTGACATATACCGCAGCTGAACTTCTCTTCGGGCCTCTTTTATCAATTGCAATCCACGCCTTATTCCAGTAACTGGAATAGTAATGATTATCAATTCCAAAACTTATTCGACCTCTTACCGATCCGGCCAAACAGCCGTATATTCTTTTTTGTATCTGATTCCATTTCATTTTTTGATCTTCTATATATATAAAAAGGATAAATTTCTTTGTTATTTACAAGCCATAATTTTATTAATACTTTTTGCATATTAAACTCCTGTTACACCCTGGGCTTAAACCCAATATTTGTTTTGAAATCTATTATCTTATACTGACTCAAATGCCAGTATAAGATATACACTAATCTTCCGGCCGTTCACCTGCCGGTGCCATCTTAACGATCTTTGGGTCAAACCTGGCAATCTTCTCTACCAGGTCACTCTGGGCCGACATTACCTCATCGATATTCTTATACGCCATCGGCACCTCGTCAAGCCCGGCAGTTAATACTCGCACACCATTGGCTTCCAGGAACTTCTTCGCATCATGCCAGGTATAAGTTTCCTTCGCCTTCTTACGGCTCATCCGGCGACCTGCACCATGTGACGCCGAGTTCAGCGACTTCGGATTACCTTTACCACGCACTACATAACCCGGCGTTGCCATCGAACCGGGAATAATACCCAACGCACCGACACCGGCCGGGGTCGCTCCTTTACGATGTACAATCACTTCCTTGTCATCATGCTCTTCCTTCCAGGCAAAGTTATGATGGTTTTCGACATCCAGCAAAACCTTAACACCAAGATTCCTGGCAATATGCTTATGCACCAGTTCATGGTTGGCCGCGGCATAACGACCCATCAGCTCCATCGCACGCCAGTATTCCTGACCTTCATCGCTGTCAATATCCAGCCATGCCAGGTGCATCAGTTCCTTTGGCAGTTCAAGATGTCGTTTCATCGCAAGTTTACTATAATACGTAGCTATCTCGTTACCAGTACCGCGGCTGCCGCTATGGCTCAACAATGCCAGGTAGGTGCCGGCTTCCAGTCCGAGATCATACTTTTCAAGCGTCAAAGTACCAAACTCGACAAAATGATTTCCGCTGCCGCTGGTACCCAGCTGGCTCCAGGCCTTATCCTTCAAACTCTTGACAGTTGAGCTGAATGTCCAATCTTCATCCATGACATCATGCTCACGTCTGCGCTTAAAAGTCGCTCCTACACCAAAACGAGTCTCCATTTCTAACGCATTCTTCAGCAAACCAAACTGGCCGTTAATCGCTGATACCGGCATATCCAAAACCGTCATCTTCATCCGGCAGGCAATATCAACTCCAACTGCATAAGGAATCACTGCCCCTTCCGTTGCCAGTACCCCGCCGATAGGCAGGCCATATCCGGTATGAGCGTCCGGCATCAACGCACCTCGCACCGAAATCGGAAGCTTACACGCATTCTCCATCTGCTCAATCGCAGAATCTTCCATGTCATCACCCCAGCGTTTATAATACGCCGGACTCTGACGAGGTACATACATGGCTTGTGCTGCTTTGGTCCGATTCAATACCTGTGCCGTTGCACCAAAAATCTCATCGTTAAAATATTTCTCTGCATTTGCCACTAAATCCGCAACCTTCTCACGCAGGACACTCTTGTTCTTACCGCGGCCTTCGTCGGAACGAACCCACCGCATGATCGCCTTTTTGATAAGGTCCATCGCCTCACCCTTCGGCACTCCAAGATTTAATAATTCTCTGGTCTTCATAATATCAATTTCCCTTATCTCAAACATCTGTAAAATTATTGTCTTTAATAAAAATAGTATCACCTCGCGAAGCGATCATTATCCACCCTCGCCGTAGGCGTATCCTTTACTGTTGCCTCATCACTTCTGTCCACTGCCTTTTTTTTAGAGTTGACACAACTCTCTGGAACTCATCCAAAAGTCTTTTGGATACATTCGACATTCAGTTTCATGTTCCACTCACATCACGCGGCAGATTCCTGTCGGCATAAGCCCATTCAACCTCACGCTCCGTCCAGGTATGACAGCTCGGCTTTACCAGCTCAGGATTATCCAGGCTGCCGGCCTTTATAAATATGTGGTCCGGACATTTCTCGGCACGGGTAAACAACGGCGAACCGCAATCCGGGCAAAAATCACGCGTTATATCTCGACCGCTGTCTGCTTTTGAGGTATAACTCTTCACCTGCCCGCTCAATATCTTCAGCTTGCTCTTTTCCGAAACAATACCAACTGTAAACGGACCGCCCGTCGCTTTCTTGCAGTCATCGCAATGACAATAGCTCGATTCACCAACTTCACCATCATACTCATAGCGAATCCCGCCGCATAAACAACCACCTGTAAACTTACTGTCCATACCTGCTCCTTCTAATAATCCAGCCACGGTAAAACCGTAACATTAGCTTGCCATTTATTTCTTATTTCTAATTACTCTTACTTCATACAGATCTTTATCAAGCTTCTCAACTTCAAAATCGACATCAAGAAACTTCTTGATAGTTTCAATATTCGTCAGCGAATGCATCGTCAGCGGCACCGTTCGGAACCGACCGCCGCCCGCCATGGCAAACGGTATCAACAGCTGATCTGCCAGGTGCCTGCCAACCGGCACTCCGGCCGCCAGATATTCTCTCGCCTCTTTCACCAGCGGCACCGGAACCTTATCCGCAGGAACACTTCGCATGCCAAAACCGGTAAACATCTCGGTTACATTCTCACTTCTAACCTCGGCGGTCACCAGGTTACCAGGCCCGATAGAGTCCTTAACCTCTACCAGCTCCAGCCAGTTTTTATCCCAGTTAAGCCGCTGCTTGATCACTTTCAGCTCACGATGCCCGATCTGCTCCGGCAGATTCGCGACATATGCCTTTGCCCGGCGAGCAGTAATATCTCCACGCTCAATAAGTTCGATCCTATCTAGTTTCTCGACCGGCTGAATCTCAACCGTAAACCGGCCGCCGCCCGCCGGATAGAAACCGGGCCGCTTCAAATTCATTTTCACACTTGGACCCATCCTGTTAATAACCGGTGCAAAACATTTGTCAAGATAATCAAACGGCGGTGCATAAGGGTTATGAGTACCACCCTCCAGGGTAATCTTGGTATATTTATCTGCAACCAGCAGCGGCGGCAGAATCGTCTGCAATACCAGAGTAGTACTACCGGCACTGCCGATTGTAAAATGATACTTACCGGCATTCACTGTCTGCGGCTCAAATGTTATCTTGCGTGAACCAATAGTATTTCCGGTAACCTTCGCACACCCTACCTCAGCAGCGGCATTAACAGCTGTTAGATGCTGACGCATCAGGCCAGGCTTCTTGCGCCCGGCACGAATATTATCTATCTCAAACGGCCTGCCTGTCACCAAAGACAACGCCAGGCTGCTGCGGACAATCTGGCCGCCGCCTTCACCGTATGAACCGTCTATTTTTATCATTTCATTCTTCATATCATTCTATCATCAAATATTTATTATCTTAACCAGATTACACAATATTATATTATCATAAGTAGTCATAATTTAACATTATTTATTATTTCAATCTAAACCACTTTGAGCAAAGCGAACACCTCGGCTCTTCGTCCTTCACATATTTTCTCGGGCAGGACGTGGAAGACCAGGTACCTTGCAGCTGTTTTCTGCAAAAATCCCCGGCTTCCTGCCCGGGAACAATACCGGCTGTTTCTCCGGCATGTTCCATCGATCAAATTCATCCAATAGCTCCGATTGGATTCGAACCAATACGATACGAATTTTAAATTCGCTGCCTCTGCCGGTTGGGCTACGGAGCCGTAATGGGGTGACCGACGAGACTCGAACTCGTAGTCCCCAGAATCACAATCTGGTGCTTTTTCCTTTAAGCTACGGCCACAATCTGGGCGGCTGGATTTGAACCAGCGACTTCTTGCTTCCAAAACAAGCAGGCTAACCTGACTGCCCCACACCCAGCGATATTATGTAATCCTTCTCAAGGGCAGACCAGGCAACCTTAACCCTGGCCCGCCCCATCCTGATTTGTAACGGTGATTGGGCGAGGTGGACTCGAACCACCGTCTGAACCTTATGAAAGTACTGCTAAAACCACCTCAGCTACCGCCCAGTAAATTAACAAAACAATAATACATTGCAACTTCATTTCAATAGCTCTGGTTGGATTCGAACCTACACTGAACGGCTTCTAAGACCGTCGCCTCTACCTGTTGGGCTACAGAGCCATATGTCTGGAGCAGATTGATAAACTTCATCAGTCCGCTCCAACATGCATCATTCCCTTCTATATCAAATTTACTACCTTATCTGACAAACCCTTCTCACCGAGAACTACCTTCAGCTTGGAGTTAGTTGATATCTTCTCCAAAACTTCTAGCTCTCTCAGCCTCATCAATATCGGGTTGCTCTCCAGCAGCTTGGCGGTGTTAGCCTGGGAACGCATCGCCGCGGTCTCTTCCCTGCGAACGATCAGGTTCGCTTCGGCTGCCTTCTTTGCCTCCGTTACCTTGTTCAAAAGAAACTTCATATCGCCCGGCAGTATCACATCTCGGATACCAAGCGAAGTCACCTTCAAACCAAACACCTCGGCACGCTCTGCCAGCTGGCCCTTCAGCTCTATTGCCAGCGAATCCTTATCTGCCAGCAGATCTTCAAGCTCACGACCGCCTACCAATGCCCGCAAAGCAAGCTGAGTCTCTCGATACAAAGACTGCTTCACATCTTCTGTAGCTCGCACCGCCTTCTCCGGGTTCTTGACAACATAAGACACTATCGCGTTCACCCTCAAAGTAACTTTGTCGGCTGACATTATCTCCTGGCCGGAAATATCAAGCGACATCTCGGACATATTCACCTGGAAGATCTTCACTCGCTCTATCCCCTTCCAGAAAACATAGCGACCGGCATCCAGCACCTCCGCATAACGACTGTTCTGGAACAAAACGCCAACGTGATCTTCGGCTACCGTTATTTCTTCCAGCAGCTCTCCGGCTCCCTTAGACTTCAATATGACATTCAGGTCAGGATGGTCAAACCTTACTTCACGGGCATCGATCACCTCTACCCGGACATTGCGATGTGTCGTCCAGATACCGTACATACCGGCAGACATAACTTTGGCAAACCTGCCGTCTACCCATACCAGCGCCCGCTGATAATCCTGGATATCAAGTACTGTCGCATCCCTATCCAGCTCACCTGACTTATATATCAAGTCCAGCTTATCGGTATGCAGCCACGGATCACGCATGTCTGACACCTGAACACGGTCTTTTACTAGCGGATTCAACATCCAGTGCGACCCGGCATCCAAAACTCCAACGAACTCATCGTTCCTGAAGTGCAATCCCTTCTCGTATGACTTTATCCTTACCTTCCTGACTGTCATTTTATCATCTCCAATCTTAAAACCTGTTTAATCAGGCATATCAAAATTTCCTTTCATCTCAAAAGACAAATTTACAATCCTATAACACTTTATTTCTCAAATGACTGATTGGCCTCTTTATATTGTAATAACATGCTTTAAGACAACCTGTCATATTAAAAACTTAATTAGCTTGCCGTTCTGCGGCAATCCTCGCCTAATACCAAATACCTAACAGCTAATACCATATTTACTTCTTAAATACTCCAGAGCGGTTACGATCCGCTGTCTAGGGAATGAAAGTCCCTTATTCTTACCAACTGAACTACTGGAGCACAATATTTCTGTCTTCAATATTTAATTTACTCAAAGTGACCGATTTTACATTTTTTATTGCTGTAACACAATTCAATGCAAATTGTTACATTAATGATTTAATTAGCCTGCCGCTTTGCGGCAAACCTTCCCTAATACCAAATAACTAATACCTAATACCTCTCAAACTGGCCATCGGTCAGTTTGAGTAATTTAAACTGATTTCCGCGTCAGACTTAAAACATATCGCGAGCAAAGCAAATACCTTAACTATTAGTTAATAACTTCTTAGATTGCTGTAATAATCTAAGAATAAAGCTGTCAGGAAACGATTCAACTTTCCAGCCCGTCGATCACGCGGAATATGCTTAAGTAAAACCTGACCATGTCAGGAAAACAGATTCCTGATTGCAGCACCACTCACTACCCCGTCAGGACTCGAACCTGAACAAACACAGTCAAAGTGTGTTATGCTGCCAATTACATCACGAAGTAATCCGGCTAGTGCCACAATTTTATATATCCACATGTTTTCAACAAGCATGATCCAGATTATGCGGTATCCACATATTACATGGCGGTTTCCAATGGTGCTGATAAGTTAAGACATCACAAAACACTTATCAGCTGCCAGATCACTAAACCGTTTCCATCGAGCCTGCTTAGCCCGGATATTCCATAAATATTTTACATAAACCTATAAATTAGTTTGCCAACATAGTTTTGCAGTAAATTAACCTGCTGCAAAAATTACACAGTGTATTCAGTGCGTATATTTTGTTTGCTGACAAGGAAGTTAGTACAAGTATCCGCAGGCATGTTGATTACATGTCGAGGACAACTTGTGCTAACTAACGCAGCTCAGCAGACAAAAGATGCGTGCTGATACAAAACATTTATGGAATATCCGGGCTTATCGCCATTTCAGGGCGTAGGGTGGTGTGGGGATCGAACCCACTCTTAGAGTTTAAAAAACTCTCGCTCTACCAACTGAGCTAACCAGTTTGTTGATCGATACGGGACTCGAACCCGTAATTACAGTTTCTTAAACTGTCGCATTTACCTTTTATGCTAATCGAACCTTGTCCACCTTCGTTAAAACCCGTTCGCGGAACATACCGGCAAAACAGCAAAACCGTCACCGGCACGCCGCCGGCACGGCGGAAATCTCTTATCTATTATCAAAGAACAATCTCTTTATTAACAACCGCCGTGCCAAAACCGAAAATATTTTACTATATTTTTTTAATTCATTTAACAATAAGAACTTATAAAAATATATGATATCATTGACAAAATCAGGTACAAATTATATACTTATAAAATATTATAAACTTATAGATATAGATATATTATTTAACAATGAAAAAAGTCATCATAGGCCTCTACGGCCCCACTCTCGACCGGGGTATCGATGCCGATCGCTGGAACTTCTGGCGACCGAGCGTATCTCTATGCCAGCACGAAGACCTGCTCATCGATAGATACGAACTGATATTAGAAAAGAAATTTGAAAAGGTCGCCCAGACCGTTATCAACGACATACACACCATCTCCCCGGAAACTACCGTCGTCCCGCACCATATCCAGTGGAAAGACCCTTGGGACTTCCAGGAAGTTTACAACATTCTCCACGACTTCACCAGGAACTATAACTTCGACCCTGACAATGAAGAATATTACATCCATATCACCACCGGCACACACGTCGTTCAGATTTGCATGTTCCTGCTGACCGAATCTCTATACTTCCCCGGCAAACTCATCCAGTCCAGCCCCCCGAAACGAGAACGTTACGGCGACCTGGGCAGCTACCAGGTAATAGACCTCGACCTCTCAAAATACGATGGCATCGCCATGCGATTCAAACAGCAGGTCAAAGATGATATCTCACTACTAAAATCAGGCATCCATACCCGCAACAAAAAATTCAATAAACTCATCGAACGCATCGAACATGTAGCCTCACGCACGATCGACCCGATACTCATTACCGGCCCAACCGGTGCCGGTAAATCTCAGCTTGCCAAACAGATATTTGAACTCAAAAAGACACACCGTAAACTCAAAGGCAATTTCGTCGAGGTCAATTGCGCCACCATTCGCGGCGACAGCGCCATGTCAGTCCTGTTCGGCCATACCAAAGGCGCCTTTACCGGCGCAGTACAAAGCAGAGACGGACTGCTCAAAACTGCCGACCAGGGCATATTATTCCTTGACGAAATCGGAGAACTCGGACTGGAAGAACAGGCAATGTTGCTCCGCGCTATCGAAGAAAAAAGCTTTCTACCTGTCGGTGCCGACAAGGAAGTCTCCAGCGACTTCCAGCTTATCTGCGGCACCAATAGAAACCTCCACGCCCACGTCAATAACGGCACATTCCGCGAAGACCTGCTCGCACGTATCAACCTGTGGACTTTCAACCTGCCCGGACTCAAAGACAGACCGGAAGACATCGAGCCAAATATCCAGTACGAACTCGACCGCTACGAACGCACTACCGGCACACACATCAGGTTCAATACCGAAGCCCTCAAACACTTCCTGACTTTCAGTTCTTCAGCACAGGCGCAATGGAAATCAAACTTCCGCGACCTCATCGGTGCCATCACCCGCATGGCAACCCTCGCGCCCGGCGGTCGAATCGACCAGGACAACGTCGATGAAGAAATTCAGCGTCTGAAACATTCATGGCAGCCAAACGCTGGCGATAATACACCTTCAGCCCTTTCAGAAATACTCGACAGCGATCAAATCGAAATGATTGATGAATTCGACAAACCGCAGCTCAACCATGTCCTGAAAATCTGCTCTGAATCTAAAACACTTTCAGAAGCCGGACGAAAACTGTTCAATATATCACGCACCCAGAAACAGCGAACCAACGATGCCGACCGCTTGAGAAAATACCTCGCCAGGTTCAACATCACCTGGCATGACATCCATAACAAATAAAAAAAACGATACCCTTTCCAGAGTACCGTTTTTTAATCTATTCTCACTTCCCCGTCAGCTTTATAATATATGTTAGCCGTCAGGCGAAATTATCTACTTCTCACTTTATCCACAAAACTATGTTTTAGTGAATTACTCCTCCCGCTACAGTATCAGTATCACGCATCAGAACAAAACGACCTGTCTCGGCAACCTGTTCAAATTTATCTGTCGCGACATAACCATCCAGCTTCAGGGTCAGCCTGGCAACTTCAGTTTCACGAAGCTCGTTAGATGATTCTTCGATCACTTCCAGCGATGAACTGTTCAGGCGGTTATCTATCCTCTTGACCTGGCACTGCATCTGGTTAGTTGCACACTTAAAGTCAAGCTTATCGTTCAACCTTACCGGCATACCAGACATCCAGAACACTACCGCCTCAATTGTACTGCTCACCATCGGTGACGGCTCAACATCACATGCAATCTCACCTCGCTTCAATGCCTTAAACGCACTTTCACCTTTCAGCGTCAAACCAATAGACTCACCGGCAACTGCAACATCAAAATCTTCATTAAAGTTCTTCTTAATCTTATCAACCGTTGCCGACTTGCCGCACGGATGGAAAATAATATCCTGGCCCGACTTGATCGCACCGGAAACCAGACGGCCGGCGATAATCTTCTGACCGTCTACCTCATAAATATCCTGGATCGGGAACCGCAGCATCCCATCTTCTGTTGTCTTGGCACATTCCAGCTTATCCAACGCTTCCAACATAGTCATCCCGCTGAACCAGCTCATATTTTCGCCCTTCTTCGCTACGTTATCACCCAGCTGAGCAGAAATCGGGATTATCATCTCAGGCTTAACCGTCATATTGAACTCGCCCAGCCTTGCGGTTATCTGATCGCGAAGCTCATTAAAACGCTCTTCCTTATAACCTGCCAGGTCCATCTTATTAACAATCACTATCAGCTGCTTAATGCCCAGCAGACCAAGTATATAAGCATGACGATGTGTCTGTTCACGCAAACCTTCCTCGGCATCGATCAGCAGCAATGCCGCTTCCGCCTGGGTACTGCCTGTTATCATATTCTTCAAAAACTGTTTATGGCCGGGAGCATCAATAATCGTATAGTCACGCTTTTCAGTCTTAAAGAATGTCTGAGCCGTATCAATTGTTATACGGTTTGTACGCTCTTCTTCCAGATGGTCCATCACAAACGCAAACTCAGGCTGGCCATTTGACTCTTCGCTCATCCTGCGAACTTCTTCCATCTTATCCGGCGGCAAAGACTCCGTATCATACAACAGCCTTCCGATCATCGTGCTCTTTCCATGGTCAACATGACCAACAGCTACAAAATGAAGATTCTCACGCATTATATTACCTTTCTGAACTAATAATGTTTTTATTCTTTAAACTGCTCAAGCTACATTGAGAAGCAATATACAATAAAATATTAATAACAAGCTATAACTCAACCTACAATCTTAGCATTGCTTATCTTTCACACTAAATCACTTCTCTCTTTACTTTTTGATATTAGCGAATTGAGCATTCTTTCAATTTCATTACCTAAACTGTCAAGTTCTTCAAACTTATCCTTTGATACATATTCAAGCCGATTAACAATCTCAAGCTGTGTTTGAATTTCAAATAGCGAGCCAAGCGACATACGCAAAAACCTGGCAAACTCAACAGGGCTGTACCTTCCAAAACCCTCAGCTATATTGCTTGGTATAGATACAGCTGCCCTGCTCATTTGAGTTGAAAGTGAGTATTTTTCTTCTGCGGGAAACTCTTTTACTATAGCGTAAATAAGCATAGTAAAATCTATACTTTTTTGCCACACTACCAAGTCTCGATAACTCTTAAGGTGAGCTCTGGAAATTGCTTTTGATGCGATAGTTTAAGATTTTGGTTGCTGACAAGGAATATAAAATCGTGCATATTGGGCTATATTCACTGTTTTATATGACGCATGTTAGCAGGCAAAAGAAAAACTAGTCGCTCAAAATGAATTTTCAGAGGTTGCCTTAATACTCATATTTACTCACTTTCTAATTTATGCGAAGCATAATTTAAACGCCTGATACCGAATGGCATCAAACCTCAGCTTGTATCTTATTACTTGTATCTTATTACTTTCTTCTACATATATCCCAACGCTCTCAGCTTCTGCATAGTAAATGTATCTTCCTTATCCTGGGCTCGACCGGCACGCTCGGAAGTATTAGTATGCTTCAACTCATAGATTATCTCATCTACATTGCTCGCATTAGATTCGATCGGACTGCAGCAAGGCACACAACCGATACTGCGGAAACGCTTGCCTTCTTTACTGAAGTACAGTTCTGTTATCGGGATATTTTCTCGTTTGATATATTCCCAGATATCCAGCTCTGTCCAGCCCAGTAGCGGATGAACGCGGATATGCGTTTTCTCTTCAGCCTGGTTCTTATATTGATCCCAAAGCTCCGGCGGCTGATCCTGGTAGTTCCACTTAAACTCTTCGTTACGAGGCGAGAAAAATCTTTCCTTCGCCCGCACACCATGTTCGTCACGACGGATACCAAGCAGCAACGCCTCAAAACCATGCTTTGCTATCGCCTGCTTTAACCCTTCGGTCTTAAGAGCATTACAGCAATCCAGCTTCTTTTCATTACTCATACCAGCCGCAATTGCTTCTTCATTTCGGCTCACTACCAGGTCAAAACCCCATTTCTTGGAATATTCATCACGGAACCGATACATCTCCGGGAACTTATAACTTGTATCGATATGCAAAGCCTTAAACGGAACCTTACCGAAAAACGCCTTGCGAGTCAGCCACGCCAATGTTGTCGAATCTTTACCTATCGACCACAGCAGCGCTACGTTCTTATAATGATAATAAGCTTCTCGAATAATATAAATACTCTGAGCTTCCAGTGCATCCAATCTGTCCATTACTATCTCCTGTTTAATTATAGTTGCGAGCGGAGCGAGCTCCACCCCTTATGTCTTATGCCATATCCCTTATCCCTGCTATGACAAAACTTTATTCATTATCGGCCCGGCCAGATTCGTTATTTCTAACTCTTCATCCAGCTCAATACCACGCGCCACCATAAACGCATCCGGATATGTGTGCATTCCTTCCAATTCCGTCTTGACGAATACCTCGTTACCGGCAATACCAAGTTTCAGATCATAGCCATCTTTCGGCACCGCTATCAGATCCGCCGCCCGGCCAAACGGCCCGGGATGTGTCGCCACCTTAACCGGGTTCATCACCGCCGCACCAGGTTGATCTTCCGGCCAGTAGATATCTTCCTTCATAATAACCTTATCCATTACCTGGTTACCTTCCGGATCTTTCATTTCCATCAGCTGCTTGATCAACTCATAACGTACACTCTGATAATCTTCCGGCGATACAATCCCGCCCGGCTCACGTCCCTGAACGTTCACAAACACCCTGCCTGGTATCAGGCAATACGCCTTGGTGCCTGACGGGTCTATACTCAACGGATGACGAACCTCTGCCGCCGTTTTCGTCCAGCCGTTCTCGACCATCCATCGGCTAAGCTGAACCTCATATTTGATCCGACAGAAACCGTGATCGCTAAACACCATCAGTGGCACATCGTCACCGATCTTCTCCAGCAGCTGACCGATATAATTATCAATTCGGTTATAAAACTTAAAGAATGCCGGTGCAAACTCCGGATCGTTATCTTCCATCTTTCCCCATAGAAAATGATTGATCCTGTCACTACCCATTACGTGAGTATGGAAGAAATCCCACTCCTCACGGTCAAGATAATGGAACAATGCCTCAAACCTCTTATCCAGGGTATAATCCAGATTCGCCAGCATAGCTCTCTTATCCTGACGGGCCAATGCAGCATCACTGTCAAGCTGATAATCGATAGACTTTAGATACTCAGATTCATTCGACGGAAATACCGCCTTATCAACATTCGGTGCCAGAAATCCGCCGATCAACACACCATTAATGGGCTTGGGCGGATATGTAGAAGGCACATTCATACCAAACACACGCTTACCCTTGGCTGATAGCTTCTGCCAGATATGGTCAGCGGTCATTGTTGCATTATTCGGAAACTGAAGACCCCATGTACCGGGCTCACGATCAATAAAACCATAATTACTGTGAATGCCGGGATTAACACCTGTAGCATAGCTCGCCCACGCAACCGACGATACTGTCGGCTGCACTGACTTCATTGCACTAAATCGGTTAGCCTTTGCTATAGCTGCCAGGTTCGGCATAGTTCCATCATTGAACATACGCTCCATCAAACCGTACGGCACACCATCAATACTCAATACCATAAATTTGGTAGACATTATCTCATACCTTTCTATTTGTAGTATTATTGCTCATTAATATTTGCGTCAGCTTATAATCTATGTCACGATAGCGACACCAAGTCTTATATCTTCTAACTTAAAACATGCTGACAACTTTTTTTACAGATACCCCAAAGCCTTCAGACGATCTTTCACATCTGACATCTCCTTATTGGATATCTCGCCTCTAACCTCACTGCCCCGGCTTGCCACCAGGTCACGCAAAACATAGGTCACAAAATCTGTTACAGAATTATAGCCACTACCTTCTATAGTAGTAGCTAATTTATCATATAATGGCCTTGGTATCTTAATTGTTACTTTATTATGGCCGTTTTTCTTTTCTTCTGACATATTTTCTCCTGGGAACGCTGAGCTTTAGCTCGGCATATTCGCCGCCAGGCGATTGTAAATAGTGACGAGCGTAAGCGAGTACCGCAATTCTTCACCCGCTTTAGCGACATGCGAAGCATACATCGCTCTTCACTCTTAACTCACTCTTATTTTCTATATTATAGAAAATAAGAGTGCTATAACACTCTCATTAGAGTCCAAAATGCTCAAAAAATCAAGAAAAATTCAATATTCACAGATTTTCAGTAACAATCAACCTCTATACCCGTCTATACTTATAACATAATTTAAGGATTATTCTGGATATATGGATTATTCCGACATACAATCTAACCGGTTGTTATATATATGGTTATTTCACAAGGAGATAAAAAATGCTTAAAAACGCAATCCTTCTACTGGCTATCACACTCACTCTTCTGGCATGCGGCTGTAAATCTCAGCAGCAATTGGAACACGAGCGGGAATTAATGAAAATGACCTGCGAACAAAATAACGCCACCATGACTAAATTAATGGAATATTCCCAGGAGTCAAAAGCTCAATCCAAGGCCTCAGTAAAACCCAATCACTTTCTTGAAGGTGCAGAATTAGTTGGCGGCGGCCTTCTGATCGAATGGAAAGTACCGGCTGAAGGCACATGCTATTACACCTGGAACAGTAAAATCATCCAAACCAAATCTGTTGATTTAGGTGAATATTTTGAGATCAACATTTCGCCTGATGAAACTGAAAATATTATATCAGCCAAAAATATGTTCGGCATCGAACCTGATGAACCTATCATCGCCGAACTTTGGTTCAAACCAAAACAACAATAACTTATATGTTAACTAATAATAAATCAGCATCCCGATTGTTGAGCGTAGCGAAATCCCGGTATATCGGGACACCTTCCCTAATACCTGATAACAAATACCTTCTAGTTCCTATTATTGAGGTCATCATGAAAAAAACAATATTTGCATTCTTGATACTACTATCTCTTGTCATTACCGGTTGTGTTATTGTCCATAGCGACGGAAAATCTTTCCAATACCACAAAAACAATCCCGAACATATCCAGATTGTCGCCAACCAGATAGAATTCTCAGAAGAAGGACAGGCTCTATTCAAAGGCAAATGGTCCGCCAGCGGCAACTGGAAAAATGTTAACCACATCACACTCATGATAGAAAACTTCTCAAATGAGACCGGCCAGAGCACCTGGGCTACAACTCTAAACACCGACCAGATCGAAGGGCTGCCGTTGCTTACCTCAGAAGAGTTCAACCCGGAATTCTCTTTTAAAATCATTCGCAGCTATGGCACAATGACCTTCACTGGCAAACGCAAAAACAAAGATGCTGCCGGTGAAATATCTCTTGAAATTGATAGTGCCTACCTGGCAAAGATCAAGGAACTTACCGGCAGTGACATCACCAACAGCCAGGTCATCGAGCTATGGTGCTACCAGGTCAGCCCTGAATATATCCAGAAAATATCAACTGCATTCAATAATAAGATTTCCATCAACGACATTATCAACCTGTCTCGCTATAATGTCAAATCGGAATTCGTTACCGCATACAAGGAAGCCGGCTACAACTTCACTCCGGCTAACTATATCAAGCTCGACCGCTACAACGTCAAGCCCTCTTATGCCGCCGCCTACAAAAAAGGTGAATTCGATTTCAATACCGACCAGCTCATCCAGTTGGACCGCTACAACGTTAAGCCAGCAGAAATGATCGAATTCAAAAAACTCGGATATAACTTTGATATCGAATCCATGATCAAGGCAGACAGGTACAACGTCCACCCTTCTTACGCTAAAAAGTTCCAGGATGCTGGCTATCAGTTCAACCTCGAACAGCTCATCAAGGCCGATCGATACAACATCAAACCCGAAGATATGGCCGTCTTCAGAAACGCCGGTTATGATTTCAATATCGAGACAATGATCAAGGCTGACCGCTATAACATCAACCCGGAATACGCCCAACAGTTCAAACACGCCGGCTGCGAATTCACACTCGACCAGCTTATCGACCTCGACCGGTACAACATCAAGCCAGGCTATGTCGTACCGCTCAAAGAACTCGGCTACAACTTCTCTATCGATGAACTGAAGAACCTTAAACGATACAATGTCTCTGTTGACTACATTACAACCATACACAACCCAGACTACGAAAACTTTTCAGCCCAGGAAATTATCGAATTCAAAAAATCCAATATGTCAGCCGAAACCATCAAAAAAATACGCAGCAAAAAAGCTAAATAATATTATAGGTGACCTCTGGAAATTGCTTTTGATGCGATAGTTTAAGATTTTGGTTGCTGGCAAGGAACATAAAATCGTGCATATTGGCTATATTCACTGTTTTATGTGACACATGTCAGCAAGTAAAAGAAAAACTTGTCGCTCAAAATTAATTTTCAGAGATTGCCTATAAGTTTACTTTCGCACTATAATAAATATGCAAATCATAGAAGACACTAAATTTGGAAGACGCTATCTAATAGGAAATTTTCTATATTTAATTCCTGGCATAATTGCATTTTACTTTGCTGTTAGAAATTGGGAAGAATTTAATTCAACCTGCAAAATCAGCATTGGCATTTTCATCGGATGTATCCTATTTGGAATTGGCCTTGATATATTCCGATTCAGAACCTACAAATGCCCCAAATGCAAAACACACATACCACAGAAAATTGTAGATGAAAATAATGGACGCATCTTTTATTACTGCGAAAGATGTGATATAAAATGGGACACAACACTAAGCATAGATAACCATTAAATTATTAAAAACAAGGACCGACCATGCGAACAGTATTATTTATTTCTATCGTATTGTTCTTTATTTCTGGTTGTTCCCAACCAGGCAAATCCACTTCACTGCCGGTACCATACCGCAACTGGGAATCGAACTCCGTCACAGCCAATGGCATCATGATCCATTACTGGCGCACTGGCGGCCAGAATAAACCCGTTATCATTATGGCCCACGGCATAACTGACTATGGACTTAACTGGGCTTCGCTCGCCGCCAGGCTTCAAAATGATTATGATATCATCATGTACGATGCCAGGGGGCATGGTTTCTCTCAGAAACCGGACGAGCCATACTCCCTCAATGCTCACATGCTGGATCTCGTCGGCCTTATAGAAGCTCTAAAAATCCAAAAGCCTATCCTGATCGGCCATTCGATGGGCGGCTCTACCGTAGCACTCACCGCCGCCACTTACCCAAACCTGCCCGCAGCTGTCATCATGGAAGACCCGCCCATGGAAGAAGCCCTGGAACATCTTTCCCCCGACATACATAGCGATTGGAAAAACTCCGTTGAAAAAATGAACATCACCCCAAAATTGCAGCTCATGAAAGACGCAGAAACTAAATATCATCCCGGCTGGTCTAAATTCGAATACGACCTCTGGGCTGAGTCCAAACATCTGGTGCACCCAAACGTTATAGATATCCTCCTGCAAGGCGGTTTCGGAAACCCAAGAACTATCTTTACTAAAATTATTGCACCCACTCTAATTCTAAAAGCTGACACCGACAACCCTGATTACCGCCAGAGACACCTCGACGCCACCGGACTTATTCACAACGGCAGACTCATACATATCAAAGGTGCAAGCCACCTTATCAGAAAAGACAAGCCGATACAAACAGAACAGGAAATCCGTAAATTCCTTAACAAACTCTAAACTTAATAGCGATTGCAATTCTTCTCTACCTGATTACTCAAGGTGAACAATTTCAAACTTTATTCTTTTTAACATCTAACCCCTTTCAAACCGGCTATCGGTCAGTTTGGTTAATTAATATATTTACCAAACTGCTCGATAACGTATTTGTCATATCCATCGATGCTTTTCTTCTTCTTGTATTTTTCTATCAGCTCTTGCGGTATTTCAGCTCCGGCCTTTAGCAATTCTTCCAGGACAAATGCTTCTCTCTTGATCGCTACGGTCAGTGCTGTCGCTCCATCTTTCTCCCTCATAAAATTCACATCAGCTCCGGCTTCAAGCAGCTCTTTAATACAATTTGTGCCACCTTGCTCAACAGCCAGCATCAATGGAGTTTTTTCTGCGATCTTATTAAAACTATTCACATCAGCTCCGGCGGCAATATAAGCTTTAACTTTATCGCTCCTGCCGTCGTCAATAGCTTTCCATAATTCACTATCCCGATCTATACCCTTTGCTTCTATGATCAACTTGAGAATATCAGCATTCTTACTATTGATTGCACAATCTAAACATGTCATACCATTGAAATATTCAACATCCAGGTCAGGCTCATAATTTAGCACCAGCTCAACCATTTCAGGCTTACAACTTCTGATAGCCGCAAATAATGGGTCATAACTCAATTTATGACTTAAATGAATATCAGCCCCAACTTCAAGCAAAAGCTTCACAACTTCTGTTTGTCCTTTATATAGTGCCGCCAGGATTGCTGTGCTAACTTCATCTTTACTTAAAAGGTTAACATCTGCACCTTTGTCGATTAATGTCTTTACTATTTCAATATGCCCATTCTGTGCTGCATAATACAAAGCACTATGATTATCAACACACACAGTATTTACATTTGCTCCTTTTTCTATCAGTAAATCTACTATTTCTTTATGACCGTACTCTGCCGCCAACAACAGCGGAGTAGCATCACATTCACCATCTACATCACAACCAAGACTCAAAAAATATTTGACTAAATCCATATCACCATTTTGTGCCGCAACATGCATTGCTGTAAATCCATTACATTCTAATATCGCCCCTTCTTCAACCAGCATATGAACGATCTTATCACACCTTCTATCAACTGCGACCATCAATAAACTGGAATCTCCAAAGCCTGATTCGTTCTGCTCAAATCCTACTTTATACTCACCTGCACTATAAATTCCGCCAACTCCACACCAACCGCAGCATCGCACCGATTTGATCTTATAATTGACATCAGCACCGGCATCTAATAATCTTTTTATCTCATCATATGATTCGTCCGTCATATTCAATGCTGTGCGATCCAGTTCCTCATTAAGCTCACGCACTCGAATATCATTACACGTTGACCATACGATCCATATTGTCAGACCTGAAATAGACAACAGCAGCCAGTGATATTTAATTAAATTCTTTAACATAATTACCAACCATTCTGTAACTCAACAATATCGGCAAATAACCACTCTTTCGATACCGATTATTATATATCATATTGTTTTCATATCAAGAGTATTAACCTTCGATTTACGCCCATTTTACAGTGCGGCAATATCGTCGGGAAAAACTTTTCGCCCGAACTTAAAATATCAACACATTTCTGGCACATGACCAAATTCCACACTAAAGCCTTAACTCTAATTAAACTAACCCTTTATAGAATAAAATAACATTCCATCATTATCGATCGATCCTGCTTTTTACATTATTTCCTTGAACTTGAAACGCAATTTCTGGTAACATAAAAGATGTGTTTTATTGTGATTTTTACGTTTTCAACATCGTTCCACACACTTTAAGTGAAACGATGGACATTTAATCTAAATCATATTGGAGGTTTTAAAATGAGAAAAATTTTAATGGCGATTGTTGTTATGGCCCTTTCCATGTCTGCCCATGCCGGATATTACATTGCCGGTGAATATAATGGATGGGATGCCGGTGCAAATGAAATGACCGATAATGGTGACGGCACTTACTCATACACTGTTACTGGTTTAGACGCCGGCCAGCGACAGGAATTCAAAATCACCGACGGCACATGGGACTGGAATTTCCCAGGACCAAACAGCTGGTACTATACCGATGCCAACGGTGAAGTCACTATCACTTTCAATACAAACGAAGTTAATGACGGATGGTCAACAAATATCAACCGCATACAGCTCAGTACAGATCCCGGCACATGGACAATCGCCGGTAGTTTCCAGGGCTGGGACAATGCTAACGCCGCTACCGCTATGACATCAATTGGCGGCGGTATCTACTCTCTTTCCCAGACTCTCGATGCTGGTACTTACTATTTTAAGGCTGTCGTTACCGGCACCTGGGATTCTATCAGCTGGGACAACCGCTCTGTCGGTACTGACAATATTACCCTGGACCTTACCGAAACTCAGGATGTAATTTTCTACGTTGACGCTTTTAGCGGAACAATCAAAACTGAAGTTGTTCCGGAACCGGCTACTATGGCTCTTCTCGGCTTTGGCGCTTTCGCTATCCACCGCCGCAGAAAAGCATAACATAATCATTGTCTAACAAACTTAAAGCCGTTTCTGACTCTTGATCAGAAGCGGCTTTTTTTTATAATCAAAATATCAGTTTGCTTTCGCAGTTTTCAAGTTGCAAAAATCGCCTAAAAGGGCCTTCCTGCAACGCTTTGAGTTAAATATACTTTCGAGAATTAGCTCGGAAATACATTTAAATATAAAGTTTCTCATTCACAAGGCCTTGTTCTGGCCTTTGCGTGTAATGTTGAACAGTCAAAAGTGCGCCATGCATATGATGCGAAGCATAAACCGCACTATCAAACTTTCACTTTAACCAGTATCTCAAAATCCAACTCAAATCGCCAACATCAATAACACCATCTGCTGCACAATCCATACCACCTTCAAAATAATCACTTCCAGCTCCTGCCAGCCAGCTCTCGGCCAATGCACTAAAATCTATCAGGTCGATCTTAACATCACCGTTAACATCACCGCATATCTCCAGGCTGCCAGAAACCTCCAGTTCAAGTATAGTTGTATATGTCTGCGTCCCGCCCGGCCGCCCGACTATACGAACCTCATCGCCCGTCACCGGTTCAAATGATATCGTTATTACCTGATACATCTTATCCTTATCCAGAAGCTCGGAAAAACTCACTCCCTCAACAGACTTCTGCTCACCTTCTTGATATATCTCAACATGCATATCTTCAAAATGACCGCCCCGACGCTCGCTTGTTCTATTGTAATCATTAATACTTGCCCAGACTGTATCACCTTCATAAAATGTCACCGCATCAAAAACAACTTTCCTCGAAAACTTAACGCCATAATAATCCTCCGCACGACCAATCCCCGCTGAGCTGTAACTGCGATACGGCCTCACCCCGCTATAACTGTTATCCTTTATCCCATCAATAATCCCTCCCAGGTTATACAGGTCATTACCCGTATTATAATTCGCCACCATCGCCACCGGCACAACTTCCAGACCTGCATCTAATGCTTCTATCACCAATCCATCAGGCCCGGCCGGTTCAACTTTCTCCGGTACATCTGCCGATTCTCCCAAATCTGATATTATATAATTATCTCCTTCGACAAACCCGCCGTTCGATGCAATATTTTCCTCTGCAAGATCAGCTATCCGGTTCGCCAGTACCGTTATATCTTCATATTGCGGCATGCCCACTTCCGGATCAGGCAAATACCGCCTGTATATATTCTGATATGTATTACTGCAAACATCGCTGCCAAACAAATCCTGCGGCAGACCGCTCCGGCCATTCATCACACCAAGTATACCGCCGGCTATTGCCGGGTTACAGTCACAATCCCAGCCTGCCAGCACACCAACTCGCACTGTCTCTTTATAATCTCCCTGGCCATACAGCAGACACATAACAGTCGCTCCCAGATTTACCGTCGACTCAATCCAGTTATAATACCGGCCATTAGCATAGCTGCCCCCGCCGTAATAATCATACAGCTTACGCCTGGTAGCCCGCCAGTCTGCCGCACCATCTGCCATATCTTCTTCATACCAGCTCACAACATCACTTACAACCCGGTAGCTCCTGCTGCTGACCGGCATAACTTCCATCGCCTTCGCTACCAGCACATTAACATCACTCTCAAAAAATGCATACGAATACATCGCCACCTGAAATTGTGCCGCATGTACCGCAAAACCATCATTCGATACTCCGGCAAACTTTGCTGCCAGACCTATCGCCTGCTGCGTCATTCCGGGACTTACAACCCCTAAAACTTCAGTTGTTATCTGGCTGTCAATCGAATACCAGTGCTGGTTATATCCCCGACTGCCGGTCGCTGGCGGCATAAACCCATCGCCCATCAAAAACAATGCCTGGCGATTTGATATATATATACCGTTGGTCGTTATATGAGTCAGCCATTGAGCCGCTATATCCTCACCACTAACCCCAAAACCGTGTTCTTCCAATATATGCAATGCCACATACTCAACATCAGTATCATCATCACCCGGCCAGCTCTCACCCGGAACTTTCAAAATCCATCCAATGCTATCTGAAGGATTCCCTGTTGCTCCGGAATATTTCCCTTCGGTACTTCGCCCAGCCATATTCGCAACTATCTGGCCCAGCCACATACCTTCCGCCTTATCCACCAGCTCAGCTCTCGTCAGCTCCTCTTCTGCCAGACAAGACGCACCCAAAATCACCGCTAAAACCAGACCCAAAATTACATTTCTTCTTTCTCTCTTCATAGCCATTCATTATACCAAATCTGAACTTATTATTATAAAACCTTTTCCCAAACTGAGAAGCCATACTGATAACTTACATAACCACAATAACTTAAATCATAAATATTACCGCCATTACTAATATACCCAGACTCTATTATCCTTAATAAACCGCCTTGCCGCTAAAAAAATTACATTTATCCAGCATATCATTACTTCTTACTATTGTTTTTTAACAAAATATGGCATAAGATTATGAAAAGGTTAGATTTTTAATTGGTAATTTACTGGTAAGCTTTTCAATACATTTGAATATCATCAACTACTAGAAACGTTTAAATATACTGTTTATTAGGAATTAAAATGAAGAAAAAAGCTTTTACACTAATAGAGTTACTTGTTGTTATTTCTATCATAGCCCTGCTTGTATCTATCCTTATGCCGGCTCTTAACAAGGCAAGAAGGCAGGCTCAAACCGTTGTCTGCATGTCAAACCTGAAACAATGGGCCATATGTTACGAATACTATACCAGCGATTGGAACGACAATTTCCCAATCTATGATTCTAATAACTCTAACCATAGCTACATCGAGTCTTTAGCTAAATATTATCATAATATCGACGATTTGCGAGTGTGCCCGGCCGCTAACAAAATTTCCCAACTTAACCCTACCGGCCAACAGCCGGAAAGTTATTTCGGCAGCACATCAAAGGCTTTCCAGATTGACGCGGTCAATGCAGAATGGGCCAATTTCTCTGACAATGACCCTTACTATATCGGAAGTTATACCGAAAATTCCTGGATTAGAAAACGCGACGGTTTCACTAATTGCTGGGTAAAAGCCAACGGACTGAAAAAAGCGTCAACAATACCTCTAATCCTGGACGGTAGATGGCATGACAGTTGGGTCACAGACGAAATCCCGACTGCTCCCAATCCGGCCAATGAAAAGAGTTTCTACAATCACAGCAACTGGGATTCCATTAGAACTTTCATGATGAGAAGACACAACAGGGGAATACAGGGCGCCATGGCTGACTCATCAGTTGCCAATATTGAGGTCGAAGACCTATGGACCTACGACTGGCACAGAAGCTTCGATAAAAACTTCGATGTCGATGAATTCACATGGCTAAAGGACCCTTTCTAAATAATTTTAATTCTCACGAACTGAATTAGCCAATACTACAATCTATCTTCACAACAATCTTATTCTTTGCACCGGCTTAAACAAAATATTAGCCGCAATCCGAAGCATTTAAAAAATCATCTAAGCGGCACCACAAGAAATTCTAACTATTCAGTTAGAGTTTCATTATTAGTTTACTTTCGCAGTTTTTAAGTTGCAATAACAAAGTGCCTCTGGTAAATCGCCTAAAAGGGCCTTCCTGCAACGCTTTGAATTTAAACAAAATGTGAGACGAAAGTCGAACACCTTAATTTTTCACTATTCATTATTCATTTTTCACTTAATTGGCCCTGTTCTGGCCTTTGCGTGTAATGTTGAACAGTCAAATGTGCGCCATGCATATGATGCAAAGCATAAACCACATTATTACATTCTCTGTTTTTATATCTTGTAGTGTTTTCTTTCTCCAACTCACCTGTTCTACTATCTAGCGGCTTACAAGCCACTTAGCCAGTTCTCCAGTAGAATTGCCAGGTCAAACATATCAACCCTGCCGTCACCGTTGATATCACCAGCATATCTTGTAGCACCAACACCTATATGGAGAATCGGATAACCGTAGCTGTCGCTCATTTGCCATGTATCTGCGAAATCCCAGCCGGTGAAATTTGACTCATCTGCCATTTCCTCGCTGGTTAGCCCCGTTCCGCCTCCAATGCTGTTGCATCCTGATCTGTTTTTATCCCAAAATGATTCTGTAATAGATGTATTATCTGGAATAAGACCAGTCAGGCCACCTGCAACATTTGTACTGCTATCGTCAATTCCTATAAACTTTCCGGCAAAATGACAATGAATAATCTCCCCATCATATGTGTTGTCTCCGACCAGGCCGCCAGTAAATCTTGGAAAAGCACAATCTATAGCTTCAATATCCATGGTAGAATAGCTGTCTGTGATAATCCCTTCATAGCCTTCAACACCAATGTTTTGCCCCACCAGTCCGCCAATACACTCAACACTATCTGTCAAGTTGGAAATAAATTTTCCTTGTGTATAACATCTATTGATGCTGCCCAAATTCTTTCCTACCAGTCCTCCAATAGACATATTTGCTGAATATAAACCACTTGGCGTTTCCAAAGTACCGTTAACGCAACAGTCTTCGATCGTTCCTTCATTCCATCCAACCAAAATGCCGGCTCCTTCATATCCCGTTCCCGGAAAATTAAAATTAACATTTTCCAGGTACAGATTCTTTATTACAGCTGACGAAGTTGTCCCATAAAACAAACCATTACTTCCAGTCTTAATTCCCATGTTATGAATAGTGTAACCATTTCCATCAAATACTCCCTGAAACCAACCTCCACCATGACCATCTTCCGGAACTCCTATACTCGGCATCGCCACTGATACTGGAAAGTAAATATCCTGCGTCATAATGAGATATTTGTCCTTGCTCCAACCGCTATAAAAATATGCCAACTCTATCAGATCATCTACCCTGGAGATCTGATAAGGGTCATCGGCAGTTCCGCTGCCGCCGCTGAAAGTACCTGTCGAGCAGACATTACCAACTCCATCTCCATCACTATCTGCCTGGTCCGGATTTGGCCTGGAAGGACAATTATCAAGACAATCTATCAGGCCATCACCGTCACTGTCACCACAGGTCTCGGAAATAGTATTATCGCCGCCGTCTGTATAGTCTCCTGTAATATTTGAAGGAGTATTCTGACAAATAACGCAATCTGTTATTGTTATATTTGTTCCGCTTTCGCAATGGATACCGCCCGCATTAGTATTGGTTGCTATATTGTCAACAAAAATGCAGCTGGTGATCGTCACCGTTGAGCTGCTCGTATTACGCATCGCGCCGCCATTATTTTCTGATATGTTTGCAGTGAACGTGCAATTTAAAATAGTCACCACAGCACTGTTTCGATTTAACATTCCACCACCACAGTAAAAAGTATTTTCATTGAAAGTACAGTTAGTGATGGTTACTGAAGAGCTGTCATTCAATATCCCGCCGCCATAATTGGCTGTATTAGATTCAAAAATACAGTTGGCAATCTCAACGGTAGAGTTGAGATTATACATCCCGCCGCCCCGATATGCATCACCTTTGGTTATGGTAAATCCTTCCAGCCTTATTCCTTCTGTACAATCCTGACAGAAGATAACTCTATCGGTCCCGTTGCCATCAATTATGGTGATATCTTTACCTGCCCCGATAAGCTCAACACCATCTTTCAGGACAATATTCTCGACATACGTTCCCGCTGCCACATTAACCGTATCTCCGCTAGCTGCGGCATCAATCGCCGTCTGGATAGTTGTATAATCATCGGGTACGTTTATTGTACTGGCATTTAAAATAGGACCGCACAAACATAATATTAAAAGTACTTGTGTTAATTTCATTTTTATATCCTTTTGTTTTATCTTTCTTTTATTTTCCTGATCTCAATATCTGTTTCTTACAAACCGCTCAGCCAGTTTTCTGCAAATACCGCAAGGTCTGCCAGATCTACTTTGCCGTCCCCGGAAAAATCGCCGGTGATCTGTTCAGAGCTATGGAATTCATACGCACCCAAGTCAATAGGCAATATAATTCCAGTTCCATACAATATTAATTCTTGTGGCATTCCTGTATTTTCTACAGTTAGAATATCAATTATGCGAGGGTTACCATAATAGTCATATGCTGATGCTGTCATATCTAAACCTAAAACAGTGCTGTTGCCGGCATCAATACAAGGCGAAGCGGGTAATAACCTCAAGTCACCATTGTCATCATTAGCTGATTCATCTATATCTTCGGTTTCCGGGTCATCTCCCCATCCGTCACCTCCATCATCCGGATTACGCACATACATCGGGTCACAGTCTATATTACCACCGCCATTAGTACCCCAGGAATTATCCCATTGGCTGCCGTTTTCGCCGCAGCCGGAGATATTACAATATGAAATAACAGGTATTGAACCTGAATCACTATTATAAAATTCGCTGGCGCTGTTAGAATCTGTATCCAAAAATATACAATTAGTTATAGCCGGACTGCTGTCTGTATTATATATCCTGTTGCCATTAGTGCTTGCGGTATTGCCGAAAAAGTTACAGTTGGTTACGGTTGGATTAGATGATGAATTATATATTCCGCCGCCGGAATCTGCCATATTACCGGTAAAGATACAGCTGGTTACTGCTGGAGAAGATGATGAATTGTATATTCCACTGCCGGAGTCTGACCTGTTGGCGGTAAAGACACAATTGCATACTTCCGGTGTAGATTGGAAATTGTATATTCCGCTGCCAGAGTCCGACCTGTTGGCGATAAAGGTGCAATTATTAACTGTCGGGGAGGAGTCTTTATTATACATTCCACTGCCATTATAAGATGCTGTATTGTTGCTAAAGGTGCATCTGTTAACTGTTGTTGAGCTGGTAGATAAAAAATATATTCCACTACCGTAATATGCGCTATTGCCGCTAAAGATACAATTTCCCATCGTAAGAGAAGATTGGTAATTATACATTCCACCGCCGCTATCGTCTGTCACATTGTCTTTGAAAGTGCAGGATTCCATAGTTATAGTGCAATTAAAATTGAATACGCCACCCCCATAATAGCTTGCTATGTTGTCTTTGAAAGTGCAGGATTCCATAGTTGGAGTGCTACTAGCATTGTTTACGCCACCACCACGATTTGCAGAATTATTAGTGAATGTACAATTTGTAATAGTTGGGCTGGAAAAAATATTAAATATTCCACCGCCATCATAACTTACTGTATTATCCTGGAATGTACAGTTAGTTATTGTTGGCGATGAATTATTAATGTATATACCGCCACCACAGTAAAGGGTATCGACCATATGGACCGTTCCGGAGCCATTTGTTATTACAAAGCCGCTGATTACTGTATTGGAACCCTCTTTGCTATTACAAGTGATAACACTGCCGTTTGCTCCGCCATCTATTATTGTTGCTGCTATTGTATCTGGATCTTCCGGGGCGCTGCTTTGCAGGGTTATAGCCTTGCCGCTCATATTAAGATTTTCGACATATGTACCAGGCATAACCGTTAAAATATCGCCGTCTGCCGACGCATTAATTGCTTCCTGGATGCTTCGATAATCAGCCGAATTATTTGTGTCAATATCGATACGGTAATCGAGGTTATTTCCGCCGCCGTCTGTATAATCACCTGTGATATTTTGCGGAAAATTGCGAGCCAGCGTACAGCCGGTAATCGTAACACTTGTTCCACCTTCACAAAAGATGCCGCCTGCATTAGTATTGGTCGCTATATTGTCAGTAAAAATGCAGTCGGTAATCGTAACTGTTGAACTGCTCGTATTGCGTATTGCACCACCGTTATTTTCTGAGGTATTTGCAGTGAACGTGCAGTTTGAAATAGTAACCTCAGCACTGTTCCGATTTAACATTCCACCGCCGCAGTAATAAGTATTTTCGTTAAAGGTACAGTTAGTAATAGTTGTAGAAGAGCTGTCATTGAGCATCCCGCCGCCGTATTTGGCAGTATTTGATTCGAAAATGCAGTTTGCAATCTCAATTGAAGAATTAAGATTATACATCCCGCCGCCCCGATATACATCACCATTTTTTATCGTAAATCCTTCCAGCTTTGTTCCTTCTGTACAATCTTCACAGAAGATAACTCTATCGGTCCCGTTGCCATTAATTATGGTGACATCTTCACCTGCTCCGATAAGCTCAACACCATCTTTCAGGACAATATTCTCAATATACGTACCAGCCGCCACATTAATAGTGTCACCACTAACCGCGGCATCAACCGCCGCCTGGATGGTCCCATAATCCTCCGGCACATGTATCACAGCAGAAAATAGTGAACTAACACATAAAAGTAAAAACGCACAGGTAAATACCGACTTCTTCATAATCCATTCCTCACACTAAACTTACAGCTTCTCATTTTCCTTAAAGCCCAAATTGTTATTCCCAGAACAAGTTATTATAACATAATATCGGCATTTTTATAAGACGATTCCAGTTCAATATACCATCGCCGCACTAATACCGAAAAAAAAGAGCCCGCCATTTCTGACGAGCTCTCATATACATAAATATTATTATGCTGTCTTAGTTTACTTTCGCAGTTTTTAAGTCACATAAATCGCCTAAAATAGCCTTCCTGCAACACCTTTCTTCCTGCTAAACACGCAAACTACTACTTCGTATTCTCTACCATAAACGCATAAATATCTGCGATCTCATCTATCAGCTTGCTCGTTGGCTTGCCGCTGCCGTGACCGGCCTTGGTCTCAATTCGGATCAGCATCGGCTCTTCACCCTTATACACATGCTGCAATCTCGCCGCAAACTTGAACGAATGGCCCGGCACAACCCTGTCATCTGTATCAGCTGTCATCACCATCGTCGCTGGATACGCCACTTCCGGCCTCAGATTATGATACGGCGAATAACTCAGCAGATATTCAAACATCTCCTTACTCTCTTTTGCACTGCCGTACTCATCCACCCAGAACCGACCCGCGGTAAAATTATCAAACCGCAGCATATCCATTACACCAACCTCCGGCACCGCCGCGCCATACAGCTCAGGCCTTTGAACCATAACAGCTCCTACCAGCAGCCCGCCATTGGAACCGCCCAAAATCGCGATCTTACCGGCACTGGTATACTTCTCCTTGATCATATACTCAGCCGCCCCGATAAAATCATCAAATACATTCTGCTTCTTAAACCGCTTACCGGCCTCATGCCAATCCTCGCCATACTCACCGCCGCCCCGCAGATTAACAGTTGCCACCACAAAACCATTCTCCATCAACACCTGCCTGCCCAAACTATACCCCGGCTGCAGTGATATACTGAAACCACCGTAACCGTACAGCATCGTCGGGTTACTGCCGTCCCTCTTCATACCCTTCATATAAGAAACAAACATCGGAACCTTTGTACCGTCCTTCGATTCAAAAAATATCTGTTCGGTCACAAACTTATCCGGATCCATCTTCGCTTTACTCTTCTCCATCAGCGTAGAAGTTCCTGTCTCCATATCATACCTGAAAATTGATGGCGGTATATCATATGACGAAAAAGCATAGAACGTCTCCTTATGATATCGCCTGCCGCCGAATCCGCTGCCGGTACCAACCCCCGGCATCTTAATATCCCGTACAAACTCACCTTCCTTACTATATACCTTCACCTGAGTCGTCACATCCTTCAGATACTTGCACAAAAACTGCTCGTTTACCATATTTACGCCGTCCAGCGTCTCCTTCTCCTCCGGCACAAGCTCTATCCAGTTCTCCGGCTCCGGATGATTTACATCCATCGCTATCACCCGCCCCATCGGTGCATCCCGGTCAGTCTGAAAATAGAATATATTATCATCATTCTCCAGCAAATAATAACTGTTCTCAAACTCACTTACCAGGTAAGTAAACTCGCTATCCGGATTCTGCAGATCCTTATACAACACCCTGTACTTATCATCCGTCCCCACACTAATAGTAATCAGTAAATAGCGACCGTCATTTGTCTCACCCGCCCAGAAATTCCATTTCGGATTCTCCGGGTTCTCATATACCTGCCTGTCAGCCGACCGCGGCTCGCCCAGCTTATGATACATTATCTTCTCATTCGTATTCAACGATGTAAACTTCTCGCCCTCTGCCGGCGCCGGATACTCACCATAATAAAACCCCTCTCCCTTTTGATCCCACGAAGGGCTCGTAAACTTCAGATCCTCCATCACATCCGGCAGATCCTTGCCGCTGGCAACCTCGCGTATCTTCCATGTCCGCCAGTCAGAACCGGATTCCTGGATACCATAAGCCACATATCTGCCGTCATCACTAAACGACATCCCCGCCAGCGCTACCGTACCATCATCCGACCAGGTATTAGGATTAAATAAAACTTCCTTCTCACCATCCAGAGATTTCATTTTATATACAATCGAATGGTTATCCATACTATGACGCACCGACTGGATATAATAGTCGCCATGCCGGCTCGGCACACCAACCTTATCATAATCCCACAGCTCGGTCAGCCGCTCTTTTATCTGCTCACGTTCCGGGATACCATCCAGGTACGCACGAGTTATCTCGTTCTGATGCTCTACCCATTCACTCACCCGCTCGCTCTCACGCACATCTTCTTCCAGCCAGCGATACGGATCCGACACCTTTACGCCAAAATATTCATCCACCTGGTCTACCCTCTCTGCCTTCGGATATTCTATCGAAGGCGAACATGAAACACATCCAACTATCAATAATAAATATAGACTCTTCTTCAACACTATCCTATATTCCTTTCGAAATTATCTCATCAATATTCAATCTCGCGTCAGCGACACAAACAACTTCTTACTTCTAACCTCTAACTTCTAACTTTTTGATCTCTTCATCTGTCAGATAACACGCAGGGTCCGGCTCCCACAAATCGCCGTACTTCGCTTCTGCTCTCACCCGGAAATTCCCGTTACACACATCCTGGAACCGGCATACTCCGCAGCGACCCTTCAAAAACTTCTTACGATCTTTCAGCTTCGCCATCAGTTCATCATTGGTATCGGTCCATATCTCCGAAAATTTACGCTCCCTCACATTGCCAAAAGTATAATGTCGCCAGAACTGGTCCGCATGTACGCTGCCATCCCAGCTAACACAGCCAATACCGATACCGGTACTATTGCCGCCGTTCATCTTCAGCAGCTCCATTACCTGCTCCGCCCGCTCGGTCTTACCTTCCGCCAGCAGCCGCAAATAAATATACGGACCGTCTGTATGGTTATCTACCGTCAGCACTTCCTTCTTCAAACCACGATTATGCAAATCTTCTGTCCGGTCGATTATCAGGTCAACAACTTTGCGACTCTCCTCCAAGCTCAAGTCTTCCTCCATCAGCTCACTGCCGCGCCCGGCATAAACCAGGTGATAAAAACACACTCGCGGAACATCCTCCTGCTCCAGCAAATCAAATATACCCGGAACATCATGCACATTTCGCTTATTAATAGTAAACCGTAAACCAACCTTTACACCCGCCGCCTTACAGTTTCGCATACCCGCCAACGCCTTATCATAAGCACCGGCTATCCCGCGAAACTTATCATTCGTTTCACGCAGCCCGTCCAGGCTCACACCCACATAGCTCAAACCCAGTTCAGCAAACTGCTCGGCCTTCTCCGGCGTTATCAGTGTACCATTTGTTGAGATCACAGCACGCAATCCATTCGCCTTCGCCCTCTTTATCAGCTCCGGCAAATCCTTCCTCGTCAGCGGCTCACCGCCACTAAACAACACCACCGGCACACCAAACTCCGCCAGGTCATCCAAAAGCTTAAAACCCTCTTCGGTCGTCAGCTCATTCTCGTAATCCATATCATGCGAATGCGAATAGCAATGCACACACTTCAAATTACAACGCCTCGTTGTATTCCAAACCACAACCGGCCGCTTATCCTTAGAAAACTGTAATAAATGGCTGGGCAGCTTGCCTGAATGGCGATTATACCTCAGTGGATCAGAGGCCTCAACGGTTCCGCAATATAATTTTGATATTCCAATCATTGTTCTATCTTTCTGGTAACAATACTCTGATTTCTCATGGCTGGTTCTAAGTAAAGTATAGTATTATAGTAATAATTCCGCTCCGGGACTAATAATAAAACGAGCTTATCTCTATATTATTCATCCATTTGCATCATTTACCCCACTTTAACATCTCAAATTTACTATACCTCAACAATGATCCGAAAAATCCCAATAATACAAAAGCCTGACCCTTGACTATTTCTCCAGCCGCGGCCGAACCTACGACGGCCTGCTCTTTGTGAAAGATTAATAAATCCCAAGCCGCAACATACAAAAAAACACTATAATTACTCTAAAAACAAAATAATTATGATTACCTCAAGTGAAAATAGGTAAAATATCTCTGCTATTTTAATCTTTATCTGATAGCAAATTCTCTTATAAAATCTAATGATGTCTAACCTGTTCTGAAACCATTATTTATATCATCTGCATGAAAATTTAACCGTTACATGTTTATCATCATTTGCAGATTTTGTCTCAATCGCTATAAGATATTTACAATTGTTTGTATGGGACAAATACATTACCTGCGACTATTCTACCCAAACTGCTTACCCTGTATACACATATAATTCCTTGACAAAATCGGATAATAAAGTAAAATACTTTCTTGCTTCAAGAGTCGACTTTACTGGATGAAATTGATTTAATTTCTTTGTATTTCTTATTTTTATCGTTTTTGTACTACTATTAAATCTTATTGCGAATTAGTTGAGAATGTTTTTTGCAATTATCCTGGCAAAGTATGACGCGATAGAGTGATTTTATAAGGATCGGTTGAAAAGAGAATTAGACCAGGATCAAGCCTGGTCTTTAAGTCCCTGGAACGCAGGAGGCGAGGGTTTGTTTGCTTTTATCTTTCTAACTTATTCATATTAATATATGGATTATATAGGAATTTGTATTCCTGTCGTTTTTTAAAATTGGAACCAATAGTAACATTTTTTGTAAGCATTCACAGGTGCGTTATTTGAGTCAGATTCTGTGTTTGCGGAGATTTAAAATAGTTCGCGATAAGCGAACCTTAGCTTATTTCTTTTTACTTATATTTTATTACTGTAACCGTGTGAACGGTTACCATTTTTTTACTTGAAAGATAACCTCTTAACAGATGTTGCCTGAATAAGTAAATTCATTTTTTAGTGTTTGAGAAGATTATCGTTTTATAGGAGTTTTCATGTGGAGAAAACCAAGTATTACAATATTATTGAAGATTTTATAATTGAGCAGTTTCTATTTGGCAGTAAAGAAGACCTTCAGAGAGATTTTTCTCTTTTGGAACAGGGAATTATTGATTCCATGGGTGTTCTGGAAATCGCCACTTACCTGGAAGATACCTTCAACATCATTATTCTCGATGATGAAGTTATACCCGAAAATCTAGACACAATAGATAATATATGTAGATTTTTGGAGACAAAGGTTAAATGTGCGGGATAGCTGGTATTTGCTGTATAAATTCTTCCGACCGGTTTGATGCTGATACAATATGCTCGATGCTGTCATCTATTCGCCATAGAGGACCGGACGAATCAGGTATATACCTTGACAACCACGCTGCTCTGGGGCACTGCCGACTTAGCATTATTGACTTGGCCGGCGGCATCCAGCCGCTGTCCAACGAAAACGAAGACCTGTGGATAACCTATAATGGCGAGATTTTTAATTTCCCTGAATTAAAACGCTGCCTCGACAAGCATAATTTTAAAACCAGAACTGATACTGAGGTACTCCTGCACCTTTTCGAAGACCATGGAATAGAATGTCTCGATATGCTTAACGGGCAGTTCGCCTTCGCTATCTGGAACAGCAGCAAAAAAGAACTATTCCTGGCAAGAGATCGACTCGGAATCAGACCACTTTTTTATACTATTCAAGATAACAAAATAATTTTTGCTTCTGAAATTAAAGCTGTTTTCCAATATCCCAGGATCGACAGGGAACTCGACTGTATCGCACTCGATCAGATTTTCACATTCTGGACTACCCTGCCTGGCTATACAGCGTTTAAAGGTATCAGGGAACTGCCGCCGGGCCATTACCTGCATCTTAAAAATGGTATTATCACAATTAAACAATACTGGCAAACTCCTTTATGTCGGGAAGACTCATCTGAATACTCTGATCTGAAGGAAGCATCAGAAAAGCTAAGCTGTTTAATCACCGACTCTATCAATATACGGCTGAGAGCTGATGTGCCGGTTGGCAGCTACCTCAGTGGAGGACTGGACTCTTCCGGAATAACCGCTAAAATCGTTAACAAATTTAATAACCGGTTAACTACTTTTGGCATCCGGTTTGACGATCCGGATTTCGACGAAACGGCCTACCAGAAACATATGGTTAACCATCTCAAAACTAACCATACCGAACTGTTAGCATCAAACAATCTCATTGCGGATAACTTCGACAGGGTAATTTACCATAGCGAAAAACCTATGACCAGAACCGCCCCCGCCCCGCTCTTCCTGCTGTCTAAAGTTGTTAGAGACTCAAACTACAAGGTGGTACTTACCGGAGAAGGGGCTGATGAATTTTTCGGCGGATATAATATATTTCGTGAGGCAAAGATAAGATACTTCTGCGCCCGCCAACCTGAGGCAACCTGGCGAACGGAGCTTTTTGGCCGCATCTATCCATATATCTTTAATAACCCAAGGATGAAAAAATCTTTACAGGCTTTTTTCACCAGGGGTATGCTCGATTTTGAAAACCCGTACTATTCGCATTGCTTGCGATGGGCTAATACCTGCCGGATTAAATCTTTCTGGGATAAACCTTTTCAGAAATCCGTCGGACAATACGATGCTATCGGCGAACTTGACAGCTTCTTACCTGGCGGTTTCGGTAAATGGGATATCCTTTCCAGGGCTCAATTCCTGGAAAGCAGCCTGTTCATGAGCAATTACCTGCTCTCCAGCCAGGGAGACCGGGTGGCTATGGCTCACTCACTGGAAATCCGGCTCCCATTCCTGGACTACAGACTCCTGGAGGCTCTTGCCGCTTTACCAAGACGATGGAAAATCTCAGGCATAAAAGAAAAATTTATTCTTAGAAAAATTTTTGAAAACGATCTGCCCGCTGACATACTAAACCGCACCAAACAACCTTACAGGGCGCCCGTTATCAATGCCTTAACTGCCGATAGCAGCAGCTATTCTTCAAATATGGTCAGCGAAGATATGGTCAAAAAATCCGGCATATTTGACTATAACAAAGTATCGCTTCTGTTGAAAAAAATCAAAAACAATCGACAGCCATCTGAAATTGACAATATGGCCTTGTGCCTGATTGTGTCAACCCAGATGCTCATAGACCAGTTTATTTGCAACCCGGTTAAAATTCCTGAACCTTATCAGGTCGATATGGTTATCGATAAAAGAAACAAAAACTGACAAGATAAATAATTATGGAATTAGTATGTATGATAAATATCCAATATTAGTACATCAATGGCTCGAAAAAACTGCGTCAGAATTTCCCGACAAAACCGCACTGGTATGCGGTAAAGAAAGCATTACTTACCGGGAACTTAATGAAAAATCTGATAATATGGCCGCAGCACTCAGACTTAATGGAATCTCTCATCAGGACAGGGTGGTTATTTTTCTCGAAAATTCTATCGAAACAGTTATATCTCTTTACGCTGTTGCAAAGGCCGGCGCCATCTTTGTTATTGTTAACGAACAGCTCAAGGCTGCCAAGCTGGCCTATATCATCAATAACTCACAGGCGAAATTCCTGGTCTCTTCCGGCCCCAAAATCAAGACCGTCTCTCTCGCTGTAAATGAATGCCACGGCAAACCAAAACTTATTTTCACCCGGATAAATAAGAAAGTAACCGATCAGTTCAACGATAGCCTGGCATTCGAAGAACTTACATCATCCAAACCTGATACCGCCGGAATTTCTACTGTTGTCGAAATCATTGATCAGGATCTGGCCGCTCTTATCTACACCTCCGGGTCAACTGGTGAACCAAAAGGAGTTATGTCTTCTCATCTCAATATGATTTCAGCGGCACGAAGCATCATTCAATATACCAAACAATGCTCCGGCGATATCATCCTGAACGTATTGCCGCTGTCTTTTGACTATGGACTGTACCAGGTGATTATGAGTGTTATGTTTGGCGGCACTGTTATTCTTGAAAAATCTTTTGCCTACTTCCACCAGGTACTGTTAAAAATCAGTGAATATAAAGTCACCGGTTTCCCCATTGTGCCTACTATTGTTGCTATGATGCTAAATTTGCAGGATCTTTCCAAATACGACTTCTCCTCTCTTCGTTTTATTACCAATACCGGTGCCGCACTGCCGGTCGAACATATCAGGCGGTTCAGAAAACTCTTTCCCCGCTTGGAAATATACTCGATGTACGGCCTGACTGAATGCAAGCGGGTCAGCTATCTTCCTGTAGAACAAATTGATATCAGACCAGATTCCGTCGGAATAGCTATGCCCAACTGCAGGGTTCTTATCGTTGACAACGATGGCAAACCGGTGAATACCGGTGAGATCGGCGAACTCATTATACAAGGTTCCAATGTTATGCCCGGCTACTGGCAGGATCCGCAACTATCAGCTAAAGTATATAAAACCGGTTACCTCAACCTGCGATATCTCTATTCCGGAGATTTCTTCAAACAGGATAAAGATGGATATCTCTATTTCCTCGGGAGAAAAGATGATATGATAAAGACCAGGGGAGAACGAGTCAGCCCAAAGGAAATTGAAAATATTATCAGCCAATACCCGGGTGTCGCTGAAGTCGCTGTGATTGGCATACCAGAACCGATTATGAGCCAGGTTCCCAAAGCGTTTATCGTTAAAGCAAATGGATATAATCTAAACACAGATGATATACTCAAATATTCTATCGAAAATATGGAAAGGTTCATGGTGCCTGGAGCCGTTGAATTCATAGACGCTTTACCTAAAACACCAAATGGTAAAATTGACAAAAACAAGCTTAAAGAGCAGGAACTACAAATATGACAAATCAAAAACCATTTAGCCCGGACGTACTGAATATTGATTATGACCGGGAAGTTGAAAAAATCTCGGAGTATATTCGTCATTCTCTTCAGAAAGTCTTAAAGAGAAAAGGGATCGTTCTAGGCGTATCCGGTGGTATTGACAGTAGTACAACCGCGGCACTTTGTGTAAATGCTATTGGAAAGGAACGGGTATTCGGCATACTTATGCCCGAACAGGATTCAGCCGAGGAGTCCGAACAGTTCGGCAAACTGCTATGCTGCCATTTAGGAATTAAATGGTCCGAAGAAATTATCACTCCTATGTTGGAAGCTTTCGGTTGCTACAAACGCAGAAATGATGCCATTAGAAAAGTTATCCCGGAATTCGGTAATAATTGGAAATGCAAAATCACTCTGCCCAGCGTCCTGGAAAAAGGGGCCGCTTACCGAATCTTCTCGATTGTTGTCCAGTCTCCCGACGGAAAAGAAATCAAAACCAGGCTTAACCAGGAAGCATATCTTGGAATAGTAGCGGCTACTAATTTCAAACAGAGAACACGAAAAATTATGGAATACTATAACGCTGACAGGCTTCATTATGCTGTCGCCGGAACTCCAAACCGCCTCGAATATGATCAGGGATTCTTCGTTAAAAACGGCGATGGGGCTGCTGATATCAAACCTATCGCTCACCTTTACAAAACTCAGGTTTATAAGCTCGCCGAACATCTGGGGCTGCCTCAGGAAATTGTCAAACGACCACCCACCACCGATACTTATTCGCTGCCGCAGTCTCAGGAAGAATTTTTCTTCTCGCTGCCATACGATAAAATGGACCTCTGTTTGTATGGAAAAAATAACGGGTATTCGCCACAGCAGATAGCACCTGTCGTTGAGCTCTCCGCACAACAGGTACAGTGGGTATTTGATGACATTGACCAGAAGCGAAAAACCACCAGGTATCTGCAGCTGCCGCCTTTAGTAGTTGAAAAGGTAACTGAAATTGCTGAATAATAAATTTCTGAAATTCTTCGATAATTGATATAATAGATTTTATCGAGGGGTGCAATCTTATTGACATTTATAGTTCTAGATGCGTAAACTTCTATAGATAATACAGATATGTTAGTTCTTATCAAAAAAATATTAAAAAAAACTTTTCACCCGACCATACTGCGCATTACCTTCTCCAATTTCATTATAAACCTGCTGCCTGATATTGAAATATGCTCGTATTTACGGGTCTGTATCGCGCGACTCCTGGGACTGACAGCCGGTTCTAATACTTCCATTAGAAAAACTGTTTACCTGGGAAACCTCAAGAATATTAAGATGGGGGCAAAAGTCAAAATAAACAGGGATGTCTTCTTTGATGCCTTCGATAAAATTACAATTGGTTCCAATGTAGGAATTGCTTTCCAGGTTTCATTTGTTACCAGCACACATGAAATCGGCGAAACTAAAGCTAGAGTTGGCAACATTGTCGGTAAACCTATCACTATTGAAGATGGTTGTTGGATCGGGGCTAGAGCTATTATCGGACCAGGTGTAACAATTGGCAAAAGCAGCGTAATAGCAGCCGGAGCGGTTGTTCTGCGATCAATGCCGTCAAACTCTGTTATCGCCGGCAACCCGGCCAGGGTCATCAACCGAATAACAAACAACAACACCATCGAAGCTTAAATTCTCTGGTACCGGCAAACTCTATTACAAATCACTCTATCAGCAGTTATATATCTCAACATAAAAATTATAGGACCCTTAATTCCTTCCGAAACACTCTTGTTAATCAAAAATCTAACTTAACACACAATTAACAAGGTAATAATGGCAAAATAAAACATTTTTTTGTAAATTTTGAATAGAGACAAATATTTCACTCTGCCTATCCTGTTTATATTGCCGAAATAATAGAGAACAAACAAATATATAACTATAAAGGGTACTTCTAGAAATTGCTTTTGTTGCGAAAGTGAGGAGTTTTGTTTGCTGGCAAGAAAGATAAAATCGTGCATATTGGGCTATATTCGCGGTTTTATCTGACGCAGACCAGCAAGCAAAAGATCCATCTTTCGCTAAAAATGAATTTTTAGAGGTACCCTAAATACATAAAATATATCTTTTCTTTGTTACGCCCATTGACATACACTGGGTTGCTTCTGTATCATAAAGGACTTTCTGTTCACTAAAAACATAATAAAGCATACAGAGAACTCTAAATGAGCAAAATTAAAATACATTATTCAGAGTTGCCGGTTATGAAAAAACTGCAGAAGTTTTTTTCTAAGCTCGGCTTCAAAGAAGATTCCTTACTTATTGTAATTGCACTAGTTATAGGAATATTTACTGGTATTGGATCGATTGCCTTCACTTGGCTGATCGATATTGCGCATAACTTCTGCTACGGCGGCGAAGATTTCACCGGCATATACCAGGGAAAATGGTACTTCCTCATCCTGCTGCCCGCTGTCGGAGCTTTACTCGTTGGCATTATAACCTATAATTTTGCCAGAGAAGCTCGCGGACACGGCGTCCCCGAGGTTATGGACGCTATTGCACGTAAAAACAGCATTATTCGCGGAAGAGTAGCTATTGCCAAAGCTATTTCATCTGCTCTTACTATTGGCTCTGGTGGCTCAGCCGGTACCGAAGGACCTATTATACAAATTGGCGCTGCTCTCGGTTCCAGTATTGGCCAAAAAATCAAACTCAAAAAACACTATATGTCGATTGCTGTTGGATGCGGGGCTGCCGCAGGTATATCTGCTATTTTCCATGCACCAATTGCCGGGGTACTCTTCGCTCTAGAAGTATTCCTCAGAAACATCAAATTCAAAACTTTCTCGCCGGTCCTTATCGCTTCTGTTATGAGCTCTGTTACTGTAAGTGCCATCCTTGGCGAAAATTCCGCTATCTTCCCTGTCGTTGACTCTGCTTTCTCCTTCACCTGGCAGGAAACTTTCACTTATTTACTTCTCGGACTAGTCTGCGCCTTCCCTTCCGTTGGCTTTATAAAAATGCTTTACTTCACCGAAGACCTGTTCGAGCAAAAAATCAAAATTCACTATATCCTGAAACCAGTTGTCGGTGCAATCGCTCTTGGAGCCGTCGGCATTATCATGATCAAATTCTTCGGCGACCAAAGTCCGCACGAACCGTCGGTTTTCGGCAACAGCTATCCTATGCTCGGGCTCTTCATCGGTTCCAGCAACCATGGCGATGAAGCGATCACTCTTACTATTATCACATTGCTCGGGCTCATATTTATGAAATCGCTCGCTACTTGCTGCACTCTCGGTTCAGGCGGTAGCGGTGGCGTCTTTGCCCCTTCCCTGTTCGTTGGCGCCTCTACCGGATACCTGTTCGGGCTGATCCTGCAAAAAACTCAGCTTATCGCAGGTGTAGCACCCGAAAACTACGCTCTCGTAGGCATGGCATCCGCGGTCGCAGCTACCACTCACGCGCCTATGGCCGCTATTATGATCGTATTTGAGATGACCAGAAATTACCAGGTTATGCTGCCGCTTATGCTCGCGGTTACTATATCTCTTATGATCGCACAGCTGCTGTATAAAGAATCTATCTACACCCTAAAACTCACCAGACGCGGCGTCGATTATCAGGCTCTTTCCGACAAAGCTATACTTAGAAGCGTTTCTGTCGGAGAGGTTATGCACACCGACCTGCTCAAAATCAAATACGATACCCCGCTTATGGATGTTATCAATATGGCTATCGGCCATGACTATGCCGACTTCATTGTAACTTCAAACGATAAATATATCGGAACCCTGAACGAACACGACCTGCGAGAAGCACTTCTCCAACCGGAAGCGGTACCGCTGCTGGTCGCTGGAGAACTCGTCCGGGAAAACGTACCGCTTATCAGTACCGAAGAATCTATGGACAGGGTACTCGACCTGTTCGCTGAACTGGGTGTCAATTCTCTGCCGGTCGCCGAAGATGATCAGTTCATCGGCATGGTCACCAGGTCTGACCTCATGAGAAAATACCAGCAGGCACTTAATCACCGCTGATAACACCGAAAACCCAAATTTCATCCCATACTGCCTTTACCGACCGGCTTTCGACCAACCTGACTACCGGTAAATCATACTTGCCCAACTACCAGTTCGGTAAATCGCTTGCCTATAACGCCAATATCATATTTCTCGCTTACCTTGGCCCGAGCTGCTGCACCATAAGCTGCTCGCTTTCCAACATCATCTACCAGCTCCGAGATTCTCGCCAGCCAGCTTTCATCATCGCCCGGCATAAATCCTGTCACTCCCTCTTCAACAAACTCGGCATTCAATCCCACCGCGTCCGCCACCACCGGCAAACCTGCCGCCATATACTGCAATATCTTGAAACCGCACTTGCCGCGGGTAAACCTGTCGTCTGGCGTCGGTGCCAGCCCGATATCACCGCCGCTCAATGCCTCATACTGACCGGACTCGCTCCATTGAACCTTCTCAACCGCCATATTATCAAGCTCAAAATAACAGTCTGCTATTATCCGCAGCACAACATTATCATATCGCCGGCCTAGCTCTTCGAAAACTGCCTTCTTCTCCTCCATAAACGGCAGCGTCGAGCTGCTCCCGATCCATACCAGCCGCACTTTTCCATCATCCAACCGCCCGGCTCCCGGCACATACCTGTCAACCTCAACCGCTGTCGGCAGCACCTCCACCCGTTTGCAATATTCTCTCCCATGACCTGCCAGATACTCATTACCGGCTATCATCACTTCCGACACGCTCGCTATCCGACCAAAACCTTTCAACCGCTTAGTGTCCACCCGCTCCGGATCGTGCGGATCATACATTATCGCATCGTCAAAATCATACACCACCGGCGGTGAATATCTCTTCAGCATAGCCGCCACTATCGGGTTCGCTATCCGCTTATGCCAAAGCAGCTGATCATATCCCTTCAGACCGCGAAAAAACTTCAACCTCGCCAGCTCTCCGCCCGGCAATACCCGCTCAACACATTCATGCCCCCCCGCTGCCAGCTCCGGAACATAACGCTTTATACGCAAACGATAGCTCGCACTGTCAGGATCACTTGTTACTATTATTATCTTCACCCCGACATTATAAATCAAAATCAACCAAAAGTAAATCACATCCCACCAAATACCAAATGCAGTTCAGAACAACCACCACGCGTCAGCTTCAGACAAATTATTAACCCACATCAAACAGGCAATACCGCATACTCCTACTCGCTCAGCTCTTCTTCCTTCTTTCCCTTCTTATCATATTCCTTCATTACTTCTATCAGCTGACGGCCTATCTCTACCGCCTCAAATTTATCCTTTACCTTCTCACGGCCCGCCGAGCCATATTGCGAACCAATCCCCAGGTTCTCCACCATCACCGACAGACTGTTCAGCCACTGATCCTTATTCTGCGCCAGCAGCCCGGTCTCCTCATGCACCACTACCTCGGCATTCTCACCCACCGGGCTCGCTATCACCGGCAGACCGGCAGCATACATCTGGCATACTCGGTACCCATCCACCAGCTTGGAATACCTCCCCTCACGCATCGGCATTATCCCGATATCGCAGTCACTCAAAGCATTATACATATACGCCAGCTTATTACGCACCGGCTCTACTTCCATCTTATGCAGCTTAAAATACTTATCAGAGATCACCCGCAGCACAACTTCGCTGTATCGTTCACCTATCTCCTCCAGCACCGGCGCTATATTAATCAGATAATGCAGCGAGTCATGGTCTCCGATCCACACCAGCCGTATCTTACTGTCATAAGCGCGGTTCACCATCCGCCTGTACCGGCTCACCTCCACTCCCGTCGGCAATATCAAAGCATCCTCACAATTCTTCAGCGCCAGCGATGCCAGAAAATCATGGCTCGCCACCACCAGGTCAGAAAACTTCATCTGAACATTAAACTTATCCTCACCGCCCGCCAGCAGCTCCTTGCCTATCGACCACCCTGAAACCTCAGACACCAGCTTCTTCGCACACTTCCTCAACGCCGTCAGCTCGATAGATCCCAGCAGCACACCGGCTAATATTACCACATCGTATTTACGCGCCTGAACATACTGCTTCAGCCGACCGGTCTTCTTATCACTCAATTCGACAAAATCTAGCTCGATATCACTCTTCGCAAACAGGGTCTTATACCGACCTATCCGAAGGTAAAATATCTCACTATCGACATCATCTGTAAACACTAATATCCGCATAACTTACATTATACGCATACCGCCCGCCCCCGCAACTAAATTCATCCTCCACCCTCAACCTGAGTTTTCTCGCTCTGTCCCCCTCTCACTTTCACCTCTTACCTCTCACTTCTCACTTCTCTCTTTTCACTTCTCCCGCACCAGCTTTAAAACAAGTCGTCCTTGCCAGCGAATTATTCCTGATGTCAACGTACATCAGGACACCTTAATTTTTCATTTTTCACTATTCATTTTTCATTTAATTGCGGCCTCTGCGAGAGACAAATCTTATCAAAATCACTCTGCTTAATATCTTCCAATCTCCATCCAAACCAACATCGTTAAGGGCATAGTAGCTCAGGCATCCCTGCCTGACAATAAACCAGCCCTCGCACAAGCGACAACCTCCTTTTCTTTTTTCATTTAGCGAAGCTTGCCTTCTTCCTCCTCGCTTATCTCTCCTAACTTTTCAACCTCAATTTCACATTTTTTTTTCATCCTTCATCCTTCATCCTGTCGAGTAGGCATGTCGCCTCCTTTCATTAATTTAACAAATTCTGAGTTTCATTATATTTTGTGCAAGGAAACGCATGCCCCTCACAGAACCGGACTTGAAGATTTCCCTCATCCGGCTCTTCATTAATGCTCACTTTGACGGCTACATAAGGCAAAGTAATGTGCCTTGTAGAAGTCTCCGATAGAAGACGCTGTGGAACGTTCATGGTTTCTTCCAGTTCAGTGCCTGGCCAATATCCTGTTTCGCCTTTACACATTAATGCTGACCCCTTCGAGTGCCTCAAACTTCGAAACTCAACAGGCATTACCCTGTTTACTCCTCTACTATGAGTCAGTCCGACTACCAAAATGCCATACGGCCGCGTCACGGTTTCAGCTCCTTGGCCGCTTCCTTTCGGAGCACTTCGGTTCTCCCAAGTTCCAATGCAGTCAGTTCGTTTGCCCGCTACGGACTCAGACCCCGGCTCGTCGATATATGCTCGCCGTATTTCGCATATATCGATATTGGCTTCAGGCATATGAAAACCCTGGCCCGGATGCGATAAGGAATAATTTCGGGGCTCAACACCTTCACTTGCGTTGTGGCTGACAAACTCCTTTCCCGGGGCTTCGTACAGTTCGTTACCTCTCTGCACGCCCGGTGCTGTAATGGGCGGGTGGCTAGCCCTTACCCATGCCGGATTGGCCGGCTTGACTACATTAGCTTCGCTTGGCGCTCTCATACCTCATCCTTCAGGTGCCGTTTCACGGCACCTGTCTGGTCTGCCCACAAATTACCAATCTCAATTTCCAGGTTAACAAACGCCTTTTAATCTTTATTTCATACCCCCTTCCGCGCCCTCTCCGCGCTCGTTCTCAGCCCGCCGTAAGCCTCCGCGCGGCCTCCGTTGCCCGCAATTGCCCGGCGTTTAACGCCGTAAAATCGACTTTGGTACCACCAAACCCAAAATCAGCCAAAATATTTCAACTTCTTGCACACAATCTAACCCAAACAGATTAATATATGAACCGCCTCAGGCAAGATACCAAGACACAAAAATAAACAAACCAGAAGAGATACTCACAGATAAGGAACACCCAAAATTCTCGTCAGAAAATTTCGGTTAGAAATTTGAAGTCTAAAAAACAGATGGCATAATATGGCATAATATAGAAATAGATGATGGTTAAGTAGTCGCAACCTGAGAGGAAGTATGATGGTTAAGTAGTCGCGTAATCTGGGGAAGGTATATGGAAGCAGGCTCAATATCGAGTAAATGGATAGTGGATTTGATATCAGGTAAAAGATGGTAGTAAAAGTAGTTACAGTCTCAAACTGGAAATAGAAGCAGTTGTAATATCAGGATGGATCACGGCATAGCGAAGTCTATTTAGGGCTGTTTAGAGTCAGGCATATTTGATAATATTTTACCTTAACATATTATACAGCAATATATTAAGATCGATCAGTCAGCGGATAAATCATTACTTGCGATTGGCTGCAGACCGGGCTCGGTTTTGATAAGTTCCCGGCATTGATCCACCGCGGCATTAAGCTGGTTGTCAAGCTGCAGCAACTGGCTGCAAAGCTCTGCGGTTGTTTCATTCTCATGCTGATGCTTTTTTTCTTCTGATTTCTCGCCGTTTTCGCGGCCATGCAAAAAGTTCATAAGTTCCGCCATTTTCTGGTAGTTATCAGCGTTGAACTCAACTTTTATATCCGGTTCCACACCCCAGGTCTCGGCTCCTTCCAGCCTGTGTACGCAGTTGCCGTTGGGCAGATAATAGTAATCCGTGGTAAGTTTAACTATGCCGCGGTTGCCCGGCAGCTTAAATGTTCTCTGGACCGATCCTTTGCCCCAACTTCGCACGCCAATAACCGTGGCACGTTTGTGGTCACGCAGAGCACCGGCAACAATTTCGGAGGCTGAAGCGCTGATCTGATCGATGAGCACTACCATATGAAATTCAGGTAAGGTATTATCAGCTTTAGCGTTATGAACCTGTTCCGGGCTATTCTCACCGCGGGTTTTCAGTATAACACCTTGCGGTATCAGCCGGTCGATTATGCCGGTCGCCGAGTACATCAGCCCGCCCGGATTACTGCGCAAATCTAATATAAGTGCTTTCATTTCAGTATCTAACAGCTCGGCCATGATCTTATTGAAGTCGTCAAGAGTGCTGTCAATAAACTGGCTGATACGTAGATATCCGATGCCGTTGGCTTTGTCCAGATGATAATCCCATTCGCCGTTTTCGTCTAGCCGCCAGCCGCGTACAGAGTGCATCTGAATCTTTTCGCGTTTGATATTAAATGTCTTTAGCTCGCCGGTGCTGCCGCGGTAAATTTGCAGCTTAAGTTCTGCTCCTTCAGGACCTTCCATCTCTTTGACCGCCCTGGCAACATTCCAATCCTGGGTACTTTTATCGTCAATTTCTACGATTACATCGCCTGATTTTATGCCGGCTTTCCTGGCAGGTGACTGCTCCAGCGGCGTGATAATGACAATGGCATCGTCTTTCTGGTCGATGCTAATGCCTATGCCGGTGAAGTTTCCGCTGGTCTGCATGTTGAACTCTTTTTCGCGAGCAGGCGGAATGTATTCCGAATATGGGTCCAGCTCGCTGAGCATGCCGTTGATAGCGTCAGTTATGATCTTGCCTTCTTCGACCTGTTTGACATACCGTTTTTCTACCAGGTCGGTAACATCGACTAGCGGATCGAAGGCGTCGGGTGTGCTGGCATTGATGATGTTAATAGCTGTAAGTCCAGCGGTAACAATAAGAAACGAGATATAGAATTTGTGGTTTTTAATCATTCTTTATGAGCTACCTGTAAGAGGTATATTTGTTATCAGTAAACGATATCCGCCGGAGGCGGCAGACAATAATCTGATATTTCTCATTTATATGTATGCAGTGTATCCAATCGCTCGAAAGGTTAATGATAATGCAATCATTTATACCACGCTCAAACGGATACTCTTAACTGTTATGGGTATATATAACTTCTTTATACTATACAGCTTAACCGATATCGCGTTTTCTGAACAGCATAATAGCTATAGTTAGAGCGCCTAGCGTATATGCCATGGTATAGACAGCGGTCCTGACTATATATTTACTTCTCATACTGCGTTTTTGCAGCTCTTTTTCTTGTTTTTCGGCTGAAAGTTCATGAAGTGGTTTCGGCTCATCGTAAACACCATCGGTAACAACATAAAGATTTATCGACGGTATAACTGCCAGTCCGCCCCAGGCACAGGTTGTAGGTAAAATCTGCTTAGGCTTTTCTGTAAAATACTTTACGTAATCGCCCAACGAGACATCGACAGATAATTTACTGTCGTCAGTGGTCGGATCAGCCTGTTTGAGGGCAGCTGTTTTTTGCTCGGTTATCTCCTTATATGGCTTCATTGCGACTGGTCCGAGCTTGTAGTGGACCATTGTGCCAAGCAGAAAAGCGACGGCACAAATTATCAGGGTAGTTACCATATTGAACCGCATGGCAGCGGTAACCGAGATTGAGCAGAACATAATCGAGGCCAGCATAACAAGTATGACCGGACCGATGAGGTGGGCTTTGAACTGGTTGTTGGCCGGGTTGTATTTCCAGTCTCGGTCGATAAAGCATAAGATCAATATTGACAAGGAGTAAAGGATAGTCGAAAGAAATACCGTCGAGCTGCCAAACCGCCATTTATAGAAATAGTTGCCAAGCGCAGCCAGGGCAATGGCAATAAACGAGGAGGCGAAGCTGAAGGTTATAACTGTATAGTCCGGCTCGTCAGAGGCTGACTCGAGCACGCCATGGCGGACAGTCATAAAGTATACCAGGATAAGGAGATATTGTGCCAGCAGCACGGCACCGGTTACGCCGAGGAATTTGCCGAGTACGAATGCCGGTCGACTGACGGTCTTGGAGATAACGGTGAGCGCTGTCTTTCGGTCGATTTCGTCGGTAACGACGGTAGAGGCAGAGAAAACGGCGATGAACAGCCCGGCGACCAGCAGGTTAGATAAACCTATATCCCACATGAGTTTATTGTCTTCACGGATAGTGAACATTACCAGTGAAGGCGTGAACAGGAAAATGATCTGGGTTGCCAGGATGATAACGATATATATCGGCTGCCGCAGAGCTTCTGTAAATGTATTTTTACAAACGACTAATGTGTTTTTGATCATTGTTTATCAGGTATTTGATATTAGGTATTAGGTATTAGGTATTAGGTATTAGGTATTAGGTATTAGGGGCGGTATCGCCTATCGGCAAGACTAATCTGATATAGCCCCGCAAACTAATTATATTAGTACGCTTTTATGTATCGGTACGCTGCTAAAATTAAATCCAATTTGGGGTCAGAATGTGCCCGTGGCAGAATATATATCTTCTGACTGAGATTATACGATGGGTGGCCGGGTTGGTTCTGTATTAATTAGAATGGAGTAAAATTGTGTGCAAGAAGTTGAAATATTTTGGCTGATTTTGGATTTGGTGGTACCAAAGTCGATTTTACGGCGTTAAACGCCGGGCAATTGCGGGCAACGGAGGCCGCGCGGAGGCTTACGGCGGGCTGAGAACGAGCGCGGAGGGGGCGCGGAAGGGGGTATGAAATAAAGATTAAAAGGCGTTTGTTAACCTGGAAATTGAGATTGGAAATTTGTGGGCAGACCAGACAGGTGCCGTGAAACGGCACCTAAAGGATGAGGTATGAAGGATGAAGGATGAAGGATGAAAAAAAAATGTGAAATTGAGGTTGAAAAGTTAGGAGAGAGAAGCTTCGCTAGATGAAAAATGAATAATAGAAGTGAAGAATTGAGGTGTTCGCCTGGCGGCTCACGGCTTGTTTTAAAGCTAACGCGTAGGTAAAGTTCAATCAAAATGCGGCACCTGAAGTATGAGAAGAGTTAGGTTTCGTATTTCGATCAGGACATGAGTAACGGTTTACCTATCTTGACTCTATTTTCATCTTTATCGATCTGAATATTATTTCAGTTATCACTCCACAGAAACCTCCCATAAAAGCTGAATTGAACAATAAAAAAAATAGAAAGGCGATGGAATTGTGTTTCATACTGTCATATGGTATAAACCAAGCAAGCGGATAGTTAAAAATAGAAAATCCTATTTCTAATATTGTATTAATGCGTTCTGGATGGTGTTAAGCGGTAAAAAAGATGTAATTAACGGAAAAATAAAACAAATAATTATTCCTATTATGCTACCAATATAACATGAAGTTAAATCAATTTTTACTTTTATTGTAAAATAGCGTTTCTTCATAAATTATCTCCAAAAACAGGTATAATATTTGTTAATATCATCTGCTAAGATTTATTGAATATATTAGAAAGTACTATTGATCTTTTTTACGTAAAAAATATTTTTTACATTTACAACAACCATACCAGATTTAATGTAATCATAAAATCAGTTAAAACTTCTATGGTTTTATCTTTATCAGGCGGTTTTCATAGTCATAGAAGTATTCGTATCCCCTATGATCTATAACCATGTTTTCAGCATTATCATAAACACATTCAATTGTGCTTGAACTATTATTGGATAGATCGTATTAATTTGTTATCTGGACATCGGCTGATAATCTAAGCAGGCACATGAAAACAACGCATCCTATTTAATCTCTTCCATTTTTTCGATCTTGAAAAATGACTGTGTTACTTTATAGGCATCAAGCGGGTTGCCATCTATGACAGTAGAAGTAATATAAGCAGGACATTGGCTCTGGTGCGGCCTGGTAGCATCGATTGTATACCAATTATCATTTATCCATACCTGGGTCCAGGCATGGCCGTAAAAGGCATTCTTAACCGTAGCAAACTCGTCGACATAGAAATAACCAATCGCTACCCTGGCCGGTATCCCTGCAGACAGGCACATTCCCGCAGTTAAAACCGCATGCTCGGTGCAGTCACCAGATTTGTTTTTAGCTATATCGAGAGCAGAAGCCCAACCTGTGCTGAGATTTTTATTGTTAATATATCCATGCACAAAGGCTTCGATTTTTTTAGCTGCTTTCCACGCATCTCTTTCATCTCCTACAGCTTCCAAGGAAAGTTTCCTGATGGCCGGATCATTATATTTGAGCCAGATATTATTAGGATTGAAACATTTTTCGGCCTGCAGATATTTATGCAAGGATGCATGAGTGTTATCATTAGATTTTTTAAATGCAAGTGATGGATCAATTTCAAAAATATCTGTCGGCAGCTGCTGACTGACCGGCGGCTGATAGGGCCTGACCTCAATGGTACATTCGTCATTTAATTGTTTGGCAATTACCTGATGATCGTCCTGATAGAAATCAACATCAGCTTTAGCAAATTTCAAATGGTAACGCATAGCTTTGGCCCTGGTCGGGTCTGGTGAATCAGCAGGGGCTTTGATCGAAACATCGGCGAGGATCTCAGCGACACCTTCATTGGCAAGAGCTTCTTCCATTTCGGCGACGATAAACTGGAACTTCAACCCCATCATTTCGATCGAAGATATCACATCATTACCATCTTCATCAATATAGGAGACAGTCTCGATAGCTGTTCCTTTGAGGGTAAGAATAGTAGTACATTTGTACAGCGATTCATCGTAACCGGGCAGGTTAGTCTTATCACCGATCACAACCTTGTAATCGACTTCCGACATATCGCCAGGCGAAAAAGCTGTGCCGGTAACGGTAACACCCGGAACAATACCATCCTTCATTGCTTCCTGCATGAGCAGTTCTGCTGGCTGGACCTTGTCAGATATTTCCATCTCAAACTTGTTAGTACTGCCACTGATAGCCTGAAGAATATCATACTTGCCCTGCAGGTTGAGACTGCCATCAACCTTAACTACCGCCGGACCAAACTCCATAGATGAATTGAAACCGCTGAGTTTATATTTAGAAGCCTGGCTGTCCCATTTGAACTCGGTAGCTTCGGATACTGCTGCGGTAATCTTTGCACCGGCCCGACCGATATTGAGTTTGACGAATTCGCGAGACTTGACAAACTCCGGTGAAGTTTCGCTTACGTGATGAATATAGCCGGCTTTCTGGTCGTTGAGCATAACCTTAAACCATTGATCGGCAGTTTCTTCCGGCAGCTGTTCAACAGCAGCAACCGCAGTTGCAAACATAACCAATATTAGAGATGATAATAATTTTTGTCGAGTAGGCATGTCGCCTCCTTTCATTAATTTAACAAATTCTGAGTTTCATTATATTTTGTGCAAGGAAACGCATGCCCCTCACTGAACCGGACTTGAAGATTTCCCTCATCCGGCTCTTCATTAATGCTCACTTTGACGGCTACATAAGGCAAAGTAATGTGCCTTGTAGAAGTCTCCGATAGAAGACGCTGTGGAACGTTCATGGTTTCTTCCAGTTCAGTGCCTGGCCAATATCCTGTTTCGCCTTTACACATTAATGCTGACCCCTTCGAGTGCCTCAAACTTCGAAACTCAACAGGCATTACCCTGTTTACTCCTCTACTATGAGTCAGTCCGACTACCAAAATGCCATACGGCCGCGTCACGGTTTCAGCTCCTTGGCCGCTTCCTTTCGGAGCACTTCGGTTCTCCCAAGTTCCAATGCAGTCAGTTCGTTTGCCCGCTACGGACTCAGACCCCGGCTCGTCGATAGATGCTCGCCGTATTTCGCATATATCGATATTGGCTTCAGGCATATGAAAACCCTGGCCCGGATGCGATAAGGAATAATTTCGGGGCTCAACACCTTCACTTGCGTTGTGGCTGACAAACTCCTTTCCCGGGGCTTCGTACAGTTCGTTACCTCTCTGCACGCCCGGTGCTGTAATGGGCGGGTGGCTAGCCCTTACCCATGCCGGATTGGCCGGCTTGACTACATTAGCTTCGCTTGGCGCTCTCATAATGATATACCTTTGGCTGTATTAGTAAACTTTTGCCGTTTTTAAGTTGCAAAAACAGCGAAAGTTAACGTGTATATTTCAGAGAGCAATACAGCATTTGATTATATGCGATGAGATATGTTTCTGCAAGATAAGAGATATAGGCTGGGCGGTCGGAAATGATTTTATTTTCTTCTAACTGAAGAAGCCAGTTTCCCGCAGAATTGCCTGAACTGCAACTCAACTTCACCGGTAGGTTCAGTAATATACGATTGGAACAGTTCATACCCGGCCCTGGCACTCCAAAGCCTGGTCTGCGAATAGAGTTCATGTGCATCGCGCAGTTCGGCTGATAATTGCAGGTTACCGGAAACGGCATCGCTATAGATAGCGGTGTAACCCTTGCGATATATGCCGTATTCATATTCGAACATAAACCTGGCCAAAGCGTAGAGGTGGGCATAATAAGAAGATATAATAAGCTCTTTTTGCTGGTCAGATATATTGGACATTGTATCTAAAATCGAACCGGGATCTGACCGGACCAGTTTAGATATCGGGAATGATATACCTGCCTGCATGGTACGTTTCAGGTCCCAAAGCCTGTTGAGATTGTGGCGGGGAGAAAATTTTAGTCCGTCTGAATCCCAGATGAAAGATTCAAGATACACCGCCGACGATTCCGCGAGCCAGCTCGGCAATGTGTCGGCCATATTCAACCCGCAATACTGATGCCAGGCTTCATGGGTAAGAACGGAAAAATCTGCGGCACGATTGATCTGCCAGGCTACGCAGACATCCTGATAGCAATATGCCCCGGAATGAATTTTTTCGAAGGTAGATGCCTGCCGTCCGGAAAAATGTTTTGTAAAGGAGAGCCACTGGTCACGATTTTTAAAGTAATATATCGTACCGACCTGCTCATTTTTGACCGGGGCATACAGCTTAAAATTCTGATATGCAGATTCCAGCAGCATAGGAAGCCGTCGAAGAATGAGGCGGTCGGTCGAAGTTGTATGGATGGTATAATGCGCAGTAACAATAGTCAGAGCGTCATAAGAAATATCATCAAAGGCGATATTCGACTTTTCAACTGAACGAACGGTAGGCAGCAAACGAATCATTTCCAAGCGATCGGTCGAATCGGGCCGGAGGGATTTTGTGGAAGGTAAGCAGCCGCAAATGATCATTAACGGCAGCAACAAAAAGAAAATGCCGAATTGCAGATATCCCATGATATTTGAGCATCTCATCAATTCACTATTCTTCTTCATCGTCCTGGTTATTCTGCCCGGCTTCTATAACAGGAATCATATCGAGCTTGAGTTTTTCTATCTTTTCACGTAACTGCTGCGGGCTGGTAATCTGGGAATTGACCCTTATCTCCAGCTGGGCAATTTCCTTTTCCAGCCGCTTCTGTTCTTCCTGGAGAAGTATCATTTTGTTTACTGCCTGAATATGTACAGTCTGCAGATGGACCATAAACAGGCCAATTGCAGTTGCCAGCAGTATCAGGTAGATTATTTTTCTGCTATCCATCTTTCCTGGTTTGGTAATAACTCAAACTGACCAATGGCCGTTTTGAGAAGACTTAAAAATTCAACAGGCATCCTTAAAAAAAGCCTGAAGAAAAGCTTCAGGCTGATTAAGAATTTGTTATGAAGTTTGTATTAGTTTGGCAGTTTTATCTTCATGCCCGGCCTTAGAGTGTTTTCGTCACTAAGTATCCTGGCATTCAATTTTGTGATCTCATGATACCTGGCACCATTGCCCAGCTCCTTAGCGGCAATCTTCCAGAGAGAATCATCTTCTTTAACAACATAGATTTTGTATTTTTCGCTGTTATTGCTCCTGGCAGCAGTACCGGCCGCAGCTGAATATCCGGCAGGCTGACTGACTTCTACACCCGGCAATGACGGGATATTCAGTCTTTGACCAACTTTCAGGTCAGACATAGAAGAGAGTATATCTTTATTGGCTTCAAAGATCTTTTCGATATTGGCAAGCTTGTTGCCTTCGTTTTTGCCATAATATTTGATTGCTATTTTAGTAAGATTGTCACCCTTGGCAACGGTATGAATTACTTTTTTAGCCTTAACAGCAGGTTTAGTATTTTCTGCCGGTTTTGGAGTATTGATATTATTTTGAATTGCATTATTTTGAACACGATCAGTATTCAAGGCATCATTCATTGAATTGATAGCCCTTTGAACCTGTCCGGTAGGAGGAGTTGTTCTGATACTGGTTCCAATGTCAGTACTGCCCGGCAAAGACTGGCGATACCGAATTGTGCCGGTTGCCCCCGGCGCCGATGAATGATCATTATTCACCTGGCTGACACTACCTGCCTGGCCGCCGGCATTTGCCGGAGCAGCAGATTGCGCCTGGTTTGGCTGACGGGCAGGCTGCGGACGATCGTCAGCAAGTGCCTGAACCGCAGAAGATAGGTTATTGTTGGTAATTGGAGATTCATCAACAACCATGATATCATCTGTAGCTGTGTTGTTACCGTCCTGGTGAACACTTCGCAAAATCACAGCGAGCGCTACGATAAATACCAGACTGAATAATAAACCGATTTTAGCTTCCTTGCTCATCATATCAAACTACCTTTGGTCCTGAAAACATTTGACCAACGGCCAAATACTACCTTAAAATAATTTTGCCTAAAGTTCCTGTTGCTTTCTCGCTACCCGCAATTTAGCACTGCGGCTGCGATCATTTAAAGCTATTTCAGCTTCATTAGCAGTTATCGGTTTTTTTGTTAAAATATCATAAATATTATTGGTTTTATTTTCGCGAAAATTATATTTCACGATTCTATCTTCCAAACTATGGAAACTTATGATTGCTATCATACCGCTGGGCGCGAGCAGCTCCGGCGCTGCATTGAGCAGTTTTTCCAGCTGGCCCAGCTCATCATTCACAGCGATCCGCAAAGCCTGGAATGTCCTGGTGGCCGGATGAATAGGTTTACGCCTGTGATGCTTTGATCTGGGCGGAAACCCAATAGCCTTTACGATCAGTTCAGCGAGCTGACCGGTAGTTTCTATTTTTTTCTTTCTGCGGGCCTCTACAACAGCAGAAGCAATCCGGCGGCTCTTTCGCTCTTCGCCATACTGATAGATCAGATCTGCAAGTTCTTTTTCCCTGGTCTGATTGATGATATCAGCGGCGGTAGTCTGAGATCCGGAATAAGGCAGCGAATCATCGCCGGCCAGCCGCATATCAAGTGGGCCATCCTTCATGAAACTTATGCCGCGGTCGGCATCGGCTATCTGGGCCGAGCAAAAGCCCAGGTCAGCCAGTATCACATTGGCCGATCCAAAATTTTCATCTTTTGAAAGAGCTGCTATATCCCCAAAGTTGCAGCGAAATGTGCGAGTTTTGCATTGCACAGATTTGAGATTCTCGCGTGCAACAGTAAGAGAATCGCTATCAACATCCAATCCAATAATTGTACCATCAGGGCCAAGCCTTTGGCCGAGGGCAACGGAATGACCGGCCTGGCCAAGAGTACAATCAATAATTGTTCCATTTTCAGGAAACTGAAGAATATCCAGTATAGGCTCCAGCAGGACAGGTATATGGCCGGCCTGGTAATTATCATTTTCTGAATCCGATCCTTGCGAACCAGATACCGAGTCCGGACTATATTCGTAAGGTGGATTTTTTGCCACGATCAGACCGCTGCTTTACTTCCTGAACTTCAGTTCCGGGGTGCGACGAACTGTTATCAATACTATTAATAACATCGTTCATATACGGTGAAAAATCAACTTCACGAAAATTACCGCCGAAACTTCGAACTTTTCTAAGTTTCTCCTGCAGCCTTGAAACGTATTCTTTTAATTCCTGGTTTATAGTTTCGTTTTCAATTGCTTCCTGCAACTGATCAATTTTATTGATTTTTTTATCTTCCATGTCAAGCCTGCCGGTCGCTATTTGAATATCATTTAAACATAAATAACAGCTGCAGGTTGGCCTCCCTGCCTTCCTGTTACTGTCTGTATGCTATTGTGTCCCCAGTAATCAAAGATTACCTGGACTGCTCCTGCCGCAATAGCTCTACTCTGGCGTCCATAAGCATTTTTTCGTGAGATGCCATATTTTGTTCCACAAAACGCTCCCACCGCTCAGGCTGCCATATTTCCAAATGATCCCTGGAACCAGTCAGCGTCACCCTTTCGGATTCGGATAGTCCGGCACGACTAAGTGCTTTTTCGGGAAGTAGCACTCGTCCCTGCCGATCCAGCTCAACCTTGCCGGCCAGAGCAAAATTGACACGCTCGAAGGCGATCAACTCGTCTGGGGCCGCCGTCCCTGGGGCCACGACAAGGGCGATGCGCTGATAATACTTCTCAGGGTATAAGCTTAATATCCTGTTAGCACCGGGCACCAGGTAGAAACCTGTACCCAGATCCTCATCAGGAATCTGATCGCGAACCTTGGCCGGTATAGCAAGACGGTTCTTGCTATCGAGAGAAAGTTCAAATTCTCCGGTCAATAGCATCATAATTCATCATTTTGGCATCTTATAAACGTTCAACAGCCAAAAATCCTTTTTCAGGCTATAAAACGCAGACATAACCAAATAATAATGCAGAAATTCGCAATTAATAAGCTTAGTTGAATTAACTAGTACTGATAGCGGCACCAGCCACCACCAACACCCATAATCTACCACATTATCCCACACAAAACAAAAGAAAATTAAAGAATTTTTTCTATTCTAACGACAATCTTGCCGGGCTTCAATATATTGAATAAACCCATAAGTAAAAGCACAATATATAGAATGGGGCATTGTGGGGAATTTTTAACACTTATCAGACTTTTAGAAAATTATCGGTCTGTTTTATGTTAATTATTAACAACCTGATTTTCTATAAATCCTGAAATTGGGGCTTTTAATACTGTTAACTGGTTTTATACTATTACTTTACCAGCTTTTCCACAAGTTTTCCACAGATGTAATTTTTTATTAACAGTCTGGGCAGTCCCAGAGCACCACTCCGCCACACCACCGCCCCACAAGCTAAGAAAAAAGACAAAGCCCAATTGTAGTCCGCCAACCAAGTTGGCCAACTTCGCCAAAAGATGGCCAACACCATCCGCGCGTACATTAACCGCAAAAAGTTGATTTCAGACTTTTTTGCGGTCTTTTCAAATTTCTCTCAATTTTCTTATTAAAATCTCAAAAATAAAAGATTTTGAGAAATATCCAATTATTTCACTGACAGCCTAACATCTCTGGTCATAACTTGCAGCTGCTGGGTGTCGCCCTGGAAAGTTACCTTAGCAACTTCCGGGTACTTGGTAGTACCATCAGAATCAACTCCCAACTCAAAAGTTCTGCCAGTTATTCGCTCAAGAAGATCACCAGGCTTTATCATGACGCCGCCACTGTCCCACCACAGGAAGTCCAGGACGAACCGGCCAGAGGTGGCCTTGTCCTGATTCGCCTTACGGATCTGCGAGATGTGGCTATCCAGAGCTGTCTGCAAATTAAGATCGTCTGATGGGTAGCTATCACTGTAGACACTAATTTGTCGAAGCTGAAAAGGATACCTGTCTGATAAGTCATATACAGATTGATGTTTAAAAAGACTTCCTCCACCATTAGCTGATGGATTACTGATAAGGCGTTGATCCATCTCAACTGTACAGGTGATCCTACATCTAGTGTGCCAGCCCGCAGTCCAGTCTATTCCTATCAGCTTATCTCTACATAATGACGTCCAATAGTTAAGAGCTATGCCGTCAAGAGTTCCGCCTGAAATAGTGTCATTGTCAGAAATATAGATATCTGACAGATTTGGCTGTGTGATTAAGATGCCAAGTTCATCCGGCAATGCTTCGACGAGTCCATCTAGTTTATGCCAGGTAGCGCCGCCATCAAAAGAGAATTCTAGTTTAACTGGAAGCCTATTACCTTTTGTTGAAAACTCGTTAACATAGCTTAAACATTGCTTTAAACGCCTAGTAAATGGAGCATAATTCGGCTGTCCGCTAGAGGTAACATAGCTACTACCGATCACAGTAGAAAAATCAAACACATCTCCACGATTGGCAGCACCTGAATATTTGCCAGATTCGTTCAGGGCCCAACGTCTACCAACAAATGGCCTAAATCTGTCTCCTCTTGAATGATACAGCTGGTAGAACGTATAAGCATTTGGATCAGTCGCTTGCTTAAGTTCCTTTTCAGTAAAAAATAAATTGCTAATATCCGGAACCAGGTTACTATCTAGCCAGCCTGGCACCAACTCTAGTGTAACCTCAAATTTATGTACGCCGCCAAGACCAACCGGCTGGTTGATCACGGGTGTAATATCTTCTGTCATTTCCATTGCGGCTAGAATCTTATCGCCACGAGTGATAGCATCAAGGATTGACTCAGAAGCATTAGCCGCATAAAACTCGTGTGAAGTTGAATGCGTACAGGAACTGCCTCTTTTGAAGAATACTAATTTGTCCCCTCCGGTTGTTTGATCCCAGTCAATTCTGAATGACCAGCCGAGTTGCCTACATATCGTGTCTATTGCTTCCAGCATGTTCATACCATCGACGCTAACAGAAGCAAGCTCGGTATCAAAGTCAGAGTGATCTAATCCCATATCAGCAAATGAAGCTGTTAATAAATAAGGAAAATACGAATATGAGAGGCTAGAACTCTTCAGAATATAATCTATCATCCTGCGTGCAGTCCAATACTCCGCCTGAGACTCAATTGCTGTAAATACCGGCATATGGATGTAATTACTATTGTATGTAAATATTTGTGCCGTGTTGACATCTTTATTCGGCCTGCCGCCATCATTAAAAATACACCGCCTCCCAAGTAACCAGGCTGCAGGTGTCGGTGTAGTTGTTACGGTAGCTAAAGGTACTGTTTTCATATCATTTTGATACGCAGAAGCAAGCCTGGCGTATTGTCCAAAGACAACTTGCGAAACTGCCATCAGCCAGCGAATGTCCTGAATATCAGTTGAGAGATGCTGTTTGCAAGAATCCTGGTTGCCGCTGAAACCTCTATCCATCTTAGCAGAGATGCCGGAGAATAGAATCGTATTACCAGCTTTGACTCTCACCTTATCACACCTTCCTACAGGTGAGATATGCCAGTCTATCGCCGGAAAGCTTATAACGGCTCTTGACGGCATTATACCCATATCATAGACAATAGAGTCTACCTTGCAGCCTGCGATAGGTGTCCACTCTCCCCAGGTAACAGGGCTGCCGGCAACAGCGGTTGCAACCTCAACTGTCAATGTTGTTGCTATGCGTTCTAAATTATAGCGTTGTGTTGTCATAATTAAATCTAAACCGTATTGGATATTATTGTGGCAGAAGACCACGTGCCAGGATAATTGCCTATGTCACTCCAATATCTAACCCTATAACTAATAGATTGAGTTTCATCTTTAAATGTTGCCGACGCATATGAGGCTGAGGGTAAGCTTACTACCGATGTTCCGGCAGAGTCTGTAATTTCCAGCTCATATGTTAGCGAATCTTGATACCACGGCACCTTAAATGTAAGCATATCCTGAAAATTAATACTGTCCGATGTAATCCTGGCAGCGGTTGCTATCACCGCCTGGTGCGGGAAAAACATCGTCTCTTCAGATAACGCCAGGTTGTCGGAATTAACCACATCGCTGTAATTATCCGGATATGCTCCACCCGAAACAGAACCGTAATTATCATGCGCCACGCAGGTCATATATATCGCAGAATAATCATGGAACGCTTCTACCTGCCATAGCGTCTGGCTGCCGTCCAGGGACTTATCATAAAGATAAGTCTCATCATCTTCATCCATCGCCGTTAGCCAGGCAGACAGACCGGTCACACCGGTTTCATCGACAACCGTTTCCAAAGTAAAATCATACAGGGTCCCATGTCCGGCCTCATCCTGGACCAGAGTTACCCAGGCCCTGATTCTCCAATCAGGTTCATAATTCTCATCCTCATAGTCACTATGTCCCATTCCTGCATATACAAGATTAGCATCACACAGCTCAGGACCTCTCACAAATTTAAGATCAGGGACAGGCGGTTCTGAATCTATTAGGTCTCCAAAAACTAAATCACATCTCTCATATAATCTTTTAAAAGAGCAATTGTTATATAAAGACCAGTCCACCTCGGCATATAAAGGCTGATTGACAACTTCTAGCTCCATATGCCATATACAAACAGGGACATCATCAATCCCGTTAACTCCTGACTGAGGACCTAACTGATTAGGATTCCCCCAGGGAGGAAGGAATTCAATTACATTACAAGTCTCTCCACTTATCTCAACTGTCCCTGTTATATTTGAAGCTTGCAAAGGAACTGATACATATTCTGTAGGTCTTTCTATAATTCCATTTGTTCCACCTTCAAGGTGTTCATATAAATATTCAGTTCCATAACTTGAACCATCTCTGAAGAGAAAAACAGGGTCATGTGCCTGCTGTTCAAAGTTACTATATATCCCTGTCCCAGTATCATAGTCTGAAGTTACTGAGATTAGTCCGGCGTTATTAGCAGTTAGAGCCAGTAAAACATAAGTTGTATAACCAGCCTCAAAGGGACTAATCCCTAATACATCTTGGTAAGTGTTGACATCAACAACCATACCTGCTCTCTCTATACAGACTCCTCCTTTCCAGTAACCACTATAACTATCAATGTAAGCTTTCCATCCTTGCCCTACTCCCTCTATCGATCCGGTGGTTATCCAGTCTTCCATACCATCAGGATAATTTGTCGCATACCAGCTCTGTTGATTAGCAAACATAATTGCTAGAGCCTCTTCTTTTGTTGCAGAGGTTGGTATGCTCGTCCACACCCAGCTATAGGCATCTCCGAAACTGCTCTTATCAAGACTAGCCTGAATGCTGCGAATTAATTTATGATAAGTAAATTCGCATTGGGCGCAAGTTAACAGGTTAAGAATTTCTCTGCAATGATTCAGGATCCTGTAAACTCTATCGTAATATGCAGGAGTCGCGAAGTCTCCAAAGTGCCGTTCATTTATCTGTGTATCACAATATAGCGTGCCGGTCGGCACTGCATCAAGTAAAACAAAAGTTTTCCCAGCCGTAGAATCATATCTCCTAGTCTTGACGGTATAGACCGTTGTAACCGCATCGATTGCATGATCTGAACCTGTGAAGCTCCATATCTTATAGCCCGGTCTGGGTGTTGCCTGCTCGCCACTGAACGATATCAAAGCCCCGCTTTCAACGGTATAAGAGGGCAACGCCGTTCCAAAATCTGTAATCGCCGGTATACTCATTGCCTCCGCCGATGTATCCTGTTGTGGTGCGTTTGATCTCGATGTGTCTAAAATACTCCTGCCCGGCATGCGAACATCGCGACTATTAGAATCGAACCAGTAAGTTTGCATTCCGCAAGGATCTGCACTGCTTCCATCTATTCTGATATCTTCATAATGTCCCAAGGTATATTTCCATGTTCTCCGCCAGGTGCCTTCAACAACAGGATAGCATGCTTCCGCAAAATCTGTCCAATTATCTAAACCTGTTACACTATTACAACTAGATGACTCATTATATGTCCCTGTGTCCTGTTTTATCTCCCAGCGTTCATCCATAATCTGCTTCCAGGTCCATTTAGTATCTGACTTATCGAATACCCAATCATAGTAGTCAGAGCCTAATTTTTTTAATAGCAATTCAATTGCAGATTCATTCTCTCCCCAAAAAACATCATCAAGAGCAGCCCACTGTTTTTGAGAAGGATTCAGTTTAGGGAGCCATGCTTTTGAAGTTCCTCCCCAATCTAAAATATCCCCATAGGTAGTGTAGGAACTAGGCATAGAATACTTGGATTCCAGATACCCTCTGTGAGCAACTGGAGCAGTTGTGTTCTCATGATACCAAAGCCAGTTGTCTATATAGTCTTCATCAGGCTTCATAACCCAGGTCCTGCCTGAGAAACCTGAAGAAAAATCATAACCAGAAACACCATCAAAACTCATAGTTGTTACTTGTTTCTGGGCTATGAGTTCAATCATATTTTGAACAGCTCCGTTAAACTTTCCTTGGCTCCATTTGTCCTCCCATTTTGATGTATAGTGTTGAGATGGAAACCAGCCAGCCTCTCCGTGATATCCCATGGAGCCTATCTCAACTTGATGTATTTCTTGATACTGTTTAGACCAGCTTGCTCCATGGTGGTCTGAATCACCTGTCCCAGTTGAATAGCCTGTCTCCATACAACTATCATAAGGACCTAGTGAATCAGGGTCTGTAATCTGTAGCGGGTCTATTTGAACCTTACTCTTATATTTCCACTTAGACCCCAAATCTCCTAAATAAAACTTAGGTTCAATGATCTCTTTTGGGTCAGTTGGGAATGGGAGGTAATCAGAAACAGGAAAGACTGCTGTATAAAAATCATACTCCCCCAGTGTCCTGCTCCCGGCAAAATCTCCATAGGTCATAAACCTATGAGAGTTAGTATCAAAACAATGATATACAGAAGCATTAAACCCTCTCACCCAGTCCCCATTATAATCAACTGCTAATATTCCTCCTGTTGGAGGTCTTCCATCATTAGGACCTCTTAGAACATCAGGACCATCAAGAGGATACCTGTGATACATATCTTTGTTGCTCCACCATCTTCCTGTCCTGTATGAGTCATATCCTAAATCAGAAATATTAGCCAAGTCAGCATGTAAATCTCCATTAGTTCCATTATACGCACTTCCTGATGAACCGTGGTTACCCCTGAATATCCACCAGTCTCCCCCAAAGTCACATATAGCATCAACTTCTGAGAATCCTGAACATGATGTTAATTGAACACTGTTTCCCTCTAAATCAGTTGGAGTTATATATAAATAACTTCCTGAGACCCTTAATGAACCAACTCTGTAAAAACCATTGTTGACTTGTTCCCAATTAGAAGAAGTTGAATTAATTTTAAATGGAGTCCCTATTCTGAAATCATCTTGAACAGCATACCATTGCTCTGTTCCTGATGTAGGAGAAATAGTTGAACCTGTTTGAGTGAATAACCCATAAGAGCTTATTTGGGAACCTAATGAAAATTTAAATTCTCCCAAGGGATTAGTAGAAGTATCTACTTCTAATACTTCATAACTGAAATTATATTCATACCAGCATGAAATTGAGCCAGGTTTAATACTCGCCCAATCAATATTATGAAGCTTATCAGTTGTGTCATAAACAATATCAGAAGTTGGATAAGGAAGAAGCATATCTTCCCAATTATTTAAATAATTCTGGGAAGTTATATAAGGATTTCCTGAAAAAGAGCTATGAATGGCTGGCTTGCCAAAGCCAATAGAAGCAAGATAAATAAACCTTCTTATGTCTTCGTGATTCAGATGATGGATTACATCACCAGGCACGATTGGCCATTGACCTAATTTCCAGATTGCTTCAGATTGATTAGACATCTATACCCACACCGCCACTATATGACCTGTTTCGCTGTTATGCCTGAACGATGATGTACTTTCTCCGCCGACATATTTTAACGGCTCATCCAGATACCATATCGTATCAGCTTCAGCCGCATCCCATCTTGATACTATTCTGACAATTGATCCAACTTTAAACCAGGGCAGCCAATTTCTGATATCGGTTGCATTAGCGTCATACCCCTCGTATCCCAATGCTCGGTCGATAGTAATATTAGTTCCATCACCAACCCAGGCACCGGAAGTATTAACCGACGCCTTCTGCACGGTATAATGATCGGCGGTCGCCGAATCGTATTCCGGGATCTCGGTTACAATTGCCCATTGGAGAGAAGCCGCCCCTCCGCCTTCAGGACGCACCGCCTGCTCCGCCTGGATCATGATCGCTCCGTCCGGAGTGCCTGTTCGTTCCAGCGATGCTTTACGTGCTATATTGTCTCGTAGTAATTGACTCATTCGCTCTTCAATACTCCGTTAATCTTATCTTGGATCAGAGCTGTAACATCATCAACCTTTTCGAGTGCTGCATCTATCAAGGCTCCGCTGCCGTGAATCGTAACACTCTTGGCAAAAGCAAACAACAATCTAAACTTACCTCGTTTCCCATTCCTTCGTCCAAATAATAACTGCCCGCCGCTACGAACAAAAAAACCATCTTCCACCTGGCGAGGTGAGGTAAAGCGAGGTACTCCGCTCGGCGTAAAATTTTCGCCTGCTGGAATTGCCAGGTATTTACTTTTTTTAGGTGTGATAGTGACAGTCTCATCGCCAAGCAGCCATTTATATTGATCAACATTACTGCCGTCAGGTATTCCGATTGACACACTGTTAGCATTCTGCTGCCAGCTCATCACAGCTGCCGACAGCATACCTGTCCGCCGTTTGAGATATTGACCGCTTAGATATTCAGTTACCAGGTGACCGGCGATCATCTGGCCGCCTTCGGCCAGGCCTTCGCTAGCAGCATCAAAAATAGACCTGCCTCGCCCGATCATATCCTGCTCGAACGTCCGCCAGCCACTACCAAGTTCTATCATCAACTGCATCGAAAACCTTAAATACAAAAACCTGCGGGGTTCCTAAATAATTCCAACACTTTCAACACTTCCGGCAAAAACGGCTTCAGCGTATGCAGCTGACTATCGCCACCGTCAAAGCTCTCGCCTTTACTACCGGGATTATTCCGCCTGGTCAGCTCACAGATGCATTGCTTGATCGCCGCACCACGCAGCGACTCCGGCACCACCTTCTCTCCATCGCCAGGCGTATCACCAGCCGCCGTATACCCGCCGCGATAGATCACCTGTACGCTATCAGCCTGTTTCGGCCAGTCACAATCAAGTCGCTGTAAAACGCCGTTTAACCCGGCTTTAACAATACGATAATCCGAATTTGCCGTAAGGGCAGCAGCACTATCGAAATCATAGGCACAGGACTCCTTAACGCTAACAACAGACACTATCGGCCAGGCATTCACGTGCAGCACATTCCCCGGCCCCTGGTGATACTCCGTATAATCGCCAACAATAAATTTACGCTGACAATATTCCTCGAACTGTGCCGTCACGCTCTTGGCAATTTCCAGTAGCACAGCATCATCGCCGCTGCCGGTTTCGCCCATAATTGTTTTAATTTGTGCTACAGTACAAAGCATATCTTCACCTATGGATAAACTGTCTTGACATTAGATTTATTAAGCTCTGTATTCCCATAATGTGTCACTGAATCCGGATACAAACTTTCTATGTCGTTTGCCGTTAAGCTACCAACGTATAACTGAGGGTCTGCAATATACACTTCGACGTCTTCATTGTCGTACGAACTATTGGAATCAGGGTAGAAGAATATGTCGTCATCTGTTGGGCTGGCTGCACAAAATCCTGTTGCGATAAATGGAATCCACTGCCCTTTCTTTAGAGCGTAGTAATCACTTCGCTGTGTACGTGATTCGTTGCCTGGTATAAACTGAAGGTGGAAATATGGCGATAGCATATCTGGATTAGTATTGGTATCTTCACCTATATAAACCATATAGACAACCGTTACCACTTGTCCTGCATACTCGGCCACTTGTCCTGCTGTTAACTTAAGCTGGAACCCTGAAGGAAGTATGCCAGATACGCCTGCTTTCTTGCAAGAATTGTATCTTATAGCCTCAGTATATTTATCTTCAGGTATTCCCGAAGTAACTATATTCCAGATGGCATAACCATCTAATGTGAAAGTAATATCTTTCCCATCAACAGATATTGTTTCACCCTTTTGGAAAACTCCAGAAAGGGCATCGATACGGAATCTACCAACCAAATCACCTCCTGCAAGAGAACCGCTTACAGTCGTGACAGTACCATCGAGAGTCAATGTTGCTCCTGAAGTCTGTCCGGTCATAGTGTCATTATCTGCAAAGCTATCCGTTCCAGAACCACTAGTAAATGTCATCGTCTGTTCAGAATTATACCCGGAAGTTACAATTTGATCTGCAATCGCGGTAGCAGTTATTATATTCCGCTTATGTGGGTAATGCCCGCAAATATGACTTGTGATATTGACCCAAACATCACCAGTCTCATCTATGCAACGATCCCCATAAGGGGGTCGGAGCATGGCAATACATTCTCCATTCCATTCGATGAACGGAGAATATAATGTGTGACTACTGTTGTCCGAATAACGAACGACATCAGTACCTACCCGCAAGGCTAAATTGATTTCATCTGTTGCCGGGTCAACGGCATATATCTCAAATACACCATCATTATCCTCTAACCAAGCAGAAGTTCCTGAATAACTGGCAGTGGACACATAAATTAACCCATTACCGCCAAGAGCAGGGTCAGAATAATGCCCATAAAAACCTGTATTCTTAATATTCTCATCCTTTAGTAGAGTTATTGTTCCACCCGGCGAATCAGCAGTATCGCCCATATCAAGCTTATATATCTTCTGAGAATCTCCTCCGCCAAGTAATTGATAAGGTGGAGAATCACTCATAAAATAAGCTACAGAGCCATTAGTTGGCAGGTCAACGATTCTCCAATCCTGAGCATTACCGGCAACTATATAATCGGAAATAACTTTGTCACTGGTCCATGCGCTTCTTGCTCCTGAACCCAAGGCCCATCGAGTGAACCATGTTGAAGGGGAATCAATCAGACTAGGTATGTCTGCCTCTGCACAGAACAGAATAGAACTGGCCTCATCAGTATCACCGGTGTACACATACAGACCTTTGCCCTCAACGTAGGTAGCTCCATGTACATGCGTAACAGCAGCAAGATCAACGCCGAATAGATCATCCCAATTACCATTATCACCACAAGCAGCATCGGTCGCAACTGAACTAACGTAAACCCTGTCATGGAAAGCTCCGCCTACATCACCGGGGACAGAACGAGCGAAATACAATAGAATCCTACGCTCCGCAGAACCACCTGCACCACCAGTTGTATCTAGGGTTACTGTATGTCTACCTAGATCGACTAAAGACCTGCCAAGAGAGTTTTTAGCGTCTGGGATGTCCGCAAGTTTCGTAAACGCAGTAGTGCCGTCAGGAGATTTCATAAGACATGAATTGTCTGATGTGTCACCATAGTTAATGAATAAACCTACTCCGTTAATACCCCATGCTCTGGCTATGTAGTTGTTAGCAACCAGACTTCCACACAAAGTGCCTGTGCCTTCATAGTCTATCATCACCAGAGAATTGTTGGAATCTCCTGCATCCCATTTTTCGCCGCAAACTATTGAATCGCCAAACCTGCACCAGGGAGCGTAAATTTTAGAAGCTACAGTGTCATTAAATGTCCATTGTTTCATCTTAATACCCCTTCACAACAGTTATTGTTTTAGCACCAGATACTACTTCAACAGAAAGATATCGATTCGTTATTGTCACAGAGCCACTAGCAGTATTAGCTTCGACCAGCAGCCAAACATCATTGTCTGCCGTTGGAATCTGAACACCTGCCGTCCCTGCCTCTATTGACTCAATAGCAGTTTGTATATCTGCCAAACTAGCACCTTCTAACCTTAAAACATTATTTTGAATCAGTCCTTTTGTGCTTTCAGTAGTAATAACTGTACAATAACTATCAGTCATCTCCGCAACGTAAACATCGTCAATATGATAGAACTCTCCCTCATTATAAACTCTACCATCGCTTGTCTTGTAAGTTCGCTTCATATATACAAATTTAAACATGAGCACCTACGCTTTCTTTTCCGGTTCGACAGTGTGATACGTACCTGGAGCAAGTTTTTCAGCATTATAGCAATGCTGCCACTTGCCCTTGCCGTTCTGGTATGCATAGCCAACCTGACCTCGCTTAGTAACTAGCCGCTGGATTTCCTTCAGCTTAGCTTCTGGTAGCGGATCCAGTTTACCATCACCACTATTATTTTTAGGCTCAGCTTTTTTGTTTTTATCGCTGCGTTCCTTCAGCGGTTTGCCCGCTACGTCAAGTACTCTATAGCTGTTTTTTGGTAGCTGCTTGACCATAGATTGACCAAGCTCATAGGTCATATTACGATAATATTGGCCCATGATACCTGCCAGCCTTACTGTTCGTTTCATTTGAATTTTCATTTTATTATCCTCAAAGTTGCGGAGCTCTCCAAAGAGAGCCCCGCCTCAGAAATAACATTTGGCCTATCGCCGTTGTTTTTACTTTACGCCTTGACCAGCTCTTCCAGGCCCATAGCCGCTGCAGTTTCTTCAAGCACACCTTCGCCCTTTGATAGGACGGCATAGGCACACATATTTGCACCTGTTGCGCCGTCACCGGCTGTTGGCGCATTGAATCTTACGTAACGCTTACCGGCATGACGCATATTCAGATGGATCGCAAACAGCTTATTATCTTCGGTAGCTGCAATCGCATCAGCCAGAGCGGCACCATCGATATCAGTGTATACACCATCGACTGTATCACATTCTTCCAGCTTCAGAGCTGCAGACGCCGTCGTCGAGCCGATAGTAGTATCAAGAGCTCCTACACCAAAAACAAACAAACCTTCACGAAAACCAGCGGTATCAGCCGCACCATTATTAGCAAAGGCACCATTATCTTTAAGTTGAGGTGGCACCAGACTAACTACTTTTATTTTTCCAAGTAAATCGTGCATTTTTTATATCTCCGTTAAAAGAGTTTTAATCATATATTAAAGAGTGTTTTCTCCCTGCCGGGATAGTTTCAAAACAATCACCAAATTTAAGCCGCTGTCAACTATCCAATATCGCCCAGCAGACCGACATAAGCACCGGCAGCTAACGTATCAGTATCTTCGATAGACTTCTGACCATGAATCGTAATAGTTGACCTTTGAGTCCCAAGCAGAGTTACCTGGCCAATAGTAAACTTAACATGATCACTGCGAGCAATACCACGTTTACGCAGCTCGCCAAGTTTGGCAGCCTGTTTCAAATCGCCCAGGATAACCGGTATATGATCAGCTGCAGGCTTAACCTTTGGCATAACATGAGTCGTCTGCACTGGATAACCATGGAACATCTTCTGGCGGCCACGCAGGCCTTCTATCATTTCTGTCAGAGTTGTGCCGCCCATATTAGAGGCAATATTCAACATCACACTATAATAGAAATTACGATGACAGAAATACTTGGTATCGCCAGTATCAGCAAAGTCAGGCAAACGACCTTCAATACCAAGAAAATCTTTTTCAACCATCGCAGTCCAGTCACCAGCAGTCTTCTGGATCTGAATACCAGGATTATCAGAAGGGCTTTCTGTAACTCCCAGCAGCGACGGGATCAAACCCATAATATTGAAATAGCTCAAGGTGCCATCACCCATAAAACCGATCTGATCTTCTTTCTTCGCAAACGCCCTGGCAAACTGCTGCATAATAATTGGAGCCAGTGCAATTGCTGAATCTTCCATCAGATCTTTACCAACAAACATCAGCGACATCCAGGTCAAAGCCTGCAGCCCTATACTGGCAGCCTTCAAATCAGCATCAGCCGGCTCAATGCCAAGAGCCGGACAATACACCGGCAGATCGCCCATCAGCGACGGTGCAGACCCTTCCGGAGAACTCATCGGCCAGACAGTCGTATTAGCACGAAACGCACCGTAACTTTCCTGTAAGGCGATCAGTGTATTTATAAACTGGTCCGGCACAAAATATCCGCCGGTAATATTATCGCCGCCATCCATAGCCTTAAGCTCAACACCACGACTATCAAGAGTTTTGATAATACTATCTCTTCTTGACATCTGACCCATAGCTTCCTTGGCAATTGCCAGGACAGACAAACCAAATGCTTCAGCAGCATCAGTTGAGCCAAACATCTTACAAGAACTGACAAGATGACTTGAACTGCTCATCAGATGTTTAATCTGCTTACGCATAACACCGAGAGCCTCTTCAGCTTCTTTAACCTGCATTTCGGTTTCGGTCAGTTTCTTATTAAGTTCATTCTCACTATCAGCCATCAGCTCCTGCAGGAACTTTTCAGAAAACTCCTTCAGGCCATCCTGCATTTCATTTTTGGTAACATGGCCTTTAGAATACTGTTCCATAATCAGTTCAATTTTTTCTTCAATATCTAATTCATCAAACTTCTTTGACATAATATAACTCCTGTTATTTAATTTACTATTCAAGCTGTTGTTAATCAGCAGCACGCTGTTTGGCTATAATACTATCAATAGCCGAAATATAATCATTCACACCGCCTTTACCATTTGTGCCATCAGAATCATCAGCTTCGAATTCGTCGTCGGTGTCATCGTCGCCTTCGACCAGTGAATCTGGATCACAAATCAACATCTTCAATTCTTCAAATTTCTCTTCAAATCTCTGCTCAAGTTTACTCACCCTCTCATCTATCAGCTGACTAATACTACCTTCATTCTCCTGGGCATCCAGTGCCTTCTGCAATGCCTGGCGATTGGCCGGGACCGCTACACAGCTGATCTCTACCAGCTCTATCTCGGTAATAACATAAACCTTAACACCTCTGACAGTTTCCACGACAGCATCTCTAACATAAAATCCAATCGATACTGCCCGCATATGCTTCTGGCTATAAAGTTTGAAATACTCCTCAGCCAGCTCAACATCTTTTGCAAATATCAAATCCATTTCTGAGTAGGTTTTATAACGCTTATAACTGTCAGTATCCCAGCTGCCAACAACCGTAGATCTCCCGGTCGAACTGCTATGCAGATGCACCGCCAGGCTAACCGGATTAGCTGAAAAATCTTTAATAGACTTCTCGACGGCATCCTGCTTAACAATCTCGCCATGACGGTCAACCTTCTCTGAAGATATAACAAATCTGATACGACGTTCATCTTCAGATTCCGGCTGCTCTTTCGCCAAATAGCCAGCTGTATAAATCTTACTATTGATCAGCTCTTCAACGCTTTTGAATTTTTCTGTAGCTAAAACCATTATGCAGCCTTTCTTTCCATCGAATCAGCCAGTTGCTTAATACTTATCATCTTACCTTGCCTGTTAACATGCGGCACCGCCACACACCTGCAGTGGATAACATTCCCGGCAGATCCAGATGGATCGCCAGGATACATTAGTTTCTCACCGCCAACTACAAAAGCTTCGCCAACCTTAACTATTTGATTATTCGCCTTATGATGTGCATCACGCACAACGGTATCACCACTAGTCAGCCATCGTTTCTCTTTCACCCCAGACACCTTCATCGCCTGCTGACGGCCACTGGAAACAGCTCCGGAAGTTTGTGTCCTGGCAATACTCAAAGCTCGCTTGCGATTATCACCCAACTTATCTGAAATCTTATCAGCTATCTGCTGGACAGAATTACCGGCACGAATAGAATCTGTCAGAGTCTTCTCGATAACTTTTTTCGTGTGCTGGTTGATCTTGCCGATTTTAGTATTACTGACAACGAGTTTACTTTGAATATATTTAGATCCGGTAACTTTATCAGCCAGCTCTTTAGCGACCTCACTCTCACCTATCTCGTTTGCGATCTGCCTGGCACCCAGCTCCGCACCCTGAACAAAGAAAGTTCGGTTTATAACTCGCAGCTTATCGTTCTCAACTTTCAGATCAAAAACAATCCTCATCACCACATCATCTGCCACATCTTTAGTCAGGCACTTTTGTTTAGGATCATATTGATAATCCTTCAGCAGCTTCTTAACCTGCTTAATAACACTGTTAGATTGACCTACCATATAACCACGAATTTTATTCTTATAGGCTTTCTCCAAACCAGCCCAGCTCTTTACCCAGCCATTCCAGTATCTTACTGCCTGCTGATCTTCCTCTTTTTTACGACGGCCCAAAATGTCATCTGCGATAGATTTTATCAATTCCTTCCTTTGCTCTATTTCTTCTTTACGCTCTGAATATATCCTTTGAGATTCAGCCACAGAATGTTTATATAGTTTCTCGCCCTCATCTTCACCATCTTCATCATCTGGCTCCTGCCCTTCAGGGAGCTGCTCCTCAGCGGGACCGCCATTAGCCTCATCTTCCATAAGCTGCTTATAGCTAACCTTTAGCCCATTAGCCCACGCATCATCACCCCATTTAACATGTTCAAACGGCAGATCATAAGCATCGATCAACTGGTTAAGAGGCACACCAGAATCAGAAAACTTCAGAACCTTTTCCGCCGTCTCCTGCATAAGCTGCTGCATAGTCGGATGCTCTTCAGCTGCAAACCAGACATACATCTGATTACCGTCATTTACCGCATCTCTCTTAGCTGCCTTATAGCTTCTAAGATCAACCATCTTCTTAAGGCCAACTTTTGTATCAACTACCTTACTGCGAACATGCCTGGTTGATACCGACGCCAACCTGGCAACCGGCCCATGAGTCAAAGACATACCGATAGTATTCAAAATCGGCAACACCGTATTAGCTATCAGTCTCTGCTGAGCCGGGCCATGGGCATATTGAGCCTCAGAGCTAAGCCCCACACATTCAGGCGGCACATTAAATAACGCACATATCCCTTTAGCTGTGAAGTTACTGAGATTGATCATATCAAGTTCGACCATCGTTTGTGCTATAGCCGATATCTTAGCACCGCCAGATAATACCGCTGTCTTACCGGCATTATTAGCACCGGCATGATATGCATCAAACTGATTGCGTAAATACAGCTTCTGGTCATTAGTCATACTACCAGGTACTTCAACGACATTACCAACCTTACCGCCATTACGCAGTGCCGCTTCATTTAGCTGTTCTGCCTGGCGTGCCGTTGAGATCAGCAGCTCACCAGCTTTAACAGCCGGTACCGAAATCCAGGGCTGCAGCATATTAGGATTGAACCGACATTGAACATGAATCTCTTCCGGGCTATATTGCTGCTGCTGTCCATAATCATCAGTCAACACCCAATAGCCTATCTCATTACCAACAAACTCAGGCCGCAGATGCAGCGGCGAAGCAACTATAAATGATTTAGGCCTCATCCCGACCATATCGGTATATACCAGGTAGTAACAGCGAAACAAAGCCAGATACCCAGCCATCTCTTCAAGCTTCTGAACCCACTTCATCTTGTCACGATATAGTAGATCTATAACCGGCCCAGCTTCGACAACTTCATCGTTAGCCGTACTGACCATCATCGGAATAGAATTACAAGCATCCAGAATAGCATTAATACAAATAAACACCCAGTCACTTTGCGAATACGGATCACTCACCAGATTAGCTTCACTACCGCCAGACTGAGCTGCCTGAATAACCCTCTGCAATGATTCATTACTCTTTATCTCAAGCGAGCCGTCACCGGCAGCTTGAATGTCACTTGTAATTATTGTCGATGTATAATCGTTCATTATTAAATGCATCCTTGCATTAACCGCACATTAAAAGCTCTACCTCGCAGCCGCAATCGCTGGCCATCAGAGCCAGGGCACCTGCCCAGAATCTATCGGCATGACCATCCTTGGTCCGCTCAGCATCAAACCGCACATTATTAGCGGCGGTCACTAATTTCTTAACACTATGTAAATCATCTCTCAAAACTCTGTCATTCGGAATCCTTACAAGCCTGTCCTCAAACTTGCGTTTCATCCTGCCAGCCAAATCCTGCTTGGACGGATTAGTAAACTTGACACCTTCAGCTCGGCTCTCACCCAAAAAGTCAACAACATCTTCTGCCAGGTTATCGCCAAGTCCGGTGCTATCGATACAGATCCTTTCAATATTCCATTTCTTCATGACCTGGAATATCACCGCCTTCTGGTCTTTATACTTAACCTTAGGCAGCGTCAGGATCAGCCTGGTCCAGAACACATCACCGATTTGTTCCATAACCCACAAGACTGCTCTATCTCGAACACGGCCAACATCGTAACCAGCATAAAGCGGACCGTGCGGAGTGAAGTTATAAAGATCAATATCAAAATCTTCATATTCGATCTCGTGAGGCAGCTGTATATCGTAACAATGTTCGATCAGGTCATAAGTCAGCCAGGCAGAGGCATCATCAATAAACAGACATTCAAACTCCTGCTGCCAGGCATCGGCATCGTCGATACCTTTTTTAAGCTCATCAATGTTATGCTCAACGCCATCTTTAACAGCCTGGTAAATGTCAACGAAATGCTTACTCCATCCGTTATCATTATTCCATAGGCTGGCAAACTTATTACCCTTGCCCTGCGGTGTTGACACAACCCTAACCTTGTAACCCTTGGAGACGGTCGGAAACATCGCACGCCAGATCGCATCAGAATCCTTGTGGAACGCAAACTCGTCCAGAATAACATTAGCGGTAAAGCCACGAGCTGTATCCGGATTCGCTGGCAGGCCAATAATCCTGGCACCATTCGGCAGCCACGCTGTCAGCATAGTGAGCTTGGTATCCTCGAAGTAATCGATCTCCATGCTTTCAGCCGCCATGCCGCACGCCTTTAAATGAGCGTTGACCTTTGCCATCAGCTCTTTGCTCTGACGCTCACCGGCACTGAGCAGCACCCAGTCATTTCCAGTTTCAATCGCATCCAGTACAGCCTCAAGCGAAACCGCAAAGCTCTTACCGATCTGACGACACATCAGCCCGATCTTAAACCTGCTATCATCAGCCAGCCATCGCTCCTGATAGCCGTACAAGCCAACCGCACCTTTTTTCTTTCTCAAAGGTTTTACAGGCTCGCTAAGATCTCCGGCAGGTACAATCATTAAGGTGTCAATCCTCTATTCACTTGTTAATTATGCCGGGTAAAATTCCAAAAACTTGTCATCTAAAACACTGTGTTTTGGTATTTCCACCGAACGTTCTTCTATCTTATTTTCAAATAGATTCCAGTCGCTAGCTAAATATTGACGACGAAACTCATCCATATCCAAGTTCTCTCTAATCTCTTCTGCAATACTTTTCCCATTACCAACAGGCTTAATAAATATCGCATCAGCAGGCGCAGCTGCAATTGCTCTGGCAGTTTTACCGACTGATCTTGATTCAACTTTAATCAACGATGCCATAGATCTGCTCCTTAATAGCCTTCAATACTTCAGGACTGATTTCTTTCTTATATGTTTTTTCAATCTTCTCTGCCGCCGCCTTCGCCTTCTCCTCCACCTGCTGCCTGACATACTTATCAGAAGCAATCGCAACCTGCGTGCATTCTTTGGCACACCTGGCAATATCTTTCAGCTCCAGGGCACTAAAGCTATCAGCATCGCTCACCAGCTCAATCAGGTGAGCTGTTATCATCTCAGCTGCCGCCTTTTGTGTCTGGCTGGCCTTCTCACCGTCCATCCCCTTCATCGTCTCACGAGCGATCAGCCCGGCGTTCCTCATCCTGGTCAAAGCTTTAACCCGCTGACCGTACCTGCCCATCGCAGATTCTGAGATCTTATGCCCTTTAAGCTCGCAATAATTTACGCAATCGATATAGCGAGGCTTACCGATCCAGTCATCATCCGGACAGAACCCATCCGGCCAGACACCATCAATCAGCATATCATCGATAGTTGTCTTAACCTCAACTGGCAGCTTTTCAATTGTAGAATGTGTTCTTCTGCTCATGGGTGCTTATATCTCCAACGCCGGATCATCGATCAAGTCATCTGCAATTTCCTTCCCTTTAGCGGTCAGGATATACAGCTTCTCACCGTAAACATCGATCTCCCTTACATACCCCTTATCGACCAGGTACGCCAGGTCGCGGTTAAGCAAGTCATGGCTATAACCGTGCGGGTCAAGCTCGATCATAGTCCTATAGATTATGTTCTTCTTCACCCTCGCCGGGTAAGCATCGTTAAGTGCCGCCAGTAGATCGTTTCGGGCCATCTTAATTTTTTTTCGATTGTCCATTCCAGTCCTTAACCTCATCTAAGACGTTCTTGGTTATCTCACCAACCATCCGAGGCAGCTTCTCGAATAGTCCAACACTTGTTTTAATTTCTGTTAGAGTCTCCTGCAGCTTCTGCATCGCCTGTCGGTTAATCGCCGCCTCGCGCAGATACTGTTCAATGCCGACGAAATTCTCGTTACAGTTCAGACGACATTGAGCCTGAGCTTTATCCAGCTCATTGGTTCTATCTTCAACTCGTGTTATCCTGGCATCCATTTTCTTAATCTGCCAGATAATCACTCCGCCGACAACGCCGGATATTATCGATGGTAACAACGTCACAAAATCCATACATTCGTGCCTATTCGTGTGAACCCTGCACTGTACGGTGCAAGGGGATTCGTGGTTAAAATTTCTTGCCGTTCAAACAAAATTTGGCGGAGCAGCAACAAGCTACCCCGCCTCGAAAGGATCTTCAACAGAAAAAGATATTATGCTGTATTGGGAGTAGCCGTCGATAGCTTAACCGCCTGGACCTTATTCTCTCTCACCAGTGCCTCGGTACCCGCCGTCTGGTTCGCTTTCTGGTAATCCTTGAACCGATCGACCAACGCCGAATATCCGCTCTGTTCCAGCTCTGCAATAAACCCGTCATTAGCCTGCACAACTTCCTTAACCGCCGTCGCCGCCTGGCCGGCTTTCTTAACTGCTGTAACTATCCCACTGCTGCCCTTGAGCACCCCGGCTCCGACAAGAGCCATCGCCAGTGATCCGACCACACCTAGTCCCTGCTCAACCTGTTCGACAACCTCTTGCGTCTTTGGTCGCTGTGCAGCATCAAATTCCGCCTGTGCCGTTACCGTTTCATTCGTTAAAATATCTATATTTGATGTGTCGGGAATCGTCTCCGGCGGCCCGTAATACGTGACAATCGCATCAGCCTGTCTTTCCGCATTATCAGCCAGCCTTCCTGATATTGGAGGCAGCTTTTCTCCTGCAACCAGCTTGCCGATCTGTCCGGCCAAAGCTTCAACAGTTTTCTTGTGAATTACCGCTGATTCCTTTTGAGCCTCGGTTGGTGCCAGACGCAATTTGTCACCGCAACCGCTAAGAAATACCAGGGAAATAATGCATACCAGCATCAATAGAAATGAGCCAAAACCCGTTTTAATCATAGCTTAAACTCCTTTTTAAGCAATGTTAAAGCAGCATCATGCCGCCGTTTAACGGGCTGTAAACATAAAAAAAAGCCCGTATGCTAAAGTTAATATCAACTCAGTCACACGGGCTGTATTGCCGTAAAAAATTAAATTGTTTTGAGCTAGGCCGTCACGCCATCATCGCTCGACATATACCATTATCGGCTATCCCACCGAATTGTCAACACCTTTTTTTTTCTTAACCACGGATGAACGCAGACTCACACTGACACACAGAGGATCCAGCAGAAGTAGTGCATTACTAAGCATTATATCACTGCCGGCCAGGAACCGACTGATAATTGACCGATTAACCCCGGATAACTTCTCAAGCTCTCTATAGCTGACCTCGTGCACTTCAAGCTGCTCTTTAACTAATTGCCTGATCTCTTCTATATCCATTTTTTTCACCACGAATAAAAACGCCCCGGCACCGTCGCGCCAGGGCAAAAAAACCTGTACCGCATGGCACAAGGGAAAGGTCACTTTTTTTCTCGCTCGAGCTGAAACAGCACGTTACTGTACATTGCTCTTGTCTGCGGAGTGTTAGCCAGCTCCACTCTCTCTAGCCACCGGAAGTAGATTTCCGCTGTTCCAGTGCATATATACGGCATCTGCCCGGCTTCTGATAATAGTTCGGCGATTCGGTCGAACATCTGGCAATGTATCTCATAGGGCATCTCGTCAGCATCGCTGTAAACAGCGTTATAATCGTTCTCGCTCTGCCAGTGGACAATTGGAATAACGGTAGGACTGCCGCCTTGTTTGGCGACAACCCCCATAATATAATCAAATCGCTCTTGAGCTAACTGTTCAATGTTCATATCACTCTCCTGTCATCTTATTCCATAAGCCTCGTTTGGCGGTATTCTCTTTGTTTGTCACGCCATCTTTCCAGGCATCATAATCGCAGCCGCAATCGATGAAGCTTGCCAGCTCAGCTTTAAGTCTATCTTTTTTGTTTTGTTCGTTAGGGTAAGAGAAGCCGCCATTTACGAATAAGTCGAAGTATATATTAATTCTGCGATCATCTAGTTCTGGGCCGCCAATTAATAAGTTGTTATCGGCTTCTACGGTTTTAACAAAATTTAATTCTTCGCTATATCTTTTTTGGAACTCGTTCATTTTTATCTCCATTATTTCAAAAAAAAATTATGCCCCGGCTAACCAGGGCTTGAATTGTTAGTTAATAATTCTACCTTGCTCACCTGACCATGCAAACCTGTCACTGTTGGCTTTTGCAGCTTCAATAACGGCAACAGGAATAGCTTCGACGACGAAGTCAGGACAAACTGCCATATTAACACCGTTGTGCACCATAGGCCTGTCATTAGCATCAAGCATGACTTTATTGCGTTTACCAGCTTTAAATTCTTCTGCGATTCTGTTCCATGTTCTTGTCTTGGTTGTTTTTTTCATTTTCTTACCTTTCCGGCCCGTCGGCCATTTTGTTTTTTCTGAGGCCCCTTGCCTCATCTACCTATAATATACCACAGTGGTTGTGTCAATGCAACCATAAAAGCAAAAAATATTTTCCCCATTCGTGCATATTCGTGTTAATTCGTGGTTAAATAAAGACTTACACTGCAAAACTTTTTCGTAAAATTTCGTGGCTTCTGTTTCTTAACCACGGATGAACGCAGATTCACACTGATCAAAAATCTACAGAAGACTCCAACGCCTTTTTATGATCTAGTTCTACCCAGAGCTTAGCCCCAGCAAAATCATATCGAAAAAAATAACTTGATCGCTTATATCTTACGCTATTGTGAGGGTAAGACCTATCATTCCATCTTTTTGTGCTTTCGACCCATAAATTATATTCATTCGGAAAGATATCCAATGCAACTCTTGCTGCATCTTCCGTTTTACAATTAGCCCACATGAATCCCATGTGATCTAAAACAAGCCCCATTCCAGTGCCGTCCATCTTCCAAAAGCTAAAGACTTTGCAGCCATTATCGGCCTCGAAATCGAGCCTAACAGTGCCGATACAATCTTTGTTAACATTATAACCCTTTGATTCAACATGCCGCTTGAACTCATTGTAACTCATGTAAACAGGTTCGGTCGATGGCAAAGCTGTCCAGCCAACATCATAAATAGAAATACTGCCATTATAGATGCTTTGTCGCAATTCATCATAGCTTAATTTCAACAGATCAACCTTACTGGTTGTCGATTCTAGTATCACTCTATTGCTTGATTCAACAAGTTCCTGGTTTATCTCTTGCAAGGCCTTTACTTGCTTCATGCGGTGTTTATCCCCAAATTGAAACCCGGCAATACTGCCAACCAGAAGAGTAATTATAGCAATGATAACAACCATACCCGAATTGCTCTTTTTGCCTCCTGGAACAATATTTTCAATCTCGCAAACCGGGCATTTCAGAGACTGCCCAACCAAAGATTCAGGTGCTTCCATCTGCTCTTTACAGCGTTTACACTTAAAATATACCATAACTCACACCTCATTTTCTGTTAAAATCTATATAATTTAATAACTCAGAAATATTTTTTAGAAATTTTCTGCCTTATTATATATCGGCAGTATCTTTATCAATACTGATATCAAAATTATTATCAGACCTGCAAGCACTCACATAATAAATTGTAAAATATATACTTGTGTTGCATTAAAAAAACATTAAAGTTTTTATATCTGGACTAAAATGATTCACTCATGAAAAGTTGGGGGTTTGCTATGGAAAAAATTGAAACTAATACAGACGTAAAAAAACATAAACATTACGATCTAGTAAAAGAGCTAATCAAACCTATAGCTCTCCAGATTCTTTTAGATCTAAAATCACCTGCCGTACTAAAGGCACAAGAGAATTCGAGTCATCAAAACCGCCAGCCATAAGTGCTGTCTGAACCTCAGCAGGTAATTTAATCCAAAACTTTGCAGCTCCCTCAACAGCTCTTTTTTTTATATAGCCACGTTCTTCAACCTGGAGATCAAACGCTTTTATCACCTCAACGTCAATATCTCCACCAAAGTTTTTCTTTTTTTTTCCTGTCATATCTTAATTATTCTCAAGTTCTTATGAGTTTTCAACGCATTTATCCTTGAGTTTTCTTGATTTTTCTTGATGTTTACGTTTGACACATTCCGATAAGGGTGTTAATATTCACTCAAGATTACTCAAGATTTCTTGATAATTAAATATAGAGATCAATATGGCAAGAGCAAAAACAGTAAAAGCTATCACATTATCAAGCAACGTCTATCCAGAATTGATAGAACTGGCTAACGAAGCTGCCAGGGCTGAAGAGCGTTCCGTTCACGATCTTGCAAATCGTATTCTCACGGCAGAATTTCAGAATATTATCAACGCCCATCGTCAATCTATCACTAACAAGAAATCAGCGAGTTAATTTATGTCAGACGAATATGTAAAATCCGTCAGCTTCAACCACGATACAGACCCCGGCATCATCGCCCTGGCCAACGAAGGTGCCAGGTCCGCCGGTTGCAGTGTCGCTGAATTCGTCCGCCGCGTCCTGACAGCCGAGCTGCCTCGCTACGCACCAAATAGTAATATCAACTCAGTCCTATAGCGGCTGAGTAAAAAACACCAGGCAGCGTCACCTGCCTGGCATAAATATAACCGGGCACGGATAGCCCGCAAAAATAATTACGGAAGGACTTGTTATGACCGCAAAAAACTTAAAACGCATCGGCATCGCCGAAACCATAACTCTTCACTCTTCACTCTTAGTTCTTCACCCAGCAAGGTTTCATCCTTCATAATTCATAATTCATTCGAATCTGCCTCCCCCGGTTCTTGCCGGAACGATTTAAAGCAGGCAGGGCAACTGGCGAGCTTGCCACATCCGTTCGCCACATATAGTAACTAACTTTGACAAGTAAATATAGACAGGTTCCAGTAGCCAGGTTTCAGGTTCCAGTGAAGACATAAAATCAGCTTCGCCGAAGGCGAGACCTTCCCTAACACCTAATACCCAATACCTAACACCTGTTAAATCGACCTCCTTTTTCAAAGCGGCGAGCTCAACGCACTCGCCGGTAAACGTGGGGCCGGGGCGGCAGGGACGCTGCTCAAATGGTTAAGGACGACCGCCCGGCCAATTTTATTATCCTGGCAGCTGACAGCTCATCGCTCGAAGCTAATCAAAACTTAAAACAGATTTTCAAAGAACAATACAACTATAGCACCGGCAGTTTATGCCGGGTAGATAAAAATAGAATGAATTTTATACCGTACATGATAATCACAATTATTACAACAGACCAAATCGGAGCGGTAGCCTTCGAGCTAGTCGAAAGACAGACCATGTCGGCTGCAGATGCTATACAGCAAATCCAGGCAGTCGCCCTCGTAGGCAGCTCCGATTCTTTAGATCTCGACTCAATCGAGGCGATGTTGGCAGAGACTTACTCCGGTCAACGGGCAAACAACGATCACTCCTCAGGCCAACCGCCTCACTTTGTTAATAACGTGACAATGCACACATTTTTGGATATCACAACTCAATGGCTCAAGCTCGCTCCGGATTAGCTGCCTGCCAGTAACCTTATGACGATCAAATTAAGATGAGCGATAGCGACAACCGGCCCTTATGCCTTATCCCTTATCCCTCATCCCTGAATTCATTAACCATGTTACTATTGTTAAACATTAAGTATAAGCCGCTGTCGGCGGCGTAGCCGACAGCTTTTTTCAAAAACACTAAACCACAGATAAACATGCCAGAAATAAAAAATGGACAACCGATCAGAATCGACGATCTATCAGAAGTATTATCTGTATATCTTGCGATCAACGTAGGTTTAACAAGCAGAGGCGAACCAATGTGTAACACTTGCGGAGCAATAGCCAAAAGAAAAAAAGGCAATCATTTCAAAGATGTCTCACATGCCAAAGGTTGTTCCGCTATCAAGGCGGTAGAAATCGCAAAGATCCTTGACGAATTATAAATTAATAATCCGTGTTAATCCGTGTGAACCCTGCACCGGATGGTGCAAGGGGATTCGTGGTCCAAAAAAACAATCATCAAAGAACAGGAAACTTAAAACAAATGTTACACGCAAGCGACAAATATAATGGCCGCATTATCGACAAGGAAGGATTGATCCCGGCTGATGAACCGGTGTTCTTGTTACGAGCGCAGGACCCATTATCGATCGATCTACTCGAAGACTATATCGAGAAACTGGAACAGGAACTGGACGAGCGGGTACCTAACATTACAGATGACAACGTACAGAAGCTGGACGATCTCAGACCTCACCTTGACCGTTTTCGAGATTGGCAAGCATTGCACCCTGATAAGGTAAAACTTCCAGACTAATATTATGAGCAAATTCAACAAAATGAAATCAGATTTTCAAAACTGGATGGACAACAAACTAGAATCCAGGCAGCTGAAAAACCTTAACCGGCATACTTCTATCTGCCTCGACCTGGAACGCAAGGAACCGTTCAAGATCAAACAGATAAAGCCTGATTCGATTTGCAGCTCTGAAACCAGTATCAGTTTCAACGAAGCAACCGCTAAACAGCTTTACGATTTCCTGGAAGAGCTATTCAGAGAAGAGGAGGTCAGCAATGGCAAATGATATTATTTCAGATGACGCTTGGCTATATTTTATCGATAGATGGTTGCATCCGAGTAGGCCAACGACTGCCCTGGTGTACAGAATGATGATCCTTGAAAATAAAACATATAAACATGATTGGAAAATCCCATCATTGTCAACCATGTACAGGTTAATCGAAAATCGTATTTCAAAAAAAACTCAGAAATATTTCCGTAAAGGAATTTATTCGTGACCATTCGCGTGAACCCTGCACCGGATGGTGCAAGAGAATTCGTGGTCCAAAAAAACAATCATTAAAGAACAGGAAACTCAAAATGAAAGGACTATTAACAATAACAATATGTATCGCACTCGCCTGGCTGCTGGCAGCTATCGGGGTATGGCTGAACATATGTAAAAGAGACTTTACCGTAACCGGCATGATAGTAATCTTATGCCTCATCGGCATCGCCTGGGACCTGACATGCAGCAAGAGCAGCGACAACCAAGAGACTACTGGCCGATAATCAACCGGCTCTACGCTGCCGGTAAGCAACTGACCTGGCCGGAGCAATGCTTCATCAGCCAGTGCAATATAGCCCGCCAGACATACGGTCATGCCATGCAGCTCAGCGATAAGCAGTTTGACTGGCTCGACAGATTAAAAGAAAAATACGAACACTTAATAAAGGATCATCATGATAAACCTGGAACTAACAAACGATCAGTTTAACACAATCATGCTCGCCTTAAAGAGCGAGCTGAATCAGCACATGCGGTCAGGCAATATGCCGAAATCCGAGCAGGTTGTAGTAGATGTAATAGACACAATCGAGCAACAGGTAAAAGCTCAGGTAGAAGCAGCCGCAGCTTAATTCGTGACCATTCGTGGTCAAAAATATTCCCAGCAAGGACGCTGGCATAACTAATAGGAACGGACGCCTTATGTTAGATAAGGACACAATTGAAGTGAGTGACGATCATCTACTACTGAGCAATAAGCTGGAAGAACATAATATCACAGTCCAGCAGCTTTCAAACATGACAGGGCGTGCCTGCTCAACCTTATATAGATATTTGATGGGCGGGCAAACTATTCCGTCAATCGTCTGGCGTGTTATATACCAGAAAACCAAAGACCAGGAGATCTTAAAACTTATCACTGGCGATCTGCCATTAGTAATAGCTGACATGTCGGAGATCCTGGACCCGAATTTCGGTATCCCGGAGCTCCGCAAGATCATGGAGATGCGACAGGCCCAGCTCGACAGTGAACAGAACATCGTTAACATTCTAGCCGATGGTAAGATAGACGCCAGCGACCGGAAAGAGATCGAGGAATATCGCAAAAACATCAAACAGCAGCTCCGCACCGAATACCAGATATATCTAACCATCGACCGTTTATACGAAAAGGCTATAAGAAATGCTTGAACAATATAATGACATTAACATACCTTGTCCAGTGGAAGATTGCGACGGGCACCTGACAGAGCCGCTCATCTGGAACAATGAAATAATTACAGGCACCGCCCCAACCCGCCGGGTTTTCGGCTCTTGTAATTGTTGCGGCTGCGACATCAACCTGGAGCAATATCAGGCCCACCACCGCTGGTTCATCAGCCGCTATTATATCAGCGGCGAGATGGACGGCACCGGTCAGATGCCAAGCGACACTACCTGGCATGATATTCAGCCGGTCCCGAAGACCGCTGTGCTGATCCCGGTCGAAGCTTTCGAGCGGGTAGAACGTCAGCGTGAGCTTACCAAAGACCAGATCACAAATCTTTTGGACACCTTTAAACAGACATTAACAGACATTCAAAGACTAATCAAAAATAATTTATAACGGAGATAAAATGAGCCATCAGCGAAATATCAAATCAGCCCCGCCCCAGGCGGCACCTTCCCTGATGCCTTATCCCTTATCCCTTATCCCTGTATAACATGAAATACTTAACCGTAAAACAAGCAGCCGAAAAGCTGAAATTGAACGAAGGCCACATACGCAGGCTATGTGCGTCCGGCGACCTCCTGGGAGCAGCACGCAAGGGTAAAAGCTGGCAGATCCCGGTATCTGCTCATCCGGATCTGCGCGGAGCCCTGGCACCGGCAGTCAAAGACGATCCAGAAGAACTGCTCAAGGTACCGCTGCCGAAACGTCAGCAGGCAACAGAGCGGCTCGGCCTGTTAAAACAGATGGAGAAATATATCGGCGGCTATCTAAACCACGGCGGCAACCGTACAGACGCTATCGCCTGTTTCGCTGACATGCAAGGCTGCTCGGTCCGGTCGCTTACCAGATGGTCCAAGCGATATCGAGAGCAGGGCATACTTGGCCTTGTTGATGCCAGGGGCGGCAGAACCGACGACGATTCAATTAGTCCGGAAGCCTGGGATATATTCAAGGACATGTGGCTCGACCAGCGTCGACTGAGCGTACCGACCTGCTATAAGAATTTGGTATATCTTAACCACTCGCAGCAGCAAAACTGGCAGCTCCCATCCGAGCGAAACATGTATCGTCTCATCCATGAGCGGATCCCGATGCCGGCCCAGGTATTGCATCGGGAGGGCATGGAAGCCTACAACGCCAAGTGTGCCCCTTACATAATAACAGACAGAGAGGCGATCGAACCGGGCAGCGTCTGGATCGGCGACCATCATCAATGTAACTGCTGGGTGCGAAATCAGGGCCGATGGATAAGGCCATGGCTAACAGCTTGGGAAGATATGCGTAGCCGTGCATTGGTCGGCTATTGCGTTACAGCCAGCCCTAACCAATCAACCATCATGCTCGCCTTCAGGAAAGGCTGCCAGGACTACGGCCCGCCCGAATCGGTAAAGATCGATAACGGTAAAGATTACGATTCCCAGATGTGGACCGGCACCACAAAAAAACAACGCCAGAAAAAACGCGGCAAGGTTTTGGACGACCAGCAATGCCAGGCGATCATCGGTTTGTACGCTATGATGAATATCGACGTAAGCTTCTCGATTCCTTACCACCCTCAGAGCAAGGCAATCGAGCGGTTCTTCGACAGCTTCGACCGTCAGCTCATCAAGTCATTTGACACTTATTGCGGCAAAGGCACCCACGCCAAACCGGACACTCTCAACGACTACCTGAAAACGGACAAGGCCATCGCCGCCGCCGACGATCTCGAGAGCTTCGCCGCCAAGGTCGACCGATATCTAAAGGTATATAACTCTCAGCCGCACTCCGCGAACAAAGGCCAAACCCCGGCATCTGTCATGTCAACCCGTCAGAGCCGCCGTGTTATAGCCGACGGAACAATGGACCTTCTCTTACAGGTCTGGTCTGGCGAACTGACAATTGGCAAAAACGGCGTCAAGTTCGAAGGCAACTGGTACGGCCAGTTCAACCCTGAACTATTAAGACGTCAAGGCCAGAAAGTTCGGGTAAGCTACGATCCAGACGACATCACAGAGGTCCGGGTCTTCACCAAGGATTTCGAATTTATCACAACCGCAACCCAGCACGAACTGGAGCAGTATGGCAAAGTACACCAGTCAAGCTTGCGAGAAGCTATGAAGCAGAAACGCAAAGCTGCTAAGGATATGAAGTCATATCGCAAGACAACCAGGATCGCCAACATGCGGCTATCAGATCTGACAATCGAAGCAGCAGAGCACGCCGCTCAACTAACAGAGCAAGATCAGCAGCAGCGAACACCACAGCCGCCAACTATCAAGCCGGTCCAGACCCCGCTCGACAACGCGGTAACAGATGTTAAACGTAAAGAACAACAACAGCAGCTACGGAAAGCTGTCGGAGCAGACACCGTCTCGGCTATCGATCTGGATTTAGATAGCCTGACCCAGCCGGTCAGCTCCTCGGAAAACTCGTTTAGCTTTAACCTATCGGCTTTAGAGCCGAACGAAGAGCCGACCATAAGGCTTTTCGAAAATGGACAATAACAACAACAACGACAATGAGCTTGAATATCTAAAAAAAGGATTGTCATTAGAGCAGAATCTAATTTTGGAAAGGATTCCAAAAGTGTTCACAGAAGAAAACACAGCAAAAGCAATAGCCAACATAAGATCGTTTATGAAGGACCATTCCTTCACCAACAAGCAGCTCGCCGACCGTTGCGGCTTCAGCCAGACAACAGTCAGCCAACTAATCAACGGCAAATATCCAGGCGACACACCAAAAGCGTTAACAACTATTATTAAGTTCATGAACGCTCACTGTCGCAATAAGCTGCACCACAACGAAATGCCCGAATATGTCGAGACCTCAGTCGCTCGTGAGATCGGAGCACTCATCACCAACACCACATCCTTCAGCCAGAGCGAAGGCAAAATCGGCCTGGTTATTGGAGATGGCGGCCACGGCAAAACCCACTGCCTGCAAGCCTGGTGCAAAGTCAACCCGCACAACTATTATATCAGGCTGCATTCCTGCATGACCAACAAGGATATCATGGTAGCGATCGCTAAAACAGTCGGCAGCGATTATTCCGGCAGCATCGCTTACATAATAGATAAGCTCGCAGCGGAACTGGCCGACCGGTTTGCTGTCATAATTATTGATGAGGCCAGCAACCTCAAGGTCAAAACTCTTGACCTGCTCCGCCAGGCTATATGCCTGGAATGCGGCTGCCCGATGATTCTGTCAGGCAACGCCGCTCTAATAAAAACAATCCACAAAGATTCAGCTCGCAGCGGCTACGAATCAATCGATCAGTTTAACAGCAGAGTTATGCGAACCTTGAACCTTGACCTGGCCGCCTCAACCAGCACAGACCCGAACACAGGTCTCTATACCGAAAAGGATATTATCGATTTATATCAATATCAGGGTATCGGACTGGCCAAAGATGCCGTCGATACCCTGCGTAAGATCTGCCAGACCCCACACTCCGGCAGATTGCGTGTCTGTGCCGATATCATCAAAGCCCTGCACACCAGCCCAGACATATACAAAGCTCAACTGATCACAGGCCAAAACATAATCACAGCTATTCGCATGCTGCAGCTTCCATTCGCCGACCGGCTGCCGGTCACAGTTGTCAAACCAAAACATCAAACATCCAGCCAGCAGGCCAAAGCCACAGCATAACAGAGGTTTAACATGCCATTAAACTATAAAAAAGTACAGCTCTTACAAATCGCTATGAAAGCAGCCGGCCTGCGTAAACCGGAACGTACCGAAGCGAGCGAAGCTCAGTACCTGTTCTACCTGGCCCAGTTCAAAGACAGTAAGGGCAGCCCCATCACCAGCAGCAAATATCTGTCGAACGCCCAGATGGACACCATCCTGGAAACATGCGAGGAGCTCGGCTGGCGAAATCCAAACAAGAGCCGCCGCAACTACCACGGCGAGATCAGCCAGGCAATGATAGATGGTATCAATGCCCTGGCCGGAGATCTCGGCTGGCAGCCTCACCAGCTATCAGGCATGGTCCGGAGGATGACCAGGCAAACCCAATCAGATCCCAGCGAGCTGACAGTTGCCGAAGGCCGCAAGGTAATCGAAGCAATGAAAGCTATGCTCAAGAGACACAACCCGGACATCACCGGCAATAACTTAACCGACATTCAACAGAAATTTGAATTTAATTCATAACGAAAGGAAGTATTATGGGCATAAATGAACGCAGAAAAACAAAATATACGCCATCACCTTGGCTAATAGCTGAAGATGTATTCGATAAAGAAAAGTTTTTAGATTTTTGTGAGAGCGTTTGGGATGCTACTCAATCTAACGGGAACCTTTCAGATACATTTAAGGTGATACAAACTTCTGAAGAGACAGGTTCTCTTACTATAGCTGTGATTGGAAATGGACCTCAATCAGAAGGAAACTCAAAGCTAATTGCTTCAGCTCCGGAACTTCTAAGAATGCTAGATAAAACATCTGCCTACATTGCAAGAGGTAGTGATCCTGCATCGCTTCTTGATGAGATTGCAAAAGTCATGAGTAAAGCAACTGGCGTAACTATCACACTTCATCGTAATGCACCATCTGGTCAGGTCGATTTAGATTCATTAGAATGCTTTCTGGATGAGCTGGGTCGCGGACTGTTAAACACTATTTGCAATGTTATCAATTCCCTCGTTAACAGTGCAGCAAATAATAAAATACACCACGCTGTCAAAGTTGCCGACAACTGGGAAAGTCCAGATATTAAAGCAATCATCAACTACAACCGAGAGAGCGACATCGAAAAGAATCTAAGCGAAATCAGCCAGAATATCAGAATCCACTGGAAAAATTATTTCGAACACAACTATAAAAACATAATCAGTAAATATCCCGGCCTGACAGACAAATCGGTAGCGTCAGACCAGACATTAGATACTGGCTCTAGTAACTGTCCGGATGAATAAATCCGTGGTTCAAAGATTAAATTATTCGTGTCTATTTGTGTCCATCCGTGGTTCAAACAGACAAGGAGTAAATGAAATGATAACCTCAAAAGACTATCATATAAAACCGGCCACCGCCGACCAGACCAAAAACACCCAGCAAGCCGCCGCTCGCCGGGTATTACTCGAACATAACCGCCAGAAGCAACAGCGTAAAACTGGCCGTGAGCGATAGCGAACACCTTAACTATTAGTTTTTAGTTATTAACTATTAACTTGCCAGGCGTGATGGACCACGCCGCAGCATAGAACGGAGTCTTATTATGGCAAAACGCACCAAATCTAAAACCGACCTGATCCAGATCGAAACCTTCGATCAGGCTGACAAGCTATTAAAAAGAGCTAGCGAACTACAAGCCTCTATCGATCAGGCAAACAACGAACTGACCGCCATGATCGACCAGCTAAAATCCCATACCAAAGATACAGTCGGGCCTCTCCAGCTTGAGATCGACAAGATTACTAAATCCCTTCAGGCATACTGCACCGCCAACAAACAAGAATTTGGTAACGCCCAGAGCAAAAAACTAAACCACGGAAAGTTAGGTTGGCGCAGATCTTCCAGTATCACCGTCAGAAATGACACTTTAGACCTCATTAAACAGCTATTCAAACCTGCCTTAAAAAAGGTTTGTATCGTTGTTAAAGAGACCGTCAGCAAAGATGCCCTGGCAGATCTAACCGATGACCAGCTCACCGACATCAACGCCAGGCGTAACCACAAAAACATATTTTTCATCGAACCGGAAAAGGTTGAGATTAAATAATGGACAAACACGAAATAGCAGCAAAACTATTTCCCCAGCTCGAAGAGTTGCGAGAAATCATCGAAACCAGAATCGCGGTAGTATCGGACAATTATCCATGCGAGCCGACCTGTTTTTGGATGGTCATCCGCAACAAAGAGCTTATCTGTGTCTGGTCCAGGAATCTGGCAAAAGATGATAAAAAGATAATCAGACTCTGGGACCCGGCCAAAGGATTGACCTGGCACCAATGGTACCAGCTATGGCTGGCCTGCCATGAATATTTATAATTAAGCGTGAGCGGAGCGAACACCGCCCCTAACACCTAACACCTAATACCAAATACCTTTTATAGCGACAAAGGATTGAAGCTATGAAACACTCAAAACCAATCACAACCCCATCACAGCAATCCGAACTGCTGCACATCCTGCAGGCAGCCGCCGAGCCTGCGCCCGCAATCGACCTGGCCAACACCGCAGGTCTGTCCGGATCCCACGAATCCAAACGCCGCAAGGTACGTGATCTCATCAAAAAACTCCGAGACAATGGCCACTGGATAGTTGCGACGATCCAGGGCGGCTACTGGCTCACTAAAGACAAATATTTATGGCAGCAATACAACGAGCATAGATCAATCGACGCCAAGGTTATCCTGGCTGATATCTCCCGCCGCAAACAGGCTCAGCGTGACCAGCCTCAGGGCATGCTCTTCGACGTAACTAATTTAAACGCTATAGCAGGAGGATTTTAATGGCAGGTCATATCCAAACAGATTACATGCACATTGATGGTACCCCGATCATTCTATCACAAGGCTTAAATCCAAATAGCGGCGAATGGCGTGCATACAAAAAGAACAACCTTACAAAGATCGCGGCCATCAAGCCCGGCACAGTTGATTTCTGTAATCGGCAGATGGCAGAAGGCAAAAGCAGAGTCATTATCCCTAAAGGAGCGAAGAAATGAGTAATATATATACTGATTGTGCCAACGCCGCCATCGCCGCCGCAACAGCCCTGGAATTCACCGAAGGCGTTGCACTCTTTAAGACCGTCGAATTCTGGAACTCACAGTTTGACGCTTCTGTCGGCGGCATGAGCAGCTTCGACCGACTCGCTCCGTTTTTCTTTATCGAACCGGCAGCAGACGGCGGCAGGCGTGCCGGTGACGGAGATCTGAACGCGCCGGTAAACTTAAATATTATGATCGGCCAGAGCATGACCGGCAGAAGCGATAACGTCAAGGTCGGTGATGCCTATAACCCCGGCATCTTTGACATGCTCGAAAAGGTTATGCAAACCTTCGACATTTGGCATCCAAACAGCGTCGATGGCTTCAGCGGTATTACTGTAGATGAATTCCGCTATCAGGCATCCTACGAACAGGCCGACGAAAAATGTAAACGGGCATTATACCAGATAACTTTCACTAGTAACTACATAGTACCAAGGAGTTAAATTAAATGGCTAACCAAAGAACCCACAAGGCCCAGGCCGCTACTATCAACGGAGTTTCGGCAGGCGGCCTTACCACCGTTAACATAACTAAAGGATACGACAACGTTATCTCGTCCGAAGCTGACGGACTTGAGATCCCGCTCGTCGATAAAGAGATCCAGTTCTGTCGCGGCAGCGTTACCACCCAGGACATCACCCAGGCAATCAATCTTTTAACCGGCGAAGTAGGCACCTTCGTCTTTTATGAAATGGAATCAGGTGTAGCTACTTATGTCAAGCATACCATCACCAACCCGGTCATCCACCAGGTAAGTTTTAATATCGCCAAGGGCGGCTACGCTACCTGCAGCTTTAATTTCGAATGCAAAGCCGCCGACGCCACCAAAGGTTTCGCCGACATGCATACTGTCCTACGCGAACAGGCATCCCCGGATTATGTCGCAGCTAATCGCGGCGGCCACCGTGTCAAAACTCTGGCCTTATCTACTGTCAACATCCTGCATGTTACCGGCATTTCATTCTCACTGGCTCTGGAACTCAGCCGGGCCTGTAACGATAGCGATATTGGTTACACCGTTGTCGATGCTATCCTGCAGGGCTATCAGCCGGGCGGTAGTATCGCTTTCGAAGATTCCGGCCCAACCGCCGCCCAGGACTTATCAGCCGACATCCTGTCAGCTGCTCGCGGCAGCCTGGTAGCTACAATCGCAATGGCCCAGGGAGCCACTGACAAAGTTATCACAATCGCCGGCGTCGAGTCCACCCAATGCAGCCAAAGCTCCTCTTCGTCCGGCGGCTTTACTACTTATGAAGGTAGTTATATAGTAACAAACAACACCATGACGCCGTTAACCCTGGCAGGTACCAACAAGATCATCACTATCGCTAACGCGGCATAATAAGGTAATATTATGGGCAAAGACCTAAACATTGAAATAACCGCAACCGGCGTTAATGTCACCAACGAAAAATTAAAAGGGCTCGGCAAGACCGGCAAGAAGGTCGGCGAAGAAATCCAGCAAGGCAGCCAAAAAGGCAAAGAAGGTTTAGAAGGACTTGACCAGCAAAGCAAAAAAACAGAGAGAGGTCTAGGTTCATTTGTCAAATCTATAGGAGACTTTAAGACCAAAATCTTTTCTGCAGTTGGTATCATTACCACCCTGATCGGCATACTCAAAATATGGCTTGACTATCTTAACAAAATCGCCGCCGCCCAGCGTGAAATCGCCGAACAGGCTAAAAGCCTGGATTCCGCTGCCAAAGCTCTTGCCTCCCAGGCCGGTATCATGAGCACCGAAGGGGGGATCGCCGCTTCCAGGGAACAAATAATTAAAATAATGCAGGGCGGCAACCTTTCAGACGTCGGGCTCGCCGAAGGCATCGCCGTTTCCACCCATTCAGCTTTTGGCACAAAAGGCCAGGCTTTGACCGACTCGCAGGTTGGTATCGCTTCAACTGTAGCTGACTTTGCTCAGCGTAAAGGCATCAGTGCCTCCGGAGCTGACCAGCTCTTCAAAGTCTTAGCCGCTATGGATGTCTCCGACCAGGCGTCAGCTCAATCGGCTATCCAAAAGATATCCTCCGTCCAGCAAGCATCCAAAGCCAAAACTTTCGAGCAGTTCATTACCGGCGGTGTAAAATCTCTAATCCCGGCCATGGCAATGGGAGCCTCCCCGGAGCGAGCCCTGGCAGATTTTGCAACTACCCTTAACGCTTCATCCTCCGCCGAAGAAGGTGCCACAACGGCCAGCCAGCTCTCCAGGTTATTACAAAGCCCTGACGCGATCGCCGGTATGACAGCAGGCACCGGCCTCTCTGAAGTACAATTCCGCAACCTGCCCTACGATCAAAAGATGGGCATGCTCGACCAATTTCTTAAAGGAAACTCTTCTACCGGTGAAGGGCAGATGTACCTGCAAAGTTTAGGCCTGACCGAAGAGCAAATGAAGGCAGCCGTAACTTTATACAACCCGGCAAACGTTGCCGCACGCTCAAACTTTATGCAGCTCGGTCGAACCTCGACCGCTGCCGAATTCGCCAAAGAATCTGCCGGTTGGCGCAATACCACCCTGGGCCAGGTTGAGACCATGGACTCCCAGGCAGCTATTGTTTCGATGCAAGCTACACGTGACCAAAGAATCGGCTTAGCTATCAAAAATCTGGCAGAAAAACATTTTCAGCAATACAAAGCAGCTGGCCTAACAAGCATTCTTGCTACAGATAAAAAAGATCAGCAAAACGAAATAATATTCAAGCCGTTGTGGGAAGAATTTATCAAAACTACAGATGGCAAATCCTTCATCAACTGGACGCCAGAACAGAAAGACATGCGAGAAAAATTGATTAAGCTCAAACGAGCTAACCTAGACTCAGAAGTGCCTGTAGGAACTATCGGTGAGGTGGTTGAAGATTTCGAACAATTTACAGGAAAAAGTGCAACAACGGTAATAAATAACTATATGGCGCCGATATACAACCGTCAGGATTCCGGCAGTCCGCCGCGAGTCTCACCCACAGATTAATTACAACGAGCTACAGAGCTGCGAGTACCGCAGCTTATTACTTATATCTTATTACTGAGTTTAAAAATGGCAGACATCAACACAATTTTTGGTTATGAAACCAGGGTTATAGCTACTCCAGGTAAGGTCAGAAGAATTCTGACATCAATCCCAGGCTCAGATATTCGCCTTTGTAGCAATCTCGGCAAAGCAGGTTACACCCTCTATGTATTCTCAAACATTCGCGGTCTTACTCGCGATGCCACGGCAGCTATATTTGAATCGCTGCAAGCCATGCAGTCAAATGCCCCCGAAACCTGGACCTACGGCTCAGATACTTTTTACAATGTCATAATGACCGGAGTCCGCCCAATTGGCGACCGAATGTACACCTATTCTGGAAGTTCAGGCACCTGGCTCTGTCAGGTCATGGCAACCCTGGAGGAACTGTAAACAAGTGAAGAACGAAGCCAAAATAGAATAAAACAGGTCCCACCGCAGGCGGCACCTTCTCTAATACCAAATACCTAACACATAAAACTTGTTAGAGTTTTTTCTGCCGGTATAGCAATCGCGATGCCAAAGGCGACAATTGAATAACCAGGCAGCCAGCCGGACAGTAATTTTTGAAAGAGAAAAACACTGAATCCGGCCATAGGTATTTTTAAACACCTGATTTCTACTATTTTAACCCAAAATCCCGCGCACGCAACGCGCACGGGCGCACGATACTGGCGCACGAAAGAAATAAAAAAACGGCAAATTATTAAATCTAATAATCGCCGTTTATAGTGCCGTTAATGGCCTTTTAAACGCTTTTAAATTGTTCTCACCTGACTATACTTTTTGGCCATCTGTCTTGTCATAGATCATAATCTAACGCCATTTTGGCCATCTTTCGATTGCTCGGACAATCGCCACAAATCTTTCGTAAGTCTTTTCATTCCCACGCATTATCGGCTATCTCCCTTCAATCCCGCAATTGGCCATCTAGTCTGTCGGTTTACACCAATATGAGCTTTGTCTTTCATATAGAATAAAAATATCCCCCCCGGTATTTTTAGACCCATTTATTATAACTTTTGAGGGTAACGAAGGTTTCTGTGCGGGCGATGCCGGAGACCTTCGAAAGCGATTCGGTCAGAAAATGAACCAGCCCCTTATTGGAATCGACCAGTACCTCAATGAACAAGTCGTATCTGCCAGAAGTAATCGAGACAGAAAGCACATCATCAAGTTCGGCAATCTCCTTTGCTTTTTCGGTTAGCAGGCTGGACTTTTCCACGTTTGCCATAATGGTCGCCAGCTGCTGGTTCTCCAGCAGGTTTGGATCTCGCAGTCCCCTGATCTTGAGGATATTATTGTCCTGAAGGCGTTTGATCCGCTGTCGGACAGCACCTTCAGAAAGCCCGATGATTTTAGCGATCTCGGTATTGGTGTAGTTATTTTCCGATAAAAGGTTAATTATTTTCCAATCGGTTTCGTTTGGCTGCATTATACCCCCCTCTACTGCAAAACACTCTCTACCGGGTAATATTCAATATCCAGGCTTTCTGCAACATTCTGATAGACACATTTGCCAAGATAAAGGTTGGCACCCATCGCTATTGCCGGATGTTCCATACAAGCCCGTTCGAACCCTTTTTCTGCAATTAACAGGCCGTAACGAAGCGTGGTACCGGTAAGGGCCAGAGTGGAAGAAAGAGCAACGGCGCCCGGCATATTGGCAACGCAATAATGTACAACATCATCTACTATATATACCGGGTCATTGTGGGTAGTCGGCCTGGTAGTTTCGGTACAACCGCCCTGATCAACGGAGATATCAACAATAACCGAGCCCTTTTTCATCTTCGGCAGATCGCATTTTTTGATTAGACGAGGAGTCTTGGCACCGTGGATAAGGACCGCGGCAATAACAAGGTCGGACTGTTCCAGAACATATTCGATATTGGCATCGTTACTATATAAAGTAGTAATCTGAGTGCCGAAGATATCGTCAAGATAAGCCAGCCGGTTGGAATTAACGTCCAGTATAGTAACATCAGCACCTATGCCAACAGCCATCTTGCAGGCATTGGTTCCGGCGATACCGCCGCCTAATATAGCAATTTTACCGCGTCTGATGCCAGGAACGCCGCCAAGCAATATGCCGCGACCGCCGAAAGGCTTTTCGAGATATTTGGCACCTTCCTGAATAGAAAGCCGTCCGGCGATCTCACTCATAGGCTTCAGGCAAGGCAACTGACCATCCGGAGTTTCGATAGTCTCGTAGGCGATCGCCTTTATCTTTTTGGCCAGCAATGCGTCGGTAAGCTCTTTATCTGCGGCCAGATGCAGATAGGTATACAAAATCTGCCCCTCATGGAAAAGATCGTACTCTTCCGGCAATGGCTCTTTGACCTTAACAATCATATCACAGGTATCAAAAATCTGCTTTTTCTCTGAGATTATCTCGGCACCGGCAGCAGTATACTCGCTATCAGTGAAACCGGCGTTCAAACCGGCATCTTTTTCGATAAAAACTTTATGCCCTCGAGCGATATATGCCTTGGTACAGGACGGGGTCAGGCCAACACGATATTCGTGAGTCTTAATTTCTTTAACACAGCCAATATTCATAATGTTTATCCTTTATACAAAAGTGTCAAATTAGTTGTCATGATGTATTAATACTACTATTTTCGTAATTAATCAACTAAAAATATACTAATTTAGTAGATTTATTCAAAAAAATCACAGTTTTTGACAACAAAATTGGAATTTTCGATACATAAAAAAAGGCAAGGCTCCAAATTGGAACCCTGCCTGAATATCTTCTCAAATTTGAATTTGTCTGTCGCTTAGCGGCAAACAACTCCTTATTTATTATATATATATTAGCCGGTCTATTTCTTATCTGCGAGATAGCTGCTGATAGCAGCGGCGGCCTGACGACCTTCCCAGATACAATGTACCACAAGGGAAGCACCACGATTGGCATCACCGGCGGCAAATACGCCCGGCACACTGGACATATAATTAGCGTCCAGCTGGACATTACCGCGATTGTCAAGTTCAACGCCAAGGTCTTCGAGTAAACCGTTATGAACCGGATGGACAAAACCCATCGCCAGCAGAACAAGATCTACATCAAGTTCGAACTCGCTGCCCGGCACTTCGCTCATCTGGTAACGGCCATCGACCATTTCCCATTTAACTTCACAGCATACGGCTTTCTTAACTACGCCGCCTTTGCCGATAAGTTTTTTGGTATTGATGCACCAGCGACGCTGGCAGCCTTCCTTGTGTGAAGAACTGGTACGCATGATACGCGGCCAGTACGGCCACGGGTTAGAATTATCATCGCGTGCTTCCGGCGGCTGAGGCAAAATTTCGCACTGGGTAACACTTTTGGCACCATGACGGATAGAGGTACCAACACAGTCGCTACCGGTATCACCACCACCGACAACCAGCACATTCTTGCCCTTGGCAGAAATGATCTGATCGGCTGGTATCTTATCGCCCAGGTTGATCTTAACCTGCTGGCCAAGAAGCTCAAGGGCAAAATGAACACCTTTCAGTTCACGGCCTTCGACGCCGAGGTCACGAGGCTGGCCGGCACCGATAGTAATACAAATCGCATCGAAATGGCTCTTCAGATAACTAACGGACAGGTCTTTACCAACATTTATGCCGGTTTCAAATTTAACGCCTTCAGCTTCCATCTGCGCCAGTCTGCGGTCGATAACGCTCTTATCCAGTTTGAAGTTCGGGATACCATAGCGAAGCAGACCACCAATCCGGTCATCTTTTTCGTATACGGTAACATCATGCCCGGCACGAGCCAGCTGCTGAGCAGCCGCAAGACCGGCAGGACCTGAACCGATAACAGCAACCTTTTTGCCGCTTTTAACTTCGGCCGGTTGAGGTACGATCCAGCCTTCTTCCCAGCCCTTCTCGGCGATCTGATTTTCGATATGACGGATCAATACCGCATCGTCGTTCAGGTTAAGGGTACAAGAAGCCTCGCAAAGAGCCGGGCAGATACGACCGGTAAACTCGGGGAAATTATTAGTAGCATGGAGAATATCCAGTGCCTTTTTCCATTTACCCTGATAGATCATATCATTAAAGTCCGGGATATCATTGCAAAGAGTACAGCCCATCCCCTGGCAGAACGGTATGCCGCAATCCATACATCGAGCAGCCTGAGTTCTCAGGTCTTCTTCGGTAAGGTGAACTTCAATCTCATTGTAGTCTTTTACCCGGTCATCTACCGGGCGATAGCCTACTTCCTGTCTTTTATATTCTATAAATCCTGTAGGTTTAGCCATTGTTAAAAACCTCCTCCGTAGCTGGAGTTTGTTCTGTCAATCTAGATTCTTTTTCTTTCATTTGCTGAAGTGCCCTGCGATAATCGATAGGCATTACCTTAACAAACATTCCTACCGCTTCATCCCAGTTGTCCAGCAGCCGCTTAGCCTGCTTTGAACCGGTCCACTTATAATGTTTCTGAACAAGGTCCAGCAGAAGTTCCTTATCTTCATCGAGCCAGACGTTCTCAAGGTCAACCATGTCCAGGTTGCAAAGAGTATCGAACAGCTGATGTTCATCATATACATAAGCGATACCACCGCTCATACCGGCGGCAAAGTTTCGACCGGTTGTACCCAGTACAACAACCACACCGTTTGTCATATATTCGCAGCCATGATCGCCGACACCTTCTACAACGGCACGGGCACCACTGTTACGAACACAGAAACGCTCACCGGCAAGACCATTGATAAATACCTCGCCACCGGTCGCACCGTAGAGCAGGGTATTACCAACGATAATATTATTATGAGCTTCAAACGGACAGGCTTCAGGAGTCTTAACAACGATACGACCGCCAGAAAGCCCTTTACCCAGATAGTCATTAGCATCGCCAGTCAGGTTCAGGGTAACACCCGGACACAGCCAGGCACCAAAACTCTGTCCGGCGGAACCCTTGAGCTTAACTTCAAGAGTATTGTCCGGCAGGCCCTTGGCACCATGTTTCTTGACGATCAGGTTACTCATTATTGTACCAACTGTACGATAGATGTTTTTGGTTTCCATCTCAACGACAGTCTTTTCTTTATTTTCAATCGCAGGTTTGGCCTGTTCGATGATCTTCCAGTCATAGCTTTGCTCCAGCGGATTTTCCTGCTTCTTGGAACAATACAGAGTCTCACCTTCATGAACTTCAGGCACCTTAAAGATCGCACTGAAGTCCAGGCCTTCTGCCTTCCAGTGGTCGATAGCCTTTTCACGGGCCAGGTACTGAACCTGTCCAACCATATCTTCAAACTTACGGAAGCCAAGCTGAGCCATAATCTCGCGAACTTCTTCTGCTACGAACATCATGAAGTTCACCAGGTGGGCAGGATCGCCGTTGAATTTCTTACGCAGGCAATCAGTCTGAGTAGCAACACCAACCGGGCAGGTACCCAGATGACATTTACGCATCATAACACAGCCAAGAGCGATAAGAGCCGTTGTACCGAAACCGAATCTTTCAGCACCGAGTAATGCCGCGATAACAACGTCGCGACCGGTCTTGAGCTGACCATCCGCCTGAACAATGATCCTGTCACGCAGGCCATTCAGCACTAATGTCTGCTGAGTTTCGGCCAGGCCAAGTTCCCAAGGCAGTCCGGCATGCTTGATAGACGATAGCGGGCTAGCACCGGTACCACCGTCATAACCGGAGATAAGCACCTCATCGGAGTTTCCTTTACTAACACCGGCGGCAACAGTACCAACACCAACTTCTGATACCAGCTTAACCGAAACCTGGGCACCATTACCGGCACACTTCAGGTCATAGATCAGCTGGGCCAGGTCCTCAATAGAGTAAATATCATGATGAGGAGGAGGTGAGATCAGAGTCACACCCGGAGTAGAGAAACGCAGTCTCGCGATCTCTTCAGAAACCTTGTGGCCGGGCAGCTGCCCGCCTTCACCGGGCTTGGCACCCTGAGCCATTTTGATCTGTATCATTTCAGCACGGGACAGGTAATCCATTGTAACGCCGAAACGACCGGACGCAACCTGCTTGATACGGCAGGAACGGTCATCACCGTTAGGATCAAGAGTATAACGGGCAGAGTCTTCGCCACCTTCACCGGTATTACTCCTGGCACCAATCCGGTTCATTGCGATTGCCATTGACTCGTGAGCTTCCTTACTAATCGAGCCATGCGACATCGCACCGGTACAGAAACGTTTTACAATTTCGTTGGCCGGTTCAACTTCATCAATAGAGACCGGGGTACCGGGGATGAACTCGAACATACCGCGAAGAGTACAGCGGCGTTCGGCCTGTCTATCTATAATAGCTGAATACTTTTTAAATGTGGCAAAGTCGTTATTACGAATCGCCTGATGGACCAGTGCTATCGCTTCAGGTGTCAGCAGATGCTGTTCACCGCTCTTGCGATAGTGATACTCGCCGCCATGTTCGAGATCCATCGCCCCGATTTTTTTAGGGGTAAACGCTTCGTCATGACGCTTGATAGCTTCAGCAGCTATCTGGCCGAGTCCGATACCTTCGATACGAGAAGCGGTACCGGTAAAGTATTCATCGATAACAGCTTTATTTATACCAACACATTCAAACAACTGTGCAGAATGATAACTGCGAAGGGTCGAGATACCCATCTTCGACATAGTCTTGAGGATACCTTTCTTGATCGCAGCTATATAATTATCAACATAAACGGTATCTTCCTTATCAGCCGGCAGGTCACCTTCCTGTTTCAAAAGGTGCAGAGCTTCAAATGCCAGGTAAGGATTAACAGCATTGGCACCGTAACCGCACAGCAGGCAGAAGTGCATAACTTCTCTAGCTTCGGCTGTCTCGATTACCAGCCCGGCCTCACCACGCAAGCCCTTATTGAGCAAGCCATGGTTCAGAGCCGCAGTTGCCAGCAAAGACGGGATAGCAGCTTTTTCTTCATTGAAGCCCTTATCGCTTACAATAATCAGCGAAGCACCATCTTCGATAACCTTCTCGGCATCAGCGAGAAGTTTATCAAGGCCTTTCTTCAGAGCCTTGCCGGGGTCAGCTGCCTTGGCATCGAACAAAGCATCGATAGTAGCGACCTTAAAGTCTTCCCTGGTATTTGCCCTGAGCAGGTCCATATCATCACTAGTCAATATCGGATGAGGGATCTTTAACTGTCGGCAATGTTCAGGAGATTCCGTCAGCAGGTTCTGCTGCTTACCGGTAAATGACATCAGGCTCATTACCAATCCTTCACGCAGCGGATCGATCGGCGGGTTGGTTACCTGTGCGAACAATTGCTTGAAGTAGTTGAATAAAAGTTTAGGACGATTACTCAATACCGCCAGCGGGCTGTCATTACCCATTGAGCCGATAGGCTCCTGACCGTTAACCGCCATCGGCTTCATAAGAACGTTCAGCTCTTCGCGGTTATAACCAAAACCTCGCATCAGGCGAGTGGTTTCTTCCGGGGTGGCAGAACCAAGCTTTTTAGGCTGGAACATGCCGCGAAGTTCGATACGATTTTCTTCCAGCCATCTGCGGTAAGGCTGCTGGCGGGATATTTTACTCTTGATTTCATTATCAGTAATAACACGACCGGCTTCGGTATCAACCAGGAACATCTTACCGGGCTGCAGTCTGCCTTTACGCTGGATCTGCTCATCGGGGAATTCCTTAACACCGATTTCACTGGCAAGCACCATAATGCCGTCGGTTGTGATTACATAACGACAAGGACGCAGACCGTTACGGTCGAGGGTACCGCCAACCAGGCGACCATCAGTGAATACCATCGCCGCCGGGCCATCCCATGGCTCCAGGACAGATGAATGATACTCATAGAAAGCACGTTTATCTGTACTGATATGATACCTGGCACCAAACGCTTCAGGAACCATCATCATCATGGCATGCGGCATAGAACGACCGGCCTGTACCATAAGCTCAAGAGCATTGTCAAAGGTAGCAGAGTCGCTGTCACCCTTGGTCAGAATCGGCTTGATAGCGTTGAGGTCAGCACCGAACAATTCGCTTTCAAAGCGTTTCTCGCGGGCACGCATACGGTTGAAGTTACCACTGAGGGTATTGATCTCACCGTTATGAGCCAGGCAGCGGAACGGCTGAGCCAGACGCCAGTTCGGGAAGGTATTGGTACTGTATCGCTGATGAACCAGTGCCAGAGCGGTCATCATCCGTTCATCATGCAGCTCCGGATAGTAAGCGAACAGCTGAGGAGCGAGGAACATACCTTTATAACAGATAGTCCTGCAGGACATACTGGTTATATAGAAATCTTCCGCTTCCTGACCGAAAGTCTTCTGCACTGCCAGCTCAGTTGCCCGTCGAGCAGTAAACAGCTTGCGTTCAAACTCATCGCCGGTCATGCCGCAGCCATCGATAAACATCTGACGGATGCTCGGCTCGGCACTCTTGGCAATCTTGCCCAGGCATGAGCTGTCGCCCTCTACCTCGCGCCATCCCAGAACCTTCATGCCGTATTTCACTACGGTATCTTCCAGTTCCTTGTCACAGCGATGGCGTAATGCGGTATCTTTCGAGCCAAATACCATAGCCACGGCATATTTGCCCCGTTCCGGCAGATCAAACCTGACTTCTTCTTTGAAGAACTCATGAGGGATCTGGAACAGTATGCCGGCACCGTCACCGGTCAGGCCGTCACTACCGGCCGCACCGCGATGCTGGATATTCATTAGTATCTCGCTGCCGATTTGTATGATGTTGTGGTCTCGCTTACCGGATATATTACATACCGCACCGGTACCACAGGCATCATGCTCTAACTGCGAGTTATACAAGCCAAATTCTTTGGGTTGTCGTCGCGAACTCACTGGATTGTCTCCTTGTGTTAACTTCAAGCCATTATAATTATAGTCTCGCCGGAGTACCCTTCGCTTTTCAGCGAAAGTGGCGGAACATTATTCTACCGATCCTTCAGCAACTAATGCCACTGTCTCCCTACATTTTTTCCTGCTATGAAACCACTCTCCGAGACATACAAGTCCTGTCTCTTTAAGTATATACATACAGTCCAACTATTATACCACCGTTACTAAACCTGTAAAGCGACATTTATGTAAGAAATCACATCTTTGTAACTATTATGCTCTTAATTTATTCAAAAATCCCAAGTTAGAGCGACTATTTTTTCAACTTTTCTCAAAAAATTCTCGAAAAAAGATCAAAAACGACAAAAAAGTCTCGATTTTTTCAGACCTCATTTTTTCAATTCTACAGAAAAGTGATCTAAATAATGGGCGTATTTCTCTGGATATATTATTCCGAAACTATATGATATAAAATGTCGGTTTTGGGCCGGATATATGTGATAGTTTCTAACATAATCGTAAATGGAGAATCTGTAATGGAACCGTTATTATATTTTGCCGGGATATTTATATTTCTAAAGGTAGCTCAAATCGCTGCTACTGCCAACAATCTCAGAAACATAAGGTTTAAATATGGAGATAGCAATGTAATAGAAGTTGATACTGTTCCAGAACATATCAGGCACTTTTTTGAGCAGCAAGCAAAACAAATTACAAATCTAGGCTTTAATTTTTCTCACTGCCAGCTAGCAGATGAACCGGTATCTTCTGATTATTCCAAAGTATATGAATTTATCTATTTTCATCCGGAACATAACAGCTATGCCAACCTGGTTCAACATGAAGCGCCAGATAAAATAAGTCCCATAAAGTATGAGTTCAGCACAATATTGGATGATAATTCAATTATCACCACCTTAAATGGAATACTGCATTGTTCGTTTAATACTCCTAACGTTCAATACTATGACCATTATGTCGATTCAGTTGAAAAACAATTCCAGCTTCATATTAAAAATGTATCAGCCAATATCGGTAGCAGAAAGACAACCGTACTACTTCCGGAAGATTATGCCAAGCTTGAAAAACATCAAATGGCAAAATATATTGACCAGTCCATAGCCAACGGCGAGCTAAAACCGGCACACGAAGAAAATACATATAAAATGAGTTTTATCTTTTCTTTAAGATTCGCGAGCAAAATGATTTCCGGAATGCCAAAATCAACCAAACGTCATAATGCAGTTAAAGCTCAGGCCAAAAAACAAAATATAGTTTTGCAGGACGTCCCGGTTGAACTGGAAGTCGAAGCATTCCAAAAAAATAAACAAATCACAGAAGCTAAAAAAGGGGGATTCGTTCCTAATCTTATCATATTTATTATTAGTATGCTGGCCTTTATGATATCATTCAGGGTGAGCTTGTCACTGGCAATTATCCTCCAAATGGTAGTTGTATTATTCATCCATGAGCTTGGCCATTATATAGCCATGTATATATTCAAATATCAAGACCTGAAGGTTATGTTTATACCATTTCTGGGCGCCGCAACAATCGGTCAGGGTCATAATAAAACATCTGCTCTACAAAAAGTTATTGTTTACCTTATGGGTCCGGCGCCAGGTATTATCATAGCAACTGTTCTATTGATATTTTTCCAGGATAAAGCACCTTTTATCAGGGAATTTGCAATTATGATGCTGACCCTGAATTATATTAACCTTTTACCAATTCTTCCACTGGACGGCGGCAGACTGTTTGAACTGGCTTTATTTTCCAAGTACAGATTTTTGAAAACAGGATTTATTGCAATAAGTATCCTACTACTGGCAGCCGGAGCTGTTGTAGCGAATACCCCTATTTTATGGTTTCTGCCTATTGCCCTGCTGGTAAACCTGATATCACAAATGAAAAACGGTAAGATAATATCAGAAATAAACAAACAAGTTGAAAATGAAAACCTCGAAAATAGTGATAATGTTCTGCTGCCAAGAATATTTAAGGCTTTACAAAAAGAACCTTTCAGTGAGATGAAATATACCCAAAAAAGCGGTATTGTAAAGAATATCCTAGCTGCCATAGCAATAAAAAAAGTGTCACTAGGAGAATCTATCCTGGCGTTAATACTCTACGGTGCAGTTTTCATTTCTCCATTTGTTATAATTATTATTGCCGGTTTTACCATGGGACTCTCTGGAATATACTCAAATAACTCTTCCGGTGTTTATTCCATTTCCCCTTCTCCAAACAAGGAAATGTTCATCGTCAACGGTAGCCATAATGCATTCAGTCAATATAATTATATACTTGACAGAGAAGGTAACAAAATAATGGATCTTGATAGAAATGCAGTTTTTAACAACTATCTTTGCTGGTCACCTAACCCAGATTCTAAGTTTATAGCTTTTTCATATCCCAAAAAAGGAAATCTGTTTTCATCAGAAAGCTCCGCTATAACCAGAGAGCCCCTTGTATTGCTTGACATGGAAACCAGTAAACAAATAACGATTACAAACAATGCCATCTCGCAAGATTGTGGTTTTAACTACAAATATTGGGATAAACAAGGCAACTACCTGCTTGGTATCACCTTTGAAAAAGAAACACCATGGCAAATAAAAGATCTGTTCCGTCATGAAATCGCCAGCAACACAATCAACAGTATTGATATTAGTGAACTGAACTGTACTACATATGCAGATATGAATTTTACCGACCGCGATAAAGTAATATTAACTGTAGATCAAGACGATTATGATTCTATCAGCATGGAATTTGCATCTGTTAATATTGGAACTAAAGAGATAAAGAGGTATAAATACGAAGACGCAATCCAATGCAAACTTTCAAACGATGGTAAAACTGTTTATCTCCTGGATAAGATATTTGAAAACAATATCGTAAAATACCAAATTGCAAAATCTGAGCTGGATGATTCTAACCGATCTGAAACTGTGATAATCGACTCCAGCCACTTCCCTCAATTCAGCTTTGAAGATGCAGCACGGGGAAAAGAGCTAGACATATATTTTGAGCTATCACCCAAAGAAAACTGGCTCTGGTTTGAACTTGATAATTCAGAGGAAAAGACCGCTACACACATTTTCAATTTAAAAAATGAAGCAAATTGTATTCTTTGCGAACAAAACAGCAATTATTATTCCAACTTGTATTTCTCAGACACAGAAGATAAGATCCTGTTTAACTGTTACACCTTTGACTATGACGATACTGAAAACAATGAAGACCTCGTCTATCTATTTGATATGAAACAAGAACCCCCTGTCAGAACTATACTAAGTGAAAGTCTGGCCAAATGCGACAGCTTTGAATTCATCAATAACAGCCAGATATTGCACATTAAAGACATTCCAGGCGAAACAGAAAAAGATACAACCAGGGAATTATGGCTATACGATATTGAAACAGAAGTGAATGAACCTTTTGAAAACTAGTTCAATATTGATGTATATAGAATAGCAACCACCAATTTACCCGGTAAGTTTAGTAAGCTCATTAATAACCCCTACGGCTAAAGCCGTATGTTACTTAAAATTGGAACCGGGAATAATCAGTCGGCCGGCAGCCAAACAGAAACGGTTGTACCTTTACCTACTTCGCTATCGATATCAATTTTGCCGTTATGTCTTTCGACGATAATCATATGGACGATATCCATGCCAAGACCGATTCCCTCGCCGGCAGGTTTGGTGGTAAATAAAGGTTCGAAAATCCTGGCCTGAATTTCCGGCGACATGCCGTAGCCCTGATCGATAACTTTGACAAGCACCCCATTATTATGGGCTTTTACGTCGATTCTGACTTTGCCGCTGTTATTCATGGCATGGATTGCATTTTGAATAATGTTTGTCCATACCTGGTTGAGCTGATCGGGATAGCAAGGAATTTGAGGTAGATTTTCCTCGCATGTAATTTCCAACTCAACAAAGAACTTAAAGGTATTTTGAAATAACTGCAGTACTATCTCTATACCTTGTCTAATATCGGAAACAACCTTATTTTGCGTATCACCTTCTTTGCGAGTATAGCTGCGCAGGGCATTGACAATCTTTGAAGACTTATCAACAGCGGTTTTAATTGTATTGCAGGCAACATAGGAATCCAAAACGCTTTTAATAACACTCAGTTTATCGATAATATCATTCTGTCGAAGAAGAGGTAAAAAGTGATCCATCTTATCACATACATTAAACTCAACCAACACTGTTCCGATTTCATCGGCATTGTCAATACGGTTTTCTTTCAATCGAGCAATAATATCAGAGCGAACTTTCCGCTTTTCACTGAAACTCATTGTATTATTAATAGTGCTGCTATCCATTAATTCCGAAAGTAAATTTCCGTCAGTTTCGTTCAGCCACCGAGAAATATCGGTAATATGACTTACCAGCAATTTTATGCCTTTTTCCAACAGTTCGCGAGAAGAATCAATCGCTCCCAGCGGATTGTTAATTTCATGTGCAATACCGGAGATAAGATGGCGTAAAACAGTCATCTTTTCAAATAATATAAGCTGGCTCTGGGTCTCCTGCAATCTAAAAATAGCTTCTTCCAGATCGGCGTTTTTCTTTTTGAGTTCCTCGGTACGCTGCTGCACCCTTTGTTCCAGTTCGGCATTCAATCTACTGATCTTTTCCTCAGCCTGCTTACGCTCGGTAATATCCTGAGCAGCACCAAAAAGACCAACAATTTTCCCTTTAGAATCAAATTCAGCTTTGCCATAAACCCACATCCAACCCTTACCACCTTCATTTCGAACGGTTTCAAGCTCTAGTTCATACGGCACCCCTGTTCTAGCAGTGTTATCCAATGTAGATGTCAACCTTTCCCAGCTATCAGGAGTAAACAGTTTTTTGTGCTCAGGATACGGCGGCGGCGGTTTGGTCGGGTCAAAACCATACATTTTATATAGTTCCTCTGACCATACCACTTCGTTACTGGCAATATTCAGATGCCAGCTGCCGACATGAGCGATACGCTGCGACTCTCTCAGGTCTTCTTCACTTTCCTTTAAAGCTTTTTCAGTCAGTATTCGCTCGGTGATATCTAAAAATATAGTAGCAAACCTTCCCGGTTCAGGCGAATATGCTGTAACATGGAAATATTTATCCAGTACTTTACTGTAATTTTCAAAATTAATACCCTTGCCGGTAATGACAACTTCACCATAGGTATCAATCCAGTGTTGTTCGCCGCCCGGCAGCGCCTCTCTGAAGGTTTTGCCGATCAAATTATCTGCTTTTAGACCCGTAAGCACTTCAAAGGCTGGGTTAACTTCCAGAAACCTGAAGTCGCAAGGCTTCCCTTCATCATCTAATATAATTTCATGCAGGGCAAACCCGGTCGAAAGATTACGGAATAGCAACCGATATGTTTCTTCACTTTTCAGAGCTTTTTTCCTGGCCGTGGTAAGCTCCGCATTAATTTCAACATATTTTCTATTCAGTCTCTCATATTCTTCATTGATCCTTTTCAGATTCTGCTTTTCTACCTCTTTTTGCCTGTTCTGCTCAAGAGCTACAAGATTTTCCAGACCGATATTACCTACAATTTCAGTTAATTGGACCAGAAATGAAATATAAGACTTTATCTGCTCCTCGGAAAAGACAGGAACTTTTGCCAGGTCATCCAGGTATGCCTTTTCATCGAAATTATATTTTTTCGCCTGGTTCCGAAAATATTCAATATCCGGCTCTTCGGTAAAAAATTGACCTGTGAAGAAATTTCCAATGTGATTATTACCGACAACAATCGGCATTGCAACATCCATCAGCCCGTTTTTGCATTTATAGACATTATACTTTGAACCGCTCTTTAGATGACCGGCAAGAACAGTATCGCTTTCGGTACATAATTTCGATGTTTCAGGGTGTACCCGGTGGAATTTCGTACAGATCGGCTGCCAGCCGGTAGCAACATGGACATTGCCCTCAAGGTCAAGAATTGCAGTTACCACACCTGTAATATTAGTAAAACTTTCACATAACTCATGCAATTCTTCTATATTATAAATATCGGTCAGATGATATTTCATATTATCCCTATTGTTTGAAAGACACAAATGCATAAATTACCTAATTAGTTACAAATAAGAAACTTAAGAGCCGATTAGCCACACAGCCTCAAACAAAACATACCATATATATATATATTATCGACTTATATATGACAGAATATAAATAAATTACATCCATAATGAAGAACTCACTAAACAGACATATTAGCATAAAAACTGAAATTTAACACTGAAATACTAAAATCAATAACCGATTTCATATTATTGATATCGTAATCGGTAAATATTGGAATTTTATTGGACGATTACCAGAGCATTTTACTGGATATAGCCGGACCAAAACTATATCATTTAGGATGTCGGTTTTGGGCCGGAAGAATATAGGAAATTCAATATTAACTCGAGAAGGATTTAACATGAATTCATTACGTATCAGATTATCACTCGTTATTCTACTTACATTTAACCTGGTAACTGCCTGGGCGGCGACTACATCATCAGAACTCGCCCGGCTTGTACCTGACAATACCATTTTTCTAATCTCTTGCAGCGGTGGCGAAAGCCTTAAAGCCGATTTCGAAAAAACTATTATAAGTAAGGTATGCCAAGACCCGCAGGTAAAGGTCTTTGTCGAGCAGCTGACAACATCACTCCAGGTAAGCAGTCCGCAGGTTAACGGCGCTATAAATATGCTGCCGCTGATAATCACTCCCATCCGGGATAGCCAACTGTTGAGCGAACCGCTGGTAATTGGTGCTGCTTATGACAATCTTGACATTGAAAATGAGAAAGTAAACGGCTGTATTTATATCGCTGCTGCCGGCGGACCGGATAAGCGTGCGAAAATCCAGAATATGGTCCAGTCGTTCAGTTTCCTTACCGGCCAGCTAATGAGCCAGGACCAGACCGCGGATGATTACTACCAGTATGACTTCCCCGGAGCGAAATTAATCATGTCAGGCACAGAGTCCTGCACATTTATAACATTTGGAATGGCTGATAATGCCGATAAATATATGTCCGGCCTGATCGCAACCGCAAAAAAAAGTAACACCCGTAAGCCGGAGATTATAAATATATTCGATAAATTTTCCGGCAGAAGCAGTGATATAAAAATTGCGATAAACACTCCCCTGATAATTTCCGAATTGAAGAAACTGCTCGAAATACCTGAGATCAAATCCAAACTGGAAAATGATAGCGATGACGCAAAAATTGTTTATGGCTTACTCGACATCATTTCGCCGATGGGCAAGATCGGAGCCAGGATCGGATTCAACGACAGCCAGATCGAAGTGGAAAATATTTGCGAGAATTTCGGCAATGTCGTCTTGAATGACTGCATGCTACCGGTCAACAAATCAGTTTTAAGAGCAGTTTCAAAAGACGTAACCGGCTTTTATCTAACCAATGTAAACCTGGAGAAGGTCATAGAGCAGGTAAAGTCACTTATCTTACAGTTTGACGGACAGGAAACCCTGGATGATATAGCCGAAGGACTGGAAGATGCTAAAAGTGAAACCGGTATCGATCTCAGTAAAACCATCTTTACCAACTTTACCGGTGAGCTGCTTTTTTCATCAAACGGCACACAGACAGCAGCCATGCTCGGCAGTTCAGGCTATGCCATACTCGGAGTTAAAGACTGTGACCTGATGATAGAGACTTTCCAGAAGCTTATCGAGCTATTAAAAGAAAAAGCCGGTGCCGATATGAAAGTGAGCCTAGTCAAGTCTGAATACAACGGATATGAGATTAATTCTCTAATATTGCCGCAGGTTTCGATAGTCGGTCTGCAGCCGGCATTTGCGAAAATTGATGATAATCATATCCTTATCACGAGCAACATATCTGAAGCAATCCCGATAACACAGCTTCTGAAAGCGGCAGACAGCAGTAACAGTATTTTGTCAAACCCTAAATACATTGCCGCTTCGAGTGGATGCCCTGATAACGCTTTTTCGGTTTCTTATTCCGATACATCCAGAAGCTGGAACGCCTTGAACACCCAGCTTTCAGCCATTTGGCCACTGTTGTCGATGGGGCTGGCCGAACAGGGTATCGTTCTGCCGCCGATGCTGCCGAATGTATCGTATCTTATGGCTGACGCACCTGGTACTATTTCATGGTCGGCCTTTAAGGATAAGGACTTGATATCGTATAACCGCGGGCTGGCTGTCAACACATCGATGATGAACGTCAATGGCGGCAGCGCAGCTATAGCAGTATCAATTCTTATGCCGGCATTGTCGCGGGCAAAAACACTTGCAAAGAATACTGTTTGTCAGACTAACTTGAAGGGGATCGGAGTTGCTACAGTAATATATATGAATGATCACAAGGGAAAAGCACCTGATACTCTTGAAGAACTTACCGAAGCAGACCTCACGGAGAAATCAATGATCTGCCCGGAATGTGAAGAGAAATATACCTGGTGCGGTAAGGGCCTGGATGACAGCTGCCCATTTGACGCTGTTCTTGCCTACTGCGAATGCCATCTTGATGACGATCTGGGCTATAATGTTCTGTATGCAGACGCTCATGTCGCAAAAGTGGACGAGGAAAAATTCATCGAAGTTATGAAAAAGAACAATACAATTCGCAAGCAGCTCGGACTCGAACAGATCGACATACCCGGCACTATCGATGAAACGGAAGTTAAAGAACTCGATACATTTTAATTCCTGAAATATGAGCAGCCTGCATAAATACGTGCGGGCCAGTAACATATAGCCTAGCGAACCGGTGCGGTTCGGCAAATAACATGCCCCACAGCTGGTTCATATATTAAACTATTGACATTGCTCATTTATGTCGATAGACTAATATATAGTAATAAACAAATAATGGCATTTACCAAGGAGTTTGTTATGCCGAGCAATTTGACAAAATCAGAATTTCGAATGATGTCTCATATGGAGATGTCAAGGCGGACTCGGTTTGTCTTCTGCTCGGGAACTATGATACTTTAGATTCTCTCAGAGCAGAAATTCAAGCCCGGAAGTCCCCAAATAGCTTCCGGGCTTTTTTTATTTATATAATCATACACAAAAATATAAAAACGAGAATCAAATGAAAAATCAAATATATATAACAACAGCAATTCCATACGTAAACGGAGACCCGCACCTGGGTTTCACACTCGAACTCGTCCAGGCAGATGTAATCGCCAGGTACTACCGACTGATAAACACCCAGACACTGTTTCAGACCGGCACAGATGAAAATGCGTTCAAAAATGTGCTCAGCGCCCGCCGGGCCGGCATAGAAACCAGTAAATTTGTCAGGCATAATGCCGACAAATTCCTGCGTTTGAACGACAGGCTGAAAATATCGTTAGACAGCTTTATCAGAACCTCATGCAGCAGTCATCAATCAGGTGCCCAGCTGCTCTGGCAGCAATGCCGTCAGGAAGACATATACCAGAAAAGCTATACCGGGCTATACTGCACCGGGTGCGAAGATTTCCTCAACGAAGGCGTGCTAATCGACGGGCTATGCCCCGAACACCGTCAGCCGCCAACCGAAACCAGCGAAACTAACTACTTCTTCCGCCTGTCAGCCTATCAGGACAAGCTCGAAAAACTTATCTCCGACGACACTATCAGGGTAGTACCGCTGGCCAGGAAGAACCAGGTACTAAGCTTCATCAGAAGCGGGCTGCAGGATTTCAGTATTTCCCGCAACAGCGACAGGTCCGGCGGCTGGGGTGTGCCTGTCCCGGGTGACCCATCCCAAACGATCTATGTCTGGATCGACGCACTGGCAAATTATCTGACCGGGATAGGGTTCGGCACCAACAATTCCTGGCTGCAAACCTGGAACGAACATAGTAAAAAGATCCACGTTATCGGCAAAAACGTATGGAAGTTCCACGCTATCTACTGGCCCGCTATCCTGCTGTCTGCCGGGCTGCCGCTGCCGAACGAAATAGTCGTTCACGGGTTTCTAACTGAAAACGGATCGAAGATAAGTAAATCGCTTGGCAACGCAACCGATCCAAATATACTGATCGATCAGTACGGCCCGGACCCGCTGCGATATTACCTGCTGGCTGAGTTTTCGCCCTTTAATGATGGCGACTTTTCACTCGACAGGTTTAGAAAGACTTATGAAACCAGGCTGGCTAATACGCTTGGAAACCTGCTCAGCCGACTGACAACTATCTGCCAGAAATCGTCTTTCAGTAAATTCGATCCTGCCGGCATCCCCCAGGCACCGGACGGATTCCATGATTTTATCGCACAATATCAGCTCGACAAGGCCCTGGCATTATTGTGGTCTGTCATAACAACACTTAACCAGGATATCGACAACGTAAAACCATGGATACTGATCAAGGAGAATAAACTGGAAACCGTAAGGGAAATTCTGCCCAGGTGGCTCGCCCGGCTCGAACAGGCGGCGTACTGGCTAACCCCGTTTATGCCCGACACTGCCGGTACAATCCTAAAAACGATCAGGAGCAACCCCATCACACCCGGCGAAATACTATTTCCCAAATAACACCATACTATCAACAGCAATGCAAAGTTCAGATAATATGAGCTTTGCATTGTTTAGTTTTCTTTTATCGCTTCAGCCATATTTTCCGGCATGTCGGTAATAGTTATCTCGCGTGTGGTTTCGTTTATGTGTTTGATAGTGATATGGATCGGATCATAAGCGTCAACAATGGTATTAGTACGGTCAGCCCACTCTACCAGTACAATAGCCGGTCCGCAAAGCAGCTCATCGAACCCGATCGCCTCCAACTGGTCGGAGCTCTCCAGCCGCCAGGCATCCAAATGATAGATCATCAGCCGCCCTTCATACTCGTTCATCAGCGTAAAGGTCGGGCTGGTAACATCTTCAACATCGGGCACATCAAGCCCGGCGGCAATGCCCTTTATCAGGTGTGTCTTACCGGCACCAAGGTTGCCCACCAGCGACACCAGCGTGCCGGGGGCGACATTACGCCCGATCTGCTCGCCCAGTGCCAGGGTCTGGGCGATACTGGTACTTGTTATTGTTATACTGCTCATAGGGTCATATATGATAACAACAGAAACAGAAATTTAAACGAAAAAATGATACCGCCAGGCGTTCCCCGACGGCAAAACAGGCAGGAAAATCAGATTTTTCCGGATGATAACGCGACCCAACCGTCATTATCAGGATGAAAATACGCGTATATCCCCTTGCGGCAATGCTCCATCGTACTCTGCGGATAAAAACAGTTTGTATAGCAGTTACACGACTGGTACAGCTCTTCGACCTCGTCAATACCTAAAGCCAGGCATTCAAACTCCTCATCAACATCGGATATATACTCCATAACCTTATTGATAACCTGACGAGGCTGAACAACAAACTCGCGGCCAATATGCTCTTCCGTCAAAAGATAATCCATAACAAACATATTATGATTGTCGTCGGTACTGAACCGGTCAAACAAACCGACAAGGTCGTCTTTGGTCAGGAAATAACTCAGGCCCTCAGCAACAATAAAAGTCGGCTTGCTCCTGTTATACCCGCAATAAGATTCCAATCGCGAGACCATATCATCATCTCTGACATCGGCCTGCAGAAAATTTATACGGCCATACAACTCCGGTGCAATATCGGCATACAGCTGGCGTTTACTGATATTGTCAGCCAGATCAACCTCAATAACATTATCGAGCTTATTGCCGTATAGATCCAAAGCTTCCAGCGCCAGCGGATCGGCCCCGGCCGCGAGAACAACAAGCTGAAAATGCCCTTCTGTCCGGCGGTTAAACTGTTCCAGCAGTTTACGGATATAAAACTTACGGTTGATAATAACCTCTGAATACCAGGGGCATATTATATTACAGGACTCTACCAGGTCATAACCCTCGCTAAGGTCCAACCGGTCAACATACGCCCGGGCGTAGCGATTGCGCAACGCCTCCATGCCCCACAACATCACCAGTGCTGCGGTATGCGATAGTTTTATCCCTGCTTTATTTCGATCTGGCCCTGCCATATATTACCCCAATCCAGATATATTCTTTAATTATCAGCGGTAAATTTAGTCGCTGACTTTCTTTTTCATAATATTACCCGGTTCAGCTACTTTCCTGTAACCAAGCGCAATAATGATTTCAAGAATCTCGGTATAACTCGGAAATGGTTTATTATTAACCCGTTTATACTCATCAATAGCCTTGATAAGTTCGAACTGGTCATCGGTCATCTCGCCTTCTTCGGCACTGCGCCTGTCATCACAACGACGGCGACCGGGTCCGCGACGACGTTCCATAGCCGCGCGACGTTCCAGTTCTGTCTCTCTACGATCCGGACCATCAAACTCTGTTTCTAAACAACGTCTGTCCATACCGCTTCTGCGGTCTGATTTGCTGCGCCGATCGGAACCTTTGCGATTTTCCTGATCTACCTTTTCATCCTGAAGTTCTAGTACTTCCTGTTCAGCCATTTCTAATTTCTCCTGTCCTTTACTAAGGAATTAAATACCTTGTCTTTCTGCTATAATCAATGACATTTTGAATCAATATAAGTCATCTTCGTCCATATACCCACCCGCACCATAGTCATCATCTTCATCGTAGCCGTCATCTTCATCGTAGTCATCGTCGTCGTCATAGCCCATTACATCATCTTTGATTTCTTCTTCTTCATCATCCAGCGGACTGTAATCTGAAAAATCGTCATCATCGTCGGCATCGCCGAAAAGCTTTTCATCCTCATCAATCTCGGCATTATCTTCCAGCTCTTCCTGCTGAATCAGAATATGCCTGGCATCTTCCAGCTCTTCCTCTGGTACCATCACCGCAATTTCATCTTCACTTTCTGTGTCAATCTCAACAGAAATATCATGATCTTCCAAAAGTGTCTGGTAAAATTCAGCCTTTTCCAAACTTTTAACATATACCAGAACTGACATATCCTGGGCCATCATATTATTACCTCGCTCAAAACGTTGTCCTTAACAATATATTTCTCTTATGAACGATAAACTTTTTCTTATAACAATATTAAATACAGAAACTTATAAACATTTTCAATCTGCCGGTATTTTATTATAGCACCTTGCAGCTGTATAAGTTTACTTTTACAATATTTCCATTCTTCTTTCTTTTCGGATTTATGCACATCTTCTTTTAAGAAAAAATGGATTTTCTACCGATAACTTTTCATCTTTAGGTAAAATACCTGATACCAATACCCATATTCACGATTATTCCGATTATCCATCGTTCCTGATAACAGGTGATTTTACTTATGGTTTGCTGATATATTCACTATCCCGCTTTTGAATTGATAATTATTTCATATCAGTTATATTTATATAGTCAGTAATATTTCGTCAGCCGGCGGCAACGGAAGTTATTATAATTAAATTAGTTAGCAATTATATAACCTTTACAGGTCTGCTGTTGCTTTGTGTATGAATATGTGGGGTATCATATTTTTCAATTGGCATATCAGAAAAGAGACTATGAGCAATAACAACTTAAATCTATTATATGAAACACTTTACAACCACTACGGGCCGCAGTATTGGTGGCCTGGAGATACCACCTTTGAGATTATGGTAGGTGCTATTCTGACCCAGAACACAAACTGGACCAACGTTGAAAAGGCTATTAAGAATCTTATTGATGCCGATGCTTTGTCTTTAGAAGTCATAAATAAAATGGAACATGACCGGCTTGCGGAACTTATCAGACCTGCCGGATACTTCAATGTAAAAACCAAACGCCTGAAAGCTTTTACTGAATGGCTGGCACAAAACGCCGGCGAAGACCTGGAATCTCTTAAAAGTTATTCGCTCAGTTCACTGAGAGAGCAACTGCTGGCGGTAAAAGGAATAGGCAAGGAAACCGCCGACTCTATACTCCTTTATGCCCTGGGCATGCCAACTTTTGTCGTCGACACTTATACCTATAGAGTTTTTACCCGCCATCAGCTGATCGAACCGGAAGCTGATTATGACGAACTTCGAGATTTCTGCATGTGGAACCTGGAAGAAGATATACAACTTTATAATGAGTTCCATGCCCTGCTGGTGATGGTAGGCAAAAATCACTGCAAACCAAAACCAAAATGCCAGGGATGCCCGCTGGAACATTTACCTCACGAAATAGAAATGGATTTCTAAACCTGTTCTTAAAAGAAAAAGCAAATATGCAGTTATTACCAAGGATGCAGCATGAGACCAATACTGACAGATGAAATTAAAATCGCGATAAATGCCGTAATGAAAACCAGGATGAATAAGGCACTTATCCATGACGTCTCAATTGATTCGCGCGAACCGCAAACAGATAAAATCTTTTTCGCCATTCGCGGCGAACGATTTGACGGCCATAGTTTCATCGACCAGGTGGTTCACAACGGCGCCGGTGCCATTGTCGTCGATCAAGATATTGCTATTACTCCTGTTATGAAAGACCGGGAAGTCGTGGTTTATAAGGTTAACGATACCATCGAAGCCCTGGGGAGACTGGCCAGATATTATCGAAGCAAAATGATTGGTGCCGTACAGGTTATTGCCGTTACCGGCTCAAATGGCAAGACAACCGTTAGAGAGATGATCCATCACACTCTTTCAACTAAATACAAATCCAGCCAATCGCCGAAGAATTTTAATAATAACATCGGTGTTCCACTGAGTATCCTTTCAGTCGAACATGATCAGGACTTTGCCGTTATCGAACTGGGTACAAATTCGCCCGGTGAGATACATTATCTTTCGCAAATTGCTCAGCCTGATATCGCCGTGATCACATCGATCGGCCCTTCCCACCTGGAAGGACTGAAATCTATCGACGGGGTATGCGCAGAAAAATCTTCGATTGTCTCCGGCCTGAAAAAAGGCGGAACCGTTATCTGTACCGCCTCCGCCCCGGATGCAATTACTCGACTGAAGCATAGTAATGTCAAGATTATTACTTTCGGCCTGAATCGCGACAGTGACGTTCATGCCGTAAATATCAAGACCGACTCTGACGGCAGTATAACCTTTGAAACCAATGACCGCTGCCGAATCACCCTGCCGATACCCGGTAAACACAATGTCAGTAACGCCCTGGCGGCTCTTGCGGTCTGCAGAAAGATGGATATTACTACCGGGCAGTTCGCTGATGCCATCAAGAGTTTTAATGCTGTAGGCGGAAGACTGAACGTTAAGAAAAACGGGAATATAACCATAATAGATGACAGTTATAACGCCAACCCTGCCAGTATGGAAGCAGCCCTGGATGTGATGGATGACCTGGAAGCGGCAAGAAGAATTTTCTGCTGCGGCGATATGGGAGAACTGGGCTCGCAATCTAGTCAGCTCCACCATACACTCGGCGACACAATTGCCTTGAGCAAAACAGATATACTGATTACTGCCGGACAGCTGAGTAGAGAAACTGCTGATGCTGCGGTTGATGCCGGGCTCAGCAGCAGTAATGTATTTTCATTTGACGATGCAAATGAGGCTGCCGTAAAGCTGACCGATATTGCACAGCCAGGAGATGTTATCCTGGTTAAAGGTTCACGAATGATGCAAATGGAAAAAATAGCAAAACGTGTAAAAGAATACTTCCAATGAAGATAATAATCGCACCAGACTCATTCAAAGAATCACTCAGGGCCGAGCAGGCAGCAAACGCTATCGCTGCCGGCGCCCGCAAGGCTGCTCCTGGTGCCGCTATCGAATTAGTCCCGTTGGCTGACGGCGGCGAAGGACTTATCAGCTGCTTCAAATTCAAAGATCACCATATCGAAACCTGCCATGTGCATGGCCCGCTTTCCGGGTATGTAACCGCTGAATATCTTATCTTCGAGGAAAACAAACGCAAAACCGCCGTTATAGAAATGGCATCTGCCGCCGGAATTGAACTGATTCCGACAGAACAAAGAAACCCGCTCCTGACTACGACTTATGGCGTAGGTGAAATAATATTTAATGCCTATAACAAAGGCTGCCGCAAGTTCTATATCGGGTTGGGCGGCTCTGCTACCAGCGATTGCGGCTGCGGCATGGCTCAGGCACTTGGCGTACGGTTTTATGACTCGCAGTGCAATGAAATTGAACCGGCGATAAACGCGGCTCTCAATATTCATATCAATTCAATTAATACGGAAAACATTTCCATTGATATAAACGATTGCTCTTTTACCGCGGTTTGCGATGTTGCCAACCCGCTGCTTGGCGAGCTCGGCGCCGCTTTTACCTATGCCCGTCAGAAAGGGGCTGATGACAACCAGATCATCCAGATCGAACAGGCTTCAACCTCGGTCGTTTCCGTTATCGAAAAAGAAACATGCAAAAAGTTGAGGTATATTCCCGGCAGCGGTGCAGCAGGCGGCATCGGTGTTTCTATTGTCGCCTTCATGGACGGAAAACTCGAACCCGGCATGGAAATAATTTTACGGGAAACTGATTTCTACAGTAAAATAAAGGATGCCGACCTGATCATAACCGGCGAAGGATGCATCGACCAGACTACCATACATGGCAAAGTTATCTCCGGCGTTCTAAAAGCAGCCTCTGGGATACCTGTCATTGCCCTGTGCGGAGCAATCCAGGGCGATATCAAACCTCTATACGAAGCCGGGCTGACCGCCGCGTATTCCATTTGCCCCGGACCGGCCACACTTCAGCAGGCAATAAATGACACTGCACCTAACCTTGCCAGAACCGCACACCAGGTAGTAAAAACTTTTATTGCCGGAAATGGTTTATGAAGTTGACCATTTTTTTTTGCATCGGTCACACTCAAGCTCATTCTATCCAGCCGCCGCCAAGAACATACTCACCATCATATACCACTGCCGCCTGACCCGGAGTTACCGCTAATATCGGCTCTTCAAACTCAACCTTCATCCTGCCGGTATAGTTATCACCATCCCAGATCGGGATAATCCTGCCCGGTTTGCCCGGCCTGTTATTATATCGTATCTGTACAAGCGAATCGAAAGGCTCACGCGGCGGCTCAGGCATCAGCCATACCATATCACCGGCAGACAGTTCCGGGCTATGTGCCTGTTCCTTGTTGCCCAGCACGACAGTATTAGTCTCTGCGTCCAGCTTAATAACATACGCCGGGTCACCCAGCGGAATCCCCAGGCCCTTTCGCTGGCCAATAGTAACCCTGTGTATGCCGTTATGCTCGCCCAGTACTTTGCCGGTGGAATCAATCACTTTGCCCGGCCGGTCAAGCTCTGGTGCCCGCTCTGCCAACAGAGCAATATAGTCATCATTAGGAACAAAACATATCTCCATCGAATCACTCTTGGCATGAACCGGCAAATCCATATCTTTGGCTATCTGGCGAATCTCATTTTTATGATAGCCGCCGGTGGGAAGTATCACTCGCTGAAGACGTTCCAGCCCCATGCCAAAAAGCGAATACGACTGATCCTTACCCATATCTGCCCCACGTCTCAAACGCTTACCGTTCGGACCATCTTCAACACGGGCATAATGACCGGTAGCAACATAATCAAAACCCTGGTCAAGGGCATAGTCTGCTATCTTGCCAAACTTCAAACGGCGATTACACATCACGCAAGGATTGGGGGTACGACCGGCCTGGTATTCCGCAACAAAATAATCTACTATCTTTTCTATTTCGCTGCGATAGTCGACAACTATCAGCTCGATGCCAAGCTTATCGGCAACATCGCGGGCATCAGCTTCAGCAACATCCTGGTCGGAGCCGGAGCTTCGGTTCTGGCCCAGCTGCATAAACAAACCGCTCACCCGGTATCCCTGCCGAAGCAGCAATCCGGCAGTTGCCGAACTGTCTACCCCGCCACTCATTGCCACCAGTACTCTTTTATTATCTGCATTTGTCATGATTAAGATTATATGACATAAATATGAAAAATGCAAACATACTGTTAAAGTAAGAAATTGAGTAACTCTTTTTTAATTAATCAAATTTTTATAACTATCTTAGTAACATATTAAAAATCATAATAAATAAAAATAATAACCCAAAAGTAAATAATATTTTCCCAGAATTAAGATACTTTTTCTTTAAATGTTTTAATTTCGCATCTGAAAAATCTTCACTAGAACGAATGAATTTTCTCAATTTATATTTATTAACTGTCTGGTGATGATAGATAATTTCTAACCTTTCAGGATAGTTTTCTTTTAAGTATTTTGTTAGTTGAAAAAGAGATTTTATATTCCAATAAAAACAAAGGAAATACAATATAATAAAAATCACAATAAGAATATATAAATAGTCCATAATAATAACCGAAAAATTTATTCCATCTCTTTCCAGAGTTTCTCTTCTGCTTTCCGGAACTGGCTGAAGCTCATCTCCAGTTCCGACAGAACATTATTGATCTTTTCAGGAACAATATTTTCTCCCATTTCACTCACTGTTTTCTTTAAGGCAATTGCCGCACTGTCCAGCCTTTCAGCCCCGGATGCAAATGCCGCTGCTGCGTCAACCGTCGACTGGAGTTCCATCTCCTTCTGATTCGGCTTATAGAGCAGCCGCCAGGGCGCCCGACGAACCTCCTGGCTGACAAGTTTCAGATTAGAGCTGACCTCTGTTATATTATTTATCATCAGGTCTATCCGATCCCGGTTCATTGCGATCGTTTCCCCGGCACCTATCGCTGCTTCCTTTAACTCTGCCAGTGCTTCCCTGGCAGTATCAAGTCCGCCGTTTGCCTTGTCCATTACCTGGCCCATTTTTTCCACTATTGACGGTAATTCAGTTTCAATTACTTTGGCAGATTTCTTTAATGACTGAATTGTTTCGCCTATGCCTTCCTTATTGTCATTCACTATCTCTTTTAGTCCGGCCATCGAATCGTCAAACTTTGTCAGCGAACTCAAAACCTTTGCCAGTAAAGCTTCGTTATTGCCTTTGTCCATTTGGATGCGTATCGAATCTGTTAACTCTTCCAGGTTTTCGGCGACATGCCTCAACTGTGCCAGAAAGGTACCGTCAAACTGATCATTAATTTCCATCTCATGCCTGATCGTATCGGTAACTTCTCGTATGTTTGTTGCGGAAGTGGTAAGAGAGCCGAGAAGCGAGTCCGGATTATCACGGTTCAGCTCCTGCTTCATTGTATACATAATTCCATCAGGATTAGTGATATCAAATTCCTTTTTGATCTTGTCCAATACACCATCTGCAAGGTTAAGCGTCATTGTATCGCCGTCAGACAACTCATGACCCTGACTGCCTAAATTTTCAACTGCCAGTATCGCTTTTGCCCCCAGGATATTCTGTTCCGGTGTCAGTATGCAATCGTCATACAGCTTATACTTAGCCGGCAGCTCCATTGTAAATGATACGAATATCTCGCCTTTTTCATCTACGCTGATATCTGTCTCTGCTATCTGACCGACTTTATATCCGCCAAGCTGGATCGGGCTGCCCTCGCTCAAACCATGAAGACCGGTTGTATACGGCACTCTCACAGTTATCATCTGATACTCTTCGGTTAGCTTCGTAACATCTGCCAATAGCACGACAACATAAACCGCCAGGGCCAAAACAGCAAAAACCGTTATGCCCACTAATATTTCATTATTTTTATTCTTTGCCATCTTCCATCAACTATAAAAGGTAATTATCTTTCTTCATGATATCCTGCGCCCAGAAGATCATCCTGGTAACTGGCACTATTAGCTTTGCTGGTCAGCGGCCCCTCGGCTTCGCCCCTGAGAAACTGCCTCATCAGTAACTCGTCTTCTCCGGCCAGCTCATCCGGTTCACTATCTCGCAATTTTTCAAAATCACTTCGCGGACCAACCATCAAAATTCTGCCCTTATCCAGCATACACATGCGGTCGGCTATCGCAAACGCGGAATCCATCTCATGAGTCACTACCACACTGGTAACACCCAGTTTACTCGACAGGTCTTTTATTAAGTTGTCAATCTGGGCACTCGTTACCGGGTCCAGACCGGCACTCGGTTCATCGTAAAATAATATATCAGGATCCAGCGCTATCGCCCGGGCCAGTCCGGCACGCTTCTTCATGCCGCCGCTCAACATGGCAGGCATCTTATCTGCATGGTTACGAAGGTTCACCAGCTCCAGTTTTATTTTCACCATTATATCAATGGTTTCCGCATCCAGTCCGGTATGTTCCGACAACGGCAGCGATACATTCTCACTTACTGTCATCGAATTAAACAACGCACCCGACTGAAACAGTATTCCGAATCGTTTGCGTATCTCGTCCAGCTCTCTCTCACTCATCTGCGTAATTTCTTTGCCAAAAAGTTCTATCGTACCTTCGTCCGGTCGATGAGATCCTATCAAATGACGCAGCAGAGTACTTTTACCACAGCCGCTGCCGCCCATAATAACCATAATCTCGCCCGGATATACCTCCAGGTTCAAACCGTCCAGCACTACCTGGCTGCCGAATGTTTTACACAAACCGCTAACCCTGATCACCGGCTCGTCCGGGCCATATTCTCTTTTACACTCTGTTACCATTTAACTAAAAATACCATAAGCATAAAATATTACCGTAAACACCGCTGCTGCCATTATAACCGCCACGATACTGTAAACCACCGTCAGGGTTGTCGCCCGACCGACACCTTCACTTCCTTCCCAGGGCTTGACCGACAATCCCATATAGCAGGCCACCAGGCCTATGAGCAAACCATATACCCCGGCTTTCACCAGGCCGCTTACGAAACCTGATATATCCACCGCTTCTCGACTCAACTGCATATACAGTCCCGGATCGACCCCGAGGTTCCGGCCTGTAGCCATGCCTGCCGCTACCATCACAACATCAGCAATCACCGACAGCAACACGGTCATTATCATCGTTGCCGCCAATCGCGGCGCGACAAGAAACCGTACCGGGCTTAACGCTGTTGCACGCAAAGCTTCTATCTCTTCGGTCGTTACCATAGTACCCAGCTCGGCGGCTATACTGGCTCCGGCAAAACCGCTCAATATTATCGCGGTCATCAACGGCCCCAGCTCACGCAACGCTGCAATAGCATTAATGGTGGCAATCTGCTCACCCTGACCAAACTCGTTTAACTTCGGATACATCTGCAGCGGCATAATCACACCGACCGCAACCTGTATCATAATTACTATCGGGATAGCTCTCACTCCTACCCGAACCATCTGGAACGCCAGCGCAGAACGGCTTACCCGCTGCGAACGAAATACCATTCCCTTTAGGAGCACCATGACAGTTTCAAATAATAGAAATGTCATCCCGCCCAACATAGAAAAAAAACCGGCAAGCTTATCTATAAGCAACCGGCCTGGTATCATTATGGAATTCCTGTTATCTGCCTTTTCCGGCATTACCTGTCTCCTGACAAATAAAGGCTATTGCAATGCAAGTACTACTGAATCGTAGAAATCAAACATTGACTCCAGCCTGGCTATTTCAAATACTCCTCTTACACGCTCATTAACACCTGAAAGCCTTAAATTACACATCTTCTTCTTGGATAATTTCAAGCCTTCGATCAGGGTTGCCAGGCCGCTCGAATCCATACAGTCTACCCCGGCCATATCCACGATCAGCTTCTTGGGCGGGTCCTGCAGGATTGACAGCAGTTCCTGCCGCAAATCCATCGAACAGCTCATATCAAATGAGCCGGACAATTCGAGGATGATACTATCATCTACTTTTCGGATATCTTTTATTATTTTGTTATTTTCATACTGCATAGCTATATTATTCACCATTGATCTTCTCAATTCTGTTAATAATACTACATTTACTTTCCCCTCATATTTGATCCCCAATCCTGCACATTTACAGGTATTTAATCATCGTCAATATCATTCCTTTATCTTCAGCTTTCTTATATTCGACAAAATCCATTATCGTCTTTATTATATGAACACCCAAACCTCCCGGTCTTATATCCTCCAGGTCCCTGCTCTTGATCTGGGAGATATCCACCTGGCAGCCAAAGTCACGGGTTACTATTTTCAGTCCCTTTTTGCCTTCGGTTTGGTCAAATAAAACCTTAATCTTATTGTCATTCTTCTGACATCCATAACCATGCCTGATTATATTTGTAAACGCTTCGGTTACGGCAAGCGAGATCTTCGCGACGACCTTATCATCAAAGCCAACAGATTCTGCACACTTGCATGTCGCCGAACGGATATTTCTAATCTCATCGCAAACCGCTGAAAATTCCATTTCAACCGGCATATCAGTTATGTTATTAGATGTTGACATTAAAATAATTTTGCCTTTACTCTTTCTCTGATGACGTTTCGACCGGGTAATTATCCGCCAGCCATTTACGCCAGGTCTTCACCGCTTCGTATCTACGGCCCGCATCATAGCGGTAATTATAGCCGTTATCAGTACCGGTAAGTTTCTTTAATGACATTATGGCATAAAATCTCACACCGGCATCTTCATCTTCCAACAGATCAATTTGCCTCGACAAATATTCATAATTTCCGGCTTCAGCAACTTTATGCATTGCTGATACCTGAAAAGCAGGCACACCGCTGTCAATATCTGACATTTCAGTTTTATCAAGGCCGCGATTGCAGCCGCCCGAAAAACAGAATATCAATATCGCCGAAAGGTATGTCCAAAATACGACTCTCCTGGTCGTACCAAATTTTGTCATATTATATTTCATTTATTATTTCTGGTTTATCTAATGTCATTAAACGCAACTATCAGCTGACATTATATTTTCGGCAATATTTGATTATGTTTTCAGTTTAGCTCGATTTACTATTTGTTTTATTAAAACTTTGTTGAATTTACCACCACAGACAGGTCCCATAACAAGAAATGGTTTAAAGCAAAAAGCCCGGGTATCTATTTACCCGGGCTGGTTGCAGCTTCCACTTGTGAATCCAAAAGGAGATTAGGGGAAAATGAAGTTCATAAAAGTTTTATAATAAAACTTTGTTGTTCAGCTTTAGTCTTTATATATCCTGTAAATTATTACAATTTAACTAATTACATTTAAGATGATTCTTTTCGACAGTTATAACGCCTCTTTGCTTCTCTTGTCTTTTCCGCATCAACTAAACAAAAACTGGTGCTTTAAAGATTATATACTTGAGAAACATCATGGGGCAATAAAAGTATCATCTTCTTCCGGAGTTTCAACTCCATAATATTCTACCGCTTTTTTGATCGTAAAAATATCATCCTGCTGCGGACCGTATAACCGATCACGCATAAAGACAACATTTCCGTCGGAGAACAGTACCACCTGGCCTTTACTGCCGTGGTTCAGCGAGTTCACTTTTCGTAATTCAGAATCCATCGGAACTGATATTACATGCTGCAGATTACTGTCAAAACCGGCAAAAATTGGATTTTTATCCGATGCTGCCGCCTCGCGTTTTATACCCCACTGGGTATTACTGTTAGGAATGATCAGCCTAAAACTGTAATTCACATGATCTTTACTCATAAAGTCGTTCAGCTCACGTGCTTTTTTATCTGACATCTGCTCCAGCTGAACAAATATTTTGCCATTATTGCGGTCTGCCGGGCACAGGAAATTCTCCGGACGGGCATAACCGTCTTTGACCAGCCGGTAAACATGGCGGGTATTCGAACCGGCATCCGGTCTCTGCTCTCCTATATTCCACCATTTGCCGTTACTGCTGTCTGCCTGAGGCATAAGACCATTATTATCTGATGCATAATTCTGGAACGCGCCGCCAAGTTCGGCCATCTGTTTCTCACATTGCTTACGCTGTGCGATACTGCGGGAATAATCAAGGCCGGGCTTTCCTACCAGAAATACCAGCAGCAGACATGCCGCTACCGCAAAGATATCACGCAAATTGCCCAATACCCAGCTCAAACGACCTTCGTTTGTATATTCACGCTTGTTATAGCGTACTCGGGCACTTTCCAGGTTAAGCGAATATTCCTTATCCTGATGGGTCTGTACATAACCGGCTGTTCGGTCGGCCAATCCAACCGGAACATGAACATCATTTATTAGATCAAGCCGGTCAAAAGTATGCTTCAGACCGTCATACACCGCTCGGGCCTGCTCATCTTGAGCAATCAGCTTTTCAACTTCTTCCTTTCGGTCATTCTGACCGGTCAGAAAGTCAAAAATCAGTTCAAATTGTTCCTGTCTTTTTTCCATAATTCGTCTAACCCACAATATTTATCAGGGCCATAATATTCAATTATATCATACTATTCCGTTACTACCGCTTATAGTAACTCACTGTAACGGCTGCAAGCTATGCCGATACTGCCGGCAATACAAAATATTGTTATATCTTCCAAATCCGGCTTCTTACTTATATTTACTTGTTCATTACCTTCCGGAACCGCTCGGAGAAGTTATTCACCGCGGTATGCAGCCGTGACTTCACCGTTCCCAGCGGAATATCAAGCATTTCGGCTATTTCCTTATATGGCATATGCTTAAAATATGCCAATACCAGCATCTCTCGCAAATTCTCAGGCATACCTGCCACCACGTTTCTAACCAGGTCGCGGGTCTGCTCTCGTTCCAAAATATCCAACGGAGTCTCTTCATCCCTCATCAGGTTATCCCAAATAGAGGACAATTCCTCATTATCTTCCGAATTACTGAAATTAACCGTGGGACGACGACTCTGCGATCGCAGGATATCACGTGCCTTATTTGTTGCTATTGTATAGAGCCATGGCTTGAACCTGCGAGATGGATCGAATGAATCTGCAGATAAATGAACCTGAAGAAACGCTTCCTGAAAAGCCTCCTCGGCCAAGTTCGGCTGATTCATAAATCGCGATAGATAACTATAAAGCTCTTTCTCATAACGCCTTATGAGAAACCCTATCGCGCCCTCATCGCCGCTCTGCAGGTCAGCCATTAATTGTTCGTCTGTTTTATCAGTCACTTTTTATTACGCTTTTATATTAATGTGGGTTCTGAGATATAATTTTTTTTCATATATTTATCGTCAAATTACAGCATTTATGCTTAGATATTACTGATTTAACGATTATAACATCAAAAACAAACGAATTGGCTCTTTGCCTTTTAAACCCTTAATTATTCAGATAGTTACAAGAATTATTCTTTTTTATATTTTTTTATTTTTTTCAGGAAAAACCCTTGCATAAATTAAAAAAACAGGTATATTATCTAGTCTCTTGATTGCTTGAAAGAAATCAGGCAAATGAGGGGCGGTAGCTCAATTGGTTAGAGCATTGGACTGTCGATCCAAAGGTTGCGAGTTCGATTCTCGTCCGCCTCGCTTAATAAACCGCGGTTGTCAATAGATGACTGCGGTTCTTTTTTTGCGCTTAACTCTGGAATGCTCTGATAGCGTATTTCGATACAACTGGCCAATTAAATACACGACTAAACCACTCATTTTCTCTTTCTGGTATTTTAATAACTGAACATGCATTTCCTAACAACAAACTAACCACCTGATAATAAACAAATTACAACACAGTTATGCGAGAAAAGAAATATTTCATCATGATGATTATAATTAAAATAGTATTCAAATCCATAAAGGAAAGCATATAATATAAGAGCGATAAAGCTTGTTAAATACTAGAAGGAATACCCCCGTGTTACAAATTACGTTAGAAGCTGATAATAGTATAGTTGATGAAGTTGATTTATTCCGTTTCCGAATAAATAATGAACTTGAATCTAAAAACAAATCAGCGCTTGGACAGTATTTTACACCTGCACCAATATGTCGATTTATGGCTTCTTTATTTGATAGTATCCCCTCAAAATCTTATCTTCTAGACCCTGGCTGTGGCACCGGTGGGTTAACTTCGGCTTTTATTGAAGAAGCAATAAACAGAAATGAAATAGTAGACATAGAAGCTGATCTATACGACATTGAACCAAAAGTTAAACCATACATTACAGAAGTCAAAAATCTTTGTAGCAAATCTGCAAAAATCAACTTTATTGAAGACGATTTCATACTAAATTTTGATACAATACTAAATGAATCTTTTTTCAATTCAATTAGTGTTGAAAAATACAGCCATGCAATACTAAATCCTCCTTATAAGAAAATTGCGACAAAAAGTAACCATAGAATCTGCTTAAGAAAAGCCGGAGTTGAAATAGTCAACATATATGCCGGTTTTGTTGCCCTCAGCATACTGCAACTTCGCAAAGGTGGTGAGCTAGTAGCCATTATACCTCGATCTTTTTGTAATGGTTTGTACTATGAGCCTTTTAGAAAATTTATTCTTAATAGAACTGCAATAAAACACATACACATATTTGAAAGCAGAACAGACGCCTTTTCTGATGAAGATGTTCTTCAGGAAAATATTATTGTTCACTTAGTCAAAGGCGAAAAACAAAAAGATGTAACAATCACTTCGAGTCCAACATCTGACTTCCATATTGATCCGATTACTAACACATATTCCGCAACAGATATGACTATACGTTCTGTTCCTATTAGCTCAATAGTAAACCAACATGACAGAAATTTATTCATCCATATTGCGGCTAACAACAGAGATCAGGCTATCATAGATAAACTTAGTATCTTTACTTCAACCTTAGACGACCTAAATATAGAAGTATCAACAGGTCCTGTTGTTGATTTTCGCCTTAAAAATGATCTAAGAGAAAACTATGAAGATGGCTTAGCTCCTTTGCTTTACCCTATTCACTTTAAAAACGGATTTAAATGGCCGCAAAAAACAAAAAAACCTAACGCAATCAATATTTCAAAAAAGTCCAGAAAATGGCTCTGGGATAATACTGGATATTTTGTAATCACAAAACGTTTCAGTTCAAAAGAAGAAAATAGGAGAATAGTTGCGTCAATTTACGATGGTACCTTACCAGGAAGGTTTATTGGTTTTGAAAATAAATTAAACGTCTTTCATCACAAAAAAAAAGCTATTGAAAAAGAGCTAGCTTTAGGATTAATGATTTTTCTTAATTGCACATTGGTAGATAAATACTATCGTCTTTTCGGTGGTCATACACAAGTTAATGCAACAGACCTCAGAGCAATTAAATATCCTGACTTTGAAACATTGATTAGGCTTGGAAAAAAGGTAGATAGTCCATCATTATCACAAAAAGAAATTGACGACTTAATTGAAAAGGAAATTATCAAAATGACCGGGAATGATAATAATAACCCTATTGAGATGCAAAATAAAATAGACCAAGCCTTACAGATACTCATTGACGTTGGAATGCCTCGCGCTCAGCAAAATGAAAGGTCTGCACTCACTTTATTAGCATTACTAAACCTGACACCACAAAAGCAATGGAGTGATGCTGAATCTCCAATGATAGGCGTAACACCGATAATGGATTGGTGCCTTAATGAATATGGTAAAGAATACGCGCCAAATACAAGAGAGACATTTCGCAGACAAACTCTTCACCAATTTGTTGATGGTGGAGTTTGTCTTTATAATCCAGATAAACCAGATAGACCTGTTAACAGCCCAAAGGCTTGTTATCAAATTACTCCTGAATTGCTCAAAATAATCAAACATTACGGCACCACCAATTGGACCCCATATTTAAATCGCTGGCTTAAAAAACGGAAAACACTGGTTCAAAAATATGCCAAAAGCCGCGATATGGCAATGATCCCTTTAACTTTAGATACTGGAGAGGAAATATTATTAAGTCCAGGAGATCATAGTCAATTAATCTGCGATATCGTTAATGAATTTGGGCAGCGTTTTGTTCCTGGCGCAGAAGTTATATACTTAGGCGATACTGGAGCTAAAGAAGAATTTTTCAATAAGGAAAAATTAGAAGAACTTGGAGTAACCGTTAATCGAAAGGGTAAATTGCCAGATGTTGTATTGTATTGGCAAAACAAAGACTGGCTGCTACTTATTGAATCTGTAACCAGTCATGGACCAGTAGATAGTAAAAGACATTCTGAACTATCAGAATTGTTCAAAAATGCAAAACCAGGATTGGTTTATGTAACAGCATTCCCAAATCGCTCCATAATGGCAAAATACCTTACTGATATTTCATGGGAAACCGAAGTCTGGACAGCAGATACCCCAACCCATTTGATACATTTTAACGGTGACAGGTTTCTTGGACCACATAATAATAATTCACAAACTTGATAGTATAACTGCAGTTTTTTACAAAAAACTTTTATACATTTCAAGTCAAAACAATCTCCTAAAAGACCTTCCTGCTAAGTTTTAAATTTTGAACAAAGCGTGAGACAATATTGCCTACCCACCTAATTGATCCCATTCTGTCCCACGAATAACGTCGAACTGTAAAAGTATCTCTCTTATAAGATACAAAGCGAAATGGTAAAAAACATTTCCTTTAAATTCGAAAATAGAATCCCTTAACTTACTAAAACAGATGACTGCGGTTCTTTTTTTGCGCATAACTCTGACATTTCCAAACATTTAGCGTTATCAGGTAAATACTCAATTGCCAAACCAACTGCCGCAACTGGCAGGCTCTACCAAATAGCCCGCCAGGTATAACTCTCATATATCATCTACAAGATCTCTAACACCTACTTTTTAAGATTAAAGGCCTTGCATAAATCGTCAATAATTTCCTGACTCATCGCAATATGCCCGCCAATAGGCTGCGCATCGAGGACCGCCTCTGCCGAACAATCCAGCACTTCCAGTTTATCGAATGCCGCCAGGATACTGTCGCCGACCACCATAACACCGTTATTGCACAACACCGCCGCCGGTGAATTTAATGTTAAGGTCGAGGTCAGCTTTTCAATATCATTGAATGATGTCTCAAACGGCAGCAAACTAACATCCCGGACAAAAACATAGCTTTCAGGGATCGTATAGGTATCTATAGTTTTATGACAGACACTGAACGCCATTGCATTTATCGGCAGAGCATTAATTATGGCATTCACTTCCGGCTGGGCTTCATAAATAGCCTTATGAGAAAGCACCGCACGACTTGGTGTCTTGCCGAATTCGGCCTTGCCCTTCCGAATCATTACGATTTCCTCTGGCCGAACATCATGACGGTCCAAAGGAAAAGGCGTTATCAAAAATCTGTTCTCATCAATACGTGCCGAAAACGTACCTGTTGTCGTTGTCAATAGCCGCTGCCGATATCCACGCTCGATAAACTCACACATCTCATTTCGAAGCTGCTTCTCTAAAATACACATCATTGTCGGATCATACTCAAATGAGTCCAGCTGCACTCTCTTGCTCTGCAGTTGAAGCTGCTGATCGGTTAAAAGCTTAGGTTCTCCGATTGCAGCTGCCTTGATATATATCTTGCAGCACATTTCCAGGGTTTCAAATTTCTGAAATGAATCCTGCAGGGTTTTACCGCCGCAGCAGACACCATGATTTTCCAAAATTACTGAATCAAAACCCTCTCGAAATTTATCAGCTATTTTTCGGCCCAGATCATCGCTGCCCGGCACACCATATGGTGCAAAATCTACCGTACCGTTTGAACGCCAGGCCTGTTGAAACAACTTCGTGTCAGGCACCTTATGGGCAATCGAAAAGGCCACCAGTGCCATCGGATGAGCATGAACAATGGCCTTTATATCTGGACGAATCTCGTAGATCGCTTTATGGAACGGCCATTCACTGGACGGACGATGCAAACCCTCGATTTCTCCGCCTGACCGAATACATACTATATCACTCGGCGTCAGCGAACCCTTGTCAATCCCGGTCGGAGTTATCCAGATATCGCCATTTTCATCCTTAATAGACAAATTTCCGCCTGATGTCGTTGTCATCTTATAATTATATATTCGCTTCATTGTCAGCACTAACTCATCACGAGGGTGCAAATATTCATATTTCATTTTTGTATTCCTTCAAAATTAAGGTGACCTCATGTATTTCCACAGGTTGCCTTAAGTACTATAAGTGACTGATTTTAACACCTTGTCTTGCTCAAACACTTTTAATACATCTTGTCATATTGATAATTATAGCCTGCCGCCCAAAGTCTTTCCTTAAATAAGCATTTGTACCTTATGTCTTTTAAACTGACAACCGGTCAGTTTGAGTAAAAATGTAAATTTCACTTTATAGCGGCATTTCGCATCATTTAATTTAGTGCATCGGTTTCAAATATGCAAGATTTTTCATCGAAAGATTAATACCATAAAAACACCCGTACTATCAGCAATATCCCCGACACTAAACCTGGAAGTATGACCGCCAACCATAAACTAAATGACCTGATACCGAATCAGGTACAATCGACTTCCCAACCATAACAAAACAAACCATTCTCCGGATATTTTTTGATCCGCTAATCAAAATCTGAATCCGCAACAAAAAAACAGCTGTGAGAAACCGGCTAAAGCTCTCACAGCTCAATTATTACAAAAAGCAACAGGTACTATTTACCGCAGCAACGACCGCCACATACTAAACTACAACCTTCAGTGTCTATCGGCTGATCAACAGATACACATACTGCAGATTGAATTTCGGCTTCCGGGGTCAATTCCAGCCCGACCTTACCCAGCTCAGATAATGCGTTCATTGCAGATACAATAGCCAGCGAATGAATTACAACATCTTTTATATTCATAATTAATTTCCTTTCAAAAATAAATTTCAACTTCGATCCTGTTTACACTTACAGAATTAACAGACACATTTTCAACCATGTCATTAACGGTTCTATCAAAATTCACTTTACACTTCGCATCAAAGCATGCCGCACTTTTCAATATTCGTTTTAACTTAATTTGATCGGACTTTGCGTATAATACCGCACAAACAAAAGCACGCAAGCCTTCTCAAACTCAATAAAATCTCTCTTCACAAATATGGCCAACTGTTACAAACAAAGAGCAAAAAAATGATTTTTTTGAATAAAATATCCGACTCGATACGTTTTAAATAATGGTGACCTCTGGAAATTGCTTTTGATGTTTGTGATTTCGCAAAAATGACGATATAATTTAATAATGACAGCGTTTTCTTAATTAATGGCATAAAACCACCAATGGGCATACCATTTCTGGAGAACGCAATAAAATAAGTGCGGCTAAATTTTTATCGTAACAATCACAGGACAAAAGCGTATAATATTATGATACAGCTTTAGTTATCTATTATAATTTAATAAATCAAACGTTGTTTTTTGACTTTTTTTCAATTTTTTAATAAAAAATCAGCCGTTTTTTGTAACAGTTCGGATTACTTATAAGAAACAATGTAATTAAAATTCATATTATTCACTAATTACAGGGAAACATTATTATGAATAAAATTTGTAAAACATTAGGAATAAGGAAGTTAGCAAGCTTACTTGGATCATTCATATCAAAGCCGCTCATAATCACTTTGATTATTGCTGCCTTGATTTTGTTTTCCAATGCAGCTTTGCTGGCTGGTGACGGTTCCGGTATGAACTAACATTTTCTCTAAATCTGGATTAGTTAATTCTGGGGTTCGATCGAAGTATTCGAAAAAATATAATTAACTAATACCATGGATGGAGGTCCATATGAATAATAATATTAAGCAAAATCGAATACAAAATGCTCTTGGCTATCTTAAAGATCAGACCTTTGAGCAGCTGACAGATTTGCTTCAAATTCATATATCTGATAAATATATTTCCATGTTATCCAAAAATCTGGCTTCTGACAGTATCGATAAGTTTATCTCCAAAAATATGAGAAGCCTAAGTAATAACCTGCAGCCTGACACTGAATCTATCGAAGATGATTCTATATATCTATCTATCATGTTCGCGTACCCGCATCTTATGCGTACCAGGACACCTGATGATATTACTTTCGGTACACAGGCCAATGAAGTTATTGATGAAACTATAGTCGTCAATTCCGACAACAAAAATGAAAATAACAGCGTCAGCGAAAGACGCGCAAGCATTGTGGATATTGCCGATAAAATCTTTGATAAAAAATATCTCTCAAGCAAAATTACCCGGGCAAAACATCAGGTTGAAGTTGCCTGCGGGTTATCATTGCTGGTTGGCAATGCCGGTAATAGAACAAATTTCATTGAGACATTAATTAATAACGGAGAGCTGAAAATTGACTGCATAAGAAAAGCTTTGGCCCTGGAAGGTATTACTACAACTAATGTCACAATCAAGAGAACTTATGAAACACTGCGTAAACTATACCGCGAGGAGATGGCGATGGATATAAATCATGCAATAACTAACAACCTTGAATCTCTGAAGATGTTTTATAAAGAACTTCTGAAAGATGATCAGGATCCGGAATTGCGTGAACTTTGCGGGTATGCCCTTATCGGGCTTGTCAGGGAATTAGCCGGTGAAGCGTTTGAAACTATCCAAAATTGTAAATCTTATACCGCCGGACAGAGCGGCAGCCCTGACGCCGAAACTGCTAATGATATTATCCTGGATTTCTTAAGAATATATGTAGCTGACGACCAGGAAGGTACCTCGCCTGTTGAAGATATGGCTTTTGCAATTTCTGATAACATGGCCCCTTATACAAAAGCGATTGCCGGGGCACGGTCTATCTGCACGCTTCTCGGTAAAGACTCCTATGGCGGACTGTCCATTATGGCGTCAGTTGCGATCATGGCATACGAGATGATGGAACCTGACGAATATAATATGTTCTTTGCCCAGGTAAGAGAAAAAATGATGATGCTCGACAAAAATGAAGTCGATGCAATTCGAGAAAAATACAGCGGCTTTAGCTTGAAAACACTGGATTACTTTTTTAACACAACATCATATAATCCGGCAACTAAATATCACGAAGCTGCTGTCATCCGGATGTCAGAATCAGAAAATGCTGACGATTTGATTGATAAAGCATGGAATTGTATCTCCTTGTTTAACGACGACATTGACAGTATTCCTGCTCATGCGAGCATACTTGCAGAATTTGCCGGCGTTGCTTTCAAAGCCGGTATGATTGAACGGTCAAAAGACGCATGGCAGAAGGTTTTCAAACTTGGTTATGAAAATGCAATGGAAGTGGTTATTAACCATAAAAACGGTCAGAGCAACCAGGCTATAGTCCAGGCTGTTCAGGAATCTGCAATTGCATTTAACCTGGTTCAGGAAAATGATATCATCGATGCCGGAAATTAAAGTTTCTGCTCGATAACATAAACTTAAATCAATATAAATTACCTTTTCGCACTTTCCACCTTGGAATGTGCACGCCCAAAAGGCAGCGTGAAGCATTAAAAATAAAATATAACGTGTGACAGCTTATCCTGGAATCCCGTACTTAACCTGGCAAAGGATATCAGGGGACAGCCAAACACATAAATCTCTCACTTTTATACTTCGCATCTTTTCAAGGCAATAAAACCTTCCGTTTACCGGTGCGCCTTGAAATAGTGTGCCGCACAAAATTGCAAAAAAAATATGAGCTGATTCTGAAACAGCCTGTAGACAAAATTGAAAGGATATATAATTATGAATGCTAAAATATATATACAGACGTTTATTTTGATAGTATCTCTGGCAGGAAGTCAATTATACGGCCAGTTAAATGATTCTGTCCCGCCGATTCCTGGCCAGGAAGAGCCTGAAATATTAAACCAGGGACCTATCCATGAAGCGTTCGCCCAACCGGTCGAACTGGTAACCGAGTCAGGCATTGTCTCACCGCAAGAGCCGCCCGACGATATCATAGAAGATCCTGCCGAGGAAAAACCCGAAAGCTCCAGATATGTCTGGATACCCGGATACTGGGCCTGGGACTCCGAGCGAAGCGATTACGTCTGGATCAGCGGCTGCTGGAGAATTACCCCGGTAGGCATGTCATGGGTACCGGGCTACTGGGACGAAATTTCTACCGGCTGGCAATGGGTACCGGGATTCTGGATATCCACTACCCAGGCCGAACAGATCAAATACCTGCCCGAACCACCGGCAATTGCCGAAACTGAACCACCGGTAACTGTCGTTGAGACTGAGAAAATCTGGGTGCCGCCCTGCTATTACTGGCACCAAAATAATTATATCCTCCGAGCCGGATATTGGCTCGACCCGCGGGATAATTGGGTATGGGTTCCATCCCATTACTCCTGGACACCGCATGGATATGTTTTTGTCTCTGGATACTGGGATTACGCTTTGGAAACACGAGGCATCTTGTATGCACCTGTTTACTTCCCAAGACGCTTCCATAGACCTCATAGATACACTTACTCATTGGGTGTTGTCGTGAATATCAGAAATCTTGAATTCAGCCTGTTCAGCCACCCGCGTTACTGCCATTATTATTTCGGTGATTACTACAGCGACTTTTATGTCAGTATCGGAATTTTCCCATGGTTTGAATTCAAGAAACGGCACGGTTGGTACGATCCGATCTACGAACATAAACGCTGTCGACACCGTCGAAAAGATCCGCATTGGGGCGATCATATCCGACATGAATATGAACTCCGGCGAACAGATGCTAAACGACGTCCGCCACGAACCTATCGCGAAATTAAATCTCGACACTTACAATCGCCTAAAGATCATCGTAACGATTTTCGATTCGTTGAACCGGTTAAGTCATATACCAAAAAGAAGGATACACCATTTAAGTCCTACAGAATGGACCACAAGGAACGTCTGAAAATCGTTGGCCATGCAGACAGGGTAAATAAATCCCGTCAGCAGCGAAGAACGCTGGAGTCACATCGGTCCGCTCCGACATTCGAAAGGTCATCTAATAAATCCCATCCATCGGAAAGAAAAATGTCTGAAAAGAGTTCACGCACTACAAGTCCTGCAAGGCGAGACCGAACTACACCTCCGACCAGGATTCAACCGGCACCACAAAGAAAAACACAAACCGACTCACCTGCCAGAAATCGAACGACTCCGGCAACCAAAACCAGAACTGACTCGCCAACCAGAACCCAACCAACGCCACAACGAAAAACGCAGCCTGACTCGCCAACCGAGGCCAGGCCTGCACCATCATCAAAATCTAAGCCTGACAATTCGTCCAAGACACGGTCCAACTCTCCGACCAGATTCCGGCCGGCTCCTCCAACAAACTCCCGGTCAGTTGCACCTGCCAGAGTCCAGCCTAACTCATCAACCAAGTCTCAACCTTCATCACCAGCCAAAGTTAAACAGCCGACCAAACAATCATCAGAAAAACAAAAAAGCAATAAGAATATTTCTCCGAGACAGCAATATTATTCAAAATCATCTAATAAAGAAAAAAGTTCCAGCAGCAGTTCCCAGAACAAAACTACTTCAAAGCCAGAAAGAAACTCGCAACCACAACAGCGTAAAGATTCTGACAAAAAGGATAAAAAACAAAAAAGCGGAAGAGGTGTAGGCCGCTGGCATAGATAATCTACATAATAACCAATCAGTTTAACTTAATTTGTTTTAATATATTTTATGTTAAATTTCGCACTGCAAACCTTTAAACATTATTCATACTCCAACCGACTCAAACTGTCTACCGGGCAGTTTGAGTTATTATTTTGTAGCATTATTTACATAAATAAGGTACGATATCGCCTAATGAATAATTTAATCGGGATATGCAGTTGGTCTATCCCATTCGACATCAATCTACTAATTGAAAGGCAGGTAACATGAAACATAAATACTGCGGTTTACTCAAAATTGCTTCAGTCTTGTTGCTCTTCTTTACAATATGCCTGACCGGCTGCGAAAAGAAAACAGATGAAACTTCCAGTCCGCCGGATAATGAATCTTCTGCCAATAATACCGCTGCAGAAAATGACGTCAAACAGCTTGACCCTGAAAAAGCATTTGTTTCTGCCCCGGATGTCTCTATTGCTGCTCTAAAGGAAATCAAAGCTGACCAACTCGAAATGAAAGATCCTCCTTCTTTTGTCAGACGTATGAAACGTAATAATAAAGAATCACTTAAAATGGGTACTATCAGTTTGGGTGAACATCAATATATGGTCCTGCTCGGCGATAACACCAGCTATGAATTCCATATTCAGGATGTTAATAAAGACCAGGCCCCTTACTGGTGGGGATCATGGAGCCTTCACTCCAGGCACCTGCTGAAAGGCAAGTATTATGAATTCAAACTGATTGAAAACGGCACCAAAATTGCCGGCAGACCATATACCGGCGAGTTTGGTATATTTAAGCTTGGCAAAGGCGAAAGAAACATCGAAAAAATGGAGATGAACGGTTCAATCGAACAAACCGGCGATGTTGGAGCACCTGTCGGCGATCTATCTAAACTCATGTGGCCTGACCCTGTTGCGGAATGCTCTGTACCGGTCGGCGACTATACCGCTAACCTTATGAGCGTCGTATATGACGATCTGAAAATCGATATTTCTCATAACTACTATACCAATGTCAAGGGACAATCTGCCACGAAAAACGTCGTTTACGGCATGCAGGTACGAAAGGATAAACCCTACATACTTGATTTCTCAAATGAACCAGCAATTATCTTCGAATCGCCCAAAAATGACGGAGATACATATTCGCTTGGCAATGAAATAAAGTTTTCCGCGGTTTTGATTGATCCAAAACTCGATATCATGATTAGAGGTTTGGACGACACCTCCCAAAAAGTAGAAAAAGAATACAAGGATAATGACGGCAATGTAATCCACACCGCTAAAATATCCAAGTCACTTGACCCCAAGGTAGTCGTCACCCGTTCTAACGGCGAGGTTGTAGGAGAGGGCGTTATGCCCTTTGGCTGAGGCGGCACATGCGGGTATGCGTGGCGCATACCGGAAGACCTGAAACTTAACGGCGACAGCGAAGAATTTACAGTGACCGTTACCTACGAAACTAAGATACTGTACGGTAACGTTTCTGCTCAGCGAAAAATTAAAATTACCAAATAGTTAATTTCATCTCAATTTAACATAACAATTGACTCAACCACATGCCGCCTGAGATTATCTCAGGCGGTTTTTTTATTACTATTGCCAACTTTCGCTATTTTCAGAGGTTGCCTTAATTGTAAGCAACGCTCAAATGGAACCAGATGAAGGTACCATACAAATCCTGCGGCTAATATCACAAATGATGCTATATATAGAATTAAATTTACATAAAAATACAAAATATCACCGACAAAACCGCCCCTTATACTGAAAAGCTCTTGTAACCTTATCAATATTAATTAAAATAAAACCAGGTATAATCTTTTATGAAAACAACCGACACACCCGGATAAAAGGAATATAATGAATATCAATAAAACAAAACTTATCTATTTCTCGCCAACTGAAACAACTAAAAAGGTCATGGAAGGTGTCGCCGCCGGAATAAATGCCGACAGCACCGAACATCTTAACCTGACCTCACCACAAAATACCGAAAAAATCTTATCAACTTCTCCAGACGAACTCGTAATCATCGGCGCTCCTGTTTATGCCGGACGACTGCCGAACGATGCCGTCAAACGATTCAGACAGATCAAAGCTGACAACACACCCGCCGTACTGATCGTTGTTTACGGCAACAGAGAATTCGAAGATGCTCTGCTGGAACTAAAAGACCTCGCAATTGAATTAGGATTCTGCCCCATAGCTGCCGGTGCGTTTATCGGCGAACATTCTTTTGCCACAAACGACATCCCAATCGCCAATGGTCGACCCGATTCTACTGACCTCCAAAAGGCAAAAGAATTTGGAACGAAGATCAACGAAATTGTCACTTCCATAAATGAAACTGACAAAAATATCGATTTGCCAATACCCGGCAATTATCCACATCGAAACGGGGCACAGCCGATGGGATTCGCACCGGCCGTCAATAAAGATACCTGTACCAAATGCGGCCTGTGTGTCACGGTATGCCCGACTGCTGCGATATCGCTCAACGATTCCATCCAAACTGCAGTAGATTTGTGCATTCAATGCTGTGCCTGCATTAAAAAATGTCCGGTCGATGCATTGTCTTGGCAGGACGATAAAATCACAGGCATAGCCCATCGTTTGAATTCTAATTGCCAGACACGCAAAGAACCCCAATATTTCGGCATAAACAAATAATACAATAAGTACATCATCTAAAAATACACAAAATCTATGCAAAATAGGTCGTGGTCCTAGCATTAAACACTTGCCGGCATTCAAAACGATACTATGCATAGAATCATTTTTAGAAAACAGCAATACTATCATCTGTAAAATGCCTGATTTTTCCGAAAATTGAATAATACAATAAGTTTGCCTATGTTAACTGTAAGTATGACATTCTCCAGAAACTCTCCACCAATAATCAAATAAATCTATTGTCATACGATACTTGATTTATATAATAAAGGGTACTTCTAGAAATTGCTTTTGTTGCGAAAGTGAGGAGTTTTGTTTGCTGGCAAGAAAGGTAAAATCGTGCATATTGGGCTATATTCGCGGTTTTATCTGACGCAGACCAGCAAGCAAAAGATCCATCTTTCGCTAAAAATGAATTTTTAGAGGTGCCCTAATATATTCTTAACAAATTAATCGGTATCATTCAAATAAAGGAAGGTCTACATGAAAAAGTTAGTTCTATTGCTTGTTTGTTTAACGTTTGTTTTTATGACTAATGGCTGCCGGAAAGATGACGGCAAAACATCTGAAAGTGAAACTATAAACATCACTTACAGCATTTTCTTCCCGCCGACACACATCCAATGTGAAACCGCTCAACTATGGGCCGACGAAATCAACAAGCGGTCAAATGGCAAAGTTACAATTAAATTATTCCCTGCCGGGTCACTCACCAAGGCACCGCAATGTTACACCGGAGTAGTTGACAATATCTCCGATATTGGAATGAGCTGCTTTGCTTATACTCGCGGACAGTTCCCGCTTATGGAAGCGCTCGACCTGCCGCTTGGCTACCCCGATGGCAAAACTGCCAGCACAATCGCCACCGAACTTTTTAACAAGTACAAACCTGAAGAACTCAAAGACGTTCACGTCTGCTACATACATGCCCATGGCCCGGGTATTCTTGCCGCCAAAAAAGATGTTAACACTTTAGAAGATATGGCCGGACTAAAAGTGCGGGCAACCGGGCTTTCAGCTTCTATCGTTGAAAATCTGGGCGGCATCCCTATCGCTATGAGCCAGGGTGAAACTTATGAAGCGCTCCAAAAAGGTGTCGCCGAAGCAACCCTGTGCCCGATGGAAACTCTTAAAGGATGGAAACAGGCCGAGGTTATCGAATCTGTCACCGACTCTTCTGCCATCGGCTATACCACTGCAATGTACGTCGTCATGAATAAAGGTAAATGGGACGCTCTGCCGGATGATATAAAAGAAATATTCAACCAGGTCAATAGCGAATGGGCCAAAAAACACGGCGAAGCCTGGGACCTGGCAGATCTTGAAGGACGCGAATACACCCAGTCTCTTAATAAAAAGATAATTAAACTCAGCGACCAGGAACAGGAAAAGTGGGTTCAGGCTATGCAGCCGATTATTGATAAATATATCAAAAATACCGAAGACAACAACCTGCCCGGCAAAGAGTTTGTGAACGACATTAAGGAAATGATCAAAACTGCACGTTCGGCAACAAAATAGAAAGTCAAATATTTTTTCTGCCGAACCAATAACAAAACTGAAACCACTCAAACTGACCTCATGGTCGGTTTGAGTTTATTACCATGAACTATATTTTTAACCTCTATACCCGCTGCCTCAAAGCTGTCGTTATGTTTCTCGGCACTGTATCAGCCTGCTGCATACTGGCGATGGTAGCTATTGTCGTTATCGACGTCGTACTCAGAATTTTCCGTATGCCGGTTAAAGGAGCATACGACCTCGTCGGTATTGTCGGGGCTATTACTATTGCTTCCGCCCTGCCATATACAACCGCTATTAAAGGGCATATTGCTATCGAGTATTTCTTCCAGAAATTCAATCGCTTCGGCAGACTTATGGTCGATTCGGTCATGCGGCTGATGTCGATTATTTTCTTTTTCGGCGCTGCCTGGCAATTCTTCTGCTACGGCAACTCGCTCAAAAGCTCCGGGCTCGGAACTCCTACCCTGCAGGTACCTTTGTTCTGGCTGCCCTGGCTGCTGGCGATTATTTTTATTGTCGTTGCACTGGTAATTGTCCAGCATCTGATTGATCCCAACAAGGAGTTTATCAAACCGTGACACCACTGGAAATTGGATTAATTGGATGCCTGGCAATGATCGCTTTGCTCGCTTTGAGCATGCCGGTCGCCTTTGCCATGGCGATTGTCGGATTCGTCGGTTTCGCCGTACTGGTTACCCCCAAGGCAGCACTCAGCATGATAACCGTCGATCTTTATGATACCTTCTCTAGCAACTCGCTGACGGTCATACCCATGTTCATACTGATGGGACAGGTGTCTTTTCACGCCGGGATCAGCTCCCGGCTGTTCGATGCCGCCTACAAGTGGCTTGGACGGCTGCCCGGCGGTATGGCTATCGCGACTGTCGGCGCCTGCACCGCGTTCGGCGCTATCTGCGGGTCCGGTCCGGCAACTGCCGCTACCATGGCATCGGTTGTATTGCCGGAAATGAAAAAATATAAATATGATATGGCCATCGCGACTGGAGCCGTTGCTTCCGGCGGCAGCCTGGGAATGCTTATCCCGCCTTCGGTGGTTTTCATTGTCTATGCCCTGCTCACTGAGCAGTCAATCGGTGAACTTTTCATCGCCGGCATCCTGCCCGGCATAATGATTGCCGCACTTTTTTCACTCGCTATATACATAAACTGTGTTCGCCATCCTGAATACGGCCCGGTAGGCCAGATCTTCTCGCTAAAGGAAAAAATCCATTCGCTGCTGGGCGTATCTGAAACTCTTGTCCTTTTTCTCCTGGTTATCGGCGGCATGTTCAGCGGGTTTTTCACCCCTACCGAAGCTGCCGCTATCGGAGCCGCAGGCTCGATCACCATTGCTGCTGCCCGCGGTAAATGCAGTATAAAAATGCTCAAACGATCGCTGTTTGAAACCCTGAGAACTTCCTGCATGGTCATGCTTATCGTCGCAGGTGCAACGGTTTTTGGCCATTTCCTCGCTATCTCTCAGCTGCCGAGCTGGCTTGCTGAATATCTGGCATCACTACCGCTGCCCGGCTGGTCCATCATCGGACTGATTATACTTTTCTACCTGATCGCAGGATGCTTTATTGATGCCCTGGCACTAATAATCCTGACCACACCCATCTTCTACCCGGTTATACTCGAACTCGGCTATAACCTTATATGGTTCGGCGTTATACTGGTTGTCGTTACCCAGATGGGTGTTATCTCGCCGCCGGTCGGCGTTAATGTCTATGTTGTCAGCGGCATAGAAAGAGACATTCCGCTTCAAACTATATTCAAAGGGGCAATGCCCTTCCTGTTCATGCTGATAATATCCGCAATACTATTAATAATGTTCCCGCAAATTGCCTTGTTCCTGCCCGGCATGATAAGATAATCTTTACACTTAATTAAGCAGCAGATAACTGGCAATGCACGAAAAACCGAATAGAAACTTGATATATAATTTCTTGTATTTTGTTTTACATATTTCCGAACTTGGTATTTAGTGATAAGTTTCGCAATGCAAAACTTTTAAGCAAGTTTTGAGCCGTCAGGCAAACACTGCAACTCATCACCCGCTTGCAACATGCGAAGCATACTTTGTTCTTCACTTGTCGCTTGGCGGCATAATCTTTTTTCGCTGGACCAAATATTATGACAAAGCATTATTTCAAAACTGTACTCATTTGCAGCGATTTCTCTAATAACTCAGATTTCGCCTTTGACTATGCCCTCGAAATATGCAGCCGTTCACCGGGTACCTCACTGCACCTGCTGCACGTCATACCCGAAGCTGACGCCCAGTTCTGGAAAACTTACATCTACGAATATGAAGGTGATGTCGATGCCAAGGCCAAAGCCGATATCGATCATCGCCTCGAAACCTATAAACAGATGGTACCCGCCGACCAGGATTTCCATATCGAGATCAGGATCGGTAAAGACCATCGCGAAATACTCGACTACGCTAAACATATCCAGGCCGACCTGATCGTTCTCGGTCGGCAGAGCAAAACATCTTTCCAAAAAGCTTTCATGGGCAATATCACCGAAAAAATATGCCGGTCAGCCGACTGCGCCGTACTTGTTATGCCCGCTTCCTACCAACAAAACCTGACAAAGAGAGACTAATGAAAAAATATCATCTTTACCTGTTCGTTCTAAGTTTTATTTCACTCGCATCTGAAGCTTGGTGCAGCGAAACTTTTACCGATAAAACATCAGAACTTGGACTGCAGTTAGCCAACCAGGCCGCTGCCTGTTTTGACTACAATCAGGACGGCTGGGTTGACATATTCTGTTCCGGTACCTTATGGAAAAATAACGGTGGCAAAAGCTTCAGCAAAGTATTCTCAACAAACGGCAATGCCGTCTCGGCTGATTATGATAACGATGGCTTTCCCGATATCTTTTGCTACAGTTCAAATAAACTGTTCCATAATGACAAAGGTGAAAATTTTTCTCCTCAACCTTTCCCCGAAATTCCCGCCAAAGTATCCAGGGCCGCATGCTGGGCCGACTTCAACGGCGACGGTTTCAACGACCTCTATATCGGCGGCTTTGAAATCTGGGAAAAACAGATTACCTATCCAGACGCTCTGGCAATAAACCAGCAGGGAAAATCATGGCTGATCATACCGCTCGAAACTCAATACAGGGCACGCGGGGTCTCAGCCTGCGATTTTGACCAGGACGGCGATATTGACATCTATGTTTCAAATTATCGGTTACAGCCGAATATCTTATGGCGTAACGACGGCACAAATAATTTCACTAACGCCGCCGACTCTCACAATGCGGCGGCGGCCTGGGATGGTTTCAACGGCGGCCATTCGATTGGTGCCGCATGGGGCGATTTTGATAATGACGGGCTGCTCGATATCTTCGCCGGTAATTTCGCGCACGATGACAATCGCGGCCACCAGCCGCATTCATGTTTCCTGAGAAACACCGGACCCGACTCGGACTATGTCTTCAATAATATGGGACAGGGTGGCATCCATTATCAGGAATCTTATGCTTCACCGGCCGTTGCTGATTTCGATAACGATGGCGATATTGATTTATACTTTACCACCGTCTACGGCACTGCTTCTTTCGGCAAAAAGAACTTCCCGGTTCTATTAACCAACGAAGGCAGCTGGAACTTTAAAGATTGCACCGACCAATACGGCATAGCGAATCTACCGCCAACCTATCAGGCAGCCTGGGCAGACTTCAATAATGACGGGGCTATCGACCTGGTTACCGCTGGCCGTGTTTTTATCAACCAGAACAACGATAATAAATGGCTAAAGATTAAACTTATCGGTGACGGCACAACTATAAATTCCGAAGCTGTCGGCTCCCAGGTCAGAATCAAAATCAATGACAAAACTCTTACCCGCCAGGTAGAGGCCGGAACCGGTGAAGGCAACCAGAACGAATTAACACTGCACTTTGGCCTGGCCCAACATGACACACCAGTCTCCTTGGACATATTCTGGACAAAGCAGTTATATCAAAAAGTCGATAACGTGAATATCAACCAATTAATAACTATCAAATTCGATAAAAATAACTGCACCGAAAAAGCAAACTAAACAACTACACACAATCGGTATACCTGCTACTTACCTGCATAATAAAGCTATGAGTTATCAATGCAAAATAAATCACCAGCATGATTAGGGACACAAATAACAGAATTAACTAATGCCAGTATTTTACGGTAACATCATTACCTTCCGTTTCAAACGCAAGATGATAATGGGTATCTGTCCTAAAATACTGCTTACCGGAATAATATCTCTCGTTTTCAAAAGCATCTATGACACATTTATGTGGATGCGGATGAGGCTTAATATGGCTACTTATTCCAAGTCTAAGCTCATCTGGCGAGAACCTGCTTGTATCAAGCCATGTTAAATTACCATTATGCAGTGAACCATTTCTAGAACCATGATGCGGCACTTTTATAAATTTGACATTTGAGGGAATGTCATCTGCGATCTTATCCCATACTTCCTCTTCGGCATCACCTGTAAGCAAAAATGAACTATCATCCAGCTCATACAATAAAACAACAGAATTGTTATTATCTTTATCTATGATATTGCCTGGCTCTGGCCAAAGAACTCTCACTATTGCATCGCCAAAATTTGGCATAGGTTTTGAATTATCAAGAGACTCATGATGTATCCCAACTCTTTCAACATATTTAAGCAGATGCCCCAGAATGGAAGGGCTGTTTGTTTTAGGATACCAGAATTCTTTCGTGCCAAATTGTTTCATTAATTCTTTTAAACCATCACCATGATCAGAATGGTCATGACTTAATAAAACAAAATCAAATATTGGTTTACATTTTTTTATATCTAATCCGGCTTTTTCAAAATACCGCTGTAGAAATATCCTTGATGACCTGTTATATTTTGTATCGTTTGAATCAATTAAACCATATGAATTATTACCATGAGAATCCTCAGCTCTTAGCAATATTGAATCGCCCCATCCTACATCTATCATAATAACTTCTAGTCTTGACATTATATTACTCCAATGGTTTACCATTTCTTATACGTAATTGTTTATCTTCATTCGAATGGTAATACTTTCTTGCATTATTTATCTGCTGTTTATTCCATTCACTAAATATCTTTGTCTCTACTGAACAATACATAACTGGATTTTCAATAATACCGCAATAGTATTCGAAATCATCTAAATCTGTTGTATTATTTTGATATGACAAAGCCTTATAAAATAGTTTCCAATGAACTCTGTATACACTTCCCCTCTTGTGATTCCTACAAAACAGGTTATTAGGAATCCATACATAATTTGTTTCAATAGATAAATTACTTTTCCCTTCAATAACTTCATATAAATTATCTATGTCTTTAGGATCAGTAAAACTCTGCTTGCCAAATGGAGAAACAATAATACCTGACAATAAATACATAATAAATGGAAGATCATTTTCTGCAATAGACAATTCCCAGCCTTCTTGAAAATCATCATTCTCAACCGAAAAGTATATACCTCTTGTCATATTAAAACCATCAGTAGTCTTTATACTATCAACAACAATTGGAACTGTAGGATATTCATCGATTCGAGTGGTTGATCTTTTTATAATCCTTTTCTTCTTTTTTTCATTTTCTTCATCCATTATGTCACCCCTACAAGATTATTATTGTATAAACCAAAACAGTTGCCGCATTATATCTTTGCTAATCTAAAATAAATTATTTCAATACAAATTAAAAACAAATCAACACATATAATATCACTAATAGTAGTTTTAACTCCACTCGTAATAATAAGTCTTATTACTATCAACTTTTTCAAAGACCTGAATAACACATTAATACAATCTATAGTCTATGCTAATAACTGCCGAGACCACTGTCAATCTATAATATTAAGATAATCAAATCCATAGTTATTAAATTAAAGAATTCTTAAATATATCATGTTAATTCTTTTTTGCTAAATATGGAAATTTATTATAAATACATAATTAATATACCGTATATAGCCATTGATAAAGTTAAATTAATTTATAACACTGCTATAAAATATTTTCAGCACCTAAACTGCTATTTCAAGCTGTTATGAGGAAAAGACTAACAAGAAATTTTACACTTGTATTGAAATATTGCGAGGAACTATGACGTATTTAATAGAAACAGCAACAAGCGTAAATAACATTAAAACTTCAATTCAAACCAAAACTTCAATTCGTATCACCTTGCAGCACAAACACTTACAGCAGTTATGAAACAACCACCCTCCTTCACTCCTGTATATTTCCTCCTTACCATTTATTTTCCCCTTGCATTTCCTTTCTCTTTTCTCTACTATATTGATAGAGTTAATAAAGAAAGGATTGAAATGAAACTTACAACCAAAAGCGAATACACGATACTGGCATTATTATACATCGCCCGCCAGCCGGAAGACTCATTTGTCAAGGTTGACGATATCGTCTCCAAATGCGACATTCCAAAAAAATATCTCGAACTGCTGCTGATGACTCTACGCCAGAACAGGCTCATCAAAACCAAACGCGGCAAACAAGGCGGCTACCAGCTCGCCAAACCGGCCGACCAGATCTCGCTCGCATCTGTCATAAGACTTATGGACGGCGCCCTGGCCCCCACCGAATCTGTCAGCACATATTACTACTCCGATACTCCTATATCAAAGGAACCTAAGCTGCTCGGAGTCTTCAAAGATATTCGCGACTATATATCTGACAAACTGGAAAAACTTACTTTAAACGATCTTATCTAAAAGGAAGGATGTTATTGGCATGGAACTATCAATTGGCATTATCGCGGTTATTATCACCCTGGCATTTCTATGTGAATACATGGACTCTACTTTAGGCATGGGCTACGGCACAACCCTGACGCCTGTATTCCTGCTTATGGGGTTCGGACCCCATGAAATTGTACCAGCCATTTTAATGAGTGAACTTATTACCGGGATGCTCGCCGGACTATGCCACCATGCCGAGGGAAACGTTAACTTCAAACCACACAACAAAGATTTTCTGCATCTGCACGACCTGGTCCATCCAGTCAAATACTACAATAAACTGCGAAACTCACTGCCGATTCACCTCAAACTTGCACTGCTCTTTGGTATATGCAGCACAATAGGTGCAGTCGCCGCTGTGTTCGTCGCCGTAAGTATACCAAAATTCTGGCTCAAAATGTATATCGGCACACTCGTTCTTTCCATGGGCATACTCATACTCGTCTTCTTCAACAAACAGGTAAAATTCTCTTACGCCAAAGTCACAGGCATGGGACTGCTGGCATCATTTAACAAAGGTATCAGCGGCGGCGGGTACGGACCGGTCGTCACCGCCGGACAGGTACTCTCCGGCGTAGAAGGCAAAAGCGCGGTTGGTATTACCTCGCTCGCCGAATCTCTCACCTGCCTTACCGGCGTTATAATGTATATGCTTATCGGCAATAATATCGACTGGAAACTGGCTCCATGGATCATTATCGGCGCTGTTGCTTCCGTTCCGCTTTCTGCCAAAAGCGTAAAGTTCGTCAAAGAACAAAACCTCAAAATGGCGATCGCTATCGCTACTATATGCCTCGGATGCTTTACCATATACAAAACACTCGCGGCATAATCAGCTATATATACCACAACAGTTGAAATTGCCCGTTCTCACGTGCATAAGTAATAACATTACACTTTCAGACACCAATTTCTAAAATAATATTTTCCCATAACATATTTTTGAGGTGATATTCAAATACAATTGAATACCGCCTCTTTTTTTTATTTTAATTTCTGTTATAATAGTTTACTTTCGTAGTTGTTAGTTGCAATAACGAAGTGCCTCTGGTAAATCGCCTAAAAGGGACTTTCTGCAACACTTTAAATTTAACAAAACTTGAGACGATAGCGAATTATTCCTGATGTCAACGTACATCAGGACACCTTAACTTTTCACTATTCGTTTTTCACTTAAGGCCCTGTTCCGGCCTTTGAGTATAACATTGAACAGTAAAAGTGCGATACCGTACTAATCTATATATGAATAATAACCAGATTAGAATTAGAACGCTTGTCAATAACGAACTGCCTGAACCGCTGCTGTCAGAGCATGGGCTCTCTTTTTGGATCGAATATGACGGTAAAAATATACTGTTCGATACCGGCCAGAGCGACATTGTCATTAAAAACGCCGAAACTCTCGGCATCGAACTTTCCAAAACTGATATTATCATACTCAGCCACGGCCACTATGACCACACCGGCGGATTAGCACACATATTAGATATCGCGACAAATGCTCACATCTATTTGCACCCGCTGGCAACCAAAACCAGATACAGCTGCCATACCGACAAGCCGGTACGCAATATTTCTATGCCAAAATCGACCGCCGAACACCTGGACGAAATCAAAAACAGGATATGCTTCACTGACAAACCTTTGGCCATCCATCGGCAAATGAACATCACCGGCCGGATTCCGCGAAACACATCATTCGAAGATACCGGTGGACCGTTCTACCTCGAATCGAATAAAACCGAAAAAGACCTGATCGAAGATGACCTCGCTATGTTTATCGATAGCCCCAAAGGTATCATTGTTATCGTCGGCTGCGCCCACTCCGGCATTATAAACACTCTCGACTATATTACTTCAATCACCGGAAAAAACAAAATTCACGCTGTTATCGGCGGCATGCACCTGTCAAAAGCAAACAACAACAGGATCGACCAGACAATTACTGCCTTGAATAAATTCAATATCGACAAACTCTTCCCCATGCACTGCACCGGCCTGGAATCTGCCGCTGTCATCAAACAAAACTTCAATAATAACTGCTATATCGAACCTTCCGAATTTGCCGATATCTCATTAGATATCTAGAACTCATCCACAAATATGAGCTCTAGATAACTATATACTTAACCAACCTTCAGCCGACTTGCATTATATCGGCCTGCTGTGGCCCTGTGTTTTATATTTCTCCAGCAAAGCCTTAAGCTCTGCTATTATTTCCTGATGCTCAGGACTCTCATATAAATTAGTTTTCTCTTTCGGGTCCGTTTCCATATCATACAGCTGACCAGGCAAACCATCTCCTTTACCGCTCCAGCCGCCGGAACCTACACAATCCAGGTATTTCCATTTGCCTTTGCGTATCGCAAACTTACCGCTTATGGAATGATGAACCGTAGCTTCTCGTATCGGACCGGCTGGTTTCTTACCCTCCAATACCGGCAGAATACTATAACTGTCTTCCGCAGCATTATCTGCCAGCTTATGACCGACAATCTCGGCACAGGTCGCGGTTAAGTCAACCAGGCAGACCGTCTCATCGGCACTGCTGCCGGCTGCAACCTTCTCTGGCCACCTCACGATAAACGGTACCCGATGACCGCCGTCCCAGGCATCAGCTTTCTGACCGCGATATATATAGTTAGCATCATGTCCAAAATATCGCTGTGAACCATCTGAAACTCCGTTGTTATGATTGCCGATACAGGCTATATGCGAACCGTTATCGCTGGTAATTATCAATATAGTATTATCTTTTATTCCGTGTTGCTCCACTGACTTCATAACTTCACCGATCGTCCAGTCTACCAGTGTCACAAAATCGCCATAAACGCCGGCCTTACTCTTCTGATTATTTCTTTCCAGCGGCACCCACGGGGTATGCGGTGCTGTCAGCGGAAAATACAAAAAGAACGGCTTCTCTGGCATATCCGCCATATGCTTATCGATAAAACCGCAGGCCTTTTTCGTTATCATCGGCATTACATCTTCGACCTTGAAACTAGGTGATGCTGCTCCTCCACGATAAAACCGCGGCATCTTCTCTCCCTTAACACTTCCAGTCAACGGCTCCAGCGGCAGCCCGTTCTCGATAAAACAATACGGATTCATATCCAGCGAGGCCGGGATACCAAACCAGTAATCAAATCCAACCTCGTTCGGACCGGGACGCAGCGGTTTGCTGAAATCAGCTGGCTGAGTATCTGTCAGGCCCAGATGCCATTTACCCACACAGCCGGTATGATATCCATGCTCCTTCAGCATAGAAGCTACCGTCATCCTGTCCGGCTCGATCAGCCTGCTGCTGTAACCGTTCAGCACGCCTCTCTTCAACCTAGACCGCCAGCAGTAGCGACCGGTAAGAACACTATAACGGGTCGGGGTGCATACCGAAGACGGTGTATGGGCATCGGTAAAGTACATTCCCTCAGAAGCCACCTTATCCATGTTAGGTGTCGGAATCTTAGATTCAGGATTCAGATACTTGACATCGCCATAACCCATATCATCTGCCATGATAAATATAATATTCGGCAGCTTCTCAACTGTATCGGCAGACTGGTACGTACCAGCAGCTGTCACACTCCCCACCACTATCATCTGGCATAACAAAACAATATAACATCTCATCCTTAACCTGTTGTACATACTTATCTCCGATACATTCTTTCAAATCAATAATGAAATACCTGCACTTGCTGCCCGGCAAAAAATTTCATCCTACACTATATAAATTCCAAAAAACTCTATATTATTAAACATATTTTTCCAAAAAAAGCAATTTATCTTTAATTATTCGCAAAAAAAAGCCTTCGGCATATTACTGCACGAAGGCTGCTGAAAAGGTTTGCACTAAAACCAAAATTATTTTCTACATGTATCCTTACTGCTTAGGTGTCACCACCTGCTTCATGTTTTCGATATGATCGTTCAGAAGAGAATCTTCTTCACGCTCCTGCAGCAGTTTGCTCTTCAACTGTTCTTGGTCTGAGATATTACTCAGCACATCTGTTGTCTCGGCTACCTGCGGGGTAAGGAATATCAACAGCTCGGTCTTATCCTTGCTGGTTACTTTCCTCTGGAACAATAGACCCAGCAGAGGAATATCACCCAGCACTGGAACTTTATCAACTATCTCTGACTCGGTATCCTGCATCAATCCGCCGATCACAATTGTCTGGCCATTGCGAACCGCTACTTTACAACTTGACGAACGCTTAGTGAATATTGTCGCGTTAACATTTTCCGTCAGCTGGATTGTATCATCTGATATCGTCGATATCTCAGGTGCGACATCCATGATCACCAGCCCTTCAGGGTTAATGTAAGGAGTAACATCCAGCATGATACCAATATCATCATATTCGATAGTATTTACTGTCTGACCGGTCTCGGTATATGTCGAATCTGTAATAAACGGCACTGACTGGCCCACATTAATCGTTGCCTGCTGGTTATTACTGGTCAAAATATACGGCCTGGACAACACATTCAACTTGCCGTCCTGCTGCAGGGCATACAGTTTTGCAGTCAGGTTGTCGTTCAGAATATCTGTTGTTATGCCGTCTCCGGTTATCGATGGCAGGAAGTTGGTCGATGATGTCAGAGAGTTGCCGTTCGCCTCGGTATCAGAATATGAAAGCTCGACTCCAAGGTCAAAATCATCTGTTACGGTCAGCTCGGCAATAAGTACCTTGATTAACACCTGAGGTATCGGCTTATCCAACTCTTCTATCACTGCTTTTATCTTGTCATAATTCTTGTTGGAGGTCAGAATTATCAAGGAGTTGGTATCACTATCAGACTCTATATAGGTCTCATCTGAAATATCATTTGAATCACTACTACTGCTGCTGTTATTATTACCAAAATTACCGCCCCGCATTCCGCCGCCGCCGAAACCGGAGGTATTATCTTCGTTTATCGCTTCAAGCTCGCTGAACAGACTGTTAAGAAGCTCTTTGATATTTTCTGAATCGGCATTCTTCAGCGGATAAACATACAAACCTCGCTCTTCGTCCGGGTTACTGTCCAGTTCCTGTATCATATTACCGATAACTGTCAGGGTCTCACTCGGGCCGCTTACTACTACCGCGTTTGTCATCTCATCGTCTGCTGCTACCACACGCGAGGCGCTCGAACCACTGGAACTGCTGCTATTATTGTCATCGTTGCCTCTTCCACCTCTGCCGCCAAATCCCGGAGGGCCGCCGCGGCCAAACATCCTGGATATCGGATTCTGCTCATCCGATGAATTATCCTCTTCGAACAGCTCGTTTATCAGGTTAGATACATTCTCGGCATCGGCATAAACAAGGTGAAATACACGGATCTCCGCAACCTTTGACATCTGGGTATCTAATGCATCTACTATCTTCGAGATACGTTTTACATTCGCACTGGTATCTGTAATTATAAGACTGTTACTTGCCTCGTTCGCGGTAAACTCGGCATATTCCGGCAGCAAACCGCTCAGATCATCTTTTAATTTCACCGCATCGGCAAACAATATCGGAATGATATGGGTTATCAACTCATCTGAATCCTCGATCACCTTGGGGTCACTGCCCGAACGCACCGGGATATTCATCATCTTCGCTTCGCTCAGCTGTACTATCTTCAGAATATTACCCGTCTTAACTACCGCATAACCATTCTCTTTCATTACTGAATTAATCAGCGATATTGCTTCTTCTATACCAACCGGCTTTTTGCTGATAATTGAAATACGACCGCTTAACTGGTAATTTGATATTATCACCAGACCCGTTGACTCGGAAATATAATCCATTATCGTCGAGATCGGCGCATCTTTGAAATCAAGTGTCAGTTTAACATCTTCCTTGACACCTTCAACCTGGGCCAAACCAGGATTGGCCAGAACTGCCAAAAGCAAAAGCAATGTTGTTAGTACGCGTGTTTTGTTCATAATCGGTATTCCTTAATATTTAATTTTTCAATTAATTTTCTATACTTGGTTATTACTTTACTACTTTATCTCTTTATTTCTTCGTTCCAGTAGTTTCTGGAGCACACTGCCGGAACCGGGACTGCTTGTCTCCGGCAATGCAGTGCCGCCGGACGACGATTCACTGCCAGGCATTGTTTCAGCGGTCTCATCATATGGTACTTCGGTCTGACCTTTCATGTCCGCACCTATCACCAGCTCAATAGTCTCCTCACCCCGCTTGAAACTTACACCATCGGAGTCGATATTCTCAATTGTGCCGCCTTCAAACTCATCTGATATTTTCACTATCTGGCAATGCCCGGTAATGATATTCTCAAAAAAAGCATTCCACTGGTCGTTAATAGAAGATATACCTATCAGAATATAGCTCGAATATTTCTTCGGCTTGGGCCTGTCCTCGAAATCATCTCGCTCTTTCGGTACAAATTTCCTGGTCAGACGGTTAACCGAGAAAATATTCTTTTCGGTAAGAACCTTGAACTGCTCTTCATATGCAGCATCGTCCTGTCCGAAAACCGGAATGGAACAGACATACACCAAAATCAAACTTAATATAACTACTGACTTTTTCATTTTAGTTCGCCTCCTCCTCTGTCTCTGAATCTTTTGGAGGGATATAAGAATATAAAGATGATATATTCAACTGGATTGATGCCATGCCGGCCTCTGAGTCTTTACAACTCATATGAACACTATTAAGCTTGATAGGCAGCTTGGAGGTCTCGATATACCAGATAAACTTGTATGCATCCAGGGCATAGCCGGAACCCGCGATAATAAATTCTATTTCTCCGGTTCCGTTACTTATCCCGGCATATTCAGGCTGGATCGATGACAGAATGATATTAAACCGTGATGACATCTGGTTCAGATACCTTACCATCTCGATCTCGGTCTTCGCCGGACTGTCATTCAGCCCGTCTGCCATCATCTGCGTCCACTTACGCTGATAGGCAGGACCTTTGGTCTCTACTATATCCTGATACTCTTGCCGGGTTTCTACCGTACTATCCCGCAGCTCGCTGGTCTCCTCGCGGGCCGCCAGTACCGGGGTTATAACATACTTATCTGACAGCAGGATAAATATCGCTGCTATTGTCAGGATAAGCAGGTTTAACTCTCGTCGTGTCAATGCCATTTAATTTTCCTCGTATATTTATGGTTTCTTTTTTTACTTTTCGTTCCAATTTTTCAGTTTTAAAACAAACCGTGAGCGACAGCGAATTATTCCTGATGTCAACGTACATCAGGACACATGAACTCTTCACTATTAGTTCTTCACTTACTTATATTATATTTAAACTGAATAGCAAAGGTCAGGTCCGTTGTGCTCTTGCCCGACTGCCTTATATGTAGAAGTTTTACATCACTGAAACTCGGGTTCGCTATCAAACGATCGATTGTACTTTCGATCCGCTGTTTATTGGTTGAACTGCCGGTCATAACACCGACAAAATCCTTATCTAATGCCACACTGTTCGCCCAGATATTACTCTGATCCGGAAACTCCTGGGTTATCTGCTTCAGACATTCACAGTAATATGCCTCGGTACTGCACCATTGCCGGGCCTTGGTAACTTTCTCTATTATTACCTTTGAAGCCTTTACACTGTCTTCCAGGTTTTTAATTACCTCCTGGCTGCTGGATATCTCTAACTTATCCAGGTGCCAGTCGTACAAAAACCAGCCGATAAACAGCAGCAGCCCGGCACAGACTATCACTGCTTTACGTATATTATTCGTCAGCCGGGTATTAACCTTTTCCGTAAAATGATGAGCGGTAAAGTTCAGCACGAAACCCTTGTCAAGAAATGCCAGCTCGGCAATTGACTCGGCAATTGACCGGCATGCTATCGTACTGGCGGTAAATTGGATATTCGGGCTGATACCGGTATTCAGCATATCGATAAAACCTGGCGCCTTTGCCGCTACCCGAAAACTGCACTTCTCGGCGGTATTAAACTCCGGATTACGCAATATCTCGCCTGATATCTTCTGGGCCAGCTGCCTGGCGCTGCCGTCACCACTGCTGATAGTAGAAATATACTTTACACCCTGCTTGACAACTATTATCTTCGCTATCCGACCATCCACATAAATTATATTCTCATCCGACGCCGGGTCGATCTGGTCTAAAAACAAACCTGCATCGCCGGGCACCACCGCCTCAAGCTCAAGGTTCGCGTTCTCTACCATACTTTGCAGGCCAAACAATCGTTTCTTCTGCAGACCGCCCAGGATTATATTATTCTGCGACTGACCGCTTACCGTACCGGTATAATCTATCGCCATATCTTCCGGGGAAAGCTTCAACTCACGCTGCAAACGAGAGTTCACTACTCCTCTTAGCATGGTCTTATCTGCCAGCGGCGGGATCTTTAGATTCTTTATCAGAACCTCTGACGCCTGCGGAATCACAATTGCATCCCTGGTCTTCATACCATTAGCCGCTAAAAGTCTCGCAATTTCCTGCCCGGTCTTTACCGGATCACTATACAGATTTTCAACTTTTACCGGCAATTCTGCCTGCTTACAGTCGTTATCAGGTTTACCCTTGATATATTCAAAAAGCGAGATCGACTCTTTGAATATTTGTATAATTATTATACTTTTGTGTGCCATCTTGTACCTTTAATAACTTATTGTTTGCGCACTTAATTAAATACGGTAGCTTTTTTATTTATCATATTCAGTTTTTACTGAATTTTGTATTTCATTATAAGCTTCGCCATGCGTACGCCTTTATACCAGGCAGTGAACCGTCAGGCGAACACCTTCTTTACATTTTTTATTTTACACTTTACTCTTTTTTAGTCGCGCTGGCGACACATTAGTCCTTCACTTACCGTTCTGCGGCATTACTATCCGGTCCAGCACATCCTGCTCCAGCGGCCAGCCCAAATGTGACAGCGACTTCCTGTATACCACCTGGGCGCTATCAGCAGTATCTATTACGGCCCGGTATCGCCTGAACGCTTTTTTATTCCCGCACAGTCCCAAAGCATCAGCTGAAAACTGGTACGAATGTACTGTTATATAACTGCCGATTGCCACAGACTTATCCTTGTTGAGAACCTTGGTTACCCAGAGAATTGTGTCCTTCTCATCATCATCCAGCCGTTCACGCTCCCTGATAAGATCGTCGACATCGCTGCTCTCCAGTTCCGGCAGACAATTCAAAACTTCTTCCGGGGCAGTATTGACATTTATCAAACCTGTCAGCTCATCATCATCGGTCGTCGTAAACCGATCGGCTATCTCTTCGAAATCATCATATTTCATGTGGCTGGCATAATACACCTCGATAACATTCTGGTAATTCTGACGACTGCGGATATTGTTCATCGCGGTATATGAGGCATCCTGCTTCAATACCGTCTGCAAGACCTCCAAAACCTGGCTCTGGCTCCTCCGGTCGGAAACATTAACCCGCTCGCTGCCGTCTGAGTCAACATTCTTTTCATAACTGTAAACTGTTACATAATTATAAAATCCCATATCCAGTGAACCGTTATTGTTATCATCCGGCAAACTGTTATTGCCATCGTTTTCATTATCATCCAGCATACCGTTGGCATTATAGTCTTCACCAAACAATATCTCTTTACTCGCTCCCTTTACCAGCAAAACTTCTTCAATTGTTTCAAAATTACTGTTCTTGCATTCATAACTGTCAGAGAGCAGTAAATAATATTCGTTCTCCGCACCACCTTCTGTCACCTGGCTGTCCCGGTCACGCCAGTCGATAATTGAGGCCGCCAGCTCGCTTGTCATGCCCGGCAGCTTTAGCAGCATCTCCATCGAAGCCGAGTTCAGGTTCACCTTGCCGGCCTCGTCTACTACACCGTATGATACTGTTCTGTCAGATGACAAATCAGGCTTTATCAGCCAGTAATACCCATCACCAAGCTCAACCTGTTCGTAGCTGCTGCTCGATGATGAACTACTGCTGCTCTGGACATTCGCTTTCACATACTCTATCGCGCCCCTGGCAATATACTCAGCCTTTGCCGCCGCTATCTGGTTCTCTACCTGCAGAGCCTCTGTCCGAATCTGCCAGGCGAGTGTCAGCGTCAGACCTGCCAGGATAGTAGTTATCCAGATCGTTATGATCAGGACCGTTCCTTTTGAGCTGCGCCTTCTCATAATGACATCGCCTCCTCCTCTTCCGCCGGAGGCTGAGGTATCAAAAACTGACGTGACACTATTATCGATTTATAATCCTGGTGTCTATCCTGCTGGTATTTACTTTCTACGCTTTTGTTCTTCGGATACTCTTCTTTATCCACCAGTTTCTCTATAGTGATTTTCACCAGCGGCGGCAGCAGGGTATATGTCATATTTTCCGAGTCCCAACTGGTCGTCCAGCTGGCACCGTCATAATATTCTATTTCAAATGATAATATACCCCTGCATAATATCTCGGTCCTGGACTCTACCTCACTCTGTGACAGCAAATTGGTAGCACTGCGCTTCACCAGTGCATAGCCGTCCCATTGATCATATTTTTCCAGGCTGTATTCCGTCTGATATACATCACATGCTATCTCATCTTCACCCGGTATATAATTACTCGTATAGAAACTGATAGATGAATTATCATTAATCGCTGACTCTTCTCCCACAAACGCTCCCGATAAGCTCATCTCCGGGTCTATGGCACAAGCCAGGTCAGACCTGATAACATCAAAGACCGCATTAATATCGGCAAACGGAGTTATCGCATTCTCCAGCGAATCCTTAGCCCGAAACGCTATATACAATGTACTGTACATCGCTGTGGTTATCACTGCCATTATCGACATCGCCACCAGCAGCTCCAGTAGCGTAAAGGCGTTCTTGGATTGTCCGGGTCTTTTGTTCATTCTTTAATGTTTATTCTCGCGTCAACTAAAACAAGCTGTAGGCCTTCAGGTCATTCACCTCTCACTTCTTACCTCTTCTTCTCACTCTTCCTCCGGCTCCACCATAGTCGTCAGCGTCAAGGTCTTCTCTACCTCGCGCGATGTCCATTTTACTGTCAGTTCCAGCTTCTTTACCGACGAAGTATCTGTCGAAATCAGATTCCAATGGTATCTCTCCAGGTATTCAAAATCTTCAAAATCGCCTTCGGCATAACCATTCCCCCAGTCTTCATCTACTATTATCTCGGCCAGTTTCGACTCTGCCAGCGAAAGCGCAATCGCCCGATCTGACGAGGTACGCGCCAGGTTATTAATCAGCGTCAAACCTTTTACCGCTACCGGCAGAATTATCGCTACCATCAGAGTAGTAACCATCAGCTCCACCAGGGTAAAACCTTGATTATTTTTCTTCAATCGGATCATAAGTTATTTCTTCATCATCCTCATCATATTCCACAACCTGATAACGCTCTGTCGAACTCAGACATAATATATCTATTACCCTCTCCTGAGGGTTGGTCAGCCTCATCCTGCCTGGCGAATTCTTACCCATCGGCGAAAATTCGACATAGTAAGATCCTTCATCACGCTGCCAGTCTTCTATATCAACATCTATATCCAGCGGGATACTTATCTTCTTACTATAATCAGTCTCCAGGATCTCGTATCGGCCCTCATACAAATAGGTCAGCCAGAACTCATGCTTGTCGCTATTATAGTTAAAACGATAATAATTACTGTCTGATATCGCCATGGTAGATGCATATCGCATCATGGAATTGATCTTACTCGCGGTCTCGTTTATCTCTCTATTAGAAAAGAAACCGCGAAGTGACGGCGCCGCTATCGCCAGAACGGTACACAACAATACCATTACCAGGATAAGCTCCAGTAATGTCACTCCCCTATTCCTATTATCAAATTGTCTTTCAGGAGATGACATATTCCACCGTTTCTATACTCACCAAATCCAACACGCCGAATAAATTCTGTTGCAGCAAAAAACAACCTTATCCGACAGCTTTAAAACTAACATGAGCGTCAGCGAATACAATATTACTTCTAACTTCTCGCTTCTAACTTTTCCGCTTAATTTGATTCAGCTGCCCAGTTAGTAATATCATCTTCGGTATTGGCTTTTCCGTCCGGCCCTGCCGATGAAAGGTCAAAAGAATATTCATTACGCTGACCCGGCTGACGGTAGGTATATTCATTACCCCATGGATCCTTTGGTATCTCCTGCTTTTCCAGGTATGGCTTTTCCCACCCGGTAGCATTGGCAGGTTTCTCGATCAATGCTTTCAAACCTTCTGAAGTGGTCGGAAATCTGTCATTTTCAATCTCGAACGTATTCAACGCATTAGACAGATTCTTTATCTCCAGCTGGGTTGCAGTTACCTTAGCCTGCTTACCACGTCCGGCAAACTTCGGTACAATTACTGACGCCAGCGCCGCCAGGATCACCAATACCAGCAGCAGTTCGATCAAACTGAAACCGTTATTTCTTCTTACTTTTTTCATCGCCTGTTTCTTTTCCATGACTTAATCCTCAAAAATATATATTACTACTCTATCATTTAGTTTTTCATATTCCATTCTAACTTCTAACTTCTCGCTCCTTGCTTCTCACTATTTTATTAATTCCTGCAGACTAAAGATCGGCAGCAGCATACCTACAACTACTGTTCCAACTATTACCGCCATCAAAAACAGCATCAGCGGTTCGGCCATCGAAACTGCCAGCTTCAACTGGCGGTCCAGGTCTTTCTCATATGTCTCTGATACCCGCACAAGTTCCTTATCCAGTCGGCCGGTCTCTTCGGCAACCGCAATCATCTCCACTACCGAACCCGGGAAAAAATCCTTACAGTCTGACAGAGAAGCCGCCAGCGACATACCGCCCTTTACCTGCTTGATTGTTGAATCTACTTTATTTGCTAATATCTGGTTGCCTATCGATTCCTTGGCAACTACCAGCGTCGCTACCAGCGGCACACCCGAACCGGTCAATGTTCCCAGCATACGGGAAAACCTGACAAATGCAAACCTCGCTGTCAGCTTACCTACTATCGGAACCTTTAATATCAGTTGCTCAAACATCAGCCTGCCCTCTGCCCGGGCAAGGTAGTTCTTCACCGCTAATATTGATATCACTATCAAACCTATTATCAACAGCCAGTAATCGATAACAAACTGGCTCATCGTAATTATATATGTTGTCAAAGCAGGCAGCTTGCCGCCGAAACTCTCAAATATACTGGAAAACTTCGGCACAAAATAGATCAGCAGAAATACCAGGATCGAACTGCACAATACCGCCAGGGTCAGCGGGTAAAACATCGCGGCCTTGACCTTACCCTTCAGGTCCTGCTCACGCGAACGAAACTCCGCGATCTGGGTCAATACCAGGTCCAGAAAACCGCCTGTCTCACCGGCCTGAACCATCGCGATATGAACTGATGAAAATGTCTTCGGCAGCTTACGCATAGATTCCGCCAGTGACATACCGGCTGAAACATAATCGGCTATCATCGACCACTGCTTCTTACAGGCAGGCTTACTTGCCTCACGCACCAAAATATTCAGCGACCGGCTCAGCGGCACACCAGCTGTCAAAAGGTTCGCCAGTTCACGGGTAAAATTCTCGACATCGTTCTTATTCACTCGGCCCGTTCGGACACTACCGCTATCCGGCCTGGCCTCCTTAACCTCTACCGGGTCAAGATCCAGCTGGTAGATAAGCTCATATGCCTTATCTTTACTTACAGCACTTACCGAACTTTCTGTCACATTCCCCTGGCTGTCTATTGCTTTGTAGTCAAATTTAAGCATCTAATATAATCTCAATCGATTTCATATTTTCTGTTTTTTATTTTATAATAAATTTCGCAATTCAAAACTTTTAAAACAATCCGTGAGCGACAGCGAATTATTCCTGATGTCAAAGTACATCAGAACACATTAACTCTTCATTTAGTTCTTCACTCTTCACTTTACATCATATTCATTCTGACTCTAATATAATAGGCCAATCGTACACATCGCGAAGCTTTAAAACAAAACGTGAGCCATCAGGCGAACACATTAACTCTTCACCCGCTTGCGACATGCGAAGCATACTTAGTTCTTCACTCTTCACTTATTAATTCAGTTCTCGTCCTTTGTTACTCGCATCAGTTCTTCCAGGGTACTAGTTCCATTCTGAATATACCTGAAAGCGTCATCCCTGAGCATCCTCATCCCTTCCTTGCGAGCCTGATTTGCAATATCACGCGGAGTTGCGTTCTGCAGCAGCAGGGTCCGAACATCTTCTGTTACCAGCATCGTCTCAAAGATACCGGCTCTACCGGAATACCCCGTACCCTGGCATGCCGTACATCCTGCTCCACGGTAAATAACATCAGGGATCCGATCGCCAAATTGTTTCTTCGCTCGCTCTACTTCAACCGCGTCAACCTGCTCTTTACACTCTTTACAGATCAAACGAAGCAGTCTCTGTGCTATCACCGCCTCCAAAGACGACGCTACCAGATATGGCTCTATCCCCATATCCACCAGCCTCACCAGTGCGCCCGGAGCATCATTGGTATGAAGCGTCGAAAATACCAGGTGACCGGTCAAGGACGCCTGAACTGCGATCTCAGCCGTTTCCATATCGCGAATCTCACCTACCAGGATCACATCCGGGTCATGACGCAAGATCGAACGCAAACCTTTTGCAAAGGTCAGACCGGCCTTGTTTGATACCTGGATCTGGTTAATACCGCGCAGCTGATACTCGATCGGATCTTCGATCGTTACGATCTTACGGTTTATATCATTAATATGACTCAACGCGGCATACAGCGTAGTTGTCTTACCACTTCCGGTCGGACCTGTCACCAGGATAATACCATGTGGCTTCTTTAAAATTTCCTTAAATGTATCTACATCTCCTGAGCTCATCCCGATATTTTCCGGACCCAGCAATACCGCACCACGGTCAAGGATACGCAATACGACAGCTTCTCCGTAAAGCATCGGTATTATTGAAACACGAACGTCGATCTCTCGACCCGCCAGGATTAGCTTGATCCTGCCGTCCTGCGGCACACGCTTCTCCGCGATGTCAAGGTGACTCAATATCTTAATTCGAGATACTATCGCTGGCTGAAACTGCTTGATCTCCGGCGGTATAGAAGCCGCCTGCAAAACACCGTCGATACGATATCTTACCTGCAGCTCATGCTCAAACGGCTCGATATGAATATCTGTCGCACGCATCTCGATTGCTTCTGTCAGAATCTGATTCACAAAACGGATCATCGACGCCTCGCCGGCATCATTCGACAGATCGTTTTCCTCATCGTCACCCTGCTTGACATATTCGATTCCGGACTCGCGAGCCTCATCGAACATCGACTGGACGGTATCGGCTCCCAGGCCAAGTACTTCCTTGGTGTATCGAGCTATATCGACACTACCGGCCAACGCTATCTCAAAATCTATTCCCGTACTTACCCGAAGCTCTTCAACTCCGATTATATTAAACGGGTCTGAAACCACGGCATAAATATCTTCGCCCTGGCGGATCGGGATTACCTGCCGGTCGAGTATTATTGATGCCGGGAAAGATGAGATAAACTTGGCATCCTTCTCGATACTTCTTAGATCAAGAATCGGATAATTCAGCTTCGAGGAGATATACGATAATGCTTCAGCTTCAGATATCCCTTCACTAAACAAAAACGCATTTAGTGAATTATGGCTTTGTGCTCCCTGGGAAAGCCATGAAATACCTTTTTGCTCCAACAATGACAATGCGACCGTTTCGTTATTCATAATATTCTGAAAGGATTACCTTAGGCTAGAAATTTGGTACAGCTTTATATCCTGCTTTACAGATCAATGCTGCATTTTGAAGAAAAAAATGCTCGCCACCAGGTCTTACCGGTGACGAGCTTATCTTATGGATTTTAGTCCAGCATGCCAAACATTACCAGTTTAGCTTCCTGCTTCAATGTCAGAACTTCTTTCAGCTCTTCCTGGGCCTTGATCAATTCCTGTTTTGCCGCTTCTTTGGCTGCTCTCAGCTTGGTCAAAGCTTCTTTAACCTGCTCGGAGGTAGCTGTTTCGCTTTCCAGAACTGTAGCAAGGCTGTCTGATGCCTTTTCTACCGCCGACTGTTCTTCATTATCATCGTCTGGACGACCCGGCCTGTCACCTTCTGGACCTTCACCACCAGGACCGCCTGGACCACCCTGGCCGCCTGGGCCACCCATACCGCCGCGACGGCCACGCATCATGCGACCCATGCCGCCCATTCTGCTTTCGCGTGATAAGGTCATAACCTTGTTCAGCCTTGGACCGACGATTGTCCATTCTTCATCTGTTATTTCCAGCTGCTCCTTCATCATGTTATTCATACGTTCCTGCATTGCGCTGCGATCGAAACCGCCGCCTGGACCGCCCTGGCCGCGACGACCGCCGCCCTGGGCCTGGGCATAGCATGATACTGCTGTAGCTAGGCTTAATACCAGAATCGCCATAATAATTGTTGCCTTCTTCATTTTTTGTCTCCTGATAAATCGTTAATATTAATGATCTTATAACTCAATTGTTAAAACGAAATCTTATATGCTTTTATTGCATATTTATTAATTATTTTTTCGCTTTTATTGTCTTTTTTATCACCTATTCTTCAAACACCTCAACCAACGACAGCCGGGTATCCCCGGCATGCCGCCAGTTGATTCGACGAGACCTGTGTCTTCACTAAAAAACGGCCCTCTGGCATAGGGATAATCCTTACCAGAAGGCTGCTGTATTTAATTGCCATTACCTGATTGCTATGCCGCCAAAATCCAAGAGCAACTACGCAATATCGGTAATGGCCGTCATGGGCATCCGATATAAAACAATAAATTTCCAGGTTTTATAACAGCAATACGCATAATTTTATTGCTGCTTTTATTCCTAGATATACTGATCGATCATGTTACCTACAGAACTTGTTAAGGCCTGTTTAAACTGGCCCAAAAAGCTCTCCAGGTCCGATTCATCTGCTTCGCCGCTTTGAATTTGACTGATTAGGTCCATCAAAGTTGATACGGTACTGGTTTCGCTGCTTTCTTCTACACCGCTTATTCCAGATACTCCGCCTTCTGAACCTTCTCCACCCGGAGGCATTCCGCCCGGAGGTGGTCCTTCTGGAGGCGCCATAGTACTGAAATCTAAGCCGGCTTCTGTCATCGCCTGCATGGTCTCTCGACTGCGAGGGATGCCTGCCTCTTCCATCTCGGCATGCAGCTGGTCAAGCTCTTCCTGGCTTATATTCTCTAAGTCATAATTGGATAAAATATCCTGGAGCGCGTTTTCCTGTTCCTCGCTCAAAGGCTGGGACGGCGGCTGCTGCATCTGCTGCATACTGCTCGTCGTGTTCATTCCTTGGATCTGCATAGTATTTTTCCTTTCAACTAATGCTTCTGCACTTACCGACAAAACTCGCTTTTTATAATCTTCTGCTATATGCGGACAGACATCGGGCGTAGACGTATCATTACGCCTTAACTGTCTTCAAGAGCAATGGGAAATACTGACTATTCGTAAAGCAGGTTTTAGGTAAGCTTTAACTAAGGTTAATGTTTCATATCCGATTGCCATTTGACTAAAACTCATCACAATATATCTAATTGCGAAATTTAGCCGGTTTTTTTACGATCATCTTAGATCTTAGCCAACCAGCCAATCCCGACAAACAGGATTTGGATGGGTTATAGTTATAGAGTCCGTTCTACGCTTAGCTGTCAGAAACATCTGAAAATACTAAAACTCCATTCGAGGCGGTCCAGGTGGGCCGTCCTTAAAACCGCGGTCCGGACCGCGATTCGGACCATGATCTGGGCCATGATTGTGATCCGGCTTCTCTGCCATGATCTCTTTTAATTTTGCCAGCTGATCTGGTTTCAATATCTTTGCCAGCTGCTGGAAGTGCTCGATTTGAGTTAACTCAAATTCCGCTTTCTTATCTCCTATCATACGCGCGAATTTCTCGACCTTCTCCTTGTCCAGGTCGGGATTCAATGCTTCATTGATAAACTGGGTCCTTAGCTCGTCCATCTCTTCAAAATGCTTATCAATAGCCGCCATATGAGCAGTTCGCATCTTTTTCATCTGTGCGGCCTGCTCTTCGCTAAGGCCTAATTCTTCATCCATCATATCCATCTGGCTGTCGCCGCCCATACGGGGCGGAAAATTCGGTCCGCCATGATGGGGACGCATACCGCTAAACAAAAATATTACTACTGCAACATTTGTCAGGCATAAAACCAGGATCAAAATCGTTACTATTCTATTTTTCAATAAGTAATCCATTTTCTTTCTTAAACAATACTGTAATTCAAAATCTTATATTGACCGGCATATGATGCTCAGCCATTAACTATCACTCTCTATATCATTCTCAACAAACCAGTAAACATCGCGGCTGTCCTGTGCGGCATTATAAATATAACTATAACTTCTGCTGCTGTTGTCAACCGAGTTCGCTCCTGCTATAGTCACTACACACACCATATTTAAGACAAATACCAGCAGTAACAGTGACAGCGAAACATAGCCAAACCGCACTGAACGTTCACGCTGAACCTTGATGTTCGATATCTTATCTTTCAAACCAAGGTAAAATTCACTTCCACAGCTCAAACTGTCGTCTCTTTCCATTCCATCCAGCATCAAGCTGACTGTCTCATTTCGTTGTTTTTTTGTATTCATTTCACACGTCCATTTCAAGGCTTTCCAAAACTCCGTAACTTCTGCCGTTCGTCAGCTTCCACAAAACTGACTCAGTTGCTTCTCAAGGTTCGTCCGACCCCGAAACAGCAATGACTCAACCGACGAACTGCTCGTCTGCATTACTTCTGCAGCTTCCTTTACCGACATCTCCTCTATCTTACACAGGACAACTGCGACCTTTTGCCTGTCCGGCAATCGGTCGATTGCCTGGTACAATACTTTCTTCCTTTCCTTTTCGTCCAGATTCTCCACCGGACTCAAAAAAGGCTTACTGTCCTTGGTATGCAAAAACAGGGCCTTCAAATCTGCCACTCGCTTTTTGCGGTTCCGACGCCGAATCACATCTATAGACTTATTCACGGCAATGCGAAATATCCACGAACTCAGATGCGAACTCGTGTGAATCTTTCCTGAAGCAAGATATATCTCCACAAAAACTTCTTGAGCCGTGTCTTCGGCATCTTCTCTGTTATGCAAAAAAGAATAACAGACATTTAATACTCTATCACCAAAATCTCTAAGTATTTGTTCGAACTCTACTTCCGGACTTTTTTTTGTCTCGGTACTATCCACTAATCAAAGTATTCCACGCTTGTTTACTCCCCTGTTGCCGCCTTCAATATAATAAACGACGTAATTATTGGCAATCATGCGAAAATATTATTTTTTTTAACCCTGATTTACATTAAATCTAACATAAATCAAAACATTTATTGCCAATCAAAACATAAATATCTATAAAAAAACACCTTACATGAAGTTACATAATTGTCACCCCCCACGCATCCTAAACCAATTCTTACTTCAAGTTAAATTTACCACACTTATTATAAGACCTCCCATCATCCTTTATCTTCGGTCCTTTCCAGAAACACCAGCAGCAGATTATCGGCATACGCCAGCGACAGCCTCCTCAATATCAATTTCCGGCATCCATACAAAATCATATAAAAATATATTATCAGCAGAAAAAACGACATTATCCGCCAATTCTGCTCCAGCCCGTACACCACCGCACTGCCCAGACTCCCGATCCCGCAAAAAATCACCCCACCAATCAGGTTACGAAAGAAACCGTATCGAATCTCATATCCCTTCACAATCGGGGCCTTATCAACAAACCGCACTACCTTACAGATCGCTTCACGGGCCAGGTCCCGCGCATTCTCCGGATCCTGCTCTTCCTGGCTCGCATCATACAGCGTACAGCCAAACACCTTTTTTATCCGGTCATGCACCTTATCCTTCATTTCTCTTGATATTATCCCGCCGCTATACAGCAGCGAATCGGTCGTCGGAAAATACCGGCCGCCCTCACCAAAAACATCATACTCGATCAGCACCTTCGCCATCCCGCACTGAAACTCCACCAGCGCAACCATCAGCACCAGCGAAAAACTGAAATTCGATATCAGCATCCACTTCATACTATCTGCTATATCAGACCAGAAACTAGGACCCACCAGTATTATCAAAAAATGAACAAAAGGCACAACCGCCAAAAAAGTTGGTATATACCTCGCCTTGATACCATACTCATCCATATCTTTCAACATACCCGTCTTACTCATACCGGCTCCCCAAGCTTACGCTTAATTGTGTGTTATTACCACCATTTATACCGCCATTTTAACAAGACTATAAGTAAATCATTTAACCTGATTTTCTCAAATCAACCAATTTCACACTTTATTCAACTCTACCATATTGTAATGCGATTCGTTCCGCCCCGCGGCTTTCCAAATAACAAATAACAACCTATACCTTCAAACTAAACATCGGTAACTTTGACTTATTATATGTCCTTTCTGCCCTGTATGTCCTGTATGTCTTACTAAATATTTAATATTTCGAACCACGTGCTTTTATTCTTGCCTTATACATCTTCTCCTTTAAACCACTTTCACAGATGAATTGCTGTTCCAGCTTACAAATCTGCTGATCCAGCAGATAGTTCGTCTGGTTGACCAGGCATATAACTATATTCGCTGCCGTTTCAGCACTACGGTTCTCTATATACAGCCTGTACGTCTCAAACGACTAATCCGCCGCAAGCGAAGATCCGCCTAAGGCAGGGCGATTAATCAAGGTCGCTTGCTCCCACCTTCCCTGACACCTGTAAACTGTAAACTGATCCCTGTTTTTTTTACACTTTTTATTTTACCCTTTACACTTTTTCCATATGTCCTATCCGTCCTATTCTTATTATTTCTCACTTCAAATTCAAACCCGCAATGCGAAGTATTTAAAATCAGCAAACACCTTAGCAACACTATCTATTCTTAAAATACATCTTCCTCTTTATCTTTGCCCTCTGGTTATCAAAGTTGGTCGCACACATTGCCCGTTCCTTATCAGGTACATGATATCCTGCTTTATTATCGCTATCAAAATAATAAATACCCGTCTGCTTATCCGGTTCTTTATAATCCTCTGCAAAATCTATATTATTTATATTCGCCCACTCCTTGCCGTCATTATTAACCTCTGTACAATCCAAATACTTCTCATTTTCAATATCATATACAAATGCCAAATCCCCTGGCACAATAATCACATCTTTGCGATCCGGCGGAACATTTTCATTATTAGCGAGGTATTTATCAACCACATTTTCCTTAAGCCCTTTAATCAGCTTACATCTAAATGCCTTCATTTCCTCCCCAAACTCAGACACTACCGCCAGCTTTGGCTGTATACTCGTTATTACTCTAGCCGTACCAATAATACCCAAATGATTGGGATACCGCACTTCCTGAATGTCGTCATCTGAAACAAGCTTTTTTTCTAACTCCTGCTTCTTTATTGACCCAATATGCACTACTAACAAATCAGGACGTACCTCATCAATTTGATATCCTTTCCATATCTCACTTATAAGATCTTTGGAAGCCTGCGGTTTACCTCTTTCGTGTACTATCGGCAGTAAACCGGTATCCCCGGAAAATACCAGCCGTTTTGTTTTATCATTAATCTTAATTTCAAATATCAAACCACAACTGTATTTTGTTGCTACCAGTTCATGATGATAAGCAGGCACCGCAGTTAAACTTACCTCACTTCCAAGATCAAAACTGTCACCATAGTTCATTACAAATATTTTCTTGATATCCTTAGAAAACAAATCCACCAAACCGGAAAACTTCATAAAACTGCCTACATTAAGATAAAGACTTATCTTCTTTTCCTTACAGTCATTGTATTCAGAACTTTCATCTTTTAACTCTTTTAGATTATCATTATATTCATGTATCAGGGTCAATATTGTTTCAAGCTCAATTGTATGATCATTATGCGCATGAGTTATTACAACTGCATCAATATCATGTATCCGGCAACCGGCATTGTCAAAATTCTGCAGAAAATTATATCCGGGATCCACCACTATCCCTTTCCCGTTATTCCTGATATAATAACCGCCGCCGATGCTTTTCTCTTGATCTCCTGACGGTATTGATGGCGTATATGAATTCCATCTGCGTAATACCATAAATAGAGAATACTTATCATCTAGTTTAGACTCGGGCAGCAAAAATTCTTTCTGCTTCTTCTCTTCCGCCTCCTGGTCTTCTACAAAACCTCCTGCCTCTTTACTATATTCATTTCGTAAATGCTGGATAAAACCAAACAGCTCAGACATTTCTGTTCTGTCTGTTATTTCAGCTTCAATATCTGGAAATATCTTTTTCCATTCTTCCTTCCATTTTTTATCCAGCAACGAACACAACTGGATAAAATCATTCTTATGTTCCTCTGGTGCTATTTTTAACGCTCTTACCATTAAGTCATAAGCTTCCTCATTATCACCACCTGACGTACAATATATCGATACACTTTTATTCCTCAAAGCACGAGAATCATCTGGCTTTATCGCCAACGCCCTATCAAAATATTCTATCGCAGCATCGTCATCACCTTTCTTACTCAAAGCCACTCCCTTATTTCTCATAGCATCATAATCATCTGGCTTTATCGCCAACGCCCTATCATAATATTCTATTGCAGCATCTTCATCACCTTTCTTACTCAAAGACACTCCCTTTTGCCTCAAAGCATCATAATCATCTGGCTTTATCGCCAACGCCCTATCATAATATTCTATCGCAGCATCGTCATCACCTTTCTTACTCAAAGCCACTCCCTTTTGCCTCAAAGCATCATAATCATCTGGCTTTATCGCCAACGCCCTATCATAATATTCTATCGCAGCATCGTCATCACCTTTCTTACTCAAAGACACTCCCTTATTACTCAAGGCATGCGAATCATCTGGCTTTATCGCCAACGCCCTATCAAAATACTCTATTGCAGCATCTTCATCACCTTTCTTACTCAAAGCCACTCCCTTTTGCCTCAAAGCATCATAATCATCTGGCTTTATCGCCAACGCCCTATCAAAATACTCTATCGCAGCATCTTCATCACCTTTCTTACTCAAAGACACTCCCTTTTGCCTCAAAGCATCATAATCATCTGGCTTTATCGCCAACGCCCTATCATAATATTCTATCGCAGCATCGTCATCACCTTTCTTACTCAAAGTCACTCCCTTATTTATCAAAGCATCATAATCATCTGGCTTTATCGCCAACGCCCTATCATAATATTCTATCGCAGCATCTTCATCACCTTTCTTACTCAAAGACACTCCCTTATTACTCAAGGCATGCGAATCATCTGGCTTTATCGCCAACGCCCTATCATAATATTCTATCGCAGCATCTTGATCAGCTTTCTTACTCAAAGACACTCCCTTTTGCCTCAAAGCATCATAATCATCTGACTTTATCGCCAACGCCCTATCATAATATTCTATCGCAGCATCTTCATCACCTTTCTTACTCAAAGACACTCCCTTTTGCCTCAAGGCATGCGAATCATCTGGCTTTATCGCCAACGCCCTATCAAAATACTCTATTGCAGCATCTTCATCACCTTTCTTACTCAAAGCCACTCCCTTTTGCCTCAAAGCATCATAATCATCTGGCTTTATCGCCAACGCCCTATCAAAATACTCTATCGCAGCATCTTCATCACCTTTCTTACTCAAAGACACTCCCTTTTGCCTCAAAGCATCATAATCATCTGGCTTTATCGCCAACGCCCTATCATAATATTCTATCGCAGCATCGTCATCACCTTTCTGACTCAAAGTCACTCCCTTATTTATCAAAGCATCATAATCATCTGGCTTTATCGCCAACGCCCTATCAAAATATTCTACCGCAGCATCTTGATTATCGACAATACTATAATAAGTCCCCAACTGCCTGAATAGGAACGAATCATCATTTGATTCCAACTGCCCCAGCTTTTTTATCGCTGCATTATAATCATCCGTTTCATATCCAATAGTCTCAGCTTCAAAAAACAACACATAATCGCTGTCATTATTTTTCTCCGCTAAAGCTTTGCCTTCAACCAGAAGCTTTATAGCCTCCTGCTTTTTTTCGCCGGGACCTTTTGCAAATTCATCAGCCCGTCTGCTTATCGCTTGATATTCTTCTTTCCGCTTTTGATATGCTTTATCACTCATTAGATATTTCCTTTTTATATATCCCTATCAGACAATTCTTAATTTCCTCACACTATTACAATCAACCAAAACATATTTTTCGTGTCCTTTCGACCTTTTCGTGGTTGTCAAATTATTAGCCGAAGTTTTCTTCACTACCTTCATGAACTTCATGGTCAACCATTTTCCGCCGCAACCGATTTAAATCAAACGTGAACCAACAGACAATTTATTTGTCGAGTAGGCATAATATGGTTCCTATCATATAGTTATATGTGAGGAACTTCAATACCCCTCACAGAACCGGACTTGTGGCTTTCCCACATCCGGCTCTTCGGTTTAACTCACCTTACATGTGACATCCGTAAAAACTATGTACTATCCGCGGTTTCGGCAACGGATAATGATTCAGGTACTCTGTAAACTTAGCCCAGTTCATCTTACGCTTCTGACTACGCCTGTTCAGCCATTTCTTTACCATCCTAAGTGTTAGTTTGTAAAACTTTATTATTCCTATAGAGTTCTCACTGACACCATAGTATTGATAATGGCCTCGCAGTTTGGCTTCCAGAACCTTCCACCATTCCTTTGTCTTGAACTGGTTTCTTATATCTTTCAGCCAATCATTCATTTCCCGGCATTTGGTCTTAAACTTCTTGCTGCTGGTCTTACGACCCAGCTTAAAATTTCCTCTGCGGGATTTGTCACAATAATGCGTAAAACCCAAAAAATCGAACGTATTGGCCTTACGGCCTTGTTTTATAGCGTTTTCTCTCTCATACCGGCCAAAAGTCATATTTCGGCTCTTAGTCGGATGAATTTCCAGCCCATATTTATTGAACCGGTTCTTCAACGTCTTTTCGATCTTTCGGGCATCTTCTTCGTAACGAACCACACAAACAAAGTTGTCTGCATACCTCACCAATTCACAGTATCCTTTGACATGGCTCTTAACTGTCGTCTCAAACCATTCATCTAATACATAATGCAGGAATATATTGGCTAACATCGGGCTAAGAATACTGCCTTGCGGCGTACCTTTGTCTGACCTTACCAGTAAACCCTCATCAACATATCCGGCTTCAAGGAACTTCTCTATTATGTTTAATAATGCCGTATCTGATATTCTTATGCGTATAAATTCCATAAGTTTATCATGCTCAACATTATCAAAGAAGCCCTTTATATCCGCTTCGACTATATGGTTTACTGGTTGAAACATTATCAGGTCGTTGAGACTTTTCAATGCCTGATGACAGCTTCTTTTAGGTCGAAAGCCATACGAACAGTCTGAAAAATCCTGTTCATATATACTTTCCAGTATCCACGTGATACCACGCTCTACTATCTTGTTTTCCAGAGCTGATATACCCAAAGGACGGGTTTCCCTGTCATTTTTGGGTATATAGACCCGTCTGGCTGGTTTGGGCTTAAACTTATTACGTTTGAGCTTTGTTACCAGTCGTTCCAGATTGGCTTCTAAGTCAACTCCATATTCCTGCCAGCTTACATCGTCTATTCCTACTGCCTTATTCCTGTTCAGGCTATTGTAGCAATACCGGAGATATTCAACATCAAGTAAATGAGCAAGGCTCGTAAACCTGAAGCTTCGGTCTCTTCGGGCATGACCGGCTATAAGAGACAACTTTGTCAATGTTTTGCCAATTTCAGTGTATTGCATTTCTAATTCTGTCTCTTTACATTAAACCGTCGGCTCCTTCGAGTGGGTTCTATTGCCCTCAGCAGGCATTACCCTGCTTACTCCTCTACTATGGGCCGATCCGACTGCCAATATGCCATACCGTCTCGTAACTTCTTCAGCTTCCTCGACAGCTTCCTTTTGGAACATATTGGCTCTCCCAAGTTCCAATGCAGTCAGTTCGTTTACCCGCTACGGACTCAGACCCCGGCTCGCCGATATATACTCGCCTTATCTCGCATATACCAGTATTAGCTTCAGTGTTAAGAATCACCTGGCCCGGATGCGTTAATTTCTAATTTCGGGGCTCAATACCTTCACTTACGTTGTAGCTGACAAACTCCTTTCCCGGGGCTTCGCACAGCTTGTTACCTCACTGCACGCCCGGTTCTGTAATGGGCCGGTGGCTAACCCTTACCCATGCCGGATTGGCCGGCTTGACTGCACCAGCTTACCTTGGCGCTCTCATAATTCAGCATTCATAATTCATAATTTAAACTTCTTCCTCCTCGCTACTCTCTTCTAACTCTTCTTATTAGTGTCTATTGGTGTTTATTCGTGAAAATATGAAGAAAAGGCATCCTAAGGTATAATATATACCAAAACAAACTTTTATACGAAAGGATGCCTCATGAACAACATACATTATATTGGAACAGATTTGCATAGCAACAATATTGAGCTGGCAATTCGTTACAGGCAGAAGGTAATCCAGAGATATTCTCTGCCGACATCGTTGCCTCCTGTTTTGGAGGTTATAAGCTCCATCAAAGGCAAAAAACAGATGGCAGTAGAGGAAGGCCCCATGGCAGGCTGGCTTTATCGCGGCGTATTTGGCAAAGTTGACAGGTTTGTAATCGCAGAACCTCGCCGTAACAAGCTGATAAGCTCAGAAGGCGATCATGATGATGAAATTGATTCTGCAAAACTTGCAATGCTGCTGGAAGGAGGCCTTTTGAAGGAAGTTTATCATCCTCTAAATAGAGAGCAAGCGGTATTTAAAAAGTGGGTAACTCTTTACCATGACAATGTTAAGGATGCAGTAAGAAGTATTAACAAAATCAGAGCCTGTTGTCGTATGGAAGCCATAAGAATACCCAGATATGTAATAAAAAACCCTGACAAACGTGACAAATGGCTTTCGGAGCTTGAATATACAGACATTGCCGAGCAATTAATGTTGCTGCTTATCGGCTACGATGCAGCTTCCTGCCAGTGTAGACTTGCCAGGCAAAAAATCATGACTCTAAGTAAATCTTATCCGGTAATTAAGCAATTTCAGGAGCTGCCCGGAGTTGGCATAATACGAGCAGTAACCTTCCTGGCATATATCGATACGCCATGGAGGTTTAAGAAAAAAAGTCAATTATGGAAATATTGCGGCATTGGACTTGAACGTACAACCAGCGGCAAAGACAAATATGGCAACTCAAAACCGGCAAAACTTAAATTGCCTTACAACTGTAATCGCACTCTTAAAAATGTAATAATTGGTGCCGCTTTAAGTGCTATCAGGCAAAAGAATAGTACATATGCCCAGGATTATGAAAGGATGATCTCAAATGGTGTAAATAGATCAAATGCTCGCCATACCGTTGCCAGGAAAATACTGACAACTATGTGGGGGATTTGGAAAAGCAGCTTTCAGTATAATACGGATTAAGATATCGTAATTTATACTCTTTCAAAATATTATGATTTTCTAATAGTCTTTTTGCATAACAGCAAAGAGTTCCGTTTCAACCACTGGACAGGCAAGAACTTGAACCCGATTCGTGAATGAACCTTTGCTTTTAGACGTGCCTCTTTTCTTTTTATGAACTGCCCAAAGGGCATGTTCCCAATAGATGGTTGGCAGCATAATTTAATTTACGGCTATACACAATTTTATAAAAGAATTGACCGAACAGAAAATTGTAGTTATTGAAAAAATCGCAAAATTACAAAAAAGATATCTATGACATGTACCTGCTGATGCAATAACTTACAACAAACGTATGGATGCCCTCAAAGTAATTCATTCGAATTAGAAATTTTTTAACTTGACTTTGAGTTCTTCATAGATGGTTTAGCTCTTAGCCCGCCGCAGCCGATTTAAAACAGGTCGCGTCAGCGAATTATTCCTGATGTCAACGTACATCATGGCACCACCTTTACACATTTCTTAAAATCCACAGTTCAAAATCATCGAGAGCAACAAAAAATAATTAACAGAAATTCCATCCAGAACCTTGATAATAATCCATCCACTCCCAAACTTCAACCCCTATTTCCAACCTCCCCTCTCACCTCTACATTTTACTTCTCCTGTCCAACTGATCTGCCCTAACCTCTAGCAACTACTCCCTCCCTCTTTGCCAACAATTTTGTTGGCAACAGATTTGTTGGCATTTAAACTTCTCTCTTCTCGCTTCTTTCTTCTAACTCTTCTCATCCTTCAGGTACCGCAATTCTGAAATAAACTTCCCTCACACATCACCTTTAAATTAAGGTCCCGATGCACATCGGGACAACCTTCTTTACTCTTTTTATTTTACACTTTACTCTTTGATGCCGCTCCGCGGCATCTGGACTGCCCAATAATTCCCGATCCTTATTTCCAGCTAAACAAACGCATTTTAATCTTTATTTCATACCCCCTTCCGCGCCCCCTCCGCGCTCGTTCTCAGCCCGCCGTAAGCTTCCGCGCGGCCTCCGTTGCCCGCAATTGCCCGGCGTTTAACGCCGTAAAATCGACTTTGGTACCACCTGCCGCCAATCCACCCCAAATCTTACAATCTATTGCACACATATTTTCCCATACTTCTGCCTCCAATTTCTTCACCGCCGGCCAATTAATAGTATCGGCGAAGCCGTTTAAAATTAAGTTGCCTGGCACACCTTTCCTTATGCCATATCCCATATGCCTTATGCCTGTTTTTCACTTTTCAAGTAAAAATACAAAAAAACAGTTGAGTTTTGTATTTTGCTTCCGCTAATATATTTATGGAAGCTAACCGATTCTTACTTTTTCCATAAAATCGCAAATAGCTGACAAACAACGCTTTATAGAAATAACTAAACAGACCGAAAACCAGGTAATACTAGCTAAGGGGACCCATTATGGGCAAAATATACGACAATAACGGATTTACTATTGGCAATACTCCTCTGGTGCGAATCAACAAACTAGGCACCGGCAACGCCACGATTCTCGCTAAAATCGAAGCTCGCAACCCGGCCTTCTCCGTTAAATGTCGTATCGGCGTCGCTATGATCGATTACGGCCTGGAACAGGGCCTGCTAAAACCAGGCATAGAGATCATCGAACCCACCAGCGGCAACACCGGCATCGCGCTCGCATTTGCTGGCGCAGCAAGGGGTTACAAAGTTAACCTCACCATGCCCGAGACCATGAGCATCGAACGTCGCAAGGTTCTCGCCGCTCTCGGCGCCAACCTCATACTCACCGACGGCACGCTAGGCATGTCCGGAGCTATCAACAAAGCCGAGGAAATCGCCAACGCCGAACCCGGTAAGTACTATATTCCACAACAGTTTAAGAACCCGGCCAACCCGGCCATACATCGCAAAACCACCGGACCCGAAATCTTCAACGATACCGACGGCAAAGTTGACGCCGTCATCGCAGGCGTCGGAACCGGCGGCACAATATCTGGCATCGGCAACTTCCTAAAAAACGATAAGTCGCTGCCAGTTAAGATGATAGCGGTCGAACCGGCCACATCGCCGGTCATCACCCAAAAGCTCGCCGAACAGGAACTAGCACCCGGCCCGCACAAAATCCAGGGCATCGGCGCCGGCTTTATCCCCGAAAACCTCGACCTCGATATACTTGACCAGGTCGAACTCGTCTCCGACGACGACGCTATAGCTACCGCCCGCAGACTCGCAAACGAAGAAGGTATACTCGCCGGCATCTCATGCGGAGCTGCTATGACCGCCGCTCTCAGACTCGAAGCCAGTCCGGAATACGCCGGCAAAACGATCGTCGTTATACTGCCCGACAGCGGAGAAAGGTATCTGTCAACAGCACTCTATCAAACGATATAACAATAACTTATAACAATTTATAGCAAAATAACTTTAGGTATCCTCTGCAAATTACCTTAAACGTTATTTTCATTTCAAGACTCCTTATAACTAACAACTATAGAAAACGGCAAGAGCTCAAACGGGCTTTTGCCGTTATCTGTTTTAAATTTCATTAAATATTTAACCTCTCATATTCCGATAACTAATAAGTCTGAAAGTATATGACTATACTCAGGCATATTTAAGTTACTATATCAAAAGTATTTAAAATTAACACGAGCGTAAGCGAGTACCTCAACTATTAGTTATAAGCTATTAGTTTTTGACTGTTAAAATGAGCCAGGCACAGATAATATATGATTTTCTAGCCCAGAGCGGCAACCCAGCCGCTGACGAGCTGCTGAATCTGGCATTGAAGATGTCTGATGAGCCCTACAAAAGCGCCATTTTCGAAACTATCATTGATCGTGGCCGCTCACGCTCTTCAGCCGATATCATCAGCCATTTCCACCATATGGACAAAGCCCGTCAGGCACTAATCGTCCAGCGTGCGGCTGACCTCTATGCTCCTATCGGACAGGCACTTACAGCAAACGACGATCAGGCCCGCAAAAACGCGATTGAGATCATCAGCCGCAGCCGCGACTGCCGATTGGGCGAAGCGCTCGTACTCATGCTCAAAAGCGGCATCTTCCAGCTGGCCGCGAAGGCCGCGAAAATTCTCGCCGAAATGGTAGATGATTTCGTTGCCGAAAACCCATTCTGGTACCTCGACAACCGAAATAACATCAATTATCAATATGATACCGAACTCGGCAGTCGCAGGTCCGCCCATACCCTAAAACCAAAGGACAAACGCCAGTATCTGCTTACCGCTCTGAAAGAAGCCATGGATGTATATAACCTGCACCAGCGATCGGAGCTTATCCCGGCCGCTATGATGATAACCGGCGCCGGTGACGAAGTATTCTGGAAATTCAGCAATACGGTAACCACCCCGCTTACAGAAAGCGTTATCAACATTGTCGGACATGACCGCCGGGCGAAAATGGCTTATTTTATCTGTAGCTCCTTGAAAATAACAAGGTTACGTACAATGGCCATCAGCAACATAGGCGGCAAGCATGACATCGATTTCATTTCGGCACTGGCAACTTCATATAGTATCCTCAAGAAAGACAGTGAAATTGTCAAACGCATGAAAGGCGTAAAAACGCCGCAATGGCTCAATATCGAGACTGTTTCTTTAAGCGAAGTCAGCAAAGAACAGCAGAAATTATTGATCGACCTTATCGACGCAACTGGTGCTGATCCAACGGTTAAAGCCACCTGGGCCTATAATTCTATGCCCTATGTGCATCTGCACTATATCTTCCCGCTGATAGGCATAATTGCCAATCCTAAAAACAAAATCGCGGTCGATATGCTCAAAAATATCAATATGTCATCTAATGAAGACATTGCCTTTGAATCGCTAAAGCATCTGATATTCCTCAAACCACCGGAACTACTAACCGTAGTAGGCCGAAATCTGAAGAGTCCGCATGTAAAGGTCAGGGAACTGGCGACCAGGGTATACCAAAAAGGCGCTTTTGACCTGTTCTGGAAGAAATTCGAGCGGCTTGAACCTGGATCTAAGCAAAAAGCGGCAAGAGCGATTTTTAAGCTTACCGAGGAAAATCATCAGCGATGGGAACAGCAGGCATCAAATCATGATCCTGCCATCAGACTTAAAGCGCTTAAAGTCTTGCAATCAGCGGGTTTGCAAGAAGATCACATCGAATCGCTGCTGAACATGATAAGTGATCGTGATCCATTTGTCCGGTCACTGGCGATATCGCTGATCGGTCAGACCGGTGAGCTGCACGAACATGCCGAGGAAGTTCTACTGGCAGCAACCAACGACCGGGACCCTCGGGTGCTGGCAAATGCTATCGAAGGGCTGGACTTCATCCACTCTAAACGTGCTGTTGACATAGCTTTACAACACACTGAAAGCAATATTCCCAGGGTTCGGGCCAATGCCATTCGTGTCTTGATACATAACCAGGTAGAAAACGCGTGGATATTCTTTAAGAATATGCTGGGTGATAAGCGACCCGGGCATAAAAAGAGTGCCAGGTGGCTGCTGGAGAAATCCGGGCTTACTAAGACATCAAGCAAGAAGAAATAGCAATTTCTCTTAAATCTATATAAAACAGTAGATTAGAGCTATAATAACCATTCTTTTGTTTTGGAATCCTTATTCAAACCTGTATTGATGAAACTTATTAATAAGATACAATTTATAAGTGTAAGTGATTGCATTACAGATCATTACAGCTATTGCACGGTACCAGGTAAACAGTTATCAGTCGGGATTGTTTTTTATGATGATATCGTAATGCGGGTATTAGTTGGCAATACCATTACCGAGGTAAATCGACAGGTCAAACAGGAATACAAAAGAGTGGCAAAGAGCAGTAAAGTACCGTATAAATTAGATTTACAGATAGTAAAATACCTGTCAGGTGAACCGATCGCATTTGAATGCAAGGCAGCATTGTGGACAAATGGTTTCACAGCCAGAGTAATCAACAAATGCAGCAAGGTGCCCTACGGCGAGGTATTGACCTATAGCGGACTGGCAGCGAAGGCCGGAAACGGTCAAGCGGCACGTGCCGCCGGAACGGCGATGCGAAACAACCGCTGCCCGCTTCTAGTGCCTTGCCACCGGGTGATAAAGGCCAACGGCGAGCCGGGGAGATACTCCGCCGGGTCAGGGACGGCAACAAAGGTTATGCTGTTAGATATGGAAAAAAGTAATACCTGATAGTCCTAAACGATAACGAAACCTGTACCGCAGCAGAGACAATTGCAGAAATATACTGCCGGGCAGTAAACGGGCAATGAATACCATGCTGCTAACGGTGCAAAAGTGTTATCCCGCGAGGAGCTGAAAAGACCAACGGAGGTGGCGCGGACGCCAACGGAGAGGCAGCAAATGAGCGTCATATAGGCCAAATTTCACAAAAACCAGTCGTGGTGCTACCAGATACGCACAGTTCTATATTTAACCAATACTCATTTATACATAAAAAAACACATATGCCTACTGAATTACAAAGAAAAACTCCATCAGGTCGGGCAGACCAAATGGAGTTTAGATAGATAGTAAGACACTCGTTTTAATATTTCAAATATTCAACATCCTTACTAGATACTATTGAATTTTAACATTATCGATCCAGACATATTTATATATCCTTTGACCATTTTCGTCATAACTCCAGCTACCTTCATAATCCTGAGAGAATTCCCATTTAAAGGAATGCAGACCATCGGTAACAGGGAACGATACCAATTGCCAGTCAAGATTGCCGGACCATTGTCCCTGCAGGCAATCATCGATATAGAAATTCAGAGAGTCCCAGGTTTCTTCAGTAGATGTCTTAACTGCAAAGCTGATGTTGTCGCAGAAGGTAGTATCCAAATCAATATATATAATACTGCGTTGCGGTTCCTGCCAGGCAGAACTTCTTGACTTAAGGCAATAACTTCCTTCATAGGGCAAATAAGCAATTACTTCCCACCTGGAATTAATGAATTGGAAATCTGAAGATTGAAGATTTATATTTTCGAAATCTTCGCTAAAGGAATTATCAATATTATTAAAGAGAAGCCATTGATTAGTAAACTCAGTCAGATCGAGGATATCGACAATAGTGTCATCATTCAGATCTGCAGCACTGCACGGCATAGCCTGGCTACATCCTGAGGCCAGCCAGTATTGAGACAATAGAGCAAACTCATCCATATTTACGGTTTCGACAATATTGATTTTTACCGGAATAGTAATATCGGCACCATGATCCAGGGAAACAACAATTTCACTTTCATTAATACCAACAGGCAGTGAACCTGAGTCAATATTGACATTGACCTGCTGAGATTGGCCCAGAGCAGTAATAGTACCAGCCTGAGGAGTAAACGATGTCTGCCATGGGCAATTTGAACCAGTATCAACAGTCCAGTTAACAGCATGAGAAGAAACGGATAACAGGTTCAAATCAACCGCTGCAGAGCCACCTTCGGGCAATGTAATTTCGAGCGTGTTCGGAAGGACTACGCAACCCTGCCAGGTAAGTACCGGATAAAAACCGTCAGGCAGATACCAGCCAGCCGGTAAGGAACCACTAAGATCCCATCCAGCATCAGTAAAGGTAGCCATATCCTGCATTTGTATTGAAGTGCAGCCTGTCCCGCCAAAGCTTGAAGCCTGGCCAGAAGTCTGGGTGTCCCAGAAGCAGCTCTCGGTTATACTTTCAATACTATCACCACAGAAACCGCCAATAAGGTTGGTAGCGGCTTCGCTGGAAACAATCCCCGTAGAATAACAGGCATAAATACCGGAGAAATCATTGAATCCGCAGAAACCGCCGATCGAAGATGAATCGCCCATCCCATTTGCTTTACCGGTCGCAAAGCAGTTTTCGATAATACCTTCACTGTTTGAACCGCAGAAACCACCAATGTTATTTTCACCCGAGACATTTCCCACAGCAAAAGAGTAAGTAATATTACCGCCGTAATTTTCACCACACAGCCCACCAATAAACTGCGAATAATCACCGCCAATAATAGTGACAGCGGCACATGAACTATCAATGATCCCATTGGCAGCATTATAACCACAAATACCGCCAATATAATCGGAACCTTCTGGACAATTTATTGTGCCGGCAGTATAACAGTTTTGAATTGAACCACCGCAGTTCTTTCCACAAATTATACCAATATTATATGATCTAATACCTGCATGAATAGTAAAGTTTTCCAGGCCAAGATTCTGCACTAATGCAGTTGGGCCCAACTCACCAAACAAACCCAGGTAGTCACAATCAAGCTGATCTGGATCAATGGTAAGATTTTTGATAACATGACCGTCACCATCAAACACAGCGTTGAATTGAGCCCCCTGGAAAAATGATTTTACCCTATCATTATCAGGTGAAACCGGGGCAGAAATGAAAGTGTGTCCTTCAAGGTCGAGATCGCAAGTAAGCTTAACATATACACCTTCGGACCAGTATAATGAATCATTATCAGGATTTCTAAACATATAGAAATCAGAAATATCGTTAATCAGGTAGGGCGAGCTTTCCGTACCGGAACCTGCCAGTACCTGAGTTGTACCAAAAGATAATGTGAGATTTACTGAGACACCAACAGCAACAGCACTGCCAGCCGAATATGATTGAGCTATAACAAGATTTTCCGGAATCGTATCAGAATAGTCATAACTGATATTGCCTACAACAAAACCATTGTCAGATAAAAGGTCGACGGCATCAGAAAAGCTTAGATTAGTAAGATCAGGCATTAATACAAAATCAGCCTGCCAGGACAATACCGGATAATCTTCCATAGCCCAGATATCTTCTATACCATTATCAGTTTCGATTATCAGATCCCAACCGGCATCAAGGTAGGTGTTGATGTCCTGCATCTCAGTTGTAGTTTTGCCAATAGCACCAAAGTTATCGGTATCAGATGTACTCAAACTTTCTTTGTCAATATCCCAAAAACAATTACTCACAGCCTCATCGCCTACCATGCCAGCACCGATCATACCTCCAGTATTTTTCCAGCCAGATACAGAACCAGCCGCATAACAATTATGAATTTCACCTGTAAGCGTACCAATCCCCCCCCCGGTATTTTCATGTCCAATTACTGAGCCCATCGAGTAACAATTACTTATAACCCCACTATTTGAACCAACAAGTCCACCAGTATTTTCATCCCTACCTGCCACATCACCAGAACTACAACTAGTATTAACAAGTCCACTATTAGTACCACAAAGACCTCCGATGCTGTTTATACCTTTAATATCAACATCTGAACTGCAATTTGATATATCCCCACCGTTATTCACTCCTACAATCCCACCTATGACGGCGTAACCCAAAATATCTCCTGACGCAGAACAACCTGTTATTTTGCCAAAATTTTCCCCGGCAATTGCACCGACATATGTTTTCCCAGTAATGCAACCCTCAAAAGAAGAATCAATAATACTGCCATAATTTCTTTGTGCCAAACCACCAACATTAATCCCATCTGGAGCATAAATGAAACCAGAAACATGACAGTTTATGATGCTGCCATTATTTCTTTGTGCCAAACCACTAACATTAATCCCATCTGGTGAATAAATAAAACCAGAAACATGACAGTTTATGATGCTGCCATTATTTTCATTAGCTATTACACCGGAAGCACCTGTTGCCATAACATCCTTTACGATCAGATTTTTGATCGTGCCTGAAAAATTAAAAAACAGTGAAGGTGAATACGAACTTATTGAATGGCCATTTCCATCAAATTCGCCTATGAAAGAATCTTTTGAAAAATAACACTTCGAAGAATCAACATCAATCATCAATTCATAGTATCCTGATCGAAGATGTGGATTACTGCAAAACTCATTTACATCATCAATACTATCAATAATGAACGGGGCATCCTTATACCCGGTACCAGTTAGTGTAGTTGAAATTGAATCCAGAAAATATGGCGGCTCAAACCCTGGAGAATCCTGCCAGTATAATCTAGGCATATAGCCAGGTTCGATCACCCAAAAGTCATCTATTCCATCAGAAGAATCGCCGGTAAAATCAAAGCCGACAAAACTGGCTTTATCCTGCAGCTGCTGATCATCAAGAGCTACACCATATCCATTATCGCAGCAGGTGAATTTATAAAAATAACAATTATCGATCGCACTGCTTGATCCAACATCACCAACAAACCCTCCATTAATAACTCTACCGGTACAATAACAGCAAGACACTGTACCATAATTTTTATAGACCAAACTCCCAATTTCCCTGGAATAACAGTTTGAAATAATACCACCATCATAATTAGAATGTACCATTCCATCCGGAGTAAAGCAGCAGGAAATATTTCCATAATTTCTATAGACCAGATCACAACCATCTGTTTTGTCACCATTGAAATAGCAATTAGCCACACTGCCATAGTTTGTACCGATAAGCCCACAGCCACCATAGACATTTGCACTTGAAAAGCAACCTGTCACATCACCATAGTTTGTGTAAATAAGCCCATCACCACCAGAAACAGTTCCCTTAGAAGAACAATTAGTAATAGTGCCATAATTTACTACTGCCAAAACTCCAGCACGATATGAATTGCCTATAGCAATATTTTCAATAGTCAGATCACTTACAGAACCCGTTTCTGATATTTTACCAAATAGCCCTACATAAGTATTACCAACTGAAGCATTAATATTAATGTTGCTAATACAATAACCATTGCCGTCGAAATGTCCGGCAAACGGTGTGCCCTTGTAGTCAATGTTCGACACAGTATTTAAATCCGGAGCAATTATTGCTTTTGAATATACAATATTCGGATCGATTGAGATATCTGTCATTAACTCGATATGAGTATTTTCCAGACAATATGCATTAGGGTCACTAGCGAATTCCTGCAGATCGGCAAAGTCTTCGATGAGGAATGGGTAGCTGGCGGAGCCGTCAGTGAGTGGCTGGGTTGCCAGGCCCAAATCGCCGTTGACAGCGAAGAGGTTACATGTTAAGACAGATAAAATAGATAACATCATTAAAGTAAATATTGAACTTCTCATATTAATAACTCCCTTATTATTTTATTTTTTGGCAGTTTTGCTGTTTATTTCGGTAAAAGCCGACCTGTTTTTTATGGCGCAAGTTTTATGGAGTGATTTCAGGCGGGTGTTTCCAGAATCCTTTTATGTGCGATATAACAGTTATCAATTTTGGCATTGACACTCTATCAGGCAAACAGCATCAATACTCAATTTGTATAATAAATTGTACTTCGGCAATGATAAATTGACCACAGATAATTGAATAAAAAATATTATTTTTCTTATCGGTCTAAAACTATACAAAGATAACTTTGTTATTTGTCCGGGTAGTTCAGCTTGCAGCTGAGAAGAGAACTTATCAGGCAGTGTTGAAAAAATACAACATTCGTTGCTACCGGCATATCCGGCAATAGCGGAATTACGAAATATAATGACTTATAACCTGTTTTATAATTTTAAGTTACGCTGATAAATATAATAGACCTGTAATCCATAATTAAAAGGAACCGGATTTGCACGTATAAGGTATGCGGCATAATTTTGCCTCATGAAATATAAATGTAATAAGAGAGAATAGCCAAGTAGTATGCCTGGCTAAACAGGGTATTTGAGTATTAATCATATTAATGGTGCAAACTAAAGCATTTGCAGCAAACTCAAACCCAAACAGGTAACAAATAGATATACCAACAGGAGTATGGGGAATGGAAAACAGACAGAAATTACTGTGTGTATTTTTAAGGATTTTGTTGATTTCTATAATCACTGGTCCGATAACTATATCGCTGACGGGGTGTTCAGCAAAAAAAAATCAGCTAAATACATTATCTAAAAGAGATTATCTGCCTAATTTTTACAGTTCAAATTTTGTATTCAGCGATTCGGGACCGGGAATATCAAACCAGTTTGCAAGAGAGCAGTGGCCATCGAGCCCTGAAGCGACAAGAGACGTAAAGTCAACTCATACAAGGACTTACACCTACAGCAACAATTCCGGTCACACGGATTCTCGCGGTCGATTACATCAGAATTTTAGCTATCGTACTGTCACTAATAGTGTTAAGTAAAAAAAAATAGCAATTTTTTTTTGTTTTTCTATTAACTTTCGCTATAATAAATAGTTAAGTTCAAAGAAGGTTAATGTCGATATTGTTGCAGCATCCGTATGATGCAGAGAAAGAATTTTCAAGAGAAACAATGCAACTTTGCGACAGACTTTTTTTGAGAAAATATGCTTGCTGACAGGAAGTCTCTGTAATATACTGAATTACAGGAAATATCTAATCAAAAAGGATAAGTCGTCCAGGGATGGAATTGTGATTTCTCTTGGATATTCATTAAGAATTTCAGGATTAATTTTGGTTTATTTTAATTTGCTTATTGGAGAGCTTTCGAAATGGCAACTATAACCAAGAAGGAACTTATCGATCAGATATCAGAAAAAACTGGTACAAAAAGGGTTGTGGTTAAGAAAATCATTCAGCAGTTCCTGGACGATGTAATCGACGAACTATCAAAAGACAACCGTTTAGAGTTTCGCGACTTTGGTGTCTTTGAAACAAAACATCGTGCAGCGCGGGTAGCACAGAATCCTAAGACCTTGGAAAGAGTTCAGGTTCCGCCTAAACGTACAGTAAAATTCAAGGTTGGCCGAATGATGAAAATGCGTCTGGCAGAACAAGATCAGCAGGAAGCAGCCAGCCTACAGGCACAGTCTGATTCCATGCCTGCTGAGCAGACTCCTCCCCAGATGTAATCAAAGAGAAATATATATCACTTTTTCAGCCCAGTCGGCATAATGTGACGACTGAGCTGACTAAATGGTATTATTCCATTTTTATTGTTTGTTCGCTGTTGCGCTTAAAAACAAATCAATAAGCATTATGCAATAGCTCTAATAAGCAGAGACGTACACATCACATCATTTCGATATAATACTCAAACATCCAAAGTATTATATTAGAGCAACTTATGTTTCCTTACTCCATGAGTATGGTCTCATTGTCTATTTTAAATCAGGCATATCGACATAATCACGCACGCCTCCTGCATAGCAGGAGGTCTGAGGAAGGCCCCTAAAAGGGGCCGTTGGGTTCACTTACTTCAAATTATCTTCATTACGGTCTTTTATTAGTTGATTCTTGACATAATTCCTTATTACTTCAATGTCAAGTCCAACTGTACTTACATTATAACCTCGAGACCAAAAGCTCCTTCCAAACAAGTTACCTTGATGGCGATCAAGTAGCCTGTTTATGCGGATAGCACTTTTGCCCTTCAAAAAACCTATCGCCATTGCAATACTATACTTAGGCGGAACACTTAAAACCATATGAACATGATCCTTAGCTAAGTTTCCCTCTATTAGTACAATATCCTTTTGACGACATAATTCTCGCAATATCTCTCTAATCTGAGTGCGATTCCTTTTAAACCTTTCTATCCTACGATATTTTGGTACCATTACTATATGATACTTACAGTCCCATTTGACATGGGATTGACTTCGCCAGTCTTTCATTTTGGTTCTCCTTTCGCCCCTTCCAGGGCCTTCCGGAGAACCATTTTATACGCTTACTACGGCAAAGCCTTATAAATTCTCACCGGCAAAGCCGGTGGTTTACGCGGTTACAATTAGTTGTCATTGATAGTTTTGAGTAAATAGTTATTGTTTGCATTATCTGTACAACCATTAAAACCCAATCCAAAAATATCATTTTGTTTATCATTCCACGATATTATTCTGGTATTTTTACGGATAATTTTATACAATTAGCGCCTGGTATGGAAAGTGTTGTATGCCTTGCAACAGGGTGTACAATAAGAATAATACAGCTTGTTATCCTGTTATAATTTATGATAACAAAATATAAGAGTTGTATATAATAACAACACAGACAGGACAATCAGGAGCATCCCCCATGGCGCAGGGCGTCGTAAAGTGGTTCAACAATAAAAAAGGATTTGGTTTTATCCAGGGTCCCGAAGGTGGTCCAGACATTTTTGTTCATTTTAGCGAGATTTCCGGTGAAGGTTTTCGTAAACTTCACGAAGGAGACACAGTTTCATATGATGAAGCTCAAGGCGAAATGGGACCAAAAGCAGTAAATATAGTAAAAGTTGACTCAGAACAAGAAGCTGAACAACAAGAACCCGCATCAAGTGTTGAAAAACAGTAAATTCCCTCCTTTTAACTATAAATCTATAAAGCAATTTGTGTAATAGATTCATATCATTATCATTGACGGTAATCTGTATATACATACAATGAGTCAAATGGCTCAAGATAATATAAAGATATTTATAAGTGCAGCAGAGGTAAGCGGCGATCATCATGCCGCGAGGCTAATGCGTCAATTCACAAAGGATGGGAAGCAAATAGAATGGCACGGCCTGGGCGGCGAAGCAATGGAAGCCGCAGGGTGTACCCTTTTAGATAACCCGGTAAGCCGAAGTGCAATGCTGGCTCATGCCTTTGGCCAAATCGGCTATTACTGGAATTTGCTGGCAAAGGTCAAAAAACACTTGGCTGAAACCCGTCCTCAATTAGTAATAACGGTCGATTCTCCGGCATGGAATATTCATATAATCAAAGCCGCCAAAAAGCTTGGCATCCCGACAATGCAGTATGTAGCTCCGCAGTTATGGGCATGGGCACCATGGCGAGCGTCAAAATGGCGAAACAATGCAGATAAAATAGCATGTGTTTTACCATTTGAACCAGACTGGTTTGCTGCCAAAAACATATCAGCAGAATTTGTAGGCCATCCATTATTTGACGACCGGCCAGAATTTGTGCCTGCAGCATCACAGGAAAACGATAACGAAGAAGAAAGCAAGCAGCTAACAGTTGCACTTCTGCCAGGTTCACGAAAAGCTGAAATTGAGGAACTATGGCGACCGATGCTGGAAATAGCAAAAAATCTGTCCAAAAAATTCGATTCAATCACTTTTCTTACAGCAGCTGCAAATGATAAAATCGCCTCACAATTAACTCAGGACATACCAGATGAGATTTCTCTTGAGCTGTGTAAAGAAGGGCTCATAGAAGCAACAGCCCGTGCAGACCTGGCAATAATAGCTTCCGGGACAGCCACACTCGAAACTGCGGTGGCAGGTTGCCCGATGATAGTGCTGTACCATGTACCAGGTTGGCAGTGGCACCTGGTAGGAAAGCATATCCTGACAGTAAATCATATTTCACTGGTAAATATACTGGCAAACAAACAGCTGGTACCCGAATTTGTGCCATTTGCCAGTCGAACAAAGGAAGTTACCGAAACGGCAACAGCGTTATTGAATAACCCTGCCAAGTTAGAAGTAATACGAAAAGAACTTAAAAAGCTTACCAGGCCACTGGCGGAAAATACAGCTTCAGAAAATACCGCCAGGTTAGCTTATGATTTGATTGGTATATAGGTAACGGTAACTAAAGGATAGGACCCTATTGAGCCGGTAAGCTGTCTTGTTGAGTACATATGATGGACAGGCCGCAACCAAAGAAAGGTATGATGTATTTGGTGGCAGATATCTGGGAAGGAAATGTTTTCGGCGAAACCATTTATTGCTAGATGCCACATGAGTCATCCTTTTTTTGAAATGTTATAATTAAACATATAGTAATACCTTACAAATGCCTTTGTCTAAATCGACACAGAAAAATAAGAATTGATGGTTAGGAATTAAGATTAAGATTACTAACCTCGACCAGCAAACGAATATAATCCCGGAGTATATACCTTGGAAAGACTACAACTGTTTATAAGCATATTTATCCAGATGTTTGCCCTGTTAAGTCCATTCGGGGTAACATTTTTCTTTGTAAGCAATACCAAAGACTTTACCCCTGAAGCCAGATTTCAGGCGGCCAAGCGGGCAACAATTGCAATATTCGTTTCAACGTTCCTGATTTTCATGTTTGGCAATATCCTGCTGGATGTATTTGGCATCACATTGGCGGCATTTCGGATAGGAGCCGGTATTATACTTTTACTGAATTCGATCTCAATAGTAAGAGGAACGAAATTTTACGAGACATCAGCAACCAATGCAGCAGATTTTGCAGTTGTTCCATTTGCAATCCCATTTACGGTCGGTCCGGGCATTATAGGTTATCTCATGGTATTAAGTGCCGAAACGACAAATAATTTCGACCGGGTATTGGTGTTGTTTTCTTTAACAATAGTAATTACAATAATTTCTATCATGATCTTTAATAGTGAAAAATACAGCAGAATAATCGGTCCCCGAATAATGTCTGTAATAGATAAATTGTTTGGTCTGATACTAAGTGCGATGGCCGCCCAAATTATATTTGACGGTATAAGACATTATCTAGGTAAACCCTTATAATTACAATAGCAACATAAACATAATCATATATTTACACGAAGAAGGAAGAAACTATGACTAATGGAAATGATAACCAACCGCCAAGAAACTACAATCCGTATGCAGCAGCTCCTGCCCCTGTTTATGTGCCGGGAGCAGCCAACGGCGACAAGCCCAAGCGGTCATTTCTGGGCGGCTTGTTCAGGTTTATATCCAAGCTGGTCTCTCTGGCAATAGCCGGTATGATATTTATAAGTATAATCGGCGTCATTGCGATTTTATCGGGCGGTATGCAGCCTGTTATTATCCAGGACGGCGATCCATTAAACCAGATCGCGGTTATAGAGCTAAACAATATAATCAATATGGATAATGCAAAAAAAATGAACGTTCTGCTCAAAAATGCCGCACACGACACAAAAATAAAAGGGGTAATAATTTCGGTAAACTGTCCCGGCGGTATGGTAGCTCCATCAGATATGATCGCACATGACATTGAACTGTTTAAACAGAAAACGGACAAACCTGTTTATGTGTCAGTACAGCAGCTATCAGCCAGCGGAGCATACTGGGCCACTGCCGGGTGCGACAAGATATTCGCCCAGCCAAATTCCATGGTCGGCAGTATAGGTGTGATCTATAATAACCTGGTAGTGAAAGATACTCTCGATAAAATTGGTGTCGCTCCTGTGGTAATAAAATCTTCCAAGTCGCCAATGAAAGATACCGGCAGCATGTACCGTATGCCAACAGAAGAAGAAATAGCGGATATCCAGAGAGATATTGACAAAACTCATGACAGGTTTATCGAAAAAGTAGCCGAGGGCAGAGCAATGTCAAAAGAAGCTGTTATCGAGTGCGCCACAGGTAATGTCTATGACGGAGTCGAAGCACTGGAAAAAGGTTTAATCGACGAGATTGGTTTTTTGGAAGACGATGTAATCATTGCATTAAGAAATGAACTAAATCTTTTCGATCCACAAGTTATCAAACTTCAGCCAATGCCGTCATTCAAAGAGATGCTGACAGGGGCACAAGCCAAGGTTAAAAGCCTCGACATACATCAGCAGTTTATCGACCTGGCAACCCAGCCGAAGATACAGGCGATCTGGATGGGCAATTAGAGTGAATTAATCATCAGTATCCTTGTCAGGCGGGATCATGAGATATGTGAGGGTTTGCTCAAGTATCTGTTTGACAACCGGGGCCGCGACAGCACCTCCGGTATAGCCTTCATTAAGCGAACGGTCCGGTTCGCGAACAGTAACGAGGATACATATTTTCGGATCAGATGCCGGAGCACCGGCAATGAAAGAAGCATTCCATTTATTGTTTTCATAGCCAGGCCCATCAGTTCTGGGTACATTAGCTGTGCCGGTTTTGCCGAAAACCGTCCATTTATCGAGTATACATGGTTTGCCGGTGCCATCATCAACTACATGCTGCAAAGCCTTAATCATTTCTGAAGCGGTGCGTTCCGATATAACCTGAGCGGCACGTTCGTTAGCCGGTACCGATACATTTTCAAAAACAGGCAGCGAGTAATTTTTATAATTCTCTACAATCCCATTTTCATCTGTAACCCCGGCAACAATAAACGGTCTTACAAGCCTGCCGCCATTAGCAAAAACAGAAAACGCCCTCAGAAGCTGGAGCGGTGTAATTGATATACCGCCCTGCCCGAAACTGGTACGTGTGAAAGTATAGTTTTTATCAGTCCAGGCTTTAACAAAAATCCCCGCCTCTTCGCCCGGCAGGTCAACAAATGTTTTTTGGCCAAACCCGAATTTTTCAATCATATCATGGAAATAGTCCTTACCCATCATCAAGGCAATCTTGGCAGTTCCGATATTACTGGATTTAGCCAGGATATCCGAAACAGATATTCTTCCATGATAGTACTTATATTCCCCGATGCGTCCCATTCCCCTGGCATAAAAAGGGCCGGTAAGACAGTCAATAATGGTATTTAGATTGACAACTTTTTTTTCCAGGGCACTGGCGACAGTGATCGGTTTGAAGATACTGCCAGGTTCAAAGACGAGATTCGTAACGAGGTTTTTTCTTTTTTCGGTGGGATATTCCCTGGCACGAGTAATATCGAAACTGGGATAATTGGCACAGGCAAGAATTTCACCGGTTTGCGGAACCATTATAATACAAATAGCATCACGAGCACGATATTTTTTAACAACTTCTTCCAGTGCCTTTTCCGCGTATTCCTGAATAACAGCATCAATTGTAAGAGCCACATTACATCCGTCACGAGATTCCTTACTCTCGGATATGGCATGAGGGCCTACCGGCCGGCGAAGCACATCCATACGATATAAAGTCTTACCGGACTCGCCTTTAAGATAATCGTTATACTGTTTTTCTATACCTTCTAGCCCATCATTGTAAACATCGGTTATACCTATTACCGGAGCAGCAAGGGAGCCCATTGGATATTCTCTAAAATATTCATGCCGAACAACAACTCCCCTTATCCCCAGGTTTCTAACAGTATCAGCCTTTTCCTGGGACACATCACGTTTGACATACATAAACCGCTGTTTGATCCGGTCATTATATTCAGTATTAAGCTCGTGAAAATTCAGTCCAAGTTCGGTGGAAAGCTTTCTGATAGTAGCTTCACCACCCTCCATTACCTTTGGGTCAATTGCAACAGAATATCCCTGTCGACCGGCAACTAAAATCCTCCCTTTGCAATCGAGGATCATCCCTCTTGCGGCATTATGTTCGATAATCTTTAACTGTTGTTTGTCGGCCTTACTCTTATAATATCCAATTTGATTATACTGAAGATAAAAACATCGGCCCAAAACAGCGAGGAAGCCAATGAAAATCAAGGCAAAAAAGCCAAGCCCCGGAATACCAGTTTTTCTATCTGCTACATCCATAATCACCACACGTCTACAACTGACAAAGCATTGCTGCTTTCACGAACATATCTTTAAAACCAGCGGCTTTATAAATATTCCACGCATAAAAATTATTAGAATCAACAGCAAGAGTCATCAGTTTGTACCCATCAATCGCACTTAAAGACAAAGCCCTATTAAGCATTATCCTGCCGAGACTTTTACCGCGACATCCGGGAACAACTCCCATATATGTCAATTCAATACTGCCTTGAGAAGGCAAAGGCGACAGCAAACACACCCCGGCAGGCTCATTATTAACACATAACAATGACCAGCATCGGCTGGTAAAGATTCCGGAAGCTTTATAACTTTTGATAGTATCTTCTACAGTCCGCAGCCCGTCAACATCAGGGCAGTCCAGACTGTCTTGCCAGCTCTTCTCAATGATATCAGCAAACACATTATGATTGTCAGTATTGTAAGTTTGCCAGCTGACATAAGGCGGTATCCTGAAAATACCAATCCTGGAATTAACTTCACGATACATATAATGGATATCAGCGGCCCGCTTGAATCCGGCTCGATTAGCAAAAGCAATTTTATGAGTATCATCCGGTGATATCATAAGCTGCAAGAAATTCAAATTCTTTTCAGCAGCAGACTTTTTCAGGCGGTGCACAGCTTCCAAGGCCAAAGGTATGGTATCGAGATTCAAATCAGCAACACTGGAGATAAAAATAAAGGCAGACCCGCCTTCATGAGGCATAAGAAAACATGAAAAAATGATATGATCCTGATCGGCAACAATAATCTGGCAATTGGGATCATGTTTCTGGGCTCTGAGCATCTGCTCAAAACTTTCTGCCCGTTTATTTAAAGTTTGAATGTCATCTTGCGGCTCACGTAAAAGCACAGACAAAGACTTTCTAACTTCGTTACCATTTATTGTCCGGATTTCCGGCATTAAAACTCCATCCATGGATCATATAATAATCAACTGATCAATAGAAATACCTAAGCTATATGCTGCCAGCCATCATTAGTTATCAGACTGAGGCGCCGGCTGCGGTCCATATTCAATATTCTCGCTGCCTTTTTGGGCTTTTTCCAGCTCAGCTTGTTGTTTTGCAATATCTTTACTGAGTCTATCATATAGCGAAGGCTGCTCAATTTCAATCCTTTTCATGAGCATATCTCTAACATTCTGACTTACGCTGATATAGACTTGAACCAGAGAAAAATATTTAATATCAGCCATTGATGGAAAATCTGTTCTCTTAGTAGGATCCGGATCGTTCTGGAACTCCTTGTAATACAAATCATAAATCTGTTGAGCCCATAATAAACGGGCCTGAGCGTTTTCCTCTTCACCAATAGCAAGCTGGCTATAGCTGGCAAAGAGTAAGTTGAAAATATAATTACTTGCATATTTAGGAGTTATATCGGTAATCTGCTCTTTCATCAGAGTAGCAACAAATTTATCCAGAGTCACTTTATATTCCGGCTTATCAGGAAAATCCTCCTGTAAACGCTTATAATAACTCGCAGCAACTTGTGTATAGCCAGTTAAATAAAGACTTTGAATAGCATTTTTTGCCAGATTTTCAGAAGCAACATCAACCCCACCCGGCATCTCGTCAGGATCATCTTCATAAGTTTTCAATAAATCCAGGGTCGCCTGGTAGGCAACCGGGAACATTTTCAGATCCTGGCTGTTAAACACCTGAAGATTTAACTGCTGCTGCTCAAAGACCTCTCTAGCTTCAGAGCCCTGTTCAAAAGCTTCCGGCGGATTTATATCATACACTTTCAAATTACCGTTATGATACATGTCCTGCAGGCTTTGATAAACAATTCTCTCCAGCCTATTGACAGTAGCCTGGTTATCTTCCTTATCACGATATTTAAGCCCCTGTTCAGCCCAGTAAATGGCGTAGGGCCAAGGCATGCGCCAGTCGAGCGCCATTCTTTTATCCTTATCGGTGTAATCAACAGGACCATATTTCATATTCATTTCGTGCATAACTGCCAGGTCAAGTTTCCATTTTTCCTGCAAAGCTTTGCGACGGCTAAAACGATCTATTGCCCATAATGCCGGATTATCAGCATTATTATTTATAATCTGCCAAAGTTCCTGCTCATTATAAACACCATTAGTACTGCGCAGTTTAATTAACGCATTAAAAACATCATCAGGCGTTTTTAACTTATCATCAGCGGCGATAAGCTTATCCATCAAATCAGAAACAGCCTTATCTTTAGCAAGGATATAATAACTGGCAGGCAAATCAGCCATAGCCTTGATATCTTCCAGAACCGGACGGGATTTCAAGTCACCGGTAACCGGAGTTAAAAGCGGAGCGAATTCGGAAACAAGGGTCATCTTATAGTAGCGATGATAGTCATCTGTTATGCCGCCGATTTTGTGCTCAAATATCCATGCCAGAGACCAGTGAATCTGTAAGCTGTCAGGATTGTACTTTAACCCCTGATCGCGAAGCAGCTCATACCCTGCCCGGACCCATTCCCACCGCTCAGAGCCTGATGGTAATTCAACGGAAATATTATAGGCCATATTCCATCCCTGGAAATCCCAGATACTGGCAAGGTTAGGCTGTAAATCACAAATCGCACTGGCAAGATAATACGCATCAAAAAACTGGCCGTCATTTTTGAGATTATCAGCACGAATCCACAGATAATCAATAGCCAGAGACCTGAACACAAAAAGTGCCGAGGTAGGAATCTTAAGATCCGAGGAAACCTGTTCTCCGCCAAAAGTATCGAGCCGGTCCAGACCGGATTCAAGTCTCTCCTGGTACATTCCAGGCAGCATACAAACAGCACCGCCGATAAATACGGCAGCTACTAAGATAAAAACAAGATTTACTAATATATTATTTTTCATCAAAACCTCGTGCCTATTATCACTGGTTATTAACCAGCCAATAATTCACTCAGTAAAATTATCCTATCATCCAGTTCAAAATAATTACACGACAACTCTTGCCAGTTCCTTACGCTGGAATAGCAGAAAGCCCAAACCGGTAAGAATGCCGCCTTTGACCAGAATCATATACAACAAACATTTTCCAATCAAATCGTATCCAACCATCCTGCCCTTTTCCAGCAAAATTGCAGGCTCATAGGCGGCAAGATGCGGAATAGGCATCATTATAAATCGAATAACCTCTCCGACACTTTCATGGGCATCACTGTCAACAGCGTCAAGAATAAAGGAACTTGCAACACCCAGCAGATAAACTACTAAAACTACCAGAACCGCAACCGGGAAACTCAGGCAACAGGCAAACGCCAATGAAAGAATTGTCAGATAAACCAGTCTGAGCAGGATAAGAAACATCCCGCGCAGAATATTTGTCTCAAAAACATCCGCGGTATAAAGCAATTCCAACCCTGTACCTTCGGTAAAAATAGCCGAACTGCCCATATTTTCAAACGGATTTCGAAAGGCAACATAAAAATCTCCTTCGGGAGATATTAAGCTTGTGCCATTAGCTTCAACAGGTATATCGATTTCGTGATATTTTCGTATCGTATCATAAGAAGAAAATCGAATAGATCTTTCCTGGGTCGGATCTTTTGGCCCTACCCACCATTCTCCATACATTTTCAAAGATTCGGTATTAAAAGACACATCCATCTTATAGCGAAGAAAGACACGATCATCTCCAGGCCTGACTTTTATATCTCTAAACCTGAAAACTCTAATTCTGCCAGGCGGTACAGTTACAGTATTGGCTTTCAGAGACTTAAGAGCATCATTATACAGTTTTTCGCCAAGCGATTCGACAAACTGAGGATTATTTTTCAACTCAGGAGTACGCATAAGCTGCTCATTAAGTAACCGTTTGGCATGCTCCCTGGCAATTTCTTCCCGATTTTCAGGCTTTTCCGGAAATACCCCTTTGCGTGCCGTTAAAACCAATGCGTTAATACGTCCCTTATCATAAGCTATTTCATCAGGAGTACCGCGAACTTCTGTCTTAACCATTACCCTGGCAGTTCCATATATCAATGTACCGATAATGATTAGAAAACCTATATTAAGAATAGTTACTCCAAGGAACTTTCCGACAAGATAACCAAAACGAGATACAGGCTTGGTCGCTATAGTAAAAATTTCCCGGCGTTTAATATCACGAGAAACAGTAGCAATAGAAATAAAGATAGTCACCAGACTCAAGACCGCAGTAATAAACCTGGTACTATAACTGATAAAAGTCTGAATTTTTTCTTCCGGGCGACCGGTACCACCACTAAGCCACCAGGCAAAGACTACAGTAGCACCTAAAAACACCAATAGAAGAAAAAACATGAGCATTCTCATGCGAAATACTTCTTTGATTAATGTCCGAGCTATTGCAAATATACTTTTCATATTTATTATTCTTAGTACTTAATAATCAGTACCTGTTATCCGGCTAATTACTTATCGCCGTCATTTTTATTTTTGTTATTACTACCGAGAAGATTATTAATTATATCAGTATCAACAACCTTAGTATCATTTTCAGCCGGTTCTTCAACTGCCTGCTCCTGCTGCTCAATAGCAACGGTCATATCTTCCTTACTTTCACTGGTAAGAGAACTGATAAAATCAGCGGCAGCTTTTGGCTCATCCACAGAAGAGACCTCAGCTGTATCAAGCTCAACCCCGGCAGGAGCGATTTTAGCTTTTTCACTTTCCAAAGAAACCAAGGACTCAATTACAGACTCACCTGCGTCTTCGGACTGGGAACCGAGGAAATCACTGACTTCTCCACCAATCCTGGCACCGGAAGTAGCAACATCTTCAAGCTGTGCCTTTTCCACAGTCTGGAGGAAATAGTCTTCCATGCGATCACGAGGAGTTTCAAACTTCAAGTCATATTCAGGATGGTGTTTTGCGATGACAGTTTTTATTTCAGCAATAACATGATCATCAAGTTTTTCACATTCGATGCGAGTTTGCTCAGTGCGAGCAAGCAGCTCGTCCAACTGACCTTCAGCACGAATCTTCCCGCCGTAGAGGATGCAAATTCGATCGCAAACATCTTCCACATCAGCCATGAGATGGCTACAGAGCAAAATGGTCTTACCACGTTTACCAAGTTCTGCAATCAGGTCTTTGATCTGCCGAGTTCCAATCGGGTCCATACCGCTGGTAGGCTCATCCAGGATCAACAGATCCGGATCGTTTATCAATGCCTGGGCTAAACCTATTCGTCTCTGCATACCCTTGGAAAATTCGCCAACCTGACGCCTGGTAGCACCGCTTAAACCAACCATATCCAGCAGGCTGTCAATACGGTTTTTACGCCGATCATTATCAAGACCAAACAAGCGGCCATAGAAGTCAAGTGTTTCACGAGCATTCAAAAACGGATATAAAAATGATTCTTCGGGCAAATAACCAATCCTGGCATTAGTTTTTACATCACCGGGAGATTTACCTAATACCCGGGCCCATCCCCGTGAAGGGTTTAGCAGTCCCAGCAGCATCTTAATAGTAGTACTCTTACCGGAACCATTAGGGCCAAGAAGTCCAAAAACTTCCTTGGGCCTTATCTCCAGATCAAGTTTATCAACTGCAATAACTCGCTGTCGGCCCCAAAAATCTCTGAATATTTTTGTAAGTCCAACAGTGCTTATAACCGAACTATTATCTAATTTAGCCATAGTATTCTCTCAAAAGCTTGATAAGCTATTAATGATGATGCATCTCCTCACCAAATCTAACCAGCCGAGCACTATTAAATACAATAACCAGTGAACTGCCTAAATGTAAAAGAGCTGCAAAAATCGGAGGTATTTTGCCCTGGCCGCTAAGTATCAGTCCAAAAATGATAAACAACATACCAAATGCCAGATTCTGAAATACAACCTGGCGGGTGATACGACTAAGTTTAACTAAAAACGGAAGGCGATCGAGTTCGCTGTTCATCAATGCAATTGAAGCACTATGAATAGCAACATCACTACCGGCAGCACCCATAGCGACACCAAGGTCACCGGCGGCCAAAGCAGGGGCATCATTTACACCGTCACCAACAACGGCAACTCGGTGACCTTCATTCTGGAGCTGATTAACCAGTTGAAGTTTTTCATGAGGCAGACATTCAGCTTTGACTTCGCTACATCCCATCTCAGCTGCTACACGTTTTGCCACAGCAAGTTTATCACCAGTTACCATTACCAGGCGTTTGATACCAAGCTCAGCCAGATCTTCCATAGCCTGTCGAGCTTCGCTCCTGGTACGGTCTTCCATGCCAACCCAGCCGACAAATTTGCCATCACGAGCAATGTAAAGCAAACTGATACCTTCAGGCGGAGCATTGTCACCATCAAGACCACTTACCTCAACACCTTCATCCTTGAGCCAGGTGTCGCGGCCAACCAAGACCTTGGAACCGTTTATGGTACCGATTACACCTTTACCGGCGACTTCCTCAAAACCTTCAACATCATGCAGTTTCAAGTTTGCCTTTCGGGAAACTTCTATAATAGCCCGGGCAACCGGATGTTTACTAAACTTTTCAACAGAAGCAGTTAGAGTAAGCATTTCTGTCGGATCAATATCACCAATAGGTGTAAGGCGGGTAACAGCAAGTTGTCCTGTTGTAAGAGTACCGGTTTTATCAAATACCATAGAAGTCAGGCGTCCTGCACCTTCCAGATCAGATACGTTCTTGATAAGCACGCCAAGACGTGCGGCACAACTTAACGAGGCAACCATAGCAGTCGGCGTTGCAAGAATAATCGCACAAGGACAGGCGATAATCAAAGCCGAAATAGCAAAGTTAATTTCCTTGGTGAACACAAAAATCAATAAAGCAATCATAAGAATAGTTGGTGTGTACCACCTGGCATACCTGTCGATAATTCTCATGATAGGTATTTTTGTACTTTCTGCATCCAGGATTAAAGACTGTACCTTACCGAGAGTTGTGTCACTACCGGCAGAGACAACCTTGATATCCATCATGCCGGTTACATTACTGGTACCGGCAAAGACAGTATCACCGATCATCTTATCAACCGGGAGAGATTCACCGGTAATATTTGCCTGATCAACCGTTGACTGCCCGCTGACAACGTCACCATCAGCAGGAATATTGTCACCAGGTCGAACCCGAATAATCTGGCCCGGCTGAAGCTGCGATGCCTCCACTTCTGTTTCTTCACCACCAGCAGAGAGTAGATGAGCCTTAGTCGGAGTAATTTTTATCAGGGACTCAATTGAAGCTCGAGCGCCAAGAGCGGTCCTGGTTTCAACCAGTTCAGCCAGCAGCATAAAAAATGCAACAGAGCCGGCCACCTCGTAACTACCAACGGCAAAGGACGCGATAATGGCAAGTGCCACAAGCTCATCCATATGGTTATGTCCTGCGAGCAGACATTTGGTAGCATTCCATACAACCGGGATACCCAGCATAAGGGCACCGGCCATACTTAGCAGCTGAGCAATATCGCCACCATCATTAAACAAACGCTCAGCTATTATTCCATTGAGCAATAAAGCACCGCCAAGCATTGTACCAAGCAGACTAAGGCTAACCTTGAAGGTTTTCGCCTCGACATCGCCTGAACTGAATGCCTTTTCAACTTCACTTAGATTATGAACACTATGTCCTGCCATATTATTCGCCTTTTTATTGATTCATGTTGTATCAGCGGGTATTGCTACCTGCAACTGACAGCAGACTAAATTTTATTTTTCAGTTTTCTTAATTGATGGATCTCTATTAATAAAGATACGCCATTGATCAGGTTTGTCGCCTGATGTTGTAGGAGCATATGCCTGGTCAACATTTGCCATGACAACTCTAACTGTTTCCTGGTATAACTGGTCAACAGTAATAGCCATCAGGTCATTATAAACTTTTTTATATTCACCCTTGCCGGACTGAGCAGCTTCTTTGGCAGCCTTATCAATTTTGGCAAGTACTTCAGTAAGATAATCAGCATCCGCCCTGGCAGACTGAACAACCGTATCAGCATAAGCCCGTGCCTGAGCCAGAATATTAGCAGCGTCAGCAGTAGCCTGATTCATTATCTCTTCAGATTTACCTTTCGCCTCATTTTTGAGCTTTTCGGCCTGCTGTTCAGCACTGTTAGCGGCATCAAAAGCAGTTTTGACCTGCTGCGGAGTTTCCTTACCAACAAGCTGGAGTTCAACTTCAATGCCATAGTCAAAGCGGCTAAGTCTTTCTTTCATATAGTCCTGAACTTCAAGTTTAAACTTTTCACTACTTCCCCAGATGATATCTTCGATATCATAATGCGCACTAACAGTGATTACAGAGTCAGCCAGCACAGTCCTGAGAATAGTCGTCAGTTTTTTCCAGTCAGGGGTACCATCCCATACCTTTTCAAATACTTTTAGTTCTCCACCCTCGATAACATTCCACGTTATAGTCCAGTTTGTATGACAGAGATTATAATCAACCATCTGGTCAGTTTCTGACTTATCGCCTTTGAGGGCGCTGGCAGACGCTGTAAGCGAATAGCCGTCTTTGATGAACTGGATATTTTGCGGCGGGTAGTAATTATCCTTTAACCGCTGCTCATCAGTAACATAATACCACATAGCAGGCTTATCAATGCCATCTACCCGATCGACCATAATTTTATGATCAACATCTACCGGTATGCGAACGATTTCTTCAATCGGGCTGGGCCATTTCCAATGCCAACCGGTCCGGAGCAGTCCGCCTTCCTTAACTCTGCCAAACAGCAGTTCAATACCAACTTCATTGGCTTCGATAGTATAGAACCCACTATAAATGAAACCGGCCAGAACCAGAATCATTATTAACTTTAGCAGCATAAAGCTGAACTTCAGGGCATCAGACAGTGCCTGACTACCCGGATCCAGCGGCTCAATATCAGGATTATGATTATCTGAATTGCAGCTGCACTGGCCATGAATGTGATGATGGTCACTCATATATCAAACCTTATAAAATATCTTCTAGTCTTGTGTTATAGTTTTAATTGTAGATTCCGGTCCTTCAATCATTAACTGATAAGGCGGAGTATTTTTATCAAGAATAACCGTCGTTCGTTCGTTCAATGTTTTACGTAATGTTTCCAGGCGACGCAGGAAGTTTGCCAGTTCCTGATTCTGCAGAAATGCCGAATAGTATTCAGCGGCACGAGCATCACCTTCACCGCGAATCTTTTTGGCTTCAGCTTCGGCTTTTGCTTTAATAATAGTAGCCTGACTTTCGGCATCACCCTTTAAGGTCTTGGCGTATTTTTCACCTTGACTCATCAGTTCGGTCACTACCGCATTACGATCGGCAATCATACGTTCAAATACAGATTGGGTAACATTGTCAGGTACGCCTAAACGACTGATACCGACATCGACAATCTCGACACCATAATTATCACTCTGCATGGCTTCCTGAACTCGAGAGAACATATTTTTTTCCAGGTCATCCAGACGGAACTTGCTGTGATCCAGAGTTATAAGTTCTCCGAAATTATATTCGGCGAAAAGGTTGTATGTCCGATCTTTCCAGATTTCCTGTAATTTCTCTTCGGCATTATAAACCACATCAGAATTACCCGTGCGATATTTATTATAAAAAGATTTCGGGTCGGAAATACGCCAGTTAACATATACAGAAGCAATAACGCTTTGTTTGTCAAGAGTCTGGGTCTGATAGTTAGGCATAGCAAGAGTTCGTACCCGGCTGTCAAATTTGACAACCTTATTAATAGGAGCCGGCCATTTGAATTTCAGGCCCGGTTCTTTGACAACATCCTGGATTTTACCAAATTTCAGCAACAGCGCCTTTTCCTGGTAATTAACGGTATAGGTAACCGCGTAGATTAATAAGATCGCAACAATAATCATTGCTAATAGTACAATACCCAAATGTTTTTTCACGATTGTATCTCCTGTTATATTACAAGGTAGTAAACCAGCTATTATCCGGTAGTATAATTACAACTAATTCTGCCCTTCGGCATTTTCCTGTTTATTTTCAAGGCCCAACCCTTCAAAGAGGTCGGGTTTGAGGTTTTCCTTCAAGTCGAACTCATATACCCAATCATCAACATTATCAGAAGCAATAAGGTATTTTCTCATTTTCGCCATATATTCATCCTGGACAGCGAGATATTCACGCCAGAGGTAGACACTTTCTCCTTTTTCGAAAGCTTCAACCTGCTTTGCAAAACGCTCGGCATCAGCGTGAGCGAGCTGTTCGCGTTCATCCTTATAGGCATCAGCCATGGCAAGGTTGACCGCCGCATCAGCTTCAGCATCATAAACCGCTTTATGGGTTTGGCCCTGGGCCTGTAAAATTTTGGTCTGTTTTTGCTGCAGAGCAGAAATAACCTTTTCGAAAGCCTCTGCCACTTTTATCGGCGGATGAACAGATTTTATGCCTACATAATCGACACTAACACCAACATCACACTTGGCAAAGCTTTCAACAATTTCAGCCTTTAGCATCTGTGCAGTTTCATACCGGCCCGGCCCGAGCAGCTGTTCGATATCGTTTTGACTGCAATAATGGAAAACAGTTCTTTCGCAAAGCTTCCGAATCACATCTCCCGGATTTATAAAACTACCCTCTTTATAGGCGAATTTTTCAACATTTGATATTCTATATTGAACATCAACCGCAAAAACAAGCTTATCGAACAGATTATTAACGGCACCTTCGCTATCGGCTTCTATCCCGGCTTTTTTAGCCGGAACCAGAAACGGATATTCAGCTTTCCAATGTTCCTTAGTCCATAAAACCGGAGTAGTATCATGAACAGCATTTCCTAATATATCAAATTGAGGATCATTTTTTTCATATCCAATGCTTATGCTCTGAACCTGTTCAACAGGGAACATTCTGACGGTATCAATCGGATATGGAAACTTGACATGTAATCCAGATTCCCAAGGATCACTAAGGTTAGTAGGTGCTCCCCAACGTTCGCAAACTCCCTGATAACCAGTCGGCACAATAGCAAAACAAGTCATAAGATATAGAACTGCTGCCTGGATAAGAACCAGCATAACGATGTATTTTTCGAGAAGGCGGTAAAACCAGGTTTCAGAAACCTTAAAGCCAAACTGATAATCCAAAGCATGAGAAGCGGTACGGAACAAACCGCCAGGTTCGCTAAACAAACCTAGCAGGCGAGATTCAAAGGCAGCACGCTGATACTGGCCTTTGATACGAGGTCTGAAAAAGTCCATCGTAACATTCAGGGCATATTCAATACCAAGCACAAACATTATTATTACCAGAACTTTTCCCGCAATAATAAGCGGCTTGTAATATCCGAATGATGTCGCTGTTAGGGTGGCAGCAACAGCCAGGGCCACCAAGGTACATCCTATCAGAAACCCGCCACCGGCACGCAGAGGCCTCCATTCATCCTGGCGACTCATCCCCACTGTATAGCAAGCAAATAAGAAGCTGACAATGCTCATACCGGCAAAAACGACAATTGTTTTGCCTAGAGCCATGCCTTTAACAAGAGGCATATCACCTGCAACAGTAATTGTAATATCTTTCACAATTGCCCATTGCCAGAGACTAATCCCAATCATATATACCGTAACAATAGCAGCGGCAATCGGCAGCAGCCATCTCTCGATCCAATCGAGACGTTTCTGCTGGATCATCATTTCTTTTTCGATATCACCTTCAAAAACAGAGGCTCCGCGTCCTTCCTTTTTGAGTCGCTGATATTCCCTGGCTTCAAATTTTTCTTCTTCTGCCAAACGTCGCTGACGGAACTGGATAATCAGAACGGCCCAAATAGGAATCCCGCCAAGATATAGCCATCCAACAACGCCTGCTGCCCTGCTTCCACTGAATTTGTCAAAAAACAAGGCTAATAAAAAGAAAATCAGGTGCAAGATTAATGCTACAATTGAAAGATTTTCTGCTCTTTTAGGTGATAACTTCATTCGTCAACCTTACATGTAAAAATTAACTTATAGTGCGGTTTATGCTTCGCATCATATGCATGTCGCACTTTTGACTGTTCAACATTATACGCAAAGGCCGGAACAGGGCCTTGTGAATGAAAAACTTTATATTTAATTGTATTTTCGAGCTATTTCTCGAAAGTATATTTAATTCAAAACGCTGCAGGAAGGCCCTTTTAGGCGATTTTTGCAACTTAAAAACTGCAAAAGTAAAAACTTATATATAAAACATTCAATCTAAATCGAGATTGATCTATTGCTAAAAATGCAAACAATCAGGGCTGCCCCCTCTCCTCCGAAAATTATCGGTCCATTAACCGACAAAAAAGACTTATACACTACGCAATAATATCGAGTTACGTTCTAAGATTTCCTAAATATTATTAATTATTTTACCAATACTTAAGAGCGAATTTGAAACTCTGGAAGCCCCATGGCAGCCACAACAAACGTAAGATGCTTTGATAGCTTAACTTAGATTAAAACAGGCTGTAGTAAATGGCAATTAGCTACACAAATCCATGTATATTATCAATACTGAAAATCATTAACATAAATAAGGTATAATTTGTCACACTTTCCCGGAAAGGTAGGCCCAAATTTATTTGATTTGCTTTTTAATTATGCCATAAGGCCTGGGAAAAGCTACGGGGCTGCGAAACTGCTTGACTGTTTTAATGATACAATAATCAATATCATTTTCATCCTGGTCCGGCAACGAATACGCAATCTGGTCTGGTTTGTCGCCTCCAAGCTGCTTAATAACTTTCTCGGCTAACGGCATCTCTTCAATCACTTTGGGACCTTTCCAGGCCAAAAACATGCCAGAGATCATTAGAAATGGTAATGCAAGCTCAGAAATCAAAGCCAGGTGGCCAACAGCGCGAGCAGTAACAATGTCGAATTTTTCCCGATATTTGAAGTTATGAGCCAATTCTTCTGCCCGACCATTTATCGCCTCAAAATTTGTCAATTCCAGTTCCTTAGCAGCCAATTGCTGGAATTTGACTTTTTTCCCGGTAGCTTCCAAAGAGATAAAATCCCAGTTATCAAGCATTATTGCCAAAGCTAGAGACGGGAAACCTGCGCCAGAACCAATATCAAGCAGTTTTGGCCTGTAATTAAATTTTGAGGCATAATCCTCAAGAAGTTCCAAAACAATTAATGAATCCTCGAAGTGCCTGATTTCAATCTGGTCAGGATCAACTATCCGAGTCAGATTATATTTTGCATTTTCAGTAATCAGCAATTCGCATAGCCGATCGATTTTATCCTGTTTATCTGTCATATTCAGAAATGATAAGCTAAAGGAAGCAAAAAATCCAAAGCTAATGCCTAAGTACAAAATATAATCATGAAATTATAATTTCAGTTATACTTCCTCTTTGGCAATTTCATTCTCATGCTTTGCCCATTCAATATCATCTTTTCCTATCGCATCATCACCTTTATTCCAGTTGACAATACCATAAACAACGCACAATAAAGCACTTAAAGGACAAAGAATATAACAGATGCCAACCCATTTATCTTCAAAACCAAGCATATGCACCTCGAAAACAGATATAACTATAAAGAAATTATTGACTTATGTTCACTATTATATCTTTATAATCAGGTATATTCCAGTTTAAAAATAACGATATCTGATTGATTTATAACTCCCTGCAATTTATTATATTAGTGAAAATAGTAGTATCAGCCATCAAGAATTTATATATCTTCAACTGTCTGGATAATTGAATAGATAAAGCATCGAACCACCGCATAATATATACAAAATGGAAATACAAATACCGGAATTAGAATATAACACCGTTTATATGAAGAACATGGAAGTTCTGTGGCGTGAAAACCCTGACCTGGCCAGGTTAATTGACAGTGTCCCAGATGAAAAGCTTATTGAGTGCGAACGAACCAAAAACGGCGAATTTACCTGTCGGCTGCCGGGTGATAACGGAAAACTTCTATACCTGCACAGCCGCTATGACCCCACAAAAGAAGCCGAAAAATGGGCTGACGGCGTTATGGAAACCGCAAGACTTCAGCAGGAAAAAAATGACGGCCGTATTTCAATGTGCTATGTTATTGACGGTTTTGGGTTAGGCTACCATGTTGAAGCTTTACATAAAAGACTCAAAGGAGAAATTTACTTTGTTATAAGCGAAAACAATCTCGCATTAATAAGAACAGCATTAGCCTTGCGAGATCTATCTGAAATACTTAAAGATAACAAGATAATATTTATAACAAGGAATGATCGAGATGAGATATTTAAGCGGCTATACGACATCGGCATCCTGATCACATTGGGTATAGTATTCACCAAAAGCATGCAAACGGTCGGCTATCAATATCATAACAGTATCCATACCGCATTAAATGAGTTTGTCTCCTTCCTGCGCAGTCACACAATAAGTGTTTTAGCAAATAGTATTACAACTTGTACCAATATTGCCAACAATCTGCGTGCATATGTAGAATGCGGATCGGTTAACATTTTAAAGAACAGGTTTAAAGGCTATCCGGCAGTAGTGGTATCAGCCGGTCCTTCGCTGCAGAAAAATATTGAAATACTAAAAAAGATTCGCAGCCGAGTAGTGGTAATTGCAGTACAGACAACTTTGAAACCATTATTAGCAAAAGGAATCAAGCCGGACTTTGTAACTTCACTGGACTATCACGAAATAAGCAAACGCTTTTATGAAGGTCTTCAAGATCAATTATCAGATATTCATTTAGTAGCTGAGCCAAAGGTAAGCTGGCATGTGATCGATAAATATATCGGAAAGGGCCCGATATCAATTCTCGGAAATGAATTTGCAAACCTGCTGCTTATGGATCAACCATCAAAACACGACACTATCCCTGCCGGTGCAACCGTAGCCCACCTTGCCTTTTACCTGGGGCAATATATGGGATGTGACCCGGTTATATTCATCGGTCAGGATCTAGGCTATAGTAATAACGTTTATTACAGCCCGGGTAATGCCGTTCATGAAGTATGGCGTCCGGAGATGAATAGATTTTATACAATTGAAATGAAAGAGTGGGAAAGAATTCTTCGCAGCCGTAATATGCTGCGAAAAGTAGAAGATATCTACGGAAATCCCATATATACTGATGAACAGATGTTTACTTATCTTCAGCAGTTTGAAAAAGACTTTGCCGCCTCACCAGTTAAAGTCATCGACGCAACTGAAGGTGGAGTTAAAAAACAATATTCAGAAATAATGACTCTACAGGAAGCGGCAGAGCAATACTGTACCAGGGAAATAGATAAGACAAAATTTGAATACAGAAAACAAATCAGTAACTTCAACCAGGAAGCGAAAGATGGGGCACTAAAACAGTTACAAAAACGCAAAGAAGACATTCAAGAACTAGCTGATATATCTGACAAAACAGTAGTCCTGGTGAACAAAATGCTGAATGATATTGAAAATCAGGATTATGTTAACAAGTTAATGATCGAGCTGGATGAGCTTCGCAGTAAAGTACGTCACCGAGAACGAATTTACGAACTAGTCAGATCGGTCAGCCAGATGGCAGAATATTACCGTTTCCGCGCCGACCGCGAACTAAAGGTACTTGGTAAAGACGGAATTGAAAAACAAAAGCATCAGCTGCAGCGTGATATAGGTTATGTCTCAGAGATAAGAAAGGGATGTGATACAATTATCAAAATAATAGATGGAGCTATCGAAAGGTTTAATGACTAAATCCCCATTCGTTAATCACCAGAAATCAAATAGCAATAAGTTAGCGAAAACAGGTCCCATAAACAGCTCGGCAACAATTATTATTTACACCTGTTTCATTTATATAATTCTTATTAATTTACCAGAGTTTATCAAAGACAGCCATAAAGAGTTTATCGATAGAAGTTTACGTACACAAATTCGTTGAATGCCAGCTGTTCCGCTATATTTAAATCACAAACTATATAACTATAAATATTCCTTTGAACAGAAAAGCAATATTATTATAAACACAAGATGTTTTTGTGCCGAAGACCGGGATATAAGAATAAGAAATGAAAGTTTATTTATTGGACTTTCGATACTATAACTATAACCTTTTCTATAATTCAGGTGATTCAATGGAAAAAGGAATATTACTAGAAGCCGGCACAAATGAATTAGAAGTACTAGTTTTCAAAGTTGGAAAAACTCCATTTGGCATTAACGTTGCTAAAATTCGTGAGATAATTCAACGTCAGCAGACGATCAATATACCTAATGCACCACATAGTGTTGAAGGCAGCATCAAACTGCGTGAAGAAGTTCTTTCGCTAATAAACCTGGGTGACTATTTCGGCGTTCAAGGCGAAGAAACGACACGAGGCGGAGGCATGACTATCGTGGTTGAGTTTAACAATCTACGATGCGGCGTCTTGGTAGACACCGTTGAACGCATACACAGGTTAAGCTGGAGTGATATAAAGACACCATCAGAATACTTACAGAGAATGAAGGCTCCTATTACCGGTACTGTAAACCTATCAGATCAAACGATACTTATTGTAGACTTTGAAACAGTAATCAGTGAAGTGCTCGGAGTAAATTGCGCCGAAGATACCGAAGAAGTACAGGTTAGAAATGAAGTTTCTACTCAAGATGTACGCATAGTAATGGCAGACGATTCCACCATTATTCGCAAGACAGTCGAAAGAGTATTGCGAAAGCACAATTTCAATAATCTAACTATATTCCACGACGGCCAGGAAGTATGGGAGTATATGCAGCATCATTACGATGACGAATCCGGGCCTTGCGACCTTGTAGTTACAGATATAGAAATGCCGGGTATGGATGGTCTGCATTTGACAAAAAATATCAAAGATGACCCCAGGCTTAAAAACATTCCGGTTATCCTGTTCTCCTCTTTGATAAATGCTGATAATATCAAAAAAGGTCAGTCTGTTGGAGCAGACGCTCAGGTAAGTAAGCCAAACAGTTCAGAAATGATCTCTACTATTTACGACTGCCTGGAGAAAAGAGGCGTTCGCTGTACAGATCAGGAAGCTGCACTGGCATAACAGTCATAACTGCCATAAACCATACTTTTCTGGAAAAAAAACATAAAAATATAAAATATATTATAAAGCCCGACTGATAACCAGTCGATTATATAAGTGCAAAAGCAAACAACTTTCATACAGTCATAAAAGGCATAATGTAACCCATGTGCCTTTTTGGCTTTTAAAGAAACAATAAAAATAACCCCCGGCTTCATGTGCCGAGGGTTTTTTATTTATCAGGAAATATTATGCGATCTATCTGGCTCAGATATGATTTAAGAAAAAAGACTATTCACACTATAAAAAAACAGGTTCACCATATGGTGAACCTGTTTAAGTTTTTACTTAGCATGGAAAAATCTCTGATCAGTACCGCCTGGTCCAATGGCAACTTTTACCAGCCGCAAACACTTTGGGCACCGTCCTTCATAATGAGTACCAGCTTTATTTTTATAAATATGCTGATAGACACCACAGCAATCAAACATTACATAAAGACACTTCTTATCTTTGTTGTCTTTAGTTTCATGTGGAATTTGTAGTTGATCATTTTCAACCGGCAGTCCATTGATATCAAGAATGTAATCAGGATCTTCCATTTTTTATTATAAAGGTCTAACTTTTAAATCTTTGAAATAGACAACGCTTTTGGGGTCATGTCCCTGCAGGCAAAATGTTCCACTTGAAAGTTTTCTACCAGGCCAGCCAGGAAAAGACACATCATCAGGCTCGGTATAATCGACCACTGTCTGACCGTTAATTTCAACAGTAACATGTTTGCCTTTAACGACGATACGATGAGTATACCATTCATTATCTTTTGCCGGAGGATTACTAACTTTAGCAGCATCATAAAGACCACCAGATTTCTGCGGATCAGGATGTGAAATATTAACCTGGCTTTCATAACCATTGGCCGGCCAACCCTGGTCCTGATATTTTGTATGGAAATAAATTCCTGAGTTTGATCCAGGGGTAGTCATAACTGAAGCGACAAACTCGAAATCCTTGAATTCAACATTGCCACCATCGCCAACATAGAACAAGTGACAGCGACCATTTGATACTTTGATTGTTCCATTTTCTACACTAAAACAACCTTCCTTCTCATTGGCCTTCCATCCGGTCAAATCCTTGCCGTTGAACATTGAAATCCACTTGACGCTGTCTTCCCTGGTGCAAGAAGAATTGTCACAAGATTTCTGATCACAAGAATCACAGCAGCCAGAAATAAATGAAACAACAAATAACAATAGAATAACTAAACAAAACTTCTTCATTAAATACTCCAATCGATAAAAAGAGAAATTAAAACATATACTTAATTTAATTCAATTTGTTAATAACAAATTATTTGTACGGTATCACATTTTTGATTGTTCAACATTACACGCAAAAGCCGAAACAGGGCCTTGTGAATGAAAAACTTTATATTTAAAAGTATTTCCGAGCTAATTCTCGAAAGTACATTTAATTCAAAGCGTTGCAGGAAGCCATTTTAGGCGATTTACCAAAGGCACTTCGTTATTGCAACTTAAAAACTGCGAAAGTAAACTATTTTTGTCATCAAGCTATTATCAGAATCAGTAACTACACATAGATTATAAATTGCTATTAGCAATACTTAAACTTTATTGATGTTAATTTTCCTGTTCTTCAGCTTCTTTTTTCTTGATTTTCTGCAGCTGTTTCCAGATCATCTCCATTAGTTCCTGAAGGTTCTTCCCGGTAACAGAAGAAATTGCAACGACCGGTCTGCCTAATCTCTGGGTAAAATCATCCAGCATTATAGAATCAACATCTAAATCATTTTTTGTAGCAACCACTATCTCCGGTTTACCGGCAAGTTCCGGGCTGTGACTCTGAAGTTCATTTCGGATGATATGATAATTTTTTACAGCATCGGTGCCGTCATTACCGGAAATATCCACCAGGTGTAAAATCATCTTAGTACGTTCAACATGCCTGAGAAAATCATTCCCAAGACCGTGACCATTTGAAGCACCTTCGATCAGGCCGGGAATATCTGCGACGACAAAGCGACGATAATTACTAAGCTCAATAATACCCAGGTTTGGGACAAGGGTAGTAAATGGATAATCAGCAACCTTAGGCCGGGCAGCAGAAATTTTACTCAATAAAGTACTCTTACCGGCATTAGGCAAACCAGCCAGGCCAACATCAGCTATAAGCTTAAGTTCAAGTTTCAGATTTCGTTCCTGACCGGGTTTACCATCTTCAGACTTTTGTGGAATCTGGTCTGTTGCAGTGGCAAAATGTTTATTCCCGCGTCCACCGCGACCACCAATTGCAACAATAGCCCTTTCGCCATTCATAGTAAAATCTTTGATTACCATGTCAATTCCAGTATCAATTATCATTGTACCAACAGGCACTTTGATAATAAGATCCTGGCCATCTTTGCCGTAACACAAAGCTCCAGAACCATCCTCACCACGTTGGGCTCGCCAATGGAACTGTCCGCGAAAATCCATAAGGGTATCGATTGATTCATCAGCAACAAAGACTACATCTCCGCCCCTGCCGCCATCGCCACCATCTGGACCGCCCTTAGGAACATATTTTTCACGGCGGAAACTAACACATCCGTTGCCGCCATCGCCTGCTTTTATATATATTTCTGCTTCATCTATAAACATGACAGAAGTTTACGAGATATAAGCCCATTTTTCCAGAATATTCCTGCCTTACGGCCCAAGACAGCAAATAATTACTGCATTTTCATAACGATTATAACAGCAATATTAATAATAATACTCTCCCTATATGCATACTACACTGGATAGTAGTTGAGGTTCTTGACAAAAGGTAAAAGATGTTATATAATACTATGTGAGCATATTGTATTATAGTAACTAAATATAAAAAGACATAACAAACCTAAACTATGAATGATAAAGAACTTAAGATATTTAAAATGCGTGCAGATATTGCCCAGGGCATAGGGCATCCAATAAGAATGGCAATAATTGACTTTCTCAAGGATGGTGAAAAATGCGTCTGCGAAATAAGTGAAAGGCTAAGCTCGCAAAGGTCAAACATATCCAGGCATTTGTCGGTACTACAAAAAGCCGGTTTAATCTCGGGTCGCAAAGACGGGCTTTGGATGAGATATTCCTTGTCTCATCCGGAACTGGATTGCTTAATTAGCTGCGTAGACAACATTGTTAGAAAGAAACTCAATGAAGATTTACAAGTACTGGAAAAACTGGGGTAAATAATTATGTGTGAATGCCTAAGCTTAAAAATATTTACTATGCTGGCTGACAAAATCGTCTATGGCTGGCTCGACATGGAAGATTCCAGTCACCTTGCAACGAGTCTGCATTTTTTCATTGAAGATGTTACCAAGATTTTTTCTCTGCTGGTGATAATTATTTACCTGGTTGGATTAGCTCGAGCTTCACTCAATGTAGAACGAGTAAGAGATTACCTGGCAGGAAAACATCGGTTATTTGGTTATTTTGCAGCAGCCTGTTTTGGCGCGATTACACCTTTTTGTTCATGTTCCAGCATCCCCTTGTTTCTTGGTTTCACCCAGGCAGGAATACCACTTGGCATAACAATGGCATTTCTTATCACTTCACCTATGATCAATGAAGTGGCGGTTGTACTACTCGGAGGCCTACTGGGACTTAAATTCACAATTGTATATTCTGCGATCGGAATTGCTGCCGGAGTTTTAGGTGGAATATTTTTTGACGCTATCGGAGCAGATAAATATCTGACAGATCTGGCGGCAAGTGCAAAAAACATAAAACAACCCAGCCAGCCAGGCTCAGATTCTCTTTCTCAAAAAACAACATGGAAAGAACGACATGAATTTGCCAAAAGCGAATTATTCAGCATAGTAGGTAGAATCTGGAAATGGATTATAATTGGTATAGGTGTTGGCGCAGGTCTGCATGGCTATGTACCACAATCGGTAATCGTTGATAACCTGGGCGATGGTCAATGGTGGTCAGTTCCGGCAGCAACAATAATCGGCATACCGCTATACTCAAATGCCAGTGGAATAATCCCTGTAGCTGAAAGCCTGCTTGGAAAAGGTTTGCCCATAGGAACAACACTGGCATTTATGATGAGTACTGTTGCGGCAAGTATGCCTGAATTCGTAATGCTAAAACAGGTTATGAAGACAAAGCTGCTTGTCTTTTTCTTTATATTCCTGCTTTTTCTGTTCACTCTCACGGGGTGGTTTTTTAATGCATTTTCCAGTTTTTTTGCAATTCCCGGCATGCAATAAGGATATTTGCTTTTGCGTTTTACCTATTGGACTATAAAACAAATAGCATATAACAAATTATAAGTTTATAAATAGTAATAGGTTAAAAAATGAAAATAATGCCTTACATTAGAAGGACCATCTCGCTTACAGCCTTATGGTCTTTTATTATTTTAACAATATCGTCTGTAATTATTTACGTTCAGCCACATGGCAGATTTACCAGCTGGTCAGGGCAGGAATGGTTCGGCATGGATAGGAACCAGTGGTTTTATATCCATATTAATGTCGGTTTTTTGATGATTGCGGCCTGTATCATCCATATCTTACTAAATATAAAGCAAATCAATCTCTATTTCAGAAGTAAATTCAGAAAAATTAATTTTGTTTCTGTAGAACTTGTTCTTTCGTTGCTGATTACTGCTTTCGTTGTATGGGGCACATACGCTGACATAAAACCAATAACTTACATTAACGATTTGAGTTGGAATCTAAGAAGACAAATCGCTGAGAAATACGGCAGACCACCATACGCAAACGCAGAGAAGTCTTCCCTGGCAATATTCTGTCAACAGCTGGGGTATAACCTAGAACAGGCGGTAAAAGCACTGAATGATGAAGGTTTCAAGCAAGTCGATACGGAAAAATCTCTTCTGACAATAGCAAGAGAAAACAACAGCTATCCACAGGAAATATACAGGACGATCCACATCAACTCACTGCCAGAATCAACAGCAAGCCCATATAACAATTCCACAAATGGCCTGGAATCTGCAGGACGAGGCCAAGGTGGTGACGGCAGAGGAATGAGAAGACGAAATCGAGGCAGCCAACAATAACAGGCAATATCAAGGTCATCCACACTGAAGTGAAATATAGTGTTTACCATTCATCTCAAAAGAGCTTAACTGATGCACAACGCACTCTGCATCAAATTCATCAGCAGCAATAAGAGCTTCATCGTAGATAGAATTGAAGTTTGTACCGGCAATCAAAATTACCTGTATCGGAATATAAGCCTTAATTTTCAGTATCCGATACCTGGTTGCTATAGCACCGATATTATCAGATAACCATTGAATAACCATCTCAACACTACCCGCAACTGAATCGGCATATACCGCGGACAATATCACATGCACTTTGCCTTCTATATCAACCATAACCTTTGCATATGGAAAAACATCTTCAAACTGCTGCAGTTCAATAGATACCAATCCTTTGTACTCAGACAAACGGGCCAGGTTTCTTCCGACAAAATCTGCAATCTCAAAATCACTCTCCAGAGGTTTATTAACAACAACAGGAGAAACACTGGCAGGGCCAGAATGACAAACCGGTTGTGGGCGAGAAATTACCGCCTTGCGTGAATCACAGGATACTCCGAGTAAATCCTCTATACTGGAAATCTGTCCGGCCTTAAAGATTTTCACATCCGGATTACATTCATTTTCATGAGAATCATGATCAGAAACAGCCGGCCTGTAACTATTTTGACAATATTCTTTACCAGAACTATCAAAACCTGCTTCGTCTTTAGCGGTTTCAACCTGTTCTTCATCTACTTTTTGCTGCTTCAGCTCGATAATATCATCTGTTCGGGCAGTATCATACGTATTGCAGGATGAAAAATTTTGAGGCTGTATAATCAAGTCATCAGGATTATAAAACTCAAGTGCATCAATTTGAGATTCAGTATTCTCCTCCGCCTGAATATCCATTTTAACTTCAGACTGGTCTGCATTTACAGCTGTTACTTCACTGTCCGGAGCGATATCCCGCTGTTGGTCGCACTCGGCTACAGGCTCAGTATGCTTATCATTATTTTCAGAGACTTCAGAATTATCTTTTGCCGTCGGCAGCTTATCATCCAGCACAACTTCTTCAGGTTCCTTCAACAAAGAACATCCTGCAGGTATTATTGTCCTATCAACATATTTTTTAGCAGTTTCAGCGAATTTATAATATGCCCGATCAGCATATTGCTCGTTAACGGCATCACAAACAAATAAAGAGATTTCCTGATCGCCTTCGATATCAGCAGCAACTGACTTTAACACCTGATATGAACTGACTATACCGTCGTTAGTACAATCCGTAATAAGGGTTACGCAATCGGCATGACTAATTATCTCATTTATGCGCGGCGCAAAAGAAGGATCGACATTAAGAATAATAGTATCGAAACCATTGGCCGCCTCATTGATTTGAGGTATCAAAGAGGCAGCCGTTCCTTCGGTTTCAGCGATGACAATCGGGTAATCAAAAGGATCACCGTTGAATACTTCAAGCAGAGTAACCTCGTATTGATCGATACTGACCAACGCTACCCGTTCATCTCTCTGTGACTGATATTCGGCATAGTCATGCACCTTTGAGAAAGAATCTCTCAAATGATAGGCCAGTACGATCTCACCCTGAAGGCTGTCATCCAGATCAAAGTCATAATCGCTGCGTCCTGTATTTTCACCGGCACCATCATTAAAATCTGCCGAATAATCAGTAATATCATTCTGCACTGGCAATTCATTTCCAGACGAATTATCCGCTGGCGGAGTTCGCCTGTCAGAATTACCTTCTCTTTGTTTATCAAGCTGCGAAAGGAACAGATGCGCTATGGATTCTATCCCTCTTTGTTTCTTTTTGTTATTATGCTCATCCATGGTTCGCCCCTCAGGTAATATAATACCGTTCAAAATGTACTCCAAACATTTTGACAGAACACTCAATGCCTTATATTTAAATGCAGACAAACCCTCAAACCGTCAGAACTATCCTGACAATTTAAGGGGACATATTATCACATCTAATTTTATTATATTTTAATAGAAAATAAACAGCAATAAAAATGCATGCCAATCTTCATCGGCCACAGCACTATTATAACGTAAGATATTTATTATCCAATAATTTACGTAAATTAAACAAGCTCAACAAGAGAGTTTAGTTCACCAAATTCATTTTCAACTACTTTACCATTATGCGGATCCTGCTGCCAACGACCGTCAACAACGTATCTGTACTGATAGCAACCGGAATCAAGATTCATCCGTGTAAACCAGCGACCGTTTTCAGACTTTTCCAAAGGCGTCTCTTCAGGATTCCAGCCATTAAACTCACCTGCAATTGCCACACTTTGAGCATGGGGATACATAGCAACAAAAGTAACCTGATCACCATCCTGTTTTACGCCATAGAAATCAGCTATCTTCTGCTCAATACTCTTAGGCAATTTTGGCTCGAATTTATTAGCAGATTCAGATGGAGCAGCTCCAATAAGTTCTTTTGATTCAACTAAAAGCTCATTTGCAGACTTGCTGATTTCCTTGAGTTGTTTTTCAACAGTCTCAACGCTTTTAGCATAGTTATCCTTCTGCAAACCGCCTGCTTCTACTACTTCATTTGCCAATGCAACAAAGTCTTTCATCCCTTTACTGCTAGGATCGTACTCCGTAATAGGTTGGCCAAAACTTGCAGCTTCTTTCAGCTTTGTATTGAAGTTAATAATAGTCTTGAACATTAAATCAGAATAGTTTCTGCGGAGCTCATTGAGTATTTCACGAGCAAGCTTAGTACGCACATCGTACATACTGCCAAGAACTTTCACCTGGATATCCTGTTTACACTGCTTCTTTAGAACATCAAGGGTTTCAAGCTGCTTTTGCAAACCATGCATAGCAAAATACCCGGTTTCAACAGGAATAATAACTTCATCACTGGCTCGCAAAGCATTAAAAGTGAGAATACCTACGCCAGGAGGACAATCAATAATAATGTAGTCATACCCCTGGGCGTCGCGTTCAAAAATACTCTTAAGCAGGTTTTCTCTGCCTTCCATTTCGGTAAGCTGAGGCTCTAATGCCGCCAGTTCAATTCCGGCCGGTGCCAGGTCAAAATTCTGAGCAATCTGCCAGTTAATATTTTTTAGAGTAACCGGTTTATCAGAATTCGCAGATATAAGCACGTCATAAATATTCTGCTCAACCTGATCTTCCGGAACAGCCAGACCAACAGCGCAATGAGTCTGAGGGTCCATGTCAATAAGCAGAGTTTTGTGCCCCAATGAAGCCAGACATGCTGCCAGATTCATTGAGATAGTTGTCTTACCACATCCACCTTTTTGATTGATTACAGAAATACAACGCATAAAGTCACCTCTCTATTAGCTCGGAGGTCCAATAGATTATATAAAACAGTATAATCCACTTACATTACATTAAAAACACTGTCACTACTTCTCAAAGCAATAACGCAAAGAGACACAGTTAAAAATGAATGGAAATCGACCTGAAAGAAATGAAGCAATAGATATACCTCGGCCAAATACTGAATCAGATATATCCTCATATCTAAAGCAGTAACAGGGAGGTTATAAGATATTGCTATTCCCTTATCCATGGGAAACAAATCAATCCATTTATCTTACTGTACTAACAAAGCTCCGCCTCGCACAGCACAGTCAGCCCCAAATTTCTGGCTGATACTTGTACCAGCACCAGTTTAAGGCTTTTCATTCGAATCTATCGGCGAGGCTTTTCAGAAAACTTTACTAATTTAACACTTTTTTTTAAAAAAGTGCTATTTACAATACTGAAAACTAATATCAACAGAACAATAGCTCATGAGAATGGTAAAACCAACCCGGCTCTACCACTTAACAAGCCAATCTAAATCAGAGTCTGTATGAATATCAAGGAAGTATACATCACTAGCCTCAGACTTTTTCAAGCGTAATTTGCACTTTCCTGCACTTGTATGCTCATAGTCGAAACCATTATCAGTGCTAATATCAGGGATATCCCTGGGTAAAGCCTGAAGTTTTGTAATTCCAATTCCAAATACCATTGAAGCCATATCAATAAAATTTTTGGTCTCCGAATCATTGGCAAAGGCATTTCCATCCTGCATCATAGCATCATGGAAATGACGAAGGATGGCCATATTTTTAGCATCCTCTGATTCATAAGGCTTTATAAGAACATCAGGAGCCACCTTGGCGGAAATAATAACTCTAATTTCAACATTAGTCAGTGATTTCACTCTACTTATGTAATCATAACGAGTTACAGCAGCTCCATTTGGCTGAAGAACCGCAATTGCCACTTCTCTGTCAAACTTTCCTGATTTATTCAACACAGAAATACGATCGGTAGTCTGAAGTACCTTTTCGCCGGAAAACATATCTAAAAGCTGGTCACCAGTAGTTTCACCAATGATAACGCCGCTAAATTTACTCTCAACTGCCAAAGGTTTGCCGGATTGACACCCAGTAATTACAACAGTTATTAAAACAAGCAGGCAAATTTTTATAGCTTTAGTCATGTTTTACTCCTGACTGGTAATGTATCTTTCTTATTATTATAAAGTTATAAATATTAATACCTTAGTTTATCAGATAATTCAAGAGCATAAATTAGCAAAAAACGGAAAAAAAGCAAGTTTTCTTTCCTAAGTTATTAAATAATAATAATTTCTGTCAAATAATACAGTTCAGGATCCCATTATCCAGAAAATTCATAGACTTTTATTAATTATTTGTTAGCATATAATTACAAATCATTAGTGGAAATGAGTTTTTCGCTGGTGCCAACTTAGCTCAGTTGGTAGAGCACGGCTTTCGTAAAGCCGCGGTCGCGGGTTCGACTCCCGCAGTTGGCTATCATTTTTATCTTTCTTCGGGTTAAATAAAGTACAATCGGAATTAATATTGAAAGATCTTGGCAATGTTCAGAGGAATCAAACACAAAAATATCGGATTTACACTCATAGAACTGCTGGTAGTAATATCTATTATTGCGTTATTAGTTTCAATATTAATGCCTGCCCTGGCAAAAAGCAGAGAGCAGGCACGCGGAGTAGTATGTAAAACTCACCTTCGTTCTATTGGCCTAGGTATTAGCATGTATTCCGAGGATAATGACGGCCGATCATTTGATGCCCAAAATACCAACAGTTTTTTCTGGAAAGATTCAAATGGAGACTATCTGGATCCGAAAGAAGATGACGCATACTGGGGACTAGGTTACCTGAAATACATTGAAGAACCTGATATTTTTGAATGCCCCAGTTTTCTGCGAGTTTCAAAGTTGATTTACTCTGTAGACCCTGAACTGATCCAGCAAGCAGCATTCAGCCTGAATTCAAACTTCAGTAATAAAAAAATCGGCCAAATCCGCCAGCACTCATCATTTATTATCGCTCACGACCATGTTGAACCAAAAATTGAAAACGGCAGCAAAGATATGTTCTATAACAATGGTTCCGGAACTAAAAACCTGACAGATTACCGTAAAGGAGGGTTCAGGTCAGATTTTTACAGAGGAATTTTTCGTCATAACATAAATAAAAATAAAGAATTTGAAACTGGCGGAAGAGCTAATATACTATGGCTTGATAATCATGTAGATCATCTTAACGAAACTACTGGAGATGATGTTATGAAGAAATGGTATACCGGCAAATAAATCACACACATAATGATTAGAGCTTACTACGCCCCGTTTATACTTTCTGCAACTTCGTCTGGCATTTCATAATTTTTTGAATATGAAGAATTTCTATTCCAAAATAGATGTGCCAATACACTTCATTCTGAAATTCTTATCTTTCGACAATAATGAGTTGCAAAAGAAAAACTAAGAACCTATTGGGACGGTGGCATCGGACGCCCCTTAAGCTGTGCAACAATATCACGGGCTGAGTCAAGTTTAACAGCCAATCTCTTCAATACTCTTTCAGCAATACAACCTTTTTCACGTAAAATTGCTAACACAAGGTATTCAGTACCAACTTTGCGGTCATTAAATAATTCAGCTTCTTCCAAGGCATATGAGATTACTTTTTTGAAATGCGGTGTACCTGGCAGGCGACCCAGTACCCAGGATTCCTCCATGCTTTTTCTGGCAAATTCATGGACCATACTTTCTGCAAGAGGAAAAGTAACACCAAACCTATCCAAAACCTGGGCCCCCAAACCCATTCCATACTCAAGAATACCAAGCAAAACATGCTCGGTACCAATATATTCCTGGTTTTGCTGTCTGGCTTTCTGGGCGGCCAGTTTAAGAACAACCTTTGATGACTCTGAAAGATGCTGGTACATAATAAAACTTTTAAACTTAATATTGAAATTTATCTCTACTGTATTACCAATCGGTAAATATTAGTAAATGATATTAAAAAAATATAAACATTATGTTAAAACAGCAAAAAATATACTAACCAGAATGTTAAAAAGAACCAGACAAACAGCCTCTGGGTATCAGGGAAATCTATTATTGCCTGAATGTTTACCAGATTATGATCAAGCTAATGCCTGTTTGATTTCGGTGAGTAATTGCTCAACTTTGAATGGCTTATATAAAACAGCACTTAAACCTTCACGATTCGCCCTGACAATTGAATGATTTGGGTCATAACCAAAACCTGTCATTAGAATCACAGAAGTTGCATCATTCTTTTCTTTAGCAGAAGCAAATACATCATAACCGGATGCGCCAGGCATCTTAATATCGGAAATAACCAGATCGTAATTATTCTGACCGATAAGGGTAATAGCTTCACTGCCATTAGCAGCGATATCAACAATACTACCTTGATCTGTCAAAACACTAGCAATAGTTTCACGAATAAATATTTCATCATCTACAACAAGAACACGCTTATTCCATAGTTCTTCAGCCTTGATATTTTCAGCACCTTTAATATCGAAAATACCTCTCGGCCCAGATTGCACATCTTTAACTGCGGTTTTGATCTCAACTGCACAATCAACCACACCCTGAAGTTTATGGCGAAGGTCGTCATGACCAATATATTCCTCGAGAAGACTAGACACCTCGGTAATAATTTTGTTAACAGGCTTGGAAATCGAAATATTGAGAGTATCAGCAGTCTGACCGGTAGTATGATGTCTTTCAACTACCATAAGGTCAAGAATATTAATAGCAATAGCTATATAACGGGCAAAGATCTCTGCCATTTGACGAGACTCTTCGGTAAGAACATTTGAATGATGGCTTTCTACATTAAATGTGCCAATGATTTTATCATGCAACCTAAGAGGAACAGTAAGAGAAGACTCGCCGCCATCAAGCCCAGATAGATAATGAGGGTCTGTTTCAGGATGATTGCACAGATAGCTGCGGCCGGTTGCAGCAACATATCCGGTTATACCGTTATTTTCCGAACTGGCAAATATCTCCTGACAGGAATCGCCGGGAAGTCCCTGGCTAAAAAGTACTTCAAGCTTATTGCTTTCAGGATGAAGTAATCTGATACAAAAATGATCAAAGTAAAGCAGATCTTTTGCATATTTTACTATTTTATTCTCAAGCAGACTAATACGCTGCTCAACATTCATGTTTGAAAAATTCTCTGCTTCCAACCTGACAAGTTCATGACCGGCTTTGTCAATAGCATTGATGCGCATCTGCAGTTTTCTACCGGCAGTTGCATCAATCACGACAGTTGTTGTCTGAATAAGCTTTCCGGCTTCATCTAAAACCGGGGCAGCAGACATTTCATAATAACTTCCGGTCATGTCGTCGAAAAAAGAATATTTTCTTTTTCGCTTGCTAATGGTCAGCAAATCTTCTTTGGAGGCAGCGGCAAGCTCTTTATCATAAAACTCAAATATTTTTTTGTTATGATTCGAGATCGCATTTTTTACAGCATTAGTTAAATCATTAACTTTCTGATTCGCCCAAAGGATAGTGCCATCCCGATTTGTAACACATACACCTTCGCCGATATTGTTTAACAATTCTTCAGCCTGACGGCTTAATAGTAAATTCTCCAGCATGGAACAGCCCTGAGGAGAAATAACAACCGCTTCAAACTCGCCTTCATTTACCGCTTTAATCAGTTCATTAAAAGAACCAACGTATGTACAATTCCAGTCAGAAATATTACTAATAAATGCCGGTAAAGACCCATTCTCATTTTGAGATTCGGAGTTATGATCAAGAATGATGATATTCTTTCCCTTTGCTTCTGATTTATATGCTTCGCTCATCAAAAAACCTCTAATAAACAGGTTTGGAATTTAAAGTATTAAGAGCCGAGCTGGCAAAATGAGCAATCAGGCATATTCTTTCTCGAACTGCTATATCTCTTTACAGCAGCAAAAAATGCAGCCAGGCTGACTTTACCTTCGCCACTATTATCTTTTCCCCACTATAGTTATACAAAAAAACAAAAAAAATGTCAAACTTATTCACAAGTTCGACATTTTTTTTCAAAAGTTATTTACGACTTGCATTCAGGTTATCACTCCTGAGACCAACTATTTTTAGGATGAGCGTTATCATAAACTTCCTTCATCCTGCTAGTTGTAAGATGAGTGTAAATCTGAGTTGTGCTAAGCGACCTGTGTCCAAGTAGTTCCTGAACCACTCTCAGGTCAGCACCATTGTTAAGCATGTGGGTCGCAAAACTGTGCCGGAGGGTGTGAGGGCTGATTCGTGGGTCAAGACCAGCTTGACGCAGGTACTTGTCCAATTTTCGGCGAACAGAACGAGTACTCAGCCTTTGTCCATGTTTATTTATCAGTAGAGCTTGAGGATCGAAGCTGCTTTTACGGGGATCGGCGTCCCTAAAAGTAAGATATCTTTGAATCGCCTGTAGAGCCGAAGGTCCAATCGGGGCAATTCTTTCTTTCTTACCTTTACCACGTAGATGCAAAACTTCCCCTAGGAAATCGACATCTGTCAGATTCAATGAAACCAACTCACTTACACGTAATCCACTACTGTAAAGTGTTTCCAAAATTGCTCTGTCACGAGCACCCAAGAGGGTATTTGTGTCCGGGCAACTAAGTAGTTTCTGAATCTGCTCCGGTTCAAGGCACCTAGGCAATCTTTTTTCCTGCCTTGGTGTACGAATAGCACTTACGGGACTTGTCTCTACATATCCACGGCGAGAGAGGTACTTATAAAAGCTCCTCAATGTGGCCAGTTTTCTTGCCGAAGATGTTTTCGAGTAATTCTTTTCACTAAGATGAGCTAAAAACGTCCTGATAGTATTTACGTTCATCTCTAGCAAAACATTTGTCATTCCCGAGCCGCCTTCAGCATAAACTGAAGAGTCGGCATAAGAAGCACCATCCGCCTGGGCCTGATCCTGCCAGGTATGAGGATTATCATTAAGATAATCAACAAACTGTCTTAGATCGGCACTATAACACTTGACCGTATGTGCTGAAAAATGACGCTCATACTGCAAATACTCCAGGAACTCCCTGATTGGGGCAATCCCCAGAATTTTGTCCTGAACCGGCAGCGTACTTACATCCGATGTACTCCGCTCACCAGCTCCGGCTTGAAAGCCCAATTCGGGACTTTCGAATTTATTATCTAACTTATTTTCCAGCATAACAAGACTCTCACGGCGAAAATCCAATACTTATCGTAGCTCTTGCGTTCAGCGTCCTTACACAATCAAATCGCGGGTCACACGATCAAAAAGTTTTACGCAATAGCTTCAACTCCATGACAAAGCCGTCCAATCAGGCATAAGAAACTCCGTTGTCTTATACCTACTCTGTCAACACTATATAATAACCCGGCCCACGCCAGGTCCGTTAAATGGAACCTACAGTTCCTGTTCCCAGAAGAAATCACCTTCCTTGAGCGTCCTGTCGGCTTTCTTCTGTGGACACAATATTTTGTCCGCCTCCTCGACCAGATTCTTACTTAACTGAAAACTTAGAACTGCTGCATCAAACCAGTCAAAATTTCTTTCATCATCGTTTGCCAGTTCAACAAAAGTATCCAGAAGCTGCTCTTCACTACCTTTTTCATAGCGAAAAACAAAATGGTCCGATTCTTTCTGAATCGTTAATACTCTTCTTCCTGTATGTTCCTTTTCCATCGCGAATCCTACTCATAAATAAGACCGGTCCTTACAGAGTAATCATATAATAGTCTTCCTATTACCTGGTGTGATACAAATCTCATGTACCCTGTGCTGGTCTTGACTTTTTCGGCACCCAAAGGTGAATCCTCCATCTTTTGGGCTGCGTATTCTTCTATTTGCCGAATGATGTCCTTATCAGCGGCATCAAAAACGTCATTAACCTGAACAACCGGTGCCAGTATCGGTCCAGAGCTTATTTCAAACGGAGTCGCCTTTCGCGATAGCTCACCCGGATCAAACTCGCCACTATCTGACATTTCCGTTTCACCTGGGCGGCGCTGCTCATATATCTGAACAACAATACCAATCAACGGTGGAGGATACGGCTGATACCTGGTCACAGAACCTACAAACAATGCATCGGCTCCAAGCTCATCAGCTATTGCCGCAAGGTCATCCGTATCCTTTATTTTACTAATTCCAAGCTTATGCTGAGCGGCAAGTACATGATTAACTGACAATACCTGAATATTGTCCTGTACAGAAGCCAGCTCTGTATAAAACTCATCAGTCATTGTAATCGTACTAAAGTGCTCAGAACCTGAATCATTTTTGAACGGAACCACCGCAACAGTCCATACACCGGGTCGAAATGGATTGGAAAATCGCATTTTTTCCTTTGTTTCAGGACTGATACAGCCAGTCAAAAAAAACATCAGCAAAATAAGTCCGATACTTGCTCTATTCACTTTTTTTATCACATGAGCTCCACTTTCAGGACTTGCGTCCCATAATGCGACAACTCATCTTGACACTAATTACTAAGTGCCTGTCTCCGGAAGAACTTATAAAAGCCTGTTCTCATAAAGGTTTCATTGCAATAAATCCAATTTTTGCAATGCAACATTTTGTTCGTATGCCCTGTAAGCGTCCAAATAAATCAGGGCAAAGACGCTTAATTGGCTTTTATTCCGCCGCCCAGAGGATGGGTACTCATTTCAAGCGGCTCAGTTCTGCCAAAGTCAACTTTGACAGGCCTTACAGACCAAACATTATCGATATAGCTGCGATCAGAACAGAAGAACATTCTGCCGTCAGGCGACCATGTCGGAGAAAAGTCTGCAGCATCACTTCCAGTTACACGATGGTTGTTCCGGCCAGTAATATCAACAACCCATATATCTTCACCGGCAGCGTCTGGAACCGGTGATGTTTGGCTATTTTCATGATCGTACATACTCTTGCCAACGGTACAGTATGCTATTTTAGAAGCATCTTTAGCCCAGGAAGGAGTAATACAAGCATAATTCACATTGCTTACTATCTCTGTCTCATATTTAGCTTCGCCATCAATCATATCTACAGTCCATATGCTAAACCATTGACTTCCGCGATAACGAGCTCTTTGAAATACTATTTTATTTAATTTCGGGTTAGGTGACCATTCTGGGAATAAGCCGTAACCAATCCATTTTTTCAAACTGGGGTTTTCAACGTCTACAACCCATAGCTCCCACTGCTTTGATCGTGGCCCAAAAGAACAATATACTATACTTTTCCCATCAGCCGACCATGATGGATGAATATCATTGCTGGCACTGCTGGTCAACCTGGTAGGATTTGAGCCATCCAACCCAATAACCCAGATATTCCATGAACCACTTCTGTTGCATGCGTATGCAATCTTATCACTGTTAGGAGAAAATGCCGGCTGAATTTCACTTGCCGGGTCACTGGTAAGCCTGGTAGCTACCATGCCATTAATCTGCTTAATGTATATATCGGGATTAGGTGCATGTCTTAAGGAACTGAAAGCTATCAACTTGTTATCATTACTGATTACCGGATCATAATCGCCACCTTCTTCGCTAAAGCTATGCTGAATTAAAGAAGTAAAAGGCTTTGATTCAAATTCTATTGGCTGATAGCCGGAAAGATCGCCATTCAAACCTACATCCAATGACGTGTGCTGATACATTCCACCCTGTGACATAGGACGGCTGCCGGCACTATCATTATTAATGAAATTACATCCACCGACAAATAATATACCGAATGAAAATAAAGTCAGAAATGTGGCTCTGTATTTCAACCCTGCAAAATGCATCATAGGGCTTCCTTAATATTTAAAGCCTTTATTGCCGGTATCCCAGCAGCAATGTTAAAAGCTTTGTTCTCTTATGGTGGTACCTAACATCCTGTCATGGTACATTCTTTCTTAGACTTTCTTAATAAATCTTATTATTTGACTTATCAAAATAAGGGCTCTTGTCATCCGTAAACTTTTCGAGTCCTATAAAAGCCTGAAAATACATCGACTATATAGTCAATAATTCTTTAACTTTATCAGACCCATAAACTCCTTAAATGTTTCACTCGTAAACTATTTACTTTCAACGTGTTACAAAAATAAAGATAAGCTTTGCCCGATAAAAAAATAAAAGTTATAATAAAAAATAAGCTGAACTGTAACATTATGGGACCAAAAGTGTTAGTAACTTTGAGAACGTTTGATGAAAAAAATAGTCAATAATGATCATGAACAGGAAATGGTAGGCCTGGGCAGGGCCGCCCATACGGCAGGAATATCTACCGGCAGTCTGCAGTACTATATTATGTGCGGATTGATAGAGCCTGATATGTACACACCTACAGGCAGAAAAAGATTCAGTACAGACAATATTGAAAGAATAAAATTGATTAAACAATTGAATGAAAGCGGTTATCCTTTAAGGGAAATTCGCGAAATTTTCCTTAAACGAAAAATAATCAAGTAATTTCCAGCCTTCTATTCTATTCTTAATGATTCAACCGGATTTTGCCTGGCAGCCAAAATTGCCGGGATTAGTGCGCCTGCAACAGAAAAAATAATTGCAGCCAGACATATTCCAACTGTATCGGAGATTACTACCGTATCTGGTATCTTTTCAATAGCATACATACCTTCAGGCCACAACTTAAAATTCAAAAGTTCTTCTATCTTATTTGTATTAAAGACAAAAGTAACACCTAAAACTACTCCAATTACAGTCCCGATCAAGCCAACAATTAACCCAAAGTATAAATAAATACCTGCCAACAGTCCTCTGCTGCCCCCACAGCTTTTTATAATGCCAATGTCTTTTTGCTTTTCCAGCACAATCATATGGAATATTGCAAATATAATAAAACTGCAAACAACTGCTATCAAACAAAATACGAGAGACATCATATTCTTTTCGTGTTCCAGCGGTTCAATGTTTGCTCGGCGAAAAACATCCCATCTTTGTACTTTAACATCACGCAACAACTTTGCCTGACCGGCTAAATCTTTTTCTTTTACAAAAGTTTCCCACAAGTTATCAACATTATTTACAGCCTCTTCAAGTTTAGTGCCTTCACGAAGTTTGATGCGTAACTCATGTATTCTTGGTGGATTATTATCCTGACCGGCCATCCAGCATAATTTCTGCAGCTCATTAAAATCTACATAAATGGCAATATCAATATCGGGCATACCAGTTTTGAACATATCGACAACTTTGAAGTTCTGATTCATACCGGCTTCAGGCCCGGCCGGCATCCCTCGATAATCAATGCCTGGAAAAGTAATCCCTATCTGTCGCCCTTGCCAGCTGCCGGAGCCGAAATGTCTTCCAGCAAAACACCCATTAGATATGCCATCATAATTAACTGGGCAAGTAAAATTATCGGGAAAATCCGGATCATCGGTCTGCAATTTTCCCGGACTGACAACTTTTTTAAACGTGCTGAGTTCAATACCATAAACAGGAACAGGCAGATCGTCAAAAGCTATCCCAAATGCCGTAATAACAGGTGTAACTGCCTGAATATACTCCTGATTCGTAAGAATCTGAGAAAAATCGGCATAATGATCAAATCCGACCAGAGATGAACGGTTTAGTACTATATCGCCGGACCAAATGTGGTTCTTACCCCGGACCTCGTTCACTAAACCGGACATTACATTCAAGACAATTACGACCATCATCACAATAAGTGAAACAGCCGCTATAGCAGCCCAGGCTACCCGTTTTTTTGTAAAATATCTCCAACTGAGAATAAACTGTATCATTCATGCACCAGATCAAATTCGCTATATTATCGAGATAAAACTAATTAGAGAATGATAACAGTTTTTGAAATAATAAGCAAAATATAACTAATCCAGCATCTTCTCATTCAAGCTAATATTGAAGCTTGAAATTAAAATGGACACGCAAAAAATGATTCTATTGCACTTTCGATTTGGTCGTAATTAAGCCCCCGCTCAACCTGCACTTTGCGAAACTGCAGCTCACCAGCAGCAAATTGATTACCCCTGGCTATTTCTTCTGATAATTCTCGCTGTCTATCTAATTCTCGGGGATCAATACCGGTCGGATATGTTTCGACATTAATCATAGCTAACTTCCTTGTCTTATCAACAAAGCAAAATAATTTGCTTCAATCCTTTTTTATTAAATTATTCTTCTCTGCTCACTTGATATCGACAAAGAAAATACCAGATAATTGAAAAAAGCATAAAAATAGTATTATCAGACTAAGTCACGAAACAATAACAACTTATGTGGACCCTAGCGGCTGTTATCCGGACTTTACCCCTGTTGAAGATTCATCTGTATGACCTATCCGGGCATAAAAAAACCCGCTCAAAAAAAGCGGGTAAAAGGTGGAAAACGATCATTACTACAGGCTAAATAAATTGTTTATCCTGTTTTGTTGTCACTGGTTTTTCAACAATTCTATTATTAAACTGCTGTTGTAGAATAATATCCTCTAAATCGGCAGCTCTGTTTTCTATATCCATCTGTTCCATAAACAAAATTGCTCTGTTCAGCCTTTGTTCTGCTACTATTCTGACACTATCAAATCTGAAACTTTCTCTCAGTCGTGCATTCCAGTACTCATATTCTATTTTACGATTCCAACTGGCAATTGCATCAGTTGCTCCACGGCCATGGATCATATACCTGCGAGATTCATTAAAAATACCTATAGCTCCCATATCATCCAGATTACGGGCGTCAGATAATATCATAGCCTCGGAAAGGGAAGTATTTCGTTTACCCGACTCAATTATGATACTGCAAACTCTTTCCATCTCCCGAGGAGTTAATATTCCAACCAATTTTTCCTGGACGACCTGAGCCGAAAAATCTCTCATATCTTCATCTGAGAGATCTGCCAGAACCATTCGAGACATCTTGTCCTGCTCATTTGCATATCGTGCAAAACCGGTATCACGCATTAAAGCCGCTATATTCAGGCAGTTATGGTCGACATGAAAGCGTCGGACATCCGGCAGCTGCGAAATACAGCCGCAATGGCGAAGAACTCGGTAGGCTCTATCTATTAGATATCTATCAGGCGTATCCTTTAACGTCGGAACGGATAACGCCTGTTCAGCTATTTCTTTAACTACAATTAAATCGCTCATAATACAAGACTCCTGATAAAACCGGCTTAAAAGAATACCGCAAAAAGTAATTCTTCAGATTCTTTATCGGATTCGATTTTAATATTACTTGAATCTTTCCAAGAGCAATAAAAAAAAGAATATATATGTCCATCAGATTCGATTTTGCGCATACCAAAATCTTCTGGCATATCACAAATTGCCAGTTTTCTGCTCGAATAATAAAGTCCAATTAATTCATTTTCACAAATGGTCCCACCGAATAGCAAGACGCAAGAAATTTAACTGTGAATAAACAAACGAGTAATACAGGTACTATCTCATAATATCCGCTAAAAATCCAGTAAATAAATCCAGATAATTCATTTTAATTTGCCGTCAATACAGCGTAATTTCAGACTAATTTGATCAAAGTAAAAAAAGCCTTTAAATCAAACTATAAAAAGAAGTTGAAAGTTAATTCAAATTGCCTAAAATACCATATATGAACGAAAGGATAAAAGATAACCTTCAACGGATCAAAGACAATATCGTCGATTCCTGTGCAAAAGTAGGCCGCGATCCATCAGAAGTAACACTTATTGCTGTTACAAAAAATGTTGAGCCTACCGTAATCCGTACATTGCTTGATCTGGAACATGAAAACCTGGGAGAATCTCGTCCCCAGGAACTGGTCAAAAGAAATGCCCTTGTATCAGAAGCATTGCACCGAAGAGTAGAATTGCCGGGGCTAGTTGCAGATCCCAGGCCTATTATTCGCCCTAAATGGCATATGATCGGACATCTTCAGCGTAATAAAGTCAAAAGTATTTTGCCAATGGTCGAATATATTCATTCTGTTGATTCTCTCAGACTGGCAGAAGAGATTAATACTTCTGCAGCGAGATTAGGAATGGAAAAAAAGGTTAAAATCTTTTTACAGGTCAATGTTAGTGAAGAACCGCAGAAATATGGGCTGGCTGTCGGCGCTCTTACCCCGCTGGCCGAGCAGATTCGCACTCTGCCAAACCTGAATATATGCGGACTCATGACAATGGCGTCAAATACTGAAGACACAGACACTTGCAGATTCTGCTTTAACCGACTGAGAGAACTTTTCGAGGAAATTAAGGGTGAACAGATTCTTGGTGACTGTTTTCAGCATCTCTCTATGGGGATGAGTCAGGACTACCGGATTGCAGTCGAAGAAGGAGCTACAATGTTGAGGATAGGGTCAGCATTATTTGAATGATTAGTACATTATTTGGAATATTTTCAAAGATCATCTTTCAAGGGTGATCTTTTTTTTTGAACTTTTTAGCCATCCCATGTTACTCTATTAATACATAATATGTTTGATAGAAATACACAGTCATTTAAGATTGAATATCTGGAACAAATGTACCTTGATTATGGACCGGATATTATGAGGTTCCTGGCTAGAAAAGTTGGGCCGACAGCAGCATCGGATCTGTTTCAGGACACATTTGTTCAAGCCCTTACCCATTTTGACAAGTTAGACAGCATTGTCTCTCCTAAAGCCTGGCTTATCAAGATAGCATATAATTTATCCTGCAATTTCTATCGTAAAAAGAAATTATCATTTATTGAACTTTCTGAAGATCATATCTTTATAAAAAATAATAATGAAGACCCGCGTCTGGACAGAATACGAAATATTGTTCAAACACTTCCGACACAAAAAAAAGATATTATACTGTTAAAATGGTACGACCAGCTCAGCTATGAAGAAATATCGCATATTCTTGAGATACCAATTGGGACCGTCCGTTCCAGGCTGCATAATTCAATGAATCTAATACGTCGGCAACTGTCTTTATCAACAACGGAGGTATAAAATGGAATATGAATTAATAGAATCGCTGCTTATTGACAAACAAATGGGGAACTTATCTGATCAAAGTGCACAATTACTTAACCAATACATATCCGAACACGAAGGCATAAACGATCTGGATAATCAATTCAAATACATATTTACATTAAGTAAAAATGCATTTGAATCAAAATGTGAATTAGATCTACCTCAATTCCCTCTTGATAAGCTGACTGACAATGTAAAAGTAAAACGAAATAATAATATAACGAAGATAAGCTCTATTGCTGCATTAATTGCCCTTATATTTTGGCTGGGAGTTAACCTTGGAACAACAATAGATCCCGAAGACAAATTACAAACGAAAATAATAAACAGTCAGACTCCAAATATATATGTTCTCAAAAATAATAGTTCACATTTTCCACAAAGTTATTTTGAAAATCTAAAAAAGTTGCGAATTGACAATAATTACAAAAGCATCCAAGAAAGTTACTCAGAAATATTTAATAAGTATTCAAATAAAAAACAAAGTTTATAATAGTGCGGTATCGCACTTTTGACTGTTCAACATTACACGCAAAGGCCGGAACAGGGCCTTGTGAATGAAAAACTATATATTTAAATGTGTTTCAGAGCTAATTCTCGAAAGTACATTTAATTCAAAGCGTTGCAGGAAGGCCCTTTTAGGCGATTTTTGCAACTTAAAAACTGCGAAAGTAAACTAATTTTTTTAACAGAAATTTATTAGTACTAAACGAGGTGCCGACATGTCAGATAAAATAAAAATTACAGCTATCATTTTGTTATTATCATCCATATTTTTTTTGAATGGCTGTTTTCCAAAACGTGTAGTATGGAATCCTTCCGGCCAGTACGCAGCTGTATTGGGAAATGAAGGCGAGTTATATATTACTGATGCACAAGGAAACCTGTCTGAAATGTTATATGATGACGTTTTCAGAATTGAATGGTTTGATGACAATAAAACCTTTCTGGCTGCAAGGCAGAAATCTATCGCAAACTGGGAACAGGCAGAGAGTGAACTGTCAAAAGCAAATCTGGATATAATTATAAATGCTGCTCAGGAAACCCACGGAGGAAAGGTCATAACAAAGTGGCAGCCCAATAAAGGTTTATTCAACACCGAAGATGATATCGAAAATGCGGTTAAAGTATATATCAGAGATGTAACCCCAAAAATGGCGACAGAAGAAATAATAAACTCTTGGAAAAATGTCTCATTCGATGCATATTTTGTGGAGAAATGCTCCTGGGATAATAAATTTATATCCGAAAAACAATTATTTAACACTCTGGAAATAATCTGGGACATGAGAATTTCTCCCGATAATAAAAATTTATTATTCACCCAATCGTCAAAATCAATCGAATCAATAAAAATGAATGCTTTTAATTTTGAAAGTCAAAATATCCTGCATATTGATGACATGACAAGCATGTATCCGGATTGGTCGGTCGATGGAAAGTCAATTTTCTATGTCAAATTCATCGGAGAAGAATACGACGATATGGTTATTGGAAATCTAAATACCATAACCATATGTAATGACAATGGTGAATTGTTAAAAGAAGCACAAAACAAAAATCAACAATTAACCCTTGCAGTAAACGGTCTCGCAAAAATACGATGCTTAGATGACAACAGAATCATTTTTTCTTCTATGGAAATATCATTACCCGGCAATACAGATGATTTTTCTGAACAACCACTGCTGTTTATGATCGAACCTGGCAAACATAAAAGCATTGTCCCTCTCGTACCAAAAAGTTCATTCCATGAAATCGCCGGATATGATCTGAACTTCTTTGAAGTCAGTCCCGACAAGCAATATGTGTCAATGATAGATCATGATTCCAGAGTGGCTGTCATGGAATTAGCCACAGGCCGGGTAACAATAATGCAGCCGGAAGATATGGGTGATATCGAGTCAATTCCTACCTGGCGAGGGTCAAATGAGTTATGTTATTTCGGTAAAAATGAAAATGGCGATTTCATTGCACTGCAAAAACCGGGAACCCCTGCAAGCAATCTCAGTATTAACTGGCCCGACGAAGTGAAAAAAGAAATTTTAGACTAAAGGTTACTCTAAAAAAATAAAAGGCGGGCTGGAATAATATCCGGGCTCGCCTTTTTATTTCTTGTATAAACTATAGACTATGCCAGTTCGTCAATTGCTGCCTGCAAGTCTCCTTTGCTTACCATGCCAACATTCTGCTTAACAACTTCACCGCCCTTAAAGAAAATTATAGTTGGGATAGATGTTATATTAAACTTTGCTGCTGTTTCACGGTTATTATCTGTATCAACTTTGCCAATCTTAACCTTACCGACATTATCGGTTGCCAATTCATCGATCACAGGACCAAGCATTCTGCACGGGCCACACCATTCTGCCCAAAAATCTACAATTACCAGTGTGTCAGAGTTTAATACTTCAGATTCAAAATTGGCATCTGTAATTACCAGTGTATCTTTTCCAGCCATTTACGCTTCCTCCATAATAGAGTTTTTAGTTTTATTTTCTTAGCTTTGCTTTTAGCAAACAATAATTTTCACATTCCCATTTAGGAAATATAAATAGTATGTGATATATTATTGAGAGATCAGGATTTAATGTCAAGCCATATATTACTATTTCTTACGTAAAACTCTATAATGTAAGCATTTATTAACGATTAATCACAATAATAAAAAACGCTCTCGCAATGTAAATATCACGGGAGCGTTAAAATTTCTAATCTGAAATAATAAATTTAGTTGCCGGTATTATCGTCATTTTTGTTGACTTCACGGTCGATATCATCGTTTACGCTATCAACCTCGTCTTGAACATTTTTTAGACCTTTCTTAAATTCGACAACACTTTTGCCCATATTTCTTGCAACTGTTGGTAAATTGCGGCCAAAGATCAAAAGCGCAACTACAGCAATTACCAAATACTCGGTTCCTCCGAGATTAAAAAAAGCTAGAATATTTTGATTCATCTTGGTGATACCTCTTTCAATATTTTAAGCAATAAGTAAAAGTATACTTGTTTCTGGCTAAACATTAATTATATCATGAATATTCAATAATTCAAACTGTATTTAATAGCCGGGAAATCAACATACGCCAAAATTTACAGAAATAATAAATCTTAATACGACCGGCAACACCTAGGTCAACCAACATAAGGTGTTTTATAAAAAAGACTTATACTATTATGATAATACAATATTATCAATAAGCCGAGTATTACCTATATATACCGCCAGAGCAACCAGCACCGGAGCTTCTATTTTATCAACATATGTTATTAACTCATTATCAACAATAGAGATATAATCTATTTTAGCCATTGAATAATCAGAAATAACTTGCCTCATTTCATCAATAATGACCTTACAATCCATGCAACCGTTATTAAACTGCTGTTCTGCGGTATCAATAGCTTTTTTAAGGCATATCGCCTGCTGCCTTTCCTCTTTATTCAAATATTTATTCCTGCTGGACATAGCCAGTCCATCAGACTCACGAATTATTGGGCAACGTTTAATTTGTGTCGGAAAATTGAGCTGTTCGGTCATTTTTTCGATAATTGATACCTGTTGAGCATCCTTTTGACCAAAATAAGCGATATCAGGCAATACTATATTGAATAGTTTGGCTACTACGGTTGTAACTCCCCGGAAATGGGTTGGCCTGGAACTGCCGCATAGATTCTCGGTCAATCCCTCAACTGTTACCCAGGTCAAGGTTTTGTCTGGATACATCACCTCCGGCGTAGGGGCAAAAATCAAATCGGCTCCACAGGATTTACACCCGGCACAATCCTGCTCAAATGTCTTAGGATATTTATCTAAATCTTCGTTTGGACCAAATTGTGTTGGATTTACAAATATTGTTACAACTACATAATCACATTCTTTACGGCATTGACTTACCAGCGAATAATGGCCGTCATGAAGCGCCCCCATTGTAGGAACAACTCCAACTACTTTGCCGGCAGCCTTTGCGGAATATATCTCTTTTCTAACACTATCTATAGTATCAGCTATTATCATTTTCTGCTTTCGCTCCTAACTCCAGCTTTTTCCTCTGCTTTTTCTTAAGTAGAGCCTTCATAAACCTTTTACCTTCTGAAGTATGATTCCTGTAAAAATATATCAGGCGGTAACTCAGAAAATAAGTAACTATGCCTAAAACCAGGCCAATAATGATACTTCCTACCCAAAGGTCAACAATAAAGGCCATACATTCGGAAACAATATCTGTAAAGTTACTTATTTTACCAGAATAAAACAGCTCTTTAGTGCTATTGACAACTGTTAAAGTAAGCTCCTTGAAATCCTGGTAATTCATTCTGGGACGATGAAGACATATTGCCATTATGGCATTGCCAATTAGATAGTTTGGCCAATAAATCGCCAAAAAAGTAAATGGATTTGAAATCCAGACAAATGGCAAGCCAACAATTTTATTAGCACGCAGCAAAACAGCAAACATAACAACAAGTATCGATTGCAAACCGATAGTTGGTGTCCACGAAACAAAAAAACCTATTGCTACTCCTAAAGCAAGCCTGTGAGGTGTGTCATCTATGTGTAAAATATTATGAACAATAAATTGTTTAATTTTATTTACTGTTGTTTTTATCGGCACAGTCTTTTTAACCTTAATATTATGCGGGATAAACTACTTCTCAATTAATTATACTTATTATTTCCTGGCCAAATTTTCGGTAAGAACATGTACCAAGGTTTCTCGACTCAGAGGCTTGGAAATATAACCGTTACAGCCGGAACTAATACATTCCTGTTCGTCATATGGCATTGCAAATGCCGTAACAGCTATAATTGGTTTATCAAACCCATCCGCTCTAAGTCGAGAGGTAACTTCTAAACCACTCATATCTGGCATTCGAATATCCATCAAAATTATATCATAGCTATTATCTATCATCTCTAAAACAGCTTTTCCATTTTTGGCAAATTCACACTTACAACCAAGATTCTCCAGGATAACCTTCATAAGCTTTCTGCTTGAATAATTATCATCGGCAACCAGTACTTTTGACGAAAACATGGCAGGCGATTCAGAACTTGTAACAGGTAAGGTATCATTCACTTTCAAATGATCTTCCTTCTGCTTGATAGTATCATGAGAAACCGTCTCAATTGGAAGACAAATACTAAAATCTGAGCCCTCCCCTGGTACACTGTCAAAATATACCGCTCCGTTATTTAGACCGACTAAAGCTGCAAGAATTGTTAGCCCCATACCGGAAGTCATCATTTCATGATCACCTCTTTCAAATGGTTCAAATACAGTCTGCTGTAGCTCGTATTCGATGCCAACTCCATCGTCGACAACATCGATGAGTAAAAATGAACCGTCATCTTCTTCATATTTCGAACTGATAGAAAGAGTTATATTACCGGAATCCGTATATGTTAAAGCATTATCTAACAAAATGTCAATACAACGAATAATATGGTCCTGACAACCATTGAATGTTTTGGGTAGTCCCTGGGAACGTACTATTTCAAATGTATGGTTGCTAACTTTCATAGCACCTGTCCAGTTCTCGTCCACTATCTTAATCAGACCATCAGTTACTATCGGTCTGCGAATAACGCCAGCCTGATCCATTGCACGAATGCGAGAATACTCTACAATCTTATCTGTCATACCAATAAGACCGTTACCATTTTCCAGGATGGAATGCACAAACTCCTTTTGCTGCTCACTTAAAGCGTCATTTTCTAAAACCGTTCCAAAACCAATGATACCGTTCATATAGGTACGTATTTCATGACCCATAAGTGTAATGAAGCGGGTATTACTTTGGATCATCTGCTTTAACTGATCATCATAATTATTTTCAAAAACAGGCATAATACCTCCTGGCGGAGAAAACACTTTTTCTTTTTATCGCTATTTGTAAATATTCACATCTTCTGACAATATATTATAGTTTTCTGTATAACAGTAAGATCAAGTTTAAGTTACCGACAGCCTGTATCTTTTATTTTACGGTAACTCTCCTTACAATATCTATCTGTCATTCCTGAAATATAATCACAGGCAACACGCTCTGCTGACATTTCTTCCAGTCGTTCGCGAAATCTCTTCGGCAACAATGCAGGATGGCTCACATACTGCTCAAATAGATAGCCTATTTCTTCACCTGCTCGACTTCTTGCCTGAGCTACTGTTGGGTGTTTATATACTCTATTATAGAGAAAATTCTCAAGCTGGCCTAGCTGTCTTAAGCTCCTCTCTGATAAACCTACAACCTTAATTTCTGCATTTTTTATATCCGTTGGTGTTTTAGGTGCAAGTTTAATTAAGTTTTTCTCTGACGTTTCAAGAGCATCACTAACCATTTTATTTATAATCAGTTTAGCACATCGCAGCTGCCTCGCGAACTTATGAGCATCAGGATATAATTCCTGAACCAATTCTTTAACATCTTCATAAAGCTCAATATCCTTTAGATCCTCCTCCTTTATCAGGCCGGCTGCCAGGGAGTCATCCAAATCATGAGAATCATAGGCTATGGAATCAGCCAGATCGGCTATTTGCCCTTCCAGGGAATTCTGGCCTGTACCAAATTCCTCTAAGATATCTGGTGAATCATAACGCGTCTCATGTTTTGCCAAACAATTCCTGGTCTCAAAACACAAATTCAAACCTCGAAAATTAGGATATGGATGCTCCAGGTAGTCAACTACTCTGAGCGACTGACGGTTATGTTCAAAACCGCCATACCCTTTCATAAGTTCATCAAGCACAGCTTCGCCGCAATGGCCATAAGGCGGATGGCCCAGGTCATGTGCTAACGCGGCAGATTCGGTTAAGTCCTCATTGACCCCTAAAGCCCTGGCTAACGTTCTCGCTACCTGTGATACTTCAATACTGTGCGTAAGCCTGGTCCGGAAATAATCTGTGCCCGTATCACCAAAAACCTGTGTCTTGGCTTCTAACCTGCGAAAAGAGGCCGAGTGCAATATACGGTCACGATCGCGTTGAAAACAAGTACGATATTCATGTTCTGGTTCTTCAAAACAACGAGCTGGAGAATCGCTGCTTAATATAGCATAACCTGCCAGCTGAGCCTTTTCATACTCTTGATATTGTTGCCTTGTTACTAGATACCTATTCAAGTAGAACCTATACCCCTCTCGCCTGTCTTTGCTAACATCAGCTCCAATCGCTTTAAAAACGACTTGCACACATTTACACAAAATAACGAATATGATTATCAAATATAATAATAAAAATGTCAAGTTCTAACAATAAAGAATAGTATAGATATCACAAATATTGTAGCAATTATAAATATACAAACAGACCTCCTGCAATCTGGGATAATTATTGTATTTTTGTACAATCATTGATATACTAATCAAATATTGATATTATCTAGCTTCGATGGGCAATTTTGAAGATAATAGATAAATGCCAAATATTCCTGCCTTATTACTATACTAAATTAACCCAAGGATAAAATCATGGTCAAGAAAAGTATTTATTTGTCGATGGTAGTTGCGTGGATGCTGATCTCGGGATGCAATTCAGGTGAAAAAGAGGAACGTGATATTGTCGTAGAAAAATTTGGCGAGAATATAAAGAGTATCTGCCATTTGGCCGGCTATGAAGGTCTTCGCGTTTCCGGATATTCACTGGTATGGGGTCTTCAGGGAACAGGTTCGGCGGAATGCCCACCTGATATTAGAAATGTGTTAATAAAGCATATCAAAGTTCTTAAATCATCTGATAAGAAATACTTACCAGATAAATATGCAAAAATGTCAGCGGAACAGCTGATAAACAGCCACGATACCGCCGTAGTAAGGATATCCGGTACAGTACCAGCCGGAGCACCGGCGGAGACGAAATTTGACGTAAATGTTTACATACCATTTGCCAGCCAGACAACGAGCCTGGAAGGCGGCACCCTGCTGCCGACAGAACTTCGCCGGGTGGAAGGCGGAATTCCGGGCCGTGAAGTGGCCATAGCAGGCGGACCTATCTATATAGATCCACTGCCTCTCTATCAGGAAGGTGAGATAAAAAAAGCAGATAAGCGTTTTGGCACCGTACTGGGCGGCGGTATAAGTAAATATGACCGCAAGATCAAGCTGGTATTATTTGAAGCAGATTCCAGGGTAGCCCAGCTGGTACAAAAAAGAATAAACAGCCGATTTCCCATTGATGAATTCAAGAAGGTGGCAATTGCCCAAAACCGTGAATACCTGACAATCAACATACCAGAAGAATATAAAGAAGACTACAATTATTTCATTAAGATATTGTTAAATCTATACTTAAATGACAGTTTCACATACCAGGAGCAAAAACTGGCAGAACTGGAAGAAAAAGCCAAATCACCTGATGCCAACTTTGAAGAGATCACCTTGGCCTGGGAGGCAATAGGCAAGGGAGCATTACCAAACCTGAATAAGCTATGTGAAAACCTGGATACAGTAGAAGCATTTTATGCAGCCAGAACCGTTCTTCATATGAACGATCTAAGCGTAATCAAGCCTTTAAGCCTGATATCCAGGAATGAAAAACACCCATGCCGATACAAAGCCGCCTCAACATTGAGTACTGCCGTAGATGATCCTATGGCATCATGGACCCTGGCCGGATTGCTAAATAGTAATGATGATAAGATGCGAATGATAGCTTACGATGCTCTCAGAAAAGGAAATCACATCAATATTATCCCTATTAAGCTGGCAAACAACTCCACCATGGATTCGGTTAAATCCGAGGCAAAGAATATGATATGTGCGTGGGCGGCACTTGAACCTCGAATCGCAGTATTTGGGCGGTCCATTAAAATGGAAGACAATATATTCTATACAAACGAGGCTTCCGGCGTAGTAATCAATTCTCTGGAAAATGATCCGACATTATCTATCACCAGACAGTTGCCTGACAGCAGTAAGTTTGTTAAAATGACCTGTCCGGCAAAAGTTGAAAATCTGATTGCAAAGCTAAGCGGTCCGGAAAAAGACGAAACCGGAGCCGGTTTGAGTTTTGGCCAGACAATCGGCATATTGTATGAAATGTGTGAAAAAGGCTTTATTGACGCAGAATTCAAGATGAAGCGTATGAAAGACAAACTGGAATAAGCCTGGTTTTAAGATACCGGATACAGTTTCAGTTTTAAGCAGAAACCCAAGAAATCCATGTAAATGCATTAAAATAAACACTTTAAAACAATAAGTAATATTTTAATACATTACAATCTTATAATTATGAAATTATAACAGAGAAAAGAGCAAGGCTTGGGCCGTCCATCTTAAAATGGCGGCTATTTCTATGGGTATCTCTCATAGAAAATGGAGCGATTAATAAATAAAAACAAAAAATAACTATAGCAATTCCCGGCTATGTTCCGATAACTAGATAAATAGAACAACAAAAGAGCTCTAAATGTTGTTGATTTAATCGGTGGAACCGGTATTATTATGCCACTAGAATAGTCTGTTGAATGTGGTAAGTCACGGAGGACGTGAATTAATTATGAAGTTGAAAAAGATAATTGTCTGCGGTTTTAAAAGCTTTGCAGACAAAACAGAATTTGAATTCGGTGATGGTATTACCGTTGTAGTAGGCCCTAACGGCTGCGGCAAGAGCAATGTAGTTGATGCCGTAAAGTGGGTGCTAGGCGAGCAGTCTGCCAAGAGTCTGCGCGGTACCCAAATGCTGGATGTAATCTTCAATGGCTCCGGTACTCGCAAGGCAATGGGATTTGCCGAAGTAACCCTGATTTTTGACAATGTCGATAAACAGCTATCTGCAGATTACGATGAAATTGCAATCACCCGCAAACTATTCAGAAGCGGTGAAAGTCAATATAAATTAAATGGTAAAAACACCCGTCTAAAAGATATCAAAGAAATGTTTATGGGTACCGGCCTGGGCTCAAACGCCTATTCGATCATCGAACAGGGTCGAGTAACCCAGCTTTTGCAGGCCCCCAAGGAAGAGCGTCGCGCTATTTTCGAAGAAGCTGCCGGTATCAGTCGTTACAAAGCCCGTAAAAAAGAGACGTTACGCAAGCTGGAACGTACCGAGCAGAACATGCTCAGACTGCATGATATCATAGCCGAGCTGGAAAAGCAGCTCCGTTCGATCAAGATCCAGGCCGGTAAAGCCCGCAACTACCAGACATACACTTCAAGGTTAAACGAGCTCAGACTGAATCAGTATTTGAGCGAATACCGCAAGCTGCAGATGTCGGCTGAGAAATCCCGAGAAAAGGTAACCGTAATTCAGGACGAACTAATCGCACATACCGCCGAAATCGAAAAACGCAGTGCCAGACTTAGTATCCTGGAGCATGAAGCCCAGCAGTCAGATACCGAGATTCGCCAAAGCGAAAACCAGGTCATGCAATATACCAGCCAGATCAGCCAGCAGCAGGACCGCATCGAAATGGGCCACCGCCGCTGCGAAGAACTGCAGGAGATGCTAAAACAGAACAACAGCCGCATCGACGAGCTGAGGAAACAGTCTCACATCTTGAGTGAGAACATAAAAATGGCCCAGGAAGAGATAGAAAACTCCCAGGGCGAGCTGGATAAGAAACAGCATGAGCTGAACGAAAAACAGGAATACCGCAACCAGCAGGTATTGGAGCTAAACGAATATCGCAGTCAGCTGGACGATGAAAAAAGCGGCCTGATGGACATAGTCCGTCAGACGGCCCAGCTGCACAACGAGATTAATGCAATCGATATAAAATGCGAGAATCTGAGCGGCCAGAAAGAGAAGCTATCAGACAGGGTAGATGTGATCCGCAGTGAAATGCAGGATCTGCTAACCCGGCGGGCGGCCCATACCGAACAACTGGAAAGAATACATACCCTGCAGGAAAACTGCCGGATACAGTTGGAAGAAAAACGCGAGCAGCTGGCCTCGGTAAGCCAGGAACGGCTGGAATGCAGTGAAGACCTTTCATCGGCGAGAGAATATCGCAGCGGGCTCTTGAGCCGGAAACAGCTGCTGGAAGATATGGAAGCCAAGTTTGAGGGTCTGGACAAAGGTGTAAAAACCATTTTAGAGGACCACCGCCAGAACCCGGACAACTTTTATTATGTCCGCGGCCTGATCGCCGAGCTGATCCGTTCTGAAGTGAAATATGCCTCGGTTATCGAAGCGGCCCTGGGCAGCCAGTCCCAGAATATCGTTGTCACGAGCTCAGAAGAACTATTGAAAGATCAGGACAGGTTAAACGAACTGGCCGGCAGAGTATTTATGACCTGCCTGGACAAACAGCCGGCGTACAATGACAGTTTTGACATTTCGCAGCATCCCCAGATAAAAGCCAGACTGGCAGACCTTGTAACATCTCCGGAAGACTGCAAGCCGCTGGTATGGAACCTGCTGGGCAAGACAATGATGGTAGAATCGCTGGAAGATGCGTTTGCTATGGCACCTATCGCACCCGCTGACTACAGGTGGGTAACACTATCCGGTGAGGTACTGGAACCAGACGGTACAGTAGCGATCGGCTCACAGATAATAGGCGGCGGCCTGATCTCTCGTAAGAGTGAACTGCGTGAACTGGACAACTCGATCCGGGAAGCTCAAGAGCGGATAGAGACACTGGAACAAAGAAACACCCAGCTGGACAGCCAAACAGAACACCTGGAAAAGAACCTGCAGGAACTGCGTACCGCGGTTTATGAAGCAGGAACCGAAGAAGTAGAAACCCGTGGCAACCTGGAACGAATCGAGCAGAACGTAAACAGACTGCAGCAGGAAGAACCTCTGATCGCCAATGAAATCAGCAGTATCGAAACCCAGATCGGCCAGGCGATGCATTCCCAGGAACACGGCCGCCAGCAGCTGAAAGATCTTCAGGATCTGAATACCGAACGACAATCCAGGGTAGAATTCCTGGAAGAACAAATCGATGTCCTGGAAGCACAGGATAACGAGATAGTCGAACAGATAACAAACATCAAAGTAGAGCTGGGCCAGTCGCGTCAGCGAAATATGGCACTGCACGATAAGATTACATCTTTGAAGACCCAGGCCCAGCAGGCAGACCACAATATCCAACTGCTGCAGAATGACCTGGACAACGCAGACCACAACTACCAGGAAACGCAGCGTTCGATACTGTCAGCTGAAAACCAGTTAAGCGAACTGTTCCTGATGCGTCAGCAACTGCAGGAACAGGTAAAAGATATGCGTGAGAAATTCGCTGCACTAACCGAAGAGCGAAAGCAGCTGACAATTGAAAGTAAAGAACTGGAGCACAAGCACCAGGAATGTCAGCAGCAGCTGCATAACCTGCAGATGGCGTATAATGAGAACAGGCTGAGATGTGAAAATCTTACCCAACGAGCAATGGAAGAGATGAGCCTGAACCTGGAAGAGCAGTTGAAGACAACCGAAGTTCAGGAAATGGACTGGAACGCAGTAACAGCAGAGATAAAAGACCTGAAACAGAAGATCAACCGCCTGGGTAATATCAACCTGGGCGCGATCGAAGAGCAGGAAGAGCTGGAACAGCGTGCCGAAACCCTCAACCAGCAGTATAAGGACCTGAATGACGCCCGCAAACAGATGGAAGAGCTGATCGAGAAGATCAATATCGAAAGTACCGAGCTGTTCCGCAAGAGCTTCGATACGATCAAGGGCAACTTCTCCGACCTGTTCCGCAAGCTGTTCGGCGGCGGACGAGCCGAGGTGATCCTGGAAGACCCAGAGAATCTGCTGGAGTCACCGATCGAGATAATCGCCCGCCCTCCGGGGAAACAGCCTCGCAGTATCTCGCAGCTTAGCGGTGGCGAAAAGACCATGGCAGCGGTAGCGTTAATCATGGCTATCTTTAAGAGCAAGCCAAGTCCGTTCTGCCTGCTGGACGAGGTAGATGCGGCGCTGGACGAGGCGAATGTGGAGCGATTCAATACCGTAATCCAGGAATTCCTGACCCAATCACAGTTTGTAGTGATTACCCACTGCCGCAGAACCATGAGCATAGCAGATGTGATCTATGGTGTTACCATGCAGGAACAAGGAGTCAGTAAGAAAGTAGCAGTCAAGTTTGACAACTTTAGTGATGACCTGGACGAAAATAACGCGGTAGCTTAATTCCCACCCCCCAACCGACACCCATATAATATGGTTTTTTAGGGTATTTCTGCTTAGGGCGGACAAGTAAGCCCTAAGAAAGAGTAAAGTGTAAAATAAAAAATGTAAAGAAGGTGTCCTGCACCGTACGGTACATGACCTTATTTTAAAAGCTGACGCAAAAGTCGGATAGTATTGAAATAGTTATAATTATCTAAAATATAATATTTTTTAGAACCGGTTACAAATATCCATTATAGCATTACAACTGTCTATTTAAGGAATTTACCGTATATGATACCCTAATATCTGTATCACATACTTGGTATAAGCTATTGTCGTTGCAGTAGTAAAATACTCAAACAGACAGATGGCCGATTTCCGCACAGGATTTGCAACCAGAAGATAAACAATACAAAATAATACGTTTCAGCCGGAACCTAAAACTCCGGCTGCTTAACAAAACCACAATAACTCCCTCCCAGAAACATTAATGCCATGTTAAAAAAAATCAGTATTTCACTATTCGTACTATCAGCTATTATCGTAATGTCAGGATGTCAGAGTACCGGCGAATTATCTGTAGATAAAGCATTAACCCAAAAGTTGTTAGGCGCCTCAGTCGAAGTACTGGCCAATGGCAAGATGCAAGGTTCGGGAGCATTGGTATCTGCTGATGGCTATGTTCTGACAGCGGCTCATTATATTTCCAGCTCATCCATAAAACTAGAAGTGTTAACAGCCGGTCAACTCCGCGCCGAAGCCAAGCTTGTGGCGATCGATAAGGGAGATGATATCGCCCTGCTAAAGATAGAATCAGCAAAAGCTCTACCATACCTGGAAATATCTTCAGAAGAATTACATGCCGGTGACAAGACGTATATAGTTGGCTCACCGTTATTTAAGCACAGGCTGTTATTAGAAGGCATGATCTCTTCGATCCAACCAAGCTATATCTATCTCGATGACCAAAAATCTTACCTGCATATCAACTACATACAAACCATGGCATCCAGAGGTCTTTCCGGTGGATGCTGGACCAACAGCAAAGGTGAGGTAATAGGAGTACAATCGGGCTTTTTGAACGACCAAGTATCCGGTACTGACGGTCATGCAAATTCCGGGATAGCGTTTATTGCCGGATTAGACGAAGTGAGAACGCTATTCGAGACCAAAAAACACGTTCCGGCCACATCCCTGGGCTGTCAGCTGGAAGAGCTATGGACTCAAAACCCCGGATTCCAGGAAAGATTTCCGAGCGGAACAGAGGGAGTTGCGATCTGTGCAATTCGTGAGGACGGGCCAATGGCAAAGGCAGAGTTTGTAAAGGATACCATAATAACAGCCATTGACGGAACAAAGGTAAGATACATAAGCGAGATCATGAGCCTGGTGAGAGCAAAGAAACCAGGAGATAAGATGTCGGTAACTACTTTATTTCCAGATGATAAAGGAAGCGAAACCAAAGAAGTTATATTAGACTGTCAGACAGATAACTGGGCAAATAGAAAATAGCGAGAAGCGAGAAGTAAGAGGTTAGGGGAAATGAAAAATGAAAAAACAAGGTGTTTGCCTGGCGGCTCACGACTTGTTTTAAAGCTGGTGCGGGAGTAAAGATTGAACTACGGGTGAAAATAATAAGGGGTCATGTGCCAGATGCCAGGGGTCAGGGACAAGAATTTGAGAGTGGTAAGGGTTCAGGGCTTGCCGCGTGATTGTTAAAGAAAATATATTTGGTTGGCCCATGATTGGTTTATGCTTTATGGCGGGCCATTTCAAAATTGAATTGTTTTAATCCATTCTGCATAATCGTAATAAAAACCACGATAATATCTCAGATAATATTTAATCTCCATTTCAGCATGGTCATACCAAAATGGCAAAAAATGGGTGTTCAGCGGCGTCTCGAAACGTTTAACGGCGTGAGCGCGGCGGTGTACGGCGAAGCGTAAACGATTACGGAAGCAAACGGAGAGGGCGCGGCGGGCAACGAATTTTGCCCAAAAAGGGTAAAATCGGGCCTGGTAGCACCACTTACGAGTCGTTAATATTTAGAGCAATCCTATTTTAAAAAAGAAACATTCCGGCAAGATTAAATGCATCTCGCCGGAATGTAAGCTTATAAAAAATTAAATTATGGTAATAACAATCTTATTCCAGTACGGGATAAATACGGTTACTATTTAACCAGCTAGCGGCTAAAATGGCAAAGTCACCAATATCAACCTGGCAGTTATTGTCAAGGTCAAGAGTCAGGTCCTGGGTACCTTCGTTATCGCATACCCATCCGCCATTAACGGCGAGATAATCCTGAGCAATCTGGTCGGTAGTCCTGGCATAATTATAGATCCTGACATCATCTAGTGTGCCGTTCAGGAACTGAGCGGCTTCACCTGTTTCTACAGATAAATTACTGCAAGCGAGTTTTAACGGTGCATCGACGCCGGTACCATAAGAGAACCCGGTAACAGACGACTGGAGTTCACCGTCGAGATAGATTCTGGCGTTGCCAGAAGCTTCATCGAAAGTAGCGGTAACATGATGCCACTGCCCTTCGGCAAGGACTGCCATGCCAGCGCCGGTTACACCATTCCTGGCAAATGCGAGTCCGCCACCGTCAATATCCTGGCCAATCTGCCACATCATCTCTTCGGCAGTCCATGCGAATCGTCTGTCGATAACGCCCTGCCAGTCACCGTTAGTGCCGGCATAGTTAATCCAGAATTCAATGGTCAGTCCGGTACCCATATCTTCGACATCGACATCACCGGCAGAGGCGTATTGCCCCCAGGCACTGTTCGGATCGGTTGAATCGCTATTATTAAACCAAAGAGCACCATCGCCGATCTTGCCGCTGACAAGAGTTGGGAAATCGAGCGAGTTGTCATTATCAGCAGGGGCACTGTACAATACCATATCGTAGCCGCTGACAACATCCGGAGTGACATTATCAACAACAACATCCAGAGGATAGTAAACCACCATGCGTTTAGTCATAAGAAGCCCCGGTTCGCTATTGGCAGGATCAGTTGAAGCATTGTCAACCTGACAATAGTAATTACCTTCATCTTCAAGTTGAACACCAATTACAGTTAGCGTATCTGTAGTAGTGCCAGAATAATCATCACCATCAGAAAGAGCGACATCCGGTGAACCAACTTTGAACCACTGGTAAGTTTCGGCATTAACGCCAACCACCGAAAGTACGGCATCAGTGCCGGCATCGACGGCAGATTTAGCCGGGCTAACCGGAGAAGCAGACGCCTGCTGAGCGATAGTAGTGAAAGAATATACTTTTCCAGAGGTAAGAATTTCACCACCAGAGCCATCCGGTTCGTAAGCATCAACGGTCCAATAATAGGTAGTTGAGTAATCAAGCGTCTCCAAATCATATTCCATTAACTCAGTTGCAGCAACATGAGATAATTTCTGATAATTAGAGAGGAACAGATTAGGTTCATCTTCGACACCAAAATACAGATCAACATATTCAACATTAGCATCTTCGATAGACCAGCTTAGATCCTGGCCAAGCGGCGCATTAACTTTACCGTCGGCAGGTTCAACCGGTAAGAATTTAGGAGGGACAACGCCAGTAACATCTTCCCAAGTCTGACCGACGCGTAGTTCGTCGATGCCGGGCCAAAGGCCGTTGCCACCGGCAAGCTTTAGACGTAAATTATCAAAGTCAGCACTAACACCGGTTAAGGTCATAGAGCGAGTCCATACCGCAGGATCAATATCATCGATTACCGAGCTAGAGCCGAGATCGTAGTAGATAATATTCACATCCAGGGTATCGCTGACACCGGAATCTGATTTAACAATTTTAACAACCCAGAAAACGGAGTTCCACCAGTTAGCAACGGTATACCTGGTGCCATCATTATTAGCATCTGATGCATTGGCATCTATATTTCCGAAGTATGAGGTAAGACCGCGGTTGTACCCGTTACCAATCAACAGTTCCTTCGTACTGTTTTGAAAACCGATCTGGGTAGCCACATCATCGCCGCCAGTACGAGTGAAAAAGCTGAGATACCAGGTACCGTCAGCGGTAAGATCGACGTTTGAGCTAAGCGGTCGAGTGGCGTTAGTAACAGTCCATGAGTTCTGCTGTTCGAGCCAATGCTGAATATCATTAAATGTATCCGGCGAATAGCCATCAGTAATACCGGCTTCAAAATTACCGGAAGCACCTCGAGCCAAAAGCTTTGAAATAGAAGTATCCTGGTTCGATGTCCAGGTGCCGGTCAGGCCAATTTCGGTTGTACCATTGGTTCCCGAATAGCCGGTAAGATCCTGCCCTTCAGTGGCGTCACCGAAACTTTCATAGACCAGAATATCAGCCTGGACTGCGGCGGTGAATACCGTCATTAATAAAACAATTAATAATCTCTTCATTGCGTGTTACCTCCAAAAGAATGTTCCAACAACCTATATATTACTTAGCAATACAATATCCAAGTAATAACTACCGGCAAAAATTAACAAATACAAATATGGCTATAAAATCAACTTAAGAAAATATACCATTTTTATACAGACACCACAAAAGGGTGGATCTAATTATGAGATTTATTGTGATCCAAATGAATTTCAGACTACTGTATTAATGATACAAGATACAGGGGCAGGCAGTCAAGAGTAATTCCCGGCTAATGATTGATTTACTCAGGCCGATAATCAGCCTGAAAGGTATCAGGCTGCTACATGTGCGCTTATTGAAGTAGAAATGATAATTTATGCACATTTGATAATTGTCATACTTGTGAGTACACTTTATACCGAGTCTCCGCTAGAGTGGATAATTGCCTGACATTTTATGCCCGGCGCAAGAAAATAGGCCCGGAGAGAAATATCTCCGGGCCCACACCTATTCATGTTTGCAAGATACAAACTATTTATTCGACATCATAGATACGATTGCTGTCGAGCCATCCGCCAGCAAAAGCAGCAAAATCAAGAATGTCAACCAGGCAGTCATCATTGAAGTCGAAAGGTATAGCTTCGATTTCATTATTACATACCCAGCCACCCATCGTATCCATATATTCATGAGCAATCTCTACGGTAGTTAACGCATAGTTATAAATTTTCAGATCGTCAATACTACCATTAAATAACTTATCTGCAGCAAACTGGCTTTCACCAATATAGTTAAGCGCAGGTTTGATATCGATAGGGTCGATTGTAACAGCATCATTTGTACCCTGTAGTTCGCCATTGACATACAGCTTAGCAGTGTCACCAGAAAGGGTAACAGCAATATAAGTCCATTCGCCAACTACGATAGCATCTTCAGAGTTTACGATCTGCTCATCACCACCGTCTTTTATAGCAAAACGAATAACAGAACCATTGTGAGGAGTCAGGAAGAGATATTGAGTATCATCATTACCAAAATCCCAGACACGGTGCCAGTCAGCAGAGCCGTCCCACTTGACCCAGGAAGATATGGTCATATCATTATAATCAAGAATTCCTGCAGGGACCTGACCATAAACACCGTTCGGATCGTTTGCAGCAGGATTAGCCAGGCTTAAGCTAGTACCCAGAGCAGGGTCAGCTACATCAGTAGATAATACAGCAACAGCATCGCCAATACTCACTAAATCCATATCAACACCGTCAACGATATCCGGGGTAGTGGTCTCAGAAATAGATTCCATAGGATAATGATTTACAAGTCTTTTGTACATAACACGGCAAGCTTCATCCATGTTGTCATCTTCGCCAACTGAATTAATACCTTTGCAATAGTAAGTACCTTCATCTGCAGCTGTAACACTTTTAACTATCAGAGTGTCAGTTTTTGTGCCAGCATAATCATCACCATCAGAAAGAGCCGTGGCGTTGCCAACCTTGTACCAGAAGAATTCTTCTACATTAACGTAATGCTGTAGAGTAATTTCAGCATCGGCACCCTCGGCAACAACGATAAGTTCATTAGTAGCAGCACCAAGATTTGGCACCTCCGGAACTGTAGTAAAGCTCATAACAGAAGTCGAAACAGGAGTTCCACCCTCAGTTTCATAGCCAACAACTCTCCAATAGTAAGTTGTTTCAAACTCAAGGTCAGCAGCAAGTTCAGTCTCAAGTGTTATAGTTTGTGCACCCATTCCCGGCGCAGTGATCGTTGTAAGCAGGTCGTCCGCATTTGGGTCGCCGGCATCAAAGTAAATCTCGATATCATTAGCACCGATAGCTGGATCATAAACAGAGAAAATCAAATCATTCTTATCATCTGCCCTGCTGGTCGGAATCAGCGTATCTTCATTCGCTGGAGAAGCAGCGTGCAAGAGCACCCTTTCAACAACCACTTCGTCCAGATTCGCAAAGCTTGAACCTGTGCTTTCGAAGAGGATACCAAGTGTACCACCAACTGATTCCGGAGTTGCTTCAATCACTCCATCCATTGAATATGCGGTCCAACCGAATGGAAGAGCAGTTGCCACGTATGTACCGATTACATTTTCAGGATCGTCGTAAAACAAGGTGGCTGTCCATTCACCACTAGAGTCATCCCACCATCTCTGAGCCATAAAACTAATGGCAAATGCATCGCCGGCCTGTATAACATAAGAGCTAATATTGTAAGCGGCATCGCCAGAGCTCATAAAGGCAGAATTGGTTTCGTGTGGACTCCACCAGGCACCTTCTGCCTCAACTCCAGAGTCGTTCAAAGCACCGGCAGGATAGTTTGACCATCCTTCGATTTCTGTGGCATCAGGAGCATCAAAGCCTTTGAACCCAGGTCCGCCGGTAGTAACGGCACCACTATCAAAATCCAAGTTCACAAACGAATCAATAACTTCAGTCTGAGCAGATGCCAAACAGGCAAGAGATAATACTATCATTCCAACAAATAACTGTTTAAATTCTTTTAACATTTAGTTCGTACCTCCAAAATAAATATACATTTTCCAAATCATTTCAGTTCTCAAATCAACAAACAACACATTCTATATTTTCATATAAATCCTCCTTATAAGTAAGAAATACAATAAAACTCAATTAACACCAGATCCTCTTAATTTAACAATATTCCAATTTTTATTTCAATTTCAATATCGGATTACCAAACAAACACCAGTCACCGTGTTCGAGGTTTAGTTTACCATCTTCAGGTGCTTTCTTTTCGGTACTAACAGTTGACATCAAGGTCAGGAATCGATCATTGGGATACAACGGAACATTGACCTGGAAGAACTGCGCCTTAGCAATGTTTTTCTGGTTATACCGTACCCGGCCATCCACCAGGACAGTGATATCAGCCAGGCCGTAATCGGGTCCGGTTTCCGAAATACCGCAGATAGACTTGAAGCAAAGAAAATCGGTACTGTCAGCAACTTTGCGAATAAGTTTCAAATCAAAAGTAATACCCTGATTGGTATGCATAAAGATTGCCGGATTTTGCGAGTCACCAAAATATGTATTATTCAAGAACAATCCGGGCCCGCCTCTACTGATGGTTACGGCGGTGCCGTTAACGATTCTCCCGAAATAATTACTGTTCGTAATCGGGCAGTCAGCATAAATATGTCCGAGACTGGTGATGACCTGTTTGCCATCAGCGGCATTGGGAACAAAGACACCATCGATAAGCGGGAAGTCCGGGCATAAATGATAGCCGTTTGAAGCATTAGCAATATCATCGGCATGTTCTGGCAGCAAGATGAAGGCACGGCCGGTTCCGGGATCGACACCATGTTCAAACTGACCGGTGCCGAACCCGTTGCCTCCTCCAACAATATCAGCAAGATTAACCGCTTTCTCACCTCGCCAAATCCTATTATTTTTAGATTCTATATTGCGTGCGAACAACCCGGAATTATAGCAAACATCGCTGACCTGGCCGGTTTCAGCATTGTACCGGCTGGCACTAAATTCATAAATAGTTTTAGAATACTTACTCTCGCCGGCATCCATATGGACTTTTCCTTTGACCACATGCATTTCAGACGAGCCATCGGTATCGGCTTGAATTCCAAACTCGGTTCCAAGGTCAATGAACCGGCATCCCGGCGTATCTACCCGAAAGCCTATACCTGAAACCGGAACCCTGCTGTATAGCCGTCCGTACTCAAGAAAGATTCCGGCACGTTCAAACTGGAATTTTGCGGGAGCCTCAATCACAATATCGACACCCGTATCATATTGAATTTCCAGAATTCCATTTTCAATCTGGTATGGCAGCTGGTTATTAAAAACCCTATCGTTATTTTTCAACTTTTCCGAATCATTATTCCAGACTACATCAACTTGATCCTGAACAGTTGCGACGAAAACAGAAAGTTCGGGAGGGAAGACATTGGCATAAATAATAAACATAAGCATGAACACCGCAGCGACAGAAATAAGTTTATTATAAATACTGAAGAATCTATTTGGCTTTACATTATTACGGTCATCACTACATATCTCACATCCAATAGAATCCTCATTTAAGGTTACAACAGAAGCCGTTTCTTCGAAATGCTTCAATTCCTGTAAAGTATTGGCGTAAACCCTGGCATCATCGATATCCTGCTTGACAAACTGCATTGATATCTGGTCAGGCACATATAACCTGGAAGCCAGCTCAATAAAAGAAGAACAGTAATCCAAGACTTCACGATCAGACCGGATCAGACTATTCAACTGTTCCAGCTGGTCATCGGCAGCGTTGCCTTCTAAAGCGAGAACAAGAAGTTCGTCAATTAATTGTTTTAATTTATCATCCATGTATACTTCGTACAGCGTTCACCTTAGATATTTTGGATACTGAATTTAACACACTTTAACAGCCTGGCATGAATACGTGACATTCTTTTATAAGTATTTTGTATTGAAAGCCCGAACCTGTTAGACAAATCTTTTGGTTTAACTTTTTCATAGTACCTAAGCTTAATAAACTGAACATCGCGATCACTTAATTTACTTATACAATTTCTAACGGCATCGATTTTTTGCTTATAATTATCATTGAATTTTTCAGCATTAGGCGTTATCAGCTCAATAATATCATCATCAAAAACAACCCGCTCATTCAACCGGCGTTTCATTTTGATATGATTCAGAACCTGATTACGTGCAACGGCTATCCCCCAGGCTAAAAAGTCTGTACCAGACTCAAATTCATCAAACTTTTGCCACAATACCCTGGTGGTCTCCTGGAGAACATCGTCAGCATCATGATAATTGCAGAGCTGGCCAAGAATATAACTATATAACCTGGACTGATTCTTAAGAATTAAGTTCAAAAATTCGCTTGTCAGATTTTCATTCATTAAAATACGATAAAAAAAATTCAGGCACCCTCTGAAAATTTATTTTGAGCGAGAGGTCGCCTTTAATATATTGACTATATTAACGACAATGAAAAACAGGCATAACCTGATTTTTCCTGGTCGCTAAGCAAGTAACTATTAATTATAATCATTTATTCCCGGCTCGAACGGGCAAAATCAAACAATTGCGGGCATAACAGGAAGAACAGTGAAAAGCTGCAAATACGGCTAATACCAAGACTTAAACACAATTAAGAATGGGCAAAGCTAATACCTTGACATATTTCTTTTCAATATACTTACTGTATACCCTTTTGGTGAATACCAATGATCTTTAATTATCTACACCATGAAAAGTGCAAAAGATAATATAGACAGTTCTCTTATATTACAGGAGTTCCACTCAAACCGAAATCTGGACAATAATTTTTCAAAAAAAATAAAAAAACAACAAAAGACAGTTTGAATAGAATCAATAAGCTTATGATATTATTATAATCGAAATAGCCTGGGAAACACAATTAATTAACCTGAGCGGACAAGCAATTAGCCTAAGTGATTAGTAATAAACAAGTTAAGGAAAGCTTCGGTGAGGCTATTAAGAAAGGCAGTTTGGTACAGGGTATTAGGGAAGGAAGAATACTGGATAGGGACTTACGGCGGGAAGCTGACTAATTCCATTACATAACAAGTTGTCTTTAAGAGACTTACAGTAGCAACACAAGCCTGGTTGGCCCATTTAGCTAATAATAAGAAAGCTTGTTAACGCAGGCATGAAATATTAGATATTCGCTTTTCTGGATTTGATACCAAGGAAGAAAGGGACAGATTTTGTGACGGCCATATCGGGATATTTTTCGATGGCGTCATCATCGGCAAGTGGTTCCCAGACCTTTTCGATGTTGAAGCCGTGAGCGATGAGGGTATTGAGATATTCACTTATGGTTCGTTTGAAATAGCAGACATCGAACTGACCGTGCCGGTCTTTCATTGAATCGGGGGCATGGCTGAAATACCACCGGTCGAAATCGAGTTTGTTTTCGAGTCCGAAATAGTCGCCGATTTTATAACCGGTGCGGCTGCCGCTGTCATTAAGAACGAATCCAAGCGACGAGGTCATATTGGGGTGAAGGATTGAGAAGGTGAACAAGCCTCCGGGTTTGATAAGCAAAGCAACCTCTCGGACGGCAGCATTGTAATCGGGCAGGTCCATCATTGCCATAAAGCTGACAGCGGCGTCAAACGGACCGGCGATGTGTTTTGACATTTCAGAAGCAGAGCAGACATGGTAGCTGATGCCAAGCGGCGCTTCGAGTTCGATTTGTATTGCCGATTCGATAAGTATGTCGCTGATATCAATGCCGGTCATTTGAGCGCCAAGCCGGGCACATAGCCTGGTATTGAATCCTTCGCCACAGCCGACATCAAGAATTTGCATGTTTGCGATATCGCCGAGCTCATTGAAGAATGCCGGATTGTTGATGTGGCTGCGATAGGTATCGAACCCGCCCTGCACGCCGGCGATCCATCCGGGCGCGTTGCGGTTCCAGCTATTTTTTATGTCGTTGTCGTTCATTGATAGCTATTGGGGTCTGGGATTATTGTATGCCGGTGTAATAATAACATCGAGTTCGAATCTAAGCCAGCCGCTACTGATATTTTCATTTTTGGGCTCGGCAGGCTCTTTGTCGCTGATAATGAATTTATATTTCTGGCCGGATAAGACCGGATATCTGAACGAGGTCATATAGTTATGGGCGAGGTTGTCGTTGCCGATAACAGATCCATGCTGATCGATCAGTTTAACATTTATTATTTTGTCGGCAGGCCCGGCAGTATGGGCAGCCGAAACTTTGAGGGAACCTTTTTGGCCATCAAATTCGGGGATGGTGATATCATATTCCAATGAAGCAGATGCGGTATAATCCTGTCGCCAGTTTTCCTGCGGTTTGAGGAAAACAGTATCGATCATTTTGACTTTAGGGTCAATAACAGAACCGACAGGGAGAACGGCAACGGAAAAATCATCATCTCTGACAGTAACCAGGTTGAAGTGATCCAGGTACCCCTTCTCAGGATATACTTCAGTAATACCTGCACCGGTTACGCCCATCCGATAGAAATCAATGCCGTCGAAATTGCCATCGAATTTCATCTGATGAAAATGTCCGGCAAAGACTGCTGATACATTACCGGCATTGACGAGCATATTGTGGACAGGTTTCCAGCTGTCATCGTAGCTTTCGGTAAGCCAGCGTGGATGGTGCATGAACAGGAAAATGTGTTTGGCGGCAGCCGCCTGTTCGAGCGTGTTTTTGAGCCAGCTGAGCTGATCGTTACTGAACTGTCGGCATTCGGTTTTGGCGTAGGTTTTTTCGCCGGTATTGGGATCACCTTCGTCGGTATAGAGGACGATGAACCAGCAGTTTTTATGTTCGAAGGCATACCAGAGCGGTCCGAAATATTTTTCGAAATCGTCGTCATGTTCGTTAATCGGCCGCCCTTCGCCGCGCCAATAGACATCATGGTTGCCGGCGGCTGGATACCAAGGGACATCGAGTCTGCCCATAATTTTGTTGAAACGCCGAGCTTCAAACTCCCAGCGATCTTGCAGACAATAGCCCTGGACAAGGTCACCGACGGTCATTAACATATCCGGCTTGAAGACATTTATATCGGTAACGGCCTGTTCGAGTACCAGGAGCCCATCTTCGGTTCCGCCGGTGCGGTCTCCGAGAATGGCAAAGGTAAATGACGGAGACTGATCGGCAACAGGCAGCGATTTGAATTTATCACGGCTGGTAGTAAAATTATTACCTGCATTTATAACAGCAGCGAGAAACAGAATAGCAAGAATTATTTTTTTCATATCAGACATCCTTTCATTTAACCCTGGCGTATAAGTGGGCATCGCAGAGTTTACCATTTATATATACCCTTTTGCGCAGGGTACCTTCTTTTTGGAAACCGCATTTGACGGCGACACGTTCGCTGGCGGCATTTTCCGGGACCATAAGAATTTCAAGTCTCTTGAGGCCGAGCTCATTGAAGCCGATCCTGGTGATCTTTCGTACTGCCCTGGCGGCAATGTTTTTGCCCCAGTAAGCTTCATCGATAAAATACCCGATAGCTGCGATGTGCCTGGTCCTCTGGTTTACGTTCAGGTCGCAGCCGCCGACAACTTTGCCATTGAATAATATAACATAGATAAAAGCTTCGCCGGATTTACGTTTGGCAGAAAAGGTACGAATCTTTTCTTTTTCGTCATCAAGAGTACATGTTTTCCTGTTGGTGTAGATAAAATTCGGGTTAGACATAATCTCCAGGATTCGTTTTGCGTCAGAAACGCGGGTGTATCTAAGCTCGACTTTATTTGCCATAGTCATTTCACCTTTGCGTATAATAAAGCATCGTAAAAATTTCCATCAATTTTAACCACATTACGGATGAGTCCTTCTTTTTGGAAACCGCATTTAACAGCGACACGCTCACTGGCAGAATTGCGCGGGTCCATCAGCATTTCAATTCGTTCGAGCTCAAGCTCATTGAAGCCGAGCCATTCGAGCTGACGAACCGCATTGGTAGCGATACCCCTGCCCCAATAATCATGGTCAACAAAAAAGCCAATTTCAGCGATATACTTTCTGCGATAATTGACATGCAGTCCGCAGCCGCCGACAATTGTTTTACCGAAAAAGATTGAAAAGAAATAGGACAGTCCCTGCTGCCTCAAGGAAGGCGGATCCCAGAAATACAGGAAATTGGGATCATCAAGTATTTCGACATGCCGCTTAGCGTGGCTTAACTTTGCCAATTTAAGTTCAACTTCAGATTCCATAATTATTTAACTTTCGCATAAAGATAAACATCAGAGAGTTTGCCGTTGGTAAGGACGGCCTTTTGCATAATTCCTTCTTTCCGGTATCCGCATTTGACGGCGACACGTTCACTGGCGGTGTTGCCGAGATCCATCAGGATTTCGATGCGTTTGAGTCCGAGCTCGTTGAAGGCGAATCGTTCGAGTTTACGAACGGCCTTGGGAGCGATACCTTTGCCCCAGTATTGTTCGTCGATGAAATATCCGATCTCTCCGATATATCTTCGCCGCTGATTGATATGCAGCCCACATCCGCCGACAAGCTTATCGCCGTAGAATATTGAATATACGTATGAGATTCCATCTTTGCGTTCGGCGGCCATCTTTCGGAGGAAGTCTTTTTCCTGCTCCACAGTAGGCGGCGGGTCCATAAAATATATGAAGTTGGGATTACTCAATATTTCCAGATACCTTTTGGCATAAGATAAACGCGGTGTTTTTAATTCAACTTTGTAAGCCATAAGAAAACCATAAATAAGTTAAGAGTAAAGAACTAAGAATAAAGGCAATTTCCAGAGGTCATCTAAAGAGTTGCGGTGTTTGGCTAACGCCACACATTTTTTAAAATTTAGACGACAATAGTAACTTCACAACATTCTACAGTAAAATATTTTTCAAAGCAGTTATCATATAAGATAAGAGACGCAATATCACCAGAAATGTTACAATTATTTTTACGAGCTGTCGAATATAAATTTGGTAATTACCTGATATTTATCAGACTCTTAAAAAAATATACGTTGGAAATCAAAGAAATGATAGTTACAAGTTAGCGGTGAAGTTGTCACTAATACAAAAACAACACCATTTATTCTTGTTCAATTTGTTTTTGGCTTTCAGTATATCGGCCCTGTACGATAACAGCGGTAACAGAACCGGCGATAACAACAGCACCTGAGATATACTGCCAGAAATTAAGTACTTCGTGATGAATGACCCACGAAGCAAACAGAACGCAAACCGGAACAAGGCTGAGAATGATAACCGGCAGAGTAGTACCGATAAGCTGTACAGCGGCGACATATAAAACATGAGCTATTGCCATGCAGATAAACCCAGAGATGATCAAAAGGAACCATACCTTTGAGGTAAAGTGAGCGTATTGTGAGGGATCGCCGACAGTAAAAGCTAGTATGCCGAGCAGAAACGAGGTATATAAGCTGATAATAGCAAAACCAACAACTGGATTTATGTTCTGCATATACTTTTTGATAGTAACGGTGTAGGCCGACCAGAAAACAGCGTTGCCCATGACGATGATGACGCCTTCTGGTTTGACCTTGTCACCGAATCCTTCCTGATAGTAGAGAATGCCGAAGACTCCGATTATTACCATAAATATGCCTACCCAGAGGCCGGGCCTGCGAATAAATCCACGCTGGTCGGGGAACATTATAACAGTCATTATGATAACCCAGAAAATCGTGCTGCGCTGGATGAGGGTGGCGAATCCCGGATCGAGGAAATACATGGAGTTGCCCCAGCAGCTCTGGAGTGCAGCATTAAAGAAGCTGGGAATAGCAGCGATCAGCCACATTTTAGGAGGTATTTTTTTCCTGGCGGCATTATAAATCAGCAGCGGCAGCCAAAAAACCGCGGCAGTAGCATACCGGACAAAATTCTGGGTCCATGCATCGGTATATGCGGTAAGGGTTTTGATAAATAGCGGAGCAGAAGTCCAACAAATAAGAACCCCCAAAATACAGAGCAGCCCTATCACCCTGCTACTTTTATTGTTAACAGTCATTTATAGTCTCATTTCATCAAAAAAAATACATTCCGGCGATCTGAGCCCCCATATTATGCCGGTAAGTTTCACATGATATGTCAATAACCAGCAGCATACAACAAAAATGCGATTTTTATCTAAAAGCGAGGTGGAACAGCATTTTTTAGCTCTTTACCATCTCAGTATTTATGACTATAATGACAGTATAGTTGGCAAAGATATTAATATTGCTAAAATATTCTAATACCGGGGCTGACAGAATCCTGCCTGATAAGAGACAGATGTAATTTACTGATAAATATAAGCTTATAAAATCTAGATGGATCGTTGAGGTTTAATAATGCGTAAAGAGACAAAAATAGGAATTATCATCGGTATAATAATAGTTGCCGGGGTAGCTGTTTATTTTGTAAACCAGGACAAGGGCCAGCGTGCAAGGACCCCGGATAACTTTTCCATGGATGAGCTTGACAAAACAGCAAGCGGAACCAGCACCGCAAAGCCAGTAAGCCCGGCAAAACCGACCCTTCCGCCTAAAACTACAGCTAATAGTAGCAAGTCAACGATTAAACTGCCGGAAGGAACAGAGAATAAGGTTGAACCGGCAAAAACCGAACCTTTGACACCTGTTAAGAATGATGAGGCTAAGACAGCTGCTTCAGATAACAGGACAGATGTAAAGATATCATTGCCAACCAAGACCGCCGAGCCGGTAAAGGCCGAGCCGATAGTAACGAAAGCAGTAAAGGATAATGACCCGCTGGCAAATCTGCCAGAGAGCTACCCGGAACAGATAACAGAGACCAAATATCATGTAATCAAGAAAGGTGACAGCCTGTACAGTATTTCAACAGAATATTTTGGAACCGGGAAGTACTGGAAGGCGATCTTTGATAAGAATAAAGATGTTATCAAGAACGAAAGTTCTCTAACAGTCGGCTGGAAGATCAAGATTCCGACGCCGGAAGAGATAGAATAAGAAAGTAAGAAGTTGAGGTGTCGCTAACGCGACCTTATTTTAAAAGCTTCGCTAGGTGAAACCTATAACAAGATACGAAAAAAGGGAGCTGCGAGATGCAGTTCCCTTTAGTATTTTAAAGTAAAGCAAAGAAAAGAGCTTTATTTCATTTTTGCAATAATAGCATCAGCCATTTCCTGGGTACCAACCGCGGTAGGGTCTTTACGATCTTCCTTCATATCATAGGTAACATCTTTACCTTCAGCAATAACTTCCGCGATAGCATTTTCGAGCCTGTCAGCTTCTTCGCGATATTCGATATGTCTGAGCATAAGCATTGCACTTAACAGCAGAGCGGTCGGGTTGACCTTGTTGAGTCCTTTATATTTAGGAGCACTGCCGTGGGTAGCTTCGAAAATAGCCATATCCTTGCCGAAGTTTCCGCCGGGTGCCATGCCCAGTCCTCCGATAAGTCCGGCACACAGGTCGCTAAGTATATCACCGTACAGATTTGGCAGTACCAGCACATCGTACATTTCCGGATACTGAACCAGCTGCATGCACATGTTGTCCACGATACGGTCTTCAAATTCGATATTCGGATATTGTTTAGCAACTTCGCGGCTGATCTCCAGCCAAAGACCGTCGGTATGCTTCATAATATTGGCTTTATGAACACTGGTAACTTTTTTGCGTCCGTTTGCCACAGCATAATCGAAAGCAAACTTCACAATACGTTCGGTACCTTCAACCGAGATCGGTTTGATGGTGATACCACTGTCGGGCCTGATTTTCTTTTCGCTGCGTTTGTTGATCCAATCGATGATTTCTGCTGCGGCGTCGGTATCCTTTTCGAACTCTATGCCGGCATAGCAATCTTCGGTATTTTCGCGGACAATCACCAGGTCAAGGTTGTCGTACTTGCTGCGTATTCCTTTGTAATATTTGCAAGGTCTGAGGCAGGCATAAAGGTCGAAATGCTGACGAAGGTGAACGTTTATACTGCGAAACCCAGTACCAACAGGGGTAGTAATAGGCGCCTTAATAGCGGCATCGCTACTTTCGAGGCTTTTGATAGTTTCGTCGGGCAGAGGAGTGCCAACTCTTTCCATAACGTCGATACCAGCTTCCTGGATGTCCCATTTAATATCAGCACCGGTAGCATCAACACAACGCATGGTAGCTTCGGCGATTTCCGGGCCGATACCATCACCTGTAATCATTATTACTGTCTTCAAAATAATACTCCTTATATACTTCTACTTATTCTAATCGATAAAATTGAAACCCATATGATACCCTAAACAGGTCCAAAAGGCGCGAAAAAACTGGGAAAAGCGTCAAATGTGGCGGTAAAATAGCCAAAAAATGGAGCATATTGAATTTTTCACAAAAAATCCCTACCTGTTTTTATCTGCATCAAACAATAGCAGGCAAGTCATTATTACGTAATCAGGACTGTCTATTTCTTTTGGCAAGCAAACCACCCAGAGTAAGCAGAACGATAGTTGCGGGTTCAGGGGTAACAACCTTTACATGAGTATAAGTATCTGGATATTTGTATTGTATGGTATCGTTTAGGAATTTTATCGAAAATTCGTCATTTCCGTACTTATACCATTGCCCGGTAATGCCGTTGATTTCTCCTTCGTTATCGTAAAGCCAGGACCAACCCTCGCAGCATTCAATTGTAATTGTTTCGCCGGCAGTAGGTTTTTGAATACTTCTAATCAGATTGACCTGTCCGCCATTGATGATTGCTGCTGCATCTTTTAGGACATAAATATAGTTGGCTATACCACCGGAAAAAGTGACAGTGCTGTTGTCGCTGATGTATATATTATTAACTCCACTTTCATTACTAATAAGAGGTTTTGATGTTGAAGTGACTTCTAGATGAGAATAGTCCTGAATGTCTATCCAATTTGCTCCACCATCCGAAACAGTTATTTCGCTTAAATCTGTAACAATAACATGCCCTCCATATTCACCTTTAGACAAAATACCATCCGTAGCGACATTATGAGTATCAGAAATACTCCCGTAAGATATGTTAACAGTCAATATCAATATTAACACCATTTGCGATAATTTCATTTTTTCTCCTGTAAACTCAACTGAATAAAAACCTTACCTGCCGCTATTGTACCAAATAACGGCAGGCAGGTTCAATATTTATTGTAAAGATTCCTTGATTTTGGACAATTCTTCATCAAAAAAGTCCAGAATATCCTGTAAATCTTTCTTATCTTTACCTTTATGGGTCTGTAGAATCTTTTCTGCTACGCAATCCTGAAGGTAATAAATATCGCTGACGATTTGTGCCAGTTCAGAATTACTCATCCGATCATAAGGATTGACCGTTGCTTCTGCATCAGTATCCAGGCTTAATGCCGCCACACTTGCTACAGATTCCAGCGGAGTAACCGAAGCTGCCATCATAGTAACCTCTCCACTGATGCTTACATTGTAATTTTCATACCAGCATGCCTGCCAGAGCCAGGGCACACCAAATACAAATACTGTCAAATCCGCCAGATCTATACTGTACTGGCTGGTGCCGGTATCATCCAGGTTGCATGCCGGATTCCAATCAAAGGTATCATTGGGGTCGCCATAGTTAGGGTCAGCCCATCCGGGATCACCGGGGTCAAGAGTAAGCCATGAATCGGCAAAGAATCTGAACTCTTCCAGGTTTACTATGCCATCCGCGTTCCAATCGTATTCATTGGCAAATTCTCCCTCGGTATAATTACTTTGCACGAAAAAAAAACGCCGGGCGATTATAAATTCGTCCAGCGTTTGCAAGTTATATTGTTGTGGAATTATGGAATCAGAACTGTCTATTTCTTTTGGCAAGCAAACCACCCAGGGTAAGCAGAACGATTGTTGTTGGTTCAGGTGTTACAACTTCTACATGAGTCCAGGTATCTGTTAATAATGGTTTATCAATATTCAAGAATTTTATCGAAAACTCGTCATTGCCGTACTTATACCATTGCCCGGCAATACCGTTAATTTCTCCTTCGTTATCATAAAGCCAGGACCAGCCTTCACAGCATTCAATTGTAATTGTTTTTCCGACATATTCATATTGTGCGGTTCTGATCAGATTGACCTGTCCGCCATTGATGATTGCTGCTGCATCTTTTAGGACATAAATATAGTTGGCTATACCACCAGAAAAAGTAACAGTGCTGTTATCGCTGGGAGTAATATAATATATTCCACCTCCGCCTTCGTAGTAGTCTGATAATGGTGTTTTGGTTGAAATGATTTCTAAATGAGAATTATCAAATAGTCTAATCTGTTCAGCTCCTCCGCCAGTTACTGTTAAAATACTGTCTTCGCTTACCTGTACATTAGAACCATATTCTCCCTCAGAAATATACCCATCAGTTGCAATTCCATTGGAATCATAAATACTGGCAAAAGAATGGCTAGCCAGTATTAAAATTAACATCATTTGTAAAAATTTCATTTTTTCTCCTGTGATTAAGAGAATTATACACATCGTCTTTTCATTATCACTCCGCCCAGGGTAAGCAGAACGATTGTTGCAGGTTCAGGGGTAACAACCTTTACATGAGTCCAGGTATCTGTTAATAATGGTTTATCAATATTCAAGAATTTTATCGAAAACTCGTCATTGCCGTACTTATACCATTGCCCGGTAATACCGTTAATTTCTCCTTCGTTATCATAAAGCCAGGACCAACCCTCACAGCATTCAATAGTAATTGTTTCGCCGGCAGTAGGTTTTTGAATACTTCTAATCAGATTGACCTGTCCGCCATTGATGATTGCTGCTGCATCTTTTTGGACATAAATATAGTTGGCTATACCACCAGAAAAAGTGACAGTGCTGTTATCATTGGAAGTAATGTTATAAATCCCACCCCCCCCTCATAGTAGCCTGATAATGGTGTTTTAGTTGAAATAACCTCTAAATGAGAATAGTCTCCAAGTTCAACAACATTTGATCCTCCTCCTGTAAAAGTTAAAATACTGTCTTCACTTACCTGTACATTAGTACCATATTCACCATCTGATATTATTCCATCACTGGTTAACCCATTAGCATCAGAAATACTCCCGTAAGAAATGTTAACAGTCAATATCAATATTAACATCATTTGTGAAAATTTCATTATTTCTCCTGTGATTAAGAGAATTATATACATCGTCTTTTCATTATCACTCCGCCCAGAGTAAGCAGAACGATAGTTGCGGGTTCAGGGGTAACAACCTTTACATGAGTCCAGGTGTCGGGGAATGAATATACAATAGTATCATTTAGGAATTTTATCGAAAATTCGTCATTGCCGTACTTATACCATTGCCCGGTAATACCGTTGATTTCTCCTTCGTTATCGTAAAGCCAGGACCAGCCCTCACAGCATTCAATTGTAATTGTCTCTCCAACAGTAGGCTTTTGAATACTTCTAATCAGATTGACCTGTCCGCCATTGATGATTGCTGCTGCATCTTTTTGGACATAAATATAGTTGGCAACACCACCAGAAAAAGTAACAGTGCTGTTGTCGCTGGGAACAATGTTATATATTCCACCTCCACCTTCATAGTAACCTGATAATGGTGTTTTAGTTGAAATAACCTCTAAATGAGAATAATCGCTAAGGCGAACCTGGTCCCCCCCCCCTCCTGTAAAAGTTAAAATACTGTCTTCACTTACCTGCACATTAGTGCCATATTCACCATCAGAAATTATTCCATCGCTTGCAAGACCATTTGAATCGTAAATACTTCCATATGAGATATTAACCAATGCCAGTATTAACATCATTTGTGAAAATTTCATTTTTTCTCCTGTAAACTCAACTGAATAAAAACCTTACCTGCCGCTATTGTACCAAATAACGGCAGGCAGGTTCAATATTTATTGTAAAGATTCCTTGATTTTGGCCAATTCTTCATCAAAAAAGTCCAGAATATCCTGTAAATCTTTCTTATCTTTACCATTATGGGTCTCTAATAGCTTTTCTTCCACGCAACCCTGAAGGTAATAAATATCGCTGACTATCTGTGCCAGTTCAGAATTACTCATCCGATCATAAGGATTGACCGTTGCTTCTGCATCCGTATCCAGGCTTAATGCCGCCACACTTGCAATAGATTCCAAAGGTGAAACAGAAGCTGCCATCATAGTAACCTCTCCGCTGATACTTGCATTGTAATTTCCATACCAGCATGCCTGCCAGAGCCAAGGCACATCAAATACAAATACTGTCAAATCCGCCAGGTCTATACAGTATTGACTGGTGCCGGTATCATCCAGGTTACATGCCGGATTCCAATCATAAGTATCGTTTGGGTCGCCATAATTCGGGTCAGCCCATCCGGGATCACCGGGGTCAAGAGTAAGCCAAGAATCGGCAAAGAATCTGAACTCTTCCAGGTTTACTATGCCGTCCGCGTTCCAGTCGTTCTCGTTGGCAAATTCTTCCTCGGTATAATTACCATCACAGGAATACACTTCATCGGCACCCATATCAACATATGCACCGGCAACCCGCACTTCGTTATCATAGTCAACCTGATCGGAGTAAACCAGGTTTGGATTGCCAATATCTTTACAGATAGAGTTATATGCCAAATGGTAGTTATTCGGGTCAGGCGTACCGGCCGGGTCGGCAGGGTAGGCAAACATAGGTGCAGAACTGATATTATGATTGTTGTTGACATCATTACAGTCCTGTATGCAGCTGTAATAAGCAAAATCGGCATCTATGCCGCTCAGCTGCGGACCGCTGCTGTTGTTATAGTAAATTATGCAGTTCTGGATATCCGGATAATCCGGAGTTGGGTCATTTGGGTCTATGCTGCCATTATCCTCAAAATGTATTCCAACTGACTTATTATTTGAGATAGTCAGGTTGTGCAGCACTGGATTGGATGGTGGATTGACAATACGAATTCCTTCATTACCTTCTTCAGAGAGGTCACTCTCAGATATAATACTGTTTTTGATATTAGGGTTTGAACCATCACTATAAATTCCATGATTATTATTCCGCATAATCCAAGAGTTAGAGACATTAAGATTACTTAAAATACTTTCATGAAAGATACCACTTGCACCATTATTTTTAACCATACATGATTTGATAGCAGCATTGGCATCTGAAACATAGATACCATAGTTAATACTATTTTCAATAGTACAATCATTAATAGTAAAATCCAAACCCGGACTGTAGATATTATAGTCCCAGCCATATTTGATGGTTACGCCGTCGAGCAAGCTATCTTGTCCCATTGTTACAACTGTATACGCAAAATCATAATCACTTAGTTTGCCGCTTAATATTGTCTTATATTTCTTTGCGTTCCTATTGGCAAAATCACATCCTCCGGTCGGGAAACCGCCATAAATCTCGGTTCCATCGGGTAATACGAAGCTGTCATCTTCTGAAATGCCCGGCAGATAGGTACCTTTAGCCACATAAATCGTAAACGCTTCGCTGCAAGGAGATTTCCAGGCCCGTTGTAATGCCTTTTGCAGGCCGGATTCAGTATTATAAGCATTATCCCAGCTTGAACCGGTATCATATCCGTCTGCGTTAATATCTACGTAAATTATATTAGGATCGCCATAGCAGCAGACAGGAGTATCTTCTGTTGCAATCGCCAGAACTGTTTCAAAGGTAACTGTATTACCATTGATATCTTCAATAGAATATGTACCTATTAACTCAGCCACATTGTGCAAAATCTCGCCCGGTTCGGCATATTCGCTTACTTCTACATCCAATGAAACGCATGTCAAAGGAGTATTGGGGTCGGTATCCGGTGCAAGCGTGCCGATTTCCCAGGTATAAGTATGAAAATTGGGGTCATAATTCGGGTCAGGCGGTATCACGTTCAAGTTGCTATCTATCCATTCCCACCCCTTCGGATAGTAAACATTTTTGGGCAAATAATCAACGATCTTAACATTTGTCAAGTTGTGATATGATTCATTCTTGTAACAGATAGTATAAGTAAATTCTTTGTTCTCCTGGGTATCGGGAGAGACACATTCGCCATCAGCAACATCATCATCTTTATATAATAGTATTCGACTCATACCATTCGGAAACAATATAACATCATGCTCATTAAGGCCTGTATCGTTAACAGTTAATGTGCCAGCCTCAACAACTCTATGAACAGACCAGTTTAATATGTCATCCTGGTCATTTGTGCGAACCCTGATATACGGACAGTTTGGGTCTTTGACTATTATCCCGGTAAAACTAAAATCACCGTCAGGTGGTATTTCGCCATGAGTAGCGTCTTCATCCCATACAACCATGATGTCGTTTACATTCATTTGCACGGGTACCGGTGTTGAAAACTGAGGTATTTTATAAACCTCATATTCAGATATAAGGCACCCATCGATATCAACATACAAATACAGATTGGTATAAGTATCCGTACTACGTCTGCTGATAACTTCAACCCAGCAGTCATTTGCAGAGCTTGAAGTTTCACCGTAATAACATGAAGTTGTTGTTGGTGATATAACAGGCTCAACAACCTGAGCAGATAGTTTTTGAGAGAGAAACACACATAACATCAAACCACATCCAACAAAAAAATACCTCATCATAAGTCTCCTTCATAATGGTAAAAAATATAATCCCGGAATATTTCAATATCCCGAACCGTAGAATTCCACTCGTTTATTTATAACCCAATATTGGGCACTACCTCAACATTTTGAATTATTTGTTCACAAACATAAATTAAGGAAAAAACACTCCTGCTAAATTTTAGCAGTGAATATGACATTAACATAAATGGGTATAAAATCAAGTGTAAACCGAGTAAAAAACACCCATAATCTTTATTTATTCAATAATTTATTTTAAGTACCGGGGTATCTCTAAAAACAGGCAGTGGAACGGACGTGAAACTGCAAGTATTGTTTTTGTATTAATTGAGATATTATGCAGTTATCGCTTTGTTAGAAAAATCTATTAAGCAAGCAAGTCACAAGCAAGTCATGCATATATTTTCATAAAAAATGAACAGGAATTCACCAAATCTAAACTAAAGATACAATATTAGAACATCAACAGAGAAATAAAAGATGCTTCATTCTTGTGCGGTTTATGCTTTGCATAATATGTACGGCGTACTGACTGTTCAACATTATACGCAAAGACCAGAACATGGTCAATTAAGTGAAAAAAAAGGTGTTTCCCGATGAATTAGGATTTCGCTTTACTCAACATCGCATATTATGCTCAGTTTAAAGAGCTACAAAAAGGAGGACCTTTTAGGCGTTTTTAGCAACTTAAAAATGCAAAAGTTCACTTCTTCATAAGGTCGATTTATACTAACCGGCCTTATGATTACCATTTTTCTTCTGGTTTTCCATATGCTTTTTGTGTAATTCCTGGCTGTCAACATCACCGACATATTCAGGAATAATTCTTTTAATCAGAGCTACGATCTCATCATATTTGGCGGAATTGGCCACCCTAATGAGTTCGTCGACGGTGTCGTAAAGCTCATTTTCGTCAGGCGGTATATTCTGCCAGACCGCAATCTTCGGATGAGGAGTCGGCTTCATATCTTCACCGGCGATACTCAATTCTTCGAATAGCTTTTCGCCCGGTCTCATGCCTGTATACTTGATTTCAATATCTTCGTCAGGCCTGAACCCGCTAAGAGTAATAAGTTCACGTGCCAGATCAGCGATTTTGACAGGTTCGCCCATATCGAGCAGGAATATTTCTCCGCCCTTACCCATAGTTGCAGCCTGAAGCACCAGCTGTGAAGCTTCCGGAATAGTCATAAAGTATCGCTGCATGTCAGGGTGAGTAACAGTAACCGGTCCCCCGGACTCGATCTGTCTTCTGAAAATAGGGACAACCGAACCGTTGGAGCCCAGCACATTACCAAATCTTACCGTAATAAAGTCAGTATTACTTTTGCTATTGATACTCTGTATAACCATTTCAGCGATTCGTTTACTGGAACCCATAATACTGGTAGGGTTAACCGCTTTATCGGTTGATATCATAACAAAGTTACTTGCACCCCATTTATCAGCGGCCGTAGCAACGTTTCTACTACCACAGACGTTATTTTTAAAGGCTTCGCCCGGATTAGCTTCCATAAGCGGCACATGTTTATGGGCAGCCGCATGGATAACGACCTCAGGATGGAAAGTAGCAAATAAGCGGTCAACACGTTCAGAATCGGCAATATCACAGATAACCGGTCTAAGCGGAACGGTAGGATGGCTTTTCTGCAATTCACGTTCGATATGGAACAGAGGATTTTCGGCCTGTTCAACCAGCAGCAATTTTTTGGGGCCAAACTGACAGATCTGTCGGCACATTTCCGAGCCAATGGAACCACCAGCCCCGGTAACCATAACAATTTTATTATTAAGAAACTTACTGATTTTATCAATATCAAGAGTTACCGGGTCGCGGCCGAGCAAGTCGTTAATATCGACCTCTCGCATCTGAGAGACAGAAAACTTACCAGATGCAATAGAAACGAGGTCCGGAACCGTATTGAATTTCAGGTTGGAACCTTCACACTGACTAATCACGCGTCTGATATCTTTTCTATAAACAGAAGGCATCGCAATAACCAGCTCGTCAATATTCATCTCTTTGGCGATTCTGGCAATTTCATTGGTAGTACCAATAACCTCTACGCCATGAATCCGCATGCCTTGCTTACGAGCATTGTCATCGATAAAGCCAACGACCTCGTATTTGAGAATTGCCATCCTGCGAATTTCCCTGAGCAGAGTTTCGCCGGCATTGCCGGCACCAACAATAAGAATACGAGTAAGCCGTCCGGAAACGACCTGCTGATTTTCTTCGAAATACAACCTGATAATAAGCCTGGAACCACAAACAGTACAGATAGTAGCAACCCAGTCGGCAACCAGAATAGCGACTTCCAGCTCATCAAGCAAAGGAATTTCCTGGCCGGGCATCATGCCAAGAATGTTAGGGAATCTCCATCTGCAGATATAGTAAGCAGAAATTTCGATAACCAGACAAATATGAGTGGCTTTTATTATACTAAAGAGATCAGAGACACTAACATATCGCCACCATCCCTGATATTGCCGAAATATGCCGTAAACAACGAGCTTAATAACAGCAATAACTAAAAAAGTATTCCAAAAAAGCGGCCCAAACCACTCTTCGTTTATCTCCATACTGTTTAGAACAACAAAGGACATAAACAAGCTAAGCCAGAAAAACACCAGATGAGCGAATATGATTTTGCCTTTCCACAAAATATAATCTTTCAACGGCATGCCTTGGCCGGATGATGAACTTGTATGTAAGTCTCTTTCCATATGAACCTTATCGACTTTTATGTAAATACACTTTATTCATAAAGTAATGAAATAAGATGTTAAGAAGAACAAAATATCAAAATCGCATAAGAATCACGTAAGAATACTATTAATAACAGATTTGGATTGCATACGATTCCTCTTACATTTTTATTAAACAGAGATCAAAATTAAATAACAGGCTTTGTTTAAGTGGAACAATTATAGTTAAATTATGTCTATTAACAATAGATTTGTGCATTATCCATAATATCGCGGCGGTCAAAAAACGACATAAACATTTACTATATCATTCTTTATAATCTGTAAAAATATCCCCGATCAATGAAAGAGGTATCGGAGTAATAACCGGCTTATCATATTTTCCAGTAGCCCGCACATGTATAAAACCGCTCCTAACAGCATTAAACAGGCTTTCAACAACCGGAATAGGTTTGAGAATTTTTGGAGCTTCAATTAAAAATTTAATGTCAAGTTCTCCGCTTTTATCTTCATCGCCGGCAAAAGGACCTACCATTTGCCCCTTTCCGTTAATAGACACCGCACCACCCAGAAAATCCATTTTAGTAAACATTGTTTTATCATCCACAATATCACCAATAATAGAAGCATCCTGAAACGCCCCTTGATGAGGCATAGAGAAGTTAATAATGTTTAATATGCCGGCGATAAGAGGTAATTTCCCTAGAGCACCATTACTAATATAAAACTCAAATTTTCCGATTTTGTTTTCCCGGCTATAGAACAAATTCATATAGCCGTTCAACCGCCCCTTAATCTCTTCTGCTTCCTCAGCCAGGACAACATCTCTCAGATCACAATTTCTAAAGATTAATTCGAGCTCTGTCGACTTATCAGACCTGTCAGTTTTTGCTTTAATTCTACCGCCCAATTTACCGTTACAGAAAATCGAGTTGATGATGTCGATATCCAATAGATGCCGACTGCTGTTAAAGCTTACCTTTGATCTGGTTTCTTTCAAAGGTCTTTTTAAGATAAGAGCGGCAGTGTCATAAATATCTGCGTCAAGTTCAAGGTTATCATTGACCTGGTCATATACAAATGAATACTGAAAAGAAGAACTGATATCCGTAGTTTCAAGCGGCAATAATAATTTACCGTCAGCGATAGAGCCGGTCCCTTTGACATGCCATTTCATATCATTGTTGGTGTCAGCCGTATCAAGCGAAAGGTCAGCATCGCAACTGAGATCGCCTGCTAAACCAATTTCATCACTTAACAGCGGTACAAGTTCGACAAAAGCTTTTTTAAGGTTATCGTCAATGGGGAATTCCCGGGCAACGACCTTTAAGTCAATATTTTTATGATTGTCTTTATCTGCCAACGAACCATTCAAGCAGACAGAATTATTAGCAAAAGAAACATTATTTAATGTAACCAGCCCAGGCACCATATTAAACTCACCGTTGAGAGAGTCAACACGATAATCCATAAAGACAGCCTGCATATCATGAGGATTGAAAACAGCAGAATAATCCAGTTTTTTGTCGGCCTCCCTGGCAACTTTCAATTTTAGATCAAATATACCAGAAGGGTTATACTTTTGGATAATTTCCGGAATGTTTTTACTAACCAAATCTTTCAGGTCGTAATCAAAAGGCAACCGGCGTCCATCAAGTTCCAGCGTGTAGTTGTTTTTATCAATATAGCCGGACGCCTTAACAGGCGAGGTATTATCCGGCCAGATAACATTACCGGCAAAATCAAGAATATTGAGACGGAAATCCTTGATATTTACATTAGTTTCAACTTTTTCGATCTTCCTGGGAAACTGTTCCAGGAAAACAGAGGCGTCAGAAAGATACAAATTGATATCATGTTCGATGGTATCGACTTTGATTTCATCAATCGGAGTTTTCGAGATATGCCCGTTGAATACTTTTCTGACGCCAGCGGAACCGGAAAGATTTCCCAGCGGGTTGGCCTTGTCATAAAGTTTTTTAATCATAGTCGGCAACTGGCCTGCAACTGTACTGTCAAGTACGGTATTGTCAAAATCAACCCGGCAATCTAAAACAGAATCACCTAGATCCGGAGTATCAATAAAACCTTGAACCTTGAACTTGCCGCCGGCAAAATCTGCACTTTGCACTTCAAAAGTAGTTTTTTCACGTTCCCAGCGAACCTTACCGAAACATTTACCGGCCGGTACCGGGAAAAATTTAAACGTGCCGCTGCAATCTTTCAGGTTAAGTTCCAGGCTGTCATTTGGCGGCTGCCCCTGAATGACATTCAATCTATAATGGGCGTCGGCACTGCCGGTTGGATTGAAGAGGTCAAAGATGTTTTTCTGGATATTATTAAAAGCATTGTAAAGAGTATCGTTAACGACAATATTTTTAGCATCAACATCAACATCGATTACCCATTTATTGTCATTATTTTTGGCAGCACCGCCATTAACAGTTATGTCCTGACCATCCTGCGAACAGTAGATTGGTCCAAACTCAACAAGTCCTTTGCTAATATGAATAGGACCGTGAGCACCGTGCAAGAGATAAGGGAACCGAACATGTCTGCCAGAAGCGTTGACAAGTTCGATATCGCAAGATACATTATTTACGTCACCGCTTCTTTCAAAGGATGCGTCAATGTCAATCCTGCCGGTCGGAACAAGATCCGAAATGATTTGCTTTTTCTTTTCCGGAATAGCACAGACCAGCATTTTAAGAACCGATTTAAATGAACCGGTATTAACAGCATCACTACTATATTCTTTGAGCCGGTCGATATCAAGCAGATTGCTTTGCATAATATCGAAATCCTGCCATTGGTCGGCAGGCAGATTCATATCGGTACTAATGATCCTGAGATTTATATCTGAGTCGCTTGAATAGCCTTTGACAGACCCGGTAAGCAGGAAGTTAGCGTCATTATAACCAACTTTAACCGAGTTAATAATAGTTTCATTAGAAGTAACAACAATTTCACCGCTAACATTATTAAGCGGCAGAACAGCGCCTGCCCCAATCCAATCGATACCGGCAGAAGCCTGTTCAAGAGTAACGGTCAGCCTGTTGCCCTGAACCGGGCTATAAAGACTGTTCAATACAATTTCACCCCTTGGGTTAATCGCATCATAAAGCAGCCTGAACCTGGCAAGGTTAGGCGGAAGGTTTTCTGAAGCAAACTGTTCGATATCAAACTTAAGTTTTGAAGCAAGTTCTAGAGTTTCCGGGTTATAGCTGCCATTTATAACACAGTTGGGCAGCGAAGTAGTTTCGCTGCTGACAAATTTGAAGGAGATGATACTACTTTCCGGATTTCTAAGAGCACTACCGGAGAACTCCTGTTTCAACGGAGAAGAAAGATAATCTTTTGAGCTTTCCCGATATTGAATATAAGATTCCCTGATAAAAACTTTGGGGAAAGATTTGCGTTTGCCCTCACCTTTTTTCAATTTCAGTTTAGTAATATTCCAGTTTTTTTCGTCATTGTCATAACTCAGATTAAGAAGCGCCCCAATAGCGACAATACGATCAACCTCCAGTTCTCGTGTGAAAATACTCAACGGATTGAATTCGAGCAGAATATCGTCACTGCTGAATATAAGATATTGCGGTTCATGCGGCATGCCGGGCAGATAAACATTAAGATTGCGGATCCTGATATCGCTAAGGATATTGATCTCTGCCTGTCCAATATCAACTTCACCACCAGTGATTTTATGAAGTGCCCGGGTGAGATGTCCGTTAATACGTTTGTCGGCTAACTGGTAAGTAATAATACCAACAGCGATAATAATTACGCCCAGAGCAATCCCGGCAGTTAAACGCTTGCGAATTCTTCGTTCAGGTGAATGCCGGCGCGGATTGTGGCTTCGTGCAAGCTGAAGTGCCGATTTGATGAGTCTGGCAACTGTTTTCAGTTTATAGGACCAGCTTTTATTATCTTGATTTATCTTTTTCACTGACAACAAATATGAGGTTAATACAAATAATCTGCCATTTCTACGTAGATATTATATATTATATTTTCAGGAGTTAAAGCACATAATAAAATGAATCGATAATAACAACAAGTATTCTATTTACAAAATTTTACATATAGATGCGTTATTAGCTATTTATGACGGCAGTTATATTGACTCATGTTGGCAATTATAGTATATTAAAATGTAAGGCAACCTCTGAAAATTGCATTTTGTTGAAAAGCTGCAAAAAACAATAATTCTATATACAAGTGAGATAAAGAGTGAGCAGATTAAAGTTTTGTTTCCTGATCGTCATAAGCTTTGTGATATTCACAAATCCACTCTCGGCCTTTGATAACCCGTTCAGCTATGTAAGCGGGATTAATGACTGCGACGTGATAAAGTATAACGGTGAATATTATATCACCGGTAACTGGCTGGGCGGCGATATGTTCAGTTCGCGTAACCTGACTGACTGGGGCGAGCGGAAGCATATCTTTTCGCCGAATAATTCCTGGCATGTACCAAGGAACTCTAACCCGGACATGGATATTCACGGGACGCATATTGCTTATGATAACGGAACATTTCATCTTTACGCTCACCTGGACACCACGGCGACAGTAAGCATCGTCCATGCGATAAGCGACAGCCCGACCGGGCCATATACCGAGCCAATTGACGAACCATTTGATGTAGCGACAATCGATGTAAAAACATTTAAGGATCTGGATGGTTCGCTGCATTATTACAGTACCCGTTTTGGCGGGGTAAGCGGCAACCATAACGACTATCGCTCGATGAGCGATTATAATACCCTGACCAGTGATCCAAAGACATTAATCTGGCCGATCTACAGCTGGGAACTTATCGACGGTACAATTAATGAAGGTTCATTTGTATTCAGGTACCGCGACAAATATTATATGCTATTTAACGGCAACCACACGCGAGCGCCGGAATATGCCATTGGTTGCGTGGAAGCAGATACACCAGATGGTTTTTCGAACTCGACCAAGTATGCCGACCCGGTAATCCCGGTAACAGATTATACCGCACTGGGCAATACATACCAGATACGAACAATCGGTCAGCCGTGGATGGTTGAAGGTTTGAACGGTTTCGAGAAATGGGCGGGCTATTTTGCTATAGACACCAGGGAGAGCGGATTGGGCAGGACCCAGCGAATCGACCGGGCACATTTTTTTGACAGGAAGCTGTACATAGACGGGCCGACAAATCGTTATATGTCTGGGTATCATCCGGGACCGGCCGAGCCACAGCTGCGAAGTTTGTTTTATCTGCCGGACGGAGATATGCCGGGCGAAGACTGGCAGGAAGCATTTGGCGGACAATGGCAAGTGGAAGACGAGCAGGCATTTCAGAGCAATCAATCGACCTTTAGCTTTAACCTGGTCAATCGTCAGCCGGCAACAAATTATATATTCGAGGCAAATGTCAAGATGCCTGAACTGCGGGACGAGGAAGACAAAGCCGGGGTAGTAGCATATTATAAGGATTCGAATAACTGGATGATTATCGGCGTTGACCGCAGCGAGAATTATAATGGTGACAACTGGTATTGCCATTTGAAAACGGATACCTCAGAAGGCGTGGTAGGTTACGGTAAATTTGAAGGCAGTTTTGATTACTCGGTATATCATAAGATACGGGTAGAGCGAAACGGAAAAGTATTCAGGATATTGTTTGACGATGTTCTGCCGCCAAATTATTCAGATATCGAAACAGACTTTAGCGAGCCGGGAGTACCAGGGCTGTATTCAGACCATGCCGCAGCGTATTACGATGGTATAATCTACACTATCGGCTGGGATGAATTTGATGAAAGTATAAGCGGCTGGGGTGATGGGACAGGCGGGATTACCCAGGCCGGTACATGGTCAGTAAACGGTGATGGTCTTAATACAACTAATAGCGGTCGTATTTTTAAAGGTGATCTAATGGCCGAATATGAGTTTTCGGTTCAGCTGTATAAAGAGGATGCCAGCAATGGCAGTATGGGCGTTTACCCGGTAATAGCCGATAAGAATAATTACCTAAAGGCTTCTCTCGACCTGTCTGCCGGACAGTTTATTGTAACCGGTAAAAAAGACGGACAGGTATTGACAACCCAGAGTTGTGACATAGACATTCAAAACAGTTATAATATACGGGCAGTAAAACTGGAAGACAGGCTTATATTCTTTATTGACGGGAAAGAGACACTAACAACAAATGTGAGTTTTCCGGAGTCACAGGTCGGGCTGTTTAGTGAAAATATGAATGCCAGGTTTAACGGCATAATGGTGTACCAGACATCGCCGGGCACAGTGCCGAGCCCATGGCAGAGTGCTGATATCGGCAGCGTCGGCTTTGAAGGCAGTGCAAGCTATAGCGACGGCACATTTACTATTAACGGCAGTGGAACAGATATATGGAACTATAACGACAGTTTTCATTTTGCCTACCGGGAGATGCTGGGCGACGGCGAGATAAGCGCCCGTCTGGTATCTAATGACAGTACTGACAACTGGGACAAGGCGGCGGTAATGTTTCGAGACGGACTGGCAGATAATGCCGGGATGGCACTGCTGGTAGTCAATGGAAACGGTCAGCTGCAACATATGACGCGCAGCGGACCGGGGGCTGCCGCCCAGGTTATAAATTACATGACACTAACAAGTGACCAGGTGTGGCTGAAGATGCGAAGGGTGGGAGACAGATATTACAGTTTTTTTTCATATGACGGAGGGGAATGGACACTATTCAGCAGCAGTGTGCCGGGCTTCGTTGGTGATTATATGAATATCGGGCTGGCGGTATCGGCACATAATAATGCCCGGTTAAACGGCGCGGTTTTTGATGATGTGATAATCAACGGTTGTTCGCCGGGAATATACATATCAGATATTAATAAAGATTGCAGTGTTGACATTGCAGATATGCAGATATTTGCGGCAAACTGGCTCAGTATATTGTCAGCAAATACGCAAACTAATTTCAATGATGACAATATTTCTGATTTGGCTGACTTTGCAACTTTTTCAAATGAATGGTTGAATGAATAATTAACTCAAACTGACCGAGGGCAATTTTGAGAGGTATTAGGTATTAGGGAAGGTATGCCGCCAAGCGGCAGGTCGAGACAGTTTGTATAAAACTATGATTAGCCAAAGTTAAATATGACCAGCTAATGGAAATCATTTCTTAAGTTTAACCCAAATCCCATTTTTTTCTATTTTTTGTAATATTATTCTATAATTATGAGTATGGCTATCATTACCTTTTCTTTCCCAAATTACTTCCAAAGGCAATTCAGACTCATCAGGTAGGAGGTATGTCATTAACCTGGAATCATTTTTTTGAATTTTCAGCTTACTTGTTTTGCCAATTGTCAAAAGATCAATATCTTTTCCTGTCAAAAAACCTAAATCCCACATAATGCAGTCATTAGAAATAGAATTAAGCTCCTTATGAGCATTAGCTAACCCTGCATTTTTACTATCATTTACAATTTTACAATTTTTTAAATCATAAATATATGGCAATTTATTTTTTAAAGCGTAACTCATTCTAGGTATATAAATATCGTTATTAAAGTTGCTTTCCTTTACATTATCAATTTCTTTTAGATTATCAATAACATTATTTATCTTTTCAAAAGGATATGCCTTATAATAAAATTGTATAGGTTGCCCCCCAAATGATCTATCATGAACTCTAGTTCCAACCGGCACACCTAAACCATCAAAGCTAAACATCTCATCAGGTAAATCAACTCCAATTTTCATATTTTCAAACTTACATGTTAATAGTTCTTCTTTGATGTAGTTAAGATTATATATTTTAACATTTTTTATAAGCCAAATTCCTTTATAATCCTTTGATTCTTCAAATTCAGCTTCATAAGAACTAACAAGCTTAACATCTTCATAATCTGTAATTTCATTGTTATACACTTTATGGCTCAATACAATAAATCTTTTTGGACAAATATTGATTTCCCTGATAACCTTATGCGGTTTACCGTGTTTAGTCGTGGTTTGTTTATTATATTTGAGTTGAATAGTTCCATCTTTTGTATCTAATGAGATTTCAGGTTCAATATCATTATCATTCTGTTTGGTAATATATTCCCAAACTTTTTGATACCCCCCCATACAACCTCTACCATAAAAATAATCGATATCAAAATTCGATGTTAACTGAAATGGTTTAGTTACAAGGGAAGGTCTACGATTTATATATGCCATCTCATCAGTCACATCATAATAAATAGACTTTTCTCTATCATAAGCAATTCTCATATTTTTATTGCCAAGAAAAGAGTCTTTATTGGCATTCTGGTTTTCAACTAAAATATCATGCCGCCTTTTATCATCTTTTTGATACCAATCAACATTCCATTCACTAGTACCAATAATTGATTTTAATCGCATTTGTCCAGTATATGCAGATCTTGCTGACCTGGATGCTTTATCATAATCAACACTCTTGCCACATTGCAATGATAATTTAAGACTACCCTCTGAAAAGTGAATATATTCCTGCCGCTGCTCATATGTAAGCTTAAGGCGTCTGGCTACCTCTTCTATGTCTCCTAGCAATTGCGACTCGGCAAAGGTAATGCTAGCACTGAAAAATACATATAATACAACTAAAAATAAACGGTTAATTACCATGTGTTAATTCTTTCACGCTCAATGAAAATAATAGTTTAGTTACCAATATGAAATATTTCTATTTACAATTAAAATCAAATTATATTTAAAAATATAAGGCAGGACCACCTTGTCCAACTATATTACTATCAAAAACAACCTGCACGACCAATTCAGATTGCGTCTTTGACAACATTTAATTGGTATTATAGTTTGGCCTGATATATTCTTATTGTCTGCCGCTTTTTTCGTCACAGGTATTTTATATATACATTTATCGAACAAACCCTATTCTTGATGGAGGCCATATAATCAGCCATGCCCTTCCTTCAATATCTTTTTTCTTCACCAAACCAGTAAAGCGACTATCATAAGAGTCAATATTATCATCACCAAAAGTGAAATAACCGTTTTCGCACAGTACCTGCTTACCATTATGAAGCGATCCAACACCATAATATTTTAAGAAATCCAGATGAGCCGGACGTTCAACAGGCTTTCCATTAATGCAAGCCCAATGTTCTTCTATTGATACAGTTTCGCCAATTAAACCAACTACCCGTTTCATGACGATTGTACCTATCTCATCTTTCAATGGATATTTAACGATTTCCCACCTATGAGGATCTCTAAAACAATAAGAGACTTTTTCAGTTAATACATAATCCTGTTGAGTATCCCAAGTTCCTTGAAGTGTTGGTTTCATAGAATCAGATGTTATAACCGAAAGGTCAAAACAAAAACTGTAAACTACATACATTAAACCAATAACTGCAAAGACGTTACGAAAAAAACGAAATAGTTTCCCTATTATGCCAGATTTGTTTTTCGACAAATTATCACTCTTGTTCAAGCTTCACCTGCTCTTTTTCTAATTGCTCTTGCTGAATAGCTGCTTCAAACTCAGCTTCTCTTTCTTCCAGCTTAATACGGGAAGATCTTGTAGCACCAGGCAAAGGATGAGCTACTGGCAAAATTATAGAAAACGCCAAACCTCCTAAGGCAACAACAGCACCATAAGATACTATTCTATTGACCGCCCTTTTAACAGGCTTTAACTCAGTATTTTTAGTTTCATCATTATTTACATCTTCGATATGTTCTTTATCATTCATTATATTTATTCCATAATAATTTGTTTTAATATTTTTTCTGTTTCTTCCAGACACCATTGATTGAATAAGCATAGCAGCAAATCAGGTTTACCAGGCGAGCCAGACCTGATATAATTACAACACCCGCAAGTCGTCTTACACTGACTGAAAATACCACATTGCTTACAAGTACTTACATCTCTTATATCGCGAGGTTCACCAAAAAGAAAATCACTCCCCTCGAATACATTCCCCTTAAGTTTCATAGGATTTTCTGGCTGGTCGCCATCAATCAATCTTTCACATGGATATAGGTTCCCATTTGGTGTAACTGCTATATCTCCTTTACCAAAACCGCATTTGCGAACTTTATTTGCAGCATCAGATAATCTGACAGTCATATCATCAAACCAGCTAATATGTTTACCGGGCAACCCAGAGAGCCATAATTTACTACAATCCTTAACAGCTTGTCTTAAAACATCCATTGCAGTGTTATCCCAGTAGGCCCAAAGATCAAGAGAAAGTTCTATATTATTGCATCCTATTTTTTGAAGACTCAATACATTATCAGATAATCTATCAATATTCTTGGGTGTTACTACAACAATAACAGGTATATGTTTGTCAAATGATCGTAATCTCTTATAATTACCAACAACTATTTCATAACTACCGGTGCCGTCTGCAAATTTACGATTCTCGTTATGAGTTTGCTCATCACCATCAATGCTAAAAGCAATATCAACATTTGAACTAAGCATAATATTTTTAGATTTTTGATCCAGTATTGTTCCGTTTGTTGTTATATTTACAGTTAATTTAACATCAAAATCTCTAGCAGTATCTTCAGCATATTGGATAATTTCACTTAAAAGATCGGGTTCAAGGAATGGTTCGCCTCCAAATAAGCCCAGCTCAAGACACCCACCTGGTGAAATAGAGACAATAGCTCGGTCAATGGCTTTTTTGGCCAAATCCAAAGGCATGACATTATTTGATTTGCCACTAATATAGCAATAGTTACAATCAAGATTGCATGCCTGGGTTACCATTAATGTTAGACCAAAACGACTATACATATAAATTCCATAAGAAATAAAGAGTTATGAAAACACATAACAACACAGAGAAAATTACCACAGGCAATCTATCAGGCTATATTATATATATAACACAACATCAGAAAAAAATCAATTAAAGTCATTAATATTTATTCCGGCATTAGTAAAAACTTTCTTCAATTTCGTACAGTTCATAGATACATCGCCAATACGGGGCGGGCCGTTTTGTTCTTCATGCCGGAGGATACCTTTGAGCAGATGCGGCGGGCAATGGTATTTATCCCGGACATACTCCCCTATTTGATAGAGAGACCAGGATCGGTTGCCGCCGAAATGATAGATACCCTGGATATCGAGCGATAAAACAGCGAAAGCCATCTCGGCAATCTGGTCGCACCAGGGGCAAGAGCGAAACTCATCATGGAAAAGGGTAACCGGTCGATCTTTGGTAAGGCGGCTCTTGACCCAATCGATAGCACCTTTGTCGCCGGTGACCGAATCGCCAAGCGGCAGGCCGAGCCGGATAATGGTATTATCGGGGATATTTTCGATGATCTGTTCTGCCTGGTAAAATGTCTTGCCGGCGACACTAACCGGGTCCGGGATATGCTGTTCGGAATAGCCGTCAGCGGGAGGGTTATTGCCGGAGAATACCAGGTCGGTACTCATATAAATAATGCGGCATTGTGTGCCGAAGACATCGGCGATAGCGCGGGCACCGTTAACGTTGAGATCATAGGCCCATTCCGGTCGTTCTTCGCAGATATCGAGGTCGCAGACGCCGGCAGAATGGATAACGACGTCAGGTTGAAACTCAGCATTTATATCTCTCAGCTCTGCGGCATCGGTGATACACATCGGGATAATATTACTGGCGGAGATATATCTGGTTTTGGGCGGGCAGATACCGAGCAGGTTGTCTTCATCGAAATGTTTTTGCAGGGCCTGCCAGATGGGCCAGCCGTGGATGGATGTTATGCCGGTAGCGAGGATTTTTTTAGATGTCAGATTGAATTGTAGCTGCAAAGTTATTCAAACAGGTCAAATAAGGTTATGGTTTAAATATTTTTAATTCTATTTCCGCTATTGCCTTGTAGTGTTTACGGTTAGCAGTACATAATACAATTTGATTTTCTACTGCCGTAGCAGCTAATAAAGCATCAGCCATACACATACCGTTTTTCAGGCAATATTCTTCCATATATACACTAGCCCTATGACCAATATTTTCGGTAAGAGGCAAAATTTCAAAACCAGCCTCTTTTAGAAAAGAGCGAATTAATTTCGTTTCACGTTTATCTCTTGCTCCCTGCAATAATTCCATATAGACCACAGTAGAAATATATCTCACATCTGAATTCTGGATTACCTGGGCAGCTTTGCCATTCCCACGCAGATACCAAATAATAATATCCGTGTCAAATAGCATCTACTCTACCCTTTCTGATATTTCTTACAGCCTTATCAACATCTTCCTCTCTATTTGACCACATGCCAAAAGCCGGGTTAAGGGTAATATCATTTTCATATTGCTTTGTAATAGGCACAATCAAAGCCTTGTCTTTTCCGCGATATGTTAATTTTACAGTCTCGTTCATTTCCAGAGCAGTAATAACCTTGCTCATATGTTTCCGTAAATCCAGGATTGAAGCTTCCATAATACAATATTCCTTTCACGACAAAGTGTACACTTATAGTATACACTACATTCGGGCAAAATCAAAGTTGAATTTAGAAAAACCTCAATACAAAAGCTGTTTATCACGATAACTTAATGATATTCAATAATTTGTGGCTAGAGCAATTTAATTTCTTATATTCGCTTTTTGCCTGTTACGGTTTCGGCTGACTTCATCAGAAATACTCGCAATATATGAATATTAAAGTACTCTAATAAACATAAGCAGCAAACAGGCATCACTTCAGACATGACAGTTAACAATAATTACATGATTTCTAATCCTACACCTGAGTCCAGACCATCGGCTCATTTCGTTTGGCAAACTGGATGGCGAGCCCCCACGGGTCGCGGAGCATGGCAAGCCGGTCGCCGTTGATAATTTCCGGACCGGAAACTATGGCTGCCCCGGCAGCAGTAAGACGCTCGACAGTTTCTGGGATATCATCGCAGCAGAACGCAATATGCATCAGCAGCGGGTCCATCGAAGCATAGTCCGGTGTCTGCACTTTCGGATTGTTGTATATCTCGAGCATGACCTGACCGGTGGAATCGACAAGGAACCGGACAGGCACGGGACTGTCGGCTGACCGTTTGACAGAAAATCCGAGGTTGGCACAGTACCAATCGGCACAAGCGGCAGGATCATTTACCTGGTAAGCAAAATGTTCAATTTTCATTACTCTATCTCCTATTCTAAGTTATAGTCAAAATCTTCTCGTTTATCGGCAACGTATTTAGCCAGCAGCAAAATCCAGTTATCCTGGCAGCTTCTGAAATTGGCTTCGGCCTGCTGCAGGGTTTGCTGCTGCTGGGGAGTGAGAGCGGCGAGCCGATTTTTTCGGACGGGAATATCAGCGAGCAGGCATTCTGTGCCGACGACCGCTACCATCTGCTGGGCAAAGCCGGCAATCTGGGCGGCGCCAACAGCACGAAAGGAATTTGGCACATCGATAACAAACCGGCAATCGGTCAAGCTGGTAATCATAGCACTGAAACTGCCGGTATTATTAAGCTGGACATACAGCTGATCGATACAATAGATTGCCTTTTGGACCCTGGTGAGTTTTTCGTAGCCAACGGCCATTTTGAGTTGGCCGACTTTTTTGACGGCAACAGTGAAGAACCTGCCGGGATTGATCATTTCATTGCCAGGCGTCAGCAGCATTTTATCGTTACTAAGCCGCTGGAGATACCAGGCACCGGCGGCCAGAATAATCGCACCTATAACTATAAACCACATAATAATCTCTCTATTGAATTAGTTCCTTTACTCTCATAACAATATACAAAACCGCGAACCCGGTGAGGACAATAATGCCAAGGATACTGAGCAGGTGGAGCCATTTGGGCAGCCTGGCCTCTGCCGGGATATCTTTTGAGGTAATAACTTTATAATTAAGAACTGCAAGAATTGGAGTAAGGACAAATGACAGAATAGTAGCAATATCAACCATAGCAGTCATTGTTTTTTTGAAAACACCAAGCAGCAGTACAGCGCCTAAAATTGTCACTAATATCCAGAACAAATAACTACTCTCATCAGAGTCGTCGCCTTTCATTATTAACGAAGTAGATTTTGACAAGACTCGACCGTAAGCATCGAGGCAGGTAATAGTAGTTGAAAACATGGTGGCAACCGCGGCGGTTGCGATAAGGTACCTGCTCCAACCGCCTATAGTATTGGCATAAAGATCGATAAGCTGGCCGGAAAAAATTGCGGCTTTTTGTGAGAATACCTCGCCGCTGCCAAACATAACCAGAGCACCCAAAGCCAGGAAACAGAGAGCGACAAACAAAGTTCCGATATATCCGACATTGAAATCGAATAATGCGTTTTTTAAGGTAGTAGCATCAGGATTGGATTTGCGTTTTTCGGTAGTCCAGATCGAGCTCCAGATAGCAACGTCAAGCGGGGCCGGCATCCAGCCGCATAAAGCGATAATAAACCCAATACCGGCAGGCCATATCTGCAGAGCTTCGGCCTCTACCTGATTCGGAGAATATGTAACGGCCGCGGCAATAACGGCAACCGTAGTAGCGGCGGTGAGAAATATGACAACGTATTTGATAATCGAATCCAGCAGGTTGTAGTGCCCGAGAATAAGTATCGCGGTACAGCCAACAAGAATTGCGGCACTAACATATTCAGTTTTAACCTCGGTACCTACAAACCAGCAGACGATACCGCTGGTAATCAAAGTTACCACAGCCTGGATGGGAAACATCGTGGCAACCGTAACAAATAAGAATAGATAAAAGGCCCAGTTGCCGAGTTTTTTGTAGCCGGTAAGAAGAGAATGACCGGTAGTAGCGGCATAACGCGGGGCTATCTCAAAAAATGGATATTTGAAGAGGTTTACAAGAATAACAACAGAGACGAGGGCAAAGCCATAGTCGGCACCGGCACGGGTAGACTGGACCAGATGCGAAACACCAATTGAGGCACCGGCCCAAAGCAGGCCCGGCCCAAGAATAGACATAATTTGAGAAAGTTTTTTCATAACTCAGGCCATATGATAAACGCTATACAATTTAGAATTAGCAGAATCACAAAAATCCTACAATATAATCTTACTCTATTTCTTTTTTTAACAACAATAATCAATGACAATACACTTGTTACACTAGTAGCCAAAAATCCTGGCACAAGCATAGCCCAAGCGCCGCTGTAATCTGGTCCGCATTGAAAATAATTTGTATACCCCCAGAAACAAATAACACATGAAATTACAAAAAGGAAAATAATAATACCTTCATAGATTATACTAATATTTTCGTTATTGTTATACATATGTCCTTCATTAGGAATATAATTTCTCGACAACATATTCATTTTTAACTACGTACAAATTCAATCAGTAAATCATATTCGCCATTATCGGCAACTCTAAGAGCATCAATATATTTTTTTCTTACATCAACAGTAGAGCTCAAACCGGCACTACCCCAGGTAAATGGCAGCTGTCTAAATGTATATTCCAATAATATATCAGCCATAAGCCGGGCATGTCTGCCGTTGCCATTGGGAAAGGGATGTATTAAAACAAGCTTATGATGGAATCGGGCAGCAATTTCATCATAAGAAAAAACACTATGCTCTATCCAATACTTTACATCATCGCAAAGTTTTTTCAACTCTACAGAGACATAAAACTTCGAAATACCAATATTTTTATCGGTGGTTCTAAAAGTTCCAGCCCATTTCCAGACATTACCAAACATTCTTTTATGTAATTCTTTCATAAAAGATTCAGAAAGAACATTTACAGGCTTTCGATCTTCCAACCAGCCGATAGCTTCGTTTATATTGTCCTGTTCCCACCTGTCAAGCTCAGCACGATTTGTAATATGTGAGAGCAGTAACCCTTCTGTTTCATTTGGGTCCAAAGGAGTGGCACCTTCAGAATAATCATAATCCATTATTTACAATCCCACAATGATCTTGGCATTTTTTCAACTATGTCTTCTGCAAGCATTTCAGCAGCCCGTTGTTTTTCCTTGCTATTTAATTCCTGTTTTTCCAATCTCATAAGTTGATTACTGCGTGTCATTCTCTTATCGGCTACTTTTGCCGCCTGTTGTTTAACAATCTGGTCAAGGCTGCCTTTTGCAACAAAGCCATATACAAACGTACAGTCCATAGCTTCTGCAACTTCGCGCATAGTAGCCAAAGTAACCTTGCCAAGATTTTCATCTTTTTCGATTCTGGCAACCCGCTGCTGGTTAACACCAAGCCTGGCGGCCAGCTGCCTGCCAGTCATACCAAGAGAATCGCGAATAGCGCGTATCCAGCCCTTACGGGGAACAGAAAAAGAATCAGCCGAGGCGAATTTCTGCATGGCGATGTCTAATTGCTCACGAGCAATTTTTGTCTGTTTTGCATTCATATTTGCGTATCCTAAGATTATTTACTATATATTTATAGTACATATCGGAATGCATACTACATATATATAGTATATTTTATAAATCTTACTACATATTTATAGTAAAAACAAACAAATACAAACACCAACTAACAACGATATTCTCATAAGCACATATTTTTATGTTATTTATGTAAATATAACATTTTTTTGTTTTGTTTAAAATCACTAGTGAAACGAGCTATTTACCCGGCTAGAGGCAGAACCGTCGTCCTGGTCGTAGATTATCGGGTCGGTGCTGTCGCTATTGACCCTGATGCGTTCGAGCTTAAGTGTCTTGCCGGTGTGGCTATCGATAGTAGCGATAATGCCGTTAACCCGCAGGTCGCGAGAGGCGATGCTGTACTGGAACGGCATCTGGGTAACGAGACTTTTTACGACCGGTTCGATATTGCGACCAAGAACCGATTCGTGCGGTCCGGTCATGCCGATATCGGTAATGTAGCCGGTGCCGCCGGGGAATATTTCTTCGTCAGCGGTCGGGATATGGGTATGAGTGCCGAAAACCAGGCTGGCCTTGCCGTCGAGGAAACGTCCGAGCGCAACTTTCTCGCTGGAGGCTTCGGCATGCATTTCGACAATGATTACCTTGATATGTTCGGGCAAGCGAGCGAGAATTTTTTCGATAGCAAGGAACGGGTTGTCGCCGGGAGTGTTCATATATAGTCTGCCGAGCAGAACAACAACAGCTATATCACAGCCATTTTCGGTATGGTAAATTGCATAACTTTTACCGGCTGCCTGGATAGCCATATTCGCCGGACGAATGATATTGTCGGCTTTTTCCAAAACCGGAATGATATCTTTCTTGCGGAAGACATGGTCGCCCAAGGTAATGACATGTACGCCGTATTTCTGGAGCTTGTCATATATCTGCGGGGTAATTCCGGAGCCGCCGGCGGAATTTTCGGCATTGGCAATGACACAATCGATCTGATGTTCCTTGACCAAAACCGGGAGAGCTTCTGATAGAACCTGTCGGCCGGGCCGCCCGACTACATCGCCAATACATAGCACTTTAATCTGCATAAGATATTCCTGAAGCTGTTCAAAAGTCTTGCAAGTCTCGACGAGAGCACTAAATAATGACAAAACTTCCAAAGCAATAGTAATATAGATATATTAAATATCATATCGGCAGTAAAGTAAAGTGAATTTACTTATCAGCCTAAAGCGTATAGCCAATAATTAGACAGGTGGTGTGAAAATATGACAGATTTGGCTTACATAGTGAAAGCAAAAAGGCAGGCACAAACATAACATATTACTACAAAACAACTTAGTACCACTAAATATATTTTCTATACCTGCACAGCCATACAATATATACCAGAGTAAAAACTATTCGATGATCCCTTCACTCCCTCTTGAAACTGGTAAGTTCATCTTTAACTGTCAGATATAAATCATAAACCCATGCGACATCATTGTCGGGCATAATTTCCCTTTCACGAAAATCGTAAGGGGCGATTATTACCCTGGTATTTTCATAGCCGTTACAAGCGATAATATAAAACACTTCTTCAATTGCCTCATCACCGATAGGTATGCATCCGACAGTAACGTTAGAACCATGGATAAAGATGTCGTCGCCAGGGTCGTGTCGGCCCTCTAATTCGGCCATTTCAAGATCAAACTCATTGGGATAGTTAAGCTCCATAGACAGATGGTAACTGCTGTTTGGATTGAGCGATTTAATCCGGTATATTCCTTCGGGAATCTGCCGGTCACCTCGCCGCAGCTTCGGGCCGGAATTACCTGACATGCCGGTAAACGGATATTCCTTAATAAATCGCCAGCTGCCGCTCTCGCCCTGCTTCCATAGCTCAAGTATCTGCTGATCCTTAACGGCAAGAATGGCAATCGGTCTACCATCTGTAATAGATTCAATATCCGGAAAAAGGTAACTTACCCTGCCATCCAAAGCATCAACCACATCATTAACCGTACGCTTACCCATAACTAAAGCCTTACCACTCTGAACCATCCGGCTATCAATATTTACCACTATGAATAGCAAAATGAAAACAAAACCCACAACCAAAATGAGCTTCAAACAAAAGATTGCTTTACTTTTATTTATATGTGACATTGAAAATAAGATATTCTATTGCAAGCATAAATTCAATGCAGGAGTACTTTTAGCATAACACCTCAAGAATAATACTCAAGACATCTCTCTTGGCAAAAATAAATAGATAAAGCTGCCAAAAATACCCAAAAACAGTATTAATAAAATACCAATAATTCTATTAGTATCAGATAAATTTTTATTTGAAACACAATGAATCAAGGACCAAAGCCAAAGGCCAAATGCAGCAATTCCAATTAAACCTATCAAAATAATCATCAGACTCCCGACAGCAAACAATGATGTAGACTCCATATTAAACTCCATTTTCCCTATTTTCAAACCTTATATTAGAGCAATTTATAGATATTACTTAAAAAGCAATATGTTTTCAACCAATAAAAAAGCAGGCTGGGATTGAGCCGCAGCCTGCTTGAAATTTAGTTTTATAAATTGAGTAATTAGCGAGCGTATTCGATACATCGTACTTCGCGGAGCAGGGTAATACGAACTTCGCCGGGATAGGTAAGCTCGTTTTCGACCTGGGTAGCGATATCTCGAGCGATCTTCCATGCGGTACCATCGTCCACTTTTTCAGGATCGACGATAACACGAATTTCGCGTCCGGCCTGTATAGCATAAGAACCGTTAACACCTTCAAATTTATTGGCAATCTCTTCGAGACTTTCCAGACGTTTAATGTATCTTTCAAGAGTTTCACGTCGCGCACCCGGCCTGGAGGCGCTCATCGCGTCAGCGGCGGCTACCAGCGGGGTATAAGGCGAGGTAGCAGGTACATCGCCATGATGACCGGCAACAGCATTAAGAACTTCTTCGGTTTCACGGAACTTCTTGAGCAGATCAGCACCAATCTCCGGATGACCACCTTCGATTTCATGATCAACAGCTTTACCAATATCATGCAGGAACCCGCACCGACGAGCCAGGTTGCCATCGAGCCCGATTTCCTCGGCCATAGCCTGGGCAAGGAAGGCGACTTCGATACTATGCTTGAGAACGTTCTGTCCGTAACTGGTACGGAAATGAAGCCTGCCGAGGTAAGGCAGGAGTTTGTTGGGCAGCCCATTCATATTAACTTCCAAAGCGGCAGACTTGCCAAGCTCCATAAGTTTATTATCCATTTCCTTGGTAGTCTCGTTGACGATTTCTTCGATTCGTGCCGGATGAATACGTCCGTCAACAATGAGTTTTTCGAGGCTGAGCCTGGCAACTTCTCGTCGAACGGGGTCAAAAGCAGAAACCACAACGACACCCGGAGTATCGTCGATGATAACATCAACGCCTGTAGCCTTTTCGAAAGCACGGATATTACGACCTTCACGACCGATTACACGGCCCTTCATATCGTCACTTGGAATATCCACAGTAGAAACGGTATAGTCGCAGGTATGAGAAGCAGCATAACGCTGAATAGCGTTCAGTGTAATCTCACGGCTGCGGCTTTCAGCCTCTTCTTTGGCACGCCCAACGATAGTTTCTATCATTGAAGACGCTTCGTGAGTAACATCACTTTCGATGCGTTCGAGTAGCATTTCCTTGGCCTGATCGATAGAAATACCGGAAATCTTGAGTAATTCAGACCTCTGCTGCTGCAGAATCGTATTCAACTGGTCGTCTTTATTCTGAATTTCTTTTTCACGATTGCCCAGTTTACTTTCCCGCTTTTCGAGATTCTTTTCCTTGGAATTGAGACTTTCCCATTTTCTGTCGACAGAATCCTCTTTTTTACTGAGGTGCTTTTCCATGTCGCGCAGTTCATTCCGAACTTTAGCAGTCTCTTTTTCGAACTCTTCTCTCATCTTAATCTGCTCGGCCTTGGCCTCAAGTTGAGCAGTTTTCACGGTGTTTTCCGCCTTAAGTTCGGAATCTTTGATAATTCCCTGAGATTTCAGCTCAGCTTCTTTTATCTGATTCTTGCCAATAGCCCCCATTACCAACCAGGCAACAACAGCACCGACAACAGCCGCGATAATTCCCACTAAAACGTAGTTGCCGGCAGACGAAGCGCCCTGTGCCAGTATTAACAAGTTTAACATTATATATCTCCTGTATATGGTTGTACCATTCGTGCAAGAGAGTCAGGAGGGATAAAGAATGCAAATAGACTGGTGGTATATATCAAGTTCAAGTGCTTAATCAATATAAAGAAGAAAAAGCGTTAAACAATTCTTTAAATACAATAATTCTGCGCAAATACAGAGCTAAACTACCGAAAACATAAATAAACGGCTAACATTAGGTTAGCATAACCCATTTTATGATATAGATTTAGCTTTTTTTCATTATTCATTTATCGAATTGTTCTGCCAGTATGGCAACTTATAAATTTAGCCTGAAACCTGTTTATATATGGTCAGGGTTAAACGGAACCTGATTGATAATTACACCTAAATTATATCGCCGTAAAATCGGCACTTCTTATTCAATATCCAGCATTCGCTTTGGTTATTATCAAGTTCTCCTGATATGTCCTGCACGGACACACTAGTAAAAATAAAAAAAATTAACTAATTACTCATTATAATATTCTAATAAAAGCTTGAATTACGTCAAGCGGAATATAAATTCTGTTTAGTGATTATAGCAAAAAACCAGGCTAACGTGTTATTACCCATTCGTTATTATTGATATAATTATAACAGATATCGGATATCCTGCTATAAAACCTGAAAAGTAAAGAATTAAAATACTGGTACTACCAAAACCAATTATGACGCACAATGTGGCCAATCGCCAAACTTTTGGTAGTACCAGCTGTTGATTATGTATCAATCGGTCATGAAAAGAATGGAAAGACTCGTGTATATATCGTGTAAGAGGACCAGTATAATACACTATTTGAGACCGGCAACATTTTGCGGTTCGCAATTTACAGGTTTTACATATTATGTGTAATTTAAAGAGATATTGCCGTAAATCCCGAAATACGGTAATATGAGAAGTATGTGAGCCCAATATTACTTAAGGAGTATTATCATGCATAAATGCTTAATTCTTGCCATTTCGCTGCTAATTATAGCCGGATGTGAAAATAAACCACTAATTGAATGCCAGACGAAAAACGATCAGCTTGAAAATGATATCGTAAAACTGGAAGAAAAACTAGAGATCTCCCTTAAGGTAATTGACGAAGTCGATGCCAAACATAAGGCAAAAATCGACCAGTTAAATAACCAGCTGGCAAGTGGTAACGCAAAACAAGCCGAGCTAAATGACGCACTGGCAACAATAAAAGCAGAACTAAATAATACCAAAATGCTGCTGAATAAAATGGATGAAAAATACAAATCCCTAGTTGCCGCTAACGAAAAATCCAAATCCGACCTGGCTGCCGCTAATAATAGCATTGCAGACCTTACCGGAAAGTTAAAACAGGCTGAAGAACAGCAAAATAAGAGCAAGCTGGAGCTGGACCAGGCAATCCAAAAGCTCAATGAAGCGGAAAATAAACTAAAAGCGGCCCAGAGCAAGGTTGAAGAGCTAACAAAACAAGTAGAAGTCTTGCAAAAAGAAAAGGCTGAACTGCTGGAAAAACTGAGTGAGCAACAAAAAACAGAAACCGAGCAACAATAATAATAGTACAAGTGATTTATACTCCAAAGACCTGGCGAAAAAAGCCAGGTTTTTTTTTGTCTAATATCCAAGAATGCATGGTCGCAATAAAGTGGATTTTCAACGTAAGGCACTATAAGGTAGAGACTTACTGGCAACACAACTTACACTACTGTAAACAATCGGATAGTGAAATATGAATAAATATTGAAAAAAAGTATTTAAAGTAATATAATAGTCCTAGAATGAATTGGGGGTATATAAACAGGAGAAAATGGAGATGCATGGAGGCAATAACTAAAAAATCTTTGTTAGTATTGCCCGGATATGAGGGAGAAAAACACATATCAATTTGTCATTAAATTCTAAAAACATATTAATTCTATAATAAAAATTATTTTGAAAAAGTAAATTCTCTGCAGAGGAAAAAATTATGAGGAATTCTGGATTATTTGTCGCGTTATTTATTTCACTATTCAGCAGTTTATTATTCGGCGTTGGAGGAGTTCTGCCCGGTGACGGTTCAGCGGCTACGCCATATGTGATAGAAGATTTACCTGATTTCCAGGTGTATATCGACACCGCCAACTCCGGAACATACTGGGCGGCGGGAGTGTATACCAGGCTGGACGCTGACCTGGACCTTAGCGGCGAAGGAGTTTACAGTGCCGGTTTGATCGGACCTTCTTCCGAAAACCAATACCTGGGATACTTTGATGGAAACGGACATACTGTCAGTAACCTGACAATAGTCGGTTCAAGGTATCTCGGATTTTTTGGATATATTGGCGATGGTGCAGAAGTCAGCAGCCTGGGGCTTGACGCTGTAAGCATAACCGGTTCCGGAAGCACAACAGGGATACTATGCGGAACAAATTATGGTCTGATCTCCGAATGCCATTCATCAAATTCCAGTCTAAGCGGTTATGACACACTTGGCGGCTTATGCGGTTATAATTATACAGGCGATATTGTCAAGTCATATGCCCTCAATGTTGATGTTAGCGGGCATGATTACATTGGCGGGCTCTGCGGATACAGCAGAAATTACAGCAATATCGAAAATTGTTATGCGGTTGGCGCAATAACCGGCAATACATATACTGGCGGTTTATGCGGATACAGCAATGATCATAATAATATTATTAATAGTTACAGTGCGTCAATTGTTAACGGTAATGACACTGTTGGCGGTTTGGCAGGAAACTCATATTATTATGTAACTGTCACTAACTGTTTCTACTACAACTACGGCGGAAGAAACAATGGATACGGTACAGCCTTAAACATCGATCAATTACAGGATGCCACATACTTTGACGGATTTGATTTTGTCGGAAACACCGATGACGGTACAAATGATATCTGGGATATAACCACGGGGTATTTTCCAAAACTTTACTATCAGACAGATGATGGAGCTGATGCCGGACTGATAATTGCGGCTACAACACTTGCCGGCAGCGGTACAGAAGCGGATCCATTCCTTATTTCTGATTATGACGATCTAATGGAATTCAGTGGTAACGCCGGTCTGCGAAACGGATGCTATAAGCTGACAGCTGATATTGATATGCAAGAACTGACATTAACAGAATCACTGATCAACCAGGCATTTCTAGGGGTATTTGATGGTGACGGTCATGTTATTAGTAATTTCTCAATTGCGGGCGGAGGCGGCCTTGGATTATTTAAGAGAAATGATGGTACTATTACTGATCTTGGAATAGACTCAGCTGAGATTATCAGCTCCGGCAGTACGGCAGGCGCAATATGCGGCACAAATTATTATGGTGTGGTCTCCGGCTGCTTTGCGACAAACACCAGCATCAGCGGTTACGATAATGTCGGCGGACTTTGCGGTTACAACTACAACAGTGATATTATTAAGTCATATGCTTTCAATGTTGCTGTCAGCGGGCATGATTATATTGGCGGACTCTGCGGATACAGCAGAGCTAATAGCAATATCGAAAACTGTTATGCGATTGGCACTGTAACCGGAAATACCTATGCAGGCGGTTTATGCGGATATAACCATGATCATAGTAATATCAATAACAGTTACAGTGCGTCAATTGTTAACGGTAATGATACTGTCGGCGGCCTGGCAGGGAACTCATATTATTACGCAACTATCAATAACTGTTTCTACTACAACCTCGGCGGAAGAAATAATGGATACGGCACAGCCCTGAATATTGACCAATTACAGGACGCTACATACTTTGCCGGATTTGATTTTGCCGGAAATACCGATGACGGTACAAATGATATCTGGGATATAACCGCGGGTCATTTTCCAAAACTTTTCTATCAAACAGATGACGGTGCTTATATCAATAACCTGATCACCACAACTACACTTGTCGGCAGTGGTACAGAAGCTGACCCATTCCTTATTTCTGATTATGATGATCTGATGGAATTCAGTGGAAACGCCGGTCTGCGAAACGGATGCTATAAGCTGACAGCCGATATTGATATGCAAGGACTGATATTAACTGAATCGCTAATCAGCCAGGCATTTCTCGGGGTATTTGATGGTGACGGTCATGTCATTAGTAATTTCTCTATTTCCGGCGGAGGCGGTCTGGGATTATTTGCCAGAAATGACGGTACTATTACTGATCTTGGAATAGACTCAGCTGAGATTACCAGTTCTGGAAGTACCGTTGGAGTATTGTGTGGTACAAATTATTACGGTGTGGTCTCCGGCTGCTATGTGACAAACTCCGCCATCAGCGGTTATGACAATATTGGCGGACTCTGCGGACATAATTACAACAGTGATATTGTTAAGTCATATGCTTTCAATGTTGATGTTAGCGGGCATGATTCTATTGGCGGGCTCTGCGGATACAGCAGGAATAACAGCAATATTGAAAACTGTTACGCAGTTGGTGCTGTAACCGGAAATACTTATGCAGGCGGATTGTGTGGATATAACCACAGCTATAGTGACATAGTAAATAGTTACAGTGCTTCAATTGTTAATGGTAATGATACAGTAGGTGGCTTGACTGGAAACTCTTATTATAACGTAACCGTCACTAACTGTTTCTACTATAACTACGGCGGAAGAAACAATGGATATGGTACAGCCTTGAACATCGATCAATTACAAGATGCCACATACTTTGCCGGATTTGATTTTGTCGGAAATACTGATGACGGTACAAATGACATCTGGGATATAACCGCGGGACATTTTCCGAAGCTTAGCTACCAGGCAGATGATGGCGCCAATGCCGGGCTGATAATTGCATCTACAACACTTACCGGCAACGGTACAGAAGCTGATCCATTTCTTATTTCTGATTATGACGACCTGATGGAATTTCGTGCTAATGCCGGTCTGCGAAACGGATGTTATAAACTGACAGCTGACATTGATATGCTGGGGCTGGAAATCAATGACGCATTTGTCAGCCAGGCATTTCTCGGTGTATTTGACGGTGATGGTCATATTATCAGAAATTTCTCTATTGTTGGCGGAAGCGGCCTGGGATTGTTTGCCAGAAATGACGGCACTATTACCGATCTTGGAATAGACTCTGTTAACATTACCAGTTCAGGAAGTACAGTTGGAGTATTGTGCGGTACAAATTATTACGGTATAGTATCTGAATGCTTTGTGACAAACTCCAATATCAGCGGCTACGATAATATCGGCGGAATGTGCGGCCATAATTACAACAGTGATATTATAAAATCTTTCACATATAATGTTAGCATTAATGGCAGAAATAATACCGGCGGATTATGCGGCTACAATCACAACAATAGTATTCTGGAAAATTGCTATTCGATTGGATATGTTACAGGCAACGATAAAGTCGGCGGATTATGCGGCTACAATCACAGCGGCTGTAATATCACAAATTGTTATAGTGCATCATCCGTATCCGGAAGCTCAAACTATAGCGGCCTGGTCGGATATTCATATTATAATGTTTCAATTACAAACAGTTACTGGAATGTTAACACCGATGGAATAGACGGAAACGCATCCGGTGATAACTATTACGGCTCGACCGGAAAGACAACTGCCGAGATGCAGACTGTTGACACATTTGCAGGCTGGGACTTTACCGATGATGGCGAGCCGGCGATATGGTTTATGTTTACCGGTGAATATCCGCGACTGAGGTGGGAAGTATCACTGGTGCCGGATGTGACAAACATACCGCAAACCGAAGCAGAAGCTGCTATTGCCGATGTAAGGCTGACAGTTGGTGATATAACACATGAATACAGTTTCACTATCGTTGAAGATAATATCATAAGCCAGGGTATTGAGGCGGGTGAATATGTACTTAGATATACACCGGTTGACCTGACAATATCAGACGGACCGGAAATGGCAATAGTACCTGATGTAGTAAACACACCGCAGGCAGATGCAGTGACTGCAATTACAGGTGTCAAGCTGGTAGTGGGCGAGATAACTCACGCCTATGACTTTGTTATCCCGGCAGGTAATGTAATCAGCCAGAGCATAGCAGCGGGCGAAAGTATAATAATTAACACAGAAATAGACCTGGTAATATCAGACGGTCCTGAGATGACTACAGTGCCGGATGTTGTTTATATGACAGAAGAAAATGCTGTACTGGAGCTGATGACGGCGAAACTGGCCGTTGGAACAATCACGCACCAGTATGACTTGACGGTACCTTCCGGACAGGTAATAAGTCAGTCACTTACAGCCGGTGAACCGGCGATAATAACAACAGAAGTTGATATCGTAGTTTCAGATGGTCCTGAGATGGTGGGTGTACCGTCCTTGTATGACCTGAACCTGACCGAAGCAATCGGCATTATAGAAGGCGCTGACCTGACTGTCGGTAATATTACCAGCGGTTATAGTTTTACGGTAGCACAGGGCAATGTAATCGGCCAGGGCATCGCAGGCGGCGGAACAACAGTAATTGGGTCGGCAATTGACCTTGTCGTATCTGACGGACCGCAGATTGTAACTGTACCGGATGTTGTCGGGCTGGACCAGGCAACTGCTGAAGCTGCAATTACGGCAGCGGGTCTGACAGTTGGCACCCCTACCATGCACTATAGCGGGACAATATCGACAGGAACAGTAATGTACCAGAGCGTCTCGGCAGATGACCAGGTATTGATCGGTTCGCTATTGTCACTGGTAATTTCCAAGGGACCAAAGATGACAACTGTTCCAGATGTTGCGAACCTGCCGCAGGCTCATGCCGAGGCGATGATAGAGGCAGCCGACCTGTCAGTAGGAACAATAACAACAGAAAGCAGCATGACTATTCCGACAGGCAATGTAATCAGCCAGGGAATAGCAGCCGGCAGTGCAGCAGCAGCAGATACCGCAGTTGACCTGGTGGTATCAAGCGGGCCGGAAATGAAAACAGTACCTGACCTGGTAAATATGACAGAAGCATCCGCAGAAGCAACTTTAGCAGATGCCGACCTGACAACCGGTACAAAGACATATGAAAACAGCTCGACAGTTCCGGCGGGAAGTGTGATCAGCCAAAGCATTGCCGCAGGCGAATCGATAGAAATTTACTCCGCGGTTGACCTGGTAATATCAGAAGGCCCGGTAATGGTAAAAGTACCGAATCTGCGAAATAAAACCCAGGCTGAAGCCGAGGCTGTACTAATTGATGCAGGACTGGTGACTGGCAGTATAACATATGAAATGAGTTATACAGTTGAACAAGATAATATCATAAGCCAGACCGCAGCGGCAGGAGAATCTGTTGCAACAGGTTCGGCGATTGACATAGTAATATCCAGCGGTTTAAGCGAGGTCAACATGGAGACATTTGCCAAGCTGTCAACATTCTGGATGATGAGCGATTGCAGCGACATTCCGGGCTGCTTGGAAATTGATTTCAACTATGATAATAATATTAATAATCGAGATCTGGAACTACTGGCAGAAAACTGGCTATCGACAAGCGGTGCAGCCGTTGCCCCGGTAATTGCGGAATACTTTGAAGGGCTGAACCATTTAATTGATCTTGAAGCAGCTGATGAAAACAACTGGAGCATTGTTACTGATGAAGTGTTCCAGGGCAAGTATAGTGCCCAGGCAGCAGCAATTAGTGATAGCCAGCAAAGTACGATGGAATTTACTGTCGATACAACAGGTTACAACACGATAATTTTTGCCTGCAAAGTATCAAGCGAACAGAATTATGACTACCTGAAATTCTATATCGATGGTAAGAGACAAGGAAGTTTTTCAGGTGAAATTCCATGGGCAGTAAGCAGTTTTACAGTGACACCTGGCGAACATACCTTCAAGTGGGTTTACGAGAAAGATGAAACTATCAGCGAAGGAAGTGATACTGCCTGGGTTGACAATATCATAATCTATTATGACGAGAACTCAGTTCCGGAATAATTAGAAAATTTTTCGGGCTTGAAAAGAACAGCAAAACCTAATATCATTGACATGTATATTAACAGAAGAGTGCTAAAATGAAAATAAAGGTAGATAGGAATCAATGTTGTGATTGACAGGCCACGTGGACAAGATTTGCCTATTCCCCAGGAAGATGTAGAAAAAATTGTAACTCTACTGGGCGATATTGCAGGGATGACTTGCGATCTACAGTCGCGAAAATATGCCTTAATGGAAAAAATGAGCGAGATGCTGGAAGCTGACGGCTGGCTGTGGTCTTCAACCCAGGTAATCGAAGAACAGGATCGCCCGTACTCAGTCGGCGTCATCTATGGCGGATTATCTGAAAGTGAATTTGCCGGGTGGGTTGAAGCATCACAAATGGCAAGTCAGCAGCCGCCTGAAGATGTCCCGCTTTCTCACTTATTCCAAAAAGGAGATCACTTTACCAGAACCCGCCAACAGGTAGTACCAGATGACGCCTGGTATAATCACCCGACAGTCCAGCAATACAGACTGGACCGGGGAATCGACCATTTTCTATATTCGATATATCCGCTAGGCCAGACACATTGCAGTGCAATAGGTTTTTTCAGGCGAGTAGGCAATCCATCCTTTACAGATCTTCAGAGACGAATATGTCATATTGTCTTTTCCAATGTCAAATGGATGCATGAAATGTCATTTCCAGATCATAAAGGCGATAACTGTAAACGGCTGACACCGCGGCTAAGAACGGTACTGCTCTATCTGCTGAACGGTAAACAGAAAAATGACATTGCCAGCCAGCTTCATATCAGTCCACAAACGGCAAAGACACATATTCGCAACATTTACAAGCATTTCTCGGTAAATTCACAAATCGAGCTTATCAATCGCTTTAAGGTTGGCAATGGCGGCGACATAACCGTTTAATATATATATTGTTACCTACTATTTCCCCATTTTTCTCAGCGTTAAAAGTACTTTTACAAGTTTAATAAAGTCGCTATATCGCCAGACATCATAATAAAAAATAGTCAATTTTTCGGGAAATATACCCCTACAGGGTGATTGAATTAAGATCTTTAAATACTTATAATTAATTTATCGCATGATAGTGGAAATTTTAGGAAACTATATGCTATTATATTGCCGGTAAATTTGAAAATTGAAAGCTTCTAAGACTGGGATATGGAAGCTTATCATTAAATCCCTCTTCTGACACTCAGGAGGGATTTATTTTTTGGGATAAACTCCAATTAAAAATTAAACCCCGATAAGAATAGTACTCACCGGGGTTTATATAAAAATCCTTTTTCTTTTTTTCTTATCAGCTTAATGTTTTCTTGGCAGCGCGATGGTACCGGTACGAACAACATCTTTTATGCCGTAAGGGCGGCACATATCAATAAAGGCCTCAACCTTTTCATTTGGCCCGGCAACCTCAACAGTCACAAAGTTTGAACCGATATCGACAACTTTTCCGTTGAACATTTCGACAAGCGAATGAATCTCCGGTCGTTTTTCCGCGGGTGAGGCAACGGAAATAAGCATAAGCTCTCGTTCAGCCAAAGGACTGGTGGTAAAATCGAAAATTTTCAAAACCGGCACGATTTTACCAAGCTGTTTGCGGACCTGCTCCAGTACCGCATCATCCCCAATAACCACGATAGTCATCCTACTGATATTCGGATCATCTGTACGCCCTACCGCCAGCGAATCGATATTATACCCGCGGGCAGCAAACATGCCGGCAACATGAGCGAGAACGCCGGACTGATTCTGAACTAAAACACTAATAGTCTTTTTCATGATTTTACACCTTATATATCAAGCGGCAAAAACCGCATTAAAATTTCGATTCCATTAATTAAACGCGTTCAACCTTAGCAGTCGGCAGACCGTCCATCTCATGCAGACTCTTACCGGCAGCCACCATCGGCCATACATTTTCTTCCGGCTCCATGTGGAAGTCAACAATGCAGCATTTTTTCTCACTAAGCATCTGTTCAACAACACCCGGCACTTCAGCCTTGGTACGGGCAACCAGCCCGACAGCACCAAAAGCTTTTGCAACTTCAGCAAAGCATGGATGCTGCAGATAGCTCTTGGAATAACGTCTGCTGTAGAACAGTTCCTGCCATTGGCGAACCATCCCCATGTAACCATTATTCAAAACACAAATTTTTAATGGAAGCGATCTTTCAACCGCAGTTGATATCTCATGCAGTGACATAGCAAAGCTGCTATCACCGTCAATAGTAACAACAGTATCGTGCGGGTTAGCAATTTGAGCTCCAATAGCAGAAGGCAGCCCAAAACCCATGGTCCCCAGCCCGCCGGAGGTAACCATATGTCGCGGTTTACTGAACCTGTAGAACTGTGCGGTCCACATTTGATGCTGACCAACACCGGTAGTAACAATAGCATTGCCTTTAGTCTGGCGGCAAACTTCTTCAATTACATATTGTGGTAAAATGCCATCGCCGTTACTTTCATATGTAAGAGGATAAGTCTCTTTGAGCTCATCGATACGAGCTATCCAGTCCTTGCGAGGCTGGGTTTCGATCATTTCTGTCAGGATAGGCAGTATCTGCCTGGCATCACCAACAACCGGTATATCAACCTTAACACTCTTGGAGATACTGGATGGATCGATATCAATATGGATAATCTTAGCATGAGGAGCAAACCGCTTAACATCGCCGGTTACCCGGTCGTCAAATCTGGCACCAACCGATACCAGGCAATCACATTCCTGAACCGCAAAATTAGCGTAAGCTGTACCGTGCATACCCAGCATATGCAGGCTAAGAGGATCATTTTCATCATAAGCACCAAGACCAAGCAAGGTAGTGGTAATAGGTGCATTAGTTTTCTTTACAAAAGCACGAAGTTCTTCAGAAGCATTTGCCAGGATAACTCCGCCGCCAGAATAAATAACCGGCCTGACAGATTCGTTTATCGCGTCAGCAGCTTTTTTAATCTGGCGAATATGTCCTTCTTCACGTGGTTTATATCCGGGCAGCCTGACCTCTTCATCCTTTTTATCTGGGATAATTTTAGCCGCAGAAACATCGGCCGGCAAATCAACCACAACCGGTCCGGGTCTGCCGGTGCCGGCAAGGAAGAAAGCTTCTTTAATGATGCGTCCGAGATCTTTAACATCCTTAACGATATAGTTATGCTTGGTTATGGGACGTGTTATGCCTGTCGTATCAGCTTCCTGGAAGGCATCGTTACCAATAAGGTGGGTTTTTACCTGACCGGTGATGATAACCATCGGTATAGAATCCATATAAGCTGTCGCAATACCGGTAATGGTATTACAAGCACCCGGACCGGAAGTAACCAGCACGACACCGGTTTTGCCGGTTGAACGGGAATAGCCGTCTGCCGCATGGGTAGCACCCTGCTCATGACGAGTAAGGATAAATTCCATTGGGCTATCGTATAAAGCGTCGAAGATTGGTAAGACCACACCGCCAGGATAACCGAAAATCACCTCGGTATTTTCTTCCTGAAGAAGTCGGCACAGGTATTGAGCACCTGTAATTTCCTGGGATTTGCCCGCAGACTCGGGCGCAGAACTACTGCTAGAATTAGTCATGGCTTTGTTCTCCTTGTATTTTCTGGAACATTATTCGCCGGTCGCTGTACTGATCCGCCGGGAGTGTAAACCAGACCCGCTTCCTGCAAATCCTTTGCTGATAGCTGGTTACGGTTACTTGCTACCCAAAAGTACAGTCCGTAAAAAACCATGTAGTTTTTAATAATTTGTAAGTATCTTATTATATCGGCGAAAAACGGTAAAACAAAATTAATTTTTTTGACATTAGCACATAAAAAAGGGCAGTTGTATACAAAATACAGCTGCCCGCAGAAATATTATAAATCTCCTTTCCGAACTTTGCCCTAATTTCCTTGGTTCGGAAATACATCAAAGCCAAACTGTACCTGCCCGCCTTGTATACAGCCAACTCTGAAATAATATGTTTGGCCCTGGACCAGATTGACAGACATCTCACCATACCCGTAAATATCTGAACAATACAACTCATTAAGAGCACTACAATTACCATCAAAAATAGCAATAGTCCCCTGTATAGGCATATTATAAGAATCAAGATATACTATATATTCTCCGGTGGTCCCTGGAACATACTGGTACCAGACATCAAAACTATCATCTCCGTCACCACATGATGACTGATCATATCCGCTTGAACCAACTGTTGACCCTTCAGTCCAGCCGTCCAGATTTTGAGCATTATCGCATTCATCATTATCCGGCGGGAAAATCTCATCAATGTTGAGCTGGTAATAACCCATAGCATTTTCACTAAAGGCAACCCGAACATAAACGGTTTCACCGGTAGAAATTTGATATATAGCCATAGCAGAGCCACCCGTCTCCTCACCGCCCGGAGCAGATTCTGCACATACCAGCTCGGCGCCATTACAAGCATCAAAAACAGATACAACAACAGGGAAGCCCATATAGCTTTCATCGTAAACCTGGAACATTACCATATGATCGTATTCGGCGGTGTACTTATACCAGACATCAGCAGAATCATTAACACCACATGAAGAAGTAATGTCAGTTCCGGTAGCACCTACTGTAGAAGAATACTGAGAATCCCACATTGAAACTTCAATCGCATCAGAACAGATATCATTTTCCGGACCTGATTCGATATATATATTAAATTCTCCGACATAACCATAATTACCGGCTGCTCTAATCAGGTAGGTCTCACCTTCAACAGCATAAATCCCCAGCTGCGCTGTCGGCCATTCCATAGATTCGTTTCCATTAATACAAGCAAATTCCTGACGAGTTTCCTCATTGCAATCATCATTAAAGACAGAAAGATTGAAACTGGTATATCCAGACGGCTCCAGAGTAATCGCATAGCTTCCTGTTTCATCAGGTGTAAAACTATACCATACATCAACACTATCACCATTACCACAACTGCTAACACTGTCAGGAGTTGCAGCCAGGGTAGTACCCTGAACCCAGTCGCCTTTGGATATTGGAGTCGGACTATCACAATTATCATTTTCCGGGGCAGGATGATGAATAACGGCAAACTTGAAGTCTCCGGTTGACCCGCCATAATCAGCTATACGGATATAATAATCCGACATTGTATTGGCTTCAAACAGACGAATATCGTCCGAATAAGACCAGCATTCAAGTTCGGTACCACCGCAACTATCAAACAAGGCAATACATGGATAAAAATCTTCCGGTCCGAAATTCCTGGCATATACTTCATAGATACCATCTTCATCAGGAGTAAATTTATACCATACATCATAAGTATCGTTATTATTGCAGCTGGTAATATCAGTACCGGTTGCAGTTGTTGTCGTTCCAAAATATTCCACGCCGGGTACAATTCTGACAGCATCAGCACATTCATCATTTAAGGTTGTCGGTGTTTCAGGGATAGCAACTGAACGGAAAACGAAATCCATATCCAGGTTGAAACTGTTAGAAGCATTCCAGGTTTTACCCTGCAGCCAGTTACCGGCAAAGACCGCCAGGTCTTCGATCCCGACACCGCCATCCCGGCTTACATCACCGCCGAGACACCACATATTTCCGGAATTACAGGTCAAATCCAGCCATCCGGCAGCAACAGGCTGGAAATCCAGGATATTAACAATACCATCGGTATTGGTGTCACCGGCAGGTAAATCAATATCAAGAGTAAGTTTCATTTCAGTTCTATACGTGTCTGAATAACTGGATGAACCGCCAACAACAGTATAGAATGCTCCTAAAAATGGAGTAGAATTGTCGATAGGAATATCATCTTCAGTCAGGAGCATAACAGGTTCTTCAATATACGAATCATATATTTTCATTTCAAAATCAAGCACATAATTACTAACCTGGTCACTAATAATTTTATTGCCGTCAACTAAAACCAAAACCCTGGTACCGTAAGGATACGTTTCATCAGACAATACTTTCAAAGTGCCTTCCCAGGTTACTTCAACAGTTGCCCCACCGGAACCGTATTGACCACTGCCATTATAAACAGAAGAAAAATCAACATCGATATCGTAATATGCGGTAGAAGAGTCGTGATTGTAAACAATATGACTATAAACATCTGTCTGCTGACCAACTCCTTCAGGTTGACCGGATTCCTGGACAAAAGCCTGGGCACTGCAGCTTTTATCTTTGCCATTTGTGGTACTTGCAGAATCGATAACAGTTACCCCGCCTATTTTACTATAGACAGTAACCGACGGTCTGCCGCTAGCGGCAGGGAACCAGACCTGCGGCCCGGGAACTTCAAGAAATTCACCGCTGAGACCGAGAATGTTGTCGGCAATATTTCCACGCAAAATTGAAGAGCCGGTTGAAGGATCAACCTGGTAAAGTCTATTATCAGCGTTTGCAGCAGCGAACATTTGTCCGCTTATGTGACTGTTATACATGTCTGTCAGCCCGGAAGTACCGGTATCACCGACATACGTCGGCACTGCGGTAGTCATATCAACAGAATATAAATGGGTTGCAAGCCTTGTACCGTTCTCAGCAACTTTCTGATTGGTAATATACAGGTTCATACTGGAACTGTCATATTCCATACTAAAGACATAGTCTATAAGCTCGCCATCTATGCCGGTTCCAAAATCACCGATTAATGAAGCTGTGCCGGTTGCGGTATCAATTGTATATAAGCCAAGATAATCTGTTCCATACAATATCCCGGTATCATCGTTGTAAGCCAGCTCTCTCATATTGATAACATAATCAGGATTACCGGGATAGCGAGGGTTCTGGCCATATCCGCTGCCAATCGGCAATGAAATCTTTTCAGCGGGAAATATTTTATATAATGCTGAACCGGTTCCTTCCTCATAAGAGCTTCCGGTAGTAGCCCAGAAAAAGTCAGGCGAACCACTACTGGCCGCACCATAAAACGGGCCATACGGCAGAGGTGATAAATCGGCACTGCAAACATCATTATTGAGATGGTCGATCATTAAAAGATACAGATTGTAATTACTTACACCATAAAGATATTCGACATAATCTAGTCCGGCAAAAGCCTTTGTATCAAGTGAACCTGATTTGCTCTTGAACATAGTGTCAGAGGAAGAACCAACCGGGGCAGCTTCATAGTCAACTAATTCCGCGGTAGAAAATGAAGCCAGCAAACAAACCAGACAAACAGACCAGGCGTAACTCAAAAAACGCATGACAATCTCCTTTTTGGACAAATAACAAAAATGAATATTTAAGTTTACTTTCACAGTTTTTAAGTTGCATAAACCGCCTAAAAGGGCCTTCCTGCAACGCTTTGAATTAAATGTACTTTCGAGAATTAGCTCGGAAACACATTTAAATATATAGTTTTTCATTCACAAGGCCCTGTTCTGGCCTTTGCGTGTAATGTTGAACAGTCAAAAGTGCGATACCGCACTTTAATTAAAAATTGAAATAGTAAAACAAAGATCAGACCGCTACTAATTATGCACTCAATGATCTCCATAATTTGCTTTTGTGAGGTGTAATCGAAATCCAGCTCTATCTAATTAATTAGCTTATAACTTTGAAACTGAATTGTCAAATTAATTTAGTATTCGCTTCACAAAAGGTGAGAAAATAGGGAATATTGGAAACATAGGTGGCTTGATTTCCAGGAATATTTAAATTTAAGGATAAAAAAAACAGGATCACCTTTTTCTAAAGGTAACCCTGTTCAAAGAACGGTTTAACGATAACCTGTAATTAACAACAACCAATGTTATCTATTTTACTTTTCGTTTCATAAGTACCGGCACTCCACACATCGCCATAAGAAGGACAGTTGCCGGCTCCGGCACAGCAGGGGCAGAAGAAGTTGCCATGAGACTGACATTATCAACAGACAGACAATTCATCCATCCGGCATCCAGGGTAATACCCAGCGACTGGCCAATATAACCATCATTGTCAGAACCCACAGTTGAGAAAGAGATTACCAGATCACCGGTAACGTTTCTCTGCGACCAACGGAGTGACTGAGAAGTTATAGTATCCCAGCTATCGCCTGAAACAGCTGAAAAAGAAAGCTCCAGCGGACTTTTGAATATAGAATGAGTCGCACCAGTAACTGTTAGTACATATTCGGTTTCATCCTGGATAGCATACTCGGTATCAGTCCAGATGCTCTGGGTACTCAGAATTGAATACAGGCCATTGAACTTAACTGCTGAATCATCAACAACATAAATTCCACTTTGTCCTTTCATAGACCAGTCGTCCAGACTGGACATATCATTCTGGTATATATTTTCGCTGATAAGGCCCGCGTTTACAAAACCGGATAGTATAAGAGTAAAAACAGTAACTAGATATTTTTTCATGCATTCTCCTCATTATTTATGACGGAAACTAACCGACATAGATTCAATTTCGATGAACCGGCATCAAACGTACCGATATCGAAAAAATTTAGTTAAAAATAAAACTGGTAATTCGGAAATGACTCGAATGTCATGAAATGTAGATACTGCAATATAAAATATGATAATAAATAAAGCAAATATGTTTGTTAATTTTTTCCAATTGTTTCGATTACAGCAATCATAGCTTTTCTGTATTAACACTTGAATTATATCCAATTTTGATGATAATTATTTGAAAATAAATAACTAAAGAGAATAAATAAACATTTAATCGCATGGCAATAAAAAACGCTACAACTAAAGCCCCTCGCAATCGAACCCTGTTCCTGGAAGATTCAGATATTGGCCGTCTAAAAAAGCGAATTGTTACTATTGACAGTAAGCCCAAACTTAAGGACATTCTCAATAAGACAATATGCGGCGATAGTATTGAGCTGCTCGATACGCTGCCGGCAGCATCAGTTGATTTGCTGATAGCCGACCCACCGTATAACCTGACCAAACAGTTCAAATCAAACACATTCAAATCCGGCCAGATGGATGAATACCGACAATGGCTGGAGCTGTGGATACCAAAAATGGTGCGGCTGTGTAAACCTAATGCCAGTATATATATCTGCGGTGACTGGCGGTCATCTCCGGCGATTTATTACGAGCTGGAAAAACATTTCAAAATCCGTAACAGGCTGACCTGGGAACGTGAAAAAGGCCGCGGCTCAAAGAGCAACTGGAAAAACTCACATGAAGATATCTGGTTTGCCACGATGGGTGATGAATATACATTCAATGTAGACGCGGTAAAACTTAAACGCCGCGTTATCGCGCCGTATAAGGAAAACGGCAAGCCCAAAGACTGGCATGAAAGCGATGACGGCAAATACAGGCTGACCCATCCATCTAATATGCTGACAGATTTGAGCGTACCGTTCTGGTCTATGCCGGAAAATACCGAGCATCCGACCCAGAAACCGGAAAAACTGCTGGCCAAGCTAATCCTGGCAAGTTCAAGCCAGGGCGATGTCATATTCGATCCATTCCTCGGATCCGGCACAACCTGTGTAACCGCTAAAAAACTCAACCGTAACTATATCGGTATCGAAAAAGATGAAACTTTCTGTATGCTGGCCGAGAAACGGCTGGAGCTGGCAGAAACCGATAAAACTATTCAAGGCTATCATGACGGGGTATTCTGGGAACGTAACACATCACCTTCAAACAGCTAGCAGAAATCAATACCACATCACTAATTTTTTTATAAGACTTTCCAAAAATAATTTTGCCTATCTATTTTTTATATATTAGGCTTAATTCAGACATCATATGACTATTCGAGTTTGACGAGGTTAAATACTATTTAGCATACCGGACCGAAACAGGGAAAGTGTAAACCGCCCGGCCACACCAGACACGGATGTTGCGGACAAGGATTTCGCGGTTGCCGCAAGAGAGAGATAATATCGGTTGCTTCCCGGGTCCAGAATCCATCGTGTGCATTTGCGAAGACCTCGATAATTATAGGGGTTTCGGCCCCATATGCCGGGTTCACCCGCTCGTTCCGCTGGTTTGGCGGGGCTAGTGACGGTAGCGCTTCTGTGTAGGCGCCCGGCATTTATATCTGACGGATCGTGCGTCAGAGAATGATATTTGTCTGCTGTTCTGACAGCCGACACCAATAAAAAGGGCTTACCGTGTTCGACTGGAACCGGGAGCCCTGTTTTTTATTAATAATTAGGTGTCGCTTGCTGTAATTCTTCACGTTCGACAGAACTTCAACAAACCAAAAAGATTACTTCCTTTCTTCTATTAGTTTACCGGCAACCAGGTTGACTTTGTATTCTTTCCTGCCGGGTTGGTAATCGATTTCTGCTGACACATCTTCATATTTGTTTCTATCGTATTCGGCATCTATTCCGTAAAACCAGCTTTCAGACAACTGAACTTCTACTGCAGCATTGGCATTTGCCGGTGCTTCAATTTCAAACCGGCCCTCTGCGTCTGTATGAGAAATATTTCGATATCTTTTACCGTCAACAACCAGGTTTACAAATCTGCCACCTAGCTTTTTACCGGTTTGTGTTTCCAAAACTCCACTAATCTTAATTTCTTTCTTGTACAGCTTAACCTGTATATCTTTTGAACTAAAGGGAACATCTTCTTTCATAGAAATTAGATCTTTTAGGTATCCATTTTTATTTGAAAATACTCTTATCTCCATTTTATTTCTGAACTGAGGAATGTATAAAATGTCAAACCTGCCATTAAGATCAGTTTTGACATTGCAATACCGTTTATATGTTTCATAATCAATCTGTTTATTCAGATGCCAGCCTTGATAATAATATTTAGTATTTCCATTTTTAATACCATTTCCTTCTCCATCCAGCGGTTTAACAAACACATCAACCTCTACATCCGGTACCGGTTTTCCGTCAGTATCCACTATTGTCCCTGTTATTCTGCCAGCCTGCTCCATTACCATTACAATATCTCTTGCATCAATGAGGGAAAAAGCACCTTTGACATTGCCAACCTTACCCGGCGACTTAATATCTTCACTGGTTGAAAGTACAACCCAGCCGACTTCATTATTGCCTTCTTTATAAGCCCTCAGCAAAACAGGTAAAGCTGCTTGTTTACCCATATCGGCTACTGTAATTGGCGGCAAGGTATAAAAGAACCTACCATATTGATCGGTGATGTATTTCTTCGGCCCTCGTAAAGCTGCCGGACCGCTACCCTCCAGAACCTCAACTATTGCTCCCTCTACAGGATTGCCGTCAGAATCGATTACCTTTCCAGATACACTGCCGCCTTCCTCTCTTTCCATTTCTTTGTAATCCTCTAAATAGTCAGGATAGAATATTTCTTCTGGTATCAGATCATAGTTTGCATCAATATTTACACTGACATCCAGTCCGTTACCATTTATTATTTTCACATTAATATTCAATGGCCGCATAGTTTTCGGGTCAACAACAGCCTGCCCGCTGCCAGTTGATGTTTTACGCGTATTCTCTGTATACTCAAAGGAATAACTTAAATCAAAGATCATCTTTTCTTTGGTACTATCTTCTTTGTTATGAACTGCGGTCAGGCCTTCAACTTCTTTGATATCACCATTATTATTAAACAAGCCAAAAAACCTGATGAAACTTTTATCTGCAACAGGTTCAAAAGTATTTTTTGAAGGCGAATAGCGATACGTCTTTTTTTCGTGATTTATCAGAAGAAAATCGATACCGTTATCTATTTCAGTCGAATCATCCTCATCATGACGATAATGATCGGGCAGACGGAACCACATCTTTTCAGTTTCCGGGTCTTCGCCATCCATAACCCGGGTTACCACAATAGACACACTCTCAGATGCATAAAGATTTTTTACAATATTCGCCCAGGCAGTTGTCGCACCATCAGGCGAAACGCCGCTTTTGTTCAAACCGACAAACAAAGCCAATAAAATAATTGCCGCTATTGCCGGCGGTAATAATCTAACAGGTTTTTCCATGATCATATTCCATATTCTATTGCCGGACTTCTGTCTCGATTGGCTTTTATGCAAAGCGATAGCCTCGGTTAAAACCTCGTCGCGCAGTTCCGGGCGTGGTTCAATATTAAGTTCAGATATAAGTATTTTCATCTCTTTTGGCGATCTCATAGTATCACCTCGCAATCTACTAACGATCTGAGTTTATCTATGCCGTAACGATAACGGCTCCGAACTGTATTGACCGAAGTGTTACGGAATTGGGCGATCTGGGTAAATTTCATCCCGCCGTGAATATGCAGGATAATAATTTCCCGCTGCTCGTACGGCAACTGTGCTAATGCCGCATTGATAATAGCATTTTTCTCGTTTTGGATCGCTGACGCCGCCGGATTAACAGAATCGGCTTCAAACAGATCACCATCTTCCAGACCGGTCGGCCCAAGCTTACGCCTTTTCAGGGCGTTTTTGGCCAGATTTGCCACACAAGTTGCCAGGTACGACCTAAAATTGCCGTTAATCCTAATCTTGTCAGGCGATTTCACAAACGAGACAAAGAAATCATGCAAAACATCCTCTGCGGCATGAGTGTCATTAAGCAAACCGGTGGCCACGGTCAGCAGATAACGCTCATACTTATCGTAAATCCTTTCGAGAGCCGCACTTGAACCTCGCTTGAACTTCCATAAGAGCAGTTTGTCTTCTATCACTATTACCTCGTCAATACATAATGAATATGATCACATTCAATATATACACAATTTAGCAGCACAAATCAGTCTAATTATTTTGAAAACTAATAAAAAAAGCTCACAATCCGAAAATCGCAAGCTTTATTAGTATGCTTAGTTGTTCCAACGGCTACTGAACACTTTCTTTTTCCGGAGCATCCTTATTCTTTTCGTATAGCTCCTCTACATATTGACCATCAAATACTTCATCGCCAAACTGAGGTGTTTCGTCAATGAAAAAGACACTTCGTTCATGAAAGTCAAGTTCCTTATCACCGGACATTTTGCTGCCATGTTTGACTTTTAGCGGATACCATAAGCCATTTACCTGCTGGTATTTTTCTATCTGAGAAACCTGCGTGCTGCCACCACCCCATTCGATAACCTCTTTGTGACAGAGATAATCTTTTTCTGGATTAAGATAAAACCAGAAGATGTCATCGTTTTCCTGGCCTATAATTTTTTGAGTATACTTAACGCAAACAAAACCATGCTCTTTTGAATACACATCTTTAACAATCTCTGCTCTATAATCAATATCGGGCCATGAATGGTTTTCCAGAATACCATAGTAAGGGATATCATAATAAACTTCTGGAACCTTCCAATAGTGATTCTGACCATTATGCCTGGCAAAATACCATTTTGATTTGCCATCGAATATTTCAATACTTTCTAAAGAGTCAAGCTTTCTTAACATCGAAACATATAAGTTGAAATTATCAATATTATTTGCATTGCGGCTTTTATAATGCTCATGCCGGTATCTTCCACCATCAATATAATAAACACTGGAACAACCGGAGAAATTGATTACACAAGCAACCTTAGCTAAACCTTTAGATTTATATTCTTTATATACAGGTAAAAACTCAACAAATTTCTCATCCAGCCTATCAACTACTTTGGCATCTTTCGGCACACCAACATCATAAATGCTTTCCGGGCCGGGATCAGGATAATCATAAGCTACCTCGACTCTTTCCACACCGATATATTTTGCTGTTTTTGGGTCTGGACCAGCATAACTATGAGACCAGCATATATAACCGCGAAGCAAATCCTGCTCGGCATCCAGATACATTATCTGGCAACATCCGCCATCGCCAATATTAAGTTTTTCATCACTGGAGACATATTTCAATATCCTCACATCCTGACCACGATATGTACCTCTACTAACTTCAGGTTTTGTCTTATGATATTCGATCTGGTTGCGAAATTTTTCAAGCTCTTCGTAAGGACGATTGAAAGCCTGGTCCATCTGCTCTTTATCATCAAAATCAACGTCAATGCCACTCGGTACCAGCAATGTCTGCTCTATTTCATTGCGTTTTTTATAATACCACAATACTTCTTTTGTCTTATAATCTCGATATGTCACATCGCCGTTATAGTCATGAATAGTTACTTTCTCTTCCGGACATATCCACCATTGACTGATATTTGAGCCGTTATCCATATATTGATACAGCCACGGATATTGTTTCATCGCTGCTATCATATCATCAAAGATAAATCCAAAAAGCCTGAACTCCTTATCAGCCTGACTAATGACCTCTTCCGCCAGCAGCTCCTTTATCTTTTTGTAGACATTCTTGCGAGTAGCCGGGCCGCGGTAGTTTCCGCTACGATCAACCAGGTACCAGCAGTTCATATCGCCGCCGCGTTGGTCTAACAGGCTTTCGTAGCTGTCCTTGCTCTCATATGCTACCGGGAAAGGAATATTTTTATTCTCCAGTATTGATTTCCACTCGGCAGCCTCGGTTTCAGACATACCGTATTTCCTACTGTTGCTATGGGTAGCTATTACTTCCAGGCCATCATCATGATATTGATTATACATACTTATAGTCTGCCCCAGCCATTGATTAAAACCTGTGGTGTTGCCATCTGCATTCATGCCAAGTTCCAGCAGAACAACTTTGCCGCGATAATCTTCCAGCTTAACCGGGCCGTTAATCCACCACTGGCTGAAGTTAAACTCCGGCAGCGGTTTGCCGACAAAATTAAATCCCAGCGGCTGAAGCTTTATCATCACTTCATCTTTACCAACGATATCTACATCCAGGCAGCCATGCCCGCAATATCTGTCAGAAATGTATACTTCAGTATCAAACTCGTCAGACTTTTTACATGGAATATATTGACCCCAGCTGGAATAATACTTTTTACCGATTGAGCCGACTGTCAGACAGTTCTGCCAGCCATACCCATAAGCATTCAACACTCGCAGCCCAATAGCAAAACCGGTTGGCATTTTTTCAGACTCAAACTTACCTTTGCTGTTGGTGCTATGAATTCTGCTATAGCCCAAATAACTGACTTCGACATTCACTCCCCATAAAGGATTGCCATTTTCATCAACAACCCTGCCTTTTATAGTACGATCAAATTTTGTATCCGGCCCAAACCCTTCCTTGTATTCAACTTTGATAGTACCGGTATCAAAATCACCACCTGAATTGTGACTTTTTATCTTAACATGTTTATATTTAACAACAGGGCCACTAACTGATAGACTGAAATTTCGTCCTTGCGGCAAATGCGGAATAATAAAGCTACCATCAGGTTTAACAACCAGCTCAGTCAATCGCCAATTACTCATAAGACCGTCGGCATCGTCCATGTATGCATATAATGTAATTTCTGCTTTTTCACTAATTGCACCATCAACATAATCCAGTTTGCCTACAAAATTATAGGTTGGCTTCAAGACTATATCGAAATGCTTGCCGTTATCAGCTTTCCGTAAACTGACATCTGCTCCCATACTATAATCATTGTTATAGAGAACAATATGCTTGACTTCATCATCACTAGAAAATGGATTATAAGATACACTATCTGTAAACTCTCCGGCAGCATCTGTCTTATTCGGAGCAGCCCCTCTTTCTCTTTTTATGCTATAGTACAATCCCTCTACCGGATTGCCGACCTTGTCAATCAATCTGCCCGTTATCTTGAAACCTTTTGCATTGGCAGTATCAACAGATGGATACTCTTTTGCATGTTTTTCCAACTGCTTGATATCTTTATTAACTTTTGAAAGCTCTATCTCTCTAACTGCTATTTCCGGCATAGTGTCAGGATATTCGATCTTAGCTTTCATCGATTGAATACCTTCGGCTCTACCATCAGAGATAGAAAGATCAAGATTGATTAACCTCGCTGAACTCTTATCAATCGTAAGCGTTATGCCGCCAGTCAAATTCTGACTTTCTATTGGCGAATGATATGAAGCTATCTTATCATTTTCATCCTTTATATCCCAGCCCCGAATATCAGTTTCAAGTCCTGGAACCATATTACCAAACATCTTCATTATCCAGGCAAGCATATCACCATCACACCGCATTACACTCATTAACTCATCCGGTATATTAGTCTCCTGAAATTTAACCCCTGCTCTAAACATTTTTTGCTCTTTTGTAGAAAGATTGAAGAGCATTATTGTTCCGTCAGATGCTTCAACTGTAATTATCTGATTATTAACATCCAGCCAGTATTCAACTTGTACATTTTCTAATTCACTACCATAACCACCCTGCATATCAGCAACCATCTTGATAATCTTTGTGCCGTTAAGCTTGTTTATTACCTCTGCCAGCAGCGTACCGGTTTGGTTCTGGGTTTGCTTATTATCATCCTTCTGACCTTCGCTTTCCTTGTCCAGTTCATTAAGCTGCTCTTCAACAATTTCCATTTCTGCCTGTTTTTCGCAAAATTCCGGAAATACTGCCGGATATTCAAATTCCATATATATTTTTTGTTCGCTTTTCCCGGCATATTTCAATACAGCTTCAAACGAATTTAATCTCTCACTTTCTTTATCTGCAAATAATTTTAATTCCCCGTTAATACTTCCGGTATCTAGTTGGTGAATAAAGATCACTTGTTTGTCATCGTCAGATCTCTTATCCCAGTTTTCTATGCTTACATCAAGATTCGGAATTTCCTTACCCAGTATCCGCAGCATCCAGCCCAGCATATCACCATCAAATTGATATATCTTCAGATATTCATCTGTCATTGGCAATGACTGAATTTTTTCATTATTTTTATAGAGTGAGACAACCTTATTATTAATATCTATCAAAGCCGCGGTATCGTCACTCTGCTGGGCAATGATCACCTGCCTGGACACATCCAGCCAGAATTGGGCATTTATCACTTCGCCGTTTTCCTTATTCTGACTGGCATTGATCTTGATTATTCTTGCGTTATTGAATTTCTGTAATACATCGGCCAGCACAATACCGCTGTCACTGCTTGGCATTATCATCAGCACTATAATCAGAATTGCAGCGGCGGTGGCCGGCGGCAGCCATTTTAGAATTGGTTTATTCATTATCAGTCTCCTGAATCGGTTGGTACCTGCAGCTTTGGGTTGCGGGCATTGCCGCACTCGTGCCATAACAGAATCTGTAAAGTCATTACGCACATTAACGCCCTTACCGAGAGCTTCAAGTTTTTGTTCCAAGTTATTATTCTTGTTTTCAGACATTACTTTAGCCCCCTTTCCATCTGCTGGCGCAGCCGGGCATGGGCCCGAGAGAGCTGCTTGGTTACTGTTCCGATCGATCGACTGGTTATCGCGGCCAGTTCACGTACCGTGTGGCCGCCGAAATATTTCAAAGTTACTACCTGCTTTTCATGGTCAGGCAGTTTAAGTACATTCTCCAATAGTTCACTGTGGTCTGGTTTTGATTCTACTGATGCTTCAATACCAAAGAAATCATCTACCGATATACTTTCGGCCCGTTTGACATGCCGTCTAAGCTCGTCAAGTGCACCATTTCGGCATATCTGCATCAGCCAGGAGCCAAACATCTTGCCATTTTTCAAACTGCCCAGTTTCTCATAGGCCTTGACAAAGGCATCCTGGGCAATATCCTCTGCCAGATGCTCGTCGCGAAGTATCCGCGCAGCTACCCCTACCGCCGGCTTCTGCCAGCGATCGACCAGTTCCGCATATGATTCAACCGAACCATTTAGAACTTCAGCTACAATTTCTGCATCTGACCGCATTTATCCTCAATAAACCAGTATGTTTTAACAGTTACAATATAATTGACACAAAATATTCCCAAAATGCGACAATAAAATAAAAAAAACTCAGCGTTCACAGGTACGATATTTGTTTCAAAACCTATGCTTGCAGAGCTTTAAAAAAAGTGCGATAGTGACACTTTAAATTATTACTTATATCTTGTTACTTATTACTGCAACCGTGTAAACATTTACAAAAAAAAAGAGCCCGCAGTCCTTTTACAAAAACCGCAAGCTCATTATTATCTTAAAAATGACGCAATACGACAAATTATTAATAATTTAAAATTGGTTGCCACACTGCGGCATTCCTTGCCTGATACCAATACACAATATCTCTCAAACAGACCTTCGGGGCAGTTTGGATAATTTCTATTTACCAAAACACCTTTCTAGTTGTTCGCTGTCAGGCTTTTTGGTTATCATACTGACAACAATCAACACTATAATAGCAATCGGAAATGCCACCAGCACGGGGTCAACTACCGGCCAGTTTGGACTGTCTGCCAAAAGACTATTGGCACCGTTAGGAACTTCATCGCTCCTGGTAAGTATCTTAACCAATTTAATAGGTCCGGCCTCAGCCTCTTTAATAAACACCAGCCAAAATGCACTAGTTAAGAAACCAACCACCATGGAAGCAATTGCACCAGGCTTTGTCACCCATTTACAGAACAGGCCAAAAATGTATGCCGGGCCGAATGTTGCCAGGCACAAGCCAAAGAAGATAGCTGTAGCACGAGCAATAAAATATCCGCCACGTGCGTACTGGCTCAATATCATAGCTGCAATAATACCAACAACAATACCTATTCTTGATAAAATAATGCTCTTTTCATGCTGGCCGCTTATCTGCTCGTACACATCACGTCCCAGGCTTGATCCTACTGCATGGAACTGACTCGACAATGTACTCATCGCCGCCGAAAGCAGCGTCAGTAAAAACAGCAGACCAAACCAGTCAGGCATCGCTTTCTGGATAAATAACGGGATTATACTGTCAGGATAGAATGCCCAAACACCGGGTGCCATTTGAGTAACTGCCCGGGTAAATGCCGTTGCATTAGGTTTGATTTCCGACATGCCGTCACCAAGGTCTTTGACCTCTGCCTTAGGCATTATAGCTTCGGCTTTTCCTACACCTTTTAGAACAACGTATTCATCAGGCTTGCCATCTCCAATGGTATCAATATGCAGCAGTTCACAAGGCACGGTTTTATTGCCATCAACAGTTTTTTTCGCAATAATATCTACCGTTGTTGTGTCAATTATTTTACCTGTGATAATTTCATTTTCATAAAAATATACATTGCTAAGGCTGCCAACTGTGAATGCTGTACCGGTACAGAACATAATAAATATACCGCCAATCAAAACAGCCCGGTTTAGCTCTCTTTTACTTTGTACCGTCATAAATCTAACGGCCAGCTGCGGCTGGGCCAACACCCCCAAACCAACGCCCAAAGTAATGGTAGAAACTACAATCCACCATAAATCATAAGCATGAGCGTTTTTAGTTCCATCTGCCGCTTCCTTAACTCCCCAGCCAAACTCCGGCATACTAGTCCAGCCTTTATGACCGATTGTCTTAAAGCCGGCAAATACCTGATCTTTCATACCAGATAATCTTTCATGACTGTCAGTAACACCTCCAAGCACAACGTAAGTACTGATTAGCAAAATTGCAATACTTACCAACATAATAGTACCTTGAAGAGCATCGGTATACATAACACCCTTGAGACCGCCAACTACCACATACACAGCAATAAGAATGCTAAAAGTCATTAAGGCATATTCATACGGGACACCAAAATGCTGTTGTATAAATGCACACGCACCTATCATTACGGCCGCGGCATAAAGCGGGATAAATATCGCGATTACCAGCCCGGCAAAAACCTGGATAAACTTGCTTTCATAACGCCTTCCCAGCAGTTCCGGAAATGTATGAGCATCGAGACGATGGCCGATCTTGCGAGTTGGACCGCCCAGGAAGACAAACGCGATAAAAATACCTACAAAGATATTACAGAACACCAGCCATAATACCGACATCCCGAACATGCCGGCGACACCGCCAAAACCAACTATAGCACTGGTGCTGATAAAAGTTGCACCATAACTCATCGCCATAACATATGGATGTGTTTTGCGGCCGGCGACAAGATAGTCAGCTGCATTCCTAGTACGGCGAAAACCCAGCCAGCCGAGAAACATGATAATCAATAAATAGGTTACAACGACAAATATCTCTAAACCGCCTGTTTGTGCTAATAACATATCAGATACTCCATAAACATATGACATCGACTTAACAAACTCAAAATAACTTCATCATTCTGCCTGTCATCGCAAACAAATATATTGAGGAACCAACAATCTTCAATTAATATGAATAGCTACAAACAAAGATCAAAACGAATAAAGATATTTAGCATATTTTACAGCAAAAAAAGCGTATTTCCAATAAATTAATATAGATAGGTTAAATAACCTGAAACTTGCATATAAAAATTTTCACTATAAAATATAACCTGATTTAGCCATGTTTGATATGCATTGCCATTTACATGAACCTGTTTTTGACGCTGACCGTGAGCTGGTAATAGCCCGGGCCGTTGAAAATGGAATTACCGGGTTTGTTACTAATGCCGGTAGTATCAACGATCTGTCAGCAGTTCAGGAATTAGCCGCATCTGATGATCGGATAATACCCTGTTTTGGTATTCATCCATGGTTTACAACGAACCTGCCAAAAAACTGGTTGGAAATTGTACAAAACTTCCTTTCAAAAACACCTTCAGGAGTTGGAGAAATCGGTCTGGATCTGTGGAGAAAAAATATTGGCCCCTTAGAAGAACAAACCACCGTCTTTCGTGAACAGCTGGCAATAGCTCGCGAGCTGAACCGACCGGCAATGATCCATTGCCTGAAAGCATACGATCAGATTCTGGAAATCTTCCGTTCAGACGGCGGCCCTCAAGCCGGCTTCCTTCTGCATGCTTACAGCGGACCATGGACTATGATTGAACCGCTGGTAAAAATGGGCGCATATTTCAGTTTTTCCCATGCAACTCTGGCACCTGACCGACGAAAAGCTCATAAAACAATAAGTTCGATCCCTGATGAGAGATTTCTGATTGAATCAGACAGTCCGGATCTGGTCGGCCCTGAACCGTTCCGACCGTTCAGTGTACGCATGGAATCTGGCAGATTCCGCCAGGAACCGGCAAACATAGCTGCCGCACTAACCGGGTTTGCCGATTTCAGAGGCATCACACCAGAACAACTCAGAAAGCAAATTGAAACTAACACGCAAATTTTCCTGCAAACAGTATTATAATACTATATTTTTTAGAGACTACCTATTAATATGTTATCTGTTAACTGTCAGGCAGAAAACACATATGGTCGCAGTTTATCAGCTTACCTCTTGTCAGCTGTTACTATTCTATATATAATAACAAGTTATAAACACTAAAGTTATAAACTTGTAACATGAATCAAAAAGCTGAAAAGAAGAAAAAATGGTATCGGTTTAAGATATCAATCTCTTTGGCCTCCAAATGCCTGGTAGGTTTTTCGCTGGCTATTATAGTTGTTATCTCAGTAGGTTTATACTTTCCTTATGTATGGATGGACAAGCTGGTCGAAGAGGGAAAAATCGACCTGGCAAGATCTGAGGTTGATGATGTTTTACAGAGACATTGCCAAAGCATCGGCGAATTGAACCTGCCTCCGCTATCCAAGGCCGAATCTACATCCCGCCCGTTAACCCACTGGATAAATCTCAAAGAAAACCGGGAAGAAAAACTTAATAATGATATTTTTCTTAGACGCGGAGTCGGCTATTTTGAGGAAAAAACCAATCAGACAGAATTTTTCAGACTAAACCGTGAACAGGAAGCGATTATTCCGGAAGAATTCCGGACTGAACCAGATGATACAGATAAACCGGAAGGGTTTTTGTCAAATTTTGTGCCGGAATCGAATCCGGGCCGATATCTGCGAGGGTTGCGTACTGAAAATTACTGCCTAGACTGTCACGGCAGCCAGGTTATTGAATCTGAACTGGCTAAAATACGGCAAAGCTCTGACCCAAACGAAATTGCACGGCTTGAAGCTGAACAGCCTCCGGCATTTTCTCTGGGCGAACTGGTAGGTGTAATCAGCGTTATCCTGCCGCCCGGCCGCAGCAGCGAGATACTACTGGGTAACCGTACAATTATTATCCTGGCCGGACTATTCTCCGGCTTGTCGGCAATCCTGGCGTTCTATATTATCACCCAGCGAATTATCCTTCAGCCAGTCCGTTCTCTACGCGAAGCGGCCGAACAGCTTCAGGTCCCGGAATATGATTCGGATGAGATAATACACTTAAAAGGTGATGAGCAGGATGATGATAGCGAACTTGATACATGGATGAAGGCGATCGAGCTGACCGGTCAGATCAATACCGGCGATGAATACGAACAGCTGGCGGTTGCATTTAACCATATGATTACTCGTCTGAAAACAGCGCACGAAGAATTGCGTAAGAACTATATGGCTCTGGATAATCGACTGGGTGAAATGGAAGCCAGAAATATCGCGCTGTACGAATCGAATAAACTCAAAAGTGAATTCCTGGCAAATGTTTCACATGAGCTTCGCACACCGCTTAACGCTATTATCGGATTCGCGGAAATCCTGCACGAGCAGGCCCTGGCCAGGGAAGATGCCCGCGGTCAGCGTTACAGTTCAAATGTTATGCAGTCAGGAAAACTGCTGCTGAGAATTATCAATGACCTGCTGGAACTTGCGAGAATTGAAGCCGGACGAGTTGAGATAAATAACGAACGATTCAGGTTCGAAGAAGTTGTAAACGATCTGATAGATATGATTCGCCCGCAGGCAGAAACTAAAAAGCTGGAGATCGTAACGAATATCAGCCCGAAAATCGGTATGATAGAGACAGATGCCGGTAAGACTCAACAGATAATATTTAACCTGATAAGTAACGCGGTTAAATTTACTCCGCCTGAAGGAACAATCAGTATTGACGCAGACCTGGCAGAAGATGGGCCGCTATTGGGAATTGAGATATTCGTAACTGATACCGGGCCGGGCATTGCACCAACTGACCGACAGGTAATCTTCGAGAAATTCCGACAGCTGGACGGCTCTGTTACCCGCAGTTTCGGCGGGGTCGGCCTCGGACTGGCAATTGTTAAAGAACTGCTGGATATCCTGGGTGGTGATGTTGCGGTTGTCGACCACAACCAACCGGGCGCCAGGTTCAGGGTATTCCTGCCGGTGAAATAAAAAAAGCGTCCCACGAGCGAGACACTTTTTATACGCTTATCAATTAACAGGCAAATATATGTTACAGCTTCTGTAATCACTTCTGCAAAAACAGCCATATCCATCCATGAGTTTCATATTCTTTCGGCAGCTTCTCGTTGAGTTCTAGCATCTGTTCGCTTACTTTTGTTAGCTCTTCTTGAATATCTTTAATTTTATCCTGGTCTTTTTCTCTGTTTGGTCCATGGATTTTATCGATAAGCTCTCTGTAGGATTCCCGGACCACTTTCAGTTCTGCCCTGACCTTTTCATACTCAGCTTGTTCCTGCTCAGTAGGTTCCGGGAGATCGGGTTTCAATCTTGAATAGTCACCGGCGAGAATATCAAGCTTGCCGTCACAATTCCAATCTACTGCACACAACTTTGTACGTGTACCGATAGTCGGTTCTTTCGGGATATCCCTGCCATACTGTGATTTTGACGAAGGTACAACTTCAACAGGAGCTGCCAGTTCATATTCTTGTGCCGTACCCTTATTCTCATAAAATGATATACTGCCGTCATCGGCACCAACAAGCAAGTCCGGATCGCCATCGCCATCAATATCTGCGGCACATACACCGGCCCGACTCTTTGCACCAAGCAGTTTACCGCCGGCTGTCAGCTGTACTTCCTTGCCAAAAGCATATTTGTCAGCAGTACCTTCATTGGGAACAAGATAAATGTTTCCGCTTATATTGCCAACGATAAGGTCAAAGTCGCCATCAGCATCCCAATCGACAGCGTTTACTGCAGTGGCAGTACCGGAAATTGCTACAGGTTTTTCCGGGGTGCTCTTTATCGTCTTGCCATGATATTTAACAATAGTACCATCGTCGGTAGTCTCAAAGTCGGCATTTCCTTTTATTAGAATACCTTCATCGCCACGATCTACAATACCTCCACCGGGGTTAATAAATTCATCGCTCTTGTTTTTCAGCATGACAGACGGCTTAAAGGATTTATCTTTTGTTCCTTCAAACAGAAATATCTCGCCGGGCCATGAACCGGACAAAACATCAGGATTTCCATCGTTATTGAGGTCCACAACATGTGGTCCGAATCCTATGCATCAGCCGTAAGGGACGGTGCCGTCATTGTCGCCTGCCTTAAATTTGACACCTTCGACAAGTTTCGGCTCTTTATTGCTGCCGGCATTATGATGTACCCAAAGCGTTCCTCCGGAAAACTCCCCAACCAGTAAATCGCGAACACCGTCGCCATCAAAATCACACACAAACGGTGCCGCATGACCTATATTGCCGGTATCGACAGGCTTGCCACCCGCTTCAATTTGGACAGGTTCGGCAAATTCAATCGCATTGCTAATACCTGAAAACACTAACAGACACGATAAACTTAGCGACATTCTTTTTTGTCCCATAGATACTCTCCTATAATATTCCAACTCACTCAGAATAGATGATGTCTGACTATTTCGCCACTTCAACGAATGCCATACGCAAGTCATGGAGACTCATAGACAACATCTTATTTTCATCATCAGTCAGGTTGCCCTTGGTCTTTTCTTCGAGCATGCTTAGTATATCAATATAATGCTTGGCGGTATCAAGGTCCTTATCTGCTTTCCCTGTTTCCGGGTTAGCAAAAAGCCCCATACACATCATCGCCTGCATGGCATATGAATTCACCAGCAGCCCAAAATCAACCGGCGGTAAAGGCGGCCTACCCTGGCCGGAAGCTGCATCTGCCGAACCGGCTGCATCTTTTGACTCTGCATCCTTACCGGCAAGTTTTTCCTTTTCCTTCCTGGCCTGAGCTTTCCAGTCATCATCGACGATTATCTTTTTTTCTTCTGACATATTTATCTCTCCTGTATTTCGTACCTGATTTATAACTTTTTATAAGTGTATACAAGAATATACATATATCAACCTAAAACTTAACACATATATCACCTGCAAACTTACTACTACACAGAGTAGTAATATTGGTCACGATTGAAGTATAACTCCAATTAACAAAACAATCTCACTCTTAAGACAAACGTCTTACAAACAACAACTTACAACTACTAAACACATTATTAAACCTAAACAGGTAGCAAAAAAACCATATAAGTATATCACTTGAGTTTAATTTTTTTAACATTAATCTTTACATAACCTGGCTGGAAGTTAAAATCAGAGCTTATGAAGTCATATTTCAATTTATCTATTGTTCCGAATATGATTTTGAGGCTCTGGCAGTATTATGGTTCGCTTTCTATCTTACAGCAGTGCTCTTTGTTTATCTTTGCAGGCATAGTCATTGGCATGGCACTTTTCATAGCGCGAATTTCAAATGCTGCATCATATATATCAGACACACCGGAAACATGTATGAACTGCCATGTTATGACAGATGCATACGCGACCTGGCGACGCAGCAGTCACAGCAGAGTTGCTGTCTGCAATGACTGCCATGTCCCTCACGATAACACTGCGGCCAAATATGCGTTTAAGGCTATGGACGGAATGAGACATTCATATGTATTTACACTTCGGAACGAACCTCAGGTTTTAACGCTTTCCGATGGGGCCAAACCGGTAGTCCAGGCAAACTGTATCCGCTGTCACGACCAACAGCTGGAAATGATCAGATTAGCTGCTGAGTCAGAACGCGCTTGCTGGTTCTGCCATAGCAATATACACAGCTCAGTTCAAAGTTTATCAGCTTCCCCAGAAGTACTTCGGCCCAAGCTGCCTGATGCCGGGCTGGACTGGATGAAGAAAGGAAAAATAAATGAGTAAAAACAAAAATAATAATATCAACCCGCAAGTTAAACTCCCGATCTGGGCAGGCCTGCTGATAATGTGCCTTTGCGCCGCAATTGTGTTTCTTATCGCCATCCTGACAATGAGTATCACAGAACGCAGATGGGAAGCTCAAAGACCGGCTATGGTTCTCAAACCAATTGAAGGCTGGCAGCCGGACAATGCAGTATGGGGCCAGAACTATCCACGTGAATACGAATCCTACCTGAAAATGAAAGATGATACAACCCAAACCAAATATGGCGGAGCGTTCCCGCGTGACTACCTGGAAGACGATCCGAGACAGGTATTGCTCTTTGCCGGTTACGGTTTCAGTAAAGATTACCTGCAGGCCCGTGGCCATATTTATGCTGTTGATGACGTCAAAAAGACCAAACGTATTACAAAACCTTTCAATGCCGGAACATGCTTTACCTGTAAGAGCCCGGACGTACCAAGATTAATGGACAAAATGGGAGTTGCGGAATTTTATGCGGCCAATTTCCACGACCTGTCAGACGAAATTAAACACCCGATCGGATGCCAGGATTGCCATGACCCAGAAACAATGAACCTTGCTATATCTCGTCCGGCATTAAAAGAAGCTTTTGCCAATATGGGCCGGGATATAAACGAGGCAACACACCAGGAAATGCGGTCACTGGTATGCGCCCAATGCCATGTCGAATATTATTTCAAAAAAGATCCCAAAAATTACCTTACCTTCCCTTGGCACAAAGGTACAACTGTTGAAGATATGATCAAGTATTATGATGAGGTTGGCCATATAGATTACGTAAATGCAATTTCAAAAACACCGATAGTTAAAGCCCAGCATCCAGACTATGAAATATATCTCACAGGGGTACATGCCTATAATAACGTTGCCTGCGCAGACTGCCATATGCCGTATCGAACTGAAGGCGGAATGAAGTTCACTGACCATCATGTACAAAGCCCTCTGTTAAACATATCTAACAGCTGTGCGGTATGCCATCGCTGGAGCGAAGAAGAAATTCTTAAACGGGTTGAAAGTATCCAGGACAAAGTTCAAAATGCAATGATCATGGCAGAAGAAGCAATAGTAAAAGCTCACTTTGAAATTGCCGTCGGCATAAAAGCCGGTGCCGATGATGAAGAACTGGCCGAGGCCCGCAAACTGGTACGACATGCCCAATTCCGCTGGGATTATGTTTCAGCAAATAATGGCATGGGATTTCATGCTCCACAGGAATGTACCCGAATACTGGGCGAAGCTGCCAATGAAGCCCAGGAAGCCAGACTGATTATTACCAGACTGCTGGCAACCAAAGGAATAACCGAAAAGCAGACTTACCCAGATTATAATTCCAAGGCAAAAGCAACAGCAATTATCAAACAATACCAATAAATAATTAGCAGATCCCAAAAAGAATGACCCGGCCAGAAAACTGACCGGGCCAATTCCAAAAGGCAGTGTCAATTATTATTAAGGGTACTTCTAGGAATTGCTTTTGTTGCGAAAGATCCAACTTTCGCTAAAAATTAATTTTTAGAGGTGCCATTAATATTAAAACTCAGACATAGGTTCAGCTTTTCCTTCAGCATCATCTATACCAACTGCAGGTTTCGTTTCCAGTCCGGCTTTTGTCCTTAGCTCATTATCTGCTTTGATCTTATCCTTAAAACCATCCGGCCAAAGAGTTTCAACATGCCCATCAGAAAACAGGGTAATTACGAACCCTTGCTTACCTTTCATATGATCAGGACAATAAGCCAAAATCATCTGCGAATCGCAGCCATCCTTCAAATCACCACCGCGGTATACATAACCATTTATATGCTGCGGACATTCAGGACAACCGTCTTTTAGATAGCCTTCCAGATCGTCCAGGCTTTCTGGGTATTTATTATTGTCAAGCTGATAAGTAATTATTGCTGTGCCGATTATTTTCAGATTCGATAAACACACTGCTTTTTGTGCATTTTCCTGGGCCTTATGCATCGCAGGAGAAACAACAGCACCGACAACACCCACATATGCCGAGCCGATAGCGGCAATAGCAACCCCATCGGTTTCGATATGCGACATCACTCCGGTTTCGCCAACTGGATAAGACCAGGAAACAGATGGCGGCAAATCATCAAACAGGGTCTGAACCTGCGGCAGCATAGGCGGCAGCACAATATCTTTCTGGGATGCGACCATCGTCAGCATAGGCCAGTAAGTATTCATTGTCGTACACATAGCCTTCAGAAAATCTTCAGAATCTGTATATTCGAGATAATAAAGTTCAGCAGGAGCTTCAGCAACAGCTGCCTTGTATTTCTCATCCGACAAAATCGACATTGAAAGATCTTCGGCATTCCAAAGCTCAACTGTCTTTGCCGCAGACTGAGCCGAAGTAGATATTATAATATGTGTTTCGTCAAGGGTTACAATATTGGGCTGCAAACCAAACATAGCAAGCTGAGGAACAAGAATAGACCGAAACGCCTTACCATCCTGCTCGGTTATATTATAATTCAGTGAAACCGGAGAGCCTTCCAATTGTTCTTTAGCAAACCCGACCAGACCATCAATTGTCTGACCAAACAAATCGGCATCCTTTACAGTCATAAGACATGAAACACTGCCGCCCATCAAACCGGTAGTCTGGTTTGTATTGAAGCTCGTCAATACTTCACCTGTTATATTATGCAACAGTCCATCGCCAAGATTTACACCTATCTCTTCCTGAAATCCATTTAAACCTTTTTCAATTTCTGCTATGGCATTTTCATCTACCGCGGCAATCATGTCGCGATACATATAAAACAATTTCTCAAAATTGTAATTAAACATACTAAACCCAGTCGAGTCAGCAGGAACAACCTTTATAAGTTTTTTATCTATTGGCCTGCTAAAATCAGCAAACACTGAACTGCCAAGCTGATCGCCAAACACATCAAGCACAACCTGCTTGCCCTTGAAACCAATCCTGTAATAAAGAGTGCCAAGTTCCTTAAGGTTCATCTTTTCAAACATTCCCTTTACGGCTTGAGCTTCTTTGTCTCCACTGGCATCCATCATCTGCTCGATCATATTAAAATAATTCTTATAATTCAATGCTGCAATAATTCCATCACCATCATACTCTGGTCCGGCGAAAGCCATAACAGGTTTTGAACGTGCCTTGATATTTGCAGCCAGTTTCTGTAGATATGCATCTTCCTGACCATCAACCGTAAGGATAAAAATAACATGATCGCCAATATTTGCAAGACACATTACCGGCTCGACATCTTCATCATCATCTTCGTCATCGTCCGCATCTTCATCATCATCTTTTTCAGAAAATTTTATTACCTTACCAACAGCTTGAACCTTTTCAGTTTCAACTTCAAGGTCATCTGCCATATCATGTTTTTCAAATGAACTGATTATAGTATCCTTAATAACCTCAACCTTAGCCTGACCGCCGGTAGAAACTACATAGAGACACCCTTCGATCTGTTCATTGCGAGGATCGAATTTATCAATAACAACTCCGGCAAGAACCGGGTCCTTAAAGATACGAGTCTGCTCGGCAATTCCTTTAACAAATTCGATCTTTTCCATAACATCGCTATCCAGATCAATTTGAGGAAAAACAGCAGTCTTTACCTGCTCGACAAAAGTTTTAACCGAAGGATCATTAGCCAGATCATTAAGAACGGTTTGTTCAAAATCATCTGACAGCTTGTCACTACCGCTGCCGGCGATATAAAAAATAGAGTCATCCAGAGCTAGACCCGCCAACTGATGAGCGGCAGATGAGGCATCAGCCGAATTAGAAAATAACACCCCAAAAACAATAACCAATAAAGACAGTAATTTAGCTTTCATAACATAACCTCTTTCAAATCATTGATTTACTTAACGTCACAAAAAAAATAACCTCTTGATATTAATATTTAACACTTAAATGACAAAAAAGTTACAAAAATCATTTTCAAGCCATAAATGCCTGCATCTTGACGATACTATATCAACAAATATGGGGAAATTATAAGTCTCTATTCTTAAAAGAGGATTCAAAAGTACATCTTGCATAAAACACAAAATATAAAGCGTCCTAAAGTAAGGTTTTACAATGAGATAAAACACTTTTGAGATTTTGCTATATATATAAAAGCGGAGTATCATTGTGGCAAATTAAGCAAAAAAACAGCCAGGAAAAGAAGATAGTAGACACATACAGCTAGTTGATATCACAGGGAGAAAAAACTGTTTCGAGAGTAAAAATAAAGGCTGCAAAATGCAAATTCTGCAGCCTCTGAAATTATAGCAACACCGTTTTTATGATTATTGACACATCTCAACATATATATGGGTACAATTAAGCCATTCTTCACAGATAAGAGTAAAATCGAGTAAATTGACCATACAATCATTATTCAGATCACCTGCCATTACAGGAGAACAACCGTAATCATATATAAGTTCTATGCCGGGATTATTGGCTTTTATCGCTGGAATATGAACCTGATATGCTTCCAATGAAAGCTGTTCGATATCATGAATATCCAATTTCTGTAAGGTATTTATTTCGGGATCAGCTAATCGAGAAATATCACCTATTGGATTACTATACAGATATATGTAGCGTATCTTTTCCCAATTTGAAAGGTCGGGAATATCACCTATGTCATTATTAGCTAAATGAACATATTCCAAAGTACTGATATTCTTAATCCCATCAATATCATCAATATCATTAGTATACAAATAAACAGTCTTTAAACTAATGGCCGTCTCAAGGCCGACAAGACTGGTTATCCCTAAACTATTAGCCCTTAGATAAGTTAATTTTAACATATCTGTTTCCGTAATCGGAGGATAAATACCTTGCTTGGCCAACTCATCCTCAACGGCTTTCTGCAGATTGGCATCTTCAAAATATACTACATCCTGAATAAACTCGTAAGCCCCCATATCAACGACTCCATTGGGCTCAAAGTCCGGGCCGGGATAAACTCCGGTATCAAGAGTAAACGGGTCGTCCATACAGCGAGGATAGCCATCAAGGTCTAGTTGCAATTCTAACGGAACGGCAGAGCCGTCGCCGGCATCAATACAAGGTGAGTTTGGTGAGAGCCTAAAATTGTCATCAAGATTACCGGGCATCCAATCTGGACCTGCAGGATCAACAAGCATAGGATCATTTCCAATATTTCCTTCTCCGCCTAAATCTCCGGTCAAACCCTGTATACAGCAATAGTTAACATTTACATTTGTATTGGTGCCACCAATCTGAGCTGTCTCATCCTGCAAGCTAAAATTCGTATCAACATTTTCCCAGAATATACAATTTGTTACCTTAGGGTAGCAATAGTATCCGGCATTTGCTATCCCTCCGCCATATTCCTTTGCCAAATTCCACCAGAATGTACAATTGATAAATTCAGCAGTGTTTGGAAATCTTGAATCATAATACGTATTAAATATTGCTCCACCACTATATGACTGACTGCTATTATAACTAAATATACAATTATAAAATTTAGCCGCTCTACTATAATTATATACAGCCCCACCATATCCGACTTCTGTTCTATTATTATAGAATTCACAACCAAAAAATTCTGAATAGCTAAAACTATTTAACACTGCTCCACCACTATTATACGCTTCATTATCCAGAAATATTGAATCTAGAACCCTAATATCACAACTGTCGTTGAATATAGCACCACCATCTGCCGTAGTATAATTTGAATAAAATTGGCAGTTGCTTGCAACAGGAAAGCTGCCATTACTTATCACTCCAGAATGATAATTATATATAGCACCTCCATTATTAGACTTATTCATTTCGAATAAACAATTTTCAAAAGCCGGACTACTATCCTCATTTATAAATACGGCACCACCTTTCGAACTTTCATTACTAATAAAATCACAATCAAATATTTTAAGACTACTATATAATGTATACAAAGCTCCGCCATCATTAGCATTATTAGAAATAAAGTAACAATCTTCAATTTTCCAGTTAATACTATTAGATTGACAATATATACCACCGCCACGCTTCGAATAATTATTACTAAATTGGCACTCAGTAACAACCGGCTTACATCCAACATCCTTATTATATATACCTCCACCATATTCTTTTGAAGCATTTCCTGTAAATATACAATTAGTTACCGTTGGACTGCTATTTGTAGTATTATACCACCCCCCACCTCTATCATAATCGGCTGTTCCATCGGCCTGGCCTCCGTAAACTGTAATACCATCAAGTGCTGTTAGCGGACCACAAAATTGTCCAACAAGAACGTGATAGCTATTATCTGCCCTGGTTGTATCTGCAATCAAATTGACAGCTTCAACTCCAGGTTCGTCATCACCAAGCAAATCACCGCTTAACAATGTAACATTATTACTAATATCCCTTTCACCGCCACCAGCAGGATATCCACCATAAATTATAACTCCATTCTTGAATACAAAAGACGCTTCACGATCACCTGGCGTATAACCATCACCTTTATCCGGACAATAAGTACCGGCAGCGACACGAATTTCATCATAAGCAACGGCCTCGGCAACAGCATCCTGCAAATAAATATAAGCATCCTCCCATGAGGTGCCATTATCAGCACCAACTGAGGCAGCGTCTACATATATAATCTTTGCATCTAAACCCTGAGAAAAAAACACTAATAGTAATCCAACAATCATTCTCAACAATAATATCTTCTTCATTTTATAGCTCCAAGAGTAATAAAAGCAGTTAAACAATAAATTAAGACAACAAGCCAAAAGTATTACAACCGCAAACCAGTTAACCAAAAAAGTTAACATACAAAAACATTACTTAAACACTAGGAACTATAAACCATGTATTTCAAATTAAATAAACCGATAAATTTCAATAGTGCTAAAATAAAAAATCTTAAATAACAAAACATTCCACAATAAAGATAAATGATATAACAAAGTAAACATTAACAGTAATTTATAAAACACATAACTTTTGATGGTTTAATATATACACTGTATTTTTATTAAAATAACTTTATTATATTTAGTATTATTTACCCTAAACTAGGTAAAAACAATTAGTTAAACCTTCCCTAAATATAGAGTACAAATATAAAAACCATCAAGAAAACTCATAAATAAAAAGGGGATATCGCCTATAATAAAAAGGCAAGATACAAACAGTTTCATAATTGAATACCCTTATAATTTATTATCAATTAATTGACAATAAATCACATACGGTATATATTGGAACCTGTACAGAAACAATAACTTAACAATAATAATTGACACTTTTATGAAATACAGACGATTTGGCAAGACTGAACTATCGATGCCTGTGGTATCGTGCGGCGGTATGCGTTACCAGTTTGACTGGAAAGATAAGCCGCTGGAAGAAATTCCAAATGAGAACCAGGAAAACCTGGAAGCGACTATACGCCGTTCGGTCGAGCTGGGCATAAACCATATAGAAACCGCACGCGGATACGGCAGTTCGGAACGACAGCTCGGACTTATATTACCGGAATTCCCGCGAGACGAGATCATCGTTCAGACCAAGATAGGACCTAACGAAAAAACTGAGGAATTTATCAAAGGTTTTGAAGAATCGCTGGAAAGGTTGAAACTGGACAATGTCGACCTTCTATCGATACATGGAATCAATCACGCTCCTACCCTGGACTGGTCTGTTCGCAAAGGCGGATGCCTGGAGGCGGCAAGGAAGTTTCAAGACCAGGGACTGGCAAAGCATATAGGCTTTTCCACACATGGGCCTACCGATATAATTGTCAAAGCGATAGAAACTGATGTTTTTGGCGGGTTCGATTATGTTAACCTACACTGGTACTATATCAATCAACTAAACTGGCCCGCAATCGAAGCTGCTGCCAAAAGAGATATGGGCGTTTTTATCATAAGCCCAACCGACAAAGGCGGCATGCTGCATAAACCGTCTGAAAAAATAATGCAGTTGACAGAACCGCTGCACCCGATAGTATTTAATGACCTGTTTTGCCTGATGCAGGAAAAGATCCATACCATTAGTATTGGCGCGAGCTGTCCGGACGACTTTAACCTCCATATTGAAGCTGTCGAACTATTGGATAATGCCGCTAATCTGGTAGCACCAATAGTTGAGAAGCTGGAAAATGCGAAACTGGAGGCTGTCGGAGAAAAACTGGCCAACCCTTTTGACCTGGACATACCGGACTGGGATAAATGCCCTGACGGAATAAATGCCAGGGTTATTGTTTGGCTGTGGATGCTGCTAAAAACATTTGACTTGATAGATTATGGCAAAAGCCGCTTTAATCTAATGGGTAATGCCGAACACTGGTTTCCGGGCGAAAAGCCGGAGAATTTTGATAACGACGGCTGGCATGAAATTGCTGACCAAAGCGGGCTGGGCGATCAATTATTGGATATACTGCGAGAAGCAAAAGAGACCATGGGCGGCGAGGAAGTAAAAAGGCTAAGTAAAAGCGAATAAATCTCTCGATCAAAATGAATTTATGAGGTTACCAATTTAGTTTACTTTCGCAGTTTTTAAGTTGCAACAACAATGTACCTTTGGTAATTCGCCTAAAATGGCCTTCCTGCAACACTTATGTTTTAAACAAAGCGTGAGACGATAGCGAATTATTCCTGATGTCAACGTACATCGGGACACCTTAATTTTTCACTTCACTATTCGTTTTTCACTTAATTTTGTGTATAATGTTGAACAGTCATAAGTGCGATACCGCACATTTATAAAGGAATAAGAATATGCAGACGAAGACAGGAATAAAAGATTTAATGGCACTGGATGTATGTTTCAGGACTATTGCGGCTCTACTGGCAATGGCAATTGCTGGGGCACTACTGGCAGCATTGTGCAAAGATATAACTATGCCGTATTTGTTTGGTGTTAAAGTACATGTATTCCAATATTTCATTCTGCTGGCAGCGTTTGGTTTCGGTCCGCTCGGCGGAGCTGCTGTCGGTGCTGCAAGCTGCTGGATTACTGCAATGGCACTGGGCAACCCATATATAATTGTTGGCAACGCCCTGCTTGGTTTTGTTGCGGGTTTTATGTATCGCAAAACCAATCACATCGCTATATCGGTTGTGATCGCATTCATATGCCAGGTACTATGGATACTGCTCAGCGATATATTCTTCATGCATATGCCGATAGCAAGAGTCGGAATTATCATATTGAGTCTGTTCATTTTCGATATCCTTTGGTCTGTATGCGCCGGATTGACATATCATGCGATTAGGAAACACTTTAAAGTAAATAAATCAATTCAAAGCGACTGATTTTCACTTTGTTTAACTCTAACACATTGTAATAGAATTCGTTATATTAGAGCACTTTAATTAACCTGCCGCTTTGCGGCAATCCTTGCCTAATACCTGGTACCAAATACCTTTCAAACTCTACACCTGTCAGTTTGAGTAACTAAATTTAATTTTCGTTTTGGCGACAGCCTGTTCAAACCTGTAAATCTGCAAATGAATAATTCATTAGAAGTGTATAATTCAGACGGTATAATCGTTTTCGAGCGGGACGGCAAATGGCTGCACCCGCTATTTGCATTAATGGACTACCTGTCGGAACCGGAAAATGAAATGGATATCACAAATTGCACCTTGCATGATAAGATAATAGGTGCCGCAGCAGCAGTGCTGATAATAAAGATGGGCTTCAGAAAATGTCATGGCCTGCTCATGTCAGAAAAAGCTGCTGCATTATTCAAACAGCATGAAATCGAGTATAACTATGATAAGATGGTCGAGGGGATATTGTGCAAAACAGAGAAGATGATAGAACCGAATGACAGCATAAACACAGCCGTAGAGAGATTAATTGAGTTACGCAAAGAAAACAGACAAAAAATGAATAAAAACAGCCAGTGAAGAGTTACAAAGCAACACAAAAATATGGACCAATAAAAAGACAAATGAGGCAATTATAGGACAATTGATGCAAATATTGAAACATGCTAAAACTGGGTTAAAAAACATTTTTTTAAGTATTTTGCTGAAATTAAACTTTCCCGCACAATTCCATAAAGCATAACACCTTCCAAATAAACAACTTACATATATTGCAACATTAAAAACACCTGCTATTTGATTCAGATATGAATTGTTAAAAATTATTTTTTTATTTGGCATTATGGCACTAAAGTTTATATAATAAATAAAGTCAAAAAAGTAGTTCTGGCTTTTTTATAGTATTTGAATTTATGAGCAACATAAGCAGGAGAAAAGACCATTTCTATTAGTTCGATTTTGTTATTATAAAACTTTGCGATTCTCTTGAAATATGTTAATTTAGCGTGTTTTTTTTACGATAATGAAATAGCAGAAAAAACAGTAAAACTGAAAAAGGTATTATTTTGTTGCATTGAAAAAAGTTTTTTGATATATTTTTACCTATCTAGTGGATTCTAATTGCATAATTGCATTTATTTCAATGTGGCCAAACAATAATTATCGGCGTTCAGTGCGCATTTTAGACGTAGTCAGTTTGCGCGCATGTTTCGATATAGTCTGGTCGTATTGGGGTATTTTGTACTATTCGTACAGCCTAAAATTAAGATAAATAAACATAAGAAAAGTGAATGCTTGTAAGCATTGACCATAATCGTATTGTAACAGCTGCTGTGTAGCAGCATAATATTTCACTTAATTTCTTATGGAGGATTGACAACATGAAGAAATTGTATTTGTTATTGTTGGTATTAGGTATTGGATCTCAGGTTGCATTAGCTGAGACAGTAATCGACCGAACAAATTTTGGGGTCATCGACTATAGTACTTCTATTAACGCAGTGGAAGCACCCCCAGCGTTATTTGATGGCTATAAAGAAACTAAATGGCTGTCAGAAGGCGGCGATCCACTTTCATGGATGACTTATGAATTCCAAAGCGGTAGATCTTACGCTATCAATTCTTATGCCATGACCTCGGCTAACGATGCGTCTAATCGTGACCCTAAGAGCTGGATACTTTCAGGTTCTAACGACGGCGGAACAACATGGACTGAAGTTGATCACAGAACTGATGAAGTATGGACAGCACGGTTTGAACGTCGTGTTTTCAAGTTCACAAATACTGTGCCTTACAAGATGTACAAGCTTCAGATAACTGCCAACTATGGTGAGCATTTCACCCAGTTTTCAGAACTGGAATTAATCCAGGATGGTATTTCACGTACAGCATATAGTAATGTAACATGGAGTAGCCAATGGAATTGGGACGAAGGCGGTCTAAGAGCATTCGATAATATGCAGACAGATGGCAATCACACCAAATGGATGGCAGCAGACGGACAAACAACCGGTTGGCTGCAGTATGAATTTTTAGGTGGTCGTGCATATGCACTTAATGGCTATACAATTACATCAGCAAATGACTGGCCAAGTCGTGACCCTCGCGACTGGACATTCCAGGGTTCATTTGACGGCGTAACCTGGGAAATTCTAGATACTCAGGCAGGTCAGTACTGGCAGGATGGCGCTGAAGATTATCGCTATACTCCAAAGACATATACTTTTGACAACAATATTGCATATCCTTATTACAAGCTCGATATCACACTGAACAATGGTGCCGGTAATACAGTGGCACTAGCAGAAGTGGAACTATTGGAACGTACCTTAGATGGTTCAGCTACATATGTTTCTCCGGCAGAAGCAGCAGTAGAAGTTGAAACTGATTCTCTTCTTGAATGGGTAGCTGGTACTGATTCCGCTATCATCGGTCAGTATGTACACATGGGTACATCTCCAGATGCTATGGTAGCATTAAATGCTGATTCAATGCTTGCTGCCAATGCAACATCATTTGACCCTGAACTAATAACAGATTCAACATACTACTGGCAGATCGAAGGCGCTCTTTCAAGTAATAGTGAAGCCGGCGATCCTAACAATATCTGGAGTCGCGTATGGAGATTCACAACAAAAACTTCTGTTGTTACATTCAATCCTGATTATCCTGAAGATGCTTTCTCGTTCCCTGGTGAAGAAGCATCATTTGAAGTTAAAGCTGCTGACCCTCTGGGCGGAGAAATTGCATACCAGTGGTTTATCGATGGTGACGGCAACCCAGACACAAACAGCGAATCTCCTCTTGTAAACGGTGCAGACTATGAAGGCGTTAATACAGCTACTCTTATCGTGAAGAACGGTACTCCTGGTTATTACAGATGCGGAGCTACTAATACATCTGGTAAGACAACTTATTCTGACTATGCTCGTCTATATGTCAAAGAGAAACTGGCACACTGGACTCTGGACTCTGCTGATTTTGACGGTACTGTCTATGTAGATTCTACTGGTAACGGCAATAACGCTACACCTGATGGTCCTCCAGTATTTACTGACGGTGTTGTTGATGACGACCTGGATGCAAGTAATGCAGTTACTGAAGGCGCTATCACTGTACTGGATCCAAACAGTACTGCAAGCGTTGGCACATTCAATCCTGGCGAAGATACCGGCAGATTCTCAGTTTCTGCTTGGGTTAAGAGACAGGAAAATGCTGAAAATGTTGGTATCAATATGATCGTTGCTAAACGTGACGGATGGACTGCTAGTGAAGAAAGCCTATGGCAGTTCATGGCTATTGAAAGCGATCATTCATTTAGAATGCAGTCTTATGGATTGTCAACTGTAAATACTGCTTCAAATGTATTCGTTGATGACGAATGGGTACACGTTGTAGTAACCTTCAACGGCACTCATGCAAGAATCTATGTTGACGGTGCACAAGAAGCTGTAGGCACTTTCCAGCTGGCAGCAGGAACAGATGCAACCTTCCGTATCGGTCGCAACGACAGCTTGACTGAAAGATTCGAAGGTCCTATCGACGATGTACAGGTATTTAACTTTGATCTGTCTGCTGAAGAAGTAGTTGATCTATACTTCGCTGAAACTGGTACACCAAAATGTATCTATGGCAACCCTGCAGCTGATATCAATGGCGACTGTGATGTTAATATCCTTGACATTGCAGACTTGGCCGGCAATTGGCTGGATCATGGTTACTACCCAGATCGTCCATAATGAAATGAACATACATCGGTCATAATACTTGACTGATAATTGTTTAACAAATCAAAGCGGATTGTGCTGCCTCGCAGTGCAGTCCGCTTTTTTTTATTACCTGAACCGGCTAATACTAAGCTTATAATTATTCCCAAAAAATATGATGCCGGTTGCCCTGACCGCAAGCATAAGTAGAAAACAAAAACTTATATAAGTTCTATTCTGTCAATAAAAAAAGAAGCAGAAAATCAATCCTGCTTCCTTCTTGAATTTTAACAAACTGAATAGAAGCTATTCAACCGTAACACTCTTTGCCAGGTTACGAGGTTTATCAACATCCTGACCGCGGATAACTGCGGCATGATAAGCCAGCAGCTGAAGCGGTATAACGGTCAGCAGCGGCTGTAATTCATCCAGGGTATGCGGTACATAAAATACATGCTCGGCATAATTCTGTATCTCGGTATCACCTTCGGTAGCGACAGCGATAATACGACCGCCCCGGGCACGAACTTCTTCCATATTGCCGACAACCTTGTCATACTGGCTGCACTTCGGAACTACAAAGACAACCGGCATTTCGTCGGTTATTAGTGCAATCGGGCCATGTTTCATTTCAGCTGCCGGCATACCTTCGGCATGGATATATGAAATTTCCTTTAGCTTGAGAGCTCCTTCAAGAGCAACCGGGAACTGATAACCCCTTCCAAGGAAGAGCCAGTTTTCCTGATCGCAGTATTTTTCAACTGTATCACGGATATAATCGCTCTGTTTGAGAACTGTTTCTATCTGGTCTGGAATCTGGTTCAATGCTTTCAAATATTTCTGCAGGGCCTGATGTGACATATGACGGCGACGGGCTATAAACAATGCAAGCAATGTAAGCACCGTTACCTGGCCGGTAAAGGCCTTGGTAGATGCAACGCCGATTTCCGGACCAACATGCAGGTAAACTCCGCAATCCGTTTCACGGGCTATGGTACTTCCAACCGCATTAACAACACCAACAGTAAGAGCTCCTCGATTTTTTGCCTCTCTCAAAGCGGCAAGAGTATCGATAGTTTCACCTGACTGACTGATAACCACTTGAACGGTATTCTGATCGATTATCGGGTTGCGATATCTGAATTCAGAGGCATAATCAATTTCGGTTGGCAGCTGTGCCAACTCTTCCAAAATGTATTCTGCCACCATACCGGCATGTAGCGCGGTACCACAGGCGGTTATATTCATTTTGCGTGCCAGAACAAGTTCGCGGGCATGGTCGCCCACACCGCCAAGCTTGATAGAACCGTCATTCAGGTCGATACGACCGCTAAGACATGCTCTAAGCTTTTCCGGCTGTTCAAATATTTCCTTTTCCATGTAGTGCTTATAGCCGGCAAGTTCGATCTCATCAAGCGAGTATTCGATCTGCTCGACCTTAGCAACTACCGGGATATTATCAATCGTAGTAGTACGATAGCCATCACGGGTAACAATAGCCATCTCATTATCGCCAAGATAAATAGCCTGAGATGTGTGGTTAATTATAGCTGACGCATCGGAAGATACGATATATTCGCCATCACCTACGCCAAGAACAAGCGGGCTGCCTTTGCGAGCGGCAAGAATCATATCGGGTACTTCGTTGCAGATTATTGTCAAACCATAAGTACCGACAAGCTCGGCAAGTGCCAGACGTGTGGCAACTTCGAGTCTCTTGGCCTTGGACATACCGGCATCAAACTTATCTTCCTGATGATAAAAATGGCTGATAAGATTGGCAATAACTTCAGAATCTGTATCGCTATGGAACTCGGCACCCTTGGAAATCAGCCACTTTTTGAGTGTGGCAAAGTTTTCAATGATACCGTTATGCACTATTGCTATTTTGCCGGTATGATCCTTATGAGGATGCGCATTTTTCTCGATTGGAGGGCCATGGGTAGCCCAACGTGTATGGGCTATGCCGATTGTACCTTTTACGTGGCCTTTATCGAGTTTTTCGGCTAGATCGGCTATACGGCCCACGCTGCGAACGAGGTTCATCGCACCTTCATCGCAAATTGCAACACCAGAGGAATCGTAACCCCTGTATTCTAAACGCTTTAGACCTTCAACCAGAATGTCCTCTGCCTGTTTATCCCCCAGGTAAGCAACTATTCCACACATAATGTATCTCCAATTATATCAATAATTTATAACTTCTTACACTATATAAATATATCGTAAGATAATGCCTGAATCTTTAGCGACATCTGCACAATTATAGGCTAATAATATTCAATTTACATTACATTTATAGCTTTTAATGGTTAACGTTCATAAAACTCGTATCTACAGTGCTATAGCTAAGCTTTGTTCTTGCTGGTTAAAGTCCGGTCAGCTATAATACCCGAATGGCAAAAAAAGACGCAATTACATACCAGGAATCCGGCGTAAGTATCGAAGCTAACGACGAAATGGTTGATTTGATCAGCCAGAATGTTAAAAGAACACACGGTCCACGTGTTATGCACCTGCATAATGCCTTTGCAGGTCTTTTCAGACTGGATTACGACCAGGATTTATTCAAAAAGAACTATAAGAACCCCGTTCTGGTGGCATGTACAGACGGTGTGGGTACTAAGATCAAGATAGCGGCAATGATGAAAAGGTATGATACTGTTGGTATCGATCTTGTTGCTATGAGTGTAAACGATATGATCGTTCAAGGTGCTGAACCGCTGTTTTTCCTCGACTATGCCGCTGTACACACTCTCAAACCGGCTCAGATTAACGAGTTCGTCAAGGGTATCAGTGATGGTTGTGTGATGAGCGACTGTGCACTGATTGGCGGCGAAACCGCGGAGATGCCCGGAGTATACCGCAAAGGTGAATTTGACCTGGCTGGTTTTGCTGTTGGCGTTGTTGAAAAAGACAGGCTGATTGCGGCTAATTATATTGAGCCGGGCGATTCTATTATAGGGCTGGCATCAAGCGGAATCCATTCCAACGGCTATTCGCTGGTACGTAAGATATGTTTCAACAGGGAAAAACTTAGCTGTGATGACTATATCGATCAGCTGGGTGAACCACTTGGCGAAGCATTACTGAGACCTACCAAAATATATGCCAAGAGCATTGTTGCTCTGCTGAAAAAATATCGGGTCAAAAAGATAGTTAAAGCTATGGCACATATAACCGGCGGCGGACTGGTTGGCAACCTGCCGAGAGTACTGGGCGATGAATTTGATGCGGTTCTGGACAGCAGTAAATGGGAAGTTCCAGCAATATTCAAATTTCTTCAGGAAAAAGGGCCGGTACCTCAGGAAGAAATGTACCGGGTGTTCAATATGGGAATCGGCTATGTACTGATAGTACGCCCGAAATTCAGCCGGTCAATAATGACACACCTGAAAACGCTGGGCGAGACTCCTTTCTTTATCGGCAAGGTAAAACGAGGTACTGGAAAGGTAACTATCAACTAAGTTTTTTAGCCGAAACAAAAAATAAACCAACAAAGCCTGTAGTCAGATTAATCGATGATTACAGGCTTTTCTGTTTGTGGCTGGTACAGATAAGGACAAAGAGAACTCAGGGCTTGCCGTTTATCAGCTGTAGGTCGGCGGGCTGAGAGAATGGCCGCATTCGGTGAAACGGCATCTACAAAATCCTGCAAAATATCTGACAGTTCGCCATGGTGCGGCAGCAAAAGATAATCAGCGGCAAGATCAACCTGCCCGTCAAGCAGCTGCCGCATAACTTCAGGAGTAATATCACCGCAAAGCAGGATGGTTTTTTCTTCAGATATAATTTTTACAACTAATGAACTCTCGTTTGCACTTTCATGTTCGCCATCAGGCGGCCATAGAACATTAACTTTTATATTCCCGCCTGTCAACCTATCATCGACAGCCAGATATGTCACAGGTATCGATTCGCGATCTACCAGCTCCATAAACCGGTAATCACTTGCGGTGAAATGTCTACCGAAGCCGAGCGGTACAAACAGTCTGTCAATTTTGATGCGGGCGGCAACATCCGGTAAAGCACTGTAATGGTCCATATCTGAATGGGAGATAATCGCGGCATCAATAGAATTACAGCCGAGCCGGCGAAGATAAGGCACAACGGAATATTCACCAAGATCGAAATTATCGTAACTGCCGCAATCGTATAAAATAGTACCACCGTTAGGTAACTCTATAATAGTGACACAACCATGACCGGCAGGAAGAAAGTGAAGCTTTAATGTATCTGACGAAAAACGAAACGGGGCAAGCAGCATAAATGCAATCACACAGATTATCGTTATGCAGGCAGTCCGACGCAGCAATGAGTATTTTTTATAAAATGCAAACAGCAGGTTAAAAGATATACTCAGCAAATATATTATCAACAGCAATATCGGAACCGGTGCAACATTCTCGCTGGTACCGTCAATAGAGGCAAGACTTTGAGCAAGCGACAGCAGCAGCTCTCCCGGTAAGTCAAGGATCGGTTCAAGAAAAATAGCAAACGCAGGTAATACCAGGCTGACAAGTAACCGAACAAGACCGGCCAGCATTGTCATTGATACTGGCAGAGCCATAATAACAGAGTTTAGCGGGGCCAGCCAGGCTACGCGGTTGAAATGCCAGGCAATAATCGGTAATGATACCAGCCAGGCAACAATGCTGACTATTGAAAGCGAAATTACTGTTCGTCTCAACATGGATATTTGCCGTTGAAGCCAGGGACGATCGTCCAGCAGCGGCAAATCGTAATAATCGACAAGCCGGATCTTTTCAGGATTACGAAATATGTCGGTAAAGACCGAAGGAGTAATAATCACCAATGCCAGCGTAATGGAATATGATAATTGAAAACCTGCATCAAAAATATCAAGCGGTCGAAATATGAGGATAAGAAATGCACTGAGAGCGAGCAGGTTAACAGGCGAACTTTTGCGGCGGGAAATATAGCCCAGGCAAAAGAAAATAGATATTAGACCGGCACGAAGGACCGGACCGCGAGCTGGGACAATCAAAATAAAAACAAGAGTAACAACAGCCGGTATCATTCCCTGCCAGAATCGATTGATACGAAACGGACGGACGATAAGCCAGATAAGACCGGTAAGCATACCTACATGCAAACCGGAAAGACTGAGAAAATGCATTGTGCCGCCGGCTATAAAAGCTTCTTTCGTCTCAGGTGAGATACCGGCCCTGTCACCCAGTAGCAACGCGGCAAACATATTGCCCGGACCGGTGCTAACTGGATTCTCTTCTGCTACCCCAAGCCGATTACGCAGTTCGGTACGAACCCGGGTCAGGCAACTGCCATAAGACATCGTTGGATTAATGTTATGGTTTATCTTTACCAGTTCATTATGGTCAACCGAACAGGCTGCAAGAACACGAGTTTTGCGAGTATAAAATGGAGACCTGGTTTCCGCTGACTGACGACGATATATCCTGCCGGAAAGCTCTATCGAATGCGATGCTGACAGTTCTAACATTGGCTCGGAAAGGTACACCCGCACAATACCGGTAACAGGTTGCCAGGAATTACCGATTAGAATATCCGAACAGAGCAAATCAAAGCTCATCCCATTCTGTCTCATTAAATCAAACTCGCTGAGAGCGCCGGTACTGGCTTTGATTTCAGGCTCACTAATCACCTCGCCTTTTATAGTAGCCAGGGTTAAGTTATCGTTCTGACAAAAACAAATGATATGGTCGCAACTGTAGTAATAATAACTTTGAAGAAACCGAAAACTGCCAAAGCAGAAAAAACAAAGGAGAATAAATGCGTATGTTATCCGGCGAAATTTTCTACCCAGGATATGAAAGAATATACTAACTGCAATACAAAATGCAAATATAGCCAGATAAGCCTTGATGGAAAAGAAAATATTACCGGCAACAATTCCCAGGCCATAGCACAATACAGGCATGAAAAGGGGTACATGCGGGGAATATTTCTGGTTCACCATATAAATACCACATTAAGTTCTGACAATACTCAATTACTAACAACACACATGTAATTATATGAAGATTTTCCATAATTGAAAAGCATATATACCCATAACAGTTGAAAATGCTCGTTCGAACATGGTATAAATGATTACATTATCATTACTTACCTTACAGGTGATCGAACAAAATTATACACCATATGTATTGAATAAAAATCAACATATGACGCTGACAAACTTATCCAAAACCATTTAGAATACTTTAAGATTTTGCTCGCTGCACAAAATGAATTTTTAGAGGTGGCCTTTATTCATAGCTTTGCCAGCGTTTGGCCCAGTCAACAAAGCGATCCTGTTCAATAGCTTTGCGGGTTTCGGCCATTAGCCACTGAAAGAATGCCAGGTTATGTAGCGAGATAAGAATCGGACCGGTCATCTCCGGTTTCTTTCGGTCGCAGACAAGCAAATGCCTGAGATAGCCGCGCGAAAAATTACGGCAGGTATAGCAGTTGCAGTTTTCATCAAGCGGTCCGTTATCGAGCTTGTACTGCTCGTTACGCAGCCGTATATTTCCGTGGCTGGTAAAGGCAAAACCATGACGACCGTTGCGAGTGGGGATAACGCAATCGAACATATCGACCCCGGAAGCAATAGCCGCGATCATATCTTTGGGAGTGCCAACCCCCATAAGATAACGGGGCTTTTCAAACGGCAGCTTCGGCACGATAAAATCGCAGGTCTCGATCATTTCTTCATGGCTTTCGCCGACACTCAGCCCGCCTACGGCATAACCGGGAAAATCTAGCTTGATTAGTTCTTCAGCACACCACTGACGCATTGCCTTATCGGTCCCGCCCTGCACTATGCCAAAGAGCCATTGATCTTTCGGACGCTGATGGGCTTCCTGGCACATCTCGGCCCAGCGGAGAGTGCGAATGACCGCCTCTTTCATACGCTCAGGTGTACAAGGAAGTTTTACGCACTCATCAAATGCCATAATAATATCAGCGCCGAGCTTATTCTGAACGTGAGTGGCAATAATCGGATCAAGCCTGATTTTTGCTCCATCAATATGCGAACGAAATTCTACTTCATCATCACTGATTCGATTAATATCTGCGAGCGAAAATACCTGGAAACCGCCGCTATCGGTGAGCATAGGACCATGCCAGCCGGTAAAAGTCTGCAATCCTCCGAGAGCCTCGACAACATCTGCCCCCGGTCGAAGAAGCAGATGGTAAGTATTGCCGAGAACTATCTGGGCGCCGATCTCGTGAATCCTGTCTGGCAGAATACCCTTAATCGCGCCGCGGGTACCAACCGGCATAAAAACTGGTGTGTCTATTACGCCATGCGGAGTTGTTATACGCCCGCGCCTGGCCTTATGGTCGTTACTGCTATGTAAAATTTCAAAATTAAATTCAGTCATTGTATAAACGATTATTACCGATAGCCACTCGGCTAATATAAAAAGTATCGTCCGGCCGGAATGCTCCTGACCGATTAAAACATTCTCATTAGAGCCACGGATCTATAATTATGCCGCGGTTATTACGGGCTTCATAGTATGCCTGTTCCGGACCGCGATGGGGATCACTTTTAATAACAATCTTAACATTATGCTCCTCTTCCAGCAATGACAGAACCGATCTCCTGTTATTGAGCAGGTAACAGGCAACTTCAGGTGCAACCTTCACGTCAAGCTCGGCCAGTTTAGGATCTTCAACAGCATAATTGATCTTTCGCATAACCTCAATCGAAACACTTTCCGGTGATTTCAAATGACCGGTACCTTTACACAGCGGACAGCTCATATAGGTACGATTCTTTAGCGAGGCTTTCATACGCTGGCGGGTAATTGCCATAAGACCAAACTGGTTAATACGCAATATCCTGGTACTGGCCCTGTCTTTTGTGAACAAATCCTTAACTTCTTTCTCGAGAGCACGTTTGTTCTTATTAGTCGCCATATCGATAAAATCTATAACAACAACGCCGCCAAGGTCACGTAGCTTCAGCTGTCGGCAAATCTCTTCGGCTGCTTCCATATTGGTCTTGAAAGCAGTATCTTCAGCATTCTGGTTCTCACGGTATTTACCGCTGTTAACATCAATCGTAACCATAGCTTCGGTACTCTCGATAACAATTGATCCGCCATGCAGCAGAGGCACAGTTTTACTCTGTAGTTTTTGAATTTCCCGTTCCAGCTTATATTTGCTAAACAGCGGCTCGTGATCGGAATAATATTTCACCTTGTTACGGGTACGCGGCATGGCAATAGTAAAGAATTCCTTTATCTTTTTACAGGTATCTTCATCATCGCAAATAATACCGTCAACGCCGGTGGAAAATACATCACGTATAGTCCTGATTACCAGGTCGGATTCCTTGTACAGTTCAATCGGCCCGGACTTGATTTTTATTGTTCGGCTCATCTGTTTCCATAAACGAAGCAGATAATTGAAATCTTTTTTCAGTTCCCTCTTGTTACTATTAAGGCTCGCTGTTCGCAGGATCAGACCGACATCTTCAGGAGCGCTCAGTTCACTGCTCAGCTCTTTCATCTTCTGACGGTCTTCCTGGGTCAGCTTGCGCGAAACACCGCTATGCTTCATACCTGGCATAAGAACAACATATCGACCGGGTATCGAAATATATGAGCTTAGGGTAGGACCTTTGGTGCCTATACCGGATTTGATAACCTGAACTACAATCTCCTGCCCTTTCTTAAGGCTCTCCTGGATAAGCGGCCTGGTTTTTCTCGGATGCTTTTTGCCAACCTTTTCTCCCTGGTCACTGCCGTTTTTGAAATATGACGCCTGAACATCTGAAATATGAAGGAAACCATTCTGACCGATACCGAAGTCAACGAAACACGCCTGGATACTCGGTTCGATATTTACAATTTTACCCTTATAGATATTTCCAACTAGGCTTTCGCTATCCAGTCGTTCGACATAAAGTTCCTCGAGCTTGTTATTACTGATAACAGCAATTCTGCACTCCTGCCCGGAAGTAATATTAATTACCATATCCCGGCGGTCTTTTTTAGTCTTTGCAATACCATTTTGATTAGAAGAAACATTAGAAGTTTTCTTTTGACCGGAATCCCTGTCTCTTTTATCTTCTTTTTTATCTTCCTCCCTGCTGTCATCCTCTATTTTTACTGGATTATCTTTCGACTCTTTATCCTTTTTCGATTTCGAACGACGACGTCGCCTGGATTTACTGCTATGCTCCTTCTTTTCTTCAACCTCTGCACTATCAGAAGTATTTGTTTCCGAGCTGGAAGTATCTTTAGACTCTTTCTCTTCTGTGTTCTGCTCTTTTACGTCTGCCTGCTTTTCCGGCTCATCTGTTTTTTCTGATTCTTCTACAGTTTCAGGTTTTGTCGCTGTTTTCTTTTTCGTCGGACGCCTGCGCCTGGTTCCACGTCTCTTCGCCGTTTTAGTATTTTCTGCATCACCGGTCTTTTCCGAATCAGATTCATTAGGACCTGTCTCGGCTTTCTGACGGCTAATTTCTACACTCTCATTTTTTTCTGCAGAATCAGAAGCCTCTGAATCTGGTTCAGGTTTCGGTTTTTCCTTATGGCCGAGAACCCGTTTAATTGTCTTCTTAATATTTTCCATTCTTAATCCTCATGACTTCGCATACAGCGAAATTGTTTCCTTTTTGATCCTTTTTCATTATTCTAATGCAATAACTAACTTGATAACTTAGAGTCAAGCGTAAATAGATCATTGAATATTTTTCCGTTATAAACAGTCTTTGTCCGCCTGATAATTTTTACATCATCAATAAAATCCAGACCAACAGCTTCGACAACCTCCTTAAGTTTTGCAGTTGCGCCTGGGCTGATTTTCACCACAAGCTTTATTAAACTGTTTTCTAAATTTATCTCTTTTATGTTTTCCTTGATATTGACACTGCGTGCTTTATGACGGCCCCTGGCCTGACGCTGAACAAAATATTCCTGCTCCGCATTCAACCTCTCAATACTGCCTGTTAAAACAGTTAAATCTACATGACTGTGAGGCTCGATCTCATAATAGACTTCTTCCGGAAGCGGGGTGTCTTTGCCCGGAACATATCCGGCATTAAGAAGGACAAGCCCGTCTGGCAGCTGGCCGGCCAATCTTGCAGCTGCCTCTTCCGGTTCTAGCCGGTCAGAAACATAAACCACCATGATTTCACATTCGCTGGCAACCCCGACACTGCGCGGAAGCGGCAGTGACATCTTAATATGGGGGTTAAATCCCTTGGAATAACATACTGAGATTGAAGCGCGTATCATCGCACGCTGCCAGATAGTATGGGTTTCTTTATGCGAAAAAAATCTCGCATCACCCTGGACAGAAAACAATATATATAACCTATACTGCTCCTGCACATTTGCATTTACAATGTTTTCAGACATTACTTGTCTAGCCGACAGGTTTAATCAACTTTTTGCGGTTATGCTCTTAACACTTACCGGAAATAGTTAATAACTCGGCCGTATTCCGTTAAATAATATTCCATTTTCATGCAGATATCAAACAGGCAAAAATGCATGCCGATCTGCTCAAACTTATCCATTAATTGGACAGCAATTCATCATCCTGAACTCAGGCAGAAATGCTAATCCAGATTTTCGTTCTGTATTTTTCTAAATTCATCCCTCAGGTAATTCACTGTCTGGCTGTCGGTATCAAAACCAAGCGCCTTGCGAGCCAGTCTCCTGCAATATTCAATAGAAACAGAACGAATAATTTTTTTCACTTCCGGTATCATAGGCGGTGCCAGGCTAAGCGCACGGAATCCCATACCGATAAGCAGCGGGGTTACTTCCGGCTCTGAGGCCATCTCACCACAGATACTAATATCTATTTTCGCCCTTTTGGCACTCTTGGCTACTCGGCTCAAAAGCTGAAGCACCGCTGGATGCATCGGGCTGTATAAAGTCGCAACTCTTTCGTTTACACGGTCAACTGCCAGGGTATATTGTATTAGATCGTTGGTACCTATGCTAAAGAAGTCAACCTCTTTTGCCAGGTCATCAGCTATCAAAGCCGAAGCTGGGGTTTCGATCATAATACCAACCGGCATATTCTCATCATAAGGAATTCCCTGCTCTTCTAGGTCTTCCTTTACATCGGCAACAACCCATTTGGCCTGACGCAGCTCCATCATAGATGTTATCAAAGGAAACATCATCTTCAGCTTGCCGTGAACTGAAGCTCGCATGATTGCACGAATCTGTGCTCTAAACATTGGTATATGCTGCAGGCAATACCTGATAGACCGCAGGCCAAGAAACGGATTTCGCTCTGGTTCGCCGCTGCGTGCCTGGGTAAACTTATCCGCACCCAGGTCTACCGTCCTGATTGTAATCGGGTAATCGTTACCTATCAGGTTGATTGCTTCCATGTAAGCATTGTAATGATCTTCCTCGGTCGGCTCTTCCGAGACATCCAAATACAGAAATTCGGTACGATAAAGACCGACACCTTCGCCGCCGCGCTGGATTACTATTTTCGCTTCTGACGGAAACTCGATATTGCCCATCAGCTCGATTGGCTCAAAATCTGTTGTTACCGCCGGCAGCTCGGCTAGCTCGTTCAACCGCAGCTCATAGTTATGAAAATCGGTTGCATAAGATCGATATTCATTGATGGTATCTTCGTCAGGATCAACGATAACAGTACCCCTGTTACCATCAACAATCACCATCTCGCCCTGACCGACATTGCGAGAAACATCGCCGAGTGCTACAACCGCTGGAATACCAAGACTCCTGGCTACGATAGCGGTATGAGATGTTCTGCCGCCGGCATCAGTTGCCAGACCTTTGATATATGTCTTATCAAAACTGGCGGTCTGCGTAGGGGTCAGATCGCGGGCAATAACAACCACAGGGCTGGTGAGATGTTTGAGGTCTTCCCTTTTATCGCCGATTAGATGACGCACAACCCTTTTTTCAATATCAAAGATATCGTTTGCTCGTTCTGATATATACCTGTCTGGGGCATGATTGAAATGGCCGGCAATATCACGCATTACCACACTTACGGCATATTCCGCTGAATATCGCTTCTCGTTTATGATATCGGTAATATTTTTTCGCAGAGTTCTGTCACGCAGAAAATGCAAATGCACGGCGAAAATATCCTTGATATGACTATCAACTACATTGGCCTGACTGGCCTGAAGGGTATTTACTTCCTGAGTGGCATCCAGGAACGCCTTCCGCAGCCGCTTTACCTCATTTTGAACATCCCGTTTAGGAACGATTCTCTTAGGTATGCGGTAATCTTCGGCATCAATCGCTACCGCACGGTAGATCGCGACACCTTGTGATACGCCTATTCCCTTGTATATATCCACTATTTTTCCTGCGGATTCGCTTGATTATGTTATTTTGCTGAAGGCAATGTATCGGCTAAACGCCAAACATATTTTATCATATATCCACTGCCAGGTCACATATAAAAATGGACCCGCTATTTTATAAATTCGTTAGGAGTACGGCCTTCAACTATACTTACCAACGCAGTCAATGCTTCCTGGGCATCTGGTCCCTCGGTAATAATCTTTAACCTGGTACCTTTTCCTGCTGCAAGCATCGTTAGCTGCATTATGCTTTTGCCATTAACGGTATTACCATTAATTTCAATTAGCACTTCCGATTCGTAATGCCCGGCACATTCTACAAATTGCATGGCCGGACGCATGTGCAGACCTTCATCAATCTGCACTTCACATTCCTGCTCGGCTCTATTGGACGAATCTGAGCTCATCTAATCCTTTTTCTTAATCTTGACATTATTATAGAATTTTATTCAAACACCTTACAGCAGGTTCCTATATATAAAAAACTTACCGCAAATCTGCTTAATCAACCCTGTTTAACTGAAGTCATCAGTTCCGGGTGACTCTTCTGCTTCTTTCAACAGGTCAACGATTTCTTCTTTTGTTTCTGCCTGCCTTAAGAATTTACGGAACATATCACGCTGCAGGTGCGAGAAAACTTTTTCCATAGCTTCCAGATGCTTGTCAGGATCGTTAGGAGGACTTAAAAGCAGCAAAACTGAATAAACTGGGGCTTTATCCAATGAATTAAAATTCACACCTTCAACACTACGGCCAATAGTACCGGTAATGGTCTCTATACTTGGATGCTTGACATGCGGTACCGCAATACCTTTACCAATTCCGGTACTGCCCTGACGTTCTCTCTCGCACAGCTTCTCGATTATGTCTTCTTTGTCTTCAGCTTTAATTTTGCCTGAAGCCACCAAAGCTTCAACCAGCTCGCGAATTACATCGTCACGTTCGGTACTTTCTAAGTTCGGAACAAATGCGTCCGGAACCATAAAGTCAGTCATTTTCATATTTTATCTCTCCAGAGAATACTAACTAATGAAAATTACATTAGGCTTATATACGTTGGAGTCTTACTGTAACTCCATCTATAATCTTGAATATCTGACACTGCCGTTTATTTGGCAATGACATAAATTACTATAACTATTGAATTTATCAAATTTACTAGCAATTACAAAGACAATAATTATGTTCTTAGTAATATAATGGTAAATTATTCTTCAATTACTTCGGCTGAGGCTTCACCGGCACTGGTTTTGCCCTTATGATGCTTGGTTTGTTCTTTATATTTCAACAGCTGACGCTCGGCACGGTCTACTACACCGTCAATACAAGCATAAGCATCTTCATCTGTATGGTGAACAACAAATGGTTTTGCTCCGTCACCGGTATGTACGATTACTTCTACAAGGTAATTATTGCCCTTCGATGACGATTTGCCATCTATATCAAGTATCACTTCTATCTCGGTTATCCGGCCATGGAACTTGCTCAATCTAGATATTTTCTTATCTGCGTAATCTTTTAATGAATCTGTCAGTTCAACATGACGGGATGTAATTTTAGTTATCATTCGGTATCTCCTTGATAAGATTCCCTGTGTTTTCTTCTAGTTCTTTCTTTACATTCTCTGTAGCTGCTTCCGATGCAAACTTTTCTGGATTTATCACCCCACCGCTTATAGTGAACCGAAGCGCTTCCTCTATCGTTATCGGCAGATCTATCAACTCACTTTGCTCTACATGAATAACATATCCGGTGAACGGTGTTGGTGAACTGGGGATAAAAACTGCTACAGAAGCCGTTTCTTTCTGGGGGGCCATTGTTTTCATTAGCCCGGCACCTGTTACTAAACCTATTGACCACACGCCTTTACGAGGATATTGAACAAGAACTACTCTGTTAAATTCTAGCTTTTTCTCCCCTAAAAAGTATTCGGTAATCTGTTTGACATATGGATAGACCTGCTTAAAGCCAGGCACCTGGTTTACCATAATTTCAAAGTATTTCCAGAGTCTGTGTCCGATAAAACTCGCTAACAATCTGCCTACGACATAAACTATTATTATCGCTAGAAAAAAGCCCACCAGGGACCCATAACCTTGGGTCCAGGTTCGACGCAATTTCCACAAACGCATCTGATCTCGCTGCTTGCGGTCATTTACGTTTACACTGTCTAACTCATTTTCCTTCTGATACTTAGATAATTCTTCGCCTGTCAGCTCAGGATACTTTGTGTCAATCAACACAAATAGCCTGACCGCTCCTTCAGTAATATGCACTCCAATATTTTCCTGTACAAATTGGTAGCACTCTATCAGAAGAATTATTGTCAAAACCGTGGGAAGCAAAGTAGCCAGACCTCGAAAAAAGAATAGCCTAAAGTCTGTCCAGAAATGTCTTTCAGGTTTGTTGCTCATATTAACTTTTGATCTAAATCTCTCTAAAATAACTACTTATAATTGAATCAGCAAAAAATGTCTTTACAAATTTTCATAAAAACCTTCATAAACCAGAAGTTATACTAATTCTGATCGTTATTTTTCTGCTTGATTAGAGCCCCGCTAGTTTACCTGTAATTGGGTATATAGTCAAATACTAATTAATATAGATAAAAGCGATAGCCTGGTTTATATACCCTAAATAAAAGGGCCTACCAAAACATTATTATAGTAATCTTAAAATTAATGTCTCCTTTGATTAAGTTTTTATATATAATTTGTTTACTTTTGCACTTTTCAAGTTGCAATAAACGCTAACAGGGCCTTCCTGCAACGCTTATGTTTTAAACAAAACGTGAGACGATAGTCGAACACCTTAATTTTTCATTTTTCACTATTCGTTTTTCACTTAATTGGCCCTGTTTCAGCCTTTGCGTGTAAACTTGAACAGTCAAAAGTACGATACCGTACTAATTACGCAATCTAATATATTATATGTTCGATAATAACAATAATTTAGAAACTTAATCAAAAATGACAGACAAAATAGAAGCGATAATATTCGATCTTGGCAGAGTTTTAGTTGATCTGGACTTGAAAAAAGGAATCTTCGGCCTTTTTGATCATTCAGATGATGATAGCTCTGAGATCATAGCAAAGATTATGGCCAATCCAGCCGTTAAACTTCACAATACGGGTAAGATATCATCGGAAGAATTCTATCAGCGAATATGCCGGGATATGGAACTTGAGATGGATTTTGAAGAGTTCAGTACAAGATGGTGTGATATTTTTTCACCAGTACCTGAAATGGGTACATTAATAGAAAAACTGAGTAAAAAATATCAAATTGGTTTGCTCAGTGATACCGACCCGCTTCACTGGAATTATGTCAAGAATCGGTACGAATACCTGAAGTTATTCCCCAACCCGGCATTAAGCTATAAATTAGGTATTACCAAACCTGAAAAAGAAATTTATATTAAAGCCTGTGAACTGACCGGTAGCCAACCCGAAAACACGCTTTACATAGATGACCTGAAAGTAAATGTGGAAGGTGCAATCAGTGTAGGCATGAAAGCCTTTGTTCATACCGGACCTCAAGATACGATTAATGCCATCAATAATATACTTGGCAATGGTCTGGATGGATAATGTAAAACACTTGGTTGGGGCTTCACCTTATATGTAGGCCAATCTTTATTGTAAGCTAAAAGAGATTATTTGATTATGAACATCTTCACAGCTTATTTTTTCTGTCGACACCTTCCGGTACAACAAGAATGAAAAAATCTTTTAAGACGGAGCTGATAAATGGGCATAGCAACTTCAGGCAATTCCAGACGCTGGAAAAAATACAGGGATATATTTCTACGCTCGATGGTGCCGGCACATATCAAGAGGCGATTTCGCAATCTTTCTACCGATCAGCTGAATTCACTAATACATATTTTATCTGAGTATCAACTGGCACCAGAAAAGACTGATGCAAGTACGATTGATTCTGCCGGTGATCAGTTATTAACTCGTCTTAACTATTGTCGCTTATCTATGATCCCGCTAGTCGATCATGTAAAAAATTTAGATGGCTTGAAGGTCCTGGAAATTGGCTGCGGTACAGGAAGCTTCTCTGTTGCCCTTGCCGAACAGGGAGCAGAGGTATATGGCCTGGATATCGACCCGTCTTATGTTAAGATCGCACAAAAAAGATGTGAACTATACGGACTTAAAGCTGATTTGCGATCTGGAAATGCAACTGAGATAAAAGAGATTTTTTCTGACGTAAAATTTGACCACATAATCTTCTATGCCTCGCTGGAACACATGACCACAACAGAAAGAATTTTGTCTATCAAGTACGCCTGGGAGATGCTCGAAACCGGAGGACTTTTATCTGTTGCTGAAACTCCCAATAGATTATGGCTGACTGATTCACATACTTCTTTTCTGCCTTTTTTCCACTGGCTGCCTGACGATCTCGCCCTGCTCTACGCAAAACACAGTCCCAGGAAAGAAATTAACAACATACCTGATGAATTCAACCTGGATAATTGCACTAACCTTACTCGCAAAGGACGCGGAATAAGCTATCACGAATTTCATCTCGCAATTGGCAGCCTGGATAAACTTAACATAGTGAATAGCCTGCAGGAATACATGCAGCAGAAAAGCTTGATATATCGCTTCATAAGGAAATTTTCTTTACAATATCGGTTTGGACGAATGCTGATGATGTACGGCCCCGGAATCCACCTTGGATTTTACGAGCGTAATCTTTATTTCGTAATGCAAAAAAAATAATATTGGCGAATCCGTAAATTAATGCATCAGAAATAACTTCGCTTAGCTTGACTTCTCTAGCGAACAATCTGGCATACTCCTGAATTTGAATACCGCCAATTCGAGAATTTCACACCAGCGTTTTTGATAATTCCCTGAAAGGAACTTTGCGCGTAATGTTGAACTGGCAAAAGCTCAACTTGCATAAAATGCAAAGCTCACACCGATCCTCTTCTATCATGCCTTATAAGAAACTGTAAGCCTGTTGGTTACCATAACCAGCTCCGGCATGATAATATTAACTTTTTCGATATCATTTACTATGGCCGCTCTTTCCAATGAAAGAACAAGCTCTCGCAATTTTTTGAAACCGGCGCCGCCGGCAGAGTCACGGAAATCAAAGGCCAGACGGGCAACATCTGCCATACTTCCTATATTTACCGCCTCTTTGATGTTTTTTACATATTCCGGAACCATCTCGATAAAACAATCAACTATTTCAACCATTTCCGGATCGCCTGCCAGTGTAGAAACTTCAGGTTCAACATCAGTTGCCATCATATCCAGATCCGATGGTGTTATGCTAAAGAAATTATCCGCATCTATTTTACGGGCCGCTTCTATTTGTTCTCCTGTTATGGAAGAATATTCAATTGTGACTGAATCTAGTTCAGATTTCATTATCGGTTTATACAATCTTCTTTTGCAGCCTATCATTTTACAGAGCTCTTCTGTATGTTCCTCATTATTCGTACTCATAGCTATTACCGGAATCTCTTTTGCTCGCTCTTCAACTAGTTTCAGTACGGTTTGGTCATACAGTTCCGGCAGCGTCACATCCAGTAGGATAAAATCATAACGATTGTTCAAAATTTTATCTAATGCTTCGCCGCCATTGTCAGTATATTCATAGCTGATATCCATATGGTCGAGATATCCATTGATAATATTCAGCTGGTGCTTGTCCTTTTCGACTACCAGCACTCCGCGAGATTCCTGCTGGCTGATCTGGCTGTCCTTTGTTTTTTGCTGAATCTTCTTATCTACCGGAATAGATACTGAAAATCTGGAACCCGCGCCAACTGTACTTTCCAGCTCGATTCTTCCGCCTAGTAAATCGACATACCTTTTTGCGACTGTTAAACCAAGACCCAAACCGTCATATTCCCTGGTACGGCTCATGTCTGCCTGGCTGAACGAATCAAAAATATTTTCTCTGACTGATTCATGAATGCCGATACCGGTATCAACTATTTCAAAATTAATAAACTGACATTCATTTGTTTTTCTCGCTGACAAAATTAATTCAACTCGGCCACGCTCGGTGTACTTTATCGCATTCTCTATAATATTGAATATCGCCTGCTTTAATTTCGGCAGATCGCTCCTGATCTCATGCGGGCAATCTGCAGCACGGCTGATACGAAATTCCAAACCCTTTTCTTCCGCGGCATCTTTATACAGTACAATCACGTAATCTATAATATCATCAACAGTAAACCATGATTTATTAATGGTGATAATATTTTTCTCGAGACGTGAAAACTCCAACACGTTATTAAGAACTTTTATCAGATCCTTTGTACAGCCGTAGATTGTATCTACATGTTCCTTCTGTTCGTCTGTCAGAGGTTCATCCAATAGCAACTGGGAAAAACCCAGTATGCCGTTTAACGGGGTGCGAAGCTCATGACTCACATTTGCAAGAAAATCACTTTTAGCTTTGCTGGCGTCAAAAGCGTCCTGGGCGATCTGATTAGTATGAGAAACCACTTCTTCAAGATGCCTGTTTATCTCCATCATCTGTTTGTGGTCTGCTTTCGCTTTCTCCTGGGCACTCTTAATCATTTTTTCCATTTCATGACGCTCTGTCAGGTCGTCTATTGTAAGAACTACATGCCTCGCTCCATCAAGCATTACAGGTTTGATACTTACCCTCGCCCACATCTTGGTATCATATTTTTCATTACTGAACGACAACTCCATTTCTCGATGAAGTATACCTTTATTACTGGCAAATGCTTCTTCAACACTTTTCACCAAAGGACAGAATTTCCTATGTGACTCATCACCGCACGAACCTTCACATCTGACACTATGATAGCAATGGATAAACTCCCCGACTTTCAGGCCGGGCTTGAACTTGCCTATAACGCCTGACATATAAATAGCATATGTATTGGCCATCTTTACATACAGGTTCTCATCAACCAGCAGCATACCGACATGCTGACTTTGTGCCAGTGCCCGCATATAACGGTTTGTTACATTATTTTCATTGTCAAAACGCTGAAGATCATTGTAAAAACTAACGAGGTAGGGAACCAGTTCCTTACTTATCCTGTCCCGACAGACATATGCTGTTGCCCCTTGGCGAAGAGCCTCTATCCGATCGCATTCTCTCTGCTTTTCACATACCAGAACTAACGACGAATTACAACCCTGTTCGCGAGCTCGCCGGATAAGAATCATACCATTCTCATTGAAAACGTTTTCATCTATCAGAAAGATTTGATATGTATTATGCACTATATCGTTAATGACTTGCTGGTATTCGCTACCAATATCAACGGTATTGACATATTCAACTGACGATAACAATTCCTTAAATTGTTCTGCCAGCTTAGAGTCTTCACTTACCACCATTATTTTTAAACTTTGCATTTCCATCAACCACCCCAAGGGAAAATGTAATTGTTCTACTTTTAATCCGCACTATAAATTTTATACTTTTTTATCGCGGGCACTATCCATTGCCGATACCAAAGCTTCTTTATCGACTGGCGTACAAATATAATCTGCCGCTCCCCGGACCAGCGCTTCACGACCGTACAATGGATTTTCCGCTATCGCTATTACGGTATTGGAATAGTACAATTCCAGAACCTTCATAAATTCAAGCGGGTTTTCCGGATCGTAACTGGCAAATACCACTTCAAATTCTTCGATTCCATAACATTCACTAACGGCACTATTCTTACAATATACCATGCCGTAACCGCATCCGGATAATGTTTCTTTGATTGTGTTCTGACTTAAATTATCGCCGCCAACCAGCAGCGCCTGGTGTTTATCAACCCTGTCATGACATTTCAGCCTGTGCCCGATAATTGCAGATTCAACTGCATCTTCCAGGTAATCTTCGATCGCTTCCGGGGTAATACATTCATCTATCCCGGCACGGCTAAGCATACGGCGGTCATCTTCATTATCTACAACGGCAATAGAGGCTAGCGATTCTGCCCGATAGCGAAACTGCCTGGTAAAATCTTTGTCATAGCGAAGCTTGGTGCCATTACACAAAATTGTTAACTGGGCATTAGTCTTGGCCGCACTTGTCAATGCCTGGTGAACGCTAAACATCTTTTTTACATTAAAACCATCACGACGTAGCTGTTTGTATATCTTATCATCTACATCGGATGTATTGTCGCTTACCAGTAATATCAACACCTGTTCACGGTTTTTTATGCTCCTGCGTATCTCACGTATTTTATTGTCCTTGATGATTATTTTATTGGCATCCTGGTAGCCGATTGATTTACAGCCTACCTCGGTAATTTCATTTTTTTTAGGGCCCGTTACATCTTCCTTGATACGAACTACCTCTACAACCACTTCTTTATTTTTTCCGACCGGGGTTGCAAAATGAACCTTTATCAAACGGGATGGGATAAAATGTCCTTCAACCTGCAAACAAAGGCCGCTCCTCGACACATCTTTGAGAGATGCCGTATATTCAACTCGTTCTCCTGACTTTACATCGGTCAGGCGGATAATCTCAGCCTCTGCATCATAGGGGATACGCTGCTCGTTTCGCTTGTTCTCCGGCTTGACGCCGCCTAGCTCAAGACTGACCAGCTGGACCAGCGACCCGGCATCGTCAACCAGCTGACGGATCTCACCTAACTCATCCTGGTCACAGGACTCCAATATCTTTCTTATCTCTTCCAGTTTTGAAAATGGCATTATGTTTTCTCCGTTTTCCAACTATAAGTACAATGCTATGAAATTAGTTTCGGAATCTTACACTGACCACTGAATGAGATTATCCGACAATTAAGCTATTTTTAAATGTAGCCGTCCACGATAACTTTCACAATCGATACAAACTATACAGAGTCCCATAAAATCACCTGCTTCAATACTAATCCGGCAATAATCACTTATAATTGCAGACTTCCCTGGCATACAGTTTCTAACAGGCCAAATATGAAAGTCCAAAAAACTTACTACATGCCATAGTATAATTGTTTCCTCATAAATTCCCCCGATATTATTCCTACATAACTAACTACAATATATATATTTAAATAATTATGGTTCGGTTTTAATATCAAAACCTACGAAACTTTTCGTGAATTAATTTGACTCTACGAACTTGTTCGTATATATTTCATAATAGATCATTTGTCCAATAATAATGGCAATTGGCAGGACTGCACGCCAAACACAAATTTGAATTGAAAGGCAGCAAAATGGTAAAGCAAAAGAATTATCAGCCTACCGACAGGGAACTACAGATACTCAGAATTCTATGGGATAACGGTCCGGCAACTGTCCGGGAAGTCAACCGCCAGATGAACGAAATCGAAAAGACCGGATATACCACTACCCTCAAACTTATGCAGATAATGGTAGAAAAAGAACTGCTGGATCGCGATGACAGCCAGTTTAAACATATCTACAGCCCGGCGATCAGTGAAGAAAATACCCAAACTCAGGTAGTCGGCAACCTGGTAGACAAACTGTTCAGCGGTTCGGCTGAAAAACTTGTCATGCGGGCACTTTCTGCCAAAGAAGTTTCGCCCAAAGAATTGGCTAATATCAAAAAACTCATTAATGAAATAGAAGAAGGGAAATGATCATGGAATTATTACATAGCTTAATTGAAGCTGAACTGACCCAAAGAATCGGATGGACTCTTATTCATTTTTTGTGGCAGGCGGCACTAATCGGCATCATCACAACTATCATTCTCAGCATCGCCAAAAAGAACTCTCCGGCAGCAAGATACCGAATTGCCTTTTCTTCGCTCTACATTATGGTACTGATTTCTCTTATTACTTTCAAATCGATTTCTATCGAAATACCCGGCATTGATAACACAAACACTGCCGATATTGTACCGCTGGTAATTGCTGATGTACCGATAAATAATATTCCGGACAATGAAATTGTTCATCAAACGCCCACACCGATCCAAATTACTACCGATAATAACACTAAAGAGTTTAAATTTGAAGCTCTAACACCCTATATCGCTCTTGCCTGGCTCGGCGGCATATCAATTCTTAGCATCCTGCATATCGGCGGATGGTTCCAGCTCCAGAAATTACGTTGGCAAACCGTTAAACCCGTTGCAGAGTCTGTTAAATCGCAAATGAATGCATACGCAAAAACTCTAGGCATATCCAGGGCCGTTAACATCCTGGAATCGTCACTGGTACAGGTGCCAACTGTCATTGGACATTTCAAACCGATTATTCTGCTGCCCGCCAGTGTTATCTCCGGCATAAGCTCCGATCAGATCGCTTCACTGCTCGCCCATGAGCTGGCACATATCAAAAGAAACGACTATCTGGAAAATATCGTACAGACTGGTTTTGAAATTCTAGGCTTTTTCCATCCGGCCGTATGGTGGCTGTCTAAAAAAATACGTACCGAACGGGAAAACTGCTGCGACGACCTGGCTATCGAACTTTCCGGCAGCAGAATCGAATACGCCAAAGCTTTGACTGCTATGGAAGAATTACGCAGCAAACAATACAAACTCGCTGTCGCTGCTACTGACGGTAACCTCTACTGCCGCATCCGAAGGCTGCTTATTGAAGACAAAAATAACGAAAGAATAACCTCCGGCATATATTCTGCCATGGCCACATTACTGATTATGGGCATTATCCTCCCCTGCGCTTTCGCACTGGCGACAGCAACAGACGAAAAACCGGATGTTATGCCGGTCATTGTCGACGGTGCCCAATCTTATTATGTGAACAAAAATGTGTCTGAGTTTACCGGACCAGAAGATCTTTCCACACCCGAAACCGCTTATGTCGCTATCTGTAAAGTACACACTGCTGACGATCCTAAAGAATGGAAACGACTAAGCGAAGAAAGAATTGCCAAGGCAATTGACACATCACGCAAACCCAACCCAAATCCAAACTGGGCAAACGTCTGCCTCCACGCTAAAATCAGGGAAGTGCATATAAAAGATGATATGGCTTTGGTTGTTGCTGAATTACTGCAGGATTATTCCGACAAGCCTATCCGCAACCCTATCGACCTTCGCAGTTTTTCTTTCCAAAATGGTAAATGGCTCAATTCAGGTAACGGCAGAGTCAATACTATAGAGCAGGCGCGAGACGACTTCAAGCTGTCCTGCAAACTAAAGGAAGAAGAGGCCAAACCGGTCTTCCAGCCTGAACCTGCCGAACAAATACAGGCTTACGAAGTACAAAAAAATGTATCTGAATATACCGGACCCGAAGATTTCTCCTCTCCTGAAACCGCTTACGTTGCCATAAATAGAGTTATGGCCACCGACAACACATCCGACTGGAAGCGGGTAAGCGTTCAAAAACTCGCAAAGGTTTTCTCGCCTTCCAGAAAAGCTAACCCGAATGCCAACTGGGCCAATGTAGTTTCCAACGCAAAAATTCACGGCGTTATTATAAACGGCAGCAATGCCGTAGTAATTGCTGAATTCCTGCAGGAGTTCTCTGATAAAAAGATCTACCAGCCTATCGATGCCCGCTACCTCGAACTCGAAAACGGTAAATGGCTCAATACCGGCCAGGACAGGTTCAATTCTATCATAGAAGCGAAAGTTAAATTCAAAAATTTCATCGATAAGAATAAGCCAGACAACAAGCCCGGCCTGAATATATTTATCGACCAGATCGATATCGACAATGACACACCCGCAGACATTATCAAAATTCTGGGCGAACCGGAAAAATATATGTGGGACAATCAAACGTTCACCAAGGACAACCTGCCCGCTCGGTATGTAATGATTTACCCTATCCATCTAAACGTGTTCGTTACCAATAACTATATTGTAGAACTGCGAGTTGAAGGCCCCGGCGATTATATCTATGGCAACGCCCTGAAGTTCGGCTCTTCACTCGATGAAGTTATCAAAACGCTCGGCGATCCCGACGAAACTGTTACCGGGAAAGCCAACAAATTCAAAAGCAATACGCTCTATAAAAATATCGACGGTCAGGATGGATACTGCTATTATGCCCGCGAAGATAAAAATATCAGGGTATGGCTCCGCAGCAACCTGGTAATGGCGATATATCTCACCAGGAGCGACTACAGCGACGGCGGCAGCGGCAGGAAAACATACTCCGCCGAAAATCTGCCGCCCAACAGTTTCATCAACGAAGAAGGACACCTGGTCGATAAGGTTAACTACCCGTTTGAAACCGACCCCGCTGTTATCGGCAAATGGACCAGCGTTGATTTCGTCGACAACATCGACCAGTTCAAACCAAAACGCAAACACTGGGGCGGCGAACTGTTTTTACAGAGTATTACATTCACTGATACCGGTGATGCAATATATAAACTGGACAATAAGCAAAACACAAATATAGTTGTACATAAATGGACCAAAGGGCTGCTGCTCGGCACAAACACTGCCAGTAAATATACTGTCAAGGAAATCAACGGCGAGACATACATGTTCTACGAATGGAAAAGCGGCGACTATACCATTCGTCATATGCACCCCTGCTATTATGTCCTCAAGAAGGATAAAAATAGTGGTATAGCTCCTGACACAATCGGTGGCAATAGCCGTGGTATAAGCATCACAGCACAAAATGAGGACAGCTCAAAACCAAAAATTTCAACGGAAATAAGGTTAATATATTCTCCAGAAAAGATCCCTCTATTACCTGTAAATGCAATGGGATCGTTTACTCTCTCCGAGAAAGAAGCAGAAGAACTAATAAAATACACGAAAAATAATGCTAGCTGCAGATCAGTAACAGCCCCTAGTATTACAACTATTGATGGAGAGCAAGCAAACCTGAATTTTTCCAAGGAAATTGTTTATGTTTTAGACGGTCAAACAATTGCCGAAAAACAAACTGTCGATGAAGGTGTAAACATTGATATTGTCAGCAGCATCGAAGATAATAATTACTTAAATTCTAAGATTGAATATAACCATACTTTTCTGGCTAACGAAAATACTGGCGATGTAGCAAGATCAACAATGTCAACAAACCAAAGTATCAAAATAGGACAGACTATTGTCATTGCCAGTATAACTTTCAAAGATGGATATATTACAACATTAATCAAACCAGAAATTGCAAAACCTGTCGAGCCGGCGAGTGGAAGCGGTAATATGCCAGGTGGCATGGGCGGAGGAATGATGGGAGACATGGCTCCTCCTTCCGGAATAGTTGGTGGTATGGTTGAAGGTTTTCAACCTGGCTATAACCACACTATCACCGGACCATCAGTAAAAACTGAAGTTAGAATTGCCACACTGCCAAACAACTCTGACCTGCTAAAAGAAATAATGCAAAATCCAATTATAGATGATGCCAGGGCAAATGAGATTATCAGTCTCACCAAAAAAGATGCAAGAAGCAGACTTCTTACGATGCCATACTGTAGTACACCTGACAACGTTCGGTCCAATTTTTCGTTTGGAGAAACAAAACTATTTATCACAAATCATATTGCACTTGACAAAAAGTTCGTTAGAGCAGATATAGAATATGAAAATATAGAAACAGGACCAGATGGAATAGCATCTTCAAACTCAAGTGCAACATCTTTAGTTATCCCTTCTGGCAAGACCTGTATAGTATCAGGCTATAATACTGCTGACTATGCAACACTACTTCTCATTAAAGTCACTATCAATGAAGCAGAAGAAACTGCGAAGAAGGAAGCTGATAACCTGGAAGTGGTAAAGATAGAGTTCGTTCCCAATGTAGAAATGGAACAACTGGCACAAGGTAAAAATGTACTCTGCTTAAATGTTAAAAACAAAAGCGACAAAGACCGGCTTTTCGCCGTCCATATATACACCCGCTCGCCCGATATGGGACCAGACGGCATCGGCTGGGGAACAGTATTTTTTGAAACAATACCCGCCAAACAGACAAAACTGGTCAAAGCTCCATTCAAAATTCAAGGACCCATAACAGACAATACTTATGTCAGGCTCAAATACTACAACCCGGCGTCAGAAGAACAATACGACTATGAAAAACCGTTCCACGAGGAAAAACTTAATGCCGCTAAGATCAATGCTGTATTTGCAAAAGATAGAACTCCGGGTACTTTATCAAAAACCGAACCTGTTTCAAAAGAACTCACCGAATCCCTTCTAAACTTCCAGGACCTCATCCGGAACAAAGCCTATGACAAAGCATGGGATATGCTCACAGACGATTACCAGGTTTCCGAATACCAGCACAAAGGGTTAGATCGGTTCCGCAAACACATGGAACCGGTTCAACCGTTAGATGATGGGTTCTCATGGAAGAAAGAAACTTTTCTGAATATGAAACCTGCTGCCATGAAAGCTCGCGGCCAGGCTGCCTTCCAAAATAAAGCTTATGTATATGCCGAAACTGAAAACGAAAAATGGACTATCGTCTTCCTGCGTGACGAAAACGGTCAATGGAAAATCGACGATATAACCGGCTACACTCCGAACGTTGTTAATATGTAGAAACAACAATAACCTCCTCTTGAAGCAGCTTTGATTTTTTTTCAAAGCTGCTTTTTTCATCCCTTTTACCTCTTACTTCTTACCTCTTCCCTCTCTCTTCTCGCTTCTTTAAACCACCGCCCCCTCAATCACTTCCAAGGTCTTTTCTATATCAGCTTCACTATGTGCATCGCCAATAAAAAACGCCTCAAACTGACTCGGCGGCATAAGAACTCCGCCACTCAGCGTACCGCGATAATATTCGCCAAATTTCTCTGTATCACATGTCGCAGCATCTTCATAACTTACAACCGGCTCGTCGGTAAAATATAAACATGCCATCGAACCTACTCGCTGATACTGGTAACTCAATCCTTTCCTATCCAGAATATCTCGCACTCCCGCCTCCAGCATCGCTCCCATACGCTCCAGATTATTATAAAACTTCAGCATATCCCACTCTATAACCTTCAGAGTCGCCAACCCCGCCGCTACCGATACCGGGTTACCGCTCAATGTACCTGCCTGGTATACCGGACCCGCCGGTGCCATCATCTCCATTATCTCACGCTTACCGCCAAAAGCGCCCACTGGCATACCGCCGCCAATTACCTTACCCAGGGTCGTCAAATCACCCTCCACGCCGTACAACTCCTGCGCACCACCAGGCGCCAACCGAAACCCCGTCATTACCTCATCCATTATCAGCAGTATCCCGTTCGCCTCGGTCACCGCCCGCAGCTTCTGCAAAAATCCGTCCACCGGCGGTATCACGCCAGCGTTACCTATTACCGGCTCAATTATCACCGCCGCTACCTGGTCCGGGTTATTCGCGATCAACTCCTCCACCGAACCGATATCATTAAACTTTGCGATTAGCGTATCTTTTGCCGCTCCCTCTGTCACACCCGGCGAGTTTGGCACACCCAAAGTCATCGCACCAGAACCGGCCGCCACCAAAAAACTATCTGCATGGCCATGATAACACCCGGCAAACTTTATTACCTTATCTCGTTTCGTATAACCCCTCGCCAATCGCAACGCACTCATCGTCGCTTCTGTTCCACTACTCACCAGCCGCAGCATCTCGATACCAGGAAAGAAATGCATAATCTTCTCTGCCAGACGAATCTCGTTCTCAGTCGCTGTACCGAAACTCAAACCGTAAGTCGCAGCCTCTATCACCGCAGCTATTACATCCTCATGCGTATGACCCAGTATAGCTGGGCCCCACGAACCGATATAATCTATATACTCACTACCGTCACTATCCCATATCTTCGAGCCCTTCGCCAAAACACTAAACACAGGTTCTGCTCCAACACTCTTAAACGCTCGAACCGGACTGTTTACACCGCCCGGCATAACTTTCAACGCTTCTCTATATAACTCACTATTACTCATATTATACTCCTCTATGTTATTTCTTCTAACAGGCACATTTCGACAACCTGTACCTATGTGCTATTCCTGTCATTTAATCCGATAGCTGATCACCCGAAACCGGGTTCTCACCTAAATATATCGTCGCGCCTAAATTTACTTTCTCGTTTGCCTTCAGGTCTAGATCAAATCCTATAAATTTAATATCTCTATTTTCTGCATCCCAACTATTCTTCGGTTCTGCTGAATATATTTTTAGCAGAACCGGTATTGGCTCTTTACAGTCTTCGCGATAATAAATATACTTGCCGACCAGCTTAACCTTCTTATCGCCCTGACTTAAAACTGCTTCATTTTCTGCAACTAAATCTATCTCTGCTTTGGTTGCCATCTGCCAACGAACTGTCACAGGCTCTTCTCCAACTTCAATTGTATCTCCAATACTTACCTTCGTACCATCAAAATATATACCGCCATTCCTGACAACACTTTTAATTTCACCTGAATATAGATCGCTCATGTCAATAAATGCTGACCTAACATTTTTTTTATCAGAAAATAGCAATATCTCACCAAACCCCTTAACATTCTGATACTTACCATTTACCGTCAGCGTATTATGCGAGGTATTATTATAACGAAATATCTTCCACCTGTCGCTGCCCTGGCTGCTATTCCATAAACTCATTCCAAGCTGCTCGATCTTATTATAATTCTCCGGCCCCAGATCCCACGCCCAACGCTCGCCCAAAGCATCCAGCACAAACGAACCGACATCCATATGACCATGATTGCTGCTCGGCGTCCCGCCTTTTATACCCAGGTACACCGCGTCATCATCCCAACCGCTGCGAAATATCGCAATCGGGTTCCTGCCCTTGGCAACATAAGCCAATTTCTTCGGTTCCCCCCTCTTATCTGTCTTCCAAAGCAAAGTCAACACACTCGTCCTCTCCTTCACCAGCTCCGTCGGCTTATCATTAATATACTTATCCCACAGCTTATCCTGCCACCATGCAACCGAAGCGTCTCCCGTCTTCCTCGCAAACCAGTACACCGTCGGATTAAAGCCGCCCCTGCTCCCGCAATCGGCATAATTCCAATACAGACCGGTCGGACCCGTTGCAAACAGATAATAATCGGCACTCTTCAAAAAACTATCATTATCACCCAAACCAAAATCAGCGCCCAAAACTGAATCCAGCGCCGCCAGCATAATCACATTAAATGTTGTGCCATAACTCCAATACCCCGGTCCCTCAGGATACGCTCCGTCCGGCTCATACTCCGCCATCGCCTTCTGAACCTTATTCACCGCTCGATGCACAATATACTCAGACAGCTCCTTCTCATCTTCCATCACCGCCAGCGCCCCGCACACCATGCCGCCATGACATACCTGGTTCCAGTTATTCTCTGTATTCACCCACCATTGAGACTTACCGTTCCTATCCAAAGATGCCTTCAGACCCTTCTCTACTATCGCACTTTCTATCTTAGCACGCATCGCTTCATCCATATCATTATAAAGCCAGTCATAACCAATCGCCAGCGCCGTTGTCATCTCTCCAACATCCAAAAAATGGCTCGGGTTCCAATCACTAAATTCGCTCACCGCCAGCATCTCCGCCACACATCTGTCTTTATACTTTTCTTCTCCCGTTACCCGATACGCCCAACTCAACAGCATCACTCGCCCCAATACCTCACGCGACACACCCAGCAGCCGTTTACCCGTCAGCTTACGCTCGCTCACTCCCTTCGTCAAATAAGAATCTGCTCTATCAAGCAATGCCTTATTATATTTCGCTAAACCACTGTCCTGACCTATCCGCTGTTTCAGTTCCGCCAGCTGATCATTATCAACAAACAACCTCGGATGGCTCTTGCCCGCCTTCGCCATAGCATCTGCTACTGTATCTTTAGATATATCATATGCCTTGCCTTCCGTTATTGACACAAAACTGGCGATAACCAATAAACATACTGCTAATAATCTGATTCTCATATTAAAACCTCACTAAATTTCAACTAATTGCCAAAAAACAATACGACTATTTTACCAACCATTTAAACATTTGTCCAACCTCTATCCGCCAGCCACAAAAACAATTCCACCATTACCATTTTACGCCTCATCATTTCTCCCCTCTACCCTTTTACCTCTTACCTCTCACTTCTCTCTTCTCTCTTATTTTGCGTCAGCTTTAAAACAATTCGTAAGCCGCCAGGCGAACATCATAATTTTTCATTTTTCACTATTCATTTTTCATTTCCCCTCTTACCTCTCACTTCTCTCTTCTCTCTTATTTTGCGTCAGCTTTAAAACAAGTCGTGAGCCGCCAGGCGAACACATTAACTCTTCGCTCTTCGTTCTTCACTCTTCACTCATCAATATTTCCTCCCCAAAGCTTCATAACTATTGCCAAACCGGTTCACAAAAAAATACCGCAACGCATCTATCAAATGGTCATGCTCGCCATCTTTCTCTGGCATTTCACTTAACCCGCCGTCTACCTTTTTATACCTCAACATCTGCAGCGCCTTTATCAGCCGCTTACACTTCGGATCTATCAGCAGCCGAACTATCCCATCACCACTCAGTATATAACTTCTTATCAGCTCTATCCCCTCCAATACCCTGCTCGACCGACTCTCACAACATATTCCAAAACTTACCAGTTCATCCACCACCGAACTGCCCGTTACATCATTACGCTGCCGACCAGCCGGGTCACAATAATTTCCTGTTACCGGCCACCGCCATTTCCGCTTAATCATCTGAGCATGTTCCGCTATCGTCTTCCTTACCATTACATGCTCGTCCAGCACCTGTACTAAACCGCCTTTCACCTGGATAAGCAAACATACCAGCGGGTTACTATAGCCAAAATCAAAACTGCGGTACAACTCAGCTCCCGCGTCATAACTCATCCGGTAAACATGTCGATTAATATCAAAGTCGTCAAATACCTGGTCACTTGCCCCTGGACGCAAACACATCATCTCACTCTGCCACCCGCGACTGCTGCCGCGACGCTTCTGAGAAATCGCGTCATCTATACCAAAGTACCCTTCACAATCCTTCGCCCTACCCCGACAATCCTCCGACAAATAACATTGAGAACATTCCCTGTCCACACACTTCTCCAATATCTCCATCAGGCACCATCGGAATAACTTGTAGCCTCCCTCTCCCGCACCTTCCACCAGTTCCGACATCAAACCATAAGGCATATGCATCGTACTCATTGCTTCCAGACGACCGGCCAGGCTTCCCTTACTCTGCGTCACATACTGAGCCGCCTGCCAGACACTCCTGTCAAATAGCTCAACCTCATCACAACGTAAACGCTGAACATGTTGACCCCGAACACTGCTCTGCGACTGGGTCAATACCTGAACCGTCGATTGATTAGAAAACTTACACCCGTTCATCGTTAACTTATCTTTAAGAAATTCTGTATAGTTCATATCCAGCATTTCACGAAAGTAACTATACATCTGCTGAGACTGCTGCATAGAACCGCCTAAAATCCTTATATCACAATTAGGATTGAATACACAATCTAGTAAACTTGCTATTGCCCCTAACTTCGTTTTCCCTCCTCCCCTGTTTGCCCATACTAACACATCGCCCCTTTGGGCGTCTCCTTCCAAAAACACATAACTCAAATAATCCAGCGGACTGTCATGACAGTCACATATTTTCTTTCCTGGCACACGCACCCCGCAAAATAAATCGCAATACATCGCCAGCTCATCACGATTTTGCGGCCTGTAACACTTGATTTGTTTTTCCGACCCACTCAATTGCATTTGTTCCACTCCTCATTCACATGTATAATTAATATATGACTAATTCAAGTCCTTTGTCTATCTTTGTTAACTGGTGTGCTTCAATGCCGGTCTGGGTATACCTTCTGGCAATGCTTACCATTATCATAATTGTCGTTTTCCCGACCGTTTGGCGAAAAGACAACTGATTCTTTTCGTTCTTACACCAATTCCATAACTATCTATATTCTCATTACTAATACAACAATAACCGATTTCATATCTGTTATTACTCTTCAACAATAAGCTCTATAATAAATACAGGTTTTTCCACTAGAACAAATTGGTTTTTATCTACCTCAGTAAATACCTTTACTGTATTACTGCTCTTTCACTTTCTGCTCAACATTACTACCCGCTAATTTATACAGCATTTCACGTGCTTCTTCTTCTGATAATTCACAACCCGGCTGTTGTGTTTCTCCTTCACTCAACTTGATTTTTTTCAATACATCCTGGCATCGGTTTAAAATATCTACCGCTGCTTTCATCGCAACTTCATCCTTACCGTCAACCAATAGCAATCCAAGTTTGCGAACTGCTTTTACACCATACCCCGCCAACTCTATCTCTGATTGCTTAACACACTTTTTGAATAATACTTCCAGATATCTGACAAATTCTTCATTTTCATACAGTTTTACCAGCCTTTCATAGCTCATATTATGAAATCTGCACGCTTGACGCTCTTCCAAACCCTCAAATAGCTTGCCCGCTACGTTCATCTCCTGACGTGTCAACATAACTCGTTCTCCTTACAAATTAAATTTTCTTTACTCTCAACCGTTACCAATCTCCTGAACGCTCCCAAACCTACTCCTATCTCTTACCTCTTCCTTCTCGCTTCTCGCTTCTCGCTCCTAACTTCTTCTCTCTCTCTCTCTTCCACAAATAATAATTCTCTTCCTCTCCAACCTTTGCCATCCCTGCCCTCTCCAGAAAACCGCTCCACCTCCCCATCTTCGCAACCGTATCGATAAACCGAACACCCACCATAGGCATCGTCACTCTCACCAGTTTTGTCCCCAAACCCGCACCGCGATACGACGGAGCTATCACAATCCGCGACAATCGCCGACACTCTCTGTTCAAAACCGTCATCTTCAAACCTTTGTCAAAATGTAAATAATAGTCTGACAAAACCTCATCTCTCATCCGGCAATTTGCTTTCGGATACGTATAAACAACTATACCAACCTTTCGCCTTACTTCGCCATAAATATGCAAAAACAAATATACCTTGTCTACAAAATACAATCGCTTATCCGTTCGATAATGATACCGCCTGAACAACTCCCAGTCCCTTACCGAACCGCGGACTATCTCATATTCGCCCAACATCACTCAACCTCCAAATACTCCGCCAGCCTGTCATTCACTCCCGCCAGTACAAAACCAAAACCATATTCCTTCGCCGCCCGGCATATATTAGCACACAAGACCGAACCCGATACTTCATCCAGACTGCTGCAAAACTCATCTGCCATTATCAGCTCCGGCCTAATACTCATCGCCAATGCCAGCCGAAACCGAAACTGCTCGCCTACACTCAACATATCATAACTCGCCATCATAAGGTACACTTCCGACAAACCCACCTTACACAGCCACCCCATAGCCTCGTCCAGCGAAACATCCTTCATACTGTCAACCAGCGAACTCTCTCTATCAAACTCCAAATCTTCTACGTCACAAACCTTATAGCCATCATCTCGCAGCCGCACCTTCAACTCTCGCATTATCGAGCTCTTTCCCCATCCGCTTCGACCGCAAATGTATGTAACCTTACCGAGACCGACCTTCACCTTGAATCTCTTTACTACCTCCCGCCTGGTGACCAGCCCGCCAACCCCAAACATCTCCGCTAACTTACTTCCTCTCACTCCCGCACCTGCCCTCAATTCATAATCAATATCTATCTCATAACTAACCATAACCATCTCCTATCCCCATACCAGCGTCAGTCTGTATATGTTTTATAGCCCGCGATTTCAGCCGTGGGTCAACAGACTTCACAATAATCCATTAACTACTCTCGCCGCCAGACAATCAACTTCCAACTTCTCACTGGAAACTCCTGGCTTCAGCCAAAAGTTTTCTAACCTTATATTCACTCACTCCATATTTACTCGCCAGCTGACGATAACCCGTACCATCAACCAGCTTATCATACAGCAGCATACCGCCCAGCCCCTTACTCTTCCTCAATCTCAAGACAAACTTAAACGATCGCTTACCCGTCAGCAGTCTCTTCAATCTCGAATAACGCATCGAGACCGTTCGACTGCTTGCTCCCGTCAACTCTGCTATTCGATTAAAACTCATCCCGTAACTCAACACCATCTCCAGCAGCAGCCGGTCTTGCCTTCGCAAGATCTCCGACCGACGCTGCAGATCCTCAATTTCGGCTCGTGTACCCAATCGGCAATCTTCAAATACCAACTCATCTTCAAACTTCAACCTGCCCATATCATCACACTCCAATCTTGTGCACTCGCTTCAAATCACCGCCAAAAACTCTAACAGTTTTGCCTAACACACTTAAAAACCGTCTTCACGCTCAAAACTCACTCTTACATTAAATTATCATCCTGTAATCCTGTCATCCTTCCTAACTCTTGGTTTTTCTAACTTACATCTTTTGTTAATTATCTATATAACATATTCTACGCCCCATAACACGGTTCGTCAAATAAAAATCATATTTTTTTTCAAACATAATCTATAAGTTTGTTGACTATCAAACATTTACGTGCTATATTTTTTATAATGATACATGGAAATAATATTTTTAACCCGTACAAACCAACTTGTGCGACAGCTTTAAAATATCTTCCCGATGAACATCGGGAAACCTCCTTTACACTTTTTATTTTACTCTTTACATTTTAAAGGAACAAGACTATGTCCCTAGGCAAAGTACTTAGACAGCAGCGCGAAAAACTTGGCATTACCCTCGACGAACTCGCCAGGCTTACCGACTTCAGTAAACCATATCTGTCAACCGTAGAAACCGGCAAGGTCAAAAACCCGCCCAGCGACGATCTGCTCGTCAGGCTCGAACAGCATCTAAAATTCGAAAAAGGGTACCTGCTCCACATGGCACATATGGAACGCGTTCCGGCAGATATCAAACACACTATCGAACACAACGAAGCTGAAAACAACCGCCTTAAGAGCATCATCAAGGACCTCATAAAGTCAGACTCCGCCAAACCAAGCTCAAAAAATAAAAAGATTCTTGCCAATATTACTTCAAAAGGTACCGAGCTCAAACAGCCGCGAAACCTGATACCTATCATCAATAAAGTTTCCGCAGGCTACCCAGCTGACTATTCCGATCTCGACTACCCGCCAGGCGGCGCCGACGATTACGTACGATGCCCGGACCTCAACGACCCAAACGCATTCGCCGTCCGAGTCATCGGCGACTCCATGGAACCTAAATTCCACGAAGGTGATATCATTGTCTTCTCGCCCGCACGCAAAGTCGAATCAGGCGACGACTGCTTCGTACGTATCAATGATCCTTACGAGGCTACCTTCAAACGAGTTTACTTCGAAGACAACGAAACTCTGCGACTCCAGCCGAGAAACCAGAAATATTCACCAATCTTCATGCCCGTCACCAAGATCAGCGGACTGTGGAAAGCCGTCATGCGCTACGAACAATTGTAAGTAACACATGCACCTCCGCTTGTGAATAAATTAAGCTCGCTGGTACTCTCGTGGAAACACCCCCTGATCAGCTTCGAAAACTAACCAGTTACAAGGTAGTAAGTTTAAAAATAACCTCTAATAACATAAATATTACACAAGATTGAGAAAACCAATATGAAAAAGTTCCCACTCGGCTGCTTCTTTACATTTATAATTGTCGCATTATTATTCTCTATCCTGTTCCCTGCATTACAGAAAGCGAGTGAAGGTGGTCTCGGACCAATGTATCGCTACATCTATACAGAAGATCTTCAAAAGGAATTCGATAAAAATGGAAAACTTCCAGATGTTATTAAGTTCGATGATAACGAAATATTGAACTATTACCCTGAAAACTGGGACAAAGCTGATAAGATACTCGTATTCTATAAGGTATATCTAAATTTTGGACACGTGAAATATGTTATCGGCATGGGCAACGGCGACTACATTGTAACAGATGAAGATATCGCTATTAAAAAAATATTAGACAACTTCGACCTGACATACAAAAACACTGAAGAAGATGAAAATACCTCTGACACCAAAAATGAAAAACAACACGGCGGACCAATACGATTAAAATAATATTTCCGTGTCAGTCCATTATATTTTGGTAGCCCACGGTTTCAACCTATGCCCAGCAGAACCTGTGGCTTCAAAAAATCGAAGCTTTATGCATAAACAAAATGAACGAAACAGAACTATTCATATCCATAGCTGATACAAAATCAATATGGAAACTGCAAACCAAATATGGTTGAAATTTTTCCAACTTTTTAGTTGAAATTTTTCCAACCGTGTGTTATATTTTAATAGTAATAATACTATTACAGGAGTGTCTGGTAATGGATTGCGAAAAGGTAAGAAATATTATAAATACTGCCATATTGGACAGTTCCAGGGCATTAAGTGTGTTTAATAGCAAATTTTGCGACAATCCTAAAAAATACGAACATGAAGACGCAACCCTCGCATCAGGCATGTGGACTCTGATCAGTCGCCTAATGGAATACAGAAAGCTGTGTTATAAGCAGGAAGTTTTCTCTTTGTGCGCTAATAACTGTGTTATCGAAGATAACCTCGAAGCGATCGAGAAAGATTTAACCAAACTGATAAACTTACACAAAAGACTGTCTTATTGCATCCTGTTGAGATAAAGGAAATTGTAATTATGATAACCCGTCAGCAAGCTAACTTGATGAAAGAAATTTCAAATGCTGTTGTTAATCTTATAACTAATAACGATATTCGACAGAAAACTATTTCTGAAATAATCGGCAAAGACAAAGGCACCGTCTCTAAAATTTTCAAAGGCGAGTTCAACTTCTCGCTCGAAGACCTGCAGGAAATATCACTCCGCACCGAACTGCCGGTCCTGCCCATTGTGCTTTCATACTTCTGCGAAAAGGGCGACCTTATATCCAAAGACCAGAAAAATATTGAAGTCCTGAAAAACGTCGAACAATCTTTGACCTCGTCCCTGGAACAACTAAAAAAATTAAAGAAAAAATAATTATCTTCATGGTAACATATTCAAAAAAAAGCACCAGCCATCACAGCCAGTGCTTTTGTATTCAGTAATTGATCAAGCCGTCACGCCAGCGAATTATTCCTGATGTCAACGTACATCAGGACACCTCAAACTCTTCACCCGCTTGCGACATGCGAAGCATACTTAGTTCTTCACTCTTCACTCTTTTCTTTATACCATTCCTGCAATGTATAAAACGCCTGCTTCTTTATCCCGCGTTCGCTTATCAAACCTTTTCGGTTATAATAATCCTGGATATACGGCAGCGGCCTACGCGGCGACATAAAATCCCGCAGGATCCACGGCGACACTCCTCGCAAAAACGATATATTCTTCAGCATCGGAATCTGACCCTTATAGACCCTGTCCTGAAACTCTTCAGTCCAGCGCACCCGCTCGCCGCCATGATATCCCTGCAGCGCACCACCGCCCAGCTCGCTCATGATCAGCGGCTTATCATATGGCGTAACCCACTGCTTACCGAAATTATCGCCTTCATACCAGCCGATATACTCATTACAACCCAGCACATCCAGGTACTCTCCCAGCGGGTCCGCTATCTCGACATTATTGCCACGCGTATGCTTCTCCATCGCCGCCGTCACCAGCCTCGTCGGGTCCAGCTCCCTCGTATAATCCGCCAGGCTGCCCAGAAACTTCGTGCGAGGCTCCGATACCGGCGTCTCATTCGATACCGACCACAAAATTATCGACGCCTTATTCTTATCACGCGCCACCATCTCATCCAGCATCTTCACCGCGTTATTGTACACTTCCTTATTCTCCCACTGGATCGTCCAGTACAGCGGTATCTCCGACCACACCAATATCCCCATCTCATCAGCCGTCCGTGTCATAAACTCATTATGCGGATAATGTGCCAGCCGAACAAAATTACAGTTCAGATCTTTCGCCCAGCCCAGCAGCACCTCGGCATCTTCCTTCAGATACGCACGGCCATGCCTCAACGGCGCCTCTTCATGAATACAGATTCCACGCAAAAAGACCGACTTACCGTTCAGCAGAATATCTGACCCCTTTACCTCCAGGCTCCTGAACCCGATCTTATCCTCAATCGTATCTGTCCCGCACTTCACTACCACCTTATACAGCTTCGGACTGCCCGGCTCCCAAAGCTCCAGGTTCGCGTCAAAATTAAATTTCGCATAGCCCTTTTCATTTGTTGTAAACGATTTCGAAACTCCCGCCTCAGGTATCGATACCGTCACCTCCTGCTCCGCCTTCGCGCCGTCCAGCTGCACCCATCCGTCAATATTTTTCTGCGAGCCCTTCGCCAACTGGATCTTATAATCGCGAACAAACGTACCCGCTTCTTCGATCAGCAGCACCCGGCGAGTTATCCCGCCATAGTTCCACCAGTCACTCATCACCGTCGGTATCGCGTTATGCTGACGGGTATTATCAACCTTCAATACCAGCGTATTATTCCCCTTCCTAACCTTATCTGTTATCTCAAAAACAAACGGCGTATATCCGCCCGTATGCACGCCCAGCTTACTGCCGTTCAAATACACCACCGCCTCATAGTTCACCGCACCGAAATAGACAAACAACCGCTTACCTTCAGCCAACTCATAGTCGAACTTCTTGCGATACCAGATATTTCCCTCATAGAAAAACAGCTTCTCCTTCTGACTGTTCCAGTCGCCCGGCACCTGCAGCGTCTCACTGTCATCAAAGCTGTACTCCACCATCTCATATTCATTCCTCGGCTTAGCATCCTTAAAGAAACCCCAGCTGTACTCCTTATATCGATAATCATAAAATCCGTTCTCGAACGGATCGACTATTATATTCCAGATTCCGTCCAGCTCGGTTATATCTCGATTATCAACATTGGTTATCAATCCACCGGCATTAACCGCCGCAACCATAACTAATACAAACATCACTACTAACAAAAATGATCTCTTCACAATTTGGCCCTTTCTATTCATTGAGATTTTTCTTTACTTAACTATATACACTATCTTTTCACAAAGCCTGTATAACTTAAATTCAACTTTCATAATTCAGCTTGCCGCCTGCCCTGAGTTCATCAAAGGGCCGCGGCTTTCCTCCCCTGGCACCTGACACCTGTTCCCTTTTCTTATCTATATGACTTTTATTATCCCATTTTCCCACCAAAAATCAAGATTTACCATAACACTCTACCAGACAACCAATTACCACAACAAAACCACCTCCCACACCAACATAAATCCATCGCACCCTCCATCCCAAACAACAAAATACCACACAGAATCACTCAACCTCTGCTAACCGCTAACTTAAAACCGTTCTCGTTATTTCCTTTTTTTCAATCCCTCTTCTGCCAGATACTCTTGAAAAGAATCTTCCGTCATCGCTCGCACAGAACCATCACCATACAGCACAAAACGACTTATCATCGAATGCCACGGCTCTCTACCATACATGATCAGCTCCTTAGCCGGCATCTTTACCTCTAACTCTCCTCCTATATAAACATACGATATCCCTTCCCCATACTTATCCGCCGGACAATGCAGCAGCCCCATAAAACCATCATCGTCTATATCAGACAATTGCTCCGGAAACTCTCCATCATGTTCGTTACCATACGCCTCTATATAACTATATATCCTTTTCAGATTATCCTTACATTTATTCTTTTGCTGATATTCTCTATGCTGTTTTAATACCGGGATCATTAGAGTCGGAATAAATGACAAAATTATCAGACACGCTATCCCGCCGAACATCTGATGAAACGGATCTTTCCTCTTCAACCCATACCAGAACCATTTAAAACTACCACAGACAACAAGAATACATATAACAAATGTAGGCATAAAGAAAAACAGCAGCCCCAACAATACCCATAAAAATATCTTATATCCCGCCTTCTTATCCGGCTTATCATAATATTCTGTTTTATCAGCTTCTTCCATCCAGACCTCTTTATCTTTTTCGCATCTTTCGTATCTTTTATGGCCATCTCTTTTAAAACTTCTTCCTCCTCACTCCTCTCTTCTCACTCTTCTTATCCGTGGTTCAACTCTTTTGTATTTTTTATAATTAATCAGACAAACCTTTACAATATATTGAGACTCAACAATTTCAAACACAGCCACTTTCGCGTCAGCATAAATCAAACGTGAGGCGTCAGCCGAACACCGCAACTCTTCACTCTTAGTTCTTCACTCTTCACTCTTACAAGTTGTTCATCCTAAGAACAACTTGTAAGCCGGGTTATCCAGCTCCTGTACAAAACTATACTTACCATCCAGCATCCGAGCCTCAAACGTCGCACGCTTCGCAGCCGGTATCTGTATCCCGATCAATACATAAGCATATATACCACCTGTCCGGCGATAATGCAAAATTGATATATTCCAGTCCGGCTCCAAAAGCGTCAGGAAATTCGACAACGCTCCCTCACACTCAGGAAATACCAGCCGATACAATACCTCGTTCTCCACTCCCGCTATATGACCGCCCACCATATGACTCACATGCAGCTTCGCCAGCTCATTATCCGACAGATCGGTTATCGCAAATCCGCCGCCTTTCAGATTCTTCATTAGTTTCGCCCGGTCATTCGTCAGGTCCTTAACCTGCACCTTCGCAAAAATCGTCGCCTTTACATCCGATTCATACCGATAGTTAAACTCCGTTATCTGATGCTTCGACAGCGCCTTGCAGAACCCCTTCAATATCCCCGGCCGATCTTCCGCTACCGCCGCCAGCACAATCTCCGACCGCTCACCAATCTCAAACCGGTCAGAAATATATCGCAGCCGCTCGAAATTCATATTCGCGCCCGAAGAGATCGTCACCAGCGTCTTATTCTTTATCCGCTTACGCCTGACATAGTTCACCATCCCCGCAACCGACAGCGCACCCGACGGCTCAGAGATACTCCGAGTATTATCAAATACATCCTTCACCGCCGCACATATCTCATCAGTCGTCGCTGTCACAACCTCATCGACCAGACCCTTTATTATCCGAAACGGCTCCTGACCTATCTGTGCGACCGCCACGCCATCGGCAAATATACCGACCTTCGGCAATACCACCCGGCTGCCCGCCTCCATCGCCGCCTTCAGACACGCCGACTCGTCCGCCTCGACCCCGATTATCTTGATCTCTGGCCTCAAATATTTAACATACGCCGTAATTCCAGCTATCAGCCCGCCGCCGCCCACCGGCACAAATATCGCATGGATCGGATCGGTATGCTGACGCAATATCTCCATACCAATCGTCCCCTGGCCCGCGATCACATCCGGGTCATCGTATGGATGGATAAACACCTGACCGCTCTCAGCCGCCAGGTTCATCGCATACTCACAACTCTCATCGAATCGCTCGCCATACAATATCACCTTACTGCCACGACGCCTGACCGCATTTACCTTTATCTCCGGCGTTGTCCTCGGCATAACTATCGTCGACTTGATCTTTAGCCTCTCGGCACTTATCGCTACTCCCTGGGCATGATTACCTGCAGACGCCGCTATCACCCCTCGCTGCTTCTCGCGAGTGCTCAGCCTCGAAATCTTATTATATGCGCCCCGCAGCTTAAACGAAAACACAGGCTGCAAATCTTCACGCTTGATCATCACCCGGTTACCCACCCGCTCACTCAACAGAGGCATATCATCCAGCGGAGTCTCCTCCGCGACATCATAAACCGACGCTTCCAATATCTTCTTTATATAATTATCGGACATACTACTACTCTTATTAATATAGGTTGCCTATATAGTTATACTATTAACAAAAAATTGAGCACAGATAATTATATCATATCAGAAGCAGTTTCCCCATCTTTTTTCTACACAAACAGCATCATATTTAAGGTGACCGCTGGAAATTACTTTTGAGGCGATAGTTCTTATACCTTTTCTTCTATATTCCAACTGCTCACCGCCACCAACCTTTCACCCCCGCTTTAAACAAAATTGTGAGGCGAGCGGTACCTTCCCTCACCTTTTCCCTCTTCTTCCCTTTTACCTCATACCTCATACCTTTTACCTTTTACCTCTTCCCTCTTCCCTCTTACCTCTTACCTCTCCCTTCTCCCTTCTCCCTTCTCCCTTCTCACTCTTTCATCATACACCTTCTCGCCCGCCGCTATCGCATCGCGGTTTCGCCTCTCCTCCTCAGCACGCCGCTCGTACCATGCCAGCCTCATCTTATCATCATCGCATGGCACATGACCTGACATATCCGCCCGCGGCCTATCTGCCAGGTTACGTTTACCCTGAAGAATTATTACCAGCGCCTCATCATATTTCTCGCCCGACAATTTCGCCAGGCACCCGCTCAGCTCCGGCCGGTCATAATTAATCAGCGGCCCTTTATTACGATCATACCCGGCATAAGCAGAAAAATTATAACCCGTCAAAGCGCCCAGCCTGCCCAACTGATCATTATCCAACGGAGAGCGACCCGCCAGGTTGCCCGGATACGCACTACTATACTCACTATAATACGGCGCATTAATATCCAGCCATGTCACGATCCGTTCGTAATCCTCATCCGAAAGCTTAACATCCTTATGCATTTCCTTCTTCAATGCCGCTACCAGTTTACTCTTATGCGAGCCCCATGAATACGCCTGCTGAATCGCTGCCGGGCCGGCACCAACCGCTCCGGTATAATTCTTCCGCCACAACTCGTTATACGATGTATTAAATGTATTAGTCTTATCACCCGATAGAATCAGACCGCCCTTTGCACCGCCCGGCGTGCCATAATCATGACATTTTATACATTTACCATCAAACACCGGCTGAACCTCACGCACATAGCTGAACGTCCTCGCGGCACCATACCAGCCTTCCAGCCTACTAGGTTCTCGCTTCAAAGCCTTAGCCGTTTTATATTCCGCTACCGGCGGCGCCTTTACCCGACTCTCATGACATCCAACACAACCGCGAACCTCGCCCGGCTGGACAATTGCCCCGCTTCGCATACTCTGGACCATCTGCTTGTTCTCATCCAGCAGCTGAAAATATACAAACTTCTCAGCCGGAACCTCGAAATACACCGAACCGTCTTCTTCTACCGGCACCGTTCCCAGTATCCGCTTATTATTGAAATCATGCCAGCCCATCGCCGGCCATTCCGTTCCCTGACCGCTCCATGCCGTCATCGTACGGGTTCGCTTCTCAGGCGACTCCACTACCCGCAGCCATTTCACATCGCCACGCTTCACACCCAACATATGCGTTCCCTCATAAACATTCGTCACATAAAACTCGCCCTCGCTCTTACCGCTCGCATAACTCCTCATCTCCACCGGCATAATCGGACGAGACCTGGGCGACAGCGGCATCGGGTCAAAACAACCCGGCTCCTCGAAATACAGCTCAAACTCTTTACCATTCATATCCACCAGGAAAATACCCATCTGCTCGCCTTTGACCGTACGCGAACATAAGAAATATTTATCATCCAGCGGATAAGGATCCTCATACTTCGGCATAACACGCTTAAACGTATCGTAGTTGCCAACCCCCACCAGCTCCCTCGCGCCCGCCGGCCATGTACGCACTACCGGCTCCTTACCATCCAGCCCTAGCCGCCGGTCAACCAGTGCTAGTGCCCCCCAGGGCCGGTCATGACAAGAACTGAACGTCGCTATTATCTGCTGTGTGCCCGGCACCGCACGAGGGTCCAAAACGCCGCCCGGAGAATTCGTGTTATTCCCCCAATACACCGCATGGTTCGTTCCGTCCGGGTTAACCGTCCACAATCCCTGGGCATCGCCGAAGTTCCGATCGACATACTCCCAGCGATCGTAAACTATCCGACCGTCCGGCAGCAGCGAACTGTGACCCTCAAACAATGTGCTCTTACCTATCTGGTGAATATTCTCGCCGTCCGGCCCCATCTTATACAGGTTACACATTATATGCCTGTTACACATGCAATACTTAGGTTCGCGCGACGAAGAAAATACAATCGTATCATCCGGCATATACAGCGGATCAATATCATCTACCTTCTCGGCAAATGTCAACTGCCGCAGGCCGGTTCCATCTGCGTTAATCTCATAGATATGATAACTGTCCGACAAACTGCGACGCATAGAAAAGATTATCTTGCTGCCGTCAAAATATACTTCCGGGTCACGAATCACACCTTCCTTTGCCTCCAGCAGCGTGCTAACCTTACCACTCGCAACATCCAGCTTCTTCAACGCTCCGCCCGGCTGAAATCTACCGTCATTATATTCATTATTATAACTCGGAAAAAATGTAGCTGTGTTATGGTGGTCCGGCCTGTACTGATTGCGAGTCACAAATATCAGCGGATATTTTTTTACTATCGGATTCGATAATATCGCTTCTCGTTCGAGCCGGCCAGGCTCTCCCGCTCCGGCAACAATCTTGCCATGCGCCTGAAAATCATCCAGCGTTATATGGCCCCAACCACCGGTATGACTGTCAACCACCCGCACAAACACTCGCTTACCCACCAGCTCCGGCATATCCCAGCGAACTGTTTCCATCTTCTCGATATTATTGCCATGAGCCGCCGCAACTTCTTCCGCACTGCCATCATCATTCAGCACATATAACGCTACCTTAGTCTGCTGCGAGCTGCCGCCCCCGACCTTCAATGTTATCTCACCTTTATCCAATTCCATAACCGGCGAGCCTATCACCCCGGTATATCCGTCCGACGGGCTATATTGCTCTGTCTCCAAAGTAGATACAAAATATTTACCCTGCTTATTATACTTCGCACCGCCATTGTGAAACGTGTCCCGGTCGCAAACCACCATCCCGAACCCGCCTTCGACAACCGACCAGCCCTGCAAATCGCCAGTCTCAAAATCATATACTATCTCGCCGCTGACACCGCCGCACGACTCGGCCAGGCATCCACCTGACACAGCCAGGCACAATACCAGCACCTGCAACCCAAAGATCATTCTTTTAGAATTAGTTCTCATGAATACATAATATCATACCTCACACTAATATTAAACCACAAAAATCTCGACATTATTGCTGCACTTACTTACTCAAAGTAACCGATTTTATACTTCTTATCGCTATAACATTTTCGATACATTCTGTTATATTAAAATTTAAATAGTTTGACGCCGCCCTGAGTTCACCGAAGAGCCGCTGCTCTTCCCTCCTTCATCCACTTCTCTCTTCTCGCTTCTTTCTTCTAACTCTTCTCATCCTTCAGGTGCCGCAATTTTGAAATAAACTTCCATACGCGTCAGCTTTAAAACAAGCCGTGAGCGACAGCGAATTATTCCTGATGTCAACGTACATCGGGACACCTCCTTTACACTTTTTATTTTACCCTTTACACTTTTACGCCGCCCCGCGGCATCTCACGGCACTACCACCACTTCAGTTCCTTCCAGCCAATATTCGGCTATCACCGCCAGGTCCAGCAGATCAACTTTATTATCACAATTTATATCGCCAGGCACCAGCGAACAGCCATCACACCCATTAGCTACCATATCACTATCGGCATCACCATTAACATTAGATATCGTCAGGTCACCTTTCAGCCTGCTATTAGAATCTTGATTTCTACCACCCACTATAAACCCAAAATAATAGCCATGATATATCTGTATCGAAGCTGAACCAGTAAAACTGAAAAAGGAATACGTCTTTACATAGTCCACAAGAGTTATTGTCTCGGTACCATCTGGCCCGTCCGCAAATATCTTAAAATCGGCATACGCATTATAAAACGAGTGAAAGCCGCTAAAGTCATAATCAAAACTAAACGTTCCATCTCCAAACGCCTTAGCCTTAAACGCCGCCGTGCGATAGCTTACTCCGATGTTACTGCCCAAATCAACATCATACGAAAACACAGCTGTCCCAGCCTCGCCATTCTCAGGCGTTATCCACGTACTGCCACCAATGATCGAACCATTCTCCCACATATCAATTGCATACGCATCCGAAAACCCCGCAGCACACTCATCTGCTGGCAATATGGCTTTAACAACACGGGCATATACATTATCTTCGTTATAATCTATCCCAACACCATTCGAAATACCATTATCAAAAGGGTCCAGATCAAATATCCCGTTATTTCCGGTCGCCTCCGGCCACCCCGACTCCAGCGTCAAATGCAGCGAGTCATTAATATACAGGTTATTATACATACCCGGCCCATGAATATCCTTCCAACTGAATACCCAGCCCGGATCATCGTTAACCTTATGACCGCTCCCGCTCAAATCGATCAGCCAGACTATTCCGTCTGTTCTGCTCCCATCTCGAGCTACAGAAATCTCAGCACTCGGATCATTCCCCCACACCGCATACGCTGTACGAGTGCCATCATACATCATATCCTCATATATAGAAAATGCAACATTCGCTGCATTACCAACCGAAGCACAAATAAAAGTCAAAACCAAAACCAAACCGGCAAACTTAAACCTATCTCTAACTATCATAAGAGTTCCTTTCAAGACTTTCCAGCCCTTTATCATCAATAAAATATCTTCGGTACCACATTTATGCCGATCAAAGCACACTATCAGCCACCGGCATACACATACTCCGTTAAATATCCCCCGTTAGCGCAGCATAGATCATACAATGATCAATTAACATGCAGAAAATCCACCACCTGCTCCCCGCAAAAGCAGCTGTAATTAAGAACTTTTGAGTATAGTATCCCAACCCCTCCAAAAGCAAATAAACATAATTAATCAAGGTAACTGGTTTTCTCTTTGTTTTGCTCTAACAAATTATAGTGCAATCTGTTACAATAATAACTTAAATTGCTCGCCGCCTGCCCTGAGCTAATCGAAGGACCGCGGCATTCCTTACCTGATACCCCTCAAACCGATCACAGGTCAGTTTGAGTAAACATTATTTTACAAACATAAATACCATACCACAAAAAACAAGGCATTAAATGAACTTCTCACCCGACAGCAGCTACCAGGACCAGGAATTCGACAAAATATCATTCCCAAACCAGGAAATATCAGATATAAACTTCTCGTCTTGCACTTTCAAAAACTGCGACTTCACCGGCTGTAAATTTCTCGGATCGGCCTTCCACAAATGCTCTTTCGACTCTTGCAACCTCAGCCTGGCAAATTTCTCCGACTCGAGACTCAACCAGGTTAAATTCATATCTTCAAAACTCACCGGCATAGACTTCTCTACCGTCAACCCGTTCACACTCAAATTCAAGTTCCAGGATTCAATGCTCAGCAACTGCAGCTTCTCGCACCTCAAGATCAGAAACACTTCCTTCTCTGGCTGCTCAATCAAAACATGTGACTTCTACGGCACAGACCTCGATAATGCCGACTTCAGTAGAACCGACCTCAACGAATCAATATTCGAACAATGCAACCTCACCGGCGCATCTTTCCGAAACGCAAAAAACTACTCTATCAACCCGTCAAACAATAAAATCAAAAACGCAACCTTCACCATGCCCGACGCTGTGGCATTACTTTACCCATTCAACATCAACATCGAATTCTAAACCCCTCACACTTCCCTCTCCCCTCTTCCCTCTTATCTCTTCCCTCTTCCCTTATCCCTTATCCCTTATCCCTTATGCCTTATGCCTTATCCCTTATCCCTTATCCCTTATCCCTTACCCCTTATCCCTTATCCCTTATCCCTTATCCCTTATCCCTTACCCCTTATGCCTTATCCCTTATCCCTTACCCCTTATCCCTTATCCCTTACCTTCCCCTCTCACTTCTTACTTCTACTATTCAATCCTCAACCTGCTGGCATTATGCCGAAACCCAAACTTCTCATAAAAGCCAAACGCACACTCATTTCCGGCTACCACCACCACATCTATCTTGCCACATTCCTTCGCACGCATCCACTCCAGCCCATTTTCCATAAACTGCTCGCCTATCCCGCGACCGCGATACTCCGGCACAATATAGATCGATTCAACCTCGCCCCGGCCGTATTTCGCGGTACAAAAACAATACCCTACCAGCCTGCCGCCATCCTCGGCAACCTCAATCCGGATCTGATCTTCACGTATACCCGCCAGATGCTCACACCGCTTCTGAAAATTATTCGACCGAAAGCTAGCCTTAAAATGCTCCGTACAATCCAGGTGATGGCTGTTCAACTCCATCCACAATCCTTCAACCATTCCTATCTCATCCAAACCTATTGTCTTTATACTTATCATATATTCCTCTCATAAAATACTCAAAGTGATCGATCTTAGAATTTGTTTTACAGTAATAAGTTTTAACTCAATTTGTTATGTTAAAATTAAAATAGTATGCCGCTCTGCGGCAATCCTTCCCTAATACCTGGTACCTAGTAATCGTCCTATTATTCTCTCAGCTAACTCTTATTTATCCGTGTCCATCTGCGCCCATCTGTGGTTCAACTCTTAAGCGTCAAACCTCGCGCAGCGACTCCTGATTCCTGCCAACGCCAAGCAAAATGAAATCCGCCCCAGGCGGAGCTCGGCACTTATCGCCGAAGGCGATTTAACAAAGATCGCATCAGCGAATTATTCCTGATGTCAACGTACATCAGGACACCGCAACTCTTCACCCGCTTGCAACATGCGAAGCATACTCAGTTCTTCACTCATCACTTATGTATAAATTTCTATAGAATTTTATACATAACATACGCATCAACCAGCTTTTCACCGGCATACTTAAACGCGCCCGGCAGCCGACCCACAACCTCAAAACCCAGCTTAGGCCACAAACTCATCGACGCTTCATTCGTCGCCACCACCAGGTTAAACTGCATCGCCTTATACCCCAGCTCAACCGCAGCCTTCAGCGAATGCTCGCCCAGCTTACGCCCGATCCCAAGACCACGCATCTCTTTCGCCACCATATACCCGCAATTACATACATGACCGCCCAGCCCCGGCTTATTCGCCATTATATGATAAGTCCCCACTATCCGGCCGGCCTGCTCCGCAACATACGCCTTCTCCGGCACATCAAACCAGTAATGCACGCAATCCGCCTTACTAGTCTCCATCGGGTACGGATAAGTTTCGCCCGCACGTATAACCTCTTCGAAAATCGGCCATATCCCGGCCAGGTCCGCTTCACTCGCCTCGCGTATTATAACTTTCGTTTCCATAACCTGCCATTATACCCAATCCCAAAACAGATTAAAGCTTTTTCACCAAACCGCCACCACATAATTCCACAACCGATCAATCAGCCTCGACATAGCCCTTTCCCCACCCGCCAGATTCTATCTATGCTTAACCGCACCAACCATCAGCGCTCCGCACGGCTCTTTAGTATTCTGAGAATTAATTCGCAGCAGCTTCGGCTCCAGCCCGACCTTACAGACCTCACCCAATATGTCACGCCAATGGCCCAGGTACCTGCTCGGCAGATAACACTTACCGCCTATCTTCTTAACCCCGGCATAAGACACCTCTTTCGACTCACGATAGACTATCTTCTTCTCGAGTACCTGCTCGTTAAACTTATCCGCCAGAAGTCTCTTATTCACCGGACTGCACATCGACAACAGGATAAAAACTCCGTCATCTTCCAGCAGTTTATAAACATTTCCCAAATATGATTTTCTATCCTTACTGTCTGTTATGCAATGCAGGCACAGACCGTCGATCACAATATCAAACTTACCATACTTTTTAATATCCATACTGCATACATCGCCATGCCGAAACTCAAGATTATTACCACCCGACTGTTCACGGGCCATCGCAATCGCCGTCCTGCTGACATCAACCCCAACCCCGCTATATTTATTCCGGCACACTCGCCGCAATATTGTTCCCGTTCCACAGCCAAGCTCAATTACCCGCCCGCTCCGGGCCGACCACGGCTGACCCAGCACATCCCTCAAAAAATTATTAATCGCAGGATCATCTGACTTCCCGGTCGTCCCGCTACCGGCCTGACCCCAGGAACTTATACCGTTCGCCTTCATCTTCCGATAGATAGTTTCATGACCTTCATAAGCCTTCTTTTTCATTTAACTTCTCCAGTAACCATTCTCCCTCCGCGGCCTTAATGTACAACCATCCTCAAACAACCATATCATATTATAACCCAAACCGGCACAGATAACACTCAAAACCAGATTTTTATCCCACATCCCAACTCCGGCACCACCAGCACAATCGCAATTCCCCACCAAACTCTTTTTCTTTTTAACGTTTTTCGTGCCTTTTACTATTATCTCTTCCCAGCCTTCAAACTTTATTTGTCCTATTTCCTACTCAAAATATGTCCCATATGACAGTAGATTAATCAGCCTCGGCGAAGCTGAACGAAGTGAAATCCGCCTTAGGCATAGCCGTTTCAGCTCGCCTCTAACTCTTCTTTATCTGCACCCATCTGCGCGGTTCAATCTTTACTCCCGCACCAGCTTTAAAACAAGTCGTCCGCGAATGCGAATTATTCCTGATGTCAAAGTACATCAGGACACCTCAACTTTTCATTTTTCACTTTTCATTTTTCATTTTGCGAAGCTTGCCTTCTCCCTCCTCGCTTCTCTCTTCTAACTCTCCTCATTCGTGGTTTAGCTCTTAGCCCACCCGCGCGATTTAGAATAGCTCGCGTCAGCGAATTATTCCTGATGTCAAAGTACATCAGGACACCTCAACTTTTCATTTTTCACTTTTCATTTAGCGAAACTTGCCGCTTTCCTTCTCACCTCTAACTCTTCTCACCCGTGGTTCAACTCTTCACCCAAACCTACCTCCCAAAACGATCGTCAGCCGGTTTGAACTTCTTACTTCATCTCCCATCCGCCCGGACAATAATCCAGCCAGTTCGCCGCCAGCACAGCAAAATCTTCCAGGTTCACTTCCATATCATTATTCACATCTGACGTCCACCCCTTACCATGCTCCAGCCACTCGCTCGCAAACACCTCAATATCCTCCATACACACCTTACACGCCTGAACCGAATAATTACCCAACGAAAAATTAATCCAGCCGATATTCTCACCCCACGCCAAACCGCTAAACTTACCGTCACTATTAATCCTTACATGGGCAAAAGGGTTAGGCCTGCGACCTTCACCCGGATATCTCGGATCAAAATTAATCCAGCCGACATTCTCGCCCCACGCCAGACCGCTCAAATTGCCATTACCATCATTAACAACACCAATATTATACCCCGACAGATTCTTACCTATATATCTTGGCGAAAGATTAATCCACCCGACATTCTCACTCCACACATATCCTGTCAGCTCACTCGAAGATACCTGCGCACCTGATCTCCACCCAGGGTCAAAATTTATCCACCCGACATTCTCACTCCACGCATACTTCATCTTCAAATTATACGGATCTATATTCTCGCCGCAGCATATCCCCGCCGCCAAAATCATCATCACCGCTATATTTCTTATCTTAAGCATTTGCCTAACCCTTATATTCTCAAACTTATCAAAATGCAAACCAAAAACGAACCGCTAAACAATATAGCCGGCATTATTCTTGAGCTACATGATTCGTCCCTATAGTATTATTAGAATTACCTGTCATCGGCGTTCCAACATTCCCATAAAACATATTCTGATCAATTATACAATTACCCCTATAGTATAAAGTTACATTCGACCAGCCATCAGATTCAGTTCCATTATCACTAAAATTATTAGCTATTATCCTGCAGCCTCTCCCTACTGACATCGCCCTCATCGAATATGTATTAGAAGAACCAGCTCCGGCTCCGGCACCATTACCCCTCAAGGTATTCTCAATCAAACTGCTGCTATCAGCGGCAGAAATACCATATACATAATACATCGCATTAATACCATTATTAGAAACAATATTCTCCTCTATCTTGCACGCATAGCTTGCCACCACCCCATATACATTTGCCAGACACCTTGTCCCATTATTAGTAATACTATTTCCACTCACTTTACAACTCGTACCACACGAAATTCCAGCAACCTTGCCGCTGGTATAATCTGCACCATCATTTCCACCATTACTACATGAAACATTATTTATTACTGTTGAGTAAGCTCCTATATCATAGCCATAAATCTCATGCGATGAGCTTGTCCCTGCCGCTATACCATTCCTGGATGATATATTATCTCGAACTATACATTCCAGAGCTGCGTATATCCCTTTCACATGACCGCTAGCGTTATAGCCGTTGCCTGCCACCTCACACCCGACAAGCTGCGAACAAAAGCCAACTCTAATACCATATACACTACCACCTGCCTGACTGCCATTATCTAATACCTTGCATCCCTCAACCTTAGAATTGTCACCAACTCTGATTCCATACACACTTGAAGTAGCACCACCACCATTGCCGCTTATAATACAATCCTTTACCGTACAGTTATCTAATAAATAAATACCAGATATACCATTTGCTGTTATTTTACAATCGCGTATCACAACTTTACTGTCTTCATCAGAATCTACACCATAAATCCCCTGTGCAAAGTTTTTTATCGAGCCATTACAGATCTCTACAGAATGGGCGTTATTGACACATACTCCATAACCAGCACCTGCTCCGGTCACAGTAAAACCATTCAGGTCAAATTTTACATCATCAGCTGTTATTACAATTATAGTACTGTCGGTTGATGTAATATTATCGGTCAGATAATACGAACCCGCTTCACTTATAACCACCGGCATATCAGCCTGACCTACAGGTATCCGAGCCTCAACCTCATCCAATGTCTTCATCGTTGGGGCAGGCGCACCAGACGGATTCAAGCTTCCGGCATAGACATATGAACTTACTGCAAACAACATCAAAGTTAAACAAACTAATTTCTTCATCTCTATCTTTTCCTATTTTATATTTTTCAATGTGACTTATTTCACACTTATCTCTAAATCTAATTTCACTGTTTTTTTAGTTGCAATACCGGCCACCGGCCGTACAACTGCACTAACATCTGACTGCGCAGACATTTACATTATCTCAGCAATAAATAATGTGGAGTTAAATGCTAAAAACATAACGTCATTAGACAGACAATGGCATACGACCGCAATTTTCTACTAAATTTCAGCCGTTTATTGACTCTAATACACGATATTTATCTCTACTCTTTGCATAGAATAATAATTTACAATTTACAGACAGGCAATTCAAATTAAAAAACAAAACTTTTTAACCATTTTTCCATCACCTTCGCCATACATCCAACCGCCAAACACCGTTATAACCGATACAACTACTACAAACCAACCTCCCGGCACCACCGAAAACAATCGAAATTCCCCTCCAAACTCTTTGTCTCTTTAACGCTTTTCGCGACTTTTACTATTATCTTCCTCACTTCTCTCTTCTAACTCTTCTGATTTGTGGTTTAGCTCTTTTCCCGCCGCAGGCGGATTCGTGTCCATTTGTAGTAAAGCTCTTTCTTCGCCGCCAGGCGATTAATTGTCTGCCGCTACGCGGCTTTCATTCCCTGATCCCTGGCACCTGAAACCTAACCCCTATATTAATAAAACACGAGCGGTAGCGAGTCACCCTATATATTATTGGTGTGAATTCGTGTCCATTCGTGGTAAAGCATTTTCCCGCCGCAGGCGGATTCGTTGTTCAATCTTTACTCCCGCACCAGCTTTAAAACAAGTCGTGAGCCGCCAGCGAATTATTCCTGATGTCAACGTACATCAGGACACCTCAACTTTTCATTTTTCACTATTCATTTTTCATTTAGCGAAGCTTACCTCTCCCCTCTCTCCTCGCTCCTCGCTTCTAACTCTCCTCATCCGTGGTTCAACTCTTTTGTATTTTTTACAATTAATCAGACAAACCTTTACAATATATTGAGACCCAACAATCTCCATCCAAACCAGCACCGTTAACGACATAGTAGATCAGGAATCCCTGCCTGACAATAAACCAACCCTCGCGTAGCGACTCCCAAATCCTGGGAACGCCGAGCACCAGCTCGGCATATTCGGCGCCAGCCGATCAAAAACATCCTCGGCATAAACAAAACATTTCCTTTCAAAACCCATATTATAAAGAACTTCTAAAATCTCTCTTCTAACTAATTCATAATATTTGAACCATCACTCTTTTACCAGAATAAAAACCAAATTGGAAACACAATAAAGCTGTGAACTATTAATATTATTAGTAAGGCGTAATAACAACTTTTAATTATCTTTGGATAATCTTCTGCCCATTGCCTGATCTCTTCATTTTCATGATCAGAATACAGCTTTATCAATACGCCGCTATACCCTCTAGTTATCCAAAGATTAAACCGCACTATTTTCCATTCCTCTGGCTCATATTTTTAAGCAGCTTTGCTATTTGTTTTTCATAATAAATCATAATAGCAAAGTATATAATTAGCCAAATTACATATGGAGTAAAATAAGATATTTATTCATAATTCTGGAACCCACTCATTAATAATTCCAATCTCAATTTGCCACCGAAATCCAGACACAATACTCAAAAAAATTATCAAACTTCCTATAAAACTGCAAATTGACTGGGAGTCTCTTGCCAAGTTCTTCCATCAAGCAAATTGCCATTTTTTTTCTTATTCACTCCTCCCCACTGTTTAAAGAAAAATGGAACTTGACTGTCAATGCATTGATTGCGAACATTCCTAACCCATTCCGCTTCTATAGGTCTGCAATTAGGACCAGATTCCCCACCAGCTATAACCCAATCAATATTTGTTAAATCGATTACTTCTATATCATCTAATAATGGTTCAAGAGATAGAAATTTAATACAAGCTGGTATGTAACGAAGTAAATCAATTCTATACTTATAATCCCTTGCCTCTACTGTAACACCCATCCAAATATTTTCCGCCCATTGCAATTCTGATGCTAATTCTGCAAGTCGTTCTGCTCTTTTTGTTAAAATTTGAAATTGATGATGCGGTGCTCTCATCATGATATCAAATACATCAAAAATATAGCTATCAGAAACATCTTTATGAAAAAGATCACTCATAGAATTCACAAAAATTACTTGTGGTTTTTTACTTTTAAGAGGAATTTCTAATGCATGAGGATGACATGTAAGAGCAAAACCATTTTTATAGTTAGCTTGCCCCATTGCTTTTAGCCTTTTCGCCATTCTTTCAGCATAGCAGTTTTGACAACCTGAACTTATTTTTGTACATCCTGTAACCGGATTCCAAGTTGATTCCGTCCATTCTATTTTACTATTTTTCATTAGCTTTGCCTTTGAATTGAACTTTTACTTGTTTTTCTCGAAGATAAAAAGCCTTCCTACGTACTTCTACTCCTGTTTGGATATCATTCACTTTAATTTTATCGTCATTTTGAAGCTTTTCCAATAAAGATTTTACTATTTTAGGTGGAAACCCGTTTAAGAGCCCAAATTCATATAAGTCTAAATTGGAAGGAGAGTTTTTGGCAACATATTGAACTAGCTCTTGAAGAAAGATTTCCTGTTTTAATGGAAGTTCTACAGGATGAAAAAGTGGCATATCAACCCACTCATCTCCTATCAAATTAGAATTGTCTTCCCCCGAATTTTCGTCAATTTTCCAACAAACCTCAAGAAATGTTTCCAGACCTCTCAAATTACCACTACCAAATATAATTCCATATATATTAGAACCTTTCTTTATTGAAAATGGAGCTAAATAATATTCGCGGACAGTATGCTTCCTAAAATTTTCACAAACAAATTTATGAATCATTTTATAAGGAGTTTCTTTTATGCTATCAATATCAATATTAAGTTTGGGACAAAATATGTCTTTAAATCTATTAATAACAGATGTTGATATGAAAAACAATATATCAGTATGATGAAGTTTAGAAAGTTCATTAAGAATATCTGGTGTGATACAATCAACTCCACATTGGTCCATTATGATCAAATTTGCTGATTCATTTTTTTTAAGCTTCGGCAATGTTTTACTTATTGCTTCATCAAAAGTTTCGTTAGTGTATTCAAATTGACAACACTTATTTGAACATTTAACACTTTTAGCATTTTCTTTTAATTGTTCAATATTATCACTATCTTTATCATTAAAAAGGATTTCAACTTCTATATTTGCTTTAAGGTCATTATTGGTTTCACAATAGTTTTTAAGTTCATCTATGATAATTAAAGGAGAACCAACAACGCCTTTACAGTCATACCCAGGTCCAGAGAAAAAGTCATAAATACGAATTGTACCAAAGTTTCTTCGACTATCTCTAGTAGCTGTCATAAATTTAGGAAGCCAGTTTCTAATATACATTTTAAATATTTCTAGCTTAGTTTGCGTCCCTTCATCAAATGCATTGTCGTGAAATTTCTTTGCCATATACATCAATCCTTTTTCAAATACAATTACTTATATAACCAAACCGATTTCTCGCGTCAGCTTTAAATCATCCGTGAGGCGTCAGCCGAACACCGCAACTCTTCACCCGCTTTAGCGACATGCGAAGCATACATAGTTCTTAACTCTTCACTCAATAAGCTTCTTCATATCCCACTCCAAACTTACTCAACAACTCCAAACACAGCTACTTTCCGCGCCAGCATAATCAAACGTGAGGCGTCAGCCGAACACCGCAACTCTTCACTCTTAGTTCTTCACTCTTCACTTAGAATTAGAACTTTCATAAGTTCTAATTCTATTACGCTTGTTTAATCTGATCCTTCCCGGCTTCTTTACTCTTCAGCAGCGCCTCATCCGCCGCCGCCAGCAGCAGCTTTACACTATCACCATCCTTCGGATAGCTCGCAATCCCACCCGAGATCGATAGCTTACTCACATGGCTCCGATACCGCGACGCACAACTGCTCTCACTCACAAGCTTACGAAAATTATTACTTATCCGCAATACCATCTCGTCATGCCCCGGCATCTCAGAACACTCCTCCGCATACTCAGGCTTCACCTCACGCTGCAGCTCAGGCGCATCCCAGAACAATACCGCAAACTCATCGCCGCCCAACCGGGCAACAACATCATGCTTACGACAACACTGCCTCACAAGCTCAATCGCCTGGCACAATATATGATCGCCCGCAACATGACCGTACGTATCGTTATAATATTTAAAATTGTCAATATCAAATACCAGCATCGCAATCTTGATATTCTCACTTTCAGCTCTCGCCAAAAGCTGCCTCATATACGATTCAAGGTACCGGCGGTTATACGCTCCGGTCAGCTCATCGACAGTCGCCAAAGATTTCAGATCATGGTCACGCTCGCACAACTCAAACAAAACTGCCAGATACTCGGCTATCTCACCAACCGTCTTCTTATCTATCGATATCTGGTCAGCCCACACCCGAATTTCGCCAAAATCGTGGCCACTTCCACTCAATAGCTTCGCCGTCGCGCTAGCGCCGCTCGACGCCGTACACTCCCCGTCTTCGTCCGCGCCTGGTTCTCCAACCACTACACGCCGCGCCTCGAAGAAATCCGTCAGCAGCTCTTCGCTCATCAGCCGCAAATGCTCCGCGCCCTGCGGAACTGCACCCGCAAGCTCCCGGCATACACTCATAAACCGGCCGCGAACCATATTCGAAAAGAATCCGGCCATCTCACTGGCATCATCCACACTCAAAGTATTACGATCCTTCAGCTCCACCATACCGGACGAGCGAACCTTACCACCGGCCGCTATTATTTCACGCAGCTTATTCGCAGACGCCGGCAATATCAGAATATCGTCCATACCCGCTCCCTGCAGCTCTGCATGATACGCCTCGGTCCACGCATGACCGTAACCCACCAGCCGCGCACCGGCCGCAGCAGTTTTCAACGCTCTTACCACATCCTTCGCATTAGAACCGGCCTGCTCTATGTTAAGCATTATTATATCAGGGTTTATATCTCCTGCATCTGCTATCGCCTTCAGGATACTGCTCTCACTGTCAACCTCTGGCGATACCTCTCCCGCAGCCCGGCACAACAAACTCGCCATCATGCCATCATCAGCTATCAACAATATTTTTTCTGTCTGACTATTCAGATAACTCTCCTTTATACAATAACTTATATAATTGGATTCGCGCTAGCGATACCTCAAAAACCTCTTACTTCTCACTTCTCGCTTCTAACTCTTTCATTCTTCCAACAGCGACCTGAGCTCATCATCACTCAGCGATATATCTGTAAGTCCTTTATTAGACTTATCTTCCACTTTTTTTCGTTCAACAATCTCCCCGTCATCACCATCTTTACCCGCTCCGCCCTTCTCCGCCGGAACCTCAATTATCCTCATCTCCTCATCCTCTAGCAAACTATAAGTCTCTTCTTCACATACCCTTATATTGCTTTCATCAATTAAAGGGGTCCGTCCCCTTTTTTCCGACCGACCGCCGCCGACTATCGAATCAAACAGCCCCGGCCTGAGATTATCCAGAAACATCGCTCGATCTGCCCCGGCCTTTAGCGAGGTTTGTAGCTTACTCTCATTATTATTTGATACCGCTAGAGTTACAACACTATCATGCTCCTTCAACAGCGTAAACAACTCCATCTGACCCAACGTCAGGGTATCAGCCCAGACCATCACAACAATAAGCTTACCAGATTGTAAATTACCTTCTGACAGCAACTTAAATGTCTCTGCCATCGCCTGGTAAACATTATCACAAACACATAGATCAACTTTATCGTTGCGACCTATACGCTCGAATATCTCTGACTGCTTCTTCTCAGGAGCAGTTATTATCAAGTATGTCTCAGACCGATCTAATTCCATATTATTCAACCTGGCATCAGGAAAAATCCAACTAATTACAGATTTAACTCACTAATATAAAAGTACTTACACCTCAACAAAAAATCAGATTCCCCGGCAAGTACAATATATCTTTCCTTTACTTTACGCCTTCTTTTGGGACTTACAACCTCCTTTTATAAACTGATTATAATGTACAAGTTACGTTTAAAACAAGAAAAATCGCCTTTTCACTATAAAACATAGATTTGGTACTACCAGACTGAGCCGTCCCTAAAAAGAAACTTCCCAGCTTCCACTCCGTTTAGGCCCCGCACACTCGCCGTGCACCCTTCGCACATACTCCGTATTATCGCCGCACACCGCCCCGCCCTCTCGGCATACAAACTCGGCTGTCTCTCTGGCAGTTACACACTCTCAATTTTCATTTTTGGCAGTACCCAAACACCCTCTAAAAACCGACCGTTTCACTAAATACTACCCACTATAAACACCTACAATACAACATCTTACAACTTGCCGCTAACTACCAAACTCCCCTTCCCCCAACATTGGCACATCATTTGCATTTACTATTTATGTTGAATTGTTTAATTATTTGATTTTGAAGGTTAGAATATGACCGTTTCACTTTCACAACATGATACAGTCAATGTACTTATGAGCAACAGCTACTGGGCCTGGCCCCAGGCTGTCCAGCAGATATTCCAGCCTTGCGGCGTGAATGTGCTCATGGCCAATGACACCAACGACATTGTGAAAATCATCGACAACCGAAAAGTTCACCTTGCCATAATCGACAATTCAATCGATAACGAGTCCGGCCTGAAGGCACTCGATATCATCAGAAAACAAGATAAGTTGATGCCCTGCCTGCTCTTAGCGGGCGACGTTAACGACAAACTGCTCGCCGGAGCACTGAAACTGAACGTCTGTTCGGTACTGGCCAAGCCAATAAATATTGTCCAGCTGGCCAACCAGATGAACAAAATTTTTCGCAAGTATTATTCCTGCGATATTTTCGGACAGGCCAACGACCTGCTCGGCAATTACCTCACGGAACATAAAGTTGAACTGACCGACAAGAAAATTTCGTTGCGGCTGTCAATCAAGAAAAAGAAGTAAGTACTTAAATCATAAATAGATAGTTAACATAACAATAGTAACAATTTTAATAAGGAGTTATTCAAATGAATGTAAGACCACTTGCTGATAAGGTACTGGTAAAGAGACTGGAAGCTGAATCGACAACAAAGGGCGGTATTGTTTTGCCTGACAGTGCAAAGGAAAAACCAAAACAAGGCACAATCGTTGCTTTAGGCGACGGTAAACTTCTGGATGACGGCAGCCGAGCTGCTTTCCAGGTCAAAAAAGGCGATACAGTTCTGTTTAGCTCTTACGCCGGCACAGAAATCAAGCTCGATGGCGACGAATTCCTTCTAATGGACGAATCTGACATCTTAGCCGTAATTGGATAAATAACAAACATTTGCAATAAAAATTTGATAATACACAGGAGATAAAAATGGCTGCAAAGAAAATAATTTTTGATAATGAAGCACGTCAGGCGGTACGTGACGGTGTAGTTAAACTGGCTAAAGCAGTTAAAGTTACACTTGGCCCTGCCGGCAAAAACGTAGTAATAGAAAAATCATTCGGCACACCAACTGTCACCAAAGACGGTGTTACTGTTGCCAAGGAAATCGAACTCGAAGATGCATGCGAAAATATCGGCGCTCAGATGGTAAAGGAAGTCGCATCAAAGACTTCTAACGCTGCTGGTGATGGTACTACCACTGCTACTGTTATGGCTGAAGCTATTTATTGCGAAGGTTTGAAAAATGTTGTTGCAGGCTGCAACCCAACAGTAATCAAACGCGGTATAGACAAAGCTGTAACTGCTGTTGTAGAAAGCTTTAAGAGCATGAGCATTCCAGTTGACAGCAGCAAGCAGATCGCCCAGGTTGGTACTTGTGCCGCTAACCAGGATGCAGAAATCGGTAAAATGATCGCCCAGGCTATGGACAAAGTCGGTAAAGACGGCGTAATCACAATCGAAGAAGGCAAAACTCTAGAAACCACGGTTGACCTGGTTGAAGGTATGCAGTTCGATAAAGGTTATGTATCACCACACTTTGTAACTAACACAGAAAACATGACTTGCGAACTGGAAAAACCATTTATCCTTATCTTTGAAAAGAAAATCAGCACAATCAAAGACATCGTGCCAATCCTGGAAAAAGTTGCCCAGGCTGGTCGTCCTTTGCTGATCATCGCAGAAGATATCGAAGGCGAAGCACTTGCCACCCTGGTAATTAACAAGCTTCGCGGCGTACTTAACGTTGCCGCTGTCAAGGCTCCTGGTTTTGGCGACCGCCGCAAGGCAATGATGCAGGACATCGGCATCCTGACCGGCGGCCAGCCGGTATTTGAAGACCTGGGTATTCAGCTTGAAACCTTAGGCATCGAAGAACTCGGTCAGGCCAAGAAAGTTGTCATTGACAAGGAAAACACAACTATCATCGAAGGTGCCGGAAGCACAGATGATATCAAGGGCCGTATCGACCAGATCAATAATGAAATCAACGCTTCAACCAGCGACTATGATATTGAAAAACTACAGGAACGCCTCGCCAAGCTGAGCGGCGGTGTTGCCCAGATCAATGTTGGTGCTGCTACCGAAGCTGAAATGAAAGAAAAGAAAGCCCGTGTCGAAGATGCTCTACACGCTTGTCGCGCCGCAGTTGAAGAAGGCGTTATGCCGGGCGGTGGCGTATCAATGCTGCGTGCTATCAAAGCACTGGAAAGCGTTAAAGTCACCGGCGACGAAAAAGTCGGTGTTGACATTGTAATGCGTGCCCTGAGTGCTCCGATCAAACAGATCGCCTCTAACGGCGGACTTGACGGTTCTATCGTTGCCCAGAAGATAATCGAAGGCGGCGATGGAAACGTAAACTTCGGTTACGATGCTGCTAAAGGCAAGTACGGCGACATGGTCAAGTTCGGCATTATCGTACCAACCAAGGTAGAACGTACCGCGCTGCAGAACGCTGCCAGTATTTCTGGACTGCTGTTGACTACTGACGCAATCGTTTCAGAAATCCCTGAAGATAAACCTGAAATGCCTGCTATGCCGGGCGGTGGCGGAATGTACTAAGCAAAATAAGCTTTACCGCTATTTAGAAAAAATCAAAGCACCGGTTATTATGGCCGGTGCTTTTTTATTAGATATATAACATGTAATCATTCAATAGTTGAAAACCAATTATAATATTGATAAACATTTCACATCATTGATTGGCTCCAAATCAGTCTTAACATTATGATCTAATCCCATTGAGAAATCACAAATTCTACTGCAAGGTTTTCATCTGGTGCAATAAAGTAATTATCCACCGAATAATTTAATTTAACAACATCTTCAGATTTTTTAACTTTTACAATAACTCTGCTGTTCGCCGGAATAGAAATTGTTTTAGGACCAAACTTGCCGGTTTTGGTTAAGTTAATATCCATCAGTGATTTATTTTCAATTTCAAAATAAGCTATATTCTTGCTGTTTAGGTAATGCGGGGCAGATACTATAACATTACTTTCAAAAAGCTGTTTCAAGAACTGCTCTCTGCCATAAAGCTGATTGTTATGCCAGACAACAGTTCTATGATCTATCAATGCATCTTTAACAGCCTGAACCGTTCTATCCTTAGCAAAAACCAAAGTCAATGTACGATGTTTTTCTGCAGTATAGTTATAATCAATTGATGGCTGATGAATATCAGAATTACCTATCATAGTTAGATTGTTTTCAAGGCACCATTTGAATGCAGAAGGATAATATACCTTTCCGTTTGCAACTTCCATGCCATGAAGATAATTCTTTTGTACCATTTCATCATGAAAATCCATCCATGCCCCACGTTCAACACCTTTCCATTCGTGATGATTCCAAAAGACAAAAGCATTCTGCTCATTTGCCTTGGCAACAATATTTACAAGCCTATTTTTCCTTTCATCTACATCCAATTCGTCTTTAGCGCAATATTCGGCAACTAAATCGATATCATTGATATATACAGCATTATAATGTCCCGGAGGTGTTTCCCGAGTTATTTCAGTTCCTTTAATCAATAAAACATTACATTGCTTAGCTTTCTCAGAAGCAACTTCAAAAGGCCGATTGTGATTAGTAGGTATATCGGCTTCATGCGGCTGATATTCAATGTGATCTGTAATAGAAATTACATCAATACCTTCTCGATAGGCTTCATCTACTCTTACTGTCGGCCAGACATACCCGTCAGAAAATACCGTATGCATATGAAAATCGCAAACCAGAACTTCACAACCGGGAACATCAACAAAATATTCCCCGGCAGAAGACGGTGCGATCATACATAAATTAATAATACATAAAAAAAACAAATAATACTTCTTCATTATAAACTCCTAAAATAAATATGGGTAAAATACTAATTAGTTAACTTTCGTAGATTTAAGTTGCAATAACGAAGGGCCTTTGGTAAATCGCCTAAAAGGTCCTTCCTGCAATACTTTGAAATTAAACAAAACGTGAGACGACCCGCCCTGAGCTGGTCGAAGGATTGTCGAATACCTTAATTTTTCACTTTTCGTTTTTCACTTAACTGGTCCTGTTACGGCCTTTGCGTATAATATTGAACAGTCAAAAGTGCGCCATGCATATGATGCGAAGCATAAACCGCACTACTAACGCACAGGTTTTTTATCAGCATCTTCCTTTGTGTTTGCCACCCATGCAACTTGATTACCATTACCAAGGCCCCCTGTATACCACCTGGCATATACATCAGTGCCGTCGCTTTGTGCAATTTCAGAAACATGACCATCAAGCCAAAGCGTATTAGAAACTCCGATACCCTTAGGATTATTGTTACCTGCTTCACCTTCAACGGAACGAGATGTTCGCTTGTGCCTAAAACACTCAACAATCGAATGCTCACTCCACTTGCTTATACTATACCGCCACTGTGTTAAGTTTATTTTCTGACCATCTGGGATATAGAACATGTCGGTTTTATTTTTATTATTGTCAAGTTTTTGTTCAAAATGGTCTTGAAGTATTATTACTTCAGACTGCCGTTTTATCCGGCCAATATTTCGATGTGATATAAAACCATTAAGACCAAAATGCGCCCAGGAATAGATTTCGGCGTCATCATTATCCGGATTCCATGTTTGCAGTTGAAATTTAGACGATGGGCAGCTAAATACATCTTTATTCTGAACGTACTTCAAATATGCAATTCCCCAATATGCATCAGTATCATCTTTGTCATACATCTCCCCATTTGTACCAGCTTTAAACCAGTAACCACGATTGGGACTCCAATGAGAAATACCATTGTTATCATCTATATACATAGTAAATGCAGACCCAAATCCTCTCTGGTGGGCGGCACAATATACAGCTCTGGCACTTTGCCGAGCCTTGTTAAGAGACGGCATTAGTATCGAAACCAGTAAGGCAATAATTGAAATAACCACCAGCAGCTCGATCAATGTAAATGCTCTTGTTCTTTTATTTATTCCTGTCTGTTTAATCATACACTTCCTTCCACTTTCTAATCGTTAAATCAGCAAATCATAAATAATTGGGACAGGCATAATTTACCTGCCCCAAATAATAAACTGACAATTACCTTAACCAGCACTCAGCAAACTGGGCCAGGTCTACATAATCTATTTGATTACTGTTGTCATAATCAAATACCGGTGAATCAACACTACTTAACCATTGAGAAGCAAACTGGCCAAAATCAATCATATTGGTACTGCAATCGGCAAACTCTGCATTCTTATCAAATGGAACATAACCAAATACAAAGTCACTATCAATTGCAACAGGTGCATAATCAGAACCCAGGTCTTCTGCGGTATAAACGATAAAGTCATCACCGTCATCTTCATAACTGATCAGCACACGTGCCGGACCGAACAAGTCAGTTCCATATGAATTCAATACCAGCATACCGGCGGCAGGGCTGCAGCCTTCCAGGCTTACACGATAAACACCGGTATCTTCCCTGGTGACTGTAAACAGGCCGTTGCCGTTAACTACATCACCGTCACCAGAAACTCTACCCAGCATAATTTCACGACTGGTATAAGGCACATACAGATAACCGAAATCATTTGCCTTATAACCGGCAGAATACTGACTTTCCGCAATTGCAATATCCCAGCTGCCGCCATCAGGTGCAATATTAGCAAACCTGTCATTATTACACTGAGCTGCCGCAAACAGAATACCATCTTCAGGCGAAGCGTTTTGCATTGAAAACAGATAACGTCCGGCATAACCGGCATAGCTTGGAGTAACCGATACAGAAAGGCCGTATGAATAATCTACATTTCCGCCGGACCCTATATGACCGCTGGTAAAACCTGCCTCAAACGGGAAAAAGGCCGTCGCAAAGTCTGCATTATATTCACCACCTGTGGTCTTGGCTATCGCCAGCCAGCTGTCTCTCCGAGGTGAAACAACTGTATGATAGTATTCGCTGTCACCAGATTCTTTACGAAGTGACTGGCGAATAGTAGCTAGCAGCACACCTTCCTCCGCCGATAAACGAGCCCCGTTTCGAGTCAGATAAAAATCACCACGGTCACAAGCAGCAACACTTAAATAATTACGCTTGCTCTTAGCTATTATAGAACCGTAAACCTGGTTGACACTGATATCTCCTGTACTGGTAACAGTAAAATCTGCAGCGGAAATATCCGACGTGTCAAATCCGCGGCTCGGCCCTGGGGCAGCAGGAGGATTTTCAAACGGAATAAATGCAAACTGGACACCTTCATCATTCATGTCCTGCAGATTCGTAGCGCCTCCATTATTCAGATCGTAAACATAAATTAGCCAGCCATCACCATCTGGTTCATATACAACAATGTTGTCTGTAGAATATCTGCTTACACAACCGCTGATAAGCAGTGTACCGGTTTCAGGAGTCTGGCCATCAATAGTCAAACGAATAGTACCGGTAGTGATGTGTTCAATAGCAAAGTTAAATAAACCTTCGGAATTTACAGAACCATTATAGATGCCAAGTTTGGGACTCAAAACACCTGCTGCTATGCCAGGTGTTTCAAAAGGAACATATACAAAATTAAACGGATCGCTTTCCTTAGATAATTGAGCGTTATCACGCACACTAATAACCCAGCCGCTGCCATCCAACGCAGCTCCGGAGACAGCATAATTATCTTCATTCTTGCCGCCACATGCCAGAAGTACGCCATCGTACCTGCTGTCAACACCTGGAATTGTAATCTGCCAGTCGGCACCGTCTGTATATGTATAATTATAAGGACCTACCTCCATTGATCCGTCAGATGAAATCAACTGATCGCCTAAAGTAATATTTTCACTTCCTTTTAATACATATGCTTGTCCATTATTATCCAGGTTACATACATAACCACCGGTCCAGCCGCCGCTGAATGGGAAGTAGGCAGCACCTACATTTACATTATCTTCATGAGCACCGGTATAATACGTCTCACCAAACATCTGACCGGTTGTCAGTATTGCCAGCCAGTTCGCTTCCTGACCATGGCCAATCGAGGCAGTATGAAAATGCCTAACAGTCTGAGTAGCGTAATTTTCATTAGTTCGACCGTTCTCTGCAATAGCAGCAAAGAAAATGCCATTCTCCATATCATCTGTATAAGCTGAACCAATCTGAGGATGGTAATCTCCCCTGTTGCTGTGAGGAACTGTCTCATCATTAGGATCTGTCAGCCCAAACATTTCAGTACGCTGACCTGCCGGAATATACACACTAACATCTTCCGGTTCGTTACCTGTTCCATGCTGTATAACTTTTATATTAGCTGCCTGAACCGTAGGCACCTCTTCACGTCTGGCAATACTGTCAAAACGGGCGGCAAAATCTACAGAGAAACTAAACTCACTGTCTTCATCATCCATATATCCATTCAATGTCGGCGAATAGGTTTTAACATTAATCTGATTATTGATATCGTCAAACTCATAAAGACGCATCCAACCGTTTCCGCCATTATCATAATACTGATAATCCTGGCAAACCTGGATAACTTTGTTGCCGAAAAGATTTTCGGTGACCAAAAGACCTTCACCGTCTGTTGATGCAGAATGGCCATTTAACACTAAAAAAATCTGGTCATTATTATTGATCAACCTCGTCCACTGGCCATGACCGCCAATGTCGGCGATCGCATTTATCGTATTCTCATCTCCATCTTTAGGCAGACCTGACCAGATATTCGGATCTTCGTAGCCTCCCTCGTAAGCGGTATCCTTTATATATGCATGTGTCGAGTAAATAGTAGGCAAATCGGGATGGGCATCCAAAACTCGCTGAGCCCAAAGCAGAACCTCTACATCCGGTAAATATTCCATATTCAAATGCAGCCAGGTTCTGCCGCCTGCTTCAAATACCTGGTAATGACTGGTCCCGCGGCGACTGCTGCCGCCATACCAGCTGTCTTTATAAGCATAATAGCGAGATGGGCCGAAGTAAAAATCATAGTAGAAACATCCATCATTTTTATCACCGTTAGTATAATAGTCATGATTGCCTAAACAAACAGAATAGGGCAGTACACCATCCAGCAAATCCATGGCAGCATCTGCATTCGCCCACTCATCGGCATTATCGCCATGATTAACGATATCACCCAGCTGAGTTAAAAATGCAATATTTTCACTTTCCACATTTTCTGCAACCCATTGCGTCTGATCTGCAAATATTTCAGGATAATCCTGAGAATAAAGCTGGGTATCCGGCAATACCGCGATCTTAAATGATTCCGCCTGTGCATTGGCGATCATTACCAATGAAAGCGTTAATATAAACATCAATAGTTTGTTTTTCATGACTTTCTCCTGTATAAATAATATTCTAAATCTTGCATAACATATGCGCGCACATATGCTGTATTAACCAGCCAATTCCAATAACCTGTAAATATCTACTAAAACAAATATGGTGACCTCTGGAAATTGCTTCTGATGCGATAGTTTAAGATTTTGGTTGCTGACAAGGAACATAAAATAGTGCATATTGGGCTATATTTACTGTTTTATGTGACGCATGTCAGCAGGCAAAAGAAAAACTAGTCGCTCAAAATGAATTTTCAGAGGTTGCCATATGTTTTACGGCAGGTCATGATCGGTAATAAAGTTGCTAAAACAAAACTATTACTGATCATTTTAATGTCGCAGGAATTATACTATGAGATAGTCTGTATTTGGATTAAACTAAGGATAATTTAAAGTTAATTTTAGATTGCATATACATTAAATTATCGTGCGAAAAATATTCAGACAATAACACATATGCAGTTCATGTATATTGGATCTCCTACCTGTTAAAATATTCCATACCAACCTGATTTATATATTTGATATGAAATCCTAACAAGAGCTGCTGCCGGTCACATTAGATATCTAATGCACTAGCAGGTTTATGCTCCGGGCAATATGAGCCATAGTCACGATTAAAGCGGCTTATCTCAATTGGATTACAATCCAGACTGGTATCCTACCGGTTCGATTTAACATTATATATCAAGAAAATATTTCCTTTGACCACAACCGAATACCTGATATAGTACCTGTTTGATGTAATACTTTGGCTAAATATATAGGTGACCTCTGGAAATTGCTTTTGATGCGATAGTTTAAGATTTTGGTTGCTGACAAGGAACATTAAATCGTGTATATTGGGCTATATTCACCGTTTTATGTGACGCATGTCAGCAGGCAAAAGAAAAACTAGTCGCGCAAAATGAATTTTCTGAGGTTGCCTATAATATCTGTATGCCGATAATTGATTATAAGTAAGAAAACGGATTGTTTATTGTAAAAGAATGTTGTAAGTTATGAATATAAAAGTAATTATTTTTAAGAGCGTCCTAGTCCTGCTAACGGTAATATGCATATTTTGGAGTGGAAATAACTTTGTTAACGATACTCCGCTGAACGAGTCTTTAGATGCCAATACCAATATGGTTATGGCCTACCATTATTACAAGACCGGAACTATTTCACAGGAAAGAAAAATATCGGATAACCCGCCGCCTACCAATTACCGGGAACCGGGATATCCGTTTTACCTGTCATTACTATTGAATGATGACGTTGTAAGAGATATATCTCTAAAGGATATACACAACAACACTAGACTGCTCCACCACCTGCGAAAATCTGAAATTCACCTGGCAGCAATAACCGGCATATTAGGTTTTATCCTGATATATATGATCAGTCGCTCATTCTGGTTTTCTTATCTCGGCCTGTTTCTGCTCGGGTTCAACCTGGAAATATTAAATAATATCAATACCCTGATGACTGAGCAAATATCGATACCGCTGATGTTATTGTTCAGTATATTCTTCTATAAGGCCATCCAAAAAGAAACTGAAATAAAATACAGGTATATTTTTATGGGCCTGGCCGGCCTGGCTATGTCATTAGTCGTACTGTGTAAAGCAATATTCTTGTATATGATGGTTTTTGTACTCGCCCTCATGTGGCTGACCCTGAAAAGCATTAATAAAAAGCATCTGGCTATTTCGCTAGCTATCTTCCTGATATGTTTTTCTATTCCAACCGGCGGCTGGATGGTCAGGAACAAATCACTGTTCGGAACTTTCCAGATTACCTGCCGCGGAGGCAACGTGATGGCAACCAGGTATGAATACAATAAAATGAATGCCACCGAATATTTCGGATCGTTCCTCTACTGGACTCCTGATCCGGCGGCATACGAGCTCATGTACAAAATGTACGGCAAAGACTGCATATCCCATTCCAACGGAAAACTGGCAAAACTTAACCGGGGTAACCCGGAAGGATACTACAAACTCGGCAGAACACACAGGTCCTGGGACCCTGCCGACGAAAATTCCGGGCAAATGAAATGGATGCTGGAATTCCTGAAACATCCAATAAAACACCTGCTCGTTTCCATACCAATCGGATGGCGCGGCATATTATTCGGTAGAGGTGTTGCATTAACCCGACCGTTTGGCATAGTATGTCAAAGCGCAGTCCTGGTAAGTGTTATTTACTTTCTGGGTTTATCTGTCTTCTTCTTCTATTCGATATTCAAAAGGAAATGGCACCTGCTCGCTGTCTCTTTACCGGCAATCTACCTTCTGTTTATGAACGGATTCTTCACACATAATATTTCAAGATACGGACTACCCGCCGTCGGTACAGAAATCGTCTGCACTTTGCTGGTAACCTGGTACATACTGAATCGGAAAAAAATTAAGAAACAAAACTAGAAATCTTCCAATAGACCGGCAAGTACTTGTTAATCGCCTGAATTGTCGACAGCAATAACAGTTTCTATTCCCGGCAGACGCGATGCAAATGCGAAACCCAGCAGTTCGCCTGCAACTGTTACAAACCGGAACAGTACCGAACTTAGCAGCACTTCTTCTTTTGGCATATAGCCTGCCAGTAACGCAACCATTACAACTTCCCTGACACCTATTCCGCCCGGAGCACCTGGTGTTATCAAGCCCAGCACCCAGGCACAAACATAGGCAAAAATTATATTGAGCCATAACTCGGAAATATCAACTGTTACTGTATTCTTACACACAAAATAAAAAATCAAACCTGAAATAGCCAGGAATAAAGAATATAGTAAAACAATTACGGCTGCCCGAAATAATAATGTCATAAATGACTGGCTATTACCCCTGTACCAGAAATATCCCGGGATTATTACCGAGACAATAAACACCCCTGACAATATCGCCAGAAAACTATTGTTACTGACAACCTCTTCCGGCATCACCAGCTTATGCTTAAATATCCCGGCAAATAATAAAAGAGAAGATGACAGGATCACAAAAGCAATTTCAAGAACATTTGAAGCAAAAGCCTCCCGGTTGGAATATCCGGATTTCTTTAATAAATAATGACGAGACGCCATATGCAATACATTTGAAGGAAGATATTTTGCCGGGACACTTTCAAAATATATTTTCGCCAAGCCGATGCTGTTCGGTATACGGTTAGTAATCAATAAAATAATCAATCGCCAGTTGTTTGCCAGGATAAAGGTCGAAATAAAATATATTACAGCTCCGGCAAAGACAAACCAGATATATGACCACTTGAAATCATCAACTTTTAATCCCCTGGCAGACTTAAAAAGGTACACACCACAGGCTGTCAATATTGCTATTTTTAATATGACCAGAAAAAGTTTTCTTGTTTTTAAGCTTCCAGTACCCAAAGTTGATTCATTCCAAACTGAAAAGTTTTATACTTTATAAGATTATAATCATCACTTTCAACCAGCTGCATTATATCGTCATGGTTCAAATAGTGGCCTTCATGTTCGTGCTTATCATTCCGGGCCAAACCGATGCCTGCCAGAAATACCAGCAGCGAATGAGACTTGCCCGATGGAGAAGTGATAACTACCCGGCCGCCCGGGTTTAGCAGGGTCTTGAGCTTTCGTAAAAAACTTATCGTATCTTCCATATGCTCCAGGACCGCTACCAGCAATATAGTATCGTACCCCGGCGGAATATTATCTATCGCAGCCTCATCAACCATCATGGCCATAAAACGGTAATCAGGATATTTACTTTCAGCGGCAGCAACAGCTTCATCACAACTGTCAATCCCGACATAACTACTGATACCGTCGCCCAGATACGGAAGTGAATAGCCGCGGTCGCAGCCGATATCTAGTATCTTTCCACCTTTTACATAACGGGCTGCCAGACTCAACCTGGCCCTCCTGAGATAGCCGCTTAATAGGCCGTCTCGTATTTTCGCGTGATCGTGATCCATATTTACTTTCGCAGTTTTTAAGTTGCAAAATCGCCTAAAAGGGCCTTCCTGCAACGCTTTGATTTTAAACTAAGGATGAGACGATAGTCGAATACCTTAATTTTTCATTTTTCACTTTTCATTTTTCACTTAATTGGCCCTGTTCTGGCCTTTGCGTGTAATGTTGAACAGTCAAAAGTGCAATACTGCACTTCCATATTTACCTGTTTTTATTAAAATATACTATCAGTTCGGCCAGTAAACCGAAAAACACCGTCTGCAAACCGAACAGCAGTGATCCGAGGACCAGGTTAACATGAGTTACCGGCTTATCCGCATGACCGTTCAGCCAGGATACCATTTCAATGCCAAAAAACAAGATCGCTATCAACATAAAGAAAAAACCGATTGGCAGAAATATTTTCATTGGCTTTATACTGATAATTACCATAAGAAGCTGCGGCAAAACCTTTAATGGATATTTCATCGAGATAAACGACTTACCCGCGTTTCTTTTTCGAAATGATACCGGGCAATGCGCAAATCGCAAACCATTGTGATACGCCTCCAGTAAAACCTGCTGCGTATAGTTATAGTCGCCCGGCAGCCGGCATACTTTCAGATAGTCTTTTGTAACCGCAAATATTCCCGGCTGACTGTCCCTTAATGGCCACCCGGTAAGCATACGCATCATCCAGGTAAAAACAATATTGCCAAACCTGCGAACAAACGGCATTTTATATTCGATCTTATCAAACCTGTTGCCGTACACTACCTCTGCCGAATCATCAAGAATCGGCTGGATAAGTTTTACTATATCTTCCGGGTCATGCTGCAGATCGGCATCAAACTTTACTGCTATCTCTGCGCCATCACTATATGCCTGGAGCAGGCCCGAACGAACGGCCGCGCCAAGACCTTTATTCTTCTTATGAGCGATTACCTTGTCGGCCCCGGCATTCTCGGCAATCTTTCCGGTCTCGTCGGTAGAGCCGTCATTAACGACATAAACAAATAACTCGAAACCACAACTATTAAGCGAGGATGAAACAGACTTCAGACCCTGAATTGTTTCACTTATCGTGTCATGCTCGTTATAAGCCGGGACTATTATGATCAGCTTTTTTTTAGTAGTATCCAATTTTGTTCTGCCTTGTTCTCTAAATTAGTTGGCTTTCACAGTTTTTAAGTTGCAAAATCTCCTAAAAGGGCCTTACTGCAACACTTTGAACTAAAACTAAGGATGAGACGATAGTCGAATACCTTAATTTTTCATTTTTCACTTAATTGGCCCTGTTCCGGCCTTTGCGTATAATGTTGAACAGTCGAAAGTGCTATACCGCACAATTAGTTACCGGCTTTTTTATATATCCTGACATCAGGACTGATACGATGCTGCAGATGGAAAAACCGCAAACATAATTTCCACATAAGAGAATCTTCGTTTCTAAAATATATAGCACCCATTACAGCTTGCTTTTTATACTCGGTTTGATCGTTAAACACCTTCTTGAAATACTCAATATCATTCCTGCTGGACATTGGAAATATGGTAGAGCCTATAAAATAGTCAGGAGACACCTTTATCAAACCTTTTTTCGTCTGGATACCTTTACTGGAAAAGTCGTCTATTACCCGAAAGCCAAGCTCCTGTAATCTCGGGCCATACTGGTCGTACATCGGAAAACCAACTATAGCACCCGGCTTAGCGTTTTTCTTCATCCAGTTCGAAACCCTGATCCTGCTGTCGTTATTCATTTCGATATTAAAAAATATACAGCATAACAGCGACGGTACCAGCACAAAAAGAGGTGCCACAATTCGTATCGAAAACGGTATCTTCTTTACCCTGTACCAATCCGCCAGGGCTTTACCCATCATCAAGGCTATGCCGATATAGGAACAAAACCAGAATCTCGGCCTGGTCTGGTTAATTACAAATATTACGGCAATGGCAAATAAAATACTGGGAGCGGCAATAAACACAAACTGCCATTTATACTTGTATGCCACGTATGGCAGTGACAATATCATTAACACGACAAACGGCCAGCCCCAGCCCTGGTAAAAACCGGAACCGACACTTGTCAGTAATGTCATCGCAGAAATCCTGCTCTTGGAAAAATCACTGACAACGTCTTCCCAGAACTGGCTCCGGTAGTTCCACTCTTCCATTCCCGTCCAGAAGTTTTCCAGTGTCATAAAGACTATTACCGCTATTACTATCGCGGATAATATCTTCCAGCTCAGCAGCGACTTCATCGCCTGTTTAAATGGCTTGCCCGATGAGTAAACAGCATACACCTGCAATACCGCAAGGCCGAGAAATAGTCCGACCTGGAACGGGGCTACCCCTTCCTTGGTACAGACCGACCATGCCGAACAGAATCCGGCCGGCAAATACCAGTATATCTTGCGATTATACGCCGCATACACTCCAAAACAGGTTGCCAGGGCAAACCAGAACATCGCGGGAATATCAACGCAGCCGGATTTACTGAAAAATACAAAATAACATGACAAAGTCAGACACAGGCAAGAGAGTAATGCCGCTATGTCATCTTCGAATAACTTCCTCGATGTAAAAAATACGGCAAATACAATCGCAATTGACATAATATAACATAACCTGCGGGTTATCATACTCAGCTCGACCTGACGACCGGTGTCAATTACTGATTTATATACCTTGCCATCCTTCATATATGTTATCGGGTTTTCTTTCCAGTAATCAATCTTCGACTTATAAAATGGATAACTGATCAGAAACTGACCTCTTGGATATTTATGCTTCCATAGCTTGAACATGTTCTCGTTATGACCGGCTGTTCGAAGCCCTTCTATTGTATCCGGGGTCCAGACCGCTCCCCTGGCACCCCAGTCCAGTGCCGAACCGTTCAAATAACATGCAAGCGCGGCAATACCAATCAACAGCAAGACCGTGTATCTTTTTTTAAGCGAATTATTAATATTGTCAGATTTACCGGATTCAGACATCAACTCTCTCCGCCTGAAATAATATAAATCCTTTCAGGCTGGTAGTTATACCCATAATAATTGAAAATACCCGTTCGAGCCCGGCATAAATAATTACATTATTATTACTTACCTTCCGAGCGATCGGGCAAAATCATACATTATGTGTATATATAATTGTTAATTTTAGCAGTTTTTAAGTTGCAAAAATCTCCTAAAAGGGTATTCCTGCAACACTTATGATTTAAACAAAACGTAAGACGACCTTCCCTGAGCTAGTCAAAGGATGGTCGAACACCTTAATTTTCACTATTCATTTTTCACTTAATTGGCCCTGTTCCGCACTTTACGTGTTATATTGAACAGTTATAAGTGCAATATCGCACTAATAATACATCGTATATATATGGATTGAAATCCAATTAAAATATTAAGCTGCCTTAACTTAGCTCTCGCAGTTTTTAAGATGCAATAACGAAGTGCCTCTGGTAAATCGCCTAAAAGGGCCTTCCTGCAACGCTTTGATTTTAAACTAAGGATGAGACGATAGTCGAATACCTTAATTTTTCACTTAATTGGCCCTGTTCCGGCCTTTGCGTGTAATGTTGAACAGCCAAAAGTGCCCCTTGCATAAGATGCGAAGCATAAACCGCACCTTAATTATCTGGATAATATAATCATGGTCAAGAACAAATTAACCCGTAGAAAGGCCCCATAACTACCGACTGTTTCATTCACTCATTCAAAAACTGCCGTAAAGGATCAGAGAGTCATCTCCATTATATAGTCATCCATAACAAAGCCGTGACCAATACTGTTGGCTGCTTCTTCAACAACTGCAAAACCGTTTTTCTTGTACCATTTTATTGTATCTGAATTATTACGGTTTACCGTAAGCCACAGCTTGCCTATACCCTGCTGCTGACAAAGATCTTTCGCAAAACTTAGCGCCGCGGTGCCCGCACCGGTACCCCTGGCTGATTTGCTCACATATATCTTGCTGATCATCATCTTATCTTCCGCCAGATCGGGAACCAGCCCCAGGTAACCAACTTCAGTACCTTTGGCAACTATAAAATAATACTGATAACCTTCACATTGGATCTGACGCGTTATCGCTGAGAAACTCTGGAATTTATCCAGCATGTAATCTATCTGCTCCTGGCCTATTATCGGAAGATAATGCTCTGTCCAGATCTCTCGTGCCAGGCTTTCAAGACGGGTAATTGAATTAGGAGTGGTTATCTGCTTTAGTGTTGTCACGGTAAAATCTACCTTTATGCCTCATAGAAAATGTTAACTTTCGCAGTTTTCAAGCTGCAATAATCGCCTCAAAGGGCCTTACTGTTGCACTTATGTTTCAGACAAAGCGGAATCGCGACATGAACTATTTCTCTTCAAATGGATGAACGGTCTTAGTCCAGCCCATAGGCTTCTTGGGTGTTTTGAAATTCGAATCATTTATTTCTTTGCCGGTTTCTATCTCTGTCCAGAGTACCGTCGTCTGATTATAGTCTTTTTCTTCGTAACGAATCTGAACCGGAAGATAGCTCTCTGACTTGATCCAAAGCTCTATCTTCAGATACTCCTCGGCATACTTTGTGTCAGGCTTAGGTGTCAGTTCCAGATGAATCGTATCTTTTAGCTCGCCGGCAGCTTCTTCAACTGGCTTCGCAACTGTAAAATATTCCTGTACATCAGATTTGGTTATAGCAAACGGCAGCGGAAACGGGCCCTGGCCTAACCTGAAGGATTCACGCACCTGACGCTTGGTGGCTACTTCCCAGCTTTCCAATGTTTTGGTCTGGGCGTTTGTGCGATGTACCCATAATCCATCAAAATAATAATCCTCGTCAAACTTCACTGGTTTTGGTGTAGAATCTTCCTCCATAAGGTCAAGTTCTAGAAGATCGTCGAAATGGATACGAGCATAGACAATCTCACCTTTTACCTGATAATACAGTTTCCCGGTACGGATACGCTGGGTATCTACCAGCGGCTGGAGAACATCATATTTCATCTTTGCTTCAAATGACTTCAGTTCCGAACAGGCTTTTTCCATATCGGCCAGCAGCGAAGCAACTTTTTCGTCTTCCACAGCTGGAACTGTACAGCAGGATGTTTCCGATTCCGCTCTGGCAGAGATTGATAACATTGATAAACTTATCGCTGCCAAATAAAACCATAATGCAGCTGATCTAAAGGGTGGTAATATTTTATTTGCGATCATAATCTCGAATTTCTAAATATTTTTTTTGTTTGTTATTTCTGTCAGGTTCCAATTTGGGTTTTCAACAATAATACCTTCTCTGTCAGATAAAGGTTCGGATAAAAATTCTAACCCTTTTGCTATATATGAATTATACACTTTTTATTTCAAATGTGTTACAAAAAGCAATTTAGAGCTTTTATACACAAACCACCATACATGGCTTTATTTCGTAATTTCTTTTTTGACTTAGAGTTATGACCGCATGAATAATACTGGGAAAGGAAAAGGATTATGGAATAAAATGAAGATAAAATTTTTGGATTTGGTTTTTGGCCTTATTTGGAGCACTTAATTGCTCTAAGGCATGTAACGTAATTATATTCCCATTAGTGGTTCGGTTGTTTTTTCTTTTAGTTTTTCAACCGGGCCTAAAGCGTTAGGTGCAGTTTTACTGCCTGGGACAACTCACTTAAAAGGGTTGTCCCTTTTTTATTCACCCAAATCAAAAGACAAATAGCTGCATAGTCATGACAATTTACGACGCAGCCTCTTAAACGCTGAACGCCATTTGATTACTTCGACATTTCCCAGGGTACGTACCAGCGCCCGCTTGCCCCATGATACTCCACCGGCACGCTGGTTGTCCCAGAACATCGGCGGAACCTCCTTGAAATTCTGCTCGTAGCATGCCTGGTAAAGATCAAGATGATCAAGTGTCATACGTTCCAGGTTGAATGCCGGAGATTTCGATCGCTGACCAACATCAGCAGGCTCATAAAATATCGGAAATATCACCAGTTTACGCCTGACCAGCTCTCGGACGGTAGCAAGTGTCTTTTTCACATCTTCCTGACTTTCACCCGGCAGGCCCAGAACAAAACTCAGCACAGGAAAGAACCCGGTACGAATTAGCTTATCTGCGGCATCAATTATCTGCTGATCCCAATTATCTGTATCCAGCGGCAAAGCTTTCCCGGCACAATTGGCTTTCAACAGTTCACCGGATGCGGTCTCTGCTCCCATATTCACCCAAAGGTAATCACACTTCTTCTCCCAGTTCATCAGTTCCCGAAGCTGCTTGAGCTCTCCATCATCCAGCTGAAGAACCGAAGATATGTTTACATGATCGATCTGCAAAAAATTCTTGTTCGGAATCTGCCGCATCGATTCCAGCAGCTCACAAAGCTTATTATAATCAGGCTTGAAACTGTCACTGCCGTACCGAAGGAAATCTTCGCTGCCGCTGACAACGTTTCTAAAGCCATTGGAAACATTCGTCTCAACATCCCGGCATATAAGGTCAATCGGAAGATGCCTCATCTTCTTATCCGCCATCGGACAAAAATTACATGCCTTGCCGCAGCCGCGCGACAGCTCGATTATTCCCAGCATAGACGGCGCTGTGATCGGGCGAACATGTTCCACCAGGCAGCTGTTGGAACGAAAATACGCAAGACCAGATGGTTCTACCATTTCCGATGGAACTGCATCATTGAGTATATTACTCACAAATTCAGGGCCGCCCTCTTCAAAATAACCTTCACAGATCGCATCTATGCCGTGACGCCGGGCTGTTTCAGGGTCCTGATGCCATTGCCAGCTGCCGGCACCACCGGTAAGTATCTTAAAATTATGCCTCGATTTGAACTCTGCCAGACGCATCATCATCTTGTCGGTCCAATACTCGGTATAAAGACGACCGCCCCAAAAACACGAAGTAGTCGTATTGCTCATACCCCTGCCCAGCGGATCACTTGACGACACCACAACCAGTTTCGTCCATGGACCAATAAGCGATTCAACCGACTCCGGCGTTGCACAAACTATATCATCCCGGCCCAGGTGCAGTGATTCCAACAGTGAAGCTTCCACTCGACGCAAACCCAATGGCGCAGCGGCAGCACGGCCGTCTGAATCTACCGGCATCCTCGGCGCCATAAGAGATTTCATAACAAATTCAGGCACCTCGGTGGTCTGCATTGTACCAAACATCCCTTCAAATATTATTGAATAGTTGGCACTAAGCGTACGATCGGCAACTAGGAGTATTCTAGGTTTTAAAGTCATATTTGATTTAAATAATAAGGAATCTTTTCGATTCAATGAAGGTTGGCTATTTCTTGTCTTCTACAATTTTAGAGATCTGCTCTGGTGTCATAGACTTGATCACACTGTCCGGGATACCCAGTTCTCTGGCCTTATCAGCTATATTCGAACGATTATGCAAAAATGACATCAGCTCCGGACCGGACATATTTGAGATTGTTTTATCTACCGGACCGCCTGTCCTTAGCTCCTGGCCGTTAGTAACTGGCGAATCATGCTTGGGAAATATTACCGCACTTCGCGGGCATATCTTCGCACATGCCGGACAATATGGCTTGCATTTGGACGGTTTATTGACCGTCAATGTACTATCAAATTTATACACACCGAACAGGCAGAAATTCTCACACTGACGGCAGTTAGTACATAATTCACGGTCTATCACAGGAAACCAGGCTAGATTAGCCGGGGTATAATCAAGGGCAAAGTTATGATACTCAGCCCCTCCTGATTCATTAATTATCGCTTTTACCTGGGCTATAATTACCGCTTGTGAAATATTGCGATAATTCACAAACTTCTTTATCCATTCCTCTTTAATGTCTAAACCTGCAAAATTCAAAAGGTTTACATTTGCTCTTCTGGAGCATGCGCTGATTAAAAATATACTGTCCCCCAAAACAAGCTCTTGACATAATCTTTCTTTTTCCTTTGCTGCCCAATGACATAAATCGGTAACAATATGGAATCTCAATGTGGACGATTCCGCAGAAACAGCATTTTTAGATATCTTTAAAATCTCTTCGTAGAGCAGATTGTTTTCTGTTTCGTCCAGCTCCTGCCCGCCGCTGCAGCGACAATATAGAATATCTGTATATTTATTCATCTTAACTTTCGCAGTTTTCAGGCTGCAATAATCGCCTTAATGGGTCCTACTGCAACATTTATATTTTGAACAAAGCGTGAAACACAATGTTAAACAAAGCGAAATCCCGATGAACATCGGGAAACACCTTAATTTTCACTTACTATCCACTTAATTGGCCCTGTACTAGCCTTTTCGTATAATTTTGAACAGTCAAAAGTGCTCCATGTATATGATGCGAAGCATAAACCGCACTTCATGCCAATGGATTTTAGCAAATCCTGTCAAAAAAGCAAATAGTTAGCAAAAAACAATATAATACAATTACATATCATCAAAAGTCAATTCTCCAGCAAAACATAAGAACACTCCTCAAAAATCAACTCGTATTACGGCACCAAACTTCTATTAATCTGACTCCCTGGATAAATATAAATGATACTCCATTTGTAATAATAACCTGAACTCTGACATTAATTCATGTAAGCCAAACTACAAAACCCATAATTCATTGCTCTTTTAACTCTACTATCAACATGCCAAACAATGGACACTGGCTACGAAAGACAATCCTAAACATAAATGACAAAATCCCTGAAATTACCTCGGTTATTACCCGGTTATTATTTCAAATCACCTCTGATAGATACTATAAAATACTATGTTATACCCTGGCACACTATCGAATAAAATTAATTATGACACGTATTATATGGCTCGATAAACTCAATGACATAAGCGATAGACTACTATCATATTTTCTTGCAGGAAGATCAACCATTGTTTTATAGAAGGAATGCTAACATGAAAACTCTCAACGAACCGGAAAATACGACATCTGAAAATGTAAACCATACAGATGAAAAATATCTTACGTTTACTTTATCAAATGAAGAATTTGGACTTGAAATCCTTAAGGTTAAGGAAATTATTGGATGCATCGATATCGTCCCGCTCCCTAAAACACCAAAACATATTAAAGGAGTAATCGACCTGAGACACAAGATCATTCCCGTAATTGATCTAAAAACAAAATTCGGCATGGGCGAAGTTAATAATACTGTACATACAAGTATTATTTTTGTGGAGACTGGACAAGGTGACGCAAAATACAGTACTGGTATTCTCGTTGACAAAGTTAACGAGGTAATTGATATTCAACAAGACGATATCGAAAATGTACCAGAACTTGGTGCCGGAATTGATACGGATTTTATCCTTGGCATAGGAAAGATAAATAATAGTTTTAAAATCATTTTAGATATCGACAAAATACTATTCACAGACCGACATGTTTGTGAAAAAAGTAATGTAGAATTATTGTAATTATTGTTCTGAAATTTAATAATACAAATCAAATCAAAGTAAAAGGGTTAAGAAAATGTTAAACAGATTTAAATTAAGTGTTAAGTTGTATGGTGGATTCATTTTTATATTGTTACTTATGTGTACTATTGCACTATTAGGCTATTCAGGCCTCAAGGAAACCACCAAAGCTATTGGCGATATATGTTACCAGTTAGACATTGCAAAAGAAGTAAATACGGTACTAACTGACGCTCAGGACTCACAGACTAGCAACCTGAGATACGCTCTTTCCGGCGATTCCAAATTTATTCAATTACAAAATACAGAGATAGAAAATGTCAAACAACATACTACAGAAGCAAAGAAAATGATGTGTTCGGATGAAAATAAGGCTAAAGCTGACCACCTGTTAAATGAAATGAATAAATATTCTGACAGTTCAAAAAAATACTACAGCATCGCAGATGAAAAAATTGCTTCAGGCAAGATAAGAAACAGCGAAGCGGAAACATTGTCATATAACATTATCGAAGTTGTTGAAGCTGCTCAAAAATATGCTCTTGAAACTTCTAAAGATGGTACCCTCGACCAGGCTGCCGCCGAAAGAGCTTTCTTCGCTCAAAAATGCCTGGATTCCGCTAATAAAATCTTTCTCTACGCACAATATTATCAACTGGCTTCCAGCCCGGACCAACAGGACAAAATTGCCGGACAGTGGATGGAACATATCGAGACAACACAAGAAATGCTCGGCAAAGCAATGGAAATTATGAAACTGGAAACAACCAGGCAATGCATTAGCGAGGCTTTAGCATCATTAAAGAGTTACGAAGAACAGGTAATGGCTTTTAGAAAATTCAACCTCGCTCAGCGTGCAGAAGTTGAAACATTAGACTCTATCACAGACAACGTGATGGCTAACTCAAGAGAAATACGAGACGGTGTATACTCCTTCATCACCGATCTTAGAGAAACTACTGACAAAGCATTTGCTTTTATCAACAGCCTGATTATCATAGTATCACTTTCGGCTATCGCTCTTGGTCTGGCTACTGCATTTGTACTGACTCGAAACATCGTGAAACCTATCAACAGGATTATTGCCAGCCTTACTGCTGGGTCTAATGAAGTAACATCTGCTTCTTCACAGGTATCAAGTACCGCACAATCTCTTGCTAAGGGAGCTTCCGAACAGGCCGCCGGACTGGAAGAATCGTCAGCCAGTCTCAATCAAATGACTTCAATGACCAAAAACAGTGCCGACGATGCCCAGCAGGCTAAAATACTGTCAAGTGACGCGAGTAAATCTGCCGGTGATGGTATTCTTGCCATGGAAAAAATGAACACTGCCATACGTGACATACAAAAATCCAGCGATGAAACTGCTAAAATTATTAAAGTTATCGATGAAATTGCGTTCCAGACAAACCTGCTTGCACTGAACGCCGCGGTAGAAGCTGCAAGAGCCGGAGAAGCCGGAAAAGGATTTGCGGTTGTTGCAGAAGAAGTACGCAACCTGGCTATGAGATCGGCAGAAGCTGCAAAGGACACATCCGTAATGATCGAAGAATCCGTTAAAAATGCTAATAACGGTGTCGAAATTGCCGGGGAAGTCGGTAATGCCCTTGACCAGATTGTTAACAGTATAGAAAAGACTACCACTCTCGTTGATAATATCGCTTTGGCCAGCCAGGAACAGTCACAAGGTATCGAACAGGTTAATATCGCGATATCACAGATGGATACTGTCACGCAAAGCAATTCGGCAAGTGCAGAAGAAGCGGCAAGTGCAGCTGAAGAACTCAGTTCGCAGGCTTGCCAGTTAAATCTTATCGTTAAAGAGTTATCCGGCATAATTGATGGTAATAACAAGACCATTAATAACAGCAGCGATCTGTACGAATCTGACATCCCTTTCCATGAAATAGCATATGGTGCCAACAAAAATAAATATAATAAGGAAACTTCCTATCAGCAGGAGAGTAACTGCTTTGCAGACTTTAACAACTAATTCACCCCTATAATTATTTTTTCGATGGAGCCTACGATAGTACCTACAAACTATCTAGGCTTCTTTTTATCATAATATTTACCAAAATCCGCTCGCAGATTTACACTCGTGTTGCACTCGGATTGCAAGTAACTGATGCACGCCTCGAATATACAAAAATGACTTAGCTAAAATACTGTCAACTAAACCAATTTGTACTGTTTCATAGAAACTAATAATTACTTGAAATGAATTTATATTTTTTTTAATATTAGCAGTCGTTAGGTGACAGAAATTAATTACCAGTATATTAAATGTATGATGCCTCTATTGATAGCCGTCTATCTGACATTATTTTTTTGGCTTATCACCTGGCACATAAAACTACATATATTAAAAATTAACTTTCGCAGTTTTTATGTTGTTAAAATCGCCTAAATGGGCTTCCTTGTAACACTCTGAATTAAATATACTTCCGGGAATTAGCTTGGAAATACAATTAAATGTAAGGTTTTCACAAGGTCCTGTTCCGGACTTTGCGTGCAATTTTGATCAGTCAAAAGTGCGATATCGCACTTAAAAGACATTCAAAATATTATATAAAACATAACCTGCAGGCCAAAATCATTTACTGTTATATGAGTTTCATTGCCCGCAGCTCTAAATATAATTTCTGAGGAAACACAATCAAATTCTATACCTGTAATTGAAATTATAATACAAGCAAAGATTTTTACAGACACATGCCTGTAAACTGAAAACATTACTAATAACATTGACTCAAAAAAATTATGTCTATTTTAACGTTCACTGCCAGAGAGGATAATTTTGAAGATGGGAAACGAATGTGTTGTTTGTATAGTTGATGATGATGAACATATTTGCAACATCCTGGAATTACTCCTCGAAAGCGTTGGAAAAAAGGTTAAAACTTTTACTTCACCTCTGGATTTCCTCGATTTCTGTAGTTCAAACTGCATCGGATGCGCTGTTATTGATATTCGTATGCCGGAAATCAGCGGACTGCAACTTTTACAGAAGCTTACTGATGGCAAATACAGCTTCCCGGTGATTATGATTTCCGGACACGCTGATGTAAGTTGCGCTACAAATGCATTCAAAAATGGTGCGGTCGATTTTTTTGAAAAGCCTTTCAGTAACCAATTGATTCTTGATAGCATTGACGCTGCACTAAAATTGCAGCAGAAAAAAAATATACAAACCAGGGAGCTACTCGATATAAATAACAGGATCAACTCCTTAACTAAAAGAGAATTTCAGATTATGGAACTTATACTCGAATCCAAATCTAACCGGCTAATTGCACAATCATTAAATATCAGCAGCAAAACTGTAGATTTTCACCGCACTAATATTTTGGAAAAACTTGGTGTTAACTCCTCAATACAATTAACAAAAGTTGTCACAAAAGCTAAATATCTCGGCAACTCAACCATTTACCAATAACACCTTTATAAAAAACAGTTAATTGACATTAATTTTACAGCTTTCATCTAAGGTTATAATTAATTTGCATGAATTTCCGTTTTACACCTGAGTTTTACAGTAAAAAAATTACAACCACTTAAAGGTGTCGCAAATTTTATTTTCAATTGAAATTGCCTGACAATATAAGCAAATCAGAAAATATATTCAGCAATAATGTTTAAAATGCTATCTGCGATCTAAGTGCTATTACGGTTGCATCAGAAGCTTCACTATCTCCTGCCGGATCTGCTATATACTGGATCGCCGGGGTCACTTGCGCCCAGGGACATACAGTTATATTATAATATAGTTCGTATAAGGTCTCTTCTCCTTCCGGAAAAACATCATTGCCGGTCCCATCTTCAACCGTATAATATCTGCTTAGGTTCCCCTGTGCCATACCTAAACCAAATGTATCATGATCCCTGCCTGGCACCAGCCCATGATATTGCAGACCAATTGAGAAAAAGTTTTCAACCTCATTATATTCTTCCCCTGTTATGCCGTAACGAAAAAATGCGCCCAAACCCTGCTCTTTCTCTTCTTCTGTAATTAATGCCTGGTCAAAACTCAAATAATACCCGGTATTGCCGTTATGGGCCCTGCCGTTTTTTAAACTTGCTGCATCAGAAGTATCATGCCAGATACCAAATCGATACGATCCGCCCAGACCATAAATCTCCGGATGATATCCTGCTTCAAAAACATAGACATAATAATCATCGCCGTCGAATGCCGTATCAAATCCTGTCTCACCCATATCTCCCTCGGCATCAGCAAATGATGCAGAAAATGATAATGTCTCACTCGGATTATAAAATAACTGGATTGCTAAACCATAATCTATCGGAATCTGGGGGTTGTTCACCAGGGCACTTGACAAAAACTGAATAGTTTCGTCATTTGCATATGCATTTGTATCAAAAGCTGCCGAGGTGTCCATCTTGCCAACCAGCAAAGTAAAACTCTCGCCAAAACCCTGGATCCAAAAGGCTTCGGAAAGCTCTATCGTATAATCTCCGCCCGCATCTCCATTAACCCCATAATAATCTCCGACCGATTCGCCGCTTATTCCCTCGGCTTCCGGGCCGGAACCCTCGGCATGAATGGCAAAACCGGCCCCAGCAATGCCGATCATTTTTTCAAAATCCATCTCTACGCCAAGGTCATAACTCATGCTATACCTGCCGCTGTCATCCGAGGTACGCAGCCCGCCGTTTACATTCACCTGGTATATCTGGGTCAAATCACAAGAAAAAACAATAGCTTCTTCATGTTTTATTCCGTACGGCCCAAACAAACAATGCCCGGCAAAATCACCAAACTCCTGGACTGCGCCACCTGTTAGAGAATGACGGTGAAATAAATCACTTTGTCCGATAACACTACTGGATAAAATCCCTAAAACTAATAACAGCTTTTTAATGGCCATATTTCCTGCTAACCTTTCTATATAACAATACAATCTTAAGGTGAACTCTGGAAATTGCTTTTGATGCGATAGTTTAAATTTCTGGTTGCTGACAAGGAACATAAAATCGTGCATATTGGGCTATATTCACTGTTTTATGTGATGCATGCCGGCAGGCAAAAGAAAAACTTGCCGCTCAAAATAAGTTTTCAGAGGTTGCCCTAATCTTAACAAGAGTATAACTGCATTCTTTTATAATGATTTAAGGCAAGTACCAAATTATTAGTCAAGCCTAAAAATCTCTTATCACCAAATATAACAACTGCTAATATTATAAGTGACCTCTGGAAATTGCTTTTGATGCGATAGTTTAAGATTTTGGTTGCTGACAAGGAATATAAAATCGTGCATATTGGGCTATATTCACTGTTTTATATGACGCATGTCAGCAGGCAAAAGAATAACTAGTCGCTCAAAATGAATTTTCAGAGGTTGCCTATAGTCATACTTCCTAAACAGTCCCAACCTGAACGTCTTATAACTATAAAATGCCGACACCCATGTTTCATATAGTTTATCGCTAAATAAGCCATATAGTTTAATTAAATTCAAATGCATATCCATAACAATTGAAAATGCCCGTTCAAGCCTGGCATAAACGAATACATCAATATTACTTACCTTACGAGCGATCCGACAAAAACATACACTCCTATGTATATACCTTGATACCGGTTATGTAACCTTATCTTTACCCGTTATGGGACTGTCACTGCCATTTTAAAAATTTTTCTCATTTTTTCTTAAACTCTCTTTTCTGGCATAACTAGCTTTCATAAAAAGTCTTATAACCAAACATGTCACAATTCCAACTGCCTGGCCCTTTCTCACCTAAGCTTCTATCATTAAAAACTTTACATCTAAAATATCTGTTATAACCTATCCCAGCCTACTTACTAATACACTCGCTCTAATCGTTTTTGCTCTTGCTTGTAATACAAAAATAAAATTCGCCCTAACCGTCACAAAGTGAATTATCCTAATGTTCAGTTTGGTCGGCGTCGATAAGCGAGCATGAAAGACGAGTAAACCTAGATAATATAGGAAAGCTAAGTAATGACAAAGGTGTTCAAAATGAATAATAAGAGAACAGCACAAACTATTATTACTATAATGGCTGCAGTATATATTTTACTGTTGTGTGGCTGCGGCAATAAGTCCGCTCAGACAAGGCAGTATAAAATTGCTGCTCCACCTTCATCCATTGACAGAAATAATAATGGTAGATATATGCCTGCTAATAATAACGGGTATCAATTTGCTGCTTATACTGCCGATCAACAGAGCCAACAAAAGGTTGTTAACGACCCTTCTGTTTATGGGACCTTGCTGCACGAGCAGCCAACTAATGAAATAGTCTCACGTGAATATCATGTTGGTTCAGGTGACGTGCTGCTTATTAAAATTGACCAACTAATTGAGCCGGAAAAAGAATCTGTGCTCAAAGTTGAAATTGATCGTAATGGATTGATTTACCTGCCTATCCTTAATCATGTCAGCGTCGGTGGTATGACTATTGACGAAATACACAAAACCTTGCTGACTACCTTGGCAACTCATTATATAAAGAATCCTAGAGTAGATATTTCAGTTGATGCGTATAACAGCAAAAAGGTGCTCGTTCTGGGCGAAGTCAAAAGACCGGGCTCTGTATCGTTAAAACACGACTCCGTTCCTGTTCTGGAAGCTATAAATGAAGCCGGTGGCTTAACTTCCAACGTATCACCTTATGTCGAAATTATGCGCGGTGCCTACCAGGCCTTCAGTAATCTTGGCTCCTCTGGGTCCAGATCGCTGTATAACAACCAAAACAGTACTCAATATCAGCGAGAACTTATTCCTCTGGCCAGGTTGCTCGGTGAAGGCAATCGCGACCAGATCAATCCGCTGGTGTTCCCTGGCGATGTTATCCGCATACTTCCGATAACTGAAGGGTTTATCTATTTCTCCGGAGAATTTAACCGTACCGGTTCCAAGCCTTATCGCAGACCTCTGACACTCATTCAAGCGTTATCGGTCGCTGGCGGTCCTACTAATATTTCTGCTCCTGAAAAATGCAAAATTTTACGCAGAAATAGTGACGGAACTGAAAGAGAAATCAACATAAATGTCGATAAAGTATTAAGCGGTGAAAATGAGAATATCATGCTGGCTTGTAATGATACTCTGATTATGCCGCACGATCCATGGAAAAAGTTCTGGAATGGCGTCTTTGGTCTGATTTCCGGTGGCGTAAGAGTGGGTGTTGACACTACCTACGATGCTGCTGAAGACATGGGATGGCCTGGATCTGAAAGATATCAATACGAACAAGTTAGAGATTAAAACTTAAACTAAACCCCAAAAAGAAGTAGCTAAATTTCTCAGTTGAGATCGAGGTTTTAAGATGAGTTACAATAATAATAGTCATATGGAATTTAATCCGCTCGAAGCGATCAGGCGAAGAAAGTGGCAGCTGGCCGGGTGTCTGCTCCTGATTTGTGCCCTGTCAGCCGCAACTGTTACGGTATTTGCTCCCAAATACCAGTCTGTTGCCCAGGTAAAAGTTATTGACGAGAAACCCTCTCAAAATACTTATGCCGGAATATTCGGCGGCGGCAGCAGTAACTTCAACTCTCACTATGAACTGTTGAAGTCTGACCGGGTCTATGAAATGGCACTGGCAAGATTAAATTCCGACCCTACTATTACCAGCCCTGTCAATATGAAAGACCTGCGGCAGAATAGCAAGCTCTATGGCGATCACCAGTCAAATATCATAAAGATAACCGGTGTCTCCGATAAAGCAGCAGCTTCTTCTGCTATTGCAAATGTTCTGGCTAGCTCTTTTGTTGAAACTTCAACTATTATTAAAAAAGCTCAGGATAACGAGGTGCTCAACCAGTTAACCGATCAGCTGCTTATGATGGAAGAAAAAGTATCTGCTAAGGAAAGTGAACTTGAAAAGTTCTGCCAGGCTAATATGATTATTGGAGAACTTACTTCTTACGAATCTGCCAGGGCTGTTCTGAAAAACCTGGAGACTAAACTGCAAAAGTGTGACAGCGAAAAAGTTGATATCCAAAGTGAACTGGCGGTATTGCAGAAAATTACTATTGACGATCTTCAGGATCCGCAAGCTATTCCGCTTGACGCTGTTCGCAATGACGCTACTCTGAAAAAACATATTTCTGATATAAACCTGTTATCTTTGAAAGAAAGAGAATATTCTCAAATTTATCTGCCTGACCATCGTGAACTGCAAAGAATTCGTCAGAAAATCACTCTCGCTCAGGATAATATGGTAAGATATGCCCAGACTTTGCTTATCTCTCTACAGAAGAAAAATGTCGAGAAACTGGCAGCTTTGGAAAAAGAAAAAGTTCAGATAAATACTGAAATCGAAAATAACACGGAAAGAGCTCTGTCTGACAGCCAGCTTTATGCTAAACATAATAAACTCAAGGAAGAACTTCAGGAAGTAACAAAACTAAGAAATAAGATACACACACAAATGCAGGATTTCAAACTTAATCGCGAGCTCAGCTGCGACCCGGTAGTTGTTGTAAATTCTGCTCGCATACCAGAAGAAACTGCCGGCTTACCTGCTAGAAAACGGGCCGGTATGGTGCTGGTTCTGGGTGTTTTGTTCAGCCTGGTTTTGATACTGGCTTTGGAAAAGATGAGTATAAATGATAAAATGGCTAATCAATACCCTTTCCCCATGCCTTATTATCAATACCAGCAGCCTGCACCTGCATACAACCAGGGGTTCCAGACTACTTTGGCTGCTCAGCAGCAGGCTGAACCGGCAACAAATCATCGAACTGAAATTCTAGCTAAAATTAGTGCCGTCAACCTTGAAGAAAATCAGGGGAATGTCAGCGATACAATGATGTATAAACTGGTTCATACTTACCCTAATAGCCAACTGGCCGGTCAGTTTAGAAATGTCAGTACCAGCCTGTTATCCAGGTTCGGCAAAACCAGGCAAAGTATTGTTATTACCGGAAACGAAAATAAATGCGGTAAAACTATTCTTACATGCAACCTGGCACTGCTGCTGGCTCAGACCGGACGTTCTGTTCTTATTGTCAGCACAAACCAGGATAACGATAAACTGTCAAAGGTCTTTGACACCGGCAGAACTCTTTATGCCGACCTGATGTTAACTAACCAGTATAACATTGATGAATTCATACGGAATAATGACAGCGATGGTGTGGCAACCTTGAAACTTGACCTCGCTAACCGTCCTGATACAACAGAACTGGCACAAAGCCTCGCGGCCTTAAATGGAAAACTTCAGTCTAAATTCGACTGGGTTATTTACGATACTACAGCAATAGGATACTTTGACACCGACAATATTCTTCAAGTTATTGGCAAGGCGGTCTTTGTCAGCCGCAGCACTTGCACCGGTGATATCATTATGACCACCGAACAAATTGAACAACGGGGAGCCGTTAGTCTTGGTTGTGTAGAAATGCCTGTCAATCATTCTGCAAATATAAACTATCAGCCGGTGTAATGCGATTTTAAGATATTCAGTCCATACAGGGCTGAAAGTAACTAGCTATCTTGATAATATTGGTTATTGGTGGTACTAAAAAAATGGAAAGAGTTTTATTTAACATTACCAGAGAATTCACAGGATTAACTATATTCCTGACAACTTTTGTTGCCGGAATTCTACTGGTTCTGATTACTAAACATGTTTGTAGTAATCTTGGAATTACAGATCAACCTGATGGAAAATTAAAAGTCCATAATCGAAAAGTCGTTTCACTGGGGGGAATACCTATTTTTCTCTCGATTTTGATCACCTATATTTTAATGGTAAACTATACCGATATACGTGTTAACGATGCCGGCGGATTTTTTATCTCAGCTCTTATTATTCTTGGGCTCGGTATTTATGACGATATTTTCCAGATCAGGCCTTTCACTAAATTATGTTTCCAGATATGTGCCGCTTTGACTTTTATATTCTTAAGTACACCTTTCTTTAATATCGACTTCTTCGGAATATTCGATGTTACCTGTGGTGCTTTTGCTATACCCCTGGCACTGTTCTGGCTCGTTGGAAGCTGTAATGCTTTTAACTTCATCGACGGCATGGACGGACTCGCTGCCGGGGTGAGCCTGATCATTTGTGTCTCCCTTACTGTTGCCGGTTTTATTACCGGGAATATTGCTGATGCCATGATCGCTGCTTCACTTGCCGGTGCTCTGGCGGCTATTCTTGTTTTCAATTATAACCCGGCTTCCATCTTCCTCGGTGATTCCGGTTCTCAGCTTACCGGGATGCTCATTGGCATACTCAGTATTAGAATCTTAACTACGAATAATACTTTCATGCTGCCCGTTGCTTATACTATCTTAAGCCTGCCGGTACTTGATACTTTCCTTTGTATCCTGCGAAGGGTCAGTACTTTCAGACCTGTCTACCAGGGTGACCTCTCTCATATTCACCATAGGATCAGGGCCAAAGGGTACAGTATCAAAAAATCCGTCGCTATCTTATGGGTAGTAACTGCGGTTGGATGTGTTATCTCGATTAACTCGTTCTATACCGATAAATACGTCTCTTTCGCTTCAAGCTCTATTTACCTGTTAATATGTTTTGCCCTGGCTGTTAATATCGGCTGTATGTCAATTCATAAACTGCTGTACAGATGGCGTATAAATATCAAGTCTGCAACAACAGTCGACCGCTTTGATGAAATTGAAGCTCTATGGGAAAGAATGAAACCGCTCTTTGCTAAAATCAGACTCGACCGCGCTGTCTTGACTTTGGAAGGTGTTAATTCCAGCGGCAGACCTGAATACAAAACTCTGCAATGGGTAAGAAACGCAAACTTCAACAGCGATTTCCCCAGCGACTGCTGGACTACTAAATTCTACCTTGATAAGGAAGAAAGAGAAATGGTTATCCTCCAACTTGAAACTCTCGAAAAAAATTACAAAGACGAACAGAGAGTCAACTGGCTGCTTAACAGAATTAGTGACAATATGAGAATGGCTAACAACCAGAAAAAAATCGTTCTCGAAGAAAAAGAAGATACTTTCTCACTAACTATTACAGATTAAAAGGAAAACAACCAACTGCGAAAGCCGATGCTTTCCGGTAGGGAGATAAATCTCATACTTTAGCCGTGGTATTTACTAGTGCACTATAATATCACGGCTGATTTTTTGATCTCATCTTTGACGGGATGTCATTAACAGACTAACCAAAACTGCTTCTACTTTTACTATTTCACTCAAAGCGACCGTTTTACACTATATTTTGTTCTAACACATTTAATGGATTTTGTGTTATGTTATAGTTTCACGACGCGAAATCTTTAAAATTAGGTCACGAAGTGACACCTTCTTTACACTTTTTATTTTACTCTTTACACTTTTTATCTCTGCCGCATTCCCTGCCTGGTACCAAATACCTCTCAAAAGGACAATCGGCCAGTTTGATTATTTTAACTTATTCAGCAGCCATCCGATATTTTCGCCCAGGTTACGCATTGTTGTGCAGCCTTCCTGATCGTTTCGAACATCACCGGGATTCATTCCGATTCCGATATTCCAGTATGTTGAACCTACCACGATCATCTGGCCTATCAGAAAGAAATGGTTCATTGTGTCAAACGCATGAATACCACCGGCTCGCCTGACCGCTACTACCGCAGCTCCGATCTTTCTGGCAAACAAATCGCCATGTGCTCGCGATACCACCCCGGCTCTGTCTATCAAAGCCTTCATCTCGGTGGTAACATCGGCAAAATATGTCGGCGAACCAAGAACTATAGCATCTGCCGTTATCATTTTCTCAATACATTCATTGACAAAATCTGAATCGATAACACATTTATGACCTTCCAGCTGACGGCATTGACGGCAACCGGTACAACCCCTGACCGACTTGCCGCCGATATGGACTAGCTCGGTCTCTATCCCCTGCGAAGCAAGCGGCTCCAAAACCATCTCCAGCATATTTGCCGTATTGCCTTCTCGACGCGGACTACCATTAATTGCCAGGACTTTCATATTCTTACCTCAGATTCGTTCTTCTTTATCCGGTTGAATAACAGTTAAAACGCAATGAAAAAGCCGAAAGCATTTAAAATACCTTCGGCTTAATATTTCATTTGGATTATTCCATCACAGATGAATAACCCTGCTAAAAGAAATAGTCAGTTAACTTATTTCTTTTCTTCTGCTGGGCTTAGTCTTCTCTGAACATTCAGCTCGATTACGCCGAAATTCTGCTCATGACGCATAATTGTCTGCTGCAGAGCTGCAAGAAGTCTTTTAGCTGTGAAATGGTTCAAAACCAGACGCTGGTCAATCTTTACGGTCTGATCAACGCGGGCAAATGGATTTGGATTCAATGCAAAATCAATCAATACTTCTTCAGGAGTACCTGTTACACGGCAGAAGTTTGAGTAAGAAGCCTCAACTGTTGAATCATCCAGAGTAATTTTTACCTGACCTTCAGCAGGTTTTTCAGTCACTTTACCTTCATTTTTTTTAGCATCATCTGCCATAGATCATTTCCTTTCAAAAAAGTAAAATCATAAGTTTTATGCTTGTCTCGTAATTATCAGCATTAATATTTCAGATTGACCATTCTCTCAAAATAGCGCAATCTGTCAAGTAAAAAAGGCTTGTTTTTTTGACCGACAAATATAAATGCTTAAAAACAAACACCTTACGAAAGTTCGACAAAAACTAACAGGTAGTACCTTTTTCGCTCCTGCTATGTCACAACATTCCCCCTCCTCCTGCACTGCGACATCTTACTATACTAATACTGCCCGTGTAAGATTTGAGCATTCCTATATGAGAATTAATTCAAATTTAATCCTAACCAAACAAATTATATCTATAATCCGGTCGTTTAAGAGCAAGAAGAGAAAGTATATCTCAGCCTTAGCAACAGTTGAAATTGCAATATGGATACAAAGAGAAAGTTGAAAATCTGTTTTTACTGTAGCCGCCCTGCCCAATAATTCAAGGCTGAATAACCAAACAAATATCTAGTGAATTTGATATCTGTTTTGTCTTAGGGATTTTTTGACAAAATAGTTGGTCGCGATGTATGTGTGCGCACATATATCAACAAAACAGTAATCCAAAACCATTAAAAGCAAGGAGAAGATATGAAATAAACACTGGATACGAAAAATTAAACTGAGTTTCACATCAAATTATGAGAAGTTAATATTTTTATTCACAAACTTATTTAACTAGGAAACAAAATATGAATACAACACTATCAAAAAAAATCGCTATTATTGTACCCCTCGCGGCCATGTTTATTACCGCATCAATTATCAACGCTGCTACCTGGACCGGTGCCGGCGATGGCTACACCTGGAATATTGCTGAAAACTGGGACCCTGCCGCTGTCCCGGACTCTTCCGCTGAAGTTATTATTAACGGAGATTCAGTCGTTGGTGTTCCGTCAGGCAATTTTGAAAGAAACGGTAATACAATTCTATCTGACAATGCCCAACTTTCCGTTGTTAACGGCAGATTCCTCCAGGGCCAGAGCGCTTGTACTTTCACTATCTCTGACAATGCTGTTCTTAACTCTAAAGGTGACTATTTTATCGTTGCCCGTAATGCCGTCTGCGAATTCAACCAGGTCGGCGGTACACTTAACCTCAACCTCAACCGCGGGTTCTTTATGACCGACAGTAACGGTGCCGACGGCAGCTCTTATAATCTGAGCAGCGGCATACTGAACGTCAACTTTATTTACACCCAGAACGATTGGAACGCTGATTTCCCCGGGCATAACGGGCATAGCGGAAACTTCAATATCACCGGCGGTATCGCAAACTTCACCAACAACTCTACCCGAACTGACTTCGACCGCGACGTTTGGGTCAGGTACGATTCCGTTGTTACCGTTGATGGCGGTGTGATGAGCTTTGAAGACTTCGCTTCCTTTGTTATCGGTAGAGATGGATACGGCGAAGCAATGGTTGTTGTCAATAACGGAACTCTTAATATCGCTCCTACCAGTGATGTTATCGTCGGTGGTGCTAACGGGCTCAACGGCGAAGAATACAGAACCAACACCGGCAGACTGGTTATTAACGGTGGTAACCTCAATATAACTTCCGGAACCGGGCTGATAATTGGCGGCGAAGACAATTCTGCCGGCGGGTTCGTTGACCAGAATGGCGGCGAAGTTTTCGTTAACGGTTCTATCATACTTGGTGACTCGGCAACCGCTGTCGACAGCTGCTATGCCATGAACGGCGGATCTCTTATCGCTTCTGAAATCGTCCTGAGCGAAAATGCCGACCCTTCTGTCAAATTCTATTTCAATATCGGTCAGATCACTCTCGCCGGTGACCAGACTGCTCTGGCAAATGCTTCCTGGTTTGTCGCCCAGGAAGGTACTGCCTTCAGCTATGATGAATCGACAGATACTACAACCATCGCGAGAATTCCTTACGCTCACAACCCTATACCTGCCAACGGTTCAACAAACTACGGCACTCCGGTTGACGGCGGTCTGGAAGTCTCTCTTTCATGGAATACCGGTATGGCCGCTGACGCAGCACACGCCGGTCAGCCTAACCCTGATATCGTCAGCCACAAACTTTACCTCAGGGCAGAAAACGACCCTAACCAGGTATTCACCATTACCGCTGACGGCAGTAGTTCCGTACAGTACGGTCCGTTTACTCTGGACTATGACAAAACCTACTACTGGCACGTTGACGAAATTACTAACGAACCTAATACTATCATCGGTGATACCTGGAAATTCTCTACCCCGGCGGCTGTTCCTGTTATCACTTCAATTTCGCCTCTGGAAGCTATGTTCGCCGAAGGTGATTCTGTTACCCTGACCGCTCAATACAGTACTGTTTCAGATGTCTCTGCTGTTAAGTGGTTCTTTGAGGATACTCTCATTGACAGTTCCGATACAAACATTGACATCTCCTTCGATAACAATACTAGCACCCTGACAATCACGAATTTCTCTAATAATTATATTGGCAGCTACTATTGTATCGCAACTAATACCGGTGGCGATTCTGCTCCTTCTGAAACCGCGGTTATTGAAATGAAAAAACTTATCGCATGGTATGAGTTCAACGATAACCTCACAGACTCTGTCGGTGATTTCGATGGTTCTACTGATGCTGCTGTCGAATATGTTACTGACGGCTATTCCGGATCTGCTCTCAGCCTGACTGCTGCCGACCAGGCGGTTGTCTCTATACCGCGATCTATCCAGGATAGCTTCTCGATTGCATTCTGGGTCAAAACAGAATCAAATAGTATTACTTCTTACTGGTACTCCGGTATCGGTCTTGTAGACGGTGAAATGTCTGGCAATACCAATGACTTCGGTACCGCTATTTGCGGCGGCAAGTTTACTTTCGGCGTTGGCAACAGTGACACCCACCTGCTTTCAACTTCAAACATAAATGATAACAGCTGGCATTATTGCGTTGCAACTCGCGATGCCGATACCGGTGAAATGACTGTTTATGTAGATGGTGAAATGGAAGGTACCACCAGCGGTCCTGCCGGCGAGAAAGCGGCTCCGCCGACATTAGTTCTTGGCAAGATCAGAAGCAACGACAGCGACCTGTTCCTGGACGGACTGCTTGACGAAGTCAAACTATACAACTATGTTCTGGACGAAATTACCATTGCTGATAATTTCTACTCTATTACCGGCATTACCCCTTGCGTCACTTCCAGAAGGCCAAGTGCCAAATACGACCTCAACAATGACTGCGTAGTCGATATACTTGATTTCGCTATCATCGCTGAAAACTGGATGAATACCGGCATGTATCCTTCAAACTAACCGGTAAATCAGTACTAATAATTCAAAAGGGGACGGCAGAAATGTCGTCCCCTTTTTATCTTATCGTTTTTCATACTTATCAAACTGACCATCGGTCTGCTTGAGTTAGTAACTATCATCAAATTTACGCTTATTATTTGATCGGATGAATTTCTTCACCTTTTTCATGCCGCCATAATCGCTGAACATATCATTGAGCTTAACTTTTTCTATCTGTTTCGCGTTAAGTCCGGCATAACGGGCCTCTTTATGTAGCTTCTGATAGTTTGCAAATCTGCGTTCATCAAGCTCACCGCTTTCAATTGACGCTCGTATCGCACAGCCCGGCTCACTGCCATGAGAACAATCACTAAACCGGCACCGGCCGATCAGCTCTTCAATATCGCCAAACGAACGTGATAAATCTACTGACTCAACAGCAAATTCGCGCATGCCCGGCGTATCTATTACTATCCCGCCATTCGGCAGCACCAGCAGTTCCCGTTTTGTCGAGGTGTGCCGGCCTTTATCGTCCTGACGAATCTCAGACGTTGCCAGCAGCTCCTTACCGGCCAGGCAATTAATCAATGTCGATTTACCGACACCAGACGAACCGATAAACGAGGCCGTCTTGCCCTCTTGCAGAAATGACAGCAGCTGGCTATAGGACGATTCATCGTAGCTGGAAACGGTTACAATATCTGCGCCCAGTACCACATCTGAAACTTCCGCGACAACCTCAGGCAGATTATCACACAAATCTGATTTCGTCAGCACCACTACCGGCGTAGCACTGCTATCCCACGCCGCCGACAAAAAACGCTCTAAACGGCTTAAGTTATAATCGTTGTTCAGCGACATACAGATAAAAATTATATCTATATTCGAGGCTACTACCTGCCTCTGGCTGCCTTTTCCGGCCGCGATACGCTCAAACGAACTTTTTCGAAGCAGAACTTCATGAATGATAAGATTACTGTTATTATCATTACTATTGCCGAGCATTACAAAATCGCCGACTACCGGAAAATCTGAAACATCGCGGGCTTCAAATCGAAACTTACCCGATACTTCTGCCAGGCATTCTCCCTGTTCTGTTACTACTTCATAAAGGTCGCGATGCTGAGATATTACTCGACCGGCGACTAAATCAGGATATTGTGCCGCCTGATCGGCAAATCGGCCGCTAAAACCGTATCTTTCTAAATTCTTCAATTATTTAATCCTCCGAATTTATATATCTTTATTGGTACCGGATCAATCATACCGGCATATATATACAAACATGGGGAGGTATATCATGCAGAATGCTATACACATACCTCCATGTGCAGCACAATCTCCATTTCGTTTATTGTTCTATTCATAATAATTTTTCTCCTTATTCTATCTTTGGATTACGCTATAAGGTTCGCAATCCGAACCCTTTAAAATATGGTCCTGTACCGTACAGTGCAGAACACCTTCTTTACACTTTTTATTTTACACTTTACTCTTTTCACTGGTCAGCTTGAATCCTCAGATTCAGTCTTATATCATATTCCCGCACCTTATTCAAGACAATTACACCTCAAAACCAAAAGTACCTTAATTAAAGGGGTCCGTCCCCTTTTATTCTTATCCCATGAATTTCATAATAGAATATACGGTGCTGATGACTATAAGTAGAAACCCTGCTATTCTCAGTTTTTTGATATGTCTTTCTAAGGATTCCGGCCAGACACCTGCATTAACTAATATTTGTGGAACAAAAATGCAAAAGACTGCAATGGTGTAAAGGATCATGGTAACGATATTTTTAACAATTAGTTCTATCAAGGTTAACTCCTCTTATGTTTTAGTTAGGAAAAAAGGGGTCCGTCATGCCCCGTAGAAAAGCTTAAAATATTTTCGGTCTTCGTCTCCTAAATTCCTTCGGAACATACTCCACTTCACTTCTCAAATACATCTTCCATCTTCCCTTCTCATTTTTCCAGCAAAACACCCCTAACTCTTCACTGTAACACCAGACTATATCATCCTTCAAATTATCTCCATCCCACATAAACCAGGTCGTACACATCATATTAAAATCATACTTACCATTCCAATATTTATACACCTCTTTTCCAGTCTTAACATCAACAATCGTAAAATAATAATTCGAATTATCAAGAAAAATCTCTAGCCTGTACTTACCGGATGGCGACACTGCACCATGTCCTATTGTTGATTCGTACTCATATTCAGCTTCATATGATATCAATTGTTCAATGCGTTCTCTTTGCATCTTTCTTTCAAATATTAATGCTACTTGATTTCCAAAGATAAGTATTATTAACGATGCTGCTAACACATAAAATATAATTGTCGGCACCAAATGCTTCTTCATTATAAACAACTCTCTTAATTAAACAGCCCGTACCATTTTTTTTATTCATAACTCATTTCTAAATTACTCAAACTGACCGAGCAGAATCTACATATTATTGTAACATGTTTTTAGGCAATACATTAAGCTCAAATTTAAATTAGTCTGCCGCCTGCCCTGAGTTCATCGAAGGGCAGCGGCTTTCCTCCCCTTATCCCTTATCTCTTATCCCTCTCAAACTAACCATTGTTCAGTTTGAGTAAATTATACAGTTTATGGTTTATTTGTCCCAACTTTTAAATAAAATATTAGCTGAACCTCATTATTGCTTTACTGCCAATATATACTGTACCCAAATACAGCCCAGGTTAACTCGAATATGAACCCTGATTCTGTCTTTGACAATGTGATTATTTGCGACCAGGACATCGAACTCGATAAGATGCTCGCTGCCATGCCCGGCAAACCCGGCATATGCCTGCTCTGCGCCCACGGCGACAAGCCCATCCTGCTGCTGCACGGATCAAATATAAGACTTATCGTCAAACGCAGACTCGAACAAACCGCTGAAGACGGCAAAACCAAAAAGGCAAATCTCAGACCGCTTATCACAAAACTATATTTCAAAAACAGTTATAGTAAGTTCGAAACCCAGCTCGATTATTTCGATGCTGCCCAAAAAATTTACCCCGCCAGCTGGAAAAACCTGTTCCCCAGGCTTAGCTCATGGTACCTACTGCTCGACCGCTCCAACACCGTTCCGGTATTCAAAACCGTCAAAAAATATGAGCCCCAAAAAGGACCGCACTGGGGACCGTTCGCCACCAAGGTCAATGCCGAACGAATGCTGGAGGCCGTTATTGTCATCCACAAACTTTGCCGATGTGCCGCAAACCTGCTCACCGCTCCCAACGCCACCCCATGCAGCTACGCTCAGATGGACCTATGCCTCAGGGTTTGTGATGGTACTACCAGCATCGAACTATATAACAACACGATAGAAAAAGCTATTTACTTCCTCAACGAACCTGTCCAGGTATCTCTCGAATCTATGGAAGAACAGATCAGGCAATATTCCATCCAGCTCGAATTTGAAAAAGCTGAAAAAATGCATCGCATCGCTTCCGAATGCAAAAAAATCGCCGGCAAGGCATACAAGTGGATCGGTCCTATGCAAAATTTCCAGATCATCAGCTTCCAGCCAGGCCCGAAATTCAAAGCTGAAACCCGCGGCAAAAAAACTGGCATAAGCCCCGTCATAATATCCTCCACCGGCGGCATAACCAGGCTTGAACCTTTCCCTGTTTCCCTGGCTGATGAAAAATGCAAAGATATCCTGCAATCTATCCGCAGCAGTAGCCAAAAGTCCGATAATACTACCCTCTCCCATCAGCAGCAGTATATGCTCGCATGGATCACCCAGCTCATCAGTACATCCAATAAACAGCAAGGCATATTCGTAAAAGTTTCCGACAGCTTATCGGCCCTTAACATCACCGAGCAAATCAAATCACATTTTGCCTGATACCTGATAACCTGAACCCTATCAATCGCCCCAGAAACAACTTAAAGCTTCTAACCTCCCTCTTCTATTGTTTTCATCCCTCTTACTTCTTACTTCTTACCTTTCCCCTCTTACTTCTCTCTTCTCCCTTCTCTCTTTTCTCTTTTCTCTTTTCTCTTCTCTCTTTTCTAACTTTTTTTCAGCTCATTTCCCACATTCTAGTAATGTTGCCTTTATTATTATTCGATTTATAGTAAGCATTCGTAGTTTATATATAGAACAAGGAAATAGCTAATGCGAAGCAACACATTAACTTATATCTTGTTTCTTATATCTTATTACTGTAACCGTACTAACGGTTACAAATTAGTATGCAGATGCTCATTTTGAGCCTCAAAATACTGGAATGTGTTTTACTGAGTAACAAACTGTTATAGCGACAGTATCACACCGACATCAGATAAGTGCTATGGCAACAGAAAAAATAGACAACCTGGACAACAACAAACAATATCATCCTGATTTTGTGCCGGTCCCGCTGCGCCACGTTTCTCCTGACATGCTTGCCAAAATCAAAATCTATCTGAACGGCAGTAAAGGTAATTTCAACCTGTACAACAAGGACGGGCTGGGCTTCACCAGGACAGACTATAACAGGCTGCTGGAAAACGATCATCAATTTGTTTATGTCTCTACCAAAGATTTCGGTAGCTACTACGATTATTTCAGCGACAGCCTCCAGCCTATTCTGCAGGACAAATCTCTGGAGCTGTTCTTAAGAATCCAGTTTGCTTACGAATCCACTATCGCACTGGCAAAAAAAATTATCGACAAACCGTTCTCAAATGACAGCATCAACGATGCCATCGATCATTCTCATAAAATTATCAATACGCTCTGCATCGAAGACGATGCCATGAGCTATCTCATCAAAGCGGCTAACCACAAGGACCATGACGTCTCCGTCCATATGGCCAACAACGCTACCCTTATGATGAGCTTTGTATTAAAAGCGGGACTACTTGAGAAGAATACTTTATCTGTTCTTGGCGCAGGAGCTCTCCTGGAGGATATCGGAAAAATGCTGCTGCCGAAAGAACTTCTCGACAAAACAGAAAAACTCACCGAGCAGGAAAGAAAGACACTAGAGAACCATGTACAGCTGGGTGTCAATCATCTCAAATTGATTGACAACCTTGATGATGAAATACTCAATATTGTAAAATATCATCACGAACGATTCGACGGCTCCGGATACCCCGAACAGCTCAAGAAGGATCAGATCCCTCTTATGGGCCAGGTAGCAGGACTGATTGATTGCTTCGAAGCTATGATTTCAGCCAGGCCTTATCGGCCAAAACCATTAACGGTCGAGCAGGCTCTGGAAGAAATGGAAACTACAATGAAAGATCTGTTCGATCCGGATCTGTTAAAATGCTTCAGCGGATTTGTCAGATTCCATCTGCTGGACGATAAAAAGATTTCGGACGATGAGATGCTCAACTGCGATATATCTGCGTTACGCATTCTCGACAGAAAATCCAACCCGTCCGGTCGCCGTCATGACCGCGAGTACCTCAGAAAAAACGGGAAAGTCAATACCCTCAGCTATACCGATGATAAATGGATATCAAAAGATACCGGAAAAATAACTGTTTATAATATCTCCCGGTCCGGCATAGGGTTCCTCTCCCAAAAACCATTCGAGGAAAATAAACTCGTACAGGTACTCGTCGATGTCGATAACAAAAAGGTGCCGCTCGTCGCCAAAACCGTTCGCACCAGCCGCCACCAGAGAGACTGGTACACTATCGGCGCTTCGTTCCTCCGCACCCATACCAGGACAGAATTCCGCAAGCTCATGAACCAGCTGCACAACAAACCTATACCAGTTGCCGCCGCTGCCCACGAAGAAGAATATTAATATTTCGGCTTCAGCCATTTAAATCTACTACGCCGCCCTGCGGCACCAAACTCCAGACATTTTACCTCTTACTTCTCCCTCCTCGATTTTCTCTTCTCTCTTATTTTGCGTCAGCTTAAAAACAAGTCGTGAGCGACAGCGAATTATTCCTGACGTCAACGTACATCAGGACACATTAACTCTTCACCCGCTTGCGACATTCGAGGTATACTTAGTTCTTCACTTTACATCATATTCATTCTGACTCTACTATAATAGTCCAATCGCACACATTGCAAAGCCTTAAAACAAGCCGTGAGCCGTCAGGCGAACTCCTCAACTCTTCACCCGCTTGCGACATGCGAAGCATACTTAGTTCTTCACTCATCACTCATCATTCGGCCATCCGCCGCCTAACGATTTATACAAACTTATCAGGCTGGTACTGATCGCTCCCTGGCTTGAAACCTTCTGAGATTGCAAACTCAATAGCGAACGCTGTGCATCCAATACATTATTAAAATTCGTCAGGCCGTCGGCATATAATCCCTCTGCCAGCTTAACCGCTTCTGCTGCCGCTGCTTCCGCTGATTGCAATGCATCCAGCTTGTCCTGCTGCTGCTTCCAGGCCACCAGGGAATCCTTAACCTCTGCAACAGCATTCAAAACTGTCTCACGATATAGAGACTCATACTGCTGGTAGATCGCATCCTGAACCTCGATCTGGTTCTTGATATAATTACCGTCAAAAATGTTCCAGCCGATCGAAGGACCTATACTATAATAATCATTCCCGGCATCAAACATATTATCAAGACGAAACGCCTCATAGCCGATCGAACCGTTCAGCCTGAACTTCGGATACAAATCTGACGTCACCTGTCCGATACGAGCATTCTGTGCTGCCAGCTGCCGCTCCGCTGAACGAATGTCCGGGCGGTTACGTAACACATCCGCAGGAATTTTTACTAGCATATCAGAACTCACCGCCGGTATGGTTCCTTCTTCCGCAGCCAGATCGCTCAGCTCGCCCGGCATCTTACCCGTCAATACCGCCAGCTTATTGCTCGCCGATTCCACCGCACTTATCAACTCCGGGATAGTCGAACGGGTCGTCTCCATATTATACTCGGCCTGCTTGACCGCCAGCCCGTCACTTAGCCCGGCATCCATTCTCGACTTCAAAAGTTGAAGTGTCTCAGACTGGGCCTTCAGGTTATCATATGCCACCTGCAGCTGCTGCTGGCTCGTCCTCAGATTCGTATATGTCAAAGCCGTCTCCGCTGCGAGTGTCACCCACACATCTGCCAGGTCTGCTTCCACTGTCTGCAAATCTGCCTGGGCCGCTTCCACAGCACGACGCCGACCGCCGAATATGTCCAGCTCCCAGCCCGCATCAAAACCGGCCGCATGAATGTCATAGGTACCGCCGTTGCCGCGAGTTTCAACACTATAGTTCGTCCGACTGTAGCTGCCGTTCAGGTCGAGGGTCGGATAGTTAAACGACTGTTCCATACCCAAAACCGCACGAGCCTGTGTCACCCGCGCCTTCGCCTGCTGCAAACTGTTGTTCGACTCCAGTGTAGCAGTTATCAGCTCGGTCATTACCGGGTCATTAAAATTCTGCCACCAGCTTACTATCGCCGCAGCATCTGCATCTTCTGACACAACAACCTGGGTACTTGTATCGAGCGACAATGTTAATTCTTCTTCATTAGGCTGCTTGTAATCCGGGCCGACTGTACAACCCGCAGAAATCACTGCAGCAAACGCGTATAATACTATCTTTATTTTTCGTGACATCAATATCTTACTCCTGTGTATCAACAGTTCTATTTCCCTTAAACAATTCACGGATATTCTGGAACAATGCATACAGCCCCGGCACCAGCACTATACCGATAACCGTCGCCGCCAGCATACCGGCAAACACCGTCACACCTATCGACTTACGACTCGCGGCTCCGGCCCCCTGGGCTATTACCATCGGCAGCACACCAAGGATAAAGGTAAACGCCGTCATCAATACTGCCCTGAATCGCTCGCGGGCACCATGGGCCGCAGAGTCGATCACCGATGCTCCGTTTTCATGGTCCACCTTGGAAAACTCAACGATCAGAATCGCGTTCTTACTCGCCAGGCCTACCAGCAGCACCAGCCCAAGCTGGGCATAAATCGACAACGCCTGACCCGCTATAATCAAACCTGCCAACGCTCCTAGAATAGCAACCACTACCGACAATATTACCGGCACCGGAATACTCCAGCTTTCATACTGTGCCACCAGGAACAAATAGCCAAACACCAGTGCCATCGCAAAGATTATGCCGTTTCCGGTCGCGTTCTTCTCCTGGTAACTCAGGTCCGACCAGCTGTAACTGTATCCGTCCGGCAGAGACTCTTGCGATAATTTCTCCAGGGCCGCCATCGCCTGGCCAGAACTCGTGCCCGGCATCATTAAAGCGGTCATACCAGCACTTGGAAACTGGTTAAACCTCGATATCGTACGCGGGGCTCGCTGCTTAACTATTTTCACCATGGCCGAAACCGGGACAAGGTCGCCATCGTTATTCTTTACATATAAACCATTAATATCTTCCGGACTCTCGCGATCCTGCCAGTCGCCCTGAACTATTACACGGTTAACCTGCGTACCTACATTAATATCATTTACATAATACGAACCGAGATATGTCTGTAAGGTACTATAAACCCTCGACACCGGCACACCCAACGACTCGGCCTTGGTACGGTCCAGATCGATATATATATGCGGGGTATCTGCCGAATAGCCGCTAAACGCCATCATGATCTCCTGCTGTGCCATCATCTGCATCTGCATCGCCTGCATTACAGTTTGCAGTTTCAGCGGGTCCGGGTCGCCGGTCGCCTGAAGCTGATAACTCAAACCACTTGTCACGCCCAATCCCATAATAGCCGGCGGTGCGATCAGGTTAATGTTGGCGTTGGGTATCGCGCCATACTGAGCGGTCAGCTTGCCCATTATAGTAGACAACTGAAGGTCCGGACTCTTTCGCTTATCCCACGACTCCAGACCAATTACAATAAAGCCCATATTCTCACCGGTTCCGCTGAAACTGAAACCGGAAATCGCCAGTGTATAATCTACGCCTTCGGTATCTGTTGCAATGTTTAGTGCCTTCTCCATTACCTCGTTCGTTCGTATCTGGCTCGCTCCCTCCGGCAGCTGCACCAATCCAAACAGCACGCTCTGGTCTTCCTGCGGCAATAAACTTGTTGGCAGCATATTTACTACCTTATAGTTAATGGCTACAAATAATACCACTACAAATATTACAAGGGCAAATCGACGTGCCAGCCATACCGAACCGGCCACATATCCGTTCCTGGTAACTTCCAGTATACCGTTAAACCAGCCCAGCGGACCGCGACGGTACAACTTCGTCGGCTTCAGTAATGTTGCACACAATGCCGGGCTCAATGTCAACGCGTTTATTGACGAGAATAAAACCGCCGTCGAAATCGTTACCGCAAACTGCTGATATATCTTACCTGTTATACCCGGAATAAATCCTACCGGGACAAAAATCGCCAGCAGCACCAGCGTCGTCGCTATAATAGCGCCCGTTATCTGCTCCATGGCTTTTATCGTCGCCGCTTTATGCTCCAGGTCTTCTTCTTCCATGATATGCAGTACACGCTCAACTACTACAATCGCGTCATCAACTACCAGCCCGATCGCCAGCACCAACGCAAACAACGTCAATGCATTAATACTGTATCCCAGTGCCATCAATACCGCAAATGTCGCCAGCAGTGATACTGGAATTGTTACCGACGGGATAATGGTCGCCCGCCAATCCTGCAAAAACAGGTAACAGACAAATACCACCAAACCAAAAGTCAGCAGCAATGTAGAAACAATCTCTTCAATCGACGCCTCTACATAATCTGTCGAATCATATGCCATCTGACATACCATATCTTCCGGAAACTGCTCGCTCAGCTCGGCTATTGTCTTTTCGATATCGGCCATCGCGTCCAACGCATTCGTTCCCGGGGTCTGACTTATCGCTATCGGAACCGCTATCTGACCCTGGTACTTCGCTGAAAATAAATACGAGTCCGCTCCAAGCTCAACTCGGGCAACATCCTTTAGCTTCACCACCGCTCCGTCTGAATTTGTCGATATTACTATATTCTCAAATTCTTCCGCGGTATTCAATCTACCTCTTGTCATAAGGGTATATGTTATCTGCTGCTCGCCGCTGCCCGGTGCCGTTCCGATCGAACCGACAGACGCCTGGATATTCTGGCTCTGGATAGCTCCGATTATATCATCCGATGTCAGGTTCATACTTGACGCTCGATCTGTATCAACCCAAACTCGCATACTGTATTTAGGGGCGTAAACCATCGCGCTGCCAACTCCGTCAATACGCTGCAATGGCTTTACTATATAACGATATGCATAATCACTTAAAAACTGCTGATCGTAAGAGTTATTCGGTGACCGAATTACCATAAAGCCTAACATTGAGCTTGACCTCGATGTTACACTTATGCCCATATTCGTTACTTCACTCGGCAGCCTCGGTGTCGCCTGCTGAATTCGGTTCTGGACCTTTACCTGTGCTATGTCAGGGTCGGTACCAACCTCAAATGTTACCGTCAATGAATACTCTCCGGTATTAGAGCATTGAGAGCTCATATAGATCATGCCCTCTACTCCGTTTACCTCATCTTCGATCGGCGACGCTACCGCATCCGACACCACCTGGGCACTCGCTCCGGGATAATTCGCTCTTACCTCTATCTGCGGCGGTGCTATCTCAGGATACATCGCTATCGGCAATCGAAGCATCGACAGTGTTCCGGCCAAAACCAGAACTATAGATATAACTCCGGCAAATCGCGGACGTTCTATAAATGTTCTTGATAACATACTATTTCCTTTTTATTAGCCAGCTTATTGCTGCTTACTTTTTATCTTATATTAAGCTTTCGCCAGAAACTTACTTTCAAACCTGCTTTAATACAAGCCGTCCGCGAATGCGGATTATTCCTGATGTCAACGTACATCAAAACAACTTAATTCTTCTCATCACTTGCTAATTACTACTTCGCTTTCCGGACGAACCTTCTGCAAGCCCTGCACTATTATTTTGTCGCCTATCGCCAGGCCGCTCTCTACCACTATACCGCTCTGGGTTTCGCGGCCTGTAACAATCGGACGAATCTGCGCTTTACTCTCGGCATCTACTACATATACCAGGCTGCCCTTATCGGCACTCATTATCGCGGTATGCGGGATCACAATCCCTTCCGGTCGATCGTTATCTGTTATCCGAACATTTACATAAGCGCCCGGCACAAGCCTTCGAGCTTTATTGTCAAACTTGGCACGAATCGCTATCGTAGCGGTCTTCTTATCTATCTGGTTATCTTCAAAATCAAAACCGCTGCCCTGGCTCAGCTCGGTTCCGTCCGGCAGGATAATAGAAACATTCAGACGGCCTTCCTTAAACTTATTCAAAATGTCATGGTACTCATCGTCATTCAGCGAAAATACTACGCGTACCGGGTCTGTCTTTACCACCCTGGCCAGTGTACCGCTGGCACTGCTGACATAATTTCCCTCGGTTATCAATGCCTTACCGATATATCCATCAATCGGTGATACGATCTCGGTTCGGTTCAAATCGATCTCGGCCAGAGTTATATTTGCCTTGCTCGCCTGCACCAGGGCCTTGCCGCTCTCAACGCCGCTTACCGCATTATCCAGGTCCAGCTGCGAGATACTCTTGGGATCTGCCGACTTCAATCGTTTCAACAGCTTTTCCGCCTGCGACAGGCTCGCCTCCGCCTGCGACAGCTCGGCTTTACGAAGCTCTACCATCGCCTCGTACTGCTGCTTTTCAACCTTGAACAGAACCTGACCTTTTGTTACTTTCGTGCCCTCTTCAAAATTCACCGACTCCAAATATCCGCTTACCTGCGGCATAATATCTACGGTCTCCATCGCCTCAACGTAGCCGATATACTCCAGCGGAATATCGATAAAAGACTTTTCAGCCGATATCACATTCACTCCCGGAGCGCCGCCGCCGCCCATCATAGCTGCCATAGGGTTCGCGCCCGCTCCGGCTCCGGCCTGCTTCGCGGCATAATGTATCCCGCCCCAGAAGCACAGACCCATCAGTACCAACGCTATTACTATTCCTATCCCGGACTTACCTTTTTCATTCTGTCTGTTATGTGACATAACTACTCCGTCTTTTATATATTAATATTATTCTTTTGTTAGTTTACCGTATAAAGCAAACCTGCTTTTACGACTGCTATTAATAACCAGTCCCGCCAACCTGTCGCCATGTAGCCTTGACGAAAGGGAAAGGCGTATACCTGGATTATTTATTATTTAATGTTACCTCTTCCCCGGCACCAGCCGATTTAAACTGGTGTGCCGCACCGCGGCTTTCCTCCCCTTATAACCTATACCTTAAACCATATCCAACTTTTTTTCCACATACCTCGCCATATTTTAGCTATTAACTTAATTTTATCTATGCCATACCCTAATCTAAACCTGCACTCTTACCTCTACTCTCTGTTTCGATTATTCCATTAAACACAATATTTACAACCTTGGCCCAATGTTCCTCAACTGTCAGCTCTTCGCCGCTGAACGGGCAACGCTTCAAACACATCTCATCCATCACCCGAAATATCTGGTATTCTATCATACGCTTGGCATAAGATACATCCAAATCTGCTCGCAGCACGCCAAACGCCACACCTTTCTCCATATAATTCTCCAAAACATCCCAGATACTCACCATAGTCGGCAATATATTCTCCTGCCAAAGCGACTCATCGGCAAAATTCTCGCTTACCCTGTTTCGCAAAAACATCTTTACAAAATCACTATTAGCAACTCCAAACTCTAGCCTCGCAAAAACATAATCTGATATTGACTTTAGCGGATCTTCCACTTCTAACGCCAGCAGTTTTTCCTTAAAATCGATATTCTTCTCGGCATGCATCTCAAATATACTACGGTATATCTCTTCCTTACCACCAAAAAAATTATACAAACTGCCAACCGAGCATTCATACTCACGGGCAATATCTTCCATCGTGCATTCGTGATAACCATTCTGGGCAAAACACTTCTGCGCCGCCAGCAGTATTTCCTCACGTCGGCGCTTCTTTTCGCGCTCTTTTCTACTTATCTTATCTGCTGCCATATTGTTCCATACTACGATCCATCATTTTCTTGTTTTGTAAGCATTCACAAGTGCGTTATTTGCGCCAGACTCTGTGTTTGCGGAGCTTTAAATATAGTTCGCGATAAGCGATACCATAGCTTATTTCTTTTTACTTATATCTTATTACTGTAACCGCGTGAACGGTTACCTTATTTTTATGTATCGTTTTTATTTATAACGTTCATAACGTATTACAATATATATAATTGCAATGATTATTTAAGGAGCCGACATATGCGCCAGCTTTAAAACAAGTCGTCCGCGAATGCGGACACCTCAACTTTTCATTTTTCACTATTCATTTTTCATTTAGCATAGCTTACCTCTTACCTGTTCTTGTTTCATAATTCAACATCCATAATTCATATTTGAATATTTTCCTTACTAAATGAACAACTATTCATTAATATGAAGGATAATTCATTATACTGAATATATATTCACCAGTCAAGCCACAAAATCAAAAAAAATCGCAAATCTCCTAAAAAAACCTCCCGCAAAACCACATAAACACCTTCTATAAAATAACTTAAAAAAACATAAAAATACCCACCATCACCCATTTTTTCCACTTCCAACCAACCCAAAACCGATAAATTAAATTGCTTATCGCTCGATCTTTGGCTCGGAAAATAGAGTCTCTGCGTTTTTAACACCAAAACCAATATAATCAACCGTTGTCATCGACTCAGAGAAGGCGATATCCAGTTTTACACCATTAATTGTCAATAATACTGTCCGAGCATCCATATCCAGCTCCATCTTACAGTGAAGCTCTTCACCCGGTTCAAACTTTTTCTTCAAACCACCACTCCAATCACCCTTACTCTCAAGCAGTGTTATCTGATCGGAACCTATCCAGGCACCAGCCAAAACTAAAGAATTCAAATCTTCTTCCGCACTTAATACAAAAAAACCATTACGCGTCAAAGAAGCATCAGCAGGTTTCATCTTCCAGGTTATTGTCGCTTTGCCGGAATCGAGACTATCAACCAATCTTTTCAGCACCACTTTTTGCCCGCTCGAAGACCCTACTTTATAACCATATCGAACCTTCTGCAAATCAGCCGTTCCGCGATATCCTTCTACTTCCTTTACTTTATTCTCATTCTTATTATCCCGACCGGTCTTCGGCATGAAATCTTCTCCTGCTGCAGGAAGATTACTTCCCTCTAGTTTCAGCACCATACCAGGCACCGAAATATCTCCTTCATCTCCCGCCATTGTGCCAATCCTGTCTATCAAATCTCCCGGAATCGATATGGTATTGGTTTTGATAGTTATTTCATTTTTTATCTCGATTGCTTTATCCGCCAACAGATCCTGCCCCCATACTCTTTCAACCCCGTCAAGATCACCCGCAAACTCGAGTACAAGCTCTTTATAATGACCGGCAACACCTATTAGCTGATTTGCATCTTTTACCTTTACCATTACCTTCGCTCGAGGATGGAACCATTTATCATCAGGCTTTACCCGACCTTCTGTCGCGATACCCAGCTGACCGTTCGGATAAGTTGTCACACAAACATACGGCGGCTCACCGTCGCTCTCAACTTTCGGCAGCGGCATATTCCTTGCCATTATCGCAGGCGCGCTCTGACTCACCATCTTGCCATAAGTTGCACTCGCCCACGTATCCCAAGGCGTAAATTCACATCTATCGATCAACTCATTCTCCGACGACAGGTAACTGCCGTACCCAGCCGAAAACGCTGGCGATATCCTCGACCAGCGGCCAAAACGTTCCACTTCGTTTATACGACCCTGCATGTGACGCTTACCAGACAGCTGATGGTGCAGATCCTTACCTTTATAGGTTCGTTCCATATAGTTCGGATGTCGCTTACTCGCAACCAGCACCCCCAACCCGATCCCCGTAACACAATCATCCTGCACGTTTAATATCGAACGATACTTCGGATCTCCGGCAGTCTGTTTTAGAATATCGTGAGTGCGGCGAAGCGTTGTCACCGACATCAAAAGGGGCGATGCATCATAAGTACGAAAGGTATCGCTGTATTGCAGACATTTCAACATCTGATGCTGCTTGCTGCCGCCAATATCATAAACAGATGGATAAGAGTCCAGATCCTGGTTCCATTTCGGATTAATATTACCGCCCGCCCCTGTTATATATTCCAAAACCAACTCCGGATAAAGCTTCTGCTTGGCCTTGTACGAATTAAACTCACTTGTATCGCCTCCGTCTATTTTCCAGTATCGAATACCGGCATACTTCGACCACTCGACAAAAGTCTCTGCCTGCTCTAAAGTTATATTGCCGCGGGTCCAGATACCAAGCGAGTTCCAGCCCAACGCCTTAACCTCTTCATTAAAAAACTTCAGACGTTCTTTTGGCTCAAGGTTCGAATACTCAGGAAAATCTCTAACGTCTGCCACCAGGTTAAAAAACGACGGACCGCCCGCTATACGTTCTGATTCAACTTTGGTCTGCCAGCCATGATCGATTAAAAAAATATAATCGCTGCGGCCATGCGGCAAATACGTCGCCGCCCAGCCGTCTTGCTTGTTAAACAATGCATGATAAGTCAATTCTTCTCGTGCGTTGCTATTAGTAACACTCTTCAAATCAGCAAGGTCTGTCCCCCGACCAATCCAATAATTCTGCGCATACCAGGTACACCAGTAATTAGGAGATGTAGCCGGTTCTTGCGGCACAAGGTTAACCGCAAAAAGATTACTCGTAACCAAAATCAACAATAATGATAATAACACTTTCTTCACTAAATCATTGCCTTTCAAAAATATAACCGGCCTGTAATATAAAAGTACTTTAAAGGATACGCACCGTCTGCCATTATCATAACAACAAACCATTTTGTCAACTGTAGATCCGTCAGTTCGATATCCGTGGCCATCGGTCCCGATAAACATCGGGATTAGTGGTTCTGAAAAATTAATAAAACACGAGCTGAATGAAATCCACCTGAGGCGGAGCGAGTCACCTTATATATTATTGGTTATCGGTGGTTCTCTTTTAAGCGTTAGCCGTTTAAAACAAGCCGTCCGCGAATGCGGATTATTCCTGATGTCAACGTACATCAGGACACCTCAACTTTTCATTTTTCACTATTCATTTTTCATTTAATCGCGTCCTCTGCGAGAGACAAATCCTATCAAAACCACTCTGCTTAATATCTTCCAATCTCCAACCAAACCAGCATCGTTAAGGACATAGTAGGTCAGGCATCCCTGCCTGACAATAAACCAGCCGTCGCGCAGCGACTCATAATTCCTGGGAACGCCGAGCTGAATGATATCCGCCTCAGGCGGAGCTCGGCATATTCGGCGCCAGCCGATTTAAACTTGGTCACGCGACTGTCCTGAGCGAGCGCTGTAAGTCGAACAACAGCAACACCATATTTCCTTCTCAAAATATCTTACATATGACAGTAGGGTGGGTAGATTTTATCAAACTTGTTTGATAAACTACCCACGCTGATTAATTAGCCTCGGCATAGCCGTTTCATTCCCTGATCCCTGGCACCTGAAACCTAACCCCTATATTTATAAAACACGAGCGGTAGCGAGTCACATTATATATTATTGGTGTGAATTCGTGTCCATTCGTAGTTTAGCTCTTAACCCGCCGCAGGCGGATTCGCGGTTCAATCTTTACTCCCGCGCCAGCTTTAAAACAAGTCGTCCGCGAATGCGGACACATCCTTTACTCTTTTTATTTTACCCTTTACACTTTGATGCCGCTCCGCGGCATCTGGTCCGCCCAACCCCAAAATCACCCGATTTTACCAAATTTCAGACCAATCCGTTCACCGCCGCTGGCCGCCGTCGCCCGCCGCGCTGCCTCTTTTCACCGCCGTTCCTCTCCCCACCCCCATTTACAGGCCCTTGTTTTTTAAACCGAATTTCACATCCCCGCACCCCTCCACCACATCCATCCCCCCAGACCACTAATCTCCGATCGCTGGTTGATTAATTGCCAAAGAACTGTTATCATTCTCTACTGTTAAATTACCGGTTAAAAACGATTTATAAATTACATGACAAACCAGGCAAATACAACCGAACAGCCCAACACATACACAAGCGACGGCATAACTTGGCATTACAACTCCAACACAGCCGGCGAAATCATACTCTCGCTCTCAAAAGCAATTAATATTACCGACAGTACCTCGATTGCCGCTGCCCAGACAACCGGCAATACCACCGACCTGACCCTCATAAAACAAAACCCGCGACGCGCTGTATACAGCCTTACAAACAGCGGTAAATCCTTATATATCAAACTTTTCAAGTCAGCTAACCTCTCCGAAAAGGCCAAAATCGCAGCCCGCGGCAACCCCGCCGAACAGGAAGCACAATGGCTCAATATATGCCGCTGCAACCAGCTGCCCGTACCATCTGTCATCGGCCACACCTCCGGCAAGGCAAACATGCTGATAACCGAATCGCTAGGCTCTGTCGCCGCACTCGACGAAATTATTCGTGAATATTCTGACTTCAACCCGCCAACCCTATACCGCGACCAACTGCCGGACCGGCTTCAGCACGCCCTGGCCCAAACTGGCAGCCTCGTCGGCAATATGCACAAGGCCGGGCTTATACTGCCAGACCTGCACGGCGGCAATATTATGCTAGACCACAACTGCCAACATGCGTTCCTGCTCGACCTTCAGCTAATGAAAAGAACCATGTCGGCCAACCAGCAAACCATTCAGAAACAACCACTTATAGAAAATACCGCACGGCTCGCTTCTGAAATATCTATCTGCTGCGGCCGCGCCGCACTGGAAATTTTCATCACCGGCTACCTCGCCGCGTTAAATAATATCAACTCACCAAACGACTTCTTACCGATAATCGAGCGAGCTATCGACGCCTGGCGACTAAAGTTCTACACAAAAAGAGATAAACGATGCTGCCGAAAAAATGAATTCTTCGCCGAGCTTGAGCTCGGCAATAATTTCAAGGCACATGTCTTCCTCAAAAATAATCGGCCTATGCTGTTCTCTGCTATCAGCCAACTGAAATTCACCGCCGAACAATGGCACTCGGCACTCGAACCGATCAAAAACAGCAGGCGGCTGTTCTCCAGCAAAGAACTCACACTAAAGCTTGGCAATAATGAAATTACAGTCGATGTCGAAGGCGGCCCGCCCAAAGTCATATTGAACAAATGGCAATATGGTCATTCGCTCATAAACCGCCATATCGCTACGCCATGGCCGCTCGCTATCGTACATAACAACTCGCAGGCAGTTCTGCTGACCGAAAAAATCACTGACAACACCTGCATGAACTATCAAAATATACTCATTGTCAAGCCAAGCGCACTCGGCGATGTCGCCAGGATGATACCGGTACTATTAGCACTGCGTGACAGATATCCCAAGGCAAAAATCAGCTGGATCATCCGACCGGAATTCGCAGAGCTAATCAGGCACAACCCCGCATTAGACGAAGTCATTTTATTCGACAAAAAACACCTGTTAAAGTCCGGTCTAAAAAGCATTTCCAATATTTTCGCTTTCGCCGGAGCTCTCAAACAGCGAAAATTCGACCTGGTACTCGACGCACAGGGCCTGCTCCGGTCAGGGCTTATGGCCTGGTTTACCCATGCTTCAACACGCATCGGCTACCGACGGGCTCGCGAACTGGCATGGCTCTTCTATAACAAAAAAGTCGATACCCCGCAAATTCAGCATTCAAATCTCGACTGCTGGCAGATCGGACTAGCCGCAGGCATCAGCGAAAACGAACCGGTTTTCGGGGTGCCTGTCAACCCGCAGGCTTATAGCTCTGCCAAATCGATACTTAACAGTAACGGCATAAACGATAACCAACAGTTCGCTGTACTGCTCTCCGGCGGCACTGCCGAAGCTAAAATATGGCCCGCTGTCAATTTTGCCCAGCTCGCTGATTGTATCTACCGGAAATACAAAATCAAATCTGTTCTGCTTGGCGCCGGCAGCCGCGAAACCGCTATCGGACACACAATTTCCGACAAAATAACAGACAAACAAGCTGTTATAAACCTGATCGGTCAAACCAGCCTCGATGAAATGGTCGCAATTATCTGCAATTCAAACATAATAATTGGCAACGATTCTGGACCACTACATATTGCGGCTGCTATACCTAAGCCAGTAGTTGGCATATACGGCCCAACTAACCCAAAAATGGTAGGCCCATACGGACAGGGCGATAAAATCGCCGAAGCTGGTAACGAAATTCCGCGAATAGGCCGATATAGTAAGAACCCGGCACATAAAATTGATAATATTTCCGTCAGTTGCGTAATGGAAAAAGTTGAATCCCTGCTCATAAATCACCCGTAACGTATTGATAATAACTGGGTTCCAACTTTCAAACATCTGCAACGTAATGGAAATATTCAAACTCCAACTCAGAAAACATTAGTTACATAATGGAAAAAGTTGAATTCCAGCTTAGAAAGTAAATGAATGAATAATTCCCGCCTGAAAATTACAGTTCTATTACTATTAGGTTTATCTCTTTTTTTTACAACTGGTTGTGTATCAAATTCTGATGCATGGTTACCAGCACCACAGGCACATCTTACTTCAGGGCAGGGTTTCAATAACGACTATTCATATCAACATGATTATCAGCCTACTTGGCCTGCTCCCGGATATGGTGCATCGAGAAATATAGCTGGAAATGTTATAATTGTCGACCCTGGACACGGCGGCAAAGACCCTGGAGCTATCGGCAACGGGGTGCGTGAGAAAGACATCAATCTTGATATTGCACGCAAACTCGGCAATATCCTGCAAGGTGCCGGTGGGCGAGTTATAATGACAAGAACTACTGACGTTTATCCTACTCTTGATGAAAGAGCTGCCTCAGCCGACCGGTACAATGCTGACCTGCTGGTTTCAATCCATGCGGATTCTATTAGCAAATCAGGCATATCTGGAGCTACCATTTTAACAGGAGCTTCGGCTTCCAGCCAAAGCAAACGCGCTGCATGGATGATAGAGGCAGAACTGAAAAAGGCCGGTATAACATGCCGAGGACATCGTTCGCAAAAACTTCGCGTATGTGATGGACATTCCAGACCTGCCGTACTCGTCGAAACCGGTTTTTTGACTAACCACCAGGAAGCGGCCAATCTTAACACAGACTGGTATCAGGATAAAATTGCTAACGCTATTGCAAAAGGTGTAATAAGATATCTCAACAATAAATAGCTCTTTGACACCATTAGCCCTTTTCAAAAAAGGACTTATCTAACTCAAATATCTCACACTTGTCTGTTACCCTGTCCTCGGTGCTATGGCCGCCTATTATGAGAACCCTAAGTTTACCATCTTTCTCCGGTAACGACTCCACCTTAAAATCGTCATGCGGATAATTCATTGGCCCCACATCAAGAAATTCACCTGATCTGGCATCGTACAGCCAGGCTGAGTCAAGTGGCACATCCTTGCCTTTAGCCGGGTCATCTTCACCACCGCAAAGGAAAAACATTTCTCCTGGCCGACCAATATCACTGAACAAGTCAACTATCTGCAGATCTGAAATTCCAAACCTGATATCTCCGTCTGCTGTTGGTGTAAGAGTTCTACCTTCTGTTAATGTATCTGCCTTTGGATCAAATATCCAGGTTTGGCACGAACAGGTATTACCATATATATTTTGCCCGCCAACAATAAGTATACGGTCATCATTCAAAACTACAGCTGCCTGATCGTCAAAATAAGCCTTGAAACGAGATTTACATAAAGTAAAAGATTCAGTGTCAGGGTCAAATATTTCGATTGATTTACGTCTGCCGGATATAAAACATATTCTGCCATCAGAAAGTACAGCTGTGCAATGCTCGGTCCTGGGATATTGCATTTTATTCTGTACTGCTCGCACTGTACAACTTCCAGTATCACTAATCTCAATTATTTCAGGCTGACCAAAGTTTCCGGTAACTAGAACCTTATTGTCACCAATCAAATTTAAAACCGTATTACGACGAGGATTACTCAAATTACCAATTACTTTACAGGTCACAGTCTCCAGAGGAGACTTTTCTAAAGACGGCAAATACATTTCAACTGAACCGACGGGCTTATTATCCTGACTTAGACCACCTGCGATTAAAATTCGATCACCGGGGAGAACAAGAGTCGCAGCATACATTCGAGGCGTATTAATTCGTACCCGTGAACATGACCAGGTATCAGATGACGGATCGTATATCCTTATTAAATTTGAAGCAACAGGAAATACATCTAAAAAATAGCTGTAGCCACCCAAAACAAATATTTTTCCATCAGAAAGCACTGCCGAGCAATGCCCCGCACAGGGCTGAGGTATACTATCTGTATTAATGAAATTATATGGCTTGCCTACAAGAGTGCATGCACACAATAATATCAGATTTAATATAAAATATTTTTTCATTTAGCTATTATACAAGAGAAATTGATTGTGCCGGGAAGAAAAAATAAAGAAATGGTATTTTACGCAGATTATAATTTCGAACCGTAATATTTTTCAACTTTGAGAGAGGTTTGATTGTGCACTCTGGCAGCAATTTCATCTATCTGCTGATCTGTCAGAGATCCTACAAACGATTCTGCCGGCTGCCGCGCTACTGTATGAATTTGAACGGAAATAATTTTTCCACCCTGAGAAGTAATATTATTCAAACACTTTATGTAAGAATCGATTTCAGCAGCAGCAGGAGGTTGGCCCATTATTGACATAAATAAAGATTGTATCTTAATCGGCCTTTTCTGGGCTGTCCGAAGGATATTATCAAGCACCTTTTCAAACTCAACTTGAGAACGATTTACACTCTGATAATATTGCTCGGTTCCGGCATCAAGCTTAGCCCATATTTCGCCATTATTTGTATCAAGTACCGCAAGCCCTTCCTGAACTTTTGGTTTATGAAGCAAAGTTGAGTTGGTAATCAATACGATTTTGACATCTTCCCGGGCATATTGACGACGGATATCAGCTATCTTCAGACATACCTGGTCAAAAATCGGTGAAGAAGTAGGCTCGCCATCACCACTAAAAGAAATATCTCTAAGTTCTCTAAGCTCGGACGGGACAGAATCGAAAGGAGGTTTATCGAAAAGATCACCACTGTAAACTTTTTCTATTATACTAATTAACTCAGTTGCGATAAGTTCGATAGTATCATTATCAATTGGAATTCTAATATCCTGATCTTCCGCTTTTCGTCTAACCTGGCAGTATACACAATCAAAATTACACACTTTATCGGGATTAAGATTAATTCCAATGCTTATCCCACCGCTTCGTCTGGACAGAACAGGATATACAAACTTACTGCCAGAAAAAGTCCTGGGATGATCTTTATGAGCGGAATTTAAATTGTCTGAATTCTGTAATGACAATTTTTCAACCAGAAAGTTCTAGGAAATCGGCTTTCTAACAACTTATGCCTGTTATAGTTAGTTTCCAATCTGAAGTGACGCAAGCGCAATAGAAGTATCTTCACTAACCTCAAACAAAGAATCCAGCCCGGTAAGAAGGAAAACACCCCATACCTGGATTGCAATACCGCAAAGACGAAGACGTTTATCCTGGGCGATAAGCTGCTTGCGAAGCTTAAGCAGTCTGGATATATTCGATGAATTGAGAAAATTTACAGTAGCAAAATTCAAAATAACATCTTTCGCATCATTTTCAATCTTACCAGAAAGCTCGGTAAGCTGATCGGTAAGTTCCGGATCATCCTGCAAATCAACTACTATTATCTTGTCTGACCAATCTTGGGTTGTCATTCTAAATACCTTATATATTATATATTAAGCAACAGCGTTATTATCTTTATGTATATTAATGCCTAAATTACCAAATAAATCCAGCAATAAATTACAGCATCATAAAAAAAGCTCATCACGGTTTTGCGATGAGCTGTTTAATTTACTACTTGTTCAGAGACACAATCTTATATGCTAAGCTTAAATAAATCGCGTCAATACATCACATATCATTAGTTGAATGGGATTGATGCTGCAGTTGATGCAGTAAGCTGATCTTTATCAACCTGGCGAAGATGATCTATGTATTCCTGAAGCTCATATTCATCAAACTGACTCAAAAAATCTACAGAGGCGGTTGAATTCAGGTTTCTAATCTCTTCAATCAGTTCAAACTTTGTCATTTTGTACTCCCTTTCTCAAAGAGGGGTTAATAGATTGTTTATTCTGCTAAGATAAATAACTTACCTCGTTTCTGCAGATTTAATATCGACTATGATATGATTCTACTTTAACCCTTTTATATAAAAGATTTATAAAAATTAGGTCCCATAATAAAACCATTATCAGTATTAATAAAAATGAGATTATTGGACAAGAATATTGGTAGGCCCTCGATGGCTGACAACCACTGTTAAATCTGTTAGAAACACCCAAAATACATGTTACCCTTAAATGGCAGTACCACTATATCAGTAAATAAAGACTTATATCAAAAAACAGATTTATTCTTTATCTAATTTGACATCATTCTATTTAAATATTACTTTGAAATAGTAACGTAACATATACAATCTAAAAGCTATTCAAGAGCATATCCAGATTTTCCCAAAGGACTTATAAAAATTAAACCGGTGAAACTTCCGCGTCTGGAGCGAGTGCGATTATATTCGCACTGCAATTGCCGCGAGTTATTACCGGATAGTCAGATAGCGCGGAAATTATTATGACAGGATTATAATTCTGCGACATCTGACTTTTATAATATTCTGCCCTGGATTGGGGCTCCAGCCCTGTGTTTGCCTCCTGATGGCTGGGGCCCCTATATCCCTTTGACGCAGAATTAATCATGCATAATACTGCAAGGGTGTTTAAAAAATTGTGCATATGATTCGTTGAAAGGCTTTTGTATTTTTGATCCTGGAACGCCAAGGGCCGTATAGCCCAAAATAGCGGACGAAAGTTCGTCAAAACCTTGTCATTTTGCCTCCTGAATGACAAGGTTTTTTTTACAGAATTAATATTGACTTAGAAGTCAATATTTGCTTAAATATCAATATGAAAAAAATAAAAACAGCTTATCAAAGAGTATTATTAGGCGGCACATGGTATGTAATTGTTGAAGAAGAAGAATTTATTGCATTAACAAACTCAAAAGATGCAAACAGCAAAACAGATATATTAGATGCAATTAATATCAGCGATCAACGCCTGGCAAATAGATTACTCCAACGTCGTCAGGATGCAGGAATTAGTCAAAAAGCTTTAGCTCAGCTTGCTGAAGTACGTGTTGAAACACTTAATAGAATTGAAAAAGGACATACAACAGCTGATTTCAAAACAATACGTAAGCTGGTAAACGCTATTAACAATTATAATAAAAGGTAAATTAAAATGTCGGAAACAACAAACACTAATATAAAACAGAAAGTCATTAACTTAATTGTAAATAATCACAATGTTGATGCAGAAGAAATATCGCTTAATTCTCATTTTAGCACAGACCTTAATTTTGACAGTCTGGAAGTAGTGGAATTTATTATGAACGTCGAAGAAGAATTCAGAATAAATGTGCCAGATGATATCAGCGAAAATATATTAACAGTCAAAGATGCCATAGAATCAATTGAATCTATAGTACGCTTTCGTTCTTTTGACTGTTCAACGTTATCCGCAAAGGTCAGAACAGGGCCTTGTGAATGAAAATTGTTTTTTTTATCATTTTCGAGGCTAAATCTCGAAAGTATATTTAATTCAAACTGCAACAGGAAGGCCCTTTTAGGCGTTTATTGCAACTTGAAAAGCGCGAAAGTAAACTTATATTAAAAGAATAATATGCAATTCTATAATCTGGCTGCTTTGTAAATAATTATAATTGATACAGAAAACATAAATACAATATATATCAATCGCAGTATATCAGATTTAAATATATGGGTCAACTTACTGCCATAATAGCTAGAAATCATCGCTGAAGGAACAATACAAGCAGATATTTTGAGCGATTGAGATACTTCAAAGCCATGAAGTGGAAGAGTGGCATTTTTATATATTGCTCCGACAAATACAATTCCAAGGATAGTACAAGCAGAATTAGCAATAGCGCTTTTTAGTGGTACTTTAAAAAATACCTGTTGGAATGGGACACAAATTGACCCTCCACCAATTCCGAGCAGCCCTGAAAAAAGCCCGACAATCCAACCTAAGATTATAATACCAATTTTGTTATTATATTTGCCCTCATTATCTTCACTGCCTAATTGAGATTTCTTTTTCATTATTCTGGAAACATTAAAACAAGCAACATAAAACAAAAAAACGCCAAGCATTATCGACAAATACTTGCCGTTATGCTCAGCAAATAGTTTCTGATTGCTAATATATACGCCTGCAACAACCCCAATAAACGCGGCAGGCACCATTCTTTTGACAAGTTGCTTGATGACTGCACCAGATTGCCAATGGCTGAATGCCGAGGGAAGTGATACGCAGAAATTGCAAATCATTCCAACCGCCTGGATCAAATGCTGGGTACGTCCATCATAAGTATGATTAAAACTTGTAATAAGTATTAGCGAGGGGATAACAATAATGGCCCCACCAATACCAAGCAAGCCTCCAAGTGCTCCAGCCATTAAGCCTATTAAAATGTAAAATATATTTTCCATCTATAAAATAATATTTGGCATGCCCTTGTCTGGCTTTACCATTTAGGGCTATATCGTCCACATAATTTGTTACTTTTCAATGTTATTATGAGAATAGAAACAGTTATGAGTATTATTACGACTGTAATGGCTCATTTATTATGACTTATTATAAGGACTGTCTTAAGTCCCATAATATTGTTATAATTCATAAAAGAAAAATATTTTTTATACGCCATTAGTTTTATATTACTTAACTTATTTAATAGCAGTACATTAACACCACTTACTTCTAGTGGAATAATCCTAATTAATAACTAGTTAGGAATAGTTAATTTAATAGTTAAAAAAGCCTATATTGATAAAAAGCTTGTAAATACTTTATTTATAAATAAGTTACAAACATTACAACCAGTTGAGGCCTCATAAATGATAAAATCGGAAATAGTTTTTGTCATAGCGATGATACTATGTCAAATCACCCTTGGTGCAATTTCAGTGACAGCACCTTCCGGGGGCGATCTTGATCAATTCGATTCGTTTTCAATTCAATGGGATAGCGATGATGTCGGTGACGGTGCTGCTGTATCAATAATTCTCCGTCAAGGCGGCAGTGATGTGACAACTCTGGCAAGCGGGGTAGGTAACACTGTAGGGTCCAATAACTGGAATTGGAATATATCTCAAGCCTCAGGTTCAAACTATAGTATCAGGGTGATTTCAGATTCAAATGGCATGATTTTTGGTGACAGCGCGTCGTTCAACATAACAGCACCTACTATTACGGCCTCAACAAGTAATATAAATCAATTGGACAATCTCAACGTAAGCTGGTCTGTTACCGGAGTCATAAGTAATAATGTTACTATCACAATTTCCGAAAATGGTGAATCTGCCAATGTAACTGGCGGTTCAACCAGTTACAATTTTTCAACAGACACGAGCGTTAACTGGAGTCCGGGAACATATACTATTACTGTCACATCAAATGACCTGCCAACTATAAGTGATTCTGTCACAGCAAATATAAGTGCAAGTAGTATAAGTTCTGTGGCGGCGACAAGCGGGAACCAGTTTGATACTATTACTGTTACCTGGAATGAAACCGGAACTATAGGAACAAATGTTACTGTCACAGCAATCAATGGTGGTTTTAGTGACTCAACAACTGTTGCAGCGGGAACCGGTTCTGCAAGTTTTATTACTGACAATACCTGGCCAGCCGGAACATATACTGTAACTGTAACTTCGGACGACTACGGAATACTAACTGACAATGACACATGTACAATAAGTACAAGTGCGATAAGTTCTGTGGCGGCGACAAGCGGGAACCAGTTTGATACTATTACTGTTACCTGGAATGAAACCGGAACTATAGGAACAAATGTTACTGTCACGGCAGTCAATGGTGGGTTTAGTGATTCAACAACTGTTGCAGCGGGAACAGGCACAACTAGCTTTACTACTGACAATACCTGGCCAGCCGGAACATATACTGTAACTGTAACTTCGAACGACTACGGAGTACTAACTGACAATGACACATGTACAATAAGTACAAGTGCTATAAGTTCTGTAGCGGCGACAAGCGAGAACCAGTTTGATACTATTACTGTTACCTGGAATGAAACCGGAACTATAGGAACAAATGTTACTGTCACAGCGGTCAATGGTGGTTTTAGTGACTCAACAACTGTTGCAGTCGGAACCGGCACAGCAAGTTTTACTACCGACAATACCTGGACGGCTGGAACATACACTATCACTGTCACTTCGGACGACTACGGAATACTAACTGACAATGACACATGTACAATAAGTACAAGTGCTATAAGTTCTGTGGCGGCGACAAGCGGAAACCAGTTTGATACTATTACTGTTACCTGGAATGAGACAGGAAATGTCGGATCTACAATTACCGTCACGGCAGTCAATGGTGGGTTTAGTGACTCAACAACTGTTGCAGCCGGAACCGGCACAGCAAGTTTTACTACCGACAATACCTGGCCTGCTGGAACATACACTATCACTGTCACTTCGGACGACTACGGAGTACTAACTGACAATGATACATGTACAATAAGTGCAAGTGCTATAAGTTCTGTAGCGGCGACAAGCGAGAACCAGTTTGATACTATTACTGTTACCTGGACTGAAACCGGAACTATAGGAACAAATGTTACTGTCACAGCGGTCAATGGTGGGTTTAGTGACTCAACAACTGTTGCAGTCGGAACCGGCACAGCAAGTTTTACTACCGACAATACCTGGCCGGCTGGAGCATATACTATCACTGTCACATCGGACGACTACGGAGTACTAACTGACAATGACACATGTACAATAAGTACAAGTGCGATAAGTTCTGTGGCGGCGACAAGCGGGAACCAGTTTGATACTATTACTGTTACCTGGAATGAAACCGGAACTATTGGAACAAATGTTACTGTCACGGCAGTCAATGGTGGGTTTAGTGATTCAACAACTGTTGCAGCGGGAACAGGCACAACTAGCTTTACTACTGACAATACCTGGCCAGCCGGAACATATACTGTAACTGTAACTTCGGACGACTACGGAGTACTAACTGACAATGACACATGTACAATAAGTACAAGTGCGATAAGTTCTGTGGCAGCCGGGAATATTAATCAATTTGACAACCTGGCTGTAACTTGGAATGAAACCGGAACTATAGGAACAAATGTTACTGTCACAGCAGTCAATGGTGGTTTTAGTGATTCAACAACAGTTGCAGCGGGAATCGGCACAGCAAGTCTTACTACCGACAACACCTGGCCGGCTGGAACATATACTGTAACTGTTACTTCGGATACATATGGAGCAATCAGTGATAATATTACTTGCACAATCTCTTTAAGCTCTGTTAATTCTGTATCAGTTGGAAACCTTAATCAGTTTGACGCAATGACAGTTACATGGAATGAGTCAGGAACAATTGGTGGTACGGTAACAATTACTGTGGTTAATGGCGGGTTCAGTGATTCAACGACAGTTGCCGCTGGAACCGGTTCTGCAAACTTTGCAACTGACAACACCTGGCCGACCGGTATATACACCGCAACAGTAACGTCCGACACCTACGGAGTCTTAACAGACAGCGATACATGTACATTAACTGCCAGCATAATTAGCGCAGTATCAGCTGCCGATATTGACCAATTCGATAACCTGGCTGTTACCTGGACTGAAACTGGAAATGTCGGATCTACAATTACTGTTACCGCAGTTAATGGCGGGTTCAGCGACTCGACAACTGTGGCAGCTGGAACAGGGACAACAAGTTTTACTACTGACAATACCTGGCCAACCGGTACATATGCTGTAACTGTTACTTCAGATAACTACGGCGTATTAACAGACAATAACACATGTACAATAAGTGCTAGTGCGATAAGCTCTGTGGCAGCCGGGAATATAAACCAATTTGACAACCTGGCTGTTACATGGACTGAAACAGGAAATATTGGATCTACAATTACTGTTACCGCTGCCAATGGTGGTTTCAGTGATTCAACAACAGTTGCAGCGGGAACTAATTCAGCAACATTAGCAACTGACAATACCTGGCCGGTTGGAACATATACTATAACTGTTACTTCCGATGACTATGGAGTTTTAACCGATAGTAACACGTGTACATTAAGCAAAAGCGCAATTGAAAACATAGCAGCTTCATCAATAAACCAGTTTGACACATTAACGGTCAACTGGACAGAGACAGGAACCCTTGGAACAACAGTTAAAGTTACAGCCAGCCAGGGAGGCTTCAGCCAGTCAACCACAGTTGCTGCAGGAACTCTTTCCGCAAGTTTTACAACCGACGATAACTGGGCAACAGGAAGTGTTACGATAACAGTTGAGTCAATTACATACCCCCTGGCATCAACAAGCAGTTCAGTAACAATAAATCCTACAGAAGTTAATGTGGCTGCAATTACAGGCATAAACCAGTACGACACATTGACTGTCAACTGGACAGAAAGCGGAACAACAGGTGCCAACACAATAGTAACAGTATCAAATGGCGGCTATAGTCAAAGCAACACTGTTTCTACCGGTACTTTAACAACCTGTTTTGTGACCGATGAAAACTGGCCTGCCGGGACATATACCGTTGAGATAAAACTTACCGACCATACTTCTGTAGCAGATAGCACAACTTTTGCCCTGACTGAAACAAACATTGCATTGAACACACCTGCTAATATTAACCAGTATGACAACGTATCATTGAGCTGGTCTGAATCTGGTTCGCCAGGTACAACTGTAGATATTGTAATTAAACTTGGAGCGTCAACAATCACATCAGACCAGATCGCAGCTGGAACAAATTCATGGACTACATCTACAGACCATGCCTGGGCAACCGGAACATACACAGCAATTGTAACATTAACTGACCATACAGTACGAACCAGCACAAAAACTTTTACTATTTCAGAAACAAATATAAGCCTTAATCAGCCATCAAACATTAATCAATTTGATAATATATCACTGAACTGGTCATACCTGGGAAGTTACGGCAGTAATGTCGGTATTGAAATAGTAAGAAACTCTGACAGTACTGTAGTTAACAGCCAAACAATATCGTCAGCAGCAACCACCGCTTCGATAACTACCGACAATTCTGCAACCTGGCCTGTCGGCACCTATACTGCCAGAATAACACTTAGCGACCACCCGGCAAGATCATCGACCAAGACATTCACTATATCACAAACAGCGATGCTTGCAACATCAACATCTGTTGACAATGGTTCAGCTAACCAGCTTGATACAATCACAATCAATTGGAATTCAACGGGAACAATTGGCAACATTGATTTAAAATTATATAAAAGCGGAGTGCTTGTGGCCAATATTATTAATGGAACAGGTAATGACGGAATATATAGCTGGAAGATTCCGCTAAGTATAACGCCGGGGACAGGGTATTATATTCGAGCGGCTTCGTCCCTGAGGCCTACGGTTATATATTTTGATGCTCCACTGCAATTTGCTATTAATGAAACATCTATCACAACAGGAAATACATTTGATATTACCCAATTTGACAACCAGACTATAACATGGACATCTACCGGCAGTGTAGGCACAACCGTTACAATTAAAATATTGCGAGCCAGTGGCGAGACAATAGCAACAGCTAATGGTATCAGTACCGCTTCCGGCAGCTATACTTTCAATTCAGATCTTAGCTGGACATCGGCCAGTAATTATTATGCCAGGATTGAATCTGAACTGCACAGTGAATGCTATGACAATACTACCGGATACTTCATTGTCAACCCAACAACAATAACCATCACCAGTGCTCCAGATATAGACCAACTTGACAGTCAGACAGTAACATGGAATAAAGTGGGTAATGTAGGAACAAATATAACTTTTGAACTATACCTCGGAGCAACTCTGATAGATCAGCAAACAGTCAGTTCCAACAGTTATACATATTCTACTGACCTTACCTGGACAACAGGTACATATACTATAAAGGTAATATCGCAGGATCACCCGGCAGTAAATGATACTGAAACTTTCGTACTGGGGCCAACCAAGATTCAACTGTCTGAACCTGTCGAAGATATTTACTGGCAGGCAGGAGCACAACATAGAGTTGGCTGGATATCACAAGGAGCAGCTGGTACAAGCCTAACAATCAATCTCTACCAGAACGGCAATCTGATAACAACAATCAGCGGAAACGCTTCAAATGCCGCAGAGGAATTAATCTTTACCCTGCCCGGCAGTATTTCACCCGGAGTTTACCAGGTAAAGGTTATATCAAATTCCTATCCACTACTAACAAGCAGCTATAGTTCAAACATAACCATAACGGAACAATCTCTCGGCGGTTATATTTTCACTAATGCAAGTGACCCTTACGGCACAGGTTTAAGCGGCGTTACTGTTACGGTAACGGGAACCAACAGCAGCCAGACAGTTACAACAAACAATATGGGCTACTGGTCAACAGCTCTGTTAGGCAATGATACTTATACAATAAAGCCTACTGCCAGAAGGAGATATTTTGAAAAGACCGCCAATCCGGATGCCGGAGAGTCTTCAACTACCTTTACACTTAACAGCAGTACCCGCTCAGCCAGTCACAGTATAATGTTCAATAGCGGCTATAGTATCAAATTTGTTTCTGCCGGTGCAAGCGGTATCGGAAGTTCATGGTCAAACGCTTCCGGCAGCCTGCAGTCAATGATAGACTTTGTCACATCCGACCCGGACGATGAGTTTAACGAGGTCTGGGTTGAAAGTGGAAGTTATAGCGGCCCTATTACATTAAGTAATAATGCGACAATAACAGGAAGCTTCAGCGGAACAGAAGATCCTATGACTTTTGACATAAATGAAAGAGATTTCATAAACAATCCTTCTATTATTACCGGTGATGGTGGTACCGGACATATAATTGATGGCTCAGATATAAATGCTACTGTAAACATTAATGGCTTTACAATAAAAAGCGGCAGCGGCAATACCGGAGCGGGATTATACCTGGAAAATGCCAGCGGGCCCGGTATTTCATTCTGTACATTTTATCAAAACACAGCATCTAACGGCGGGGCAATAACCTGCCTGGAATCTAACCTGACTTTGACCAATACATTATTCTGCGGTAATACCGCAACGGAAAAAGGCGGGGCAATATATTTAGCTGCCGGTTCTCAATTACATGCTAATAACTGCACATTTTCCGGTAATTTTTCACCCTGGGGAGGAGGTGCAATACACGCACAACTCAACAGCATGGTCTCATTAAGTAACTGCACCCTGGCAGGAAACCAGTCATATCTATCCGGCGGAATAGAAGCAGCCAAAAACAGTCCATTATACCTTACAAATTCTCTACTTTACTTCAACTTATCATTTAACGGTCAAACCCTGACCGGACAATATACTACAGATGGAAGCAGCACAGTTACAATAAACTCATGTCACATCCAGGGGACTGGGGCGTCAGATCCATTATTTTTGAGTAATCCTGATTCTGGAAACGGTACCTGGGGCGATGGAGATGATAACTATGGTGACCTGCATATTAAACCGTCATCACCATGTATTAACCATGGAAACAACATTGACGCCACCGGGCTGGATAGAGATGGTGACACACGCATTTATAAAGGCACTATAGATATCGGTAGCGATGAATGTTTATTTGCCACAACCAGTGTAAATAGTGGTGAAGTTGTAACACTAACCCCAACCGGTGAAGGAACCGGAACTCTTACAGAAGAAACATTCGTAACATTAAATAATACTGCAGGCGGAGATGGTAATAATATCGAAGTAACCCAGATAAATGAAAATATAAATCCGACACAATCTTCTTATAAGGTAGTTGGAGCAACCCTGGTTGTCGAAACGGACCTGGCTGACGGTGACTATGTAATGACCCTTGCGATTCCATTTACAACTGATGATTTAGCCGGAACCAGCTGGAGTTCAATTGTGCTTTCGTATTACAACACAAGTTCAAGCAGTTGGGTAAATGCGGGAACTGGGTCACAATGGATTGAACAGTTAACAAAACCAACCATATCCACCTTACGCAGCAGACCGCTAGGAGATTACGGGGTGTACTGGAACAGCAGCGAACAGAAAGGATTTGCCTGGGTCAATGTTGACCACACAACAGATTTCGCCCCGATTATCTATCTGAAACCGGGGGACTTCGATCGCAATAATGTAATCGACAAAGATGACCTGGTTAAGATGCTTGAAAAATGGATGATTACAAAGGAAAGTTTATACTGGTCAGACAAATATGATTTAGCTGAACCGAAAGATGGAATTATAGATTTACGCGACTTAAGTGTACTTGCAGAAAACTGGTTAAAATAAGGAAGGCAAAAGTCAAAAGAGAATACAATTTATAGCAAATATAGGCGAAAAGAATAAGTGACAAGGATCAACACAAATATTAATGCTTTGATCGCAAATAACAATGCGGCCAAAGTAGACAACAACCTGCAGAAGACGCTGGAACGTCTATCTACAGGTTTGCGCATAAACAGCGCAAGTGATGATCCTGCCGGACTGATCGCTTCAGAGAGCTTAAAATCCGAAATAGCCGGCACCAAACAATCAATCGAAAATGCCGAGCGTGCCAGTAATATGATAAGCACTGCAGAAGCTGCATTAGCTGAAATTTCTGACATGCTGATTGATATCAAGCAGCTAATCTTAGAAAGTGCCAGCAGCGGGTCTATAAGCGATGAACAACTGGAAGCTAACCAGATGCAAATAGATTCGTACCTGCAAACAATTAATCGCATCGGTTTATCCACAGAATATAACGGTATCAAATTACTTAACGGCGATCAGGATTACAGCGTTTCAGGACAACTTCATTTCGCCGCAACCGATGTAACAGATGCATTAAGTGCAACATTCACATCAGCTTTCAGTATCACAGGAATTAAGATCAACAATGGTTATAATGGCATGAACCTGGGCAACTACGATCTGGACGTTAACTTCCTGGTGAGCGGCGTTCAGGCACATTATACCTGGAGCAGTACGGCTGATTTTATTAACACTTCAAACAATGGCGATAATGCTGCGTTAACAATTACCGGACACAAAGGAACAGCATCAGTTGACTTTAGTGGCGGGCTCGCAGGAATGGCCAACATTGTAAATGGAATTAACGGAGTTAAGGAAACCACCGGTGTTTCTGCAGGAATCTCCGGTGGAAATCTGGTATTCAGTTCCACCAACTTCGGCTCAGATGCATTTGTTTCCGTAACCGGTATTGAACCGGCAGAAATAACCTGGACCCCGGATGCATATTTCTTCAGCGGTGCACCTGTCGGTGACGCAGGTATTACAATTACCGGTAATGATGGACAACATAGCTATTTTGCCGGATACACAAACGCAAATGAACTGGCAACAATGATCAATAATGATGCTGCAATAACCGGTGTTATGGCACGGGTAGACGGTTCAGATATGATAATTTATTCAGCAGACCAGAACGGATCGGCTAATATTTCGGTCAGCAAATTCGCAACATATTTAGATAACGGTAGTTTTGCTAACGGTTCTGCTGCAAGCTATGCCTGGAATTCCGTTAGCGATTACATCGGTGTATTAGCTGACAGCGATGGTGAACTGAATGTACGCGGCATAAACGGTTCTGTTACTATTAATCTTTCAAGTGGAACCTGGACAGAAGCTGCATTGGCTGCAGAAATAAATAATCATACCGGGTCAACCGGTGTTACGGCTAGCAGCGGATCCGGAACGTTAACTCTAACATCTACCGACGGCAGTGGTGCTAACTTTGTATTTGCTAACGCTACTGACAGTTTTTCAGATACGATAACAGCCCAATCTTATTCTGCTGCGGGTACCGGATATGCTATCGGCTATAGCGGAGCTGATTATATTACCAGCGGTAGTGAAATGTTTGATATCGCAGAAATTACTCTTTCCGGCTTTGATGGAATTATAGCCGACGGCGCCGGTGAAACTCAACAGTTCTATGCGGCTACACGAGCAAGTGCCTCACTTAACGGGTCCAACCTGACCGGTTCCGGAGGAATGGAATTCAACATTGACTCCAGTGTACCAAATTCAATTGACAGTATTTGTGGCATACCGGAAATCAGTACAACAAATTTAGGTAATAGCGAGTATGGAACACTAAACGATCTGCTTTCCGGTAATTCAAGTTCAATGAAAGAAGGTAAATTTAATACTGCAACCAATATTGTTGATACTGCTGCCAAACAGATAAACAACTTACGCGGCAGGTTGGGGACATTCAAGAAATATACACTGGAAACTACCATTCGATCACAACGAAATAAACTTGAAAACCTGGTCAGTGCAGAATCTGCAATATTTGACGCTGACTTTGCCAAGGAGATATCTGAACTAACCAGAAACCAGATATTAAAACAAAGTGGAATATTTATACAACAGGTTATTAACATGCAACACAATAATGTCTTGAAACTATTAGAATCAATTTAATGAGTTTGGGTATTATTACAAACAACAACCGAAATTAGGATATAGCCGGCTTCTCTACTGTGGATGCTGAGGCCTCAACTGTTTTTCATTAGCACCCCCAGTGGAGTTCCGGCATATCCCGATTCGGAAATAAAAAAGAATAAATTTTCATTGGTACAAAATGCATAAATGCAACCAAGGAGATTATATTTGACAGCATTTAATTACTACAATTGAATATTAGAGCAATTTAATTTTTCGTGTTCGCTTTTTGCCTGTTGCGGCTTCAGCTGACTTCATCAGAAATACTCATAATATATCAATATTCCTGTGTTTTCTTCTTCATCAGCCTCGTCCTCACAGAGGCATAAATCGGAACAGAAAATATTAAAGTGCTCTATTCGCAGTGACTGAAAGGCGATTGGTTTTGACTTACACAATATAAAAGGGTCGGCCTCAACTGACATCAATCAGACCCAGACACTGGCTGTAACGAGCAAACATATCCCTTTTCAGCGCTGCGAATTTACTATCAGACAGATCAGGATCGTCTGCAATAATAGACTCTGCGTCTCGACGAGCCATTCTTAGCAGATCAAAATCCTTAGTCAGATCAGCAATCTTGAGACCGGGCAAACCATGTTGACTGGTGCCAAAAAATTGGCCCGGACCGCGGATACTAAGATCAGCTTCTGCGATTTTGAATCCATCATTGGTTTCTGTCATGATTTCCAATCTGCGGCGGGAATCTTCACTGCGCGGATTGCCAAATAACAAACAGTAAGACTGTTCATCGCCTCTTCCGATACGGCCGCGAAGCTGATGAAGCTGTGCCAGACCATATCGGTCAGCATGTTCGATCACCATTACGGTAGCGTTCGGAACATTGACACCAACTTCAATAACTATCGTTGATACCAGGATATCTATCTGCCCGGAAGAAAACTGAGCCATAACCTGTTTTTTTTCGTCAGTCGGCATCTGCCCGTGCAATAATCCTACTTTGAGGTCAGGAAAAATCCTGGTCTGCAAATACTTATGTTCATCAACAGCAGCTTTTAACTGTTGAACAGGATCAAGAAAAGGGTCGGCTTCCTCTACCTGTTCCTGCTCGATTCTCGGATACACAAAATATGCCTGCCGGCCCTGCTGCACCAGCCTGCGTATGCCGCGATAGGCCTCCTGCAGTTTTTCATCCCGCACCCATCTGGTTGTAACCGGTTTTCGTCCGGGTGGCAGTTTATCTATTACCGAAACATCCAGATCGCCAAAAACTGTCATAGCTAAAGTGCGAGGTATCGGCGTAGCAGTCATAACCAGATAATGAGGGGCTATGCCTTTTGATCGAAATGTTTCACGCTGCCGAACACCAAATTTATGCTGCTCATCTACCACCACCAAACCCAACTCGTTAAAAGCAACATCTTTCTGGAGCAAAGCCTGGGTACCTACTACAATGTCTATTTTACCGGAACTGATCTCAGCCAGAAACTCTTTTCTTTCGTTACCTGTTATCCCGCCTTTCAACAATGCTATATTAACCTGACTTTGGCTAAGGTGTTTTATCAGCTCATTATAATGCTGTTCAGCCAGTATTTCAGTCGGCGCCATTATAGCTGCCTGCTTACGATTGGCAATCGTCAACAATGCTGCGTAAAGTGCAACTACCGTTTTACCAGAGCCAACATCTCCCTGGAGCAAACGATTCATCGGTTCACCGCGAGACATATCAGAAACAATATCAGATACAACCTTATCCTGGGCTTCAGTAAAGTCAAACGGGAAAAGCCTGCGTATCCTTTTATCAATTTCTTCTGTATTCGGCAGCGGCCATGCCGGAAGTGTATGACGATTTTTCGATTTTCGCAAAGCAACCGCCAGCTGCATCTGCAGCAGCTCATCGTAAGCCAGGGAACGTCTGGCCTGTTTACTGCAATCCTCATCTTCTGGAAAATGTATCCATTGGTAAGCTTCTTTACGAGACGGCAATTTTCGCTGAGCCAGGTATTCCTCAGGATAATATTCTTCGACCAGTTCAATAAGATCATCAAATGAACTGCGAATAATTCGCAGTATATCAGCACTGCTCAACTCCGCGGTTGCCGGATATCTGCTGCGAACAATGCCATCAGCGGCAAGATACTCATCAACATCATCAACTTTTTGCCACAATGGATTAACCAGCTGAAGTTTTTTCTTATATTCCGCTATTTTTCCCCATGCTGCGATTATATCACCTGGAAAAATCTTTTCTCGAATATACCCGGCATTAAACCAGGTAAGTTTAAAGTGACCATCAGCATCTTCTATCTCCATGTCCAACCTGGGAGGACGGCTTCTCCGATTAAATTGCAGATTCAGTACCTCACCAACAACTGTAACACTGGCATCTTTATATAACTCGCCCGTTCGCATAATCGGCGGCTGAAAATCATAACCTCTGGGGAAATGATCCAGTAAATCAGCAACTGTACTTATACCGAGCTTCATAAAATATTCCGCCCGGTGAGGACCTACCCCCTTGAGATATTGTATAGCTGTATCTTTCGTTAATGACATATGATTCTATAATGAAAAAAGCCTGCAAAAAATACAGGCTATTCTAAACTAGTTCTATCTAATCCATACTGCTATTGACCATTCTGAATATCATCTTCTGTATTTTCTGAAGAAGCGGCATTTTCAGACAGGTCTTTTTTTTCATTTTTGCCTGTAAGATTTAGAATCTCATCTAAAACTCCATCGACATCATCGTAAACAGAATCTTTGAGCTTAAGAGTTTTGGTTTCTCCATTTGCCTCAAAATCAATAAGTAGCTTACCGCTGGATTTCAATTTACTTTTATCAATTTTAGTCAGACTGTCAAGCGGTATTACAGTTCCATCTTCAAAAGAAAGACCATTTTCGTCAACAGTCAGCTTCCTGCGTGATAAAGCAAACGCTGCATACCCAAACCATATCGCACCAGCAACACAGCTAATTGGCCCCCATGTCTTATTAATCTGTAAGGTGATATTTGGTGTACCGTCCTCTCGAGTATTCTCTTTGATAAATTCTTCTTTATAGTAGCCGTCATATAACAGCCATAAGGTACACGCCAGGCATACTACTATATAAATATAATTCATTTTCATTGCATACCCGCTTGGTCCGGTTGTCAAAGCCATAATAATTTCTCCTAAACTGAATCTTAAAATATCCCAGAAATAATATCCTGTTTACGGTTGAGGTTGTTCGGTCGACCCAGGTTCTTGTTTCTTTTCCTGTTCCATAGCCTTTAACGCTTCTGTCAGCGTTGCAAGTTTATCGTTTGCTTCTTTAAGAAGTTTTTCTTTACTTTCAATTGTGTTCTTAAGTTCTTCAACCTGCTTTTCAAGCTGCTTTATCATATTCTTATTTTCAACATTCTTATGCAGTTCCTGCCTTACAGCTTCATTTGCTGTCTCAAGCTGCTCTTTTATTTTATCGTATGCTTTTTTTAATTCCGGTAACTGCTGGTCAACAATCTTTTGAAGATCGGCCATTGCCGTTTTCTGGCTGGCTAACTGTGTTTCAGCTTTCTTAATTTTTTGGCTTAATTCAGCTTTTTGCACCGCAGCTTCATTAGCAGTATCAACCACTTTCTGACTCAAAACATCATTTTCTATTCTTAACTCCTGTCTCTCAACATTACAGTCGATCAACTTCTGATTGGAACAACCGGCTACCAGGATCATACTTAATAATATTATCGCTAACTTTTTCATAAATACCTTCTCCATTCGAAATAATTATCAATGCCCAGTTTTAATTAAGGTTGATAACCCTGGGCTATCGGCATTCTTCTACCGGTACCAAAAGCTCTACTGGTAACTTTCAGACCAGGCGCTGCCTGCTTACGCTTATATTCATTTCGGTCAACAAGACTGATAACCTTTTCAACTATTTCTTTATTATAACCATGCTTTACAATCTCATTCACCGACAACTCTTTTTCAACATAATGATGAAGTATTGTATCAAGGTCAACATATTCCGGTAAGCTGTCCTGGTCAGTCTGGTCCGGCCTAAGCTCTGCACTTGGTGGCTTTGTGATTGTTGACTCGGGTATTAATTCTTTTTCACGATTAATATAATTTGCAAGTTCGTAAACCATCATTTTAGGAACATCGCTTATTACCGCAAGCCCACCGCACATATCTCCATACATTGTACAATATCCAACTGCCAGTTCGCTTTTATTGCCCGTAGTAATTAAAAGATGGCCAAACTTATTACTTAATGCCATAAGGATATTACCACGAATCCTCGCCTGGATATTTTCCTCAGCTATACCACTTGAGGTGCCGACAAAAGCGACATTCATGGTCTCTTCCATGGCCTTATGAGCTGGTTCAATGGGAATAACCTGAAAATCAATACCAAGATTTCCTGCCAACTGTTCAGCGTCTTTCAAACTATGGTCACTGGAAAATCTGCTCGGAAGAGCGACACCAAATACTCTTGATTTACCCAGAGCTTCAACCGCCAAAGCAGCTGTAACGGCAGAATCGATTCCGCCTGATAAACCCAGCACCACTGACTCAAACCGACATTTATTTACATAGTCTCGCAAGCCTAACACAAGAGCTTCGTGAACTGATTCTATTCCTTCCGGAACTTTTTCAACTCTCGCATTCAAAGTATTATCTGTATCAATAATAAGTATATCTTCTTCAAAACTGAGGGCCTGGGAAATCAATTGCCCGTTTTTATCAAAAACACAACTCGCCCCGTCAAAAATCAGCTCATCATTACCGCCAACCTGGTTAACGTAAAACAATGGCAAACCATATTTCTGACATTGACTACCAAACAATTTCCGCCGAAACTGATGCTTGCCGTTTACATAAGGTGAAGACGACATATTAATTATCATATCTGCGCCGGCTTTGGCCAGATCCGAAAAAGGATCACAATTATATAAATGCTTATCACTATACTCAGAAGTGCGCCATATATCTTCACATATTGTCAGGCCAAGCTTTTGGCCGCCAAACTCTAGTATCTGGCATTCCCGTCCGGCATGGAAATATCTGGCTTCGTCAAAAACATCATATGTAGGCAATAATCGCTTAAAATAGGTCTGACACAATTTGCCACCCATTAGAAGACCTGCTGAGTTATGAAGCTCCTTACCTGTTTCGCCGGTATGTATACTGACATAACCGACCAATACAGCAATATCATGACAGTGGGAAGCAATATTTTCTACTGCCGACAAATTATCCTGAATAAACTTCGGCTTATGAAGAAGATCCCTAGGCGGGTATCCGGTAATTGTGAGCTCGCTGAATATTGCAAGATCAACTCCCAACTGACGAGCCTGGTTTATACGGTCTATTATCTTAAGACTGTTTCCCTTGATATCACCTATGATCGGGTTAATTTGTATTAGCGCAACTTTCATTTTTTTTTATTCTAGCAGTTCCGATTCCACTTTTGCTAAAAGATCTTGAACATGGTCAGCAGATTCACGCAGCAGTGCAAATTCATGATCATCAAGTTGAAGCTCGATAACCTTTTCGACACCACCTGCACCAAGTACGGCAGGTAAACCAACAAATAATTCACCAAGATTGTTATACGCCGAACCTGCCCATACACAACAGGGAAGAACACGTTTCTGGTCAAGAATAATAGCTTCAGCCATTTCAGCAGCAGCAACTCCGGGGGCATAATAAGCTGAACCGGTTTTCAGCAGGTTTACGATTTCTATACCTGCTTTTCGCGTTCGCTCGACAATGGCTTCTATCCTGCAGCTATCAAGCAACTCTGTTATCGGGATCCCGCCAACTGTAGTATATCTTGGCAATGGTACCATGTCATCTCCATGACCACCCAACAACATGGCCTGAATGTCTTTAACTGAAACATTTAACTCTTCAGAAATAAAGCTGCGATAGCGAGCTGTATCTAAAACTCCGGCCATACCCATAACTTTATTTGTTGGCAAACCAGAAGCTTTCCAGGCTGCCCAGGTCATCGCATCCAATGGGTTACTTACTACAATAATATAAGCATTGGGACTATGTTCAATTGCAGCCTTAGTAACATTATATACAATTTCTGAATTCCTTATCAGGAGGTCATCGCGGCTCATTCCAGGTTTCCGAGCCAGGCCGGATGTAATTACTATTACATCACTTCCAGATGTGTCTGAATAGTCATTTGTTCCTTTCAGCGTCAGATCCCGATGAATTACCGGAGTCGCCTCATGCATGTCCAAGGCTTTTCCTTCTGCCAGGCCATCAACAATATCCAGTAAGATAACATCTGCTATCTCGCGTTCGGCCAGACGCCAGGCACAAGCTGCTCCAACATTCCCGGCACCAATTACTGTTATTTTTTTTCTCATATCAGGCTTTAATTAGTCCAAAATTAGCATTGTCATCAATTGCTCAATCTATTTAAAATGTCCATCCAAGACCTATCGAAAATTCTGTTCTTTCCTGGTCATCATAATCACTGTTGCCCAGAAAATGCCAGCGGTAATCAATTCTCAGATCCGGCAGTTCTTCGCCTAAATCAAATTTTGCACCTATACCAAGATTATAGCCAAACATGAAGTCATCATCAATAAACTCAGAATCACTCATATAATAAGCAATATCAGGACCGGCACATAGAAATGGACGGAATGTTGACCCGGCAAAATCATCTCCGGCAGGATAATACATCAAATCAAAGTCTGCCAGTAATATCGAAGCATCGCCGCTAGAGCTACTATCAAAAGTTTTTGCTTCCTCATCTGCAAAGACACCTGCTAGCGATACTTCCCAGCCCCAGTTTTCTACTTCTTTTCCTAATCTAACACCCATAATAAGGCTGTCATCGTTACTTATTTTTAATTCATCATCGTCTGCATTCGTAGTTTTAGCTACCATGTCGCCGCCAAGTTCACCGGCAAAAACAGTTAACTGCAGGTCATTTTCCCAAACACTATCCCATCCTGATGGTCGATCAAAACCCTCTGCCAATACAGTTCCTGAAAAATATATTACTACTGCCAAGATCACCATTAATTTTTTCATTTAATAATCTCCTTATCATGTATCTGGTCCCTGATGGGATATATTTCAAAATATACTCTTTAAATTAGTTTGAGAAGCAAAACCAATAAACATATTAATACTCGCTAATCAATTTAATTACAACTATTTAATTGATTATCACTGCTTCTTTCTCCTATCCATAAAAAATGTAACTTTTTCATATATCTCTGGAGCAAATAACGCTTTGACCCGCTTTTTGGCCTCGCGGATATCTGTCCTACGACTTAGGTGCGTCAAAACAATATGTTCATTGTCATAACTTTTTAACAATTCTGCTAAATGTTCAACATGGTAATGCCGACCGGCATAAGCCCTGTCAACATGATCCGGATCTATAAATGTGCACTCTACCAGAAGAATTTTACTTTTCTTAACATAATCAAGCTCTTCAAAGCTGCCGGCCATGGTATCACCAAGATATGTGACCAATGGTACGTCCAGAATGTAAGTGACTTCTGTTCCTGATTTCCTTAATTTTGCTATTTCTGGTCCCTCTAAAGACTTATATTCATCTTTTAGCTTATGCCGACGGTCAATTATAGTAAAACCTACAGATTCGCGACAATGATTTGTCTCAAAAACTTTTGCAATCAACCCTCTCCTAATTTCATATTCATGACCAGACTCTACAACACAAATGTCTGCGGGCGGCTTTTGGCCGTCAATTCTACCCCAGATCTCCAGCAATTGTTCAACTTCTGATTCTAATCTTTCTGTGAGATAAATTTTACCCGGTACCATTTCCCGGAAATTCCTTTGCGAAAAATAATAGCTTAAACCCGCAGCATGGTCCATATGGCCATGACTCAAAAACAGGTTATCCATAAGCAAAGCATGTTCAGGGCACCTGCCAATATCAAAACACAAATTCATTTCAGGTATTGATATTACTGTTTCCTCACCTGCTACGCTATAGCCGGTCATATTTATTCCGCTCAATGAAAAGTTCACATGTTTATTTGGAGGCATTAATTAAATCTCAAATCACCTGGATAATGTCGTTTTTATCACTTTCCACAAAAATATTACTGCCAGGTGAAACAGTGGTTTTGGTGGGCCCAGCATTCCTGTTTGGAAATGCCTTTAACTTATCTAAAGCTACTTATTTTAAAAATATATGCCTATCGAGCAAGAAAATAACAATAAAAAGAAATAACCAAAGTTATTAACTGAAAATCATGTTGCCTTGGCAAGGTTATAGGACGCTAACGGTGGTTTTTAAGCTTATCTGTTTGGTATTTATACAGGTTTTCCACATCAAATAAGTAAATTACAGTTGCCCTGTTAATAAAACACGAATTATAAATCAAATTAAAAAATTATAATTTTCATATTCACAAATTTTTGCAAACATTGCATATTTACCATATGTACATATTTTACAGACACTTATGAAGAATGACTTTATTTGCCAAAATATGCAAGCCACTTAACCCAAACTTAACAGAATATTACTAACTACTGCGTACCGTAGTTTATTAAAAAGTTATCCACAAATAATCCACAAAGGATGTTAGCAAAACACACATTTTCAACAATAAAGAAAAAAATCATAAAATATATCAGTAAATTATAAAATACAGAAATTTAAAACTCAGACACTTGCATACCCAAACACCTCAAACAACCCACATTAACACCATATATACAATTATGTCAGCTTATTATACACTTTAATAATTCAAATAATTGTGGAAAAGTAATTCAGTTTTTTTCAAATACGATTAATATTTGTGATATAAAAAAAGCTGCTTTTGAAGTATATCTCAAAAACAGCTTGCTTATTTTTAATTGTAGTATAAATTTTTATTAATTTTCTCTCAAACTTTGTAACTCTTTATCCAAAGGAGAAGTTTGCGGAACTTGCTTTCGCTGGATGTTAATTTTAACACCCAACTCTCCAAGCCTCTTAGCAACACCTTCATATGTTTGATCTTCCTGTGCTGCCATCATCAGATATTGACGTTCTTTTTCGAGGTCACCTTTATCTCTATAATAATCAGCAAGAATCACTAATGGCTCAACATCTTTCTTCAAATAAGTACTTCCCGATCCCGGTCTGCTTTTTTGAAAAGCATACTCCAACGCATATGCTGCAAAAATTTCTTCGCCTTCTGCCAGATAATTTTTGCCTATCCGTATATATTCTCGCACCGGGGCATTAAGCCTTTTGAAATAATTTTCTGCAGCAATGATAGCTTCATCCATTTTTCCGGATTTAACCAGTGCATTGATATAACCTTTTTGGGCTAACTCCATATTGGGATCATATTTAACAGCTAACTCATACTCCCATAAGGCTTTAGACATATTATTCTTTTTCTCATAGCAGACTGCAAGCCAATAATGAGTTGAGGAATGTTCAAAATAAGTATCAAGGCTTTTCTCTAAAAGTTCGATTGCCTGATCATATTTCGCATATTTAATGTATACTTTTGCTTTCTGGTTGTAATCTGTCGCTTCAGCGGCATTAAACATTCCGCAACCGGAAATAAATAAAACTGCTATAAGCAACAATAAAGTACAAACTTTTTTCATAGTTTGCTCCAACGTAATGGGTTATGTTTCTTCTAAAATTATCCTGTTAATTAATAGTAATATCAATACCGGTTATATTCAAGGAAAAAAGCCGGTAGTGATTAGTGCAGCACAACTTATACACTATTGATATCAAGTTGAAAATGGACATCCGCCACCGGCACATCCGCCTCCTGGGTTCATTCCACAGGAACCATCCGGTAACTGACAATTCGAACCACTGTTGTTACTCTGGGCTGAAAATGAGCTTACCTGTCGAGCGGCACTACCGCCACACTTTGGACATTTAACTTTTGTCTTACTATTGATACTTAAAGTGAACTCTTCGAACTTATTGCCGCATTTTTCACAGCTATATTCGTATATTGGCATTTTAACTCCACTTATATTTATAAAGATATTGTTTCAATAAAAAAACTCAAACGAGGTGCCCCCGCCCGAGTTATAAATATTATACATTAATTGTAATTAGATTACAAACTGTACAAATTGTATTTAATGTATTTCAATTTAGCTGCCAGGATAATGCTAAATATCGACACCAACAGTTACTATTCAATCCCGAAAGTTTTCTTTCGCGATATAGTTTTGCAGAAGCAAACCAGATATCAAAATCACTAAAGTACCAGCAACTGGAATTAAAAATGCATGGAAATGACTTTGTAAATAATCCGGTAATTCTTTGATTAATGGAGATATCGTCATCCAGGCTATAGTCAGCAGCCCCAAAATTACAGACGTAACAGCAACAGGACTATTCACTCTACTAGATATCAGACCAAGCAAAAACAAACCAAGCATACCTCCTCCGAGTATCCCGGACATCACCCACCAGGCATCCAGTGCACTAGATATATTGATTAATAACAACGCAAGCCCGGTGCCCAAAAATCCCCACAATATAGTTGCTCCATAAAGCACTTTCATAAATTGTCTTTCTGAGATTTCCGGTCTGAAATATCTTTGATACCAATCAGTCGCCAACAATGTAGCAGATGAATTAAGACTGGTAGATATTGTACTCATTGCCGCTGCGAAAATTGCTGCTACCAGCAACCCTTTAAGCCCCACAGGCAACATTCCGCCAATGAAATGTGGAAAGATTTTATCACCTATATCCTGCGCGGTCAGTTTAGAAATTTTCTCATCCATCTTTAACGCATACTCAGGATCGCTGCAGTTAACACCATCCTGAATTAATTGCTGCTCGGCTACCTGGCAGCGAACATCTTCAAGATATTCTGGACTAACCTCATAAAAAGAAAATAATCCGGTTCCTATAAAAAAGAAAATCGCCGAAACCGGAAGATATAACAAACTACCAAGCCAGATACTTTTCTTTGCCTCAAGGTCACTTTTAGATGCGATATATCTCTGCACATAACTCTGGTCAATTCCAAAATTCTGGAGGTTAATTATAACACCATATAATAATACAACCCAAAATGTCGATTCTGTCAAAGATACTGAAAAACTGCCAAGACTAAATTTATTATTGTCAGAAGCAATATCAAAAAGTTGAGTACAACCAGCAGGCATATTAAACAAAAGCAAAGCTGCACAAAACAATGCTCCTGCCATCAAAACAACGGCCTGGAAAGCATCTGTCCAAATTACCGCTACTATCCCGCCAATCAACGAATAAAAAGTAACCGAAACACCTGTAACAAGTAGTATAATTCGGATATCGCAATTCAGCAGCATACTCATTGGTAAAGCCATCAGGTACATAACAACAGCAATACGAGCCAACTGTGTCAATACATAAAAAATACTGGCATACATCCTGGCCCAGACACCAAATCGTTTTTCCAGATGTGCATACGCAGAAATATCACCTGTCTTACGATAATAAGGTAAGAAATATCTTACCGCGATAAACGCAGCAACCGGCAGTGACAAACTAAACACAAATGGATTCCAGTTGCCGGCATATGATTTTCCGGGAAGCCCAAGGAAACTTATACTACTGAGATATGTTGCGAAAATCGACAGCCCACACACCCAACCCGGCAATGAGCGATTAGCTGCAGTAAAGCCTTCACGCGACCTGCTCTTTCGATAAAAATAAAAGCCGATACTCATTGTACCAGCAAAATATATAACTAATACAATCCAGTCGATTTTTGATAAATGATTATGCATAACTTCCCCGAATTTTAAATATTCTTCTCATCAAATGTTTCCAAGAAGCTATTTATCATCTTCTTCTGCTCATTATCTATTACCTGACTGCGATCTGCCATTATTTCGCTGCATATATTTTTACAGCTAAGTGCATACTTAAGCCCCATTAAATAATCAGGATTATAAACATGGCTTACAATAGATTCCACTATAGCTTGTAATCGCTGCACCTCAGACTTATTATTACTCACAGCAGCATTATAAAGTTTAACATAAAGTGACGGAAACAGATTTGCACCACCGGTAATACCACCATCGGCACCCATTGGAACAGCACCTGCCACCAAGTGTTCATAACCCATCGAAACAGCCCAATCAGGTTTTAGCTTTTTCAGCTCAAGCGCTTCTTTAAAAAAGTCCATATTAGCGGAACTGTCTTTTATTCCTATAACATTTTTAAATCTTAATAATCTATTAATTACCTCGATTTTGAAAACAATATCGTCCTGACCCGGTCTGTTATAAAAACACACCGGCAATGGACATTGCTGTAAATACCCTTCACAATATGCAAGGTTTTCTTCCTGTGAAATTGGATAATATGGTGCAGCCAGAACCATACAGTCAACCTTATTATCCGACGAAACTTTCGTTAACTCAATTGCCTCATTTAATGGAGTATTAATAATTCCTACAAATACGGTTGTACGCCCACCGGCATAACTGCAGGATTCTTCTATTATCCTGCATTTCCACTCATAACTCAGATCCGGGCATTCACCTGTTGTTCCAAGGATAAATATCCCGTCAACACCTCCATCTATTACTCTATCAATTACCTTGCGAAGATCATTGATATCCGGTTCATCCGGTGTTTTCATTGGCGTTACAAGTGGTACTATTATCCCATCCAGCAATGTTTGCTTTTTCTTATTCATTATTATTATCCAATATCAGGTAAATCATTACATGTATTTATTTTTCGCTAATCGTCTGAAACATCCAAATATAATATACAGCCCCCTTAACCGGTTCATCTGCTCATGCCTCAGCATAAACATGCTCGACCAGTAATATTAAAGAATAATAACATATATTACTCTTTAACATTCCAGACACAATTCTCACTAATTAAACTGCCATCTCCTACTCAACCCTTTTGATTTGCAAAGCCATGTATTGCCTGCCCGGCAATTGAATCTTTGACTTATCCTTGTCAATATAGCTGTAACGATTAAATTTTTCAACTTCAAATACCTGCTCAATCGACGTTATGTTCATATTCCAGGTGTCAATCAAATCCGCACAAAACTTCATTCCCGGCTTCAGCTTTTCCTTTGGCAACTTAAACTGCCATTCTGTTATCGGGTCTTTACCAAAATAGATCAAATAATAACTGCCATACTGACCGCCAATATTGGTCTCAAATAACTGATCGATCGGATCCAGTCCTGCTGCCGGTCCGTCATTCACTATCTCTTTCAAAAACGCAATCCGCCTGGGACTAGTTCCATGCAGTTGTCCACCCATTGATATCCAGGTATTTGTCGGGTCATCTGTTGTCTGCAAGACCTCACCGTGCGTTACATACGCCCCGCCGACATAAGCATTCCAGAATCGATACACCATCTGTTCACCGCTTAACTGGCCCCAGCGAGATTCAATATTACCTTCGTAATTAATCTCATCATGAACAACAGGCTTTTGATACAAATCCCGCAGCATCGGCGAGATACCCGGCCAGCGAACTGCCATATAATACTGCAAACTTACATGTGTCACCCACGGCTTATTATAATCATAGGGCCTGTCAGCATTATGAATCGATCGCAAATGCCCATACAAATCACAGCTTTCAACAACCTGGAAAAGGTGATCCCAATCATCATCTGTCAAACTCTTTATATAGCTGTTTTCATTTGCCAGACTCCACCATATATTACGAAACGCGCCAAACCTCGCAACCACATACCTGACAAAACGCTCATTTGTTACCATATCAAGTGTATCAAAACCCCATTTACCTTTATCGTAAGGACGAAATAATATCAGGTCAGTCTCAATCCCAATATCTTGCAGCTGCTTTATACATTCTTCCATATGCCGAAAAAATTCAGGATCAAATCTGGAAAAATCCCAGTTCTCCTTCGAATCACCTATATAAGGAAAATGCTCGAGCCGCTCCGGCCCTTTAGCATATTTATCCCTGTAATTCGGTACCAGCAGCATACGTACCTTATTAAAAGGTGAACTCTTCAAAGTTTCCAGCGTCTGCTGTCGAACATGCTCCGGTTGAAATGCCCATTCATATAATGTTGTACCAAAAACAAAAAATGGTGTCCCATCTTCATAACCAAAATGATACTGGTTTCGTATCCGAACCGGCCCGTGATTATCCGCAGATGGTTTAACACAAGTAAATTCACCAACCTTATCATTCAATGCCTCTCGATTACTCTTTGTCCGGTAGGTCCATAATCCTTCTTTGCCAGGCATAAATCGTACCCGATAGACTCCATCGCCATCGTAAAAACCTTCCTGTTCGACTTGCGTTTCGTCATTTTCGAACACAGCACTAAACCGTACCCCAATAAACGGATTCCCCCCTGTCGGTCCGTTCAATGAAAGTTCGAAATAATCCCATCTCTCAACTGTATCTGAAGCAAAACAAACACAATTCAGAATAAACAGTGCAATAAATGCCAAAACTTTTTTTATCATCAACATACCTCCTATAAATAAGCGATGATCATCTTGATCCTAATTTTCTTCGGTATTCAATTGGGGTCATTCCAGTTTCTTTTTTGAATATCCTGGAAACATGCTTAATATCATCAAATTCCATTCTATACCCAATCTGTTGAATCGTAAAGTTTGTATTTAATAACTGCCTGCACATCTCAGCGATTCTTTCTCTGTGGATCTCCTGGCTGATACTTCGGTTTAGCACTTTTCGAAAACGTAACTGTAATGCCCTGAGAGATAACAAAGAGTTTTTATGTACATCCGTAACTGTAATTGCTCGCCTGGCATTATTCCTTACAAAATTCACTGCATTAGCAACCTCAATATCTTCTATCTCCAGAATATCCGTTGAAGCCCGGCACACTATTTCTGTCGGGCGGCAGCAAAGCTCTGATATATCAGACACCTCTCGTTTCGACAACATCCCATCTATGGTCTCTGCAGCATTAAAGCCAACCGTTTCGAAATTCATCTGGATACTACTCAAAGGCGGATTTGTCAGAGTACATATCATTTCATCATTGTCAACACCAACGATTGCAACTTGATTCGGTATCTTAAACTTACATTCTACACAGGCTTCTATTAATTCGGCTGCCCTCTCATCATTGCACGCCATTATCGCAATTGGAAACTTCAAAGTTTTGAGCCACTGAACCAGAATTTCGCCTGTCGCCTTTTCTGGTGCTACCGAAAGGCCAAAGCCTGCTGAACGTATGACCTTGGAAAATGACTCCTGACGACTTGTGTTCCAATGAAAATTCATACCACAATATCCAAAACTCTTGAATCCCAAACCAATAAGATATTCGGCTGCCATAGAACCGGTTTTTTCATCCTGAGCTATATTAATCATACCTTCTACCCGACTTGAAACCGGCAGAATTACCGCTGGAAATCCGCAGGAACGAATCTTTTCTACTAATATTTCATCATCAGGAAGATATCCTATTAAACCATCAGCATCAAGAGTTTCCAGCTTGTGCCATATCTCATCATTTGATGATTGACCGGCAAAAGTCAGCCTTTGAAATAACGGACTTAATCGATAAAAAGTCCATTCACCCCGAAGATTAGAATAATTTACGATTCCACGAATTAACCCCCTGTCAGCTGAACGGGAACTATCAAGCATTAATATTATTTTGCGTTTTTTCATTCTGTAATCTCATAAAATACCTTAATTTATATAGTATACCTTTTGATTTATATTATGCAATTACATTGCGCATATTGGCGTTATTTATGCGCGTATTGGCGTTCGCTTAAATATAAATTATTGTAATATATAATCTTATGAAACACTCTCAACATTTTCCTCCTGGAGTTCCTATGACACATAACTCTGAATCCAGCGAAACAATTATTGACCCGTCTAAAGTACCTTGCCATTTTCTTAACAGCGGCACCGGGATTCCTGCCATCGGTCTCGGTACTTTTGGCTCTGATCATATATCTGCCCAGACAATAGCAGAAACAGTTAATAATGCCATAGCTTTTGGCTATCGCCACATCGACTGCGCTTCGGTATACGGCAACGAAAAAGAAATAGGTAATGTACTTGGTAATATTATTTCATCAGGTAATGTCCGACGAGAAGAGTTGTGGATCACTTCCAAAGCGTGGAACGATATGCATAATAATATAGTCGCTTCCTGCAAACAGAGTCTGAGCGATCTGCAGCTGGATTATCTTGACCTGTATTTGATTCACTGGCCGTTCCCAAATTATCATGCACCGGGTTGCGATGTTTCATCACGCAATCCAAACTCTAAACCATACATCCATGAGAATTTCATGCATACCTGGCACCAGATGCAGCAGCTCAAAAAAGAAGGACTTGTCAAACATATCGGTACTTCAAATATGACAATACCAAAACTTAAATTGCTTTTGAAAGATTGTGAAATAGCTCCGGCATGCAATGAAATGGAACTTCATCCCCACTTCCAGCAACAGGAACTATTTGATTACTGTATAGAAAATAATATTTTACCAATCGGATATTGTCCTATTGGTTCACCCGGCCGACCAGATAGAGACCGTACACCCGAAGATACTGTTGATATGGAAGATCCGGCCATTAAAGCAATCGCTGAAAAACATAATATTCATCCTGCTTCCGTATGTATAAAGTGGGCAATCCAACGAGGGCAAATTCCAATACCATTCTCTGTTAACAATTATAAATCAAATCTGATCGCTTCTGTTAGCGAACCTTTAACACGGGAAGAAATGGAACAAATTTCCAGGATTGATAAAAACTGTCGACTCATCAAAGGGCAGGTTTTTCTTTGGAAAGACAATCAGAGCTGGGAAGACCTTTGGGATCTGGACGGAAACATTAAGCAATAACACTTTGCGTTTTATGATTGAAGACTAACGCTATTGAACTTTTGTAAAGAAATCGAGCTAAAAAATGAAAATAATGACAGGCGCTATTTTACCCGGCAACAGCACCGTTGAATTAAAGGATTTTAAAATACCAGTACCAGGCTACGGCGAAGTTTTAATAAAAATGAAGTCATCTACCATATGCGGTTCTGATATTCGGTGTATTTATCACGAACATCTTGGCAAAGGCCCGGAAGGATATCAACCGGGAATGATTGCCGGGCATGAACCGTCCGGTCAGATTGTCCAAACTGGCCCAGGATGCCGAAAGTTTACCAGCGGTGATCGCGTTATAATCTACCACATTTCCGGCTGTGGTCTATGCAATGACTGCCGTAGAGGTTATATGATTTCCTGCTCCAGTGATAAATATCGCCGCGCTTATGGCTGGCAGCGCGATGGAGGAATGGCAGAATATATACTCGCCGAGGAAAAAGATCTCGTCCTGCTACCAAATCAGTTAAACTATAGCGACGGTGCCCAAGTCGCATGTGGGTTTGGAACGGCCTACGAGGGTCTGGAAAAAATTGGTATCTGTGGTAATGATGCGGTTTTAATTACCGGACTTGGGCCTGTCGGACTTGCAACTGCTATGCTGGCCAAGGCTATGGGTGCACAAAAAATTATCGGTGTAGAAGTAATCGATGAAAGAATTAAAATCGCACAAAAATTAGCTCTCTTTGACAATGTTATTAAGGCCAACCCCGATAACGTGGAAGAGATCAAAAGTTTAACCGGAAATATGGGCGTCGAAAAATCTGTCGACTGTTCTGCTAATGAAAAAGCCAGGCTTACCTGCATTCAGGCTACTCGTAAATGGGGTAGTATTGTTTTCCTAGGCGAAGGAGGTACCTGCTTATTCCAGCCTTCTCCAGATATTATACATGACCAAAAAACAATTTACGGTTCTTGGGTTACGAATATCTGGCGTATGGAAGAACTGGTCGAACGTATTGTTCGATGGGGCATCCGGCCGGAGCTACTTATTACCCATAGGTTCACCCTTGATAACGTTTCAGATGCTTATGAATTAATGGCAAGCGGCCAATGTGGGAAAGTGGCTGTTGTATTTGATGAAGAAACTAAATAACTTTTTGTTTTTTATTAAGGTATACCAATGAAGCTTATATCTTCCGCTTTAATATTATCTTTATTTCTTTTAGTTTGCTTTAGTAATGCTGAAGAAAAGTTCAAACCAGCTTGGGAGTCTCTGGCTACACACAATGAAGAACCGGAATGGCTCAAGGATGCAAAACTAGGTATATATTTTCATTGGGGTATATATTCGGTTCCGGCATATTCATCCGAATGGTACCCTCGAAACATGCACCTAAACCACCCGGCTAATAAGTACCATATCAAAACATATGGTGATCCTACGGTATTTGGATATCATGATTTTGTTCCCTTATTCAAGGTAGAAAAGTTTGACGCCGAAGAGTGGGCAAAACTGTTTAAGGATGCTGGTGCGAAATTCGCCGGACCGGTTTGTGAGCATCATGACGGCTTTTCAATGTGGGATAGTAAATTCACTCCCTGGAATTCGATGAACAAAGGGCCAAAACGTGACATCACCGGAGAACTGGCAAAAGCTATTCGTAAATATGATATGAAATTAATAACAACATTTCATCATGCCCGCAACAATCTTTGGAAAAAAGGCAATACCTGGACTGGGCATTACGATGGTATAATGAAAAATTACCCATCTTTACTGGAAAATCCAGAAAATGCCATTCTATATGGTTATATGCCTAGAGATAAGTTTGTGAAAATGTGGCTCAATAAGCTGGAAGAAGTTATCGATAACTACCAGCCTGACATTATCTGGTTTGACAGCTGGCTGGATGAGATTCCTGAAAATACCAGGCAGGAATTTTGCGCTTACTATTTAAATCAGGCAAACAAGTGGGGTGAAGATGTTGCTATTATTCGTAAACAGAACGATCTGCCGCTTAGTGTTAGTATAAACGATCATGAAAAATCTCGCGAACCAAAAGCACTTCCTAAATTGTGGATGACCGATGATACTATCAGCACAGGCAGCTGGTGTTATACTAATAATCTTAAAATTAAGTCATTACACAAAGTTGTTCATTCGATTATTGACACCGTTTCGAAAAATGGAGTTATTCTGCTGAATATTTCTCCTATGGCTGATGGTTCTATTCCAGAAGACCAGAAAAATGTCTTGTATGGCCTGGGTAATTGGTTAAAGATCAACGGTGAAGCTATTTACAATACCAGGCCATGGAAAATAGCCGGACAAGGCCCAACAACTGAACCTGCCGGTGGATTCAGTAAGGCTAATGAATTTCTTAACCTTGAATACACTTCTGATGACATCCGGTTCACCTGCAGCAAAGATGAAAAAACTCTTTATGCTATCTGTATGGGGTGGCCCGAAACGCCTTTACTTCTGGATACTATCAAAGTTGTTAATAAAGAAAGCTATGCAGATGTTCAGTTACTTGGCAATAATATAAAACCCGATTACACGATTGAAACTGATGGTTCATTACTGATCAATACTCCTAAACTGCATAAAAATGAACTTCCTTGGGATTCTGCATACGTTTTCAAATTAACAGGCTTCAAATTTGATGTGAATCCTTTTGGTGTGCCTGAAGCGGTTACCTTAAAAGCAGAAGATGCTGTTTTAGATGGCCGACAGATTGCTTGCGAAGAAGCAATTAAAGGCCGCAAAAATATTGGAGTTTGGAATGATAATTCAGATACAATCCATTGGCTGGTTCGCATAGCAAATCCTGGCAAATATCAACTACGAGGCGAATTTGCTTCTGCTGCCGGTGAAGGATCACTCAAATTACAGATTGCAGAACAATCAGTATTTTTCAATATCCCTGCAACTAAAAATTGGGCAGACGGCAAAATGGTTGAAATCGGCCGCGTAAATTTTCATAAAGCAGGTATTTATCACTTGATTCTCTCAACTGATAAATCCAAATCTCATAAACCGGTAAATGTCTGGCAAATTCAGTTTGCTCCGGCAGACAAATAAATAACCACAATATTAATTCAGTTAAGGAAAAATATAACTCATGTTGAAAATTAAATTAATATCATTTTTCGTGATATCTTGTATGCTATGCTGTGCTGCTTTCGCCAACGATATGAATCTCTGGTATGATAAACCCGCCCAGGCATGGGTAGAAGCTCTGCCGATTGGTAATGGAAATCTGGGAGCAATGATATTCGGCGGCACATCCAAGGAACAGCTCCAGCTTAACGAAGAAACTATATGGTCCGGAGAGCCGGGAAATAATATCCCCAAAGGCTTCAATGAAATACTTGAAGATACTCGTAAACTAATCTTTAACGGCAAATACAAACAGGCTGAAGAACTTATAATGACACGGTTCCCCAGACATGTCGCAGAAGACAATAACTACGGTATGCCTTACCAGACAGCAGGAGACTTATATATTGAATTTCCCGGCCATGATCATGTTGAAAATTATCGGCGCGATCTTAATATCCAAAATGCTGTAAGCTCTGTGGCCTATTCAATCAATGGCATTTCATTCAAACGCGAATATTTCGCCTCACTGACAGATCATGTGATATACGTTCGGCTAACCGCCGATAAACCTGGGCAGATAAATTGTAACCTTTCCTTAACCTCTCCACACGATAGTAAACAATTGAATATTGAAAATGGAATTTTATCTTTAACTGCTATGTCAGGTAATAATGAAAATAAACAAGGTAAGGTAAAATTTGAAATCCAGGTCTGCTCAAAACTCGACGGAGGTCATATCTCTCATTCAAATTCACAACTAAGTATTAATAATGCTGATGCAGTTACCTTCATTCTTTCTATAGCTACTAATTTCGTTAAATATAATGACATCTCGGCAGACCAGCATCAGCGAGTATCACAGTATATTAACGATGCCGGTAAAAAAACATTTGTGCAGGCCAGGGCTGAACATATAAAAAAATACAGACAGTATTTCGATCGCGTCTCCTTGGATCTTGGTATTTCTGATTCAATTAATAAGCCTACCGATATCAGAATAAACGAGTTCGCCTCCAGCAATGACCCGCAGCTTGTGTCTTTATATTTCCAGTTTGGTCGCTATCTGCTAATTTCATGCTCTCAACCTGGCGGCCAGCCGGCTACCCTCCAGGGTATCTGGAATCGACATATGAATCCACCATGGGACTGTAAATACACTATTAATATAAATACCGAAATGAACTACTGGCCGGCTGAAGTAACCAACCTGTCAGAGATGCACGAGCCGCTTTTTTCCATGCTCGAAGATCTATCACACACAGGACAGGATTCTGCAAAACAAATGTATAACGCACGTGGGTGGGTCGCACATCATAACACTGACCTCTGGCGCATTACCGGACCCGTTGATGGTGCTTTTTACGGCATGTGGCCTATGGGTGGGGCCTGGCTCTCAACCCATCTTTGGCAGCATTATTTATATTCTGGCGATAAAGACTTTTTGAAAAAGGTATATCCAATATTAAAAGGAGTGTCTTTATTTTACGTTGATGTCCTGCAGGAAGAATCAACCCATAAATGGCTGGTTGTTTGTCCAAGTATGTCACCGGAAAATCGTCATCCGGGCGGAACCTCTATTAACGCCGGCTGTACAATGGATAATCAGATCGTATTTGATACTTTCTCAAATACCATGCAAGCTGCCAAAATACTAAATATTGATAGTGATTTTGCCAAACAACTTGAAGAAAAAATTGACAGGCTTCCTCCAATGCATATCGGCCAACATACCCAGTTGCAGGAATGGCTGCAGGATTGGGACAAAACAAATGATCATCATCGTCATATCTCCCATCTTTATGGGCTGCATCCGAGCAATCAGGTTTCTCCTTACAGCAATCCTGAACTGTTTGAAGCGGCACGTAATACACTGGTATACCGTGGGGATATCAGTACCGGTTGGTCAATGGGATGGAAAGTTAATTTCTGGGCCAGACTCCTTGACGGCAATCGTGCCTATAAACTCATCCAAAACCAGTTAAGCCCTGCTCCCGTAAGCGAACAAGGCGGCAGCGGCGGTACATATCCAAACTTTTTCGACGCACATCCTCCATTCCAGATAGATGGTAACTTTGGCTGCACAGCAGGCATCGCGGAGATGCTCATGCAGAGTCATGACGGTGCTATACATCTGCTGCCTGCCTTGCCAGATGCATGGGCTGACAGTGGAACAGTTAGCGGACTGCGTGCTAGAGGTGGCTTTGAAATTAGTATGACCTGGAAAAATAGACTGGTAAATCAATTAACAATAACATCACTCCTGGGCGGCAACTGCCGTTTACGTCTACCCAATTCAATATCAGGTAATGCTTCTTTATCGAAAATATCACTGGATATGCCGAATCCAAATCCTTTCTTTAACACTGCCAATATCAAACAGCCTGTTATAAGTGAAAAAGCTTCTCTTAATGGTATTACATTGCCTGAAACATTTGTTTATGATTTCCAAACCGAAAAAGGAAAAACTTATACTTTTATGAATAAATGATATAATTCTGCCATATTATAAAAATATCGTTCGAATAAATAATCTCTATATTCCAGAAATTATTTACAAAAAAACAAGCCGGGGCTTTTGGCCTCGGCTTATTTTTTGGACTAAGGAAGTCTGCAATTCAAGACTTCTTATTTTCAGAAATAGGAATCTATATAATTATTTAATTGTAATTGTCTGTGGTTTCTTCTCCGGCGGCACGTCCATTTTGATCTTTAGTACACCATCTGTATATTCGGCATGAATTTTATCCTGCTGAATATTATGAGGCAGTTTTACTGAACGTGAGAAGCTCTGATGGCGTCTTTCCCTGACATAATAGCTGCCGTCCTTCTTTTCATTTGTATCTTCCTTGTGTTCGGCTGAAATGTTTAAAACACCATCTTCAATTGTCAAATTGATTTCATCCTTGTTGAAACCCGGCAGATCACAATCAACATGAATCGCATCTTTGTCTTCATATAAATCCATGCTGCCAATCATGTTTGTCCATTGAGTCTGGCCGCTCCAGAATCCATTCAAAAATTCATCAAAATCTTCAAACAGGTCTCTTTTTCTTGTTAATGCTGAATTATTATTTTTTCTCATTACAGGTAACATAGTTGCACCTCCGTTTAGTTTCCAAAGTGTGTTCATTTTTACTCCATACTATACTTTTTACATTTTGTTTTTTTGTTTTGGCTGATCGTCACCAGCCAGTCCAAAGGCCTTTGAAAACTTTTTATTACTCGTTAATACTACATTGCAAGTGCTGTGCCAAACTCCAACAGCACACATAACTGACTGTAAAAACAAGCCTTACACAAAATACCGCCTTAATAATAATTTATGCCATTTTGGCAGAAGTCTTTATTGGGACTTTTTTTCTGCCAAATTGACACTTTAATAACTGGCATACGTATGTGACGATTAAACTATATTCTTGAAATTTTTCCTCTGGACAGTTATTATGCAAGATTAGTTATAACAATGGTTTATACGAGGTTTAATGCATAATATATATAACATTTTTACTGTCTGCATTATTGCCTTCCAGGCAATAATGATTTATCAAAGTATTCGATCCGCTAGATTTATACTGCGAAAAAGCAAAGAAAATGCCAAGAAAGATAACTTCAAAGCAACTATCATTTGCCCATGCAGAGGTATTGACACCACCTTCGAACGCAATATGAATACTCTCTTCAGGCAAAAACATAACAATTACAAAATTATTTTTGTTGTCGAAGATACTTCCGACCCGGCATACTCTAAACTAAATGAAATTATTCAACTTAATAAAGATCAGGGTTGCAATGTTCCTGCTGAAATCATTATCGCCGGCCTGGCAGAAACTAACTCACAAAAAGTACACAACCTGCTTGCCGCGATAGCTAATATTAATAATGATTGTGAAGCTTTTGTCTTTGTTGACTCCGATGCTTTTCTGCCGGAACACTTTCTCCGTTTAATCTTAAAGCCGCTTAAAAAAGAAAAAAACATTGTTTCAACCGGATATCGCTGGTTCGTCCCGGAAGACGATAAGCTGAGCAGCCATACACTCAGTGCAGTAAATGCGTTCTTCGCCGGAGCTCTTGGCCAGCATAAATGGAACTGTGCCTGGGGCGGAGCGATGGCAATATTAAAAAAAGATTTCTATGACTGTAAAATCGACGAGATATGGCAGGGAGCTCTCTCTGATGATTACTCGCTAACGTGGGCAGTAAAACATTATACCAACCGAAGAATATATTTTATGCCGCAGTGTCTACTGCCCAGCTTTGAAAAGACAACATGGACCAATCTGTTCTCGTTCGCTAAACGCCAGCTCGTAATTACTCGCTGCTGTATGAATTATCTTTGGTGGATGGTACTTATAGCTTTCAGCCTATACCTCATCTCTTTCTGGGGGGGCTTAGCCGCTGTTATCTTCATGGTATTTAATGGAAACGAACATTGGTTATCTGCAGCTATTCTTCCAGCAGCAATCTACATTTCCGGTGTAGCCAAGGCTATCGCAAGGCAAACAATGGCAAGCAAGTTGTATCCGGAACTAAAAAAACGATTTGCTAAAGCAGCCGTACTGGATATCTTTTTCCAACCATTCATCAACAGTTATACTTTTGCCGCTATTATTGCCGCAGGGTTTACCAGAAGCGTTATCTGGCGCAAAAAGAAATATACCATCATATCGATAGACAAAACAAAGATTGAACTGTATTGAATTCTCAAATAAGCAGCTCTAAGCTCAATTAGAACAATTGCTGCTTTAATTCATTCTGGACCTGTTTAACTCGTTCTGTTCCCAGTTTAACATAATTTTCTGATATATCAAATGTCAAAAAACGGCGTCCCAGTCTACATGCAGTCGCAGCTGTTGTTCCGCTGCCGCTAAACGGATCTATCACCATACTGTTCGGATTGCTGGCAACTTTTATAATTCGCTCCAGTAATTTTTCAGGCATCTGACAGCCATGAAAACCGCGACGCTCCTTAAACGTACCGCATACCCGGGAAAAATGCCAGGTATCCTCATCAGCAGCAAAACCAGCATCATCAATTTCCTGCGGTCGGAGAATCCAGGTATCATCCGGCACTCTCCCTCGGCTGTCTGCCCGCTTATCATTATAGGTTGTCTGACGGGCCGAAGGTACCCGGACTTCCATATCGTTGAAGATAAAATCCTTCTCACTTCTGGTATAGTACAATATATGTGTATGAGAACGAGAAAACTTTTTCTTGGTATTCTGGCCAAAGGTATAGTACCAGATTATCCAGTTGCGAAAATGCATGCCAAGCTCGCGAAGAATTACTTTAAGCTCTGCTGCATATTCATCTCCTATCGCTATCCACATCGATCCCTGCTCGGTTAAAACATCTCGACACGCCGCCATCCAGTCTCGCGACCAATCAAGATAGACATCATACTCCAGCTTGTCATGATATTTATCATACTCATAACCTATATTAAAAGGCGGATCGGCAAATACCAGGTCAGCAAACGGCTCGTTGTCATGTGCCAGAAGCTGCTTTTTCAGCTCGCTTACACAATCTCCTAATATTATTTTATTTTCCAGTGTTTTTGATCTGCTCATAGTGCTATATAGTATAAGGATTTATGATAAGTTGACAACTTTTAAACTCACACGAATCACTCAACTTTCAGCAAATGTGAAGCTTTTTCCCAAATCATTAAAAAACAGGTGCTTATATGCTATTTGACTATAAATCGCTGTTCTGATATAATTTTGGATTCTTTCCATTTTATGCTGAAATGTTCAGCTGTAATAATAGAAAAACAGAAACCAAATTAAACCATACGGAAAATAAAATGAAAATTTCCCTGAACTGGCTAAAAGATTATGTTGATTATAACGGCACCATCCCTGAGCTGGAAGATATTTTTATGAAGGCCGGACTGCCGGTTGAAGAAGTTGAACAGGTGGGTGACGATTGGATGCTTGATGTCGAAGTTACCAGTAACCGCAATGACTGCCTCGGCCATATCGGGTTGGCACGTGAAGTGGCTGCCGCTACCGGCGCTGCGCTCAAAATGCCGGAAGTGTCTTTCGCTGAAAGCAACCGAAACGTTAATGATATTGCATCTGTTGAAAACCTGGCTTTTAACGACTGTAAACGTTATACCGCAAGACTAATCGAAAATGTCAAGATCGCTCCAAGTCCAGACTGGATGCAGAAAAGACTTGAAACTGTAGGTGTGCGATCTATTAATAATGCCGTCGATATCACAAATTATGTTATGCTGGAGATCGGCCAGCCGCTTCATGCGTTTGATTTCAAAAAAGTCGGAGGGCGTACTATTATCATCCGTCATTCCAACGATGAAGAAATGCAAATGATCGACCATAGCACTCATAAATTTGACAAACAGTCATTATTTATTTGTGATGGCAATAGCCCGGTTGCCCTTGCCGGTATTATGGGCGGCTGTGAAAGTGAAGTAAGCGATCAGACCACAGACATACTACTGGAAAGCGCCTGGTTTAATCCTCTTTCTGTCCGCCGTACTGCCAGAAAATACTCACTTGGCAGTGACTCATCATATAGATTTGAACGTAACGTTGACATATGGATGACTGAATGGTCCTCTCGCCGGGCGATTGCTCTTATGCAGCAGTTGTGCGGTGGCGAAGTAGCCTCTGGCATTATCGACTGCTGGGAAAAAGACGGACAAGACTCTGCTACTGTTACTATGCGTATAAGTAGATTAAATATGCTTACCGGCATTGAATTTGAACCGCAGCGGCCTATTGAAATCCTGTCACAACTCGGCTATTCCCCGGAATTCGATAATCATGACACCGTTACATGCCATATTCCAAGCTGGAGACTTAATGATGTAACCCGTGAAGCCGACCTTATTGAGGAAGTTATTCGTGTTCATGGTTTCGATAATATCCCAACCGATGAAAAGATACATATTAAAGTCAAAAATCCTGATGCATACCAGCAGATTCGCCAACAGGTATTCTCTGCCTTAAATGGTGTTGGTTTTTATGAAGCTGTTAATGTTAGCTTCATTGATGATGCTCAATGGAAACTGTTTAATCCTGGCGGTGAGCCGATTGCCGTGCAAAACAATACACGTCGTGCAAACAACACTTTGCGTCCAAGTTTGCTGCCATCACTCTTGACTGTTTGTAAAACTAATCAGGACGCAGGCAACGACCGGTGTAATATTTTTGAACTTGCCAAGGTTTTCAAATCGCAAAAAGGTACCAAGCAGGAATCAACAAAACTTGCTATCTTAACAATAGATGATTTCCGAAAGCTGCGAGGCGCTATCGAACATGCTGTCAAAGCTATTGATAAAAGAGCTCAACTTGTATGTAGCCCTGCCAAAATCGGCTGGGCCCGTGATGATGCTGCTGCCGAACTTCTTGTCGGCAATAAAATCATCGGTTATGCCGGACTGGCAAACGATAAAATAAAAGGCGCTTTCAGTCTGGAACACACTCCTTCAATGGCTGAATTAGATTTCGATGCAATTATGGAATTAGCAGGAAAAGTTCCAACTTGCCTGCCGATTTTCAGATTCCCGGCAATTATCAGAGATCTTTCCCTGGTGCTTGACGAAGCAGTTACCTGGGCCGAGATTGAATCTACTGTCCGTTCCGCTAAAATCGAAGAAATGCGGGCTGTTAAGTTTATCGATATTTATCGCGGCAAAGGTGTTGAAAAAGGGAAAAAATCCCTGACACTTTCTATTACCTTCCGCAAGGCAGATGGAACCCTTACTCATGATGAAGCCGAAAAGTTCCAGGACAATATTCTGTCTCTACTAAAAAATAAATTCAACGCTGAGTTGAGAACTTTATAATCTCGTCTGTATGATATTTATAAACCGGCCCTATTCCCCCTGGGTCGGTTTTTTTGTGTGCATTATAAAAGCCCGTAGGACATTATATCCAGCGGGCTTCTAATAATGAATCTCCTTTTGAATTCCTTAAGCGGTATTCAAGGCATACAAGACTATATAAAATCTGCTCCTTATTATGATAAGAGCAAATTAATTAAATTCGCCAAAATCTTCATTGAAAGGTATAGCTTCTTCTGCTTTGGCTGATGCAGGTACATATGTAAAATTGGCAGGCTCTTTTGATTTGAAACTTTCATTTGCTATATCATGAAAAGCCTGATCTCCTGCTTTCAGTTGATTTTTATTATTACCTTTATCTTGCTGTGTCTTTATTCCAAAGTTGGAGTTGCTGACATCCTGACCAACCAGCATATTCAGCTCATTTGCTACCGCCTTTAGTCCGGTTGCCTGTTCTGCCAAACTTCGGTTTGCGTTTGCGCTTTCATCAGCGTTTGCCGCCGATGTCTGTGTAACCTGGTCGATCTGTGCCAAACCGGTATTAATCTGCTCAATCCCTTTTGCCTGCTCTGCACTTGCTGTTGATATCTCATCTACAAGTCCCGCAACCTTGCTAATGGTATCGTTTATTGTTTCCAGGCTCTTACCTACTTCTTCTGTTATTGAAACTCCATTGTTAGCATTCTTTACTGACTCTTCGATCATAGCGGATGTGTTTTTTGCAGCTTCCGCTGATCTCATAGCCAGGTTCCTAACCTCTTCTGCTACCACAGCAAAACCTTTACCTGCTTCTCCCGCTCGAGCAGCTTCTACAGCGGCATTTAACGCCAACAGATTTGTCTGAAATGCTATCTCATCAATAACTTTAATTATTTTACTGGTCTCTTCCGACGAATGCTGGATATCGTTTATAGCTTCACGCATACGAGCCATCGATTCTGCTCCTTCACTGGCTGCCCTGTTTGCTTCCGCTGCAAGCCTGTTTGCTTCTGCTGCATTATCCGCATTCATTTTAGTCATTGAAGACATCTCCTCCATGCTGGATGAAGTTTCCTCAAGACCGGCAGCCTGTTCAATAGCACCACGCGCCATATTCTGAGATGATATGGCAGTATGATTTGCTTCAGTTACAACAGTTGATGAACCCGTTGTTAGTTTCGACGCAATTGTTCTCAATGAATTATTAATTGATCGTACTATTACTATTGTTGAGGCGATACCTAATACCGTAAGGACAATTGTTATTCCGGGTATAACTGATTTTGCATTATTATATGCTTTCTGATATTCATCAAAAGACTGGTTCATGATTTCAGAAGGCGGCTGTGACTGAACCTCTGTTAAACTTGCTGATTGAAAATTGATGTCAGTTACAGTTGAATTGATATTATCCAAAGATATATATGAAGTAATACCTAATGCTAACGCCAATATGATCTGAATTGAAAAACCGATAGTTACTTTTTTACCGATCGTAACTTTATTCATCTTTACCTCTCTCTTATGTGAAATTGATTACAACAACTTATGTAAGTATATTGTCGGCAAAAATAAACCTTACTTAATTTAATCTAACATAATTTGGTCTATTTTTTCCTGCAATCAATTGTAAACACAAGAGATAAGATATTATTATATTTCTAACCAAGATAAATATTTATTCACTTATTCAGGTTATTGGACTAAGGTAAAAAAATAATTGCTCGTTACAGTTTTTCCACAATATCTGCTGTATGATACGAAATGATCAGTCCGGCACCGGCACGCTTAAAACCCAGCAGGATTTCTCTAACAATCGCCTCTTCTTCCAGCCAGCCATTTGCAGCTGCCGCCTTGACCATAGCATACTCGCCTGAAACATTATATACCGCTATAGGAATATTAAACGTGCTTTTGATTTGAGCAATCACATCCATATAAGCCAAACCGGGTTTGACCATAACAATGTCAGCTCCTTCTTCAATATCAAGCTCGACTTCACGCAATGCTTCTTCAACATTTGCCGTGTCCATCTGATGACTACGCCTATCTCCAAAACTGGGACTGCCTTGAGCCGCATCACGAAATGGACCGTAAAATGATGAGGCATATTTTGCTGAATATGACATGATTGGTACCCCGCCATGGCCGGAACTATCCAATGCCGAACGGATCGAAGCGACCTGCCCGTCTATCATACCAGAGGGTGCTACCATATCTGCACCGGCATCAGCATGAGTCTTAACCTGAACCGCCAGATTTTCACAGGTCAAAGAATGCTCAAGGATCATTTTATCACCCCTGGCAACCATAACTCCACAATGGCCATGATCGGTATATTCACAAAAACAAACATCTGTTATTATATACATCTCCGGAACTGCTTTTTTTAGCGCCTCAACTGCTCGCTGGATTATACCTGTCGAACTCATAGCATCACTTCCGATCGCATCTTTTTGTTCCGGTATACCAAACAAGATAATAGATTTTACCCCTTTATTATATATATCCTTTACATAATCACAGGCCTTGTCTATCGAAAATTGATACTGACCGGGCATTGATGATATCTCTTTACAAAGATTGTCACCATAATGGACAAACACTGGTTGGATTAAATCATATGCATTTAATGAGTTTTCACTCATCATGGATCGAATTGTTGCGCATGAACGAAGTCTGCTAAGCCTGGTTTGAGGGTGTCGCATTTTTGCTCTCTTTTTTATTTTATCAGCTTCTGGATTGACTTGAACTGAGGATGTTTGCTGCCGACTGTCATCTCCAGTATTACTGTTTCTGTTGTTGTTACTATTGCCCCGGATTCCGCCATCCGGCTCAATGCATATTTGCAATCGAAATTATTTCGGGAACTTACTGCGTCTGCCAGGACAAAGACATCTCTACCCAACTCCAATAAATCAAGGACTGTCTGCAAAACACACACATGAGCTTCGATACCCGCAACTATTATCTGGCTGCGTCCCTGTTTTAGTATTTCCTCTTTACATTTTTCTTCTGCCATACAACTAAATGTTGTTTTATCTGGATAAAGCTGGTTCTTATCTAATTCCTTTTGAAGTTCGGAAACGGTTCTGCCAAGGCCTTTGGGATATTGCTCAGATACTGTTATCGGCACTTCCAATAATTGTGCCGCCTTTACCATGGTGACACATTGTCTGATAACTCGTTTACTTCTCTTTATCGGCGAGACAAAAGCTTCCTGTACATCTATAATGAGCAGCATAGCCCTTTGCGGGTTAAGCTTCAGTAAATTCTGCATAGCTTTTTCCTTTCATAGATAATAGCATATTATATGATAAAAATATTGTACCGCCCAGGTTATCTTTTAGTCAAGCATTATAGACTACATATTTTTAGCCTTTAACTGAAGAAGGGAAAAAGCTCTTTTTTCCACTAAACACGTAAGGTCACTTATAATTTGCACTCCGATTGTTTCAGTGATATAATACAATCGAACAGGACAACTGGAGCTCACCCCAAAACCAACCCATATAAGATTTGTAGAATTTTTCTTAGCCGAACAAAAATTTATCATAAATCTAAACAAAATAAACATTTAGATTGTTATTGTCTAAGCAGTATGATGAGTGGGGCCAAGCTTGAAAAACGCCTTAATAAGACAGAATTTGTAATTGAAATTTTAATATTTTTTTGCTTTTTCACTTATAAAACATATTATGGTCTTAACAGATAATATTGAACATTAAATATGCACCACCTTTTCAAAGGTGTTTGAAAGCAACAACAGATATCATGGAACATAAAAATAGAGATTTTATTGTGGGTGCTTTTGCCCTTATCGCAGTCGCCTGCTTTGGCTGGCTGGTTTTCATGTTTGGCGACCTGCCGGGATTCGTCAGCAAAATGGATGCCGATATTATTACTATATATTTCCCGGAAGTGCCCGGCATACAGGAAAGCTCTGCCGTCTTATTCAAAGGGTATCCGGTTGGTAAAGTTATTGATATCTCCCCACCTGTGGTAATGGAAAACAAAACCAATCCTGACCAAAAAATGTTCTCAAAAGTCGATGTTACAATTTCTAAAGAAATATTTATCCCTGAAAATATTAAACCAAAAATATTCCAGCGAGGGTTGGGGTCCAGCTATATTGAGCTTACCCTGCCAAACGAACCGTCTGTTAATGGCTTAAAAAACGGCGATATCTTTAGCGGAGAACTCTCCCAGGGATCTGAGTTCATTTCGGAAGCTACCCAGATTAAATTAGATAGTCTTATCGGTTCTCTTTCAAATTTGACCCAGAGCTTGCAAAGCCAGCTTACAACTACAACCCCTGAGATTGTTGATAACATTGACAACGACGCCAACGCAAACCTTACCACTGCAATTATGAGGCTTGATACAACTCTTAAAAGCATAAATGATATTGTCGGCAATCAGCAGAATCAGCGTAATATTATTAATATATTAGAAGATTTAGCCGAGGCCAGCTCCGAAGCCAAACTGCTGGTTAATTCTTCCAATGAATATATGAAACAAACCAGCGAAAACATTAATAACCTCGTAGATTCAGCCGGCAAAACCGTCAATAATATTGATACCCGTACCAGGCTGTTGACTGATACTTTCAATGAAACCGCTCTAAAAGCTCAGACGGTTGAAGATGAATTGGTATTAACTATTAAATCATTAAGAATGGTCATTGAGCAGGCAACCGATGGCGAAGGCTCTATTGACAGCCTGCTCAACGATCCGAGTTTATATGAATCGTTAACCGATACTGCCAGGAAACTTACTATCACTTTAGAAGAGATGCGATCACTTCTGGAAATATGGCAGGAAAACGGCGTAAAAATGAAACTCTAATACAAGCGATTGAAACTAAGCTATAGATTTTAAATAATTTGAGCCAAATGGATCAACTGCAAGTCAGGTCCTATAAGTTTCCTTGGTACACCATAAAAGAGTAGATTTCTTATAAGTTTAATTTTCTTTCCTTATTTGATCAATGTTTTAACCTCGGTTTACTTATCAGACCTTAACTAGCCTATTTCTTTTGTTTATGTATTTACCTGTTTAGCTAGCCCTGTCTTTAACATATCCCTTACATGCCAACCAATGGTTTTGCAGCCGCAATACCAACACACAGCTGGTTTCAAAACGCAGTACTAAAAATATTTTTAAATTTAACTAATAAAGTAGCATTTACAATAGTACGATTAGTAAAAAGAGAATTATTATATTAATAAATATATTACTATATTAACTTTTTCTCGACCAATAGAGGTATGGTAATATCTGGCTGCGTTATGCCAAGGTTAAATTAAAGGTATTTATTATGACTTCTCAGACAGAACAAAATAATACTCAAACAACAAACGCTGAAACTGATAGCGAAAAATTCTTTCCTATCCCACTCAAGCATGTATCGGCACGTCAGTTAGAGAAAATCCCTATTTACCTTTTAACTGAAAATGAATACTGCCTTTATAGTACCGATGGGCTGGGATTTAATAATGAAGACAGGCAGAGGCTGCTGGATTCTCATATTAAATATATATTTATCTCTGTACAGGATCACGAGCAATATTTTCAGGCAATGTCTGATGCAATGCTTGATGTTGCAAACGATACGACAATCCAGTATGAAGATAAAATTGACATGCTGCACGGAACTTCACTGGGACTGGTCAATAAACTTAGCAATGAACCACTTGATAAAATAAGTGTTGACCAGACTCTAATGCAAAGTAATTCCAGTGCTCAAATGATTATGAATGGTGTTGAATATAAGGACCTGTTTGATATGTGCAGCCAGGACCCGGAAGATGTAAAAAACCTTGTCGCAATGAGTGCTACTATGCAGGGTTTTGCCCATAAGCTGGGGCTGACTGATAAAAATGCCTTGAGCATTATGGGAACAGGTGCAATGCTGCATGATATTGGAAAAGTATTTCTCCCTAAACATAACAGAACTATTGAACAAATACGTTCGCATGTTAAATTGGGCGTACAGCATCTTGACACTATCCCCGGTATTCCAATGGAAATTAGGAATATTGTAGCTGAACATCACGAAAGAATTGATGGGTCTGGATACCCGTATGGGCTAAAAGGCGATGATATCTCACTCATGGGACAAATCGCCGGCCTTGTACATACTTTTCACACATTAATAAATCAAAGTGATTATAAAAGTGAAAGGGAAAGAATTGCAGACGCATTAAATATTCTCGAAGAAAAACTATATAAGCAATTTGACAACAACATGCTCAAAAGCTTTGTTGCTTTTGTGTCTAATACTTTACTGGAAGCTGCTGAAGATAAGACAAAACTGTCGATGTTCAATGTGTCTGAACTTGATATAGGACATCGGAGAAATAACCCCAACGGTCGCAGGCATGAGCGAATGTATTTTCGCAGCAAAGGATCTATGGAAATTCTTTTCCTGAAAAATGAAAAGTGGACAGTAAAATCAAGTCACGATATTATCATGCATAATATCTCCCAGTCAGGTATGGGGTTCATGACTTACCATAGATTACAGGAAAACGAAATTGTCCTGGCTAAACTATATGTTACGAACCAAAATGAACCTGTCTGCCTGGTTGGTAAAGTTGCCAGAATTCACGAAGTTACAAAGGACCTGTTTATAATTGGTGCTGTTTTCTTCGAAGCAAATTCCCAGGATGCAACTAAAAGGCTTTTCGAAAAGTTCAATAAGTAACAAAACCAACTGATATTCTATCCGCCCCTTAGAGACGGATCTTTTCAAATTCACAGATTATTAGACCTAATCCTAATGGCTTCACTGGTCCCCGCGGCAAAGAGTCCCTCTCACCTTCGGCATTATAGGACCTCTTTTGGAAACCCAGGAGAAATTTTCTTTTCTTTTTTTTCATTCTAATAAATTACATACACTGAACAGCCGATTAAAAAACTGGTTGTTACATTATGAATGATTGAGAAGAATTTTTATTAGGTTTATTTGATATGACCACAACTGAAATAAAAAATTACAGGCTGGAACTAAAAAAGCTTATTAAGAAAGGTAAAATTCCCACTCTTCCGGCTGTTGCTCAGAAATTGCTCATGCTATGCAAGGATGATACCGCTGATTTTTCTGAGTATGCTTCTGTAATTGAATCTGATCAGGGGATGGCAACCCGTATTCTTCATGTCGCCAATTCCGCTTACTATGGTCTGCGACAAAAAGCAACAACTGTTGAACGGGCTGTATCGGCCCTTGGCCTAAAGTACGTGCGGTCTATTGCGCTTGGCTATAACCTGCTTAATACTCTCAGCCGCTTTGAAACTAAAGGATTTAACCAGCAAAATTTCTGGAATCAGTGTCTGCTGAGAGCCGTGGTCGGTAGACAACTTGGCGCCAGGTATTGCCCAAGCCTAAAAGAAGAAGCTTTTTTGATTGGACTAATTCAAGACTCCGGTGTTCTATTATTGCTGCAGGCAATTGGTGAACATTATGCCGCTCTTTGGAAAGACTCTTCACTCTCTCATTTTGCTATATATAATATGGAAAAGCAACTGTTTCAATTGAACCATATTGAAGCGACTGGCTTTCTTGCCAGGGCCTGGGGGTTGCCTTCGATGCTGATCGGGCCGATCTCTATGCACCATACCAAACGGACTTTAAGCCCGGCTAAAACTTCTGAACTAAAACTCTACCAGATAGCATATTTCTCTGGTATGTTATCATTCAATAATCCAAGCGAAGTTTGCAAGGACGATCTGGAGTTAAGTATATATTGCAGAAAAGTATTTTCTCTCGATAGTACAGAACTCAAAACTTTCTTTGATGATGTAAGAGAAGAATATAGCAGCATCTATTCTATTTTTGAAGATATAATACAAAGCCCAATGAATATTGCAGATATACTGATCGAAACTAATAAGTTATTGAGCGGGCTAACTGAAGAAACCAGCAGGGTTGTTTTAGATTTTGAATCCTCAAGTGATACTGACGACATGTTTGAAGTATAGGATTTTCTTATATTGCTGGCTGGAGTGTTTTATCTTTTGCCACGGCGGCTTCTGCCGGTTGTCCTGGCATTGGTTTTCTTCTCTTTTCTCTGCCTGTTAAATTCGGCATCGTGAAACTTTAATAGCTCCATTTGAGATTTCTTTTCCTGTCGCCCTCTGGCAATATGAATCTCATTCCCATGCTCGTCCAAACCGCTAACATACATTGCTGTTGCCATTGTAAGCGGAATCGGTGTAAAGTCCTGAACCTGCCTCAACCGCCAGTTACGCCTTGTTAAATAGTCGTTCAACTTTTGAGCCTGCTTCATCGAACTGCCGGGGTGGGCACTTATAAAATATGGAACTATATATTGCTCTTTACCGGCCTTGGCAGATAGCTTGCTAAATAATTCTTCAAACTCTTTAAAAAGTTTGAACGGCGGCTTACCCATTTTCTTCAAGACACTCGGATCGATGTGTTCCGGGGCCAACTTCAAATGTCCGCCGGTAAAATGCTCTATTAGCAGCTCGGCATAACGTTTCTTGCGACTGCCCTGCTTACAGCAATGCAGCACCAGGTCATGTCGAACTCCGGAAGCTATAAACACATTTACTTTTCTGCCCTGCCTCTTCTGCCAGTCCCGTACTCTCTCCAAAAGCTCTACCGCTTTTGAATCGTCTGCACATAAATTCTTACAAGGCTCAGGAAAAATACAGCTGCTGCGGGAACATGGTTTTTCGAGTTTACATCTCATTCCATACATATTTGCTGACGGGCCGCCGATGTCCGAAATTGTCCCCCTAAAATCCGGGTGGGCTAACAGCTTATCGGCTTCTGCTAAAATCGATTCTATTGAACGAGAGCTTATTACTTTGCCCTGGTGATAATACAAAGAACAGAAATTACAGCCGCCAAAACAGCCGCGATGCGATGTTATCGAAAATTGAATTGATTGCAGTGCCGGAACGCCGCCTTTATTATCGTAAATTGGATGCCAGCGTCTGGTGAAGTCTATACTGTATAACTCATCCATCTGTTTTTCTGATAATGGTACCGCTGGAGGATTCACTACAACCCTGCCCGGGTTCTGCTCCTGCACAACCGGCTTACCGGCCGGTTCCGCCTGGTCATGATAAAGCTTATGGCCCGTCATAAACAGTTCTCGGTTTTGATCCTGATCCTTCGCTCCCGGCAGCTCTACCGCTCCTTCCGGAACCTTCCTGCCTTTCGTAACCGGCCATGCGGTGCCGGCAATATTTACCAGCTCCTCTATTTTCTCCCCTTCGGCCAGCCGCTTAGCTACCTCCAATATCTGCTGCTCGCCCATACCAAACACCAGCAGGTCTGCTTTGGCATCCACAACTATCGATCGTTTTACCTTGTCCTCTATATAATCATAATGTACCAGACGCCTTAAAGACGCTTCCAGACCGCCCAGTATTATCGGCACAGCGTTGTAAGCCTCGCGGGCCCTTGCCGCATATACTGCCAGCGGCTTATCCGGGCGCAAACCATCTTCGCCGCCAGGGCTAAATACATCTTCCTTCCTGCGATGCCCCATTGATGAATAATTATTTAACCGTGAGTCGACCGAACCACCTGTTATCCCCCAAAATAAACGCGGCTTGCCAAAACGTAAAAAATCCTTCTCGCTGCGCCAGTCCGGCTGTGCCAAAACGGCTACCTTGTATCCATGTTTTTGCAGCCATCGGCCTATTAACGCTACGCCAAATGATGGATGATCGACATATGCATCGCCGGTCACTAAAACAATATCAACTTCATCCCAGCCGAGAGCACGAATCTCGTTAGCTGTCATCGGCAGCGGCTCAATACCAGCAATACTTGCCTGTTTAGTGTTCTTAACAGGAAGCCTCTTCGAGTTTTTCTTTGTTCGATTTGCCCTATTCAAATTTTAGCCTTCTATCACTTTCACCACACACTTACGGCTGCGAGGACCGTCAAATTCACAAAAATATATACCCTGCCAGGTACCAAGCACCGGTTCGCCGTTTTCTATGATAACTGTTAATGATGGACCAAACAATGACGACTTAACATGTGCGTCAGAATTACCTTCACCATGCCGATATCCCAAACGCATCTGAGGTAAAAGTTCTTCCAGCGTCATTAAGATATCATGTATTACATCCGGATCAGCATTCTCATTAATTGTAACTGCCGCCGTCGTATGTGGGACATGTATCACCGCCAGACCGGAGGATACCCCGCTGTCATCTATCGCCCGGCGAACCTCGGCAGTTATATCGATCATATCGCAACGCTTGTGTGTTTTTACTGATATTGTTTTCATTTCTATCAACCCTTATTTGTTAAATATTTGCACTGCCACTATTATAGTTTATACCTCCGTAAAACAAAAGATCTACCTCCGCCACATTTTTTCTAATCATAACTTTATTACATAGCAGTTTCATGATACAATAGTGCCCCAAATTTGAGAACAACTACAGTAATTACACACCCAGATAAGGAAAACTTATTAATGTCAGAACCTACGGAACTAAAGGAAGTTACAATTTATACCGATGGCGGCTGTTCGCCCAACCCCGGACCTGGCGCATGGGGAGCCATATTAAGCTGCAAAGGCACAACCAAAAAATTGTCCGGCGGATACAAACTTACGACCAATAACCGCATGGAAATAATGGCTGTTATTGAAGCTCTTAAAGCTCTAAAACAAAGATGTAAAGTTACCCTTTTTACCGACTCCCAATATGTCTTCAATTCTATTACCAAGGGATGGGCTGAAAACTGGCGCAAAAACGGCTGGCGTAAAGGGAAAAATAAACGTGAAAAAGCACTTAACCCGGACCTGTGGGGAACTCTGTTGGACCTCATCGAACAGCATGATATCGACTTTAACTGGGTTAAAGCTCATGTAGGCATTCCCGGCAACGAAGCTGTTGACCAGCTCGTTAACGATACCAGGGATGCCGGCAACCTGGCAGAAGACACTGTGTACCTGCAAAACCAATAAAAATGGAAACTTCCCTGGAAAACCAAAAATCTTCACCCGTCATGATTGCCCGCCTTGCTATCATGATGTTTTTGCAATATATATCATACGGCGCGATCCTGCCTATAGTCACAAATTACATGAAGCATAACCTCCATTTCGGCGGCTCGCAAATTGGATACGTCTCTGCCGCTATGGCCATTAGTGCTTTAGCTTCTCCCTTTGTCGGCTCATTTCTGGTTGACCGTTTTATCTCTGCCGAAAGAATGTACGTAATCTGCCATAGTGTCGCTGCTATCACAATGTTCTTTATCGGTAAGGCTACAACCTTTCCCGCCTTTTTCACTCTTTTTGTAATTTATTATGCCGCCTATGGGCCATCAATGCCTTTGTCAAATGCTATCGCTTTCCATCATCTGCCAAACGAAAGAAATAAATACGGGTTTGTCCGGGTCTGGGGAACAATAGGTTGGGTTTTTGTGGCAATTGGTTTTAGTTATCTCTGGCTTAGAGACCCGGTCACCAAGGAATACATACCGGAGCGACTGCCCGATTGCTTTACCCTGGCATCGATAACTTCTGTTTTTATGGCGGCATATAGCCTGACCATGCCGAAACGAATGTGTGAACCGAAAAAAGACAAATCTATTATCCCGGTATCTGCCTTTAAGGTATTTGCTAACTATAAAATTGCGATTATAGGATTTGCTTTCTTTATGATTTCAGCTGTTGGCAAGTACTATTATGTTGGTGCTTCTATTTACCTGGAAGACTGGGGGATTCAAAAGCCTGATATCATGCCGCTTATGTCTATCGGTCAAATCCCGGAAATTTTTGCCATGGTCTTCCTCGGAGCGATAGTAAAAAAAATTGGTTTTAAGACTGTATTTCTGCTAGGGCTGGTAGCTGAACTGTGGCGCAATACCAGTCTTATTCTCGGCTCCAATATGTTTGTCCTTATTACCGGCCTGTTCTGCCACGGCCTGTCATACGGCCTGTTTATAACGCCGATATATATCTTCCTGGATAAAAAATGCGATAAAGATTCCCGTAGCGGTGCACACCAGTTATTCTCAATTCTTAACGGCGGATGTGCCGGGCTGGTCGGCAACCTGCTTGGCGGTCAATGTCTCGACTGGTTTGCCACTAATACCGGGATAGACTACCGATATTATTGGGCCGTTCCTTTTGTAATGACCTTTGTCTGCTTCCTGCTTATTATGCTTGTATTCAAGCCGACAGCAGAAGAAAACAGTGTTGAATAGAAGATTTTCACTTTCCGATTGAACACAACACAACATCGACAATTATAGCAACTGTCGAAAGTAAAAAGATCGCGTAATAATTTATATTCTCTTTGCTCTTGATAATTGATTTCAACAAATATAGTGCAGCCTGACGCTGTTCACTTGTCATTTCCTGTTCTGACTCTAGTGTTTCGATCAGCTCAAAATCCTGCACCGCCCTGCGACGCTTTACCGAGATCTTATACCTGAACAAAAAGAAAATCACATAACCAACAACACCAAAATACCAGACAGGACGCACCAGTTCCGGCGACAACTCACTCACTATTGTCAGCGAACGAAAAGCTATATTGCACAAAAGCCCGAGTATGAAAAATCCATTAATCCATATCGGGCTTATTGTCTTTGGTAAATTACTCATCTTCAAATTTAATCGTATTGATATTAAACCTGCATATAAATAGCGAACGTAGAACAATAAATTACTACACGAGTAAAGCGTACAAAGCAACTTTTAAACACTAGTTACTTTTTAGCTGCTTAAAATTATACGTCAAGGTTCTTAACTTCCAGTGCGTGTTCCTGAATAAAGCTGCGGCGTTGATCAACATTGTCACCCATCAAAATCGAGAACAACCTGTCCGCCTCTGCCGCATCTTCCATCTGCACCCTCAGCAGTGTTCTTTGCTCTGGATCCATAGTTGTGCTCCACAACTGCTCGGCATCCATCTCACCCAGACCTTTGAATCGCTTGATCTCGATTCCTTTACTGCCCAGTTCTCTGATACCGCGAATAATCCCCTGTGGATTTGGAACATCTATTGAAGAACTGTCGTCACCTTCGTTACTGGTCAAAGCAAATTTTGTAGCAATATGCTCACCCGCTATAGTTTGCTCTTCCTCTCTCAGATAATCAGCCAGCTCAATATCATATTCGGCCAGTTTCAGCTTCAGAATATTTAACTCGCGAACCTCAAACAGCTCCTGCCCGGAATAATTGATATCACTATCTTCAACCGCAGCTTCAGCTTTTAACTGCTCTTTGCGACTGTTAAATTCACTCTCGTCAAAATAATATTCTTCTTGATTGTTTACAACAACTCTAAACTCCGGCAAACCACGGTCATCCTGAACATAAGTACCGATAAAATGCTTAACATCTATTCCACGTTTCGCCAAAACTCGAACATGTTCTTCTGCCTGCCCCAACAATCCGAGCAGTCTCTCAAAATCTTCATCACAAATCAGCCTGTCATCCTGCCCTTCTTTGCGTACACAAAGACAGCATCGCTGCAGACCGGACTCTGATAAATAATCGTTCATCTCTTTTTCGTTCAGCACATATTTCTTTTTACCGCGGCGTGATATTTCAAACAATGGCGGCTGAGCAATATAAACTGCATTTTTCAAAATCAGCTCTTTCATATGGCGGAAGAAAAACGTCAACAACAACGTACGGATATGAGCGCCGTCAATATCCGCGTCAGTCATGATAATAACTTTTCCATAACGCCGCTTTTCAAAATTAAATTCGTCTGTTCCGATACCGGTTCCCAAAGCTGAAATTATTGTCCTGATTTCCTCGTGGCTCAACATCTTATCTAAACGTGCTTTTTCAACGTTTAGAATCTTACCTTTCAACGGAAGGATAGCCTGAAATTTTCGGTCGCGACCTTCTTTAGCCGAACCGCCCGCAGAATCACCCTCCACCAGGTACAACTCGGTATGTTCTATCTGTTTACTGGAACAATCACTCAACTTGCCCGGAAGATGACCGCCGCTTAACGCTCCTTTCCTTCGAGTTAGCTCTCGAGCCTTGCGAGCTGCCGCACGGGCCGCTGCCGCCTGAACTCCTTTACGAACAATATTCTTTGCAACTTCTGGATTCTCTTCCATATGCTGCGCCAGCAATTGGTTAACTGCCGTCTCGACAAAACCGCTAACCTCTGGGTTCATCAAGCGAACCTTGGTCTGGGCTTCAAACTGCGGGTCCGGTACTTTCACAGAAATGATCGCTACCAGACCTTCACGCCAGTCATCACCGCCGGGCAGTACCTGGTTACCTTTTACAACCTGGCTGTTACGGGCATAATTGTTCATCGTCCTGGTCAGTGCAGAACGGAAACCACTGACATGCGTACCGCCGTCCATATTATGAATGTTATTGGCAAACGCTACAACATTCTCAGTGTAGCCTGTCGTATACATCATCGCGATCTCACAAAATAAACCGCTCTCAGGATCATCTTTACTAAATGTAATAACTTCCTTGTGCAGGGTCTCTTTGCCATCGGCCAGGTGCTCAACAAACTGGGCCAGGCCGTTTTCAAAATGAAACTCTTCTTTGCGATTATCTCGTTCATCGGCGAGGATAATCTTTAGCCCGGCATTCAGATACGCCAGCTCACGCAGACGGGTCTCTAAAATATCAAATCGAAATTCCACTACCGGAAATATTGTCGCATCCGGCTTAAAGGTTGTCCGCGTGCCGGTACTTTCGGTCTCGCCTACGATACGAATCTCTTTCTTCGTCACTCCCTTGGCAAACTCTACCCGGTGGATCTTACCGTTTCGGCTTACCTCAACTTCCATACGCTCAGACAACGCATTCACTACGGAAACACCAACGCCATGCAGCCCACCAGAGACTTTATACGTGTCACTGTCGAACTTACCACCTGAATGCAGAACTGTATGTACTACCTCAAGAGCTGATCGCCCGGTACTCTTTTCGACATCAGTCGGAATACCACGACCGTTATCTTCAACAGTTACGCTGCCGTCTGCATTAATCTGAACTAATATAGTGTCGCAATATCCGGCCATTGCCTCGTCAACTGAGTTGTCAACAACCTCGCTTACCATATGATGCAGACCGCGGATCTGACGATCACCTATATACATCTCAGGACGTTTACGAACTGCCTCCATACCTTCCAGAACGGTGATATTGCTGGCTCCGTATTCCTGACTATTGGGATTCTTATTTACTTTTTCTTCGCTCATATATTTGTTTACTTCGAATTGAAATTTCTTCGCGGCTGTCTTTTTATACGGTCCCGAGGTAAATCGAAACACCGCAACTTATTTAATTATACTATATTTAATTATTTATAGTTGGTTTCTAGTCCTCTAAAAATCAACTATCTTGTTTCCTTCTTCGTCTCTATGATACCAGCTGCCTCGCACAAGCTTGATCTGGAACGCTGGCAAATTCGGCTCTATCTCCAGGATACGGTCAACCAGCCCACTTCGTACCAGCATATCAAGCTCGGCATAATAAACCTGGCTGTCCACCAGAACTTTCAAAACTCCTCGGTTCAGACTCTCTATACAACTATGCTCCTGCAAAGTCACAGGCAGAAGCTCCTGCCATGCATGTAAAATCTTGCCAAGCTTATTATACTTCTTCTTGACCTTACGCTTGAAAAAGTCTTCGGCTATCTTGCCAAGCTGCTTGTCCTTGCGGCGAAACTGACGAGCCTTGTCTAAGTTAATCTTCTGCCTTAACTTGTCATCTGTCCAGTATTCCATAATATTGTGGATTACCTGTGCAATTCTTACCCACAGCCCCAATGAAGCTACGAAGCCGGAATCCTAAACTTTATATTTTTGCTTAAAGTGCAACAGGCATAATCACGTATAAAAAATCTGTTCCTATCTTTATTACACCTGGCTTGTTCGCATCCTGCATTTCTAGCGAGATCAGCTCAACCCCGGCATTCTTCAGAACATCTAAAATATAATATGGATTAAAGCCCATCTTCAGTTCCGGACCATCATAATCTATTTCCATATTAAATTCCGCATCACCAGCTTCCGGCGTGCTGCTTGTCAGTTCAAGACGCCCCTTGGTAAACTCCAATGCCATCCCCCTGGTAGTGTCATTTGTCATCGTCGCTACCTGGCGGATACCGCTGGCGAATTCGCCAACATTAATCTCGGCTTTCTTGTCACAGCCACTCGGGATAACATCTGAATAACGTGGAAAACGACCTTGTACCAGGTTGCTGCTTAGCTTGATACGGTCAGTACTGAATATTACCTTATTATCCTCCAGGACAACCTTAACCTTCTCCTCAGGCTTGTCCAGGACCTTTTCCAAAACCTGCATCGCTGCTACCGGCACAATAACCGACTTCTCGCTCTCTATCGATGAGATCAGCTTACCCTCTATCTTCGCCAAACGCCGGCCATCTGTCGCCACCATCAGCAGATCTTTACCCTTAAGCTCCCACAGAATGCCATTCAGGGCATAACGACTGCTCTCCTTTGCGGCAGCAAAAGAAGTCATCTTGATCATTCGCTTCAAAACTGCTGCTTCTATTTCATTGCTCTCGTCCGATAATTCTACTTCCACTGCTGGAAACTGCTCGGCGTCATCGCCATAAATATCGAACTTGCTCTTATTCTTACCTCTTATCAAACAGATATTACCCTGCCAGCTAAGCTCCAGGTTCTCTTCACTGCATTCAAATAGGATAGAAGCTGTTCGTGCGGCAGGTATTACCATCTCACCTCCCTGCTCAACCTGGACCTGCTCAACCTTACAGTTCAGCGTCATCTCGTTGTCTGTCGCCGAAACTGTTAAAGTCTGCTCCTCCTGGTCGGCAGTAAATAATGCACAACTTAAGATTGGTTTGGTTGATCGTGCTGGTACGATTGAACTTGCAAGCTGTACCGCTTCATGCAATGCTGCTCTGTTGCACTTCAATTTCATAAGATCACCTCTATCGTTTCTTATCCTGTAATAAGTATGGCTTTCAAGCTTCCCCTATTACCTTACTTAACTTTTATAATAGCTTTTACTATTATTACGTTCTTTTCTCTTGCTTTATAATTATTATACAGGCACAAATACCTGTCCGCTCAATCAGGCAAAGGTACTACCTTTTCCTGCTGTAAACACTGATTCCAATACTAATATCAATTATTATACTGGAATTCATCTTGTTTCTATTAACTTTTAGTTTGCTGATTTTTCTTTAGGAAGTACATTCCAGCTTTCATTGAATATTCATATATTCGCAAGCATATCATTATAATATGATTACACAATTTTCACAATAAGCCAAATTTAACTTCTGTATATATTTTTATTATACATATCTTGCAGCTCCCCACCATTACCTCCTTAACTGAATTTTACTTTCAGGCAAACCGTGAATCTGTCTGTTACTTAATATAATTAATTAACTATATATATAATTTATTAATATTAGTAATATACCCTGTGAGATATGTTACTTTTTTAATCGCTATATTATAACCTGTTTTAAGCAGGAAGTTTAGCAAAAAAAAAGCATTGTGGAAAAACTGTTTGATTAGCAGTGATTAATCTTCGATATCAATGTTAATAATTACTTCAGACCTGAAGTTTTCCACAATTTCAGCATTGCTGTTTGTATTAATCGCAGGCAAATAACAAGTTTTCCACAATAAATAACAGCCATTAATAACACTGTTAGGCGTTATTGCTATTGACAGGGTCTTTCTATTTCTCAAGGGCCGTCCAGATGAAGAAAATTATCCCCAGGTTTTCCCCAATTTACTGTATGGCAAAACGATGTGTATTTTTATAGGACTAAAGCGTAAGTCATCTGCTGCAAAACAGTTCGAGTCAGTCCATTTCTACATAATTATATGTAACTAGTCTTCTTATTTGGCAATTTTATTCGAATTTTCAAATAAATTGTTTAATAGCCTTATTTCTTGAAATTAATTTTTCATAATAGACATTTATACTTCTATCCAGTCGTGATTTTTTCTATCTTTAAATCAATGTTTTGTGAATTCCTATAAAACATTATATGCAGGATACACTTTTCTAGTAGAAATACCTCACGAAAAATTTTACTTCTAATTTCTTTCTATCAACTAATGCGTTGACATATATTTGTTAGTCCTATAACTAATATGTTAATAAGTTGTGCAAAAAGTGTACAATTTGTTAGTCTTTTTAATATAAATTATTTCAAAATAGGTACTTATGAATTGTTAATAAATACCGCAATCATGTTTATTGTCTGATTTTATGCCTCGTATTATTAAGATTATCTATATTATCTAGAAAGAAATGCAGCTTATAGGACTTTCGGCTGACTTTGTTATCATGGCTTTTCAACATGTTATGCACAATAAATGTTAATAACTTTTGATTTATACCCATCACTGTTAAAAATTCCATTCAATTATGGTATTTTATTATCATCATCATTGCCTTCTGCGATTAGATCAAGTCAAGCATTCTATAAAAACTTTAGCTTGGTGAATTTGATAATAATGATTTTAACGCAGCTATTTCAAATCGGTGGTTCTTTACTTTTTCATTCGGATCAACATGTTAAATAGATATGATTTCGTATCTGATGTTATACCAAAATAGATTATATTTATTGACAATATAACCTGCTTTTATCTGATCCAATATATTGCCCGGGAGTTTGTAATTGAGAGCTGGTTGCAGAACAATTTTATCAGATTTGCATTGTCAGGCTTTATTATTTCGAGACTTCTTAAGTTGTAGTTATTGTCGAAATGGTTTGTGAGGCATAATTTTGACATTATGATCCTCTTACCGAAGGCAGGCACACAATGTTTTACTGATACATCTATCCTTATTGCTTCTAAGAATCCGGCTTACTTCTCTATGTTTTATAAAATATAGCAAGCCAGGTTTTGTTCATTTATGACCACAAGTGACATTTATTATGAGACTTTATGCCCAATTATAATAAATCTTCAATATGGAGATAAAGCCATCAATGCCTGTATAACATGCAATTATTTGACAAAGTAAGGTTTGGCCCGGCATAAATGTATTAGTTGGGGCCTAATGTTGCTGGAAAGGTGAACTACTTTCTATATTAAACTAATATATTTTATTCCAGAACTTGTTTAAGGTAAAGGCTTGCATATGCTATATAAAGGGCATAGATTATAAGTTTGATTCTTTTTTAAACATCTCTCCTAACTTGAATAAATGTTCATTTGTGGATAATTACGACATATTAAATGAATGTTTGCTTACCGCAATAAACTGGAGGATGTTTCACGTGAAACATCCTAAGAAATGTTTATTATTGCCAAAATGGACATAAAATGTTATTATTTAGCTCCGTTTTAGGGAATAAGACTTCTTAAAACAGAGTTTTCAGCAATATATGCCTAAGGTGTCTATTGTTTGAAAGTCGCTAACCGAATACTGCTTGCTAATAAAGTGTTTCACGTGAAACAATCCCGATAAACCAAATAAACAACTTCAAGGGTTATTAGCGATATTGTGATGTTTAACTTTAGACCGCAATATCGACACAATCTCTTTTCAAATATGGAGATTGAAGCAAAATATTAGCTTAATGCAGTTTTTATAATAAAATAAGAAATATAAAGGAGATTATTTAATGGCCGAACAAAAAAAACGATTAGGCAGGGGCCTAAACTCTCTACTTTCGCCTACCAGGTATGAAACCGTTGAACCGGCACCTCCTATCCCTCAACCACAGGCTGCCCCCGCACCAAAACCATTTTCTGGCGAATTTGTGGCTAATATTCCCCTTGAAAAGATCAAAACTAACCCACATCAGCCGCGTTTTAACTGGAATGACGACAAACTGAAAGAGTTATCAGACTCTATAAAGGCTAATGGTCTTGTACAACCTATTATTGTCCGCGAAATGGATGATTGCTACCAGTTAATCGCTGGAGAAAGAAGATTGAGAGCCTCGCAACTTGCCGGATTATCGGACATAAAAGCTATTGTCAAAGAGGCTACCGAAGAACAAATGCTTGAATGGGCTCTTATCGAAAATATCCATCGAGATGATCTATCACCTATGGAAAGAGCCAAGGCATATAACAAATACATATCGGACTTTTCTCTTACCCAGGCAGAAGCTGCCGAAAGAATCGGCGAAGATCGGTCAAATATTGCTAATTATATGAGATTGCTGACTTTGCCGTCTGATGTGCAGGATCTTATTAATGCCCAGGAATTAGGCATGGGCCATGCCCGCGCCTTGCTTTCTCTGCCCGAACCTAAATTGCAGTCGAAAGTGGCTGCTCAAATTATCAAAAAAGGTCTTTCTGTTCGTGCCGTTGAAAAACTGGTCAAAGACCTGAAAAACAATGCCCAGAATCCTGAAGATAGTAAAGAGTCGAAAATAAAAGAAAAGCATCCTAATATTATTGAACTTGAGAACGAAATGACACAGGCTCTTGGCACAAAAGTATCTATTGAAACCAAGGGCAAAAAGACTCATCAAGGAAAAATTATCATAGATTTCTATAATTTAGATGATTTTGACCGCCTCAGAGAAATATTGGTATAGCGCCTAAGTAATTTTTAATAAATATCTTATGAGAAAACAGCAGGGCGTAAAGTTTAGATTTATCGCCCTGCCAACTATTGTGTGTAGTTTATATTGGATTGTCAAAACGATAAAATTGAGACAGATATATCTTCTGAACCGCCTGCTGGCGATGAAAATTATTATATCATTTCCGGTCGATATCAGCACAGGCTCCTCATCATTCTTATCTATATTTTGGCCGCTGTCTTTATCTATCATTTTGTAAATAATAATATGAAGGTAAATGACGGGCTGATAGTTGAGATTAATCATGCTCAAAATCAACCCGAACACTGCCACCTGGCAGCAGCTTGCTCAGCTACCCGGCATTGGTCCTCAAAAAGCTAATGATATAGTTTTATATAGAAAGCAGATGGCAAAATCAGAAGCTGTTATTGTTTTCAAAACTCCTGACGATCTTACAAATATTACAGGCATAGGACCTAAAACCGTAGATGGTATTCGTTCGTTCCTAGTTTTTGAATAATATTTCAAAACCATATTTATAAATGATTGTAGTTTGCATGTCTTTTGTGGTTTTCTCTTTTAAGGTGATAGCATTGAATATAAATGCCATTGATTAATATATACATAATTGTTTATACCGTATTAACTTAATTGTTGAAATTAATCAAAACTCCCGCTATTATCGAACTTTGAGTTCTTTTGAAACGGATTTTTCATAAATTGGATATAACCTTATTCCTATATTAATACAAGTACTTCGTAAGTGCTTTATTGACAGGGGTTCGATATGCTCGCACGTATAATTAGTTCGGCAATGGTGGGAATTGAAGCGATTACCTGCGAAGTTGAGGTGGATATTCCTGATGAGATTGGCGAAAAGGATAAAAACAGATTTGTGGTCGTGGGCCTTCCGGATGCCGCGGTTAAAGAGAGTATCGAACGCGTTAAGAGTGCTGTTAATAATTGTGGTTATACCTTTCCGATGGGCGAAGGTGTTATAAACCTCGCTCCGGCAGATATTAAAAAGGAAGGTCCATGCTATGATCTGCCTATCGCGCTGGGGATACTATGCGGCATGAAATATCTGTCATACGAAAAGCTACGCGATACTGTTGTGATAGGCGAGCTGGCTCTCGATGGCAGGGTCCGACCTGTTCGGGGGATACTTGCTGCCGCTCTTATGGCAGCGAAAATCGGCTGTAAAACAGTTATCGTGCCGGCAGAAAATGCTCGTGAAGCCGCTGTGGTCCAGGAGGTAGATGTTATTCCGGTTTCATCGCTGAGCGAAGCGGTTGGTTTTTTGAACGATCATCTTCCTTTGGAACCAACTTGCGTTGATATAGATGAGGTTTTTGCGGTTTGCAGCCAGTATGATATTGATTTTTCAGATGTAAAAGGGCAGGAATCGGTTAAGCGGGCAATTACTATCGCTGCCGCCGGTCGGCACAACATCTTAATGGTAGGCCCACCCGGAACCGGCAAGACAATGCTGGCAAAACGGATACCAACTATTATGCCTCCGTTGACCGTTGCTGAGTCGCTAGAGACCACCCGTATCCATTCGTCGGTCGGTCTGTTAGCGCCGCAGCAAGCCTTGCTTGCCCGTCGGCCGGTTCGCCATCCTCACCATTCAGCGAGCGGGCCGTCACTTGTCGGCGGAGGCGCCGTGCCTCGGCCGGGTGAGCTTTCGCTGGCCCATCATGGTTTGTTATTCCTAGATGAGTTTCCAGAATTTTCACGTAACGTTCTGGAAAATATTAGACAACCGCTTGAAGATAAACAAGTTACAATCAGTCGAGCTGCTGGCACGCTAACCTTTCCGGCTAATTTTATGCTGGTCGCAGCTATGAATCCGTGCCCTTGTGGGTATGCTACCGACCCCAAGCGGCAGTGTAAATGCAGTCCGCCGCAGGTTGACCGTTACCTGGCGAAGATAAGCGGGCCGCTTGTTGACAGGATCGATATACATATCGATGTTCCTGCGGTACCGTTCAATGCACTGCAAAGTGACAGGACGGGTACCGGTTCGTCGCATATGCGTGAGCAGGTAATGAACGCTTGTGATGCACAACGTCGCCGTTTCGGTGATGTGCCGAACGCATATAACTCGGGTATGACCAGCAGGCAGATCCGTCAATTTTGCCGACTTGACGAATCCGGTCAGGCCGTAATTAAGAACGCTGTTTATGAGATGGGTTTGTCGGCCAGGGCCCATGATAATATCTTGAAGATATCGCGTACGATTGCAGACATGGAAAATTCCGATGCGATTTGTGCCGAACATTTGCAGGAGGCGATCCAATACAGGAGATTAGATCGTCAGTATTAAAGTGTTCTGAATTAGAGTGTTCTAATAAATGAGTTATTGGCGTTCAACAGTTGTTTCGATATTCAATTTTTAAAGATCATATTTATTTTTGAGACGAAGTTTTCGTCGTTGTTAAGTTTTGTAGAAAGCTGATTTTTGTTGGTTCTTATTTTTTGTTAGCTCTCTACAATAGGATGGTATGTCGAAAGTGCGCTGATTTTTTGGGCGGGATGGTTGGCCCGAAAAATTGTAAGGTGTTGGGAGTAAGCGGGATAAAATTTTTGGGAATTATAGATTTTCATGATTTGGTGGTTGTAAAAACGCGGTGATTTTTTCGAGAAAATCAGGGGCCAGGGATCTGGTTTCAGATGTCAGGGAAGGTTGCTCGCTACCGCTCGCGGCTGATTGATGGGTGGCGGGAGGTGTGCGGAAAGGTAGCGGGGCAGCGCGGCGGGTGAACGGCGGCGAAAAGAGAAACGGATTTGAGCGGAGGCGTATTGCGGGCTGCGGACAGTATACGGCGGAACGTTGAACAGGTACGGAAGCCCAAACACGGTCATGGCGTGGGAACGCGAATGTAGGTAATAAGTAAGAGGTAAGAGGTAAAAGTTGAGGTGTCTTGATGTACGTTGACATCAGGAATAATTCGCTGACGCAAGCTATTTTAAATCGCCTTCGGCGAAGAAAGAGCTAAACCACGAATAAGCTATGGTAACCGGAGCCTCCCGGTTAATTCAGGATCGAGTATAATATAATACGACGTCCTATTTTAAACGTGCTCGAAGCACAAACAATAAACCTTATTGGAGGCCCCAGTTATGATTAAGTATATCGGATTAGATATGGATAGCAAGAAAACAGTTTCAATGGTATATGAAAATGGTACAGAGAAGTACGCGACATTACCTCCTGACATTGGCAGTTTGCAAGATTTTTTGATAAAGCATAAGTCTAAGAAGAATAAGGTATTTGTGGCGTTTGAGGTTAGCGGTTTGGCCGGTTGGATATATGATCAGATAGTTGACCTGGTGGATGAAGTGAAGGTAGTGAATCCCACCAAAGCTACCTGGATATATCGTACCAATAAGAAAAACGATCGAATAGATGCGCGTAAGATGGCGATTTTGTACAGTATTGATGAATTGCCAAGTGTTTATATGCCAGATAAGGCGGTAAGGCAATGGCGTCAGATGATATTGCATCGCCAGAAGACGGTACGTAAAGTTGGCCAGACCAAGAATCAGATAAGAGCGTTGATAAAGAGCAATGGCTATTTAGTGCCAGAGCATAAAGGCACCTGGTGGAGCAAGAAGAATCGAGTCTGGATGGAGAGCTTAACAAAGTCAAAAGAAGATGTACTGTGGAGTCTTCAGTTGGAAGATTTACTTGAACAGTTAAAATTACTGGAGAATCAAAGAGATAAGATAACAGCCAGACTGGATGAGAAGATAAAAGATAATCCGGGTGCGGAATTATTGATGAGTATTCCCGGGGTTGGTCCAAGGACAGCTGAGGCCATGCTTGCTTATACAGATGATATAGACAGGTTTAGTAACTATAAGCAATACAGTGCCTACTTTGGCTTAACGCCAAAGCTGGATGAGAGCGGTTCGACTCGCAGATTGGGACATATCAGCAAGCATGGTCCGCAGGTAGTGCGATGGGCATTATGTGAGTCAAGCTGGCGTGTTGTGAGGTTTTGCCCGGCGATAAGGCAGTTTTATGAGCGGGTAATGGCTGGTCAGGACGGCAGGAAAAAGATAGCGATAGTTGCGGTAGCACGTAAGTTGACATCGATAATGAGAGCGATGTTGAAGACAGGCGAGATGTTTAACGCAGAAATGATAAATCAGGCTGCATAGAAGACAATATAATAAAGGCTGAGCGACTATGCCGTAAGATCCCGGTGAATGTCAATTGAAGTTTAAGTTTACTTAAAACCTCGTCACGAAGAATGGGAGTTACGGTCTGTATAAAGTTTAATGTGCCGCCGAATAAGGTGAGTACGAATAGGAGGTTAGGTCGTTGAATGCCTGCCAAAAGCAGCTCAGTTAATAAAATATGAGGCCTCTGCCTCAGCTCAAAAGCTAACAGGGTTAGCCCCTGTAACTTCTTACGCCATCGGCATCAGCCCATGTTTGGGTGAGAGCTGACGCCGAGGCGACGAAGCTACAGGGGCAAAAACCCAGGAAATTTGATAAAAATGTAAAAAAGAAGAAAAACAACTTGAAATGCTCCGGTTCATAGGATGGACACGAATTCACACCAATAATATATAAGGTGACTCGCTACCGCTCGTGTTATTTTCATGCTCAGCCGAGGACGGCTAAGCTACTATGTCCTTAACGATGCTGGTTTGGTTGGAGATTGGAAGGATATTATGCAGAGTGGTTTTGATAGGATTTATCTCTCGCAAAGGGCGCAAAGATCGCAAAGTGTTATTGTGGAATATAACACTGACGGTCACGGACAGGCACAGACAAACACGGCAGGCAGGAAACAGCGAAATAGCGACCAGCTATCAGCTATCAGCTACCAGCAAAAAGCATATTAACTTCGTGCTTCGCACTCTGGCACATCATTGGACAAGTCCAATGATGTGGAGGTGTCGCTACGCGACCTGTTTTAAATAATGTGTCGAGCTCCGCCTGAGGCGGATTTTATTCTGCTCGGCGTTGGCAGGGGTGAAGGATGGGTTAAAAAATGGAATTGAATTGAAGGGTGCGGTGATATAAGAACAGGTGCATGGAGAGTTGCGGAGGTAGTGCGGCGGGCGGGGGATTTTTCGTGAATTGATGTAAGTTGTTATTTTTGGTTTGTGGGCAGACCAGACAGGTGCCGTGAAACGGCATCAAAGTGTAAAGGGTAAAATAAAAAGTGTAAAGGATGTGTCCTGATGTACGTTGACATCAGGAATAATTCGCTATTGCTCACAACTTGTTTTAAAGCTGACGCATAGGTAAAGTTCAATCAAAATTGCGGCACCTGAAGGATGAAAAGAGTTAGAAGCGAGGAGAGAGTAGGGAGGGGAGAAATTAAAAATTAAAAATTCAGAATTAAGAGAGCGCCAAGCTAAGCTGGTGCAGTCAAGCCGGTCAATCCGGTAAGGGTAGTCGCCAGACCAGGAAATACTGCAAGCTGAATGAGCAGGGCAAAGCCATGATAAAACAAGCAGTCTATGAACTAGGCATAAGTGCCCGGGCACATGATAAGATTCTGAAAATATCACGGACGATCGCCGACCTTGAAGATTCTGATAATATCCAGGCTCATCACATTGCGGAAGCTATTCAATATAGACGGCTGGATAGGGAGTTTTAGCAAATTTATAACTTTACAAATAGTATTGCTTTAGGTTAAATTGTATCTGATACCGGAAACAGAAATAAAGCATTAGAAATGTATGCCTGTGCAAATAAAATAATGCCGACATTGAATAGGGTGATATGTCTATTTACAGTTTCGCGTGATGAGATTAAGAAGTTCAAACCTGATTTACGATAATCATATTTGAAAATATAGAAAGGGATTAAGATTATGAAACGTACTCTAACAATTTTATTATCGACCGGTCTAGTATTATTTGCCTTTGCGGAAAAAGCTAATGCTGTATATAACTCTGAAACAGGTCGCTTTATGCAGCAAGACCCGTTGGGGACAGTGCCAGAGGGATATGGAAATAAATTTAATTTTGTTGAGCAGAATACAGATGGGGTAAATAGTTATGTATATGTTAGAAATAATCCAACAGTATATGTCGATAGTACTGGGCTAGTTTGTGGAGTTACGATATATCGACAAAAATTTGACGGAAAGTATATCGCTAAAGGGGGAGTTGCAGGAGATATTGATAATGATGGTACAAGTGATGGGGATCCGACTAAAGGACGTGAATGGATAGAGTGGAATGGCGGCTCTTTTGGGTGGTATCCTGTGGAAGACGGGGATGCAAGGGGTTTATATAGTGGCCAAGAAGGGTATTTACAAAACCCTGATGAAAAAGAAGGTAAGATATGGACAATACTCCAGCCAACAGCTTGGGATCACTCGCCAAACAAAAGTATTGGTCATGGCCCAAAGGCTGGAATCTCGTGTGAATGCATTGATAAATGTGAAGATATTAATGAATGTATAAGTTCGTTATTGAACAAGAATATTCATGGTACTTGGGGAGGTGGAGGCCTTAATGCTGTTTTAATGGCAGAGGGTGGTATATGTGGGCAGCCCGGACCAGCATATGAAAATTCAGAAACTGAATTCAAGATAAATCGTGGACATTGCAGAGATTTTGTTAATTATGTACTTGAGACATGCTGCTTGAAAAAAACTAGTTTTTGGAAGGAGTATGTAAATGGAAAACCCGAGTGGCAAAATGTTGGATATCCAAGACAAAAATAAGAATGACGTTCCTGTTAATATAGTGATTAACGGTCTTCCAATTACATCACCACAATATTAATTAGTAAGTTGCAAATGCGTTTTAAGGTATATTCTATAATATTTATTGTTTTTTTAGTTGGCGTTGCGATATTTTTCCATAGAGAAGATCCGCATCATTTAGACCAAAGGTTTGCTTGTAAGATAAATGTCGATGACATTAAAAATGTTATTATTTATGATACAGAGGCTATTAGTTCTTTAAGTAAAGCAACGAATTATAGATATAGCCAGAGTTTGTTTAAAGAATGGGTGGGAAACCTTTATCTTAATAATGAGGGATTCCTAAATAAACCGTTTTGGATGGGCGGCAGTATTCTGGAATTAAATTTTTCTGATGGTACCCAAAGATATTTTTTGAAAAGCTGCTATGGGGCATGGATAATTGATTTGGAAAGTCGAGAGATATTTACAACAAAATTTGAAACGGAAGAACAGAAGAAGATATTTTTTGATAATTATCTAAAAGAAGAGCAAGATATTAACAAATATTTTATCAGTAAAAGAAAAAGGGAATAGTTCTTCTTATAAATGAGCAATGTTACCAATTCTCAAAATATCACGGACGATCGCCGACCTTTAATGATAATTATTCAGCGCATTGTAAAGGTGGAAAGTTATAAGCTAATTTAATAGAAGTTAAAAAAGGTTCAAAATGAAATATTTATGTTCAATAATGATATGTCTTTTTGTATCTAGTTGTTGTGATTCACCAGAAAGTCGATGTAAAAATTTGATTAAGGAGGTCGTATATGCTGTCACGGCTGATGGAAGAACAATTGAAGAACCCTTTATAGTAGTATTTGGAAATCCTGGTCATTCTATTGAGGCTAATGTTTTATATTTACTTCGACATGATGGTTCGTTTATCTGGTCTAATGATCAAAGTGGAGGGGGGGAACCGTATTACCAAAGTCATATACCAAAGGCAAAATTTGCTGAATTAAAAAAAGAGCTAAAATTTCCTGAAAATGTAAATTGGCAATTTAAATTTATCCCGACTTATTTTATGCCCCCAGACTATGGTTTTGGAATTATGAATATAGTGGATGACTCAGTTATTTTCAGTGTTTTACTTACATATAAATCGCATTATATGGGTAATGATGTCTTTTGGTGGTTTGATGATAAAGAAAGCCTCTTAAAGTTTGCAAAAAATAGTGAAACACAATTACTGGAAGAACGAGCAAAAGTTGCTACTGATCTTTTTACTTACATTAGTGAAATTGTTGGGAAATATAAACCTGAAACTGGTATAGAAGTTAATTTATCTTTTGAATTGCGACCTGTTGAATATGAAGTTCAAGATTGTAAATAACCTTATATTTGTGAAAAGGCGAATTTATAACATTGTGATGGTGAATTTTGCTAATATTGCTATCAAATCTTTCCTTGGCTAACTCTTTCCTTTTCCCAATTTAACACAGAGTCTTCAGTGACTTCAATTATCTCGGCTAAGTTTTTTGCAGTAAGGTTTCTATCAAGTCTCATTTGGCGTATCTTTTCGCCGAGAGTTGTCGGGTTTTCTGGGTAATCTGGTATTTTTATAGACATTGGAAGTTCGTTATGATATTCATAATTATGTGGAAAATCGTGAGATAAAAATTTCAAATAGTTGTAGTTCTGTGCCGCCCGGGGTGCCCTTGCGGGTATGCTACCGACCCTAAACGGCAGGAGCTAAATAAAAGGGGTCGTCCTTTTATTTCTGTCCTGTCCTACATTTATTCTACGAGGATCAATTACCATCGATATTCTATTTTTAGCCGAAAAGTGAAGGTGTCCTGATGTACGTTGACATCAGGAATAATTCGCTGTCGCGAGCTATTTTAAATCGCCTGCGGCGAAGAAAGAGCTAAACCACGAATGGACGCGAATAAACACTAATAATATATAATGTGACTCGCTACCGCTCGTGTTTTATTAATATAGGTACTTGGGAAGGAAATCTCGATGTGCCGGTAAAGCTGATTAATTGTTGCAGGTGGGGTGGGAAAATGCTTTACTACTGAAATATCTGAAGAGACGGAAAAAGGAAATAGGACATATGCGACGCATGCGACATATAGGACGGATAGGACAAATAAAGTCTGAGATCTCAGAAAAGATGGTGTTGCTGTTGTTCGACTTACAGCGCTCGCTCAGGACAGGTGTGTGACCAAGTTTAAATCGGCTGGCGCCGAATATGCCGAGCCAGTGCTCGGCGTTCCCAGGAATTATGAGTCGCTGCGCGAGGGCTGGTTTATTGTCAGGCAGGGATGCCTGACCTACTATGTCGTTAACGATGCTGGTTTGGTAGGAGATTGGAAGATATTAAGCAGAGTGATTTTGATAGTATTTGTCTATCGTAGAGGCTGCAAAGAATAAAGAGGATACTCGCTTCAGGCTTCGCTAAAGCTATGGCTCGATAAGAACGCTTTTATTTTATTTTTTTTAGAACCACGAAACACACAAAAAATCACGAAAAAAATATGAGATGGATAGGACGGATTGAATTATGAAAAACTTTGTTTTACCATGAAGATAGTTAAGGGCATGAAGAAGAGTTTTTTGTGCCGTACATTACTGGGCTGCAAATTAAAAGGTAAAGGAAGAGTAATTTTGCGGAACGGCAAGTTAAGAACTAAGAATTTTGAGTGAAGAATTGAGGATTCGGCTTCGCCGAGATTGTTTAAAATCGCCTTCGGCGAAGAAAGAGCTAAACCACGAATGGACGCGAATAAACACTAATAATATATAAGGTGACTCGCTACCGCTCGTGTTTTATTAATATAGGTATTAGGGGCAGGGAATGAAGCGGCTATGCCGAGGCTAATTAATCAGCGTGGGTAGTTTATCAAACAAGTTTGATAAAATCTACCCACCCTACTGTCATATGTAAGATATTTTGAGAAGGAAATATGGTGTTGCTTTTGTTCGACTTGCTGTGTTCGCTCAGGACAGTCGCGTGACCAAGTTTAAATCGGCTGGCGCCGAATATGCCGAGCTGGTGCTCGGCGTTCCCAGGAATTAGGAGTCGCTGCGCGAGGGCTGGTTTATTGTCAGGCAGGGATGCCTGATCTACTATGTCCTTAACGATGTTGGGTTGGTTGGAGATTGGAAGGATATTAAGCAGAGTGGTTTTGATAGGATTTGTTTCTCGCAAGGCTCGCAAAGATCGCAAAGTGTTATTGTGGAATATAACATTGACGGTCACGGACAGGCACAGACAAACACGGCAGACAGAACGACCAAAGGTCGTTAGAGATTAGAGCAGGTGAGCAGTAGAACAGGAATGTAGCCAACAGCGGCGAGCAGCCAGCTGTCAGGAAATACGTGCTTCGCACTCTGGCACTTTTCGACCGTAGCCGAAAAGTGAAGGTGTCGCTTATGCGACCTGTTTTAAATAATGTGCCGAGCTCCGCCTGCTGCGGATTTTATTCTGCTCAGCGTTGGCAGAGGTGAAGGTGTCGAAAAGAACGAAAAAAAATTGTCCGCTGAATCCTGCTGATGGGCGCAGATAAAGAAAAATGGGGCGGACACTTTTTAGAGTTCTCCAAACTGCGAAATCAGGATTAAACCTATCACAACCAATTTGTACAAACATGCTGGCTGGCTAATGCTGCGCTGAAATAATTCTTGCCGATAATTTCCACCGTCATTACAATGTGTTTTTACAAATACAGAAAAAGATTTCTTTTGGAGCAATACTTGTGCCGAACAGGATTGTGTCTGCAACTTTAATTTCACTTTAGAAATATATATATATGACCAACCGAACTAATATTTTTACCCGTCAGCCGATATATTATTTATATCTGCATCGGGTGTTGAACGAGTTTGCTGATAGTTTGATCAAGGTGTTTGTGCCTGTCGTTATTTATGACAGGACATCGTCAATAACTGCGGTTATCTGGTTTGTGCTGGGCTATTATATACTCCAGTCGTTTCTGAATCTGACCTTGCGAAAGGTGTTGGTGCGTCGTCCGTTGCCGGTAATAGTTTTGCGTCTGCTGCCGGTACTGATCTTGCAGTTTTTGCTGATAAGTGATTTTTCCCGGCTCGATATTAATTTGTATATTGCCGCACTTGCGATAGCGACAGCTTTTTCGAATTGTTTATATTGGCTGCCGCTGAACTCGCTGTTTACAATGCTGGCGGGCGAAAAGACCGGAGTCAAAACCGGCCGCTTTACTGCAGCCTCTCGAATTGGTAATATGCTGGCGCCGATTTTGTCAGGTTTTCTGATCGGTAGTTTTGGGATATTCTCATCTGTGGTGCTGGCGATAGTATGTTATTTTCTGTCGATAGTTGTCCTTGTGCTATTGTCCTCGCATGTCAAAAGCTTTGTTAGCGAGCAAGAGGTCCGGAGAGAATCCAGGCTGGAACCAATAAAGCCAACCTTTGCACTTTTTGTTATGCTGTACTTTATGGTAGGGATATTCGATACAGCCGAGATGTTCTGGTCGTTATATATATACTCAGTTTCGGCCCGGTTTGTTATTGTTGGGCTGGCCACCGGTCTTATCAAACTGGGTGTGATACTGGCGAACCTTATAACAGGAACTCTAACCGATGCCGGTAGATGGTATATACCAGCGGTGGCGGCATTGATAATTTTTGGTGTTTTATGGCTGGCAAGGGTTTCTGTTACTGATATATACTGGATGTGCCTGATTTCGATAGCGACTGGATTCGTTAAGCCGTTTTTCCTGGTGCCCGCTTTTTCAAAATTTATTTGTTTTGTCAGGCGATCGGGGCAGGTTGATGATATGCTCATGTCGCGCGAGCTAAGCCTGAAGGCCGGCGGAGCATCAGCGATTGTGCTGAGCTTGCTTTTACCTGTTTCAGTCATCAAGGCACCGTTTGTTATTGCCGGGGCAGCGTCGATGGGGGTGGTAGTTTTGTTGAGGAAGATAGTTAAGAGCTAATAGTTGTGGTGGGCTGGATAAATTCACAAAATAATGAATTCTGTTAATAGAGTTATGTTAAAACAAGTAAAAAAGACGTTCAAAGTATATCTTAAACTGAACAATATTGTCCAATAGTCAACAGCACTTGACGAAATTTGATATATAACTTACAATCAATGCCGAATTAATGTATAGGAGGATGATATAGCGGGCGTTTCAGTTTCAGATCCGAATATCAATCCTGAAAATCCATAAGCTTTCCCTTTATCGAATTGAAAGGATACAGCCATGCGTTTGAATAAGTTATTAGCAGTCTCCCTGTTATCGTATCTGATTTTAATGGCAACGAGTTCAATTTATGCCGGAGATATCACCAGTTTTGACAGTTCGTGGCTGTTTTGCCAGGATGATGAGCTGACGGGTGCTGAGGTTGTCGGTTTTGATGACAGTGGCTGGCGAGAGGTTGACCTGCCGCATGACTGGAGTATCGAGGGGCCGATCGACCGCGACAGCCCGACTGGCCGGGGCGGCGGTTTTATGCCGTGCGGGATAGCGTGGTATCGCAAATCGTTCGCGGTTCCGGCGTCTGATAAAGGCAAGCGTATATTTATCGATTTTGACGGGATCATGTCCAACAGTGAAGTCTGGGTTAATGGCAGGCCGCTGGGAACTCGTCCGTTTGGTTATGTTTCGATGAGATACGAGCTGACCGATAAGCTGAACTACGGCGGAGCAAATATAATCGCGGTAAAAACCGATACCTACGATCAGCCGGCCAGCCGGTGGTATACCGGTGCGGGTATCTATCGTCATACATACCTGGTGAAAACCGCCCCGGTTCATTTTGAGCATTGGGGAGTATTTATTATGACGCCGAAAGTGACGGAAGCAAAAGCCGAGATCAAAATAGATAATAAAATTGTTAACCAGGGAGATACTGATCAGGATTTTCAAGTTGTAACGAATATATACAAAAAGGATGATATGACCAAGCCGGTATTTGCGTTGTCGTCATCGGCTAAGGCCGCGGCCGGTAAGACGGTTGATATAACACAAGGCTGCCAGCTGTTGGGGCCGGCTTTATGGAGCGTTAAAAATCCGAACCTTTATATAGCAGAGAGTACGATAGTAAAAGAAGGTAAAGTAATTGATGTTGTAAAGAATATTTTTGGTATCCGCTCGTTTGAGTTTAAGGCAGAGACGGGATTTTGGCTGAACGGCGAGAATATAAAGATCAAGGGAGTATGTCTGCATCATGACGGCGGTGCGGTAGGTGCGGCGGTGCCGAAAGAATATTTGCGATATCGATTTGAGAAGCTGAAGGAGATCGGATGTAATGCGATTCGTACCGCCCATAATCCAATGTCGACAGAGTTTCTGGATTTATGTGATGAGATGGGTTTTGTGGTGATGGATGAGGTATTTGATACCTGGCGTGCGAGAAAAAATCATGCCGACTATGGCTATCAGCATTATTTCGATAAATGGTGGTATGCTGATAATCGTGATACCGTTATGCGCGACCGGAACCATCCGAGCATTATCCTGTACAGTGCCGGAAATGAGATTCGCGACAACCTCGACAGTAAGAAAGGGTTCGATACTTTCAAGTCGATATACAATAATTTCAAGGAATACGACCCGACCCGACCGGTAACGCAGGGTGTTTTCAGGCCGAACCACAGCAACCTGTACGACAATGGCTATGTAGAGATGATGGATGTGGTGGGTCAGAACTATCGAGAGAACGAGCTGGTAGCGGCGCATCTGTCCAGGCCGTCGCGTAAAGTGATCGGGACAGAGAACGGTCATTCGCGAGAAGCGTGGCTGGTGCTGCGTGACAATCCGTATATGGCCGGTCAGTTTTTGTGGACTGGTATCGATTACCTGGGCGAGGCAGACTGGCCGAATGTCGGCTGGTCAAATGCATGTGTGAATCGCATCGGTACAATCCGTCCGCTGGGCTATCAGCGACAGAGCTGGTGGAGCGACGAGCCGGTTGTGCATATCGCGCGCCGGGAAGCGGCATCAGGCGGCGCAAGTGGGAATATAGGCGGCGGCGAGATAGTTTCGCATTGGACGCCGCGCGATTATGATACTTACGACCAGGCAACAGTCGAGATATATAGTAACTGCGAGCTGGTCGAGCTGTTTCTGAATGATAAGTCGCTGGGCGAGAAGGTTGTGCCGGCGGATGCGTCGCCGATCAAGTGGGAGCTGGGCTTTAAGCCGGGAACGCTGAAGGCGGTCGGAAAAATTAATGGCAGAGAGGCAGCGGTATACGAGACGACCAGTTCGGCTTACCCGGTAGCGATAAAGATCGAGCCGAATAAGACAGTGATAGCAAATGAGTTTGACGATGCGGCTGTTGTGCTGGTATCGTTTGTGGATGAAAAGGGGATAAAATGTCCGTGGGCGGAAAAGCTAATAAAGTTTGAGATTTCCGGGCCGGGTAAGATTATTGCGGTCGATAACGGCGACCCGCAGTTTCATGATTCCTACCAGGCGTCTAAGTGTCGAACATTCCACGGGGAGTGTATGGTAGTTGTAGCGGCAACTGCTGATAGCGGCGATATAATGTTGAAGGCAACCTGTCGCGGGATCGAGTCGAGCAGTGTAACGTTGCAGTCGGAACCGGCGGCCCTTCGATGAGCTCAGGGCGGGCGGCAGGCTAATTTAAATTTGAGCTTGATAGATTATCTAAAAACATGTTAAAATAATATGTAGATCCTGTATCGGTCAGTTTTATTATTTTAAACATGTAAATAGATGGAATATATGAACATACTAATTATTAATTCTAAATGTGAAAGAGCAAATGAACATTCAGTTCAGTTTGAATGTCCAAGTTGTAATAATGTATCTGAATCTGTGGCGACAGCGTTAAATTATAAATATTTTCTATTTAATTTAATTCCGTTTCTCTGGCATACTGATAACAGGCTGCAATGCGGCTCATGTCAGAAAGTATTTGAACTGGATTTTGAACCGGCAAAAGCGGAAATGTTCAAGCCTAAGGAATTAAAAGATTATGTGAATTTGCCACCTACAAAATTAGAGGTGGTATTTACAATTCTGGCAGTATTTTCCTGTCTTTTCCCTGTCTGGGGATTGTTAATTTCAGTTCCGGCTTTTTTTATTAACCGTAGGAAAAAAGGAAAATATAAAACGGTAACAACAACCTGTTTGTACATATCAATTGGTTTAGCATGCTTTGTTGCAGCGATTATTATGTTTGTATTTTCTATTCCGCGCGAAAACTAAATCACATGTTATGCACAAATATTATACAAATTGTGGAATAAGATTCAGAGAAGTTGCGTTGAAAGCGGGAGCGGCGGAGTAATAATTTGCTCAAGCTGACCGAATGTCAGCTTGAGAGGTATTGGATATTAGTGTTCAGGTATTAGGGAAGGAAAGCCGCGGTCCTTCGATAAACTCAGGGCAGGCGGCAGACAAATTTAAATTATTAATGTAACAGACTGTGCTATATTTTGTTACAGCAAAGCAAAGTGTAGAATTGGTCAGTTTGAGTAATTTAAATATGTAACAAATTATCTGTTTCTACGTCTATATATTGAAAGTGAAAAATAATAATTAACCGAAGGTTTGTTTGAGAAGTATTAGTTTTTAGATATTGGACGTGATTGTTTAGGAAAGGATAATATGTTTCACACAATAACAGCACAAATGCAGGCTCGCATGAAATTTCTTGAAGATATAGATGCAACAGACAGGCAAGACGGCACCGAGCGGCTTAAGCGATTGCGGCAGATCCCGCCGGTGACGGGTAAGTTTATTGCATTACAGGCGGTGAACTGTCCTAAAGGGAAGATGGTTGAGATAGGCACAAGTGCAGGTTATTCGACGATGTGGCTGTCGCTGGCGGCGAAAGAGCGGGGTGATGTGATAACAGCATTTGAGATCCTGCCGGAAAAAGTTGTCCTGGCAAAAGAGACATTCCGAGTGGCGGAGATAGAGCAGTATGTAAACCTGGTTGAAGGAGACGCAGTTGAATTTTTAGAAGATATGGATGAGATAGCTTTCTGTTTTTTGGATGCCGAAAAGGAAGTTTATGAGGAGTGCTATGAGCTTATCAAAGATAAGATAGTACCGGGCGGTTTGATCGTTGCTGATAATGCAATTAACCATTACGATACAATTAAGCCAATGATCGATAAAGCACTGGCAAACACTGATTTTGATTCATTGGTGGTGCCGATCGGGAAAGGTGAGCTGGTTTGCAGGAGGATATAGCGGTGCACCAAAACTTTTTGGGCATATATAGATTAACTCAAGCTGACGTTTATTCAGTTTGAATGATTATTCTGTTTTTTGGGAGTATACTCTTACGTACTCAACAGCCATAGTTTTCGGCAGTTGTTCATTATGGACATTCCCGGCCCATTTTGCCGCTTCAATAGTAATTTTAAGATAAGCAGGTGTTTGCATAACTCCCCCGGCAGAAGTTCTCCAGGTTTCTTCATCATCAATATAGAAGACATACTCCTTTTCATTCCACAGTAGAGCATACTTATGATATCCAGTATAAAGCCTGTCGGCATTTTCCATTGTATGTGCCTGGCTTTTGTGTTCTTTGCCATAGCCATCCCAATGCAGAGCATGATTGACATGATTCTTGTCGGAAAAGATAGATTCGTAAATGTCTATTTCTGTACCGTCTCTTCCGTCATTGCCAACATTATTGCCATTGGCCGGCATCATCCAGAACGCCGTCCAGCCGCCATGAATGACAGGTACTTTACATTTGATTTCGAAATAGCCAAATTTCTTTTCGAAAAGCCCTTTTGTCCTGACGGCACCACAAAATATTTTGTTGTTGTCTTTACGTATACGCAGGATAAGCTTACCTTTACCATCAACAAAAGCGTCTTCATTGTTCCACTTACAGAACCCATCGCAGCGATCCCATTCCGGGCAATGTTTCCATTTTGTTTCGTCTAACTTATCGCCGTCGAATTCATCCTGCCATGCCAGCTGCCATTTAGCGGCATCTAAATTGCGGGGGAAGTCGCAATTATTGGGGTCGTTGATATTGTCTGCCCGGCAAAAAGAAAGCAAAGAAGCCAGCATTGAGTAAATGAATATTACAGATATTCTTTTCATTTTGTATTCCATATTATTTATTGTTAGTGAGATTGGCTGTTGATTTTTCGGTTTGAGGTTTATACCACAAACTTTGCCAGTATTGCTCATCCAGTTGGTAAACATCAACGTTTTGTTTGCTTATATCGAAGTCAGCAGGCAGTATACCATACTTTTTCATTTCGCGTATGTAAGCATTTCTTGGCTTAAAGTCTGGCATATCAAACCGCTTGATCTGGTCGAGCTTTTGTTTACCGGCATTAATCATAGCGAGTATTTTTTGATAGTCGCTATCATTAGTATCCTTAAATATTACCGGATGGGATTTTTCATTTTCACTGGCGTATCCTCCTGCAGTGTTTGCCAGGGGAGCCATCAGGATAATTGATTTTTCCGGAATGGTGAGGTTAAACACACAATGTCGAGAAAATGTAATAGCTTTCGAGTTCAGGTCAGGCTGCCAGAAACTGATTCCACCTTCATCAGAGAGTTTATACGGCAGTCGTTTTTGACCATTATGACATTCCGAACATCGTCGGTGGATAGCGTCAGCTGCTACACCTGAGACCGGCCACTGATGATCGCTGTTGATAACCTGTGCATTTTCCAGGTAGCCACCGATCATGCCGGTGCCAAGCGAGGCGTATGTTCCAGGATAAGTTGCGGCGGACTCGATCCAGTATCTGATATAATTAATTTCCTTTTCCGAAAGTTTTGCTCCGCCATGTTCGTTCAGCGCTTTTCTCAGAAGTTTGCTGGGATAAGCCCCGATTGCATATGGCGGGTAGTTACCGTACATGCGGTTACGCCCATCAGCAAACTGCCCGTAAATTGTTAGGTATGCATAGCTATGGCTAAACATTGGGCCATGGTCGCCGGTGAGCAGGATTTTTCCTTTACGGTTGTCCGGGTTATGGCAGCTAACACAATGTTTATCGAGAATAGGCTGAATATCTCTCGGGAAGTCGAATACCTGCGGAATGCCTTCCAGCGGCTTTGGTTTATGCGGTACCTTAGCAGCCGCTGCAACGGTTGTATGAATCGGGGACGAGGTTCTGTTTTCATGACAGCCGACACAACTGCTTGTCTCTCCGGGAGCAATCGAGGTGAAGCTGTGCATACGTTTGACAGCGTTATTATTTTCGTCCAGTGCGATAAAAAATACCGATCGGTTAGCGGGCAGCTCCATATAAGCCGACCCGTCAGGTTCCACCGGTATGGTACCGAGTATTCTTTCTAGAGTAAACGATCCGCCGTATGTCAGCGGGTCCATTCCGCCGGTATAGTTAATAGGTTTAGGGAGTGTTTCCATGACCAGTAGTTTTTTTATACTACCGTAAGCGACGTCTTTCATTTGCCGGCCAATATAAACATTAGTCAGCAGCAGTTTACCGGTGGTATCTGCCGGATTGATAAGATCAGGGATGATTCTCTCCCGCTGTCGTTTTATAACAGGTCTGGGTTCGTGTACGGAAAATTCCGGCTGATATTTTTGAGGGTCAAGGCTGAAGATGATATTAGATTTACCGGTCATATCCATTAACTGAATATTTCTACCAATACCAATAATAAAATGTTCTTTAGAAAGCGGATAAGGATCACGATATTGAACAGAGTCGTTCAGTATTTTGATAGCAGACAAGTCGTCCGGTCCCAGCTTACTGGTTACAGTTGCAATGCGTCCGGCATGTTCACTTATGCCGTGGCCCGGCGAATCGATCATAAGCACATCGGTTGTGCCGGGAATCGGCCTGGCATCGAGATATACTTCTCCGGGATTTTTATTGCCGAAAAATACAATCTGGTTGGTACCGTCCGGTCGCATAGACCATAAATGGTGGAAGTGGACCTGGCTGCGATCAACGTATTCCCATCGGGTATAAAGTATCCTGCCGTCCGGCAAAACTGCCGGGGTATTGTCTTGTTCGATATTGGCGGACAGCTGGTGAATATTGGTGCCGTCGCCATTACAGCGATATAAGGTTGCGACCTGGGTAAGCCAGCAGTTAACCCATCGGTTACATCGGCTGGATACGAAGATAATTTTTCCATCAGGCAGATATTCAGGTTCGAAATCATCGAAAGGGCCATAGGTAATTTGCCTGAGATTGCTGCCGTCAATATTTATCTCATACAGGTTGAAATGTTCCTGTTTGTCCTTGCGGTATGAAAACAGAATTTTCTGAGCGTCATAATGAACAACCGGGTCCCTGACAGAGCCTGACAGGGCATCTACTAAAACGGTTACCTCGCCAGTTGATAAATTAAGTTTACAAAGCTGCCCGCCGGGTATATGTGGTTTTCGGTTTTCATCTTCGGAATAGTAGGCGAAATTAGCATACCAGTGAGGATCCATCCCTATTATTCTTACAGCAAAGACAATTTCATTACATTTATATGTGTCTCTCAGAATATTCAGCTTTTGTTCCCTGGCAGCTATTTTATACTGTTCAATAGCATTATTTATCTCCGGGCTATCAAATTTAACTTCCCAGATAGAATATAGCGGATGAGGACCGTATTTCAGACAGTTAATTTTAAGGTATCTTCCGTTCGCATTGAGGTTATTGTGTGAGGAGGTCCCACCATTTCCTTCAGTCACTTTTGCGATAGTTTGCCAATTTGTCTGATTTTCAGAAATAAGTATTTCATATTCTTTGGCAAATGCAGCTTCCCAGACTATAATAATGTTGGTTACAGGCAGGGTTTTGCCAAAGTCTATGAGAAGAAAATCATTATTTCTATTAGTTTGTGAGGCCCAGCGGGTTTGCGGGTCATTATCAAAAGCGTATTCCGGGAGAAGAGTGCTGTTATAATTACTGGAAGAATTGAAACTGATCAGATCACTATAGGCCAATGATTGAAATGATGTAACGATCAGAATAAACGATAATAATTTTACTGCCTTCATTGCATTATCCGTATGTGTATGATTAATAAGACTTTATACGATGAAAGGCTATACAATGCCTTTTGTTCAAATGTAATAATGATGATACAGATATCTATGGTATATGTCAATAAATGAGGTATTTTACAGTGCGGTATCGCACTTTTGGCTGTTCAACATTACACGCAAAGGCCAGAACAGGGCCAATTATGTGAAAAATGAATAATGAAAAGTGAAAAATTAAGGTATTCGACTATCTTTCGACCAGCTCAGGACAGGTTGTCTCGCGTTTCGTTTAAATTCAAAGTGCTGCAGAAAGGCCCTTTTAGGCGATTTACCAACTAAAAATTGCGAAAGTAATACATATAATATTCAATATTAATGAAAAAAATTTGACTTATTGGCTTCCGGCGGCTTATTAATAATAAGAACGATTATTATTTAGAGGTAAATAAAATTGAAATATAAACACAGTAAGCAGAGAGACAGGATACTTGAGCTGCTTAATGAGACAGATGTTCACCCGACAGCAGACTGGTTGTACCAAAAACTAAAAGATGAATTTCCGAGTCTGAGTATGGGAACTGTTTACAGGAATTTAACTATTCTTCAGGATCAGAACCTGGTTCAGAAGCTGCCTTTTGGCAGTACTCATGACCGGTATGAGGCGAAGAAGATTCCGCATTATCATCTTGTATGTGAGAAATGCGGTCGTGTTCAGGATTTTGAGATGCCTCAGTATGCGGAAATTAATGAACAGGCTCAGCAGGCGAGTGGTTTTGATATAACCAGCCACAGAATAGATTTTTTTGGTATATGTGAAAAATGTCAGCAAGAATAGAAAATAACTTTGTGTCCCAGGCATAAAAGACAATAAAACTGAATTGTGAAACTTAATAACCTAACCGGAAGGAGTACACCTTTATGAAGGATAAAAAACTTACTAACAATGTTGGAGCACCAGTAGTTGATAATCAGAACGTTATAACTGCCGGTCCGCGTGGTCCGCAAATGCTGCAGGATGTCTGGTTCCTGGAGAAGCTGGCCCATTTCGACCGCGAGGTGATCCCGGAACGTCGTATGCATGCCAAGGGATCGGGAGCTTTTGGTACTTTTACTGTTAAGCACGACATTACAAAGTATACCAAAGCGAAGATCTTTTCAGAGGTAGGAAAGAAGACGGATTTGTTTGTGCGTTTTTCAACGGTTGCCGGTGAGCGTGGAGCTGCTGATGCAGAGAGAGACATTCGTGGATTTGCGATCAAGTTTTATACCGAGGAAGGCAACTGGGATCTGGTCGGAAATAATACCCCGGTGTTTTTCCTGAAAGATCCGTTGAAGTTTCCGGATCTTAATCATGCGGTGAAACGCGATCCTAAAACCAATCTTCGCAGCGCAAAAAACAACTGGGATTTCTGGACAAATCTGCCGGAAGCTCTGCACCAGGTTACGATAACAATGAGCGAGCGAGGCATACCGCTATCATATCGTCATATGAACGGATACGGGAGTCATACATACAGTATGATCAATGCCAAGGGGGAACGGTTCTGGGTGAAATATCATTTGAAGACCCAGCAGGGAATAAAATGTCTGACCGATGAAGAAGCGACAAAAGTAATCGGCATGTGCCGTGAGAGCCATCAGCGAGATCTGTTTGACAGTATCGAAAAGGGTGAATTTCCTAAGTGGGATGTTAAGATCCAGGTTGTGCCTGAAAAGGAAGCAGCGAACTTTCCATTTAACCCGTTTGATTTGACCAAGGTATGGCCTCATAAAGATTATCCACTAATTGATGTAGGTGTTTTGGAGCTGAATAAAAATCCGGAAAATTATTTTGCGGATGTTGAACAGGCGGCATTTAACCCGGCTAATATTGTGCCGGGACTTGGTTTTTCGCCAGATAAAATGCTGCAGGGCAGATTGTTTTCTTATGGTGATGCCCAGCGATATCGCCTGGGAGTGAACCATCATCTTATACCGGTAAATAAGGCACGCTGCCCGGTAAATTGTTTCCATCGTGACGGTGCGATGCGGGTTGACGGTAATTATGGTGCAACGCCTGGCTATGAACCGAACAGTTATGGCGAATGGCAGGAGCAGCCGGAGCATAAAGAGCCGCCATTGGAAGTAAGCGGTGCAATCGATCACTGGAACCATCGTGAGGATAGCGATGATTATTATTCACAGCCGGGCGATCTGTTCAGACTGATGAATGCCGATCAGCAGCAGGCATTGTTTGGCAATACAGCCAGAGCGATGGGTGATGCTCCGAAAGAGGTAAAGGTTCGTCATATCGGAAATTGCCTGAAGGCTGACCCTGCATATGGTAAGGGTGTGGCAGATGCACTTGGTATTGATCTTAGTGAAGTACCTAAATAGCTCAAACCGGCCAATGGTCAGTTTGAATAATGAAACCACTAACGCTGGGAATATATAGTGTACCTCAGTAATTAAGACTACCTCTAAAAATTCATTTTGTGCTGCGAACAAGCACTTTTGTCTGCTGGACTGCGTCACATAAAACCGTAAATATCGTCAAATATGCACGATTTTATGTTTCTTGCCAGCAAACAAAATATCTAGTTCTCGCAGCAAAAGCAATTTCTAGAGGCACCCTTAAGAAATACGTTTGAGTGTTTGATATGTAAAAATATAATATCCAGTACTCAATGGGTATCTTAATACGTGAGGTAAAAGGAGCTGTTTTGATAGCAGCTCCTTTTTTCATGATGTGATTTATTCGCGGGGAGATGGTTGGTGTTTTAGAAAAATGAAATTAATTATTGCTGTATTATGTTTTTCAATAAAGGAGGAAGTATTCTGAAGTCAAAAGGCAGTTAAGTCAAAGCTTTGCCGGTTCATTATGATCCGCAGGAATTTATAATCGCTGCAGGGAGGTCCATTTATGCATTTTTTGCAACTTAAAAACTGCGAAAGTAAACTCTTGATTAAAATATTTAATCAAACATCTATTCTACTTCCTTTAGCAGTCTCTTTGCCTGTCCGATCATATAAAACGGCAGAGACACTAATTGGTATTTTTTCTTTTCCTGATCTTTAATATTGGATTCCGCTTCGACAATTGACGGCAGATCAGAGTTAAGCCTCAATGCCAGTTTTGTATTTTTTTGAGCGACAAATACCTGAAGAGATTTTAAGCTTCCGGTTGTTCCGGCTTTAACCTCAACGGGAATAATATTTGAACCTTGTTGTATTACATAATCGATTTCCGATGATGTCCCGGTTTTCTGCCGCATCCAGCAGTGTAATTCCGGCCTTTGGTAAAAAGGAAAGTCATATAATAGATGCTGACCGACAAATTGTTCGCATATTGCCCCGGAGTTTACCAAGGATAAATCATTAATATCGATAATATCTGTAATATCTAAATTGCAGGATTTACACAAAAGTCCAACATCTAAAAACAAAGTTTTAAAGCGTTTATAATTTATTTCTGCGCCAAGAGGGATTCCATTTGCATTTGTGTGGTATATGCGATTTATAACTTTTGCCAGCTCTAAATTATTAAGAGCATCAGATAAGATGCGGCTATTTATGTCTCTATCAATATTTACATATTTAATTTTTTGTCCTACAAGCAAAGGAATTTTAGTAAATACTTTTTGCATTAAAACAGTATCAATTTTTTTTCCATATTTATTAAAATCATCGATGTAGTTGGTAAGTATTGATTCTAATATCTTATTGACTTCAAAGTATGATTCTGTTTGAGCAAAATTTGCTACGGCTTCCGGCATGCCGCCAATAATGCAATATTTTCTAAATTCTTCTATCAGCATTTGATGGGCCGGTTCAAACCATTTATTACCAAATGAGAAATTATGCAAATGTTCCAGTGTAATTTCATTATTGGTAGCGAGTAAATATTCTTCGAATGTCATCGGGCCAAGGTGCAGGTATTCGATCCTGCCGACCGGCATAGAAAAGTCATGTTCAGCCAAAACGAAATCAAGCAGTGAACCAGCGGCAATTATATGAAGTTCCGGCAATTGCTCATAAAAATATCGTAATTTTGCTAAAACGATTGGTAATGCCTGTATTTCATCCAGGAATAAAAGAGTTTTACCCGGAATGATTCTTTGTTTGAATTTGGTCTGCAGGAAGTCGATTGTCTCTTTTGGCTGCAGATCTTTAAAACAATTGTGAACACCGATATCGTTTTCAAAATTGACTTCGATGAGATTATCAAAATTACTATTTCCAAAAAGCCTGGCAAGATAAGATTTTCCTACCTGTCTGGCACCTCGGATTACGATTGGCTTTCGATTGGAAGAATCTTTCCAATCATTAAGGTATTTAAGTGCTTGTCTTTTCATAGCTTAAGTTTTATGTGGATTGAAATTACTTATTAATATTTATATATGAATTATAAAACATGCTATTGTTTCTGTCAAGTATTGTTGAAAACATGCTATTGTTTTTGTTAAACTATAAATAAAACACCCTATTGTTTTAGCAAATATACTGAATTTATCGGTAATATTATTGTCAATCTTTTATTTAGTAACAGGGTTTTCAGCATGTTTTGTTTGTGATATAATTATGGGACAATAACTCATTAGAAAGGATGCAGAATGAGCGCTAACAGCTTTACTCATTTACATTTACATACAGAATACAGTCTGCTGGACGGCGGCTGCGGCATCAAGAAGCTGGTAAAGCATTGTAAAGAGCTGGGTATGGAAAACCTGGCGATAACCGATCATGGCAACATGTTTGGTGCTACCAGTTTTTACAGTGCCGCCAGAGGAGCCGGGATTAAGCCTATTGTTGGTATTGAGGCGTATATCGCGCCTGGCAGCCGATTTGAAAAAGACAGTAAGGGTATGTCGGAGGCCAGTTATCATTTATGTTTGCTGGCGGAAAATTTAACGGGATATAAAAACCTGCTGAAACTGGCTACGATAGGCTATACCGAAGGTTTCTATTATAAGCCTCGAATCGATAAAGAAATACTGGCCGAGCTGAAAGAAGGTCTTATCTGTACCTCTGCTTGCCTGGGCGGTGAGATACCAAGCCTGATTAATCAGGAGCGGTTTGACGAAGCCCGTGAATCAGCCGAATGGTATTTGAAGACATTCGGCGAAGAGCGTTTTTATATAGAGATCCAATGGCATTGCGAAGATCAGAACCGGGTAACGCCGCATTTGGTAGAACTTGCCAATAAGATTGGTGCCCCGCTGGTGGCGACCAATGATGTTCACTTTCTGAAGAAAGAAGACTACCGGGCACATCAGGCGCTGACGTGTTTGAGCACGGGTAAGACGATGGACGATCCTAAAAAGATGGTCTATCCGACCGAGCTGTATTTGCGTCCGGCGGAAGAGATGCGAGAGACATTTGCCCGCTGGCCGGAAGCGTGTGACAATACGATGAAGATCGCCGAGATGTGTAATCTTGAGCTGGACTTTTCGACCCAGCATGCCCCGGTATATAAATGCCCGGACAAGATGACCGCGGATCAGTATTTACGCAAACTTTGTGAGGAAGGGCTGCGCAAACGGTTTGGCGAGATTAATGAAGAGCGTCAGGCGAGACTTGACCATGAGCTGAAAGTTATCAGTGACAAAAACTTTTCCGGCTACTTTATTATTGTATGGGACTTTGTAAATTTTGCCCGCCGTAATAATATCCCGGCGAACCCGCGTGGTTCCGGTGTCGGTACTCTGGTTGGTTATGCCCTGGAGATTACCAATGTTGACCCGATGCGATACGGTTTGCTGTTCGAACGATTTATGGACCCAGAGCGAAACGAGATGCCCGATATCGATATCGATATCTGTCAGAACGGTCGTCAGCGGGTAATCGAATACGTACAGAAAAAATACGGTCACGTCGCCCAGATCACAACCTTTGGTACGTTAAAGGCCAAGGGAGTAATGCGTGATGTATGCCGGGTATTGAATATACCGCTTGATGAGGCGGACAAACTTGCCAAGCTGATACCGGATGATCTGAAGATGACGCTGGATAAGGCCTTGGAGCAGGAGCCGGAGCTGCGCGAATGGTGTGAGCGTGACCCGAAGGTAAAAGATGCCTTTAATATAGGCCGCACGTTGGAAGGTCTTACCCGCCATTGTTCGGTGCATGCCTGTGCGGTGGTGATTGCCGATGAGCCGTTGACGAATTTCCTGCCGCTGTATAAAGCCACCGGCAGTGACGATTTGATCACCCAGTTTGAAGGTCCGTTGGTCGAGCAGGCCGGTCTGTTGAAGATGGACTTTTTGGGTTTGCGAACCTTAACTATTGTAGACCGTGCATGTAAACTGATCAGGGAAAACAAGGGTAAGGACATCGAAGTTTACCGCGATATCGACCTGACAGATAAGGAAACGTTGAATCTGTTCTGCCGCGGTAAGACAAAAGGAGTGTTCCAGTTTGAATCAGGCGGAATGCAGGATCTGCTGCAGAATATGAGACCTGACCGGGTGGAAGATCTAATCGCGGCAAACGCGCTGTACCGTCCGGGGCCAATGTCATTGATTCCTGATTATAATGCTCGTAAACATGGCCAGGAGTGGGATGCCCCGCACCCGATTATGCGTGAACTGCTGGAAGAGACCTATGGTATTATGATTTACCAGGAACAGGTCATGCAGATTCTTAACCAGCTGGGCGGGCTGCCGCTTGGTCGTTCCTATCGTTTGATCAAGGCTATCGGTAAGAAGAAGGAAGATATTATTAATGCCGAGAGCGCCGCTTTTGTCGAAGGTTGTGTCGCAAAGGGAATCGACGAGAAAAAAGGATGGGAACTGTTTGAGCTGATCCAGAAATTTGCGGGTTATGGTTTCAATAAGAGCCATTCGACCCAGTATGCGATCCTTGCTTTCCAGACTGCCTGGCTGAAGACTCATTATCCGACCGAGTTTATGGCGGCATTGCTGACATTTGAATCCGGTTCGATCGAAAAGGTTGCTGAATATATTGACGAGGCCAAGAATATCGGCATAGATATTATGCCACCGGATATAAACGAGAGTAATGTTGACTTTACCCCGGTATATGACATGCCGGAAGGTGAGCGTAAAAAGGAATATGATGATGCCGGCAAGCTGGTCGGCGAGCATATCCGCTTTGGTTTGGGCGCGATCAAGGGGCTGGGCGAACGAGCGGTAGAAGAGATAATGAGATCTCGAACAGAGCACGGTCAGTTCACAAATATTTACGATTTGTGTCAGAATATCGATCTGCGTACGGTTAATAAATCTTCGCTGGATGCTTTGATCAAAGCGGGTGCTCTTGACAGCCTGGGCGGCAGCCGAGCCCAGCATCTTGCGGTTCTCGAGGAAGCGATTTCAGTTGGCAACAGGATGCAGAAGGACAAGCTGGCCGGCCAGATGAATCTGTTTGGTGCATTCGATGAAGCCGAGCAGCAGGTAAGTGAAGATTCATATGTACTACCGGACGTTCGGCCGATACCAAAGCCGCAGCTGCTCCAGTTTGAAAAGGAAGTGCTGGGCATGTATGTAACCGAGCATCCGCTGGCAGAGTATGCCGAGACGATCCATGACTATAGTACCGCCCATACCAATACCTTGATCGATTTCCCGGAAGGCTCAGAGATAATGATCGGCGGTATGATAAATTCTGTTCGTCCGTGTGTTGTTAAGAAAGGCAAGTCAGCCGGCAGCAAGATGGCGATGTTTACGCTCGAAGATGTAAACGGCAAAGTTGACGGTGTTATCTTTCCGAGCGATTATGCCCTGCATGGTTTTTTGATAGAAAAAGATAAGATGGTGTTTATCCGCGGCAAAGTCGACAAGCGTCGTGAGCAGCCAAGTATAGTTGTCAACCAGGTATTTGACATGACTCGTGCCGAGGAAGAGCTGACCCATGAGGTTCGTCTGAATATTGATAAGGATATGCTGAACCATAATATAATCAGCCAGTTCAAGACAGTTTGTGCGGCACATCGCGGCCGGACGCCGGTATTTGTCTCGCTTCGTTCGCATAATAATATGCGGGTGACAATCCAGACCGAACATGGCGTTAAACCGGATGTCGATTTCAGGCGTAAGGTAACGAATATGTTTGGCCATGAGAATCTGAAATTGACAGGCCCGGGAGTTTGATGGATGTACTAAATATTATCTGTTATTATTTTTGATAGAATATAAATGTATGGAGGTTATATGGATTTGTCTGAATATAGGAATTTATACAAGAAAAAAGATGCGTCTCCGGGATGGGATGCTATAAGTTCATGTTTAGAAGAATTGTATCCAGGGCAAAAGCCAATGCATTGGGGAACAGTAATCAGTCATATGCTTGGTGGTCCTGATCCACTTGATGGAATAAGTGCATATTGGTGTAAAGATATAAGTGGAGATCATCTTCATTTTTGTACGTACGGATATACCTCATTATATTATGATGAAGATTCCGTTGGTGGAGATTATAGCCAATATGGATTTGAAATGACATTTCGCCTGGCAAATATACAAAATGATACAAATGAGTTAGTTTGGGTATGTAATTTACTTCAAAATATTGCACGGTATGTTTTTGAATCAAACCGCTGGTTTGAGCAATATCATTGGATACCAGCAAATGGTCCGATTTGTTCAGATTGTGATACTCAGATAGTAGGACTTGCATTTTTGAATGACACAACTTTAAGGCCTATTGATTCCCCACATGGGAGAGTAGAATTTATTCAAGCTTTTGGTGTCACTCAGGCTGAATTAGATACTTTTAATAATACAAAAGAAACAGTAAAGGAAGTTATTGAATATAATCGAAAAACTAATCCTCTTTTAGTTACAGATTTATTGCGAAAATAAAGTATGTATATTCATTAATTCATTACTTGCTTTTTATTATTCTCTTTAGATTTTCATAAAATAATGAACATTATTGTCCTTGAGAAATCAGACCATCAGCAATTCGATCGATATGTTGTAAATGACTTTCGGCTGGAGCATATCCGCGATATACTGCGGGCGGCACCGGGAAAGACTCTTGAAGTTGGCCTGGTTAACGGCCCGCTGGGTATGGCAACTGTCGAGACTATTGACAAAACAAAGGCTGTGCTGAATTGTGAGTTTCGTTCAGAAGTTGAAGAGGCTGGCGCGGCTGTTGACATTATCTGTGCCTTGCCCAGACCTCAGACATTGAAGAAAGTTTTGCATTCGGCGGCAGCTATGGGGGTAGTTAGTATACATTTTATCCGGTCGAACAGAGTTGAGAAAAGTTATTTCGATTCGCCGCTGCTGGAAGAAAGGAAATATCGCAAGTATCTGATCGAAGGCTTAGCGCAGGGAAAGCGAACGAAAATGCCGAAAGTTGTTTTTTATGATCGGTTCAAACCTTTCTTTGAAGATACACTTCCGAACCTTATCACACCCGATACCCGCAAACTGCTGTTTGATCTTGATGCCGGGAGTAATCTATTACAGGCGGAGATCAGAGCCGGGCAGTCTGTGGTTCTTGCTCTTGGTCCGGAAGGCGGCTGGGTGCCGTTTGAAATCGAACTCATGAAGGGGTGCGGTTTTGAGCCGGTAATACTTGGTCCGTGGACACTTCGGGTGGAAAACGCGCTGGTTGCGGCATTAGCACAGCTGGCTCTAGTGTTAGAGTGATTTATATTTGCTGATCCATAGTGCAGTATCGCACTTTTGACTGTTCAACACTATCCGCAAAGTCCGGAACAGGGCCAATTAAGTGAAAAATGAAAAATTAAGGTATTCGATTATCGTCTCATGCTTAGTTTTAAATCAAAGTATTGCAAGAAGATACTGTTGGGCGATTTACCAGAGGCACTTCGTTATTGCAACTTAAAGACAGCGAAAGAAAACCCATATTGACTCGGGATTATAGAATGGATACAATCAGATTGAGTACTAAACAGGAAATATAATTTTATTGAGGTTTTCGATGCTTCGTATCCGCCATATACATGATGCCGCATTGCCGCTTAGCCGGGACAGAATCAACCAGGCAGGTGATATCCTTCGAGAGAATTTTCCGGAGCTTTCCGATCGGGCAGACAAGATAGCTGATCTGTTGACAGACCCTTTTGATGCCATGTATCGAACCATTCTCCTGGTAGCAGAATCGAAACTCGGCAAGGTTGTTGGCTTTTCTCTTATTTTACATTTAAAGGAGATCAACAGTAGTTTCCTGGATTACATAGCGGTAAAAAAAGATATTCGCGGTGGTGGAGTTGGAAGTGCTCTCTATGAGGCAACCCGTGAATATTGTCAGGCAATAGAGTCGCGTGGTATATATATGGAGGTTGACCCTGACGATCCTGTAATTCCGGTATCAGAAGCTGAGCTTAGCCAGCGTTGCAAACGTATGCGATTTTATGAAAGTTACGGAGTTTATCCGCTTATTTATAATGACTATCATCTTCCAGTTGGTGAACCGGCAACCTGTGCTTATCTTTTGTTTGACCCGCTCGGTCGTAAAGAGCCATTAGGCAGGGCGGAAGTTCGGTCGGCTGTAAGATGGATTTTGCAGCGGCGGTTCAGGCATGTTGTGGATCAGCCGTATATTGAAAGGGTGGTTGAATCATTTATAGATGACCCGGTAAAGTTAAGGGAGCCGAGATACAAAACTAATATTGAGTCCAAAACCAAAGTGTATAAAGGCAAGCTGCAAAAAGCTTTTGTTGCCGTTAGTGACCAGAAACACCAGGTTCATCATGTACGGGCCCGCGGTTATTACGAAAGACCGGCACGGGTTGACGCAATCAAGGAATCAATAGAATCTTCCGGTTTGTTTACTTGCATAACACCAAATCGCTATAGTGAAGATATAATTCTGAAAGTTCATGACAAACATTTTGTGAATTTTCTTAAGACGGTATGTACGAAACTTTCTGCAGATCGTGCGGTATATCCGGACACTTTCCCGATCAGGAGGCCGGACCGCAGGCCTAAGAATCTTCCAACCCAGGCAGGTTATTATTGTATTGATTCATGTACCCCGCTTGATCGGAATGCGTACGATGCAGCTCGTTCTTCTGTTAATGTTGCGATGACAGCAGCAGATGAAATTCTTGCCGGTTCCAGGGTAGCTTATGCTATCTGCCGTCCGCCCGGTCATCATGCCGAAAGGCGAGTTTACGGCGGGTTCTGTTATTTTAATAATGCAGCGATAGCCGCCAGCCATTTATGTGGATATGGCAAGGTTGCAGTTCTGGATCTGGATTATCATCACGGCAACGGTACTCAGGATATTTTTTATGAGCGTTCTGATGTGCTTACCATTTCCATTCATGGTCATCCGGATTTTTCATTTCCATATTTTAGCGGCTTTTCAAATGAGACCGGAGATGGGCCTGGTTTGGGTTATAATTTTAACTACCCGCTCGATTCTGGCTCTGATGGACCTGTTTACTTAAAGACGTTGGCAAAGGCATTGGCTGAAATCAAAAAATTTGCCCCTGATTTTCTTGTTGTATCTCTTGGAATGGATACATTAAAAAATGACCCGACAGGTACTTTTAATCTTACCGCAAATGATATATTTGAAATTGCGCGAAATCTTGGTGGTTTAAAACTGCCACTGCTAATAGTGCAGGAGGGAGGCTACAATTTAAGAAATTTGAAATCCGGAGTAACCTCGTTTTTTAATGCACTTGCCGAAACGCTGAGTAGATAGATTTAGATATTTTATTCGTAATGGTTGTGATACCAGTTGTTTTTACATAAAAGTTTGTCAGTTGACCCTCCCAAAACTGCTTCCTTATGTTTCAGAGGGAACAAAGACTGAGGCACTTTTTTGCTTACAGTCTTTTGGGAGCAATCCAGAAATGGAATATTTAAATCCTGAACTTGCCGAGTTAATTGCTTCTGTTGAGAAAGTTGTAAAGCCATCGAACCAGTGAAACCATGTGAGTCAAAATTAAACTATAACTGATTCAACTAAGCTGTATTAAGTTATCATAATCGGTTGAGTTAAGAATACATCACTTCTTACTTACTGGATATCCATCCAGTCTTCCCACATGCCTTGCTCGCGTAGTTTTTCGCGGTGTTTTTCGAACCGGAAGATACGTTTTCGCTGTTTGGTCATATTCTTTTCGATCTTATTCTGGGTCTTGACAAAAAGCTTATCCGCCTGCGGCAAAGCAATCGGTTCGTTTCTCTTATCGCGGCTTTTCATTCTTATGCGGGTAACTTCCTTTGTCTCGGCGTAACGGAGCAGATCGTCTTTCAGTGAGATATAAAACTGGCATTCGCCGGGGTCGCCCTGTCGACCGACTCGGCCGATAAGCTGGTCGTCGAGTCTGCGGACAAACTGTCGGTCAGTACTGAAAAGGAACATGCCGCCTTTTTCTGCGACTCCTTCGCCCAGTTTGATATCAACACCACGGCCGGCCATATTTGTAATTATCGTAATGCGGCCCATGTGACCGGCCTCCGCGATTATCTCAGCTTCGCGGGTGTGGTTTTTGGCATTTAATATATCATGCGGTATATTTATCGAGTCTAAAAGCATGCCCAGGTATTCCGATTCCCGAACAGAAGCGGTACCAACCAGTATCGGTCTGCCGGTCTGGTGGATGCGTATTATATCTTCAATAAGCGCATTGTGCTTGGCGTCGAGATGCCGGAATATTTTGTCAGGATGTTCTTGTCGGATAACAGGTTTGTTCGGCGGGATCTTGATAATCTTCAGTTGGTAAACAGATTTAAATTCCAGTGCATTAGCCATTGCAGTACCGGTCATCCCGGCCAGTTTATCGTATTTCCTGAAGAATGTCTGGTATGTTGTTTTAGCCATGCCCTTAACTTCGCCGGTAGGAACGATTCCATTGAATATTTCGATTGCCTGGTGGATACCGTCGGGCAGTTGTCGTCCGGGCATAAGTCGTCCGGTATTTTCATCAATCAAAACAATTCGACCGTCTTTAACAACATAATGCTGATCAATTTTATATATATTCCTGGCAGCCAGCGCACAGGTAACATAACGCTCCCAGCGGTGACCGGTCGGCAACATCCTCAAGACATTACCGGCATGTGCCCGTGCAGATGATTTACCTTCATCTTTCAGCTCAACGCTGCGGTCATCGTGCATCAGTCTGAAATGTTTTCCTCTTACCAGCTGACCGGCTACCTGGTTGGCGCGTTTATATAGTTCCAATTGCGGCGAGACAGAAACATCACCGGCCAGCGATAGCGGACTGCGTGCCTGGTCGATTAGTACGCTGTCAATTTCATCAATGATCGCAAAATGATACTGGACATTTAACTTATTGCCATGCTGGGGCCGAAGGATTGTATCGGCCTCGCTCATACGTTTCTGGCGCTGCGGTTCACGCAGGCTGTCGAATACAATTTCTTTACTGGTAGCATATACAATATCGTTACGATATGCCTGGGAACGTAGAGCCTGGTTTTGGCCGGGCACTATTACCCCGACAGAAAGTCCGAGCCCGTGCAGCAGCGGTGCCATCCACTGGGCATCACGTGCCGCGAGGTATTCGTTTGATGTAACTATATGGATAGAGCTTCCGACTTTGCCCAGATGATACAAAAATGCGGCAAGCGGAGCCATCAGAGTTTTACCTTCGCCGGTGTGCATCTCTGCAATACAACCATCATACAGTGCCAGTGTTCCAATCAGCTGAACATCGTAGTGGCGCATGCCAAGCTTTCGGAAGCTGACTTCGCGGCCAACGGCCAGAGCTTCAGGCAATAATGGCTGAATATTTGCGTTAGCATGGGCACGAGTATGCAGTTCGTCGATAAAATGGGTGATTTCATCGTCGCTCATAGCCTTAAATTTATCTTCCAGCTTATTAGCTTTCTCGACTATGCCGCGATAAGCTCTCATCTTGTGACTTTGGTATAAGTCCTTATATAGCATATATAAATAATCCATAGGAGCACTATTATCTGGTAATTTTGTCATAAAATCAAATGAAAACAGTTGGCAATTCCCTGTAAAACATGTTTGGGCCCTCCAGAAATGTCTTTACATTCGGCTCCAATTTTGTACAATGACCCATTTGCTGACTTAAACACCAAATAGACAGCCTATAATAAACAGGAGAATTACAATGGGCGCATCAAAAGAAGTAGAAGTAGGTTTGAACTTTACCCCTAAGTTTGACGCAAATGGATTGATCCCGGCAATAGCCCAGGATGCCGACAGCGGTCAGGTACTTATGGTGGCATATATGAACAACGAAGCACTGGCAGAGACTGTTAAGCTTGGTCGTGCTGTTTACTATAGCCGCAGCCGTAATAAGCTATGGCGTAAAGGCGAAGAATCCGGCCATGTTCAGACAGTAAAAGAAATTCTGGTTGATTGCGATCAGGACTGTTTGATCTTAAAGGTCACTGTTGACCAGGGCCAGTGTCATGTAGGTTACCAGTCATGTTTTTACCGCCGTGTCAAACCCGGCACAGAAGCTGAACTGGAATTTATTGCCGAGCCGGTTTATGACCCGAATGAGGTATATAAGAAATAAATATTTTTGCGATTTGTATTTGGAAAAGAGCAGCCGGAGTAAAATTTTGCCCCGGCTGTTTTTTTATATGATAATATTTGAAAGATCATTTGTATTTTGCTTATTACCATTTAGCCCGAATTTTATCCATAGTTTTCTGGATTTCCAGGCTTTCAGCCAGCGGCATGATATCACTGTCAAGCATCCCTTTTTTTATGCAATTGGCCACATGGTCGGCTTCGTAAAATAAACCGATACCAGGGTTAGCAAATTCAAAAGTCTTGTCCTGTTTTCTATTCATTCTTAATGAGAGATTGGTCGGACAGGAGAACTTTTCGTTTACAATGATCATTCCTTTTTCACCGTATATCCTGGCCTGCTGTTTATAGGATACCTTACTACTGCAGCCTAGTATCGCGAATTCAGTTTCATCGTATTCAAAAGTTAAAGCGGTATGATCATCAACACCTTTAGAATGAAAAGAAGCGGCACAGAAAATCTTTTTCGGCTGTTTGCCGTATATCATTGAAGCGAGAGCGACAGGATATATTCCCAGATCGAGCAGGGCGCCGCCGCCGAGTTCCGGGTTGAAGATACGATGTTCAGGTCCAGCATCAAACTTCACTCCGAAGTCAGCTTCAACTGTCATAATTTTTCCAACTTTATCTTCAGCTAATAATTTGCGAAGTTTTGCCATTGCCGGGAAAAATCTAGTCCACATAGCTTCCATGAGAAAGACATTGTTTTTCTTGGCGGCAGCTATAAGTTTTTTTAACTGGCCGGCACTAACCGTTATAGGTTTTTCGCAAAGAACATGTTTGCCGGCATTGATCGCCAGCATAGAATTTTCCATATGGAATGGATGGGGAGTAGCTACGTAAACGACATCAACTTCCGGGTCTTCAACTAACTGCTGATAACTGTTGTATGCTTTTGGAGATTTATATTGTTTTGCAAATTTGTTTGCTTTTTCTTGGCTGCGAGAAGCAACAGTTGTCAGCTCACAGTATTTTGTTAAAGGCAGATCGCCTGCAAACGAACCTGCAATATTGCCGCAACCCATAATGCCAAACCTGATTTTTTTTGCCATGCTAAATCCTTTTCTGATATCAAAAAATATTTCTACATATATTCAATTAGTTCATAGTTAAAATGATATCCAGTACAAAATAATATATCCATAATATAATTACAAATACTATATATTGTTCGAATTTTATTAGTCAGAATGGGAAGTGAAGGCAACTTTGAAAATTCATTTTAAGCGACTTGTTTTTCTTTTGCCTGCTGACATGCGTCACATAAAACAGTGAATATATCCCAACATGCACGATTTTATGTTCTTTGCCAGCAACCAAAATTTTAATCTATCGCATCAAAAGCAATTTCCAGCGGTCACCTTAAAATAAAAAGCATGGCTTGTGTTATTGCCATGCTTTCTTTTTGAGGAATACCGGACTGTATATTGTATTGCATGGTATTCCTGCTCGATTGAAAAGAAGTTAAGTTATGAACTTAATTTATATCCAGTTCTCCTTCAGATTTAGTGTCAGGTAATCTGTGACAGAACCAGTCAGGAGGAAGCTGGTCTGTGTTTTTTAATGTAATTACCATGTTGTATTTTTTTGTTTCAAAAGAAACGTTGATACAAAACAATTTCTTTATCTGGCCGTTGTCAGGATCTACCCATAAATCTATTCTTTCGGGCAGTCTTAGTGCCGGAATATTTTTCTTAAAAGCTACATAATACAATCCGGTCATGTTGCCAATATTGTCCCTGCCGCGTGTGACTTTGTATTTATTACACATAACATTCAATAGTTCGCCGATATCGACAAACAGTAAATCAGTTACACCCTCAGGTACGACCCTGTGAATTGAACCTGGCTTGGAAAACTTCCTGGGTTCAGCTTTGTCTGACCGCCATTTATTGGTGCCGTCAAATCCGTTATATATAAGAGTACCATCTTTCAAAGTTCGTTCCAACACATATTGGTTGCCACGAACATATAAAGTGGCACCGTTTATTTCACGCATGGTTTTTATATTGCGAATGTCAAGCCTGGTTGGCTTATTATTCTCGTTTGAATCGATGTTTTGTATTTTATGGATTGTTATTTCATATGTCTGGTCGCAAGTGCTGAACCGTTTCATAATATTATCGAAATCGGCATAGACATTGTCCGGGTTAGAAAAAAGGAAGCTAAGCCCAATGATAATCAATAAACCGGCAGCCATAGAAGTCGCAACCTTTAGCCAGGTATGATGCCATATGCCGGATGAATGCTTTATACTAAGATAGACATTATCAACTCGGCGGCTGACAGATTCAGGGGTGTCGTGATACCGGCTTATCAGCATTGCGTGAACCAGTCGCAGCTGAGCTTCATGAAGAGAGTCGAAATCTTCCGGGTTTGTGTTGTCTTGTATATTTTCGTTTTCCATATAATTTGAATTTCGATGTTTACGAAATATTATTTCCCTGACGCTTCAACCGAATCACTGAACAATCGGTTACGTTTCAAACATTCTGCCAGCATAGCCCTGGCCCGTTGTAATCTTTTTTTTACGGCTTCGCGAGATGCTTCCATAATTTCGGCAATCTCTTCTGTTTTATGTTCTTCTTTATAATGCAGCTGAATGGTCATCCGGAAATTTTCCGGCAGTTTATTTATGCATTTTTCTAACACCTCGGTTTTATCTTCCCAGGTATCTCCGGTTTTCGACTCGACAATAATCATCTCATTTTCGATATGTGTCAGTACGGTTTCTTCACAGTAAATAGGTTTTTTCTTTTGCTTACTGTAGTATGACAATATCAGTTTGTGTGCAATTCCTCTGAGCCATCGAGCGAACGGGCGGCTGCGATCGTAATCAGCCAGTTTCCGCCAGGCTGTTACCATTGTTTCCTGGTAGATATCGTCAACTATGCTTTGGTCATCTATCGATGCCCGTATATATGCCAGCAGCATCGAACTGTTTTCACTCACTAAAACAGCGAAGAGGTCTTTTGAATTTCGGTCCATATCTTACTCTTTACTACCACTTGTGAATGATTATACAATATTATATGAAAAATATTTTCATATAATATCTTGCAAAACAATACTTTAGGTCAATAAGCCTGTCGGTTTCATTCACATTGTGCATCAGAGCCCTCTTGTACCGGCTCTTATTCACACTTTCCACATTTATACTTGGTAAACATTATGTTATAGGGGACAAAAAACTATAAAATTCATTTCTAGCCGTTTGTTATGCTAAGGTATTGAAAACAAGAAACTTAAGTTGTGGTTTTGCTTATAGTTTCAATATTGCAGACATAATATTAGCTCATATACAAACAGCATACTACATAATAAACGAAAATTATGACAGGTATATTTCAATATTTATCTGTCCCCGGTCTGCCTGGTTATACCAACTAATAACAGATATTATTATGAGTGCGGTATCGCACTTTTGACTGTTCATCATTACACGCAAAGGAAGGAACAGGGCCAATTAAGTGAAAAATTAAAAATTAAGGTATTCGACTATCGTCTCATACTTAGTTTTAAATCGAAGTATTGCAGGAAGGCCCTTTTATGCGTTTTTTGCAACTTAAAAACTGCGAAAGTAAACTATGACTTATTCCACTATATTCGTTTTTTCTCTAAAAAACGAATCCACACAATTGGCGAGATTATATATATCTCGCCTTTTTTATTTATGGCAACTGTTTATACATAAAAAAAGTACGCTTCAATTAAAAGCGTACTTTGAATTTGAACAAAATATTGATAATGTTTAATTGATATCCGGTTCTGTTGAACGTGTCCATAACCAGTTATTTGCCAGGATTGCAACATCTAGCATGTTGACATATCCATCATTATTAATATCTGCGCTGTTTTTTAGTAATTCTAATTCGAAGTATACTGGAGAGCTGACTGAAGCATATCTGAAGCTGGTATCTGTTTGATGAACGGAACATCCTACCTCAATGAAGATTCCAATTACATCACCGATCTTTGCTTCAAACTCAATTGAGCCGGAATCTGAAAATGAACTATTAGTGAGTATATTTTCGTGTGAATATATTTCAGTTTCTTCCGTAGGCATACCATTTTCATCGTATTCAGGGTTTAATGCAATGCAGAAGTGATCTCTTCCGGCCGGTCCTCGCATCCATACATAAGTATTATCACCTTTGATATCTACGTAAGGGTTCAGGTTTATCGTTACTGATACTTTATCGCCGGCTTTTTCTCCTTCTTCAGAAGGTATTATTTTTACAAAATATCCAAGACTGTCAGGTTCATTTGCTGTTGTAAACTGAGAGAGAACGTCTATGTCTGTACCTGATTCATAACTTATGCTGGAAACCGAACATGATGCATGCAGGTCAGCTAGTTGTTTGTCACAATCCGGAAATGAATTCAGACTCATATATGTGTTGGCGTTTGAGCTGGAATAATTGTTTACTATTTCGATGCCAATGTCAGAAAATGAAGTTGTAAATATTTCTGAATCTTCATTGGAAATAGGTCCACTGTAATCGGTACCGGAAATAGAAGTGGTGATTGACTGCTGGCCGGAATCATATTGAAGGTCCACGGCATAACTAATTGATGCTGTAACGAACATTGCACAAAAAGTGATAATTTTACTGATCGTATTCATAATAGTCTTTTCTCCTAAGAAATATATTAAAAACAGTAAATGAACTCTAATATAAAATTTAAAAAGACATGCGTGCAATTGAAGTTTGAAATTATTTTAGCTAATTGAAACAATAATTTATTTATATGTCCGAATATTGGGATAATAACGGTTAAAATAATAAAACAGGGAGAATGTGATAATTATATCGTTTATGACTTGTGGCCGGTAACGAATTATTGCTTAAACAGCGTTTATAATTGCAGGTGTAAAAGTTTAGAGATATTTTAAATAGTGAAACTGAGTATAAAGGCAACCTCAGCAATTTCCAGAGGTCACCTAAAGTTTTACTTAAGAAACTTTACTCAGTTTTGGTTGATTGTTTTTCGCAGCTTAAATAGTTCTCTAAATGCTTTCAGGATTACCCGGATGTTGCCGCCGGTTGGCTGACCGAATTTTCTTGGATAATGATTAACTCCGTACTGCACCATGGAGTATCCGGCTTTTTTGGCCCGGGCCAGTACTTCTGTATCGATCAATGCACCCTGGCTGACCATTTCCATATTATCAAACATTTCACGGAGATATAGTTTGAAAGCGCAATCGATATCACGCAGTCCAAGTTTGAAAAGTAAATTTACCAGTACGCACCATGCCCAGCCGTTGAGCTTACGAACAAAATTATCCTGCCGGTTTTTACGATAGCAGGTGACTATATCATGTTTTTCTGCAAGCGGCAGAATATCTATCAGCTCTTTGATATCAAACTGGCAATCGCCATCAGTATAAAACACCCACTCTTTGCTGCAAGCTCGGAAACCACTTTGCAGTGCGGCACCGTAACCGCTGTTTTTATCGTGATGAACAGCTTTTACCTGTGGATACTTTTCGGCAAGCTGATCAGCTATCTCACCGGTTCTATCGGCACTGCCGTCGTTGACAATGATTAGTTCGTAGTCATCAGTTATGTCACGCGCAACTCCAATAGCCTTCTCGACAAGAGGCTCAATGTTGTCCTGCTCGTTATAGCAGGGAAAAAATATTGATATACTATTAATTGTGCTCACTGTTAACCTGTGCTTTTATTTTACCAGAATAATTTTGAGTTTTCCCGGTCAATCTTTTCTCTTAATTTTTCAGCGTATGTTAAATACATGTCATTGTAGAATTTTGCCCGGTCGTTATCTTTATTTGACCTGGCGATAGTTGATTGGTACTGACAAATGGCTGCCAGTGTTTCCAGGTTTGACAATCGTCCGAGATCAACTTCATCATCAACAAGTTTTTTCAACCGTTCATAATGATTGTCCAGGATATCTTTGAATTCATCCTGTTTGCGGAGCATGCTTTTTGACTGGAATATCAGTGGCAATGCGGCTTTTATGTACTGATCATCTACGGTAGCCAGGAGCTTGTCTGCCTTTACTATGTTGTTATAGAATTCAGTGTTATTATTAAGCCGGTTGTTCAAATAATAATGTGCCAGGGATAGAGTACGTGACAATTCATCCGGGTAAACGAGTTCTTCGACAGGCTTGTCAAACAACTCTTTGTTTTCGGGTGAGTCTACTCTAAAGATCAAAGTAAAACTCTCGTCCATATAGAGAATTTTCCAATTGTCGTTTTTGCGAAGATATTCTATTGTTCTTTGTGATCTGGCGTTTTTGGCCAGAACAACATTAATACCTTCGTGTTCCAATATTTTGCCATAGAGATTATAATCTACCGCCATTGCAAGCAGCAGGTTAAAATATGTTTTACCTTCTCCGTAAGTATCAATTAATTTGTCATATAACCTTGAGGAGTTCTTAGATAGCCTGGTACTTGAGATTAATTGATCAAGCATTTTCTGGCGTCTTTGCATTTCATTGGAAGCAGAAGGAAAGTTAATATTCATAAACTGCCATTTTTCAAAATGACTTATTCTATAAGCAGCCTGTGCCCTGCCGTCCATGAATACTTTACATGCGGGAGCCCCAGTTTTCTCGTCTGGAGTCTGACCCCAGGGTACGATACCGCCGTTAGTCCATTCGTTCAGTACAACGCCGCTGATATGGTTGGCATCGAAAAACGGCATCGCACGAACCGGTTGATCATTAATTCCTACCATGTGCCGAAATACTGTTCGCTCAATTCCATCAGCAGGAGGTCGAACATAAATATCCTGAACTGCCATGTAGAGTATTATTGTTAAAGCAGCGGTTGATAATATTGCTAAACCTGCTTCAAATTGTTCAATAAGTTTTGGCTTAAATAATTTCTTCCACATTTGTGCTGTCATTACAAATATCTGCTGGATAAGTATAGCCATAAACGGCGCCAGTACAACCGCTGCGAGAAATACAAAACGGCGACTGTCAACAGACATCTTAAGCGTACCGGCAATAATACCGAACCAGGCGAAGTCGAAATCGATAATATCTGGTTTTTTTTCTTCAGAATTGCATGATGTTTCATCTGGGCGGTACATTATCCTGATGACTATCCAGATTAAAGAAATAAACAGGAATATAGAAGCAAAGACTATATAAGGTTTAACGTTACCAAATCCATCGGAAAACAGAGGATGCCATTCTGAAACCTGTCGCCATTTAGAACCATCTTTCCCCATCATAACCATTAGTGGATGGATAAGGTTTTCTGTACCAAACGGGCTGAAGATCATCGGGGTAAGTACTGTAATAGCAAAACCAATTAGCAGCCAGAGGTAGTCCTTTTTCCAGTCGCATTTATAGAAAAGGTTTGGGTTAATTTCTGCCATAATATTACTGGCGGCATAACCACCACAGGCAACCCCCATAACTACGATTCCATATATGAACCCACCGTGTACGTTCGACCAGATAATCATAACCGGCAGCAGCCAGAGCATAGACTTTGGGTGGCCCGCTTTCCATCTGAACAAAATCTGGAACATAATCGCGGCCATAAGGATCGTACTTATGTTTGGCCGCATATCGATAAACGATCTGGCGAGCAGTACACCAAATGAAGCGCAAATAGCTGCCAGGAAATAATTTACTTTTAATGCCCTAGCTGCCCAGAAAGCAAACAGGGCAGTTAATATAGCCTGAATGAATTTGTATACCACTATTGAATTTTCGCCAAATGCCATGTTTAGTTTATAGAACATGACATGGCTCAGCCAGTTTTGGTTGACCCATCCTTCACAGTCTTCGATGCCTTTTCTGTATGGGCGGCTGTTGGCACTAAACGGGTCTTTCCATGTTACGTGTATGCCGAACAGGTCCAGTATTTTCATCTGAATTGTGCGGTCGAAGTCATTTTTGGCCCATGGTCCAACGGTATAACGTCCGCATGCCATAGCGACCCATGTGTCACCGCCGCCTACCGGCTTGTCAGCGCTGTGCAAAGCCGATACTATAACCAGCAGGTAACTGAATATGACAAGTATTATTCCGCATAATGCAATTTTTGATCCACTTGTTTTTTCTTCCAACTCACTCATATTATAAGTCCAAATAGTAATTCACTGTATCAGATTTCAGTTCATATTTATTTAAGACAAGATATTGCTGTCTAATTGATAGCTGTATCTTGTTTGATATTCATGATTTATATTTCAGAAAACATAAGGATAGTTAAGCTATAACTTCCATAGCAAACTCAACATTTCCAAATGGTGCGCTAATCGCATAGCCGTCTACAAAGCTGTCGATCTCTTCGATCAGCTCGCGTGCTATAGCAACGCCCAGCTTGCGGCCTTCTTCCCTGGTTTTGGCCGAGCTCATTCTCTGAAGAATTTTTTCTGGTACTACCACGCCGGGCACTTCGTTTGCCATGAACTCAGCGTTTTTGTAACTCGTGAAAGGCCAGATACCTGCGATAGTTGGTATACGATAATCTTTGGTAGCTTCCATGAAGCTCCATAGCATATCCGGGTCAAAAATCGGCTGGGTGACAACATATTCAGCACCGGCTTTGACTTTCTGTTTGTATCGTTCAATTTCTCGTTCAAGCTCGAAGGCGACGGGGTTAGCGCCAACGCCGATGACGAGTGATAGTCCGGGTTGAAATTCGTTGCCGGCAACATCGAACCCGCAGTTGAGATTGTTGACAATTTGCGTAAGTCCAATAGCATCAAGGTCGAAGACGGCGGTGGCATCTGGATATTCGCCTAATTTAGGCGGGTCACCGGTGATGAGAAGCATATTACGCAAGCCTGCGGCCTGGGCACCGAGCATATCGCTCTGCAGACTAATGATGTTTCGGTCTCTGCAGCATACGTGAAGGATCGACTCGATTTGTGCCTGGCGTTCGATTTCGATTGCCGTGATCATAGGAGATAGCCGGCTGCTGGCACGAGGTCCATCGGGTATGTTGATAGCGTCTATCCCGTTGTCGCGACAAAGTTTAGCTTTATCGATAATAGTTGTAAGGTCAAATCCTCGTGGCGGTGTAACTTCAATAGAGACGACACGCTGACCGTTTGCGAGCTTATTGGCCCATTTAGATCGCTGCTCGAGCGGTACTGCAGGAGTGCGTTTGGGTTTATCATGTTCACTAAGTTCTTTGGTAATAGAGGCTTGAGCTGCGATAGCAGCCTTATCAACCGAGTGAACGGCCCTGGCGATTTCGCGGATATGTTCCGGAGTTGTGCCGCAGCAGCCGCCGATGATGCGGGCGCCAGATTCGAAAAATCTTTTCGAATATTCAGCGAGATATTCAGGAGTGCTTAGGTATAGCATCCTGCCGTCCACCTCTTTGGGTAGCCCAGCGTTTGGCTGAACGATGAGCGGTTTTGTAATTTTATCTTTAACTTTTTCCAGGGCGGTGAGCATTAAGGACGGCCCAATTGAGCAGTTGAAGCCGACGACGTCGGCGTTGGGGTGCTCGGCGATGCTAAGTAGAGCATCGTCGCCCTGATGGCCGTAACTAGTTTCGCTAAAGTGGTTTACTGTCAGCATTGCTATGGTTGGCATTTCGGGAGCAATTTCAGCGGCGGCAGTCAGCGCGATCTTGAGTTCGGTGGGGTCGGCGAAGGTTTCGAGAATGAAAAAGTCAACGCCGTTTTCGCGTAGTGCTTTAAGCTGGGTGGCGAATGCCTCTTGTGCCTGCTGGGCGGTGATGCGTCCGAGCGGAGAGATGCCAGCGCCCAACGGCCCGACAGAACCTGCGATCATGGTAGTGCCACCGGCGGCGGCTACTGCCTTGCGAGCGATTGCTACGCCTGAGGCGTTGATCTGGTCAACCTTGTCGGCGAGTCCGAAGCCAGCGAGTTTGATCGGGTTGGCTCCGTAAGTGTTGGTTTCGATGAAGTCAGCGCCTGCTTCGATATAGCTTTTGTGAACCTCTTCGACGAGATCTGGCCGTACCAGATTCATTTCATCGAAACATGCGTTGATGAATACGCCTTTCTGGTAGAGCATAGTGCCCATGGCACCGTCGCCGACGAGTATTTTCTTTTTGATGATATCGAGGAATTCAGTTTTGGTCATTGTATTTTAATAGATATTAGGTTTTAGGTACTAGGTATTAGGGAAGGAAACGCCCCGCCTGAGGCGGACTTCACTTCGTTCAGCTTCTGCGAGGCTAATGTATTGTTAGCTGACGCAAAAGTTGGCTCCTTTTATAATCGTTGTAATTATATAAGATATAATATTTTACGTTCAGAGAGTTATTTTTGTTCTGGCCAATAAAAACGGTCCGCACTTAACGGACCGTATGATATTATTATTTATATATAATCGACAGAATAGTGTTCTGTCATAAGAAAAATGTCAGTTTGGGCGGTTAGAATCCGTTAGGGTCGCTGCTGGTGTTGGTGTTCATGTCCATGCCCATATCCAAGCTATCGTCAGCGGCGGGTTCGGCTGTATCGGCAGCGACGGGAACGGGTTCGGCTTTGGCGACTGCGACGTCTTCGATAGAGCCTGTCTGCTGTATTTTCCTGGCGGTTTCGAGGTCGAGCTCAACGCTGGAAACGCTGGTGAGACCGTCGTATTTGTAGTCGAATGAAGCAGATTCTTCTTCATCGCAGGATACGACGAAGCATGCCAGAGAAGCTGTAATAGCAGTTAACCCTATTTTTTTCAGTACATTGCGCATGTTTTGATACCTCTTGTGACTGTATTTTACTCAAACTGTCCGATGGTCGGTTTGAGGGGCATTAGTTGTTAGGTATTGGGTATTAGGTAAGGATTGCCGCAGAGCGGCAGGCTAGCTAATTTCAACATAAAGAATTTTCTTACAATGTGTTATGTTAAAACATATTGTAAAATCACTCACTTTGGAATATTTTACATGATTAGATGAATATTTTCAATATTTAATTAGTCAAACTGACCGTTGGCCAGTTTGCGGGGGGGAAGAAATAAGGGATAAGGGCTGGATGCCGCTGAGCGATAAGTTTATTTAACTTTCTGCCTGGGATAGGGGTGTGTTTGCGGCCAGGGTGTGGCTAAAATTGAGGGTGGATGGATGTGGTGGTGGGGTGCGGGGAGGTGAAATTCGGTTTAAAAAACAAGGGCCTGTAAAGGGGGGTGGGGAGAGGAACGGCGGTGAAAAGAGGCAGCGCGGCGGGCGACGGCGGGCAGCGGCGGGGAACGGCGGGGAACGGATTGGACTGAAATTTGGTAAAATCGGGTGATTTTGGGGTTGGGCGGACCAGAAAATAAGTGATGAGTGAAGAGTTAAGTATGCTTCGCATGTCGCAAGCGAGTGAAGAATTGAGGTGTTCGCCTGGCGGCTCACAACTTGTTTTAAAGCTGACGCGTAGGTAAAGTTCAATCAAAATTGCGGCATCTGAAGGATGAGATATGAAGGATGAAGGATGAAAAGAGGGAGAGAGTTTAAATTCAAGAAGGGCGGCATCAAAGTGTAAAGGGTAAAATAAAAAGAGTAAAGGATGTGTCCGCATTCGCGGACGACTTGTTTTAAAGCTGGTGCGGGAGTAAGGATTGAACCGCGGATGGAGGCGGATCGGCCTGAGGCGGGCTAAGAGCTAAATCACGAAACACGAGGAGAAGAGGTGGGTTGTCTGAAGTTTGAAGGTGTTTATGCCGGGGCGGGTTTGGTTGTTGGGGGTTAAAAAGGGGGGAGATTTAAGGGATTATTGCTTTGTTCCGATAGTATAATTATTATATATATGGTTATTTAAGATAACTCCTGTATAATAAGATAATTACGAAAGGAATCAAGCTAAAGTGAGTCAGAAAGTCAGGACAATTGATCTGTTTTGTGGTGCAGGTGGCAGCAGCTGGGGGGCGTACTCTGCGGGTGCGGAGCTGGTAGCCGGATTTGATATGTGGGAGACGGTGAAGGATGTTTATAGGGAAAATTTCCCGAAAGCTGAATTTTTTTGTGGAAAATTAGAGGAAAGTACGCCACAATCGTTGAAAAGGAAAATTGGCAAGGTTGATCTGATACTGGCATCTCCGGAATGTACGAATCATAGTGTGGCCAAGGGTAATAAGCCCAGATGTGAAAAGAGCAAGGATACGGCGCTGCTGGTATTGAAGTTTGCGAAGGTATTTAAGCCTCGCTGGATGGTGATAGAAAATGTGGTCAGTATGAAAAACTGGGCTCGGTATCATGAGCTGATAGATGAGATTGAGTCGATGGGATATCATACTCAGACAGAGGTTTTGAATTCGGCTGACTTTGGTGTGCCACAGAGCAGACGCAGGATGTTTATTTTGTGTGACAGGAAGAGAAAGCCTGATCCGCTGAAAAAGAGTAAACGGAAAGTCAGACCGGTTAAGGAAGTAATTAATGGAAACGGCAAGTACAGGTATTCGCCGCTGATGATGCCGAAGCGGGCCAAGGCTACGTTGGAGCGTGCCGGACGTGCGATGGAAAACCTGGGTGAGAAAGAGCCGTTTCTGATTGTGTATTATGGGACAGACCATGCCGGAGGATGGCAGACGGTGGATGTGCCGCTGAGGACGATAACAACAATCGACAGATTTGCTTATGTGAAGCCAACTGATGATGGCCATGTAATGAGAATGCTGCAGCCGGAAGAATTGAAACTGGCTATGGGGTGGCCGAAGAATTATCAGTTTAGTTTTGGCAGCAGACGAGACAAGATAAAAATGATAGGCAATGCGGTTTGTCCACCAGTGATGGAAGCGATTGTAAAGAATTTGATAAAGTAGTTTATTATTGGAGTTAAAATTGGTTGATGACATTGGTTATTTTATAAAGCCTGCAGGAAGGCATATAATGACCATTGGTCGAGATTTAATTCATGACCAATGTGCTGCTGTTTTGGAACTAGTTAAAAATGCCTATGATGCAGATTCACCTCAGGTAACTATTTCATTACTTTGTAATAAAGACAAAGACGGCTTTAAGGTAGTAATTGAGGATTCGGGTCATGGTATGACCAGGGATATTGTTATCAATAAATGGTTAGTACCTTCAACAGATGATAAACTTAAAAGAAAAGTTAGTCCCAAAGGCAGAACGATGCAAGGGAGAAAAGGTGTTGGCAGATATGCTGCATCAATTCTAGGTGATGATTTGCTCTTAGAGACTGTTTCAAGTAGTTGTGAACAAACTACAGTATATGTTGAATGGAAGCGGTTCGAAAAAGCAAGGTTTCTTTCTGATGTTGAGATTCTAGTTGATACAGAAAAGACAAATCGTAGTACTCAAACCAAGTTAACTATCAATAACAATACTAGCTATAAGAATGTTTGGGATAATTTACAGATTAAAAAACTTAAATATGAACTTAAGAAATTGATATCTCCTGTTCATGCTATTTCTGAATCAGAAAGCGATGTGTTTAATATTTTAATCAAATATGATGTTATCGAAGATGAGATTATTGATGGAGTTAAGGTTAGAGAAATTGTTGAGCACTATGAAGAGGAGATTAAGCCCTACCCTATTTTAGATTTATTTGATTATAAAATTTCAGGTACAATCAACAAAGATGGGTATGGTAAATTTAAATATTACAATCAAAGGGTAAAGAATTCAATTGTTAAAGATGTGATTATTGATTTAGGGAAGACCACAGGATGTGGTGAAGTTACTTATGACTTAAGAGTGTATGATCGAGAAAAAGAAGCTATTGATAATCTTATTTTGAGAGGCCTAAAAGACGATGATGGTAATTATGTAGGTAAATTACAGGCTAGGCAACTATTAAATGACTATAATGGTGTTGGTGTCTATAGGAACGGATTTAGAATAAGGCCTCTTGGTGATGCTGATTTTGATTGGTTAAAGCTAAATTCCCAACGTATACAAAATCCTTCTTTAAAAATAGGAATTAATCAAATTATTGGGTTTGTTTATATCCAATCAGAAGAATTGTCAGGTTTGGAAGAAAAGAGTGCAAGAGATGGCTTACGTGAAAACGAAGAATATAAAAAGTTGATAGATATTACCCATAAAGTTATTAATGAACTTGAAAATAGACGATTTAGTTATCGCAAAAAAGCCGGACTTAGCCGTAAAGCAGTTAAGATTGAAAGAGAATTTGAAAAACTTTTTGAGTATAACAGTCTTAAAAAGAGAATAAAAAAGACACTTAGGAATAGTGGTGTTTTGCCTGAAATGGTGGATAAAATTTCTAATTTAATTGATTCAGAAGGAGAAACTAAAAATAAAGTAGCTGAAGAAATCAAAAGAACTGTAGCTATTTATCAAGGGCAAGCAACATTAGGAAGAATTGTTAATGTTATCCTTCATGAAGGGAGAAGACCGCTTAACTTTTTTAAAAATCAAGTAGATAATGTAAATTTTTGGGCTACTCAGCTTAAAGATAATTATTCACAGGAAGCCTTGGATGAAATTGTTCCAATTACAAATGGCTTCGGAGAAAATGCTAAGCATTTTGTTGAGCTATTTGGGAGGCTTGACCCACTCGCGGCTAAAAAGAGAAATAAAGCTTGTCAAGTAGACCTTAATGAGACAATTCAAAGTGTGTTCTTAGTTTTTGAAAATGAACTTTTTGAAAATCAAATTAAATATTCAATCTTATGCCCCCAAGGTACAAAAGTATTTGGATGGAAACAAGATATTTATGTAATACTTACTAATTTGATTGATAATAGTATTTTCTGGATGTTAGATAAAAAATCAAAGAAGAAAGAAATTACATTAACCATAGAAGTTTCTGATCAAAAGATAGTATTTATTGACTACCGTGATACGGGGCCAGGTATAGAAAAAGAGCTTTTAGATAGTGGTGTTATTTTTGATCCAGAGTTTTCAACTAAAGACGAAGGGTCGGGTTTAGGCTTAGCTATTGCTGGAGAAGCAGCAAGTCGAAATGGTTTTTCCTTAAAAGCATTTGATTCTGACTCTGGTGCCTATTTCAGGTTACAACCAATTGAAGAAGATGAGGAATAATTGATGTCTGTTTTTAACCTTTTAATTATAGAAGATGATGATCGTGATATCCAAATATGTAAATCTACAATTACAAGATATATGAAAGAAAAAAAACGTAATATTAATGTTGAATATTGTAAAGATAAAGAGTCAGCTTTGTCTATGATTTCAAACAAATTTGATGGAACAATTATCGATCTTAAACTTGATGACACTGATGATTATGTCGGAAATGACCTTGTTAGTGAGATTCGGAAACGGTATAGAATACCGATTTCTATTTTGACGGGAACACCTGGTCAGTATGATGGAAAAGATGACTTTATTAAAGCATATAAAAAAGGGGAGACAGGGTATGGTGATATTCTTGATGTATTTTATGAGATTTACGATACTGGATTAACAAAGATTCTTGGAGGGAGAGGGTTGATTGAAGATCACATGACAGATATATTTTGGAGCAATATACTTCCTCAGTTAGAAAAATGGAAGCAGTATTGTACATGTGGCAAAGATACTCAAAGTGCATTATTGCGGGTAACACTAAATCATCTTATGGATGTTCTGGATGAAGATGCTGAAAGTTATTTTCCTGAAGAAATGTATATCAATCCACCTCTAGCAAAAAGATATAAAACAGGAAGCATTGTGAAAAAGAAAGAATCTGAGGGAAAATATGTTATTCTTAGTCCTGCTTGTGATATGGCAATAAGAAATGATAAACCAAAAACTGATAGAGTATTGCTGTGTTGTATTGAGAGTTTCGTAAAAGGTAAGTCATTAATTAAAAAGGCAAATAGGGGCGAGGTTGAAATAAGAAGTAAGGCAATAGATCAAATTGATAGAATAATTAAAAATAACTGTGCATTATATTATCATTTTTTGCCCCAAACTATGCACTTTGAGGGAGGAGTTGTTAATTTTAGAAAAATTGAAACTTATTCAATTAAAGAGTTTCATTCATTATTTTCTGAAATTAAAGTACAGCTGACTTCACCGTTTATAAAAGATGTTATTGCAAGGTTTTCATCATATTATGCTCGTCAAGGGCAACCTGATTTGAATTTTGATGAACTTAGAGACGAAATTGTTAACTATGAATTCTAAGAAAGGCTCATTCTGTCTAGCTCCCTAAATCATAATCTTAGCTAACTCCAGGTTCTTTTTTGAGCAGCTAACATACCAGGCGTTCATCCGTTTGTCCCAGCTTCTGATTTTTAGAAATAGATCCCAGGAGAACTCGTGGATAGATTTCAGGGTAAGGTCGTTGTTGAGTTTGACGAGAAGCAAGTATTCAAATAATTGTTTATCCGGGTTACTGATGTCCGGATAAACTGTTCCTGTCTTTTTGGCTTTGAGGTTGGTCTTGATGGAATAGCGTTCACCGTCGCGAGAGATAGCATCGACGTTTTTTGTTCCAGTTGGGGCCGCGAATAGGACAGGCAGGCTGGCAGTGGAATTGAAATGCTCGATAGCAAGTTCTTCGCCGATATCTCCGATGCTGAAAGATATACCCCTTTTACCCATTTCGACTTCCAGGGATGCTCTGAGTTTTTTAAGTTCGCTGTCAAATAGTTTTTCCAGATTTATGTTTTGTATTTTCATGAGATTAATTTACCACTATTGCCTGATTATGTCAAGTGGTGTATAATTGTTTTAACCGGATTGCTGATGTCCGGATAGTATTGGAAAAGAAAAAAACATAAAAGGAGTTTCTGTTATGTATGATAAACAAATCGAATCAATTACTGATGTTCATGACTTTTTCACTTATCTTATTGATATTGAATCTCTGAATTTACACCCTGATATTGAGTTTTCTGATTACGTATCCATTGCAAAGGGAGAAAAGACACTTGATGATAGTCAAGCTCTGCACTATCAGAAGTTACTTGACGATGCTTTTGCTGTATGTGAAAAGTCCGGGATTTGTATATATGATATTGGTCTGAAAATATTTATGAGCAGGCTAAATAATTAAATGGCGGATGTGTTGACGAGAAAGCAGCGGCGATATAATATGTCGCAGATAAAGGGTAAGGATACGAAGCCAGAGATGGTAGTGCGTAAGCTGTTGCATGGTCTTGGGTATCGGTACCGGCTGCATGGCAAGGGGCTGCCGGGCAGGCCTGACCTGGTGTTTGCGGGCAGGAAGAAAGTGGTCTTTGTTAACGGGTGCTATTGGCATAGGCATGAATGTGAACTGGGTAGGCCGGTGCCGGGTACGAGGACGAAGTTCTGGTTAGAGAAGTTTGCACTTACGGTTGAGCGTGACCGGGAGAATTATGCGAAGCTTAAAGAGGGAGGCTGGGAGGTATTGGTTGTGTGGGAGTGTGAGCTTAAGGATATGGGGAAGCTGGAAGTGAAGCTGGTGGAGTATTTGAGGGAGAAGGAAAGCTTCGCTAAATGAAAAATGAAAAGTGAAAATGAAAAGTTGAGGTGTCCTGAAGTACGTTGACATCAGGAATAATTTGCTGACGCGAGTTATTTTAAATCGCGCGGGTGGGAAAATGCTTTACCACGAATGAACGCGAATAAACACCAATAATATATAAGGTGACTCGCTACCGCTCGTGTTTTATTAATAATATTTTATATTATAGAACGATTCTTTCCCATTGTAATTTTGGATATTTTAAATTAAGGATTAGGCCCATACGAAGATTAGAAATTCTGAGGTAAATTATTATTTGACCTTTTTCGTTGCGGATAAGTTTGCCAGCTAAAATATATAAGAGGTGAACCACGGATTCACACCGATGGACACTGATTTTATTGCTGAGGAGGCGAGCTACGCTAAATGAAAAGTGAAAAATGAAAAGTTGAGGTGTCCTGATGTATGTTGACATCAGGAATAATCCGCATTCGCGGACGACTTGTTTTAAAGCTGGCGCGGGAGTAAAGATTGAACCATGAATCCGCCTGCGGTGGGAAAATGCTTTACCACTGAAATAACTGAGGAGACGGAAAAAGGAAATATGACATATACGACGTATGCGACATATAGGACAGATAGGACAAATAATGTCTGAGATCTGAAAAGATTGTGTTGCTGTTGTTCGACTTGCAGCGCTCGCTCAGGACAGGCGAGTGACCAAGTTTAAATCGGCTGGCTCCGAATATGCCGAGCTCCGCCTGAGGCGGATATCATTCAGCTCGGCGTTGGCAGGAATTATGAGTCGCTGCGCGACGGCTGGTTTATTGTCAGGCAGGGATGCCTGACCTACTATGTCCTTAACGATGTTGGTTTGGATGGAGATTGGAAGATATTAAGCAGAGTGGTTTTGATAAGATTTGTCTCTCGCAGAGGACGCAAAGCTCGCAAAGAAAGGGAGTGAAGTTAATGAAGGAAGGGAGAGGGAGAGGAAAAAAGTAAACGGTAAGAGGTGAGAGGTAAGAATTGATGTGTCCTGATGTACGTTGACATCAGGAATAATCCGCATTCGCGGACGACATGTTTTAAAGCTGGCGCGGGAGTAAAGATTGAACCATGAATCCGCCTTCGGCGGGAAAATGCTTTACCACGAATCAGAAGAGTTAGAAGCAAGAAGCGAGGAGGGAGAGGTACCAGGTAAAAAGTAAGAGGGAAGAGGGAAGAGTTGAGGTGTCCGCTTCGCGGACGGCTTGTTTTAAACGGCTAACGCCTAAAAGAGAACCACCGATAACCAATAATATAAGGTGACTCGCTACCGCTCGTGCTTTATTAATATAGGGGTGAGGTGGTTTAGGTGGTGTAAGTGGTTGTTATTTATGTGGTTATGGGGGTTTAGGGTAAAAAATAATAAATTAATTTGCAAGTTGGTGTATGTGGGTGTATAGTGTATTATGTAAGTAATACAGTGATACTATAAGCAATAAAGCGTAGCTGTATTGCTTAGGAGTGAAGAGTGATGAACGAAGGGTGAAGAATTAAGGTGTCCCGATGTGCGTCGGGACCATATTTTAATGCTGACGCAAAGAATATCGACAAGTGCTTCATAGTTTGTTAATGCTGATGCCTGACAGGCGGAAGCAGTTAAGAACTAGAAATGAATTTTTAAGGTGGAACCTTAATGTTAATAGAGTTAGATCATCATAGCGGCGTGCCAATCTATCGTCAGATAATCGATCAGATCCGGCATGCGATAATTGCCGGAGAGCTGGGCGAGGGCGAGCAGCTGGAGACAGTTCGCGAGCTGGCGGGTCGGCTGAAGGTAAACCCGATGACGGTAAGTAAGGCGTATTCGATGCTGGAGATGGAGAAGCTGGTGGAGCGAAGGCGTGGGATCGGGCTGTTTGCTGCGAAGGTTGACGGGCCTGATGTTGATGTTGCCAAACGAGAGATGGTGGCACAGGCGATGGATCAGGCGGCGATGACGGTAATACAGCTGGGTTGTGATGAGGAAGAGGCGGTTAGGATGTTCAGGGAGCAGATAAAGAAATTAAGAATTAAGGCCACCACTAAAAATTCATTTTAAGCGAGAGGTGGATCTCCACCTTTCGCAATGAAAGCAATTTCCAGAGGTAACCTTAAGAAATCATAAGATAAAAATAGTTAGAAAATATTACCATGAAGGGCTTAGATAGGTCAAGTGAGCAACCTAAGAAAGGTATTAGGTACTTGGTATTAGGTGTTAGGGGAGGAAAGCCGCAGAAGAGAGTTAATAAGAAACAAGTAATAAGAAATAAGTTAAGGAAGTGACTTTGGTGAAGCTGATTGTTTGAAAGCGGAAAATGAGGAAATATAGATGAGTGTTGTAACGGAAAATATGAAACATATATATCAGAATAGAAGCTGTCTGGTATTTATGATAATCGTGACGGCGATAACTGTGCCGGTCGATCTTATGTTGATGCTGTGCGGTGACCTGGAGAAGGTAAGCTGGCAGCTGCCAGGGATATGGTGGATATCGGTGCTGGCGTTTTCGCTGTCGGCGTTGCGGGTAGATATAATGACGAAGGGCTTTTCGTATTGTATGCCGGGGGGGAAAGGACTTGCGTGGCAGGTGCTGCTGGTTTTTGGAGCGGCGGGCGCGATAATATGGTCGCTGAAATCCGTGGTTTTGATGGTGATATATGGTTTTCTGAAGCCGTCGTCGGTAGTGTCGATGACTTTGATGATGATTATGGCGGCGCAGGTGTCGTATTATCTGATATTGTTCTGGCTGAACGCGTGGCTGGGTACGAAGATTAATATGCCGACCGGGATAGGAGTAGTGATCTTTGAGCTGCTTATTTTGAATAAATTTAAGATAGAGCCGTATGCCATGGAGCCAGTTCAGCAGGCGGTAGTTGTGATGGTCGGGCTGGTAGTAACGTATATGTCGTGGAACTACTGGACCAGAAGCGGGATGGCGAAGGATTATATTGGCAAGGTGTGGATATGTTCGCTGGGAGATGCGAGCCAAAGCCGGATCGAGAAATCACAGCGGTCGAGAGCAGAGAAGGTGTATGAGAAAAAGGGTAAACAGATAGAAGGAGTGACCAGGGCCGAAGATTATTTTATGGGTAAGATTAACGCTGCCGAGCGCGGCAGTAAACGGCAGTATATGTGGGGCAGTATATATTGTCATTTCGGCGCGTTTATGCCGGAGAAGAAAGTTATATCGCTAATGATATTTGTATTCTGGGGGGCGTTGATAGGTGCGACGTCATATTCACGGAACATAAACGGTTTCTGGTTTTTGTTTCCGTTTATGATGCAAATAGTAACTATTTTAACCAAACGCGATTTCATTATGGCGGGGGTATTGTGCGGTCGTGAGAATATCTATCGGTCGATTATTTCGGTAGTGTTTTACTGGTATCGAGCGATACTGGTTGTAATGGCAATAGCGATGATATTTACGGCGGTATGCAAGCTGTTTTTGCCTGGTATAGAGATAGGTGGGAAAGTATATACACCTGAATTTAAGTCTCTGTTAATATTGCTTTTTGTTGGAACTATAGTCGAGTTTTATGTGCTTAGTTTGTGTTTACTGTGGTATATGAAACCTGTCTTGAGTATTGGTTACCTGGTATTGCAGCCGACAATAATGATTTATTTGACGGTGAAGTGCTTTTTTCCGATGAACCCATATGTTTGTTTGTACGCTTTCGGCTGGATTTGCATTTGCCTTGGTATATTTATGAAGGTTTTGAAAATGTATTGCGAGCGGTGTGATTTGGTGGTGAAGAAGAAATGAAAGAGTGAGAAGAGAGAAGAGAGAAGAGAGAAGTGAGAAGAGAGAAGTGAGAAGAGAGAGGTAAGAGGTAGCGAGTAATAAGTAACAAGTAATGAGAAATAAGTTAAAGAGGAAAATCGATTTTTTTAGTAAATAAGAAAGGGAAAAATGAAACAGATAGTAAGCATAATATTGATAATATTGGGAATTGTGACGTATTTATATTTTGGCAGGAAACCGGATCTATTGAAAGAGGCAATGTTTAGCCCGGCCGGCAAAATACAGATGCTGATCGATAAGGGGGCAGATGTAAATAAAGTTAACGCTAACGGTCAGAATATTTTGTATATAGCAGCGGGTAATAATCCGCATCCAGGTGTTGTAGAAGTTCTGGTTGATGCCGGTGCTGATGTAAAAGCGGCCGGTAGTGACGGCTGGACAGCACTTCATGCGGCGTTATATCGAAATTCGTCGCCAGAAACATTGAAGCTGCTGATAGATCACGGGGCAGAAGTTAACCGGCAGGGTAAAGACGGCTGGTCGCCGTTTCATGTGGCGTGTAAGTCGTGCTGGAGTGTTGAAAGCCTGGAGCTGCTGATGGAGAATGGAGCTGACCTTTCGCTGAAGACGGGGGCGGGAGATACGCCGTTAATTTGTGCGGTGAAATATAATAATGCGAAAGTGATAAAATACCTGATCGATGCTGGTGCGGATGTTAATGCCGCAGATAATGATAAGCGAAGTGTTTTGCATTTGGCCTGTGTATTGAATTGTAAGCCGGAGATAATAAAGCTGCTTATTGATGCGGGTGCTGATGTTGGTGCTCGTGAGAAGTTTAATTGTACTCCGCTGCATCTGGCGGCCGGGTGTGCGAACGATCCGGTGATAATAGATATGTTTGTGGAAGCGGGTGCAGATGTTAACGCACAGGATGACGGCGGTCGGATACCGCTGCATGTCTTGGGTAAGCGAACGGATAACCCTGGTATTGTCGAGGCGCTGGTAAGGCATGGTTCGGATCTGACGATACTGAATAAGAAAGGTCAGACGCCGTTGGAATATGCACGTGAGAAAAACAGTAAAGTAATAATCGAAGCTTTAGAGAAAGCTGGTAATAACTCAAACTGACCGATGGTCAGTTTGAGAGGCATAAGAGATAAGGGATAAGGCATAAGGGGAGGAAAGCCGCGGAAGAGAGTAATAAGAAACAAGTAATAAGAAGTAAGTTACGGAGGCGACTTCGGTGAAGCTGATTGTTTGAAAGCGGAAAATGAGGAAATATAGATGAGTGTTGTAACGGAAAATATGAAGCATATATATCAGAATAGGACATTACTATATGTACTATTTCTAATAACAATATTAGATGTATATTTGATCAAGTTGGTTCCTTCGATTTATGTAAACAAGAACATATTAATATCTTCATCATGGATGTTTGCATTAGGCTTTTTGTTGTCTTCAAATATTAAAGAACTATTGGCAATGGAATTGTCTTTTTGTATTCCAAATTATCAAAAGGAAATTAGAAAGTCGTTTTTTGTTATTGTGATATTTGGAGCTTTGGGATGGTCACTTTTTAACCAAATTAGCCGTGCTAACATGATACCGTTAAACTGGATGTCTTTTATAACCGAACTGTTATTTTTGATGCTGGTTTTTTGGGCAGGTGCGTTCCTGGTAGGAGGTAAATCAAGTTTATACAGTTTTGTTATTGTTGGTATAGTTCTGTCGTTGACAATTAAGTATGGAGTGAATCCATATGTTTCAAATACTACGTTTCAAGTGATTACTATATTATCTGGAATAGTGGTAAATATTTCTGTATGGAGGAACATGGTTAGTCGCGACCTGGCGAGAGAGTTCAGCGGTATACCTTTCTTCGGATTAGGGACAAGTAATAACAAGAGAATGCAAAATAAATTAAAACATAGAATGAATTTGGGAACAGCTTGTAAAAGTGAGATTTTAGTTTCGCCTAAAGTTGAAGAATTTTTTCTTAGAAAAGTTTCAGACTCCGAATATGGAAGTATAAAGAAAAGCGTTTGGGGGAAATTATATCATTTATATTGTATATTAAAACCACAATATGCTGTTTTAATTTTGATTATTCTGGTTACTGCGCTGTGCCTGATATGCTATTTATTTGAGGCCGACAAAGAAAAGAAATTAAATCCTGTTTTAATAATAATGTTATTTGGTAATTTATCATTAATAAAGCCAATGATTTATACAAATAATATTTATGAAGGAAGAAATCAGAGATTTACTTTGGCATTAGTATATATATTTTTCCATTATTTATTAATAACATCAATAATATTTGTTGGGTATATATTCCCATTGATAATACAGGAATATATGCCTAGTATTAATATATTGGGTAAACATTTTGACTTTACATCACTTCCAATTGAAATTATTTTTATTCCAATTTACTCACTACCTGCAGCGTACAATCTTGGGATTATATGGGAAATAAGTTATTTTCTAGGGGTTATTTATAGTGTGATATTGCTAGTGATAGTATCAATTATAATGGTATTGTACGAAAGAGGAAATGTAAATTATTTATATACTTTGTGTAATGTAATTACTGTAATTAATCTAACAATGTTTATAGTGTTGATGAAGTGGTTTATAGGGCGAAGAGATTTAGTTAAACAGAGATAATGACAATTTTTGGTATTTTAATGAACAGCTATGTATAAGGATAGAATTATGGAAAACGGGAAAGTTATAGTAGAGATTAGTGATGTTGTTAAGCGGTTTAAGAGTAAGGTTGCTTTGGACGGTGTGAGCCTGACGGTTGATCGCGGTCGGATAATCGGGCTGCTGGGCGCGAATGGTGCCGGTAAGAGTACGCTGCTGCGTCATATGATCGGATTGTACCTGTCGAACGAGGGCGCATGCCGGACGTTCGGTGTTGAAGCGTCTAAGCTTGGCCCGGGCGAGCTTGGCCGGATCGGTTATGTTCACCAGGAAGGTGAGCTGCTGGAGTGGATGAGTGTCGGTCAGCTGATCCGATATGTGAGCGCGTATTATAAGAGTTGGGATAAGCAGCTGGAAGAAAAATATATCGCCGACTTTGATATTAATGTTAAGGATCGGGTAGGCTCGCTGTCGCCGGGTCAGCGTCAGAAGCTGTCGATTTTGCTGGCGATCGGTTTTATGCCGGAGCTGCTGATACTGGATGAGCCTGCGTCGGCTTTGGACCCGATAGCGCGTGGCCAGTTTCTTGATCTGCTGCTGCATCTGATCCAGGATGAGAATCGTACGATAATAATCTCGTCGCATATCCTGAGCGATGTCGAGAAGGTAATCGATCATACGGTGATAATGCGTAATGGCAAGATATTGCGTGATTGCAGTTTTGACGATCTGCGTGAGGAGTTTATGAAGGTTGTGCTGACGGCGGTTGACGGTGCTATGCCGGAGGAGCTGCCGTTTGCGATGATCGGATGTAAGCGGGACGGTAATAAGTCGAGCTTTTTTGCCCGTGCGATGGCCGAAGATGAGCTTAAGGCTAAGGCCGAAAGTGTTGGATGTGTGGCGGAGGTTAAGACTTTGAGCCTGGATGATTTGTATAAGATAGTAATAGAGAACTAGAACTTCGCTAAATGAAAAATGAAAAGTGAAAAATGAAAAATTAAGGTGTTCGCCGGCGGCTCACAACTTATTTTAAAGCTGGTGCATATTTAGAGTTTATATCAAAATGTGGGACCTGAAGGATGAAAGAGTTCGAAGAAAGAAGCGAGGAGGGAGTGGAAAATTAAAAATTCAGAATTAAGAATTAAGAAAATTGGTTTGCAAGATGAATGTATTTTGTATTTTTGTCTCTCGCAAAGGCCGCAAAGCTCGCAAAGAATATTATTTGGCCATGAAGGAAGGGGGGGAGGGAAGAGGTAAGAAGTAAGAGGTAAAAGGTGAGAGAAGAGAGAAGGGGGAAGAGGTAAGGTAGGTGTGCGGCGTTGTTTTAAATACTGACGGTGATGCTGAATAATCAGGAGTATGAACTATGGAAACGGTATTAGTGGTATTAAATATTTTATCTATTGGATGGAAGATATTGAGCTTAGTTAGAATTTAGACTTTAGTTTGCAGAATTTCAGGTGAAAGATATGAGTACATTAGGAATAAATTTCAGGCATGTGTATCAGAAGCGAGGGTTTCTGTTTGGTATGCTGACGTACTTTTTGTTTGCGTTTTTTATGGACTTTGCTTTGATGGTTCAAAGGGACGGTCGTGTTGCGGTGTATTATGCGTCGGCGATGGTGTGGGTCTTTTTCTTTGGTTCGATGATAGCAGCATTGTCGGTAGAGGTTTTGGCCAAGCCGTTTGCATATTGTATGCCGGGGCATCGTCCGATCGTCCGAAAATTTCTGATGATATCCGGGATAGTGCTTTCAGCGGCCTGGTCGCTGAAGGGGCTGGCAATGGCGATGTGGCGGGAGCCGAATTTAAGTGTGGCGACGCTGGTGGTGCCGAGTGTGAGTGCGTTCTGGCTGTATACCGTTTTTTACTGGTGCGGGGTGTGGCTGACGATGCGAGCCAAAAGCTGGACGGTGAGTATCGCGTTTTTTCCGCTGGTGATGCTGCTGAATAATGTATTGTATATATTTGATACGCTCGAATATGTTATATTTCATTATCCTGCGTTGTCGATAATAGCGGGCTTTGCTGTTAATTATGTCGTTTGGGTCAGGCTGGACGGCGGCAGTATGGCGCGGGAATATTGCGGTAAGTTGAGGGTAGGTGCATTTGATGAATGGAACGTTGATAAGATGCAGCGTGTGCGTAAGGAGCGGCTTGCGAACGCATCGGAGTCAGCGACAAAGAAGTTAATGGTGGCACCGGCAGTAGAGCGATTCTTTATGGCTAAGATATTGGCTTGTGAGCCGGGCAGTATGTCGCAGTTTGTCTGGGGCGGATTGTATCGCGTTTTTGGTATGGCTGCGACCCAATATTTAAATGAGATGATAAGATTTTTGATGATCATGGTGCCGATCATCTGTCTGCTGTGTTATATACCGGGCGATACCGGCCGGATAGTGTTTATAATGCCGGGGCTAATGTTTGTGAATATGGATCTTCAGGTTCGTTCGACGATGATGCCGATTGCGAGCCGGCGACAGCGGTTCCAGGCAGGTTTGATGTCGGCGATTGTCTGTTGTGCTGCAACAGTATTGCTGTTAATTGTTATGACGGAGTGGACGGTTCCGGCAGCGAGTTTTATGCCGGCGATAAAATACTCCGGTCATGAATGGCCATTTACCGGGATGCAAATACAATATGTATCAGCGTCATTTATTTTGATACCGCCGGCAATGGCATTAGGCTTATTGTTACCTAAAAAACCGTTCTGGCGTTTTCTGATTATGATGGTATTATTTCAGATAGCAATTTTTGGAATTCTTGTGATGGGTGTGTTTAAGCCGGGACTGGGGTTGGTTATAGGTCCTTTGAGTGTAGCGGTTATGACGATTATTAGCTGGGTAATATTTGTAGCGGTATTGAGCCAGGTATGTAAAAAAATGAACCTGGTAAAATAATCACACAGTTTGAGGGCTCTTATCAGGCATGTTGGATATAAGGCCATTTATCGCAGTAGGTTATAAAGTGTTTTTTTGCTGATGATATATTAAATGTATTTTTGTGATATTTTGCTGGTGTATTGTATCTGCGTTCTGAATTTAGTATAATAGTCTGATACTTAGTTTCAGGCGGAAGTGAGCTTGATGCTGTGTGGTAAAATGATCAGGGGAACCTGATAAACAATGACAGGTATGGAGAGAATGTATGAGGAAGTTGATTTTGCTGTTAGTCATGGCGATGTCGGTTATGCCGGCATTTGCACTTGATAATGACAACAGCGGTATGGTAGATGTTGGTGATGTTCAAACCCTTGCGGATAACTGGCTGACAGTTGATGACCCGCTAAATGTCGCGGACCTTAATGGTGACGAAGATATTAATGTGTTGGACTTTGAGCTGCTCGCGAGCCAGTGGCTGGACAGTGTGGCGGATGTGGTGATCTCGGATCATCTCAGCCAGGTTGTGGTTTCAAATTATATCAACTATTGCAATCCGGATATTGCTACTGATACAGAATATCATTTTGAGCTTATAGTTGAGACCGGCAGCGAGGTTGCCAAGCTATACTTTACATCGCCTGCTGGTAATATCTATGCTATTCCGGCAGCGAGTGAAGAGGTTACAGTTGTTGGTGATGGAACCATAACTACCAGGCGTACGCTGGAGGGTAGTGGCGGAACGTATCAATGGTTTTATGATGCCTCGTTTCCAACTGATGCCGGGCTGGCTGATTATGGTGATGGCACATTTACTATTACAGCTTTATTTGCAGACGGCGGTCGGGCGGCGACAGATGTCTGGTTTGGCGTGCCCGATTCAGGCAGCTTTTTGTCGCAGCCGGTCCAGGAGCCGGTAATGACAAGTTTTAGTAACGGAGCAACAGTAAGTTCCCCGGTTACTTTTGGATGGAATACATATGAAGGTGAAGATGCGAACTACCTTGCATTTGAAGCAGTGAGTGATGTTCATAGTGATATTCTGACCGGTGGTCCGCTGTTATTTTATGCAACCGGTTTGGGTTCTCCGCTGGCGATGGGTGACGGCGACTGGACAGTTAAGCTGGCATTTGCGGTAGCATATCCTCCGGATGAAAATGCTGACGGTATTGAGGTGAGAATCTCTAAATATACAGAGTCAGATTATACGATAACGGTTGCAGCTGAATGATAGTTAAAGTGTGATGCCGTAGGGCGGCAAGCTTCGCTGAGTAAAAATGAATAATGAAAAGTGAAGAATTGCGGTGTCCTGATGAACGTTGACATCAGGAATAATTCGCTGGCGCGACCTATTTTTAAACGGCTAAAACCGAAGAAGTACGAATACAAAAAGGTGTAAGCTCCGGAAGGTCCGGGTTTACGCCTTTTTTTATTGAAAGTGGAGATATAAGCGGATATTATAATCTGTTGGCAGCAAGCAGCGTCGCAGGAAAGCCTTTTTAGGCGATTTTTGCAACTTAAAAACTGCGAAAGTAAACCAGAAGAAATAATCGAAACAGCTTAGGAAAATTAATGGCGAAAGTAAAACGAAAAGGACAATTTACCGGAACGGTTTCTAAACGATCCCGCTTTGGAGAGGGTCATGAAGCAATGACGATCTCGTTTGAGGGCGAGGCCAAAGAGACGTTTGCCAAAGCGGTAGCCGGTCAGTTTGTTCAGCTGGCATGTCGCGATCTGGCAAAGACGCGGGTGACAGAGCCGCTGCTCAGGCGGCCGATCAGCCTGGGCGGGATAAGAGAGTATAAGGACCATACCGAGATTGATCTTGTGTTTAGAATAATCGGGCCGGGCACCAGCTGGCTGAGCGAGCAGATAGTCGGACGTCAGATCGATGTAATGGGTCCGCTTGGCAATGGTTTTAAGGTGCCGAGTGATACCAATAAAAAAGCGATTTTGATCGGCGGCGGTATAGGATTGCCGCCTATGTTTGCCCTGGCGGATATGCTGGAGGCAGCCGGGGTAGAAAAGATTGCGATCGGTGCAGCGCGAAGTGCAAGCCTGATAGAAGATGCAATTGTAATTGAGCCCCAGGTTGGCAGCGACCAGGTATTGGTTCCGGGCGATAAGCTGGCACATTTTATCCGGAGTAAAACCCCGTCAATAATAACAACTGATGACGGTTCGCGTGGTTTTCACGGTAACGCGATTGAGGCGTTGCGACAATATGTAGAGAATAACCCGGCCTGGCAGGAAGCTGATATTTACTGCTGCGGGCCGGAGGTAATGTTGAAATATGCGGCGAAGTATGCCGAGGAGAAGGGCGTGGAATGCTATGTATGTATGGAAGCGTATATGTCCTGCGGTATTGGTTTGTGCCAGAGCTGCGCGGTAGAGTCGAAGACCTCTTATGTATCGAAGGGACCGGGCCCGCATTATAAGCTGGTATGTGCAAACGGTCCGGTATTTAATGCGAGCGAGATAATCTGGGATAAAACAAAAAGTTAAGGCTATCTAAAAATTCAATTTGTGCTGCGAACAAGCACTTTGCGTGCAGCGAAAAAATGTCCGCCGTACTGTGTTAATATTAGTGGAATAAATATTTTATGACATCAAAAGTAGATATAAGTGTGAAGCTGGACCGGGCGGTATTAAAAACTCCCGTCATGACGGCGTCAGGAACATGCGGCTATGCGTTTGAGCTGCGTGACTTTCTGGATTTCGATAAACTGGGCGGTTTCATCACAAAGAGTATAACACCTGAACCCCGTATAGGTAATCCCCCTCAGCGTACAATAGAGGTTGCGGCCGGTATGCTTAATGCGATCGGGCTGGCGAATGTTGGTGTCGATAAATTTGTAGATGAGAAAATACCGCTATTGGGCCGGATGGAGATCCCGGTATTTGTAAATGTTGCGGGTAAGACGCTGGACGATTATGTAGAAGTATCGAGACGGATGAGCGGTTTGGATGTGATTGACGGACTGGAGCTAAATATAAGCTGTCCTAATGTCAAGCATGGCGGAATCGCATTTGGCACTGATCCCGGATTGATAAAAGAGCTGATCGCGGCGGTGCGAGAGGTGTGCCCGGATAAGATACTGATAACGAAGCTGACGCCGAATGTGACGGATATAAGTGTGCCTGCGAGGGCGGCGGTCGAGGCCGGTACCAATGCTATAAGTATGGTAAATACATTTATCGGGATGGCAATTGATGTTGAGAAGCGCCGGCCGATACTGGCAAATGTAACCGGCGGCATGAGCGGTCCGGCGATTAAGCCGCTGGCACTGCACCTGGTGAGGAAAGTGTATAACGAAGTTGCCAGGGATGCCGGTGTGCCGATAATCGGTATGGGCGGTATAGTATGTGCAACAGATGCAATTGAGTTTATCCTGGCGGGCGCATCGGCGGTCTCAATCGGGACGAACATGCTGATTAACCCGGGCGCCACCGGCGGCATAGTGGACGGAATAGAAGATTACCTGGCGCGGCATGGCTACAGCAGCGTATCTGAAATTGTAGGGGCATTGGAAGTATGAACGAAGTATTACAGCTATTAAGAGATTATTTTCCGACGGCGGTCTATACCGGTACCGCGCTGGTGTTTATCAGTGAGGAGAGCCGGGTGGAACTGACCCAGCGTCCCGGTTCGATGGCAAATGACGGTCTAATCGGAGTTGTCCGGGTGAAGCTGTTTACCAGGGACAATAACGGCGAGTTTATCCCGGGCCATTTTGAAGATTTCAGCATCCCGGATATATCAGACCTGGCAGGAGAGATCGAGAAGTTCGTTCAGTTTGCGGTTGGTAAGAATCTCAAAGAGTAAACAGCCGGTTGGAAGCGGAGAGATTCAGGAAAAGGTAGTTTGGGATCCGGTGAAATTACATTTCACCTTTAATCAGTTCGTTGAGTTTATCAATTATCAGATTCAGGCCGGTTGCATTTTCGTTAAGGTTAACAGCTGCTGAAGCAGTTTCTTCGGCATTAGCGGCGTTCTGCTGGGTAACCTTGTCCAAAGCTACCATAGCTTCATTTATATTGCTTATATTGTCCGCCTGCTGCTGGTAGGTTGCATCCATTTCATCAATTACTTCGTTGGTATTTCGAGCTTTGTTAACAATCTCATTGAGCAGTTCAGATACATTTTTAGAGGTTTCAGTGCCGGACTTGGTAGTTTCAATAGATTTATCGATCATGCCGGCAGTGTTATTAACGGCTTCGGTAGCGCGGTGAGCGAGGTTGCGTACCTCGGCGGCGACGACAGCAAACCCTTTGCCAGCTTCGCCGGCCCGAGCAGCTTCTACTGCCGCGTTAAGGGCGAGCAGGTTGGTCTGGAACGCTATATCATTGATAGTTTTGATAATATTAGAAGTTTCGGTAGAAACAGTATTGATCTGTTCCATAACAGCCGTCATTTTTTTTACCTCATCAAAGCCATTATTGGCAGTGTTATGAGAGTCGGCAGATAGTCTTTTGGCATTTTTAGCATTATTGATATTTTGTTTTGTTTCAAAAGTAATATCATGCAGACTGGCAAGCATTTCCTGCAGCCCGGCAGCCTGGCTGCAGGACCCGTCAGAAACATGTTGAGCGACAGAAGACACTTCATTCGAAGTTCGGCTCAAAGTGCCGGCGCTTTCCTTTAGGTTGGAGACGATCAAGCTGATTTTTTTGGAGAGCGAGTGAGGGAAAAGAATTCCGAAGGAAACAGTCAGGATGAAAGTGGCAGTAACGATAGCAATCATTATTTTATACCCGGAGGTAATAATTTTGGAGCTGTTTGATAGTTTCTGACTGACGTTGTCTTTTAGTTTTTGCGCACTGGTAAGAATTTCTTTATTAATAATATCAATATTAGAGGCGATATTGAGATGTTCATTTTCGAGTTCGATACCACAGGAAATAACTTTGCACCTGGTCTCTTTGAGTTTAGGTATTGCCAGGTCAAGTGCTGAGATATGTTTGGCCGGGTCAGAGTCAAATAATTTATAACCAGCCCTGAAAACCAGGCATTCATTCTCTATCAGGCGTGCCACATTTTCAACGCTTTTAATATCAGCGGCAAGCATAATATCTCTGGCTTTAAGATTTATTGAAGCAATAGCGTTTTTGATATTTTGCGCCTGGTTGATCATTGCCATAGTATCGTTTATGTTTTTGGCAAGCGAGCTGATATTATCAGCCATCTGCCTGATATATTCAGATGAAGTATTCTGTACCGTATTGAGCGTGTTTTCTACTTTGATAATAGCATCGAAACTGATATTATCGACAATGTTTAGCACTTCCTCATCCACTCTTGCGATATTATCATCAATAGCAGCTAACTCTTCGGTAATCTCGATAAAATTCGGATCAGATAAGGTTTTAATTTTGACATCAAAGATCCGGGGTAGAGAATTTTCTATAGTTTTAACCATAGGCTCGAGAGCCGTTACAGAGTTATTGTTTTTAATTTCATTTATCTTATTATAAATTGAGCTGAAAATTGTTTCGAGAGAGGTTTGGACATATTTAATTTTTGCTTTATCAGTTGACAGCAAGGCGTTCTTCAGATTAGCGTTCATAACAAAAACGTTAGTTCTGATATCAAGTATAGTTTGGATATTTGATATACTGTCTTGTGATACTTTGGATAATAATTTCAGATTTTCAGATAGTTCCTGACCGCTCAGGTTAGACTGAATTTTAATTTCGACAATAGCATTGTCAAGAATAGAAACAGCCTCGCTGCTGATCTCCAGAACTCGTGCGTCGATTTCCGGTCCAAGTTCGTTAAGTATATCAGTGACATTTTCCTTGCATGTGATAAGTTCTTCAGCGGCCGAAAGCATATCGTGCTTTTTGCGGTAAAGCATTTGGATCTCATTAGTCAGCTTTTTCTGTTTATCCGGGTCGATATCAAGAGAAGTATTTTTGAGTTCTGAAATTTTATTTTCAGACGGCTTTAATGACTTAATGGAATCAGCATTAACGATAGATTCAATAGCAGACTGAATATTTATAAGATAAGTGCTTTGAGCAATTTGCTGTTCAATGCCGGCGTTTGTTTCAGTTATGCTGCTGTCGATGTCGGTTTTGAGGACAGACATAATTGTAATGGCGGCGGCACCGGATAAGACAGTACATGCCGCAATCAGCAGGAAGCTGGCAAGCAGTTTAAATTTTAGGCTGAACATTTTTAACATTAACTTCACCTAAAGTGCGTTATCGCACTTTTGACTGTTCTGCATTACACGCAAAGGCACTTCCAGAGGTCAGCTAAATACTACGAAGCTTTATCATAATAATACGATTTCTTAGTCGATCTGTATAATTTCACCATTTACAATTTTCGTAAGATAAATATTTTCTAATCCCTGGTTGTCTGACGGACCGTAATCCAAGATCATACCGCCGAGGTCGAAAGTCCGGGTTTCCGTTATAGTTGAGATAAAATTATCCCTGTTAAGTTCACCCTTTACCTGTTCGGCGACTTTGCAGAATAGTTTACCAACAACATATCCTTCCAGTGAGACAAATCCAACATCACATTGTTTCTGATACTTTTCTAGTGCTGCCTGGTATTCTGAGACAATCGGTACACGAGTGTCAGTAGGCAGCGGCATAACCTGTGTAATAATACACCCTTTACCGTCGCTGCCAAGTTCTTTCTTGAGAGCAGCGCTGCCGACAAAAGAAATATTACAGTAGACGACATCGGTCATACCGAGTTTTTTGGCCAGCTTAATAAATTCAGCACAGGGTTTGTATGCGCCAACCATAACTACTGCTTCCGGTTGAGATTCACGAATTTTAAGCAATCCTCGTTTAATTGCCAGGGTGTTGCGTTTATATGTTCCTTCGGAGATAAGATTTATCCCTCTATTTTCGAGTGCCATTTTGATAGCGTTCAACCCGGCCTGGCCATATCCATCGTCCTGGTAAAAGCAAGCTATATTTTTAAACCCTTTTTTATCGACTAGATATTGGGCATGTCTTTCCATCTCCTGGTTATAGCTTCCCCTGACATTTATAATCCATTTATTGAAAGGGTTACGAAGAAATTCAGCGCCGGTAAAGGGTCCGAAAAACGGCACTTCAGCTTCGGTAGTAATCGGCATAACTGCTTTTGATGTTGGAGTACCAACTTCGCCGATTAGTAAAAAGACTTTTTCGTTATTTATAAGGAATTGAGTATTCCTGATAGCCTTTTCGGGCTCATACCCATCATCAAGACTGATGATTTTAATTTTTCTTCCGTTAATCCCGCCATCGTCATTGACTTTTTCAAAAGCTGCGTATAGTCCGGCCTTCATTCCGGTACCTAAGGCTGCTGCCGGGCCTTCCAGAGCGCATGACTGGCCGAGTATTATTTCATGTTCGGTGATGCCATCTTCTGCAATAATAATTGAAGATGAAATCAGTATGGCAATAACAGCTAACAATCCAAATCTACTCTTCATTGCTAACTTCCCCTAAAGAGAATTATATTTCATTTTGTATACCCATCTTATTCTCAATTTGATTATCGACTTCATCAGGAACGAATATAAGAAGAATAGTAAGGAAGAGGGCTGCCCGAAAACATAAGAGGAAAGATCATTTATAAGTTATTGTAATATAATGTTTTGTAAGTGGTGAGGTGGTTGAGGGAAGAAATTTGGCGATATTTGGTGGTAATTGCAGGGGCGATAACTGTAGTGTTAAGGATAAAGAGAAAGTAATTTTCAGTCAGGATCAACAGGTACGATCTTGTATATCAGGTCACTATCTCGCAGAATCTGTTCGCAGGGGAAGGTGATATTGCCGCGGTCAATATGCTTGATATCGTTTCCATCTTCATCTCGCATCTCATTTATTATCATCTCAACGACCCCGGTTTTGAAGCCGTGTACCTGAATTTTGTCGCCGACAGAGAGGTCAAGAGCTTCTATTTTACAGTGTGCGATTCTGGTTTTTCGGTAGAAGTTGAGCATTTTACCGACATACTCTTTCTTTTCGGTGGCCTGCGAGTTGCGGCGGTCGGCCCAGCTGGTAAAGGCAGGTTTGCCAAAGAGGAACCCGGAGGAAAAGCCCCTATTGTAAACTCGTTTGAGATCATCCATAAGTTCGTTGACGAGCTTTTCGCCAAAAGTACCGTCGTTAACAGCATCGATAGCACGGCGATAGACACTGACAACCATGCGAATGTATTCCGGTGATCGGCTGCGTCCTTCAATTTTAAGTGAGTCAACCCCGGTAGCAATAACTTTATCCAATACCGGCAGGGCGCATAAGTCTTTAGGGCTCATGACATATCCATCGCCCAGGGCAAGGTCGTATTGATTTTCAGTGCTGGTAACAGAGAAATGTTCCCTGCAGGGCTGGAGGCAGTCGCCGCGGTTTGCACTGCGGCCATGTACGAATTGAGACATAAAGCATCTGCCGGAGACAGAGACGCACATGGCACCATGGATAAAAACTTCCAGTTCGATATCGGTATTTTTTTTCAGTTCGGTAATCTGTTCCAGAGTGAGTTCGCGTGCAGGCACAATCCGTTCAGCGCCGAGCGCTTTGTAATGGTCGGCGGCGAGTCGGTTAGAAACACTGGCCTGGGTGGATATGTGAATTTCAAGCTGATGTTTTTTACAAAGCTGAATTACAGCCGGGTCCCAGCAGATAATAGCATCGACGCCGTAGTTTTTACATTTGGCCAGAAGCTCATCAACCAGCTTGATTTCTTCATCGTAGATAATAGCGTTAAGAGTAATGTAGACTTTGACATTATCTTTGTGGGCACTTTTAACTATTTCCGGAAGTGATTCGATATCGATCCCGCGTGAGTTGACACGCATGTTGAGAGTGCCAAGACCGAAATAGACGGCGTCGGCACCGGCATTAACCGCAGCTCGAAAAGAAACTTCATCTCTAACTGGTGAAAGGAGTTCTACCATAATAAAATTAATAATGTCACTTTGTGACGAGAATCATAAAAGGAATTTTATACTACAAACATAACAGCAATTGCCAATGTCTTATCTACTATGAATTTCAGAAAATGCCATAATCTGTCGAGCTCTTTCGATAGCGTTCAGGCGATATTCCACCTGATCCTGGCTGCCGGAAGGCAGAGAAATAGCTTTTTCCAGTTCCGCCCGAGCCTTAACAAATTCCACCTGAGCCGGTTTAATGACATTGGGAGTAAGGATAATAATCTCATTATTACAGACATGAGCGAACCCGCCATCGACAAAGACAACATATTCATCCCATTCAGTGTCTTTGTATTTCAAGACATCAGGTTTAAGCTTAGCCAGCAAAGGCGCATGGCCGGGTAAAATTCCTGCCTTACCGTCATGAAGCGGCAGAATGATCTCAGTTACCTCTGAATCGAGAACTTTTTTCTCCGGGGTAACAATCAGGCATTTCATGCTGTATTTTTTGTCACTCATAATATATGGTTCCGAGTGTAATTATGCTTTTTCTTCCAGTCTCTTGGCACGTTCTTCAGCTTCATCGATAGACCCGATATACATAAATGCGGCTTCCGGCAGGTGGTCCCATTTACCGTTACAAAGTTCTTCGAAGCTTCGGATGGTATCTTCGAGCGAGGTATATTTACCTTCCATGCCGGTAAAGGTTTCGGCTACTAAGAACGGCTGAGAAAGGAATCGTTCGATTTTACGCGAACGGGCAACAATAGTTTTATCTTCTTCGCTGAGTTCGTCAACACCAAGGATCGCGATGATATCCTGCAGGTCGCGATAACGCTGGAGATACTGCTGGACCTGACGGGCTACCTGATAATGACGTTCACCGACGATTACCGGGTCAAGAATACGGCTGGTAGATTCCAGCGGGTCAACCGCCGGGTAAATACCTTTTTCCGCGATAGACCGCTGCAGGTTAACAGACGAGTCGAGGTGGGTAAAGGTTGTAGCCGGAGCCGGGTCGGTGTAGTCGTCGGCAGGTACATATACCGCCTGGATAGAAGTAACGGCACCTTTGCTGGAAGAGGTAATACGTTCCTGCAGGGCACCCATTTCAGTAGCGAGGGTAGGTTGGTATCCTACCGCGGACGGCATACGACCGAGCAGGGCGGATACTTCGGCACCGGCCTGTGAGAACCGGAACACATTATCGATAAACAGCAGGGTATCAGATCCGGTCTGGTCACGGAAATGCTCAGCCATGGTAAGTGCGGTAAGAGCGACACGGAGACGAGCTCCCGGTGGTTCATTCATTTGTCCGAACACCATAACAGTCTGGTCCAGAACGCTTTTGCCGGTATCGCCGATCATTGCTTCCTGCATTTCAAGCCAGAGGTCGTTACCTTCGCGGGTACGCTCACCAACACCGGCGAAACAAGAGTAGCCGCTGTGGAAACGAGCCAAACGAGCGATCAGTTCCTGGATAACAACCGTTTTGCCAACACCGGCACCGCCGAATAGACCGCATTTACCGCCACGTACAAGCGGGCAGAGCAGGTCGATAACCTTGATACCGGTTTCAAACATTTCTGTCTTACTTGACAGTTCGGTAAACTCCGGCGGTTCACGATGAATCGGGAGCATAGCTTCCGGTTCGATATCGCCGCGTCCGTCAACAGTTTCACCCAGCATATTGAAAACTCTACCGAGCGTAGCTTCGCCAACGGGCACGGTAACGGGAGCACCGGTATCGATGACTTCCATATTACGAGCTAACCCGTCAGTAGAACCAAGAGCAACCGCACGGACTTTACCGCCGCCGAGATGCTGCTGAACTTCGCCGGTAAGAGATACTTTCTGGCCCTTGAGTTCGGTGTCAACTTTTAAAGCATTATAGATTGACGGGATATTACTCTCATCAAACTCAGCGTCAAAAACGCTGCCTATAACCTGTGTTATTTTTCCTGTGTTCATTTTTTCTTACTCGTTCTGCTATTAGTCAACAGGGTAAAAACATATTAAAATATTGTGGTGCGGTATCGCACTTTTAGCTGTTCAACATTATACGCAAAGTCCGGAACAGGTCCTTGTGAATGAAAAACTTTACATTTAATTGTATTTTCGAGCTATTTCTCGAAAGTGTATTTAATTCAAAGTATTGCAGTAATGCCTTTTTAAGCGATTTACCAAAGGCACTTCGTTATTGCAACATAAAAACTACGAAAGTTAACTTGTGTAAAAATTATTTCAATGCCTCGGCACCACCCACGATATCCATAAGGTCGTTGGTGATCTGTCCCTGCCTGGCTTTATTATATAATCCGTTCAAATCTTTAATCATGGATTGTGCGTTATCTGTAGCTGCCTTCATAGATCGCATCCTGGACATTTGTTCGCTGGTAATGGAATCGCAGTAACACTGGAACAATTGAGTACGTACGGCAGCAGGAACCAGTTCCTGCAGGATAACTTCCGGTGAAGGAGAGAATTCGTAATCAACATGGTGAGAACCGGTATTGCGTGATTTTTTCGATTCAATATTTTTAAAAGGAAGCAATCTCACCTTTTTGGGGTAGAACATGCTGGAAGAATCGAAGCAGGTATAGACAACATCAACCCCGCCGATTTCATTGCGGAGGTACATTCCGATAAGGTTATTTGCCATTTCTTCTATATCAGCATAGGTTGTTTTATCATCTATGTTGACATAAGTTTTTTTAGGCGACTTTTTAATGAAGTTGAAAAAGCTGATACCTTTTTTTCCGATAACATGAAGGTCGATCTGGCTGCCGGAAGCCTTTACCTTGTTGTAATGATTTTCTGCTAACCTGAGCAAGCTGCTGTTAAAGCTGCCGCACAGTCCCCGGTTACTGGAGAAGACCAGGATAATTCTTTTTCGACTGCTGTTTGCTTTTAGCAGTTCACAGCTGGATTCGGTATTTTCGTTTACAAGAGAATTAACCAGGTAAATGATATTATCGGTATAGCTTCTCAGCCCGACAGTTTTATCGTGAGCTTTTTTGAAGCGTGAAGTAGCCACCATCTCCATAGTCCTGGTAATCTTACAGATATTGGAGACTGACAGTTTTCTTTTTAATATTTCTCTGGTATTAGCCATATTATTTATAACAAGGTATTTAGTAGCCTGGTATTATTCCTTATGAAATTTACTTCTCATTTTGAATTCTTCCATCGATTTAACGAGTTTTGTTTTCATCTCGTCATCAAGTTTACCAGACTCTTTAAAACTGTTGATCAGTTTTTCATGATGCTCTTTAAGATATAAATGCATTTCCTTTTCGAATTCGGTAACTTCGGTTCGGTTAAGGTTATCGAGCAGTCCTTCGGTACCGGCAATAATACTGAGCACCTGGTCGTAAACATCCATCGGCTGATACTGCGGTTGTTTGAGCAGTTCCACCATGCGATAGCCGCGGTCAAGTTGGGCCTGGGTAGCCTTGTCGAGATCGCTGCCGAGCTGGGCAAAAGCTTCCAGTTCTCGGAACGCGGCGAGGTCGAGCCTGAGCATACCGGCAACTTTCTTTAGAGCGGGGACCTGTGCCTTTCCGCCTACACGAGATACGCTGATACCGACGTCAATCGCAGGGCGAATACCGGCAAAGAACAAGTCAGGCCGCAGATAAATCTGTCCGTCGGTAATCGAGATAACATTAGTCGGGATATAAGCCGAGACTTCACCTTCCAGAGTTTCGATAATCGGCAGAGCGGTCATCGATCCGCCGCCCATTTCGTCGCTGAGTTTGACGGCACGTTCCAGCAGTCGGCTATGCAGATAGAACACATCGCCGGGGAACGCTTCACGTCCGGGCGGACGACGCAGCAGCAGAGAAACCTGGCGATATGCCTGGGCCTGCTTGGTAAGGTCGTCATAAACACAGAGGGTATGGCCATGTTTTTCATATACGAAATATTCTGCCATAGCGGCACCAGCATAAGGAGCGATAAACTGCAATGGAGCAGGATCAGCTGCCGAAGCGGACACTACGATAGTATAGTCCATTGCCCCGTGCTGCTTGAGAGTTTCTACAACGCCGGCGACAGTTGATTCCTTTTGGCCGATAGCGACATAGACACAGACAACATCTTTGCCTTTCTGATTTATTATTGTGTCAAGGGCAATAGCAGTTTTCCCGGTTTTTCGGTCACCGATAATAAGTTCACGCTGTCCGCGTCCGATCGGGATCATGCCGTCGATGGCCTTGATACCGGTTTGGAGCGGTTCGGTAACCGGCTGGCGGTGTGCTATGCCAGGGGCGATCATTTCAACCGGTCGGTAGCTGTCAGCTTTAATCGCCGGTCCACCGTCGATAGGTCTGCCCAACGGGTCAACTACACGACCGAGCAGTTCCTTACCGGCCGGAACCCTTAGCAGTTCCCCGGTAGTGCGTACTTCGTCGCCCTCTTTGATGCCGAGGTAGTTACCGAAAATAACGGCACCGATAGAACCTTCTTCCAGGTTGAATACCTGTCCGGACGCCCCATTGGCGAATTCCAGCAGTTCCCCGGCCATCGCATTGTCGAGGCCGTAGATACGTGCGATACCATCGCCGACTTCGATAACCCTGCCGACTTCTGAAACATCCAGCTGTTGCTTATACTGAGATATTTCCTGTTTAATTACACTTGCTATTTCTTCAACTTTGAACTTCATTCTATTTTTACCTTAAGGTTAATTAGTTCAAACTAATGTTCTTCACTGATTGCCGTTGCGTCTGGCTGATAATTTTTGATTTTTACAGCCAATTCATTAAGCTGCTTACGTATGGAGCCATCGAAACTCATATTACCGATTTTTAACTGCAAACCACCCAGGATATCAGGGTCAATACAGGTATTCAGGGAAACGTTTTTACCTAATGATTGACCGACTGACCGGGTAATCTTATCGATTTCCTCATCAGACAGTTTCACGGCGGTTGTCAAAGTTCCTTCAATTCTGCCGGAAGCTCTATCCAGCATAGCTTTGTATGCTTTATAAACATATACGATCGTTTCGAGTCGGTTACGATCGGATAGGACCTTTAGGAAATCCATGGTAAGGTCGTCTATTTTGCCGGTAAATACTTTGGTCAGTACCGCGGTTTTATCGTTTTCGCTGATAGACGGGCTAGCCAGGAAATGGTCGAAGTCTTTATCAGACATGACACATTCACTGATAGCGGCCAGGTTATCAGCGACGACCTGCAGCAGTTGCTGCTGCTCGGCCAGTTCGTAAACAGCCTGAGCATAAATTTCAGCGACAGAATATAAATAATCCTTAGCCATAGTTTTCTATATATAATTGAAAATATTAACTTTTGTACAGTTTTGCATATTACAAAAGTTTAAAAAGCCCATTGTTTTAACAAAGGACCGCTTAGTTACGAATCGTCCAATAATCAGCCGTTACTGTTTTCCAGTTCGCTAATAGTCTGGTTAATCAGTTCCCTGTGCTCTTCACTGCTGATAGATTTTCCGAGTATTTTCCCGGCAAGCTCAACGGCAAGTTCAGAACTGTAGCCATGGAGGTCTCTGACGGCCTGTTCCTTGGCATTAGCGATAGACTTTTGCGCCTGCTTGATAATTTCATCAGCTTTAGCCTGAGCTTCTTCGGTCACTCGCTGAGTGATTTTAAGAGCTTCATCGCGAGCTTCATTGATAACTTCAGCGGCACGGTCCTCAGCTTTTTGCATTTTGGTCTCGTATCGGCGAAGAGTTTTTTCGGCATCGGCACGAGCACCCTCTGCGTCTTTGATCTGCTGGCGAATAAAGTCTTCACGTTTCTTGAGTCCATCAAGAATCGGTCCCCAGGCGAATTTGCCAAGAACAACCAGCAGAACAATGAAGAGAATCAAGCCGAACAGTGATGTATAAATATCGCCGTTCCAGATACTAACAGGTTCGCTTTCAGCAGTCTCAGAAGCGTAAACAACCGAGGAAGAGAGCATTCCGGCAATAAAGGCTGTTATTTTATTTTTGGTACAAAATATATTATTCACAACAAACCTATATATTAATGACCGGTAGCACTAGAGATACTTTTATACATTTCAAAAGCTGTGTCAATTTCGCCTCTTGCGAAAAGAATACCCAGCATACAAATAACGATAGCAAACAGGGTAAAACCTTCGATAAATGCAGCAGAGATCAGCATAGTAGTAAACAGACGTCCGGCGGTTTCAGGCTGACGAGCCATACCTTCCATCGCACTGGCGGCGAGTTTACCGATACCGATACCACCACCAATTACGCTGAGTCCGCAACCTATGGCTGACCCTAAAATTGCCAGTCCCATACCAATATAAGGCATTACGTGTTCCATTTTTTATCTCCTGATAAAATTAGCATTATTTACCAGGTGTATCAACCTGGTATTCATATTTTTTAGTGTTCCGGACTGATAGCAGCCGAAATAAACATAGTAGTTAAAAAGGCAAAAATATAAGCTTGCAGTAAAGCCACAAAAAGTTCCAGCAGGCTAAAGGCGGTACAACCAGCCAGGGTAACACCGGAAATCAGGTAACTTTTGCTCATAAGGGCAATCATTGCCAATACGGCCATCATAGTATGTCCGGCGATCATATTGGCAAATAAACGAATAGCCAGTGCAAATGGTTTGATCAAAGCTCCGACAAATTCGAGAACGTACATAAGCGGAATCATCGGCCACGGCACATGCGGGATAAAGTTTTTGATATATCCCCATGGTCCCTGATGGATAACGCCGTTAACGTGAATCATTAAAAAAGAGCAGGCAGCCAGCATCCCGGTAAACCAGACATTGGCAGTAGCTGTGCCGCCGATATGTTTAACATGCAGCCCGGATAGAAGGTATACTATACCGTCAAGAGGAACCATTCCCAGCAGGTTACAAGTCAGTATAAAGAAAAACACTGTCCAGATATACTTAATAAACCGGTCAGTGTTTTCATGGAGCAAAGGTTTAACCATTTCTTCACGCAGATAAGAGCATATGCTTTCCACCAGGTTATATGCCCCGCGTGGTACCATTGATTTGCTTCGCACCGCAAAGGGCAGCCCAACGATTAAAAGCAGGGCAGCGATAAACATCATGAGCATATGATTGCTGAAAGTTATCTGATGGTTCCCCACTGTAATAGAAAACAGTTTGTGGGCCGCAACATGGCTGAGCGGATTGGATGAAGCTAAAATTGTATTAATACTGTTCATTTAATTCGTTAGTATCACTATTTATTTGTTCATTGTCAGACTTTATATCTGTCTTAGACATATTATCATTTAATAATATAGTATCAACAATATGTGATATTATATGGCTAAATAATATAGCCCAATAATACATAACTATCCAAATCAAATATGCGATAGTATATGATCGTTCAATGCAATTAAAATATACAACAATAGTTGATATCAATATTGCGGCTATTCTAATGCCAAAAATACCTAATACGATTTGCGGCGAGTTTTCTGCGGAAAATCTCCGCAAAATAAATTCAACAACTCCGCAAATCGAGATAGTAATCAGGGCGGGCAAGGCTGCATAGTTAACAGCCGGGGCAAGCAGTCTGTCATATTTCTGCTGGTACCAGTCGGCAAACATATAATGCCCGCTCAACCAAACCAGAGCTACAAAAACCAAACCTATAGAAATTGTCGTTACAAGCCGAATCAATTCCAGTTGCCCAAATCCTTAATCAACAGGTAAGTCATACCTAAAAACGCAATGAAAAAGCCAGTCAACGTCAGCCAAGGCAAAGTGCCGAAGTGCTGATCGCCTTTATAGCCAAAAAAGCTAAAAAGAGCTATGACTCCTGCGAATTCTACTCCCAGACTTGAGTACCTGGCAAGTTTTCGCTTATCCTGGTCCGAAAATAGCCCTTTTTGTTTTGGCGTCCTCTTTTCAGAGGGCTTGTCAGCTTTTCGGTCCAAATCTTCCATTTCTTTCAGGCTTGATTGTAATGTCGTTAACATCTCCGCTGAGATGCTTACGGAACCGGGCATTATATCGCTTCTTGCAGCCTTGGTCAACAAGTTCATCGACCAGTTATTAATAAAAATCAGGTAGAAAATATCTGATTAGCATGGCATCTAATTCGTAAATGGCTATAATATTTGCATTTATAAGAAAGTGACAATATTTGCAAAATTGTATAAATATTGTTTTATCAGGACATTAAAGTTAACTAATGTCCGGATAATATCACTAATGTTAACAGAGAAAGCCATAATATTAATAAGATCAGGAGTACGATTTGGCCCGCCAGGTAAAAGCAAAAGTTGAATTAATAGAGTCTACGCCTAATCCGGAGCAGGTAATAGCCGCTGCCGGGAGATTATGTTACGCATCAGATACGTCTGAACTATTGAGCCAGGATAAGGAAGATTCAGAAAAGTTTATTACGATGGTAACAAAGATGGGGCACTTGAGTGTACTGGAACATGTCAGTTTTACCTTTTATATAGAAGGAGTATCCCGGGCAATGACTCATCAGCTGGTAAGGCATCGCCTGGCGAGTTATTCTCAGCGCAGTCAGCGATATGTCAACCATGATTCATTTGATTATGTAGTTCCACCTCAGCTGGAAGGTAAGACAGTCGAGGTTGATGGCATAAAGATAGATGCAGTTGAGTATTATAAAAATGCTATGGAAGATATAGCCAGTCATTATGATGTACTGAATGATGCGATGGGCGCAACCGGCGAAAAGAGTAACGAAGATGCTCGTTATATTCTCCCAAATGCTTGTGAGACAAAGATTTTCGTTACGATGAATGCCCGCGAACTGCTTCATTTTCTGCAGGAAAGGTGCTGCAACCGCGCACAATGGGAAATCCGGTCGGCAGCAGATCAGATGCTGAAAATATTAAGAGAGAAATGTCCATCAGTTTTTAATTTGGCAGGCCCAAAGTGTTTACGATCAAATAAATGCCCGGAGGGAAAACTTACTTGCGGCAAGATGGCGGAAGTGGTAGAAAAATATAAAGTATAAACTGTGATTTCCTTTGTTTTAATCATAATAAATTACCTATTTTGACGCAAGTTGCTTGTTTTTTACTTTTTATGCTTGAAAATTATTATTAATAGTAATATATTTCAAGTATGTATAAAGAAAGAATTATTACAGACAGAGTAAAGAAGCTTGCAAATAACTTTCCTGTTGTTGTCCTTACCGGTGCCAGGCAAACAGGTAAAAGTACTTTATTGTCACACATTTTTCCAAATACTGAAATGGTCGTTTTCAATTCTGCATTCGATGATAATGAAGCTCGTCAGGATCCGGATTTATTTCTTGAAAATCATCCTTCCCCCTTGATACTGGATGAAATTCAATATGCACCTGAATTGGTTTCTGCCATAAAAAGGTGGGTGGATAAAGATCGAAAACCTGGTTCATATATATTAACAGGTTCGCAACACTGGTCAGTTATGAAGACTATTTCAGAAAGTTTAGCTGGAAGAGCAGTTGTAATGAATCTGGAGGGTTTTTGCCTGTCGGAGATAACAGAAAAGTATTCTAAAAGAAGCTGGCTGGAAAGATGGATAGAAGATGATATTAGTGATTTTATAAAGTCATTTCGGAAAGCAGAATACAAAGGTACACTTTATGAGTTATTGTGGCGGGGGTGGCTTCCGGAAGCAGATCGCCTAGATTTGGAATTAATTCCCGATTTTTACCGATCATATATCCAAACTTATGTTGAGCGTGATGCCCGATTACAGGCAGATGTGAGGGATTGGCAGGAATTTGGAAAATTTATCCAACTTGCTTCAGCGTTGACATCTCAGGAGGTCAATTCGTCTAAATTTGGTCGCGAAATTGGGATTAATTATAATACTGCTATTAAATGGCTAATTATCCTAAAAGCGACTTTTCAGTGGTTTGAGGTTCCACCGTATCATGGAAATACAATAAAACGTATAAGTAAAAAAAACAAGGGATATATTTCTGATACAGGTTTGGCATGTTCGCTAAATATGATATCATCCCATCAGGCCCTTAGCGGGCATCCATTGTTAGGGGCATTGTTTGAAACTGCAGTAGTATCGGAAATCAGAAAACTATCAAATGCAATGCCGAGTCCACCAGGATTGTATCATTGGCGGAGCCATGGCGGAGCTGAAGTTGACCTTATCCTTGAGAGAGACGGAATTTTGTTTCCGATTGAAATAAAAGTCAAAACTCAACCTTCAAATAAAGATGCACGTGGTATTAAGGCGTTTAGAGAGACTTATCAGAATCTTAGAATAGCTCCAGGTCTGATAATCTGTGCGTGTGAAAAGTTTATGAAAATATCAGAAAATGATTATTGTATGCCTTGGAACATTGTTTAAAGCAAATGCGATGAGCTGTATCTGATTGAATTATAACAGGTTATAAAAAAACACAAGCAAAAAGCTTGTGTTTAACGAAAAGGTGATAATGTGTTTTTGTATCGTTATCCCCGCCAAGGTGCCTTTCTGACAACAGCCGGAGGCATCAGCAGGTTGTCGGCGTTTTTTCTGCCGACGTTCAAAATATTTACTTCAGATGGATACCACTTCAAGTGTGGATAATCAAAACCCAGCGGCCATTCAAATTTTTCTGTCTGGCTGTGATTCTGACTTTTCTTTGTTTTTCCATTGTTTGACATTATTGTCTCTCCCCTGGTCCGGAAACAATTGTTATTCCCTTTTATTTACCTTTTTCATGAATTCTATCGGTTTCAATTTAGGGTGACTTTGCCGGTCTTTTGGTTAAATAAAACAGTATTATCACTTTTTTTATAGATTTCTGGCAAAGAGTGACATGTGGAAGGCCCATGCAGGTTTTAACGGTTATGCGGATTAGTTTAGGGATAATGGTTGGATCGGATATGCAGGATTTATGCGTTTTTTGTTACTTAGAGCAATTTAATTTTTATGTTCGCTTTTTGCCTGTCGGTTTCGGCTGACTACATCAGAAATACTCGCAATATATGAATATTACTGTGTTTTCTTCTTTGTCAGCCTCATCCTCACAGAGGCATAAATCGGAACAGGAAATATTAAAGTGCTCTAAAAACTGCGAAAGGGGACGTGAAGATAGTATGAAAAAAGCCGCTGGGGAAAGGTCAGCGGCTTCATATGAAAGAGAAAAAGGTTTACTTAATGATTCTATGGCACTTCGATATTATCAAATATAGATTTGATGACATCGTCGGATGTTTTTTCCTCAGCTTCGGCTTCATAACTGACAATAACACGATGTCGGAGTACGTCAGGTCCGATATTTTTAATATCCTGCGGAGTAACAAAGGCTCGGCCGGCCATAAAAGCGGCAGCTTTGGCAGCGATGGTCAGTCCAATAGTAGCTCGCGGAGAAGCTCCGAAAGCGATAAGATCGGCAATTTCCAAGCCGTATTCTTTAGGGTTACGGGTAGCATCAACGATATCGACGATATAATCCTTAATTTTATCATCGATATATATCATGTCGATCAGTTTTCTAACTTCCGCAATCTGCTCCGGAGAAATAACCGGCTGGATATCGAAATCGGTAGAAGTTTTACCCATAAGGTCAAGAATAGCTCGTTCCTGTTGTTTGGTAGGGTATGAGACCTTGATTTTGAGCATAAACCTGTCGGTTTGTGCTTCCGGGAGTGGGTAAGTACCTTCCTGTTCGATAGGGTTTTGAGTTGCCAGTACCATAAAAGGTTTAGGCAGCTGCATGGTTTCATCGCCGATAGTAACCTGTCGTTCCTGCATAGCTTCCAGCAAGGCACTTTGAACCTTGGCGGGAGCACGGTTGATTTCATCGGCCAGGACGATATTGGCAAAAATCGGTCCTTTTTTGTTATAGAACTCGGATTTCTGCGGATTATAAATTTGAGTGCCGATCAGGTCGGCAGGCAGCAGGTCAGGCGTAAATTGCAGCCTCTGGAAAGAAGCCTGGAGGGCTTTGGCGATGGTTGTGACAGTTAGAGTCTTAGCCAGCCCGGGCACACCTTCAATAAGGATATGGCCGTTGCTGAGCATAGCGATGATAATTCGTTCGACCATATACTGCTGACCGATAATAACTTTGTCAACCTGGCTCAGCAAAGTCTTGACGAAGGCTCCGGATTGCTGAACTTTTTCTGTAAGTTGTGTAATATCAGGATGATAACTGCTTGTCTCACTCATTACTATATCCTTTAGTAGAAAAATTCCGGTTAATTTATACACAGTGTAAGGTTTGTCCGAACGCACGAAATGTAAGTAATAATAAAGTAATCATTTATACCACGTTCGAACGGGCATATTTAACTGTTATTGGTATAAAACCGCAAGATCCGGTTTTATACAGATATAATACGCCGCTCGACCGAAATAGTTTGGTTTGTACAGTAGAATATTTTCTGGTACAATTTCCGCTCCTGAAAACAAGCCAAGTTATGTAAATATAAACATAAACCGATAGAAAATATATGTTAAGAAACTTTGACAAGATAAAACGCATAGTAGTAAAAGTGGGCACCAATGTACTGAGCTGTGAAACCGGCATAAATGAAGCTATGATAACCAAGCTGGCCCGCGAAATTTCCGCAATGGTAAACTCCGGCAAGCAGGTGATCCTGGTTACCTCGGGTGCAATCGGGATGGGTGCCCGTGCGCTGAATGTCCAAAAAAAAGTCAAAGAAGTTAAGCTTCGCCAGGCACTAGCGGCAGTCGGACAAAGCATCTTAATGCATCATTACCAGAAGGCGTTTAGTAAATACGGATTGAACGTCGGCCAGATTCTGCTGACCAGTTCGATAATGAATAATCGCAAGTATTATGTTAATTTGAAGAACAGTGTAGAGACATTGCTGTCTATGGGTGTGGTTCCGATCGTAAATGAAAATGACAATATTTCGATCGAGGAGATCGACCTGGCATTTGGCGATAATGACAAGCTTTCGGCCCTGATGGCAAGTAAGAATGATGCCGAATTATTGATAGTACTCACGGATGTTGATGGTTTATATGACGGTAATCCGCAGAAGAATTCAAATGCAGTATTATTGAAAACAGTTTACGAGATTACCGAAGAAATTGAAGCTATGGCAGCGGGAGCAGGGAGTTCACTGGGGACCGGCGGTATGAAGACCAAACTATCGGCGATACAGATAGCAGCTCGCGGCGGATGCCGGGTAGTGTTGGCGAACGGTCATATAGAAAATGTTATCGAGCGTATTGTAGATGGTGAAGAGATAGGCACCTTGTTTATGCCATATCGCAAACTGAGTAATCGCAAGCGCTGGATTTTGAACTGCAAAGCCGGCGGCAAGGTTGAAATAGATGACGGTGCCGCCAAGGCAGTGATATCAGGCAAGAGTCTGCTGGCAGTTGGTATAACCGGAGTAACCGGCAATTTCAAGCAGGGCGAAGTGGTTGATATTGGAGGAGTTGCCAAGGGGATAGCAGATATATCTTTCAGCGAGCTCCAGAAACAGTTAAGCGAACCAGACAACCACAATCGCAAAGCAATAGTTCATGCAGATAATATTGTAGTGTTATAGCGTCTTGTGTTTTTGAGTGTTCCGGTTGGTATTTACATTGAGTGTAATGAGTGTTTTTCTTGACATCGATCAGTCAAACGATATAATTTTTTTAAGTGGTTTGTTTAGTTTTTATTTTATTTGAAACAGGCAGGTTTTTTCATGCGCGTATTTATTATCGCTTCAATATTTATATCATTATTATTTTTACCGTCATGTTCGTCAGACAAATCTGAATCATCCAATGAATCTTCGGGCAAGTCGGAGTCAGTAGATAAATTTGAGATTGAGGAAGGAGCTGAAAATGTCCTGGTGAAATGGGAAAACATTTCGGGATACTCTTTTGGCCAAAAAATCAGTATAGGTTTTTCGATGGTACCATGGCGTATTACTTATTCCTCGGGTGACAGGAGTTCCGGGATACGTTTTCGAATAATCTCATCAGAAGACAACTTTGATACATTCAACTATGAATCTCTTTTGGGTATAGACTTTCAACTGTCCAGAGAGGAGGCGGTTAAGTTTATAGAGTTTATTAGGCGGTTGAAGGAAATGAAGATCAAAGACCTGGATGAAGGAGTCAGTTACTATGTTTTTACAGCTACATTTAAGGATGTAAAATTTCGTAAATCAAGAGAAAGCATTAAGTTTGACACCTATGGCATTAATGCCGGTATGGAGAGTTGGAATGTAATTCAGCAAACACACCTTGATGAGCTAGCAGAAGGGCTGAAAATATCTATCGGCAAATACGATGATCTTATGAGGGCAAAGCCGGCGGTAAATTTATAGTGAGCTTCTGAAATGCATTTTGTGTTGCGAGCAGGCTATTGAAGTGTTATTGATTAACTTTATGCGGTAAAGTAACGACAAAAGTGGTACCTATGCCGACCTTGCTTTCGCAGGTAATAGAGCCTGAATGTCTTTCGATAATTCTTTTAACGATGTCAAGTCCGAGGCCGGTTCCTTCGCCTTTTGGTTTTGTTGTATAGAGAGGTTCAAAGATATTATTCTTTACATCGACAGGAATTCCATGACCGGAATCAGAAAAAGTAATCTTAATATTGTTATCATCAGATTCCAGTTTAATTTCAAGTGTTCCATTATTGTCCATAGCATATATGGCATTACTGATAAGGTTAGTCCAGATCTGGCACAGTTCATGCGGGTGGCAAGGAATAGCAGGCACATCATCAAAATCTAATTTTAGTTCTACACCATGTTTGATTTTATTGCCGTAAAGAATAATAGCAGTTTCGATCGTATCTTTGATATCGGCTTCGATCATTTCCTGTTTTTCTTCTGCCCTGGCATAGTCTTTAAGAGCGAAAATAACCCTGGATGATTGCTGGACGGCAGTGTTGATAATCCTGATGCCATTAAATATATCAGCGATTTTCTGGATAAAGTTCAAAACAGCGGTACTGTTATCTTTTTGGAAAATATCAAGACAAGCTTCGTGCCCGTCGGTCGGATATATCCCGGTAAGAATCGCGGCGGCGAAGTCCGGATTTTCAACCTTCATTTCAGTTAGTTGTTTGTTGATGAATGCTTTTCTTTCACGGAACTGCCTGGAAGACGGGAAAGTATCGCATTGCAAAATCTGGTCTATAATATCATTTATAAGAGCTTTATTATCTTTATACAGATTGAGTTCGGTATCAACGTTATTGATAATATTTTCAAATTGTTTTTGCATGGTGCTGCACGACGACCCGATGGCGCCGAGCGGAGTATTTATTTCGTGAGCGATACCGGCAGCAAGCTGACCGATGGTAGCCATTTTTTCGGTCTGGATAAGCTGCGAAGTAGTATTTTTCAGTTCCAGTTCGGTTTTCTTTCTTTCACTGACTTCGTTTTCGAGCAGGCTGTTTTTTTCCAGCAGTTCTTCTGTCCTGACCTGAACTTCAGCTTTTAATGCCATGTTATAGTTTTTAATGACATCTTCAGCCTGTTTGCGTTCAGTAATATCCAGTAACGAGTAAACAATAGCAACGGCAGTGTCTTGTTCGTTTTTGACCATAGCGGCTATCAGCTGAACAGGAAAGGCAGTACCGTCTTTCTTTTTAGCCTGTATTTCTTCAAAGGTGTATTTATTTTCCTGAATCGATTCAGTGATATTTTCGATACTTTCGTCGCTTATCCAGAAATCATTGATGACTTTTTCTAAAACATCATTTTCATTGTCGTAACCCCATTGGTCAAGGAAAGCCGGGTTGGCATAGACCAGTTTGCCGTCGAAATCTGACATAACAATTGGTCCGGCCGCAGATTCGACCAGGAACGACATCATATGCAGTTCCTGCTGTTCTTCCCTTAGGGTGTCAACCATGCTTTGGAGGCAGGTGCCGAGAACCTGTGTTTCAATAGTACCTGCGATCGGCAGCGGTTTAACATTGATAATGCCTTCATCTTTGATATTGCGAGCCGCTGCCGCCAGGTTAGAGATGGGTTGGGCAATGCTTCTTCCCAGTCGCCAGGTTAAGAATATTGCTACAATGAGAAATAAAAATGATATCAGTAATGTTTTGGAACGCAGTGCTAATGCCGGAGCAATTAGTTCATCGTCATAGACAGAAATTACAATATACCAGTCTAAAGGTTTGAAGTATCGAATAAATGCGGTTTTGGGAAATAATTTAGTTTCTGATTTTCCCGGTTTATTCCAGAGATATTTAAGTTTATCTTCACCATTATTAATTGCAGATTTGATATCATCCATCAAGCTGCTGTCAGTTGAAGGGTTGTTTATTAGAGAAACGTTAGCTCCGATAAGCTTAGGATGCAGCTGCATTATATTATCACCGCTTGCGATGAAAATATAATCAGACTGGGCAATTTTGATTTTTGCAAGATTTTCAAACATTGCTGACTTTATTTCATCAAAATGTGCCTGACATTCTTTTTCAATGTCGTCGATATATACACCCGTACCAACAATCCAGTTCCATTCAGGCAAAAGTTTAACGAAAGAGAGTTTTGGCTGCTGTTCTGTCAGTCCTTCTGCGGAAGGTTTCGGCCATAAATATTCTACATATCCTTCACCGTCAGCCAGGCATACATCGGCAAAAGCGGTAAACAGATTTTTATTTGTTCCCATTGCCGTATTGTATTCTGGGTTATCCAGGATTGTGCCATTTAGTTCGGGGATAGTCGGGTGCATAATCATCCTGGGCACAGGTTGAGTACAATCGTTTATCCAGAAATATCCTACGTCGTCGCTATATCTCAATTTTTTGAAGCAATCAATAACACATTGTTTGGCTTCATCTTCGCTGATTTCATTATTTATGTATCTTCGATATTCGCGGCTGATATGAGAAAAAGCAATGGCTACATTGTTTTTGATTGTCTGGCGTCTTTCCCTTATGAGAGATTCACGGTGGAAACGCAATGCGGTGTATTCGTTACTAATGGTCATCAGAGTCAGGTCGGCGATTTCCTGGGCATGTTTCGTTTCGGTCTGAATAATTCTGTCGCTGAATTCATGCTGTACAAGTAGAGTCATAGTAGCAACTAATAAAACAACAACACTAACCAGGGAAATTGTAATTCTACTCTGTAATGACTGCATTATTAACCTTATAGAGAGATATAGGACTTTGATCGATAAAATCAAATAAAACACAAATCGTTAAAAAATTTTTCTGTATTATCTTATCGGCTAAATGAAAGGACAAATATGAAAATAATATGATTTGAAATGTTAACTCAATTATAATGTTATTATATTGATGACGGGTTCCGGTTTTGGTGTCGTATATGGAACTAGCCTATAATTTTTGAGAAGTATAAGGTAATTATGTCAGGAAGGAATCAGTAATATATATTAAGCTTATGAGACTAGTAATCTATTTTACTACGTTTTTGTTTGATATCAGCACGTTTCTTTTTGTTATCGAGTCTTTTTCTTTTTGACGCAGCAGTTGGTTTGGTTGCGATTCTAGGTTTGGGCCGCACAAGTGACTTGCGAATGAGATCGGCCAATTTGTCAAGGCAGTCCTGGCGGTTCATTCCCTGGCTGCGATGCTGCTGACTTGTAATCTGTATATCTCCGTTAGCGAGCAGGTATCGGGCGGCAATCCTTTGCAGACGATTTTTAATATGGCTGTTTAATTCCGGGCAATCGTTAAGAGTAAAACGAAGCTGAGCCTGAGTGTTTACCTTGTTAACATTCTGGCCGCCCGGACCACTGCTGCGGGCAAAGGAGAAGTTGAGGTATTCATCAGAGATACAAATTTTGTCGTTTATTATTAACATAGCTTCATGAAATAAAAAAGCCGGCATTTGCATACCGGCTTTATTATTGTCAGTATAAAAACTGAGTTTTATTCAGTTTTAGTTTCATCGGAATTATCTTTTTCTGTATCAACCGGTTTAGGTTCATCTTCATTATTTATCAAAGTGACATCATTACGCTTGATAATGTTATCATGCAGGAAGAAGTCAACCATAGGTAATAATTGCTGACTGCTAAGTGTCTGCATGGCATAATAAGCTTTCATGTCAGCATATTCATCCTGGTTGGCCGGTTCGATTGCAAATTCGTCAAAGACAAGAACGCTGGTTGTATTTTTATTTTCAACCAGGACTTTTTCACCTTCTTCAGCATCGTGAAGAGCTTTGAGAATAATTCTTAGATTTCCTCTTACAAGCGTTTTTTGTCTTTCATTATTTTCACGAGAGCCATAGGAATTTTGGATCATAAAGTCAATCCTGGAAAGGTTGTCGTAATACTTTTCAACAGAGCTTTCGGATAAAGGATTCCTGGCATTTTCGTCATCAGGTTTTTCCATCATTGTTTTACCGACTGTTTCAATTGCTTTAGCCAGGTCAGTTTCCGGTTGGGCAAGAGCGGCTTTGAATTCTTCGGCTTTAGCTTTTGCCATTTCGTATGCTTTAAGCTTTTTCAGGTCGGCTTTAACTTTGTCCTTCAGGATATTTTTGTCATCAGCCAGCGGTTCGATATCACTGCCGCCCTGACGGCCATCGTCATTAATGGAAGCAGCTACCCGGCTTCTGTCAACGGCAACAATTCTCACCAGGTACATATTCATCAGGTTATATGTTCCATTGGGGAAGTCATAGCGGGCTTCTATACTGGACAGGGTTTCTCTCAGTTTCAGAGGAGCAGGCTGTTCAAGTTTAGTAGCCGGCCGGTCACGCAGAGGTTCACTGGAGAACAACATATATGACAGTGGAGCGTCATTGAAACGAGTGAGTTTGGCAGAACCAAATTTTTCGAAACTGTTAATAGTTTCTCTGCTAAGGAATTCACTTTCGCCATGTCCGATTTTAATAGAATCGCTAGAGTTTTTCTCAGCAACTTCCTGCCAGTTGATATTGGCTTCAACCAGGTCGTTTTCGTTGCTGACAGCTTCTCCGATTTTAGCAATAACAGATTCAGCCTGTTCCCTGGCTTTACCCATTAGATAAACATTCTTAACGGTATCGTATGATTCATCAAAGCTTAATTGAGTATATTCAACAGGAGAATTTCTATCTTTTTGGGATTCTTTCTGGAAAGGTCTTTCAGATTTGTGGTTGGTCCAGTAATCCTGCAAAGCTTCTTCCTGTTTAATAAGGCTTTGAGCTTCAAATTCTTCAGTTATTTTTTGCTTAATGGCAGAGACATCGACATTAAGATATTCAACTTTGATTCTATCAGGCAGCATATAGCTAAACCCGAACATATTATCTTTATCGTCCGGCCTGATATCCAATGGATCAATAGATTTATATTTTTCAAAATGAGCGACAAGTTCTTCTTCTGTTGGATCTCCAACTTTTTGGGCGAACATATTAGAGGAGAATTCGACAAATTTACCGGAGATATTATTGATTTCAATACTATTGCGGATACTGTCTCTGAGCTGGTTCTCATTGGTAATGCCGACTTTGGTAAGGTTGTCCACATATGATGCAATTGCGATAATATTACCAACGGCTTCACTGAAGCTGCCGACAGTTAAACCGTAATTAGATAATGAAGTAGACATTTTCTGGCCTTGCTGGTTCATATTCACACGAATAAAACTGACTAATTCGCCTACCTGTTCACTGGTAGCATAGAAACCATTTCTATTGGCTTCGGCAGTCAGAGCCAGGTACTGAATGGCCGGATTCTGGTTAGTATCGATAAGTTTATCAATTTTTGCCAGAATAGCGTCATACTCAGCTTTATTTTTATGGTCGAGTCCTACGGCTTGCAGTAAAATGCTTCTGGTGTAATATGCCGACTCGGTATCGCCAAAAATCGAGTGGCAGGTGAATAGTATAGCCGCCGGATTTATCATTTTGAAGTTATCGCTGGCATTACCATAAGATCTCAGGTATGCCGAGACACGTAGATCAAGCATAGCTTTAATCTCGGCAATAGCTTTGCCAGTGTCCATAGTGGTTAAAGTTGTTTTAACGCCATCAGCGCCAGCATAAGAACCGACTTCTTTATCCTGTATATTTCTGCCGGACCCACTAAACATAGCACTTGGAAGTACAAAACCAATCATAATAAGAACACCAAAGAAAACCATTATCGTTTTGCTGTTCTTGCGCATGAAATCCATCATAGTTACATTACTCCAATATTTTCAATAACTTATACTATTTAATAGTTGTACTGCCCCTATTTCCCGGCAGTTTTGCGAATTATACACTATATCAATTACCCAGCTCTATATCAACCTTATTTAAATATTAGTACGTAAAGGGCAGGTATAAGCTGTATCTATTTAAATTATCTCGACATAGAACGAGTTTGGATTAACTTAATTCTGTTTTATATGACTAATTAAGTGTTTCCATTTTAAAGATTTCTGTCAAGAGGGTTCTAGTTTTGTTTTATTGTTAACAAACTCGGTTTTTGTTTCTTTGTCAGCCGATTAGTATTAATCTGTACAAGAATTATTATGTTTCGGTGCATTTATTTACTATAAGAGTTTGTTATTAAGATGTTTATGTAGGATCGGGCCATTTTTTGATTCAGTGTATTACATTCCATCTTGACAGTAATGATATCCGTTGTATGATAGACGGTAATTACTTGTGTTAAAATGGATAATTTGTAATATAGAGCATCTCCTATGATGTGATAATAGAAGAAGTTCTTAGAAGAAAGGTTACACATGTCGCTAAAAGCAGCAGTACTAATTCCGGCAGCCGGTACTGGCACGAGATTTGGTGGTAAAAAGCCGAAGCAATTTACCGATCTGGACGGCAGGGCGGTATTTATGAGAACTATTGAAGCATTTGCCAATCGTGACGATGTTGCCAGAATAGTAATTGCTATTCCAGAGCAGGAGCAGGAGATGTATGAAATAAAATGGGGTGCAAAACTGGCATTTTATAATGTACATACGATAATTGGGGGTGAAGAACGGTATCAGACCGTCCAAAAACTGCTTGATTTTGTAAAAGAAAAAGAATTTGACCTTATCGCAATTCATGATGCGGCCAGACCTTGTGTAAGTCAGAAGCTGATAACAGATGTTTTTGCCGCAGCGTTAGAATATGGTGCGGCGATACCGGCATGTAAACTTGTTGGGACAATCAAGAAGTCAGATTCTGACCAAAGCATTTCAGAGACAATAGACCGGTCCGAACTTTGGGAGGCCCAGACCCCGCAGACCTTCAAGCCGGAAATAATATATAAGGCGTATGAGAATCTGGATGATGCCGAAAAGCAGATAACAGATGATGCCCAGCTGGTAGAACATACCGGACAAAAGGTTAAGCTGGTTGAAGGTGATCCATCCAATATTAAAATTACACATGGTATTGATATGTCTTTTGCTTCTGTGATATGTAAGAATATGGCATCTGAAGCAGACAGTAAACGCAAAAAGGAATCGCTGCATCCATTTGCGGAAGATAATATGTGGTAATTTTATGTTGGCAAAAGAAGATATTATCTATGTGAAGAGAGAGGGGCATGCTTACCAGAGCTGTATATGAGACCTGGCTCCAATATTTGGGCTGTAGCTTTAATAACAGTTAACCAGGTTAATATAACCATAAAAATGCAATCAGTAAGTCGACAAAATATATCAGTCAAGTATGCTATTATTATTTTACTATATATATTAGTTTTGATAATTGCCGGGTCAGCGGGATTATGTTTCGGCAGTGAAAAGATTAATATTGGAAGTTCAATAAGAGAAATAATTTCAGGTGATGTTGTTTCAGTTGATGCGAGGATTTTGCTTCACCAGCGTTTGCCCAGGGTGCTGATGGCAGTAATAGCCGGCGGCTGCCTGGCAGTTGTAGGAGCAGTATTTCAGACAATCCTGCGTAATCCGCTTGCTGCACCATATACTCTTGGTATATCCGGCAGCAGTTCGGTGGGTGCCGTACTGGCAATTTCAGTTCCGGTATTGACAACGGCGAATATTTTCGGTTTTGGACTGATCCAGCTATTTGCCCTGTCAGGGGGGCTTTTTTCGGCAGTTTTCATTTATTTTCTGGCAAAAAGAAGCGGCGGTATGTCGATGAATATGCTGCTTCTGGCAGGGGTTGCGATAAGTATTATATCAGCTTCGTGTGTTATGCTGATACGGTATATCTCAAGCCCTTATTTGCTGGTATCAATGGATCGCTGGATAATGGGTGGCCTGGATGTTGCCGGTATGAAAGATATTTTGCCGCTTATGCCGTTTATTTTGCCTGGTTTGGGAATATTATTCGTTCAATCCTTAAGTTTGAATCACCTGGTACTGGGAGATCAAATGGCAATGGGCCACGGGATCTCAGTTGATAAAGTCCAAAAGTGGTGTTTTGCCGGAGGTTCAATAACCACCGCAGCGGTCATTTCACAAACCGGACCAATAGCTTTTGTCGGGCTGATAATTCCGCATATAACCAAGAAAATCAGTGGAAACGATCACCGGTTAATGCTGCCGGCCTCAATGTTAGGCGGAGCAGCTTTTCTTGTTTTGTGTGATACTCTAGCCCGGACGATTGTAGCACCGGCACAGATGCCGGTTGGAATTATTACCGCGGCAATCGGCGGAATATTCTTTATAATATTGTTATGCAGAAATTGACAATTAGAGAAAAGAGTTTATCCTACCTTTATGGCTAACCAGAGAGAAAAGACATACGATCAGATCGGGACGGTAACTTTCCGTAAGACCAGATCAAATAAATATATCAGGCTGAGTATCAGGATGGATGGTCGGGTGCTGGTCTCGATGCCAACCAGGGTGGCATGGCGAGATGCGGAATCATTTTTACGTCAGAAGTATGACTGGGTAATAGAGCAGAAAGATAAGATGGCCCGGACGATGCAGGAAGAAGAGCGGATTCCGATAGCATTGCCTCCAGACGAACATCTCCGGCAGGCTCAGCAGTTAATATTTAACCGGCTGGACGAACTGTCAGATCAGTTTGGTTTTGAGTATCGCAAGGCGACATTTAGAAACCAGAAAACTCTTTGGGGTTCGTGTTCACATGACAATAAAATAAGTTTAAATATAAACCTCGTTCACTTGCCACCGCACCTGGTTGATTATGTATTACTGCACGAGCTGGTACATACAAAAGTAAAAAATCACAGCTCCCGGTTCTGGCAGCAGCTTGATAAATGTATCGGGTCGCCATCATCCGGTAAGAAGCTTAAGAAAGAATTAAATAATTTCAGACCGGGTTTCAGGTGTGCGTAAATAACTATTTACTTAAGTGTTAGAGTGAAATATGCGATAATGTAAAAGCTTGAAATATAAACCAGACCTAGAGAAATGCAGAAAGATGTATAATGCTTTCTGTCAGATAGTTTAAGACAACAGGAGTTTAACTTTGAATAAGAACAGCGAAACCTTTTTGAAAAAATTGTTAGAAGAACCCAGTCCATCCGGATTCGAATGGAATGCAGCCCGTATGTGGCGTAACCGCGTTAAAGATTATGCAGATAGTGTATTTCATGATGTTCACGGCAATAGCGTTGCAGTATTAAACCCGAAGGCGCCATTTAAGTTTATGCTTGCAGGTCACATCGATGAGATAGGTCTGATGATATCTCATATTGACGACAAGGGTTTTATTTATACCCAGCAGATAGGCGGTATGGACCCGGCATTACTGGTAGGTCAGCGAGTGAAGATAATGACCGACCAGGGATTTGTTTTTGGCATTATCGGACGAAAGGCTATTCATCTTATGACGCCGGAAGAGCGTGGCAAGGGCCTGAAGATGGAAGATATCTGGGTGGATATCGGAGCCAAGGATAAAAAAGAGGCGCTCAAGCGTGTTAAAGTCGGCGACCCGATGGTGATTGATGTTGAGACATTAAAGTTGAACGATGATTTTGTCGTAACCCGTGCGGCAGATGATAAAGCAGGAGCCTTTATAGTTGCGGAGGTAATTCGTGAACTTTCCAAGCGAAAATTGAACATATCAGTTATTGGTGTGGCTACAGTTCAGGAAGAGGTAGGTCTTCGCGGTGCTATTACCAGTGCATATAATGTAAATCCAGATGCCGGTATAGCGATTGATGTTGGTTTTGCAACAGATCATCCAGACAGTGACCCCAAAAAGACGGGCGAGGTCAAATTGACCGGCGGTCCCAATTTACATCGCGGTCCAAATATTAACCCGGTTTTGGAAAAGCAGCTGGAAAAAACAGCCAAACAGATAAAGATTCCATACCAGATTACAGGCGATCCTCGCGGCACAGGTACAGATGCAAATGCAATCCAGCTGTCACGGGGAGGAGCGGCAGCCGGTTTGATTAGCATACCAAACCGCTATATGCATACCCCGGTGGAAGTTGTGTCATTGACAGATATGGATAATATCATTAAACTGTTGGTCAATTACCTGGCAAAACATCCGGCTCAGAGAGATTATCGACCGTAAGCGAGGTAATAAAGCATTGGCGATCTGGAATTGCCTTTTATGTACCTTGCATTATTGCAATAAAATATGAAACTATTAATATTATATTTTGCCCTGGCAATGGGCATTTCATTTATATGTTCGTTGTTAGAAGCTGTTATACTCAGTGTTAGTCCTGCGTATATTACCCTTCTGAAAAGAGATGGCAGCAAAACCGCAGAATTGTTACAGAAGCTGAAAGATGATATAGACAAATCTCTTTCAGCTATTCTGACATTGAATACTTTTGCCAATACGATAGGAGCTGCCGGAGTTGGAGCCCAGGCCGGCGAATTGTTTGGCAGCTCTATTGCGGCCTATGTTTCATTTGGCCTGGCCCTGGCTATCCTTGTACTTTCAGAGATCATTCCCAAGACCCTAGGCGCCGTATATTGGAAATCACTTGTTGTACCGGCTGCGTATATTATCAAGTTTTTTGTTTTCATTCTCATGCCGGTAGTATTTCTTCTTCGCCAGGTAAGCAAGCTGATAAATCCATCAGGAGAAAAAGTTGAGATATCTCGTGATGAGATACTGGCAACGGCTGATATGGGTCAGGACCATGGTACTCTGCACCATAGAGAAAACAAGATAATTCAGAATATTCTTTGCCTGAAAAACATCAGGGTTAAAGATGTTCTTACCCCTCGCAGTGTTATTATGGCATTTCAGCAGGATATGACGGTAGAGGAAGTGATAAAAAATCACAGCCCGCTTGGTTTCAGCCGAATCCTGGTCTATGGAAATGATCTGGACGATATAACCGGTTTTGTATTGAGATATCGTATCAGTCAGAAATTTTCGGAAGGTTCCGGAGATACCAGGTTAAGCGATCTTGTGAAAGATATTCATGCCGTACCTGATATTGCTGATGTCCAGACTACCCTGGATGAATTTATTGTAAGACGCGAGCACATTTTTCTGGTAGTAGATGAATACGGAGGAACGGCTGGAATTATTACCCTCGAAGATGCTATCGAAACTTTGCTTGGAGTAGAGATAGTTGATGAAATGGATTCCGTGACCGATATGCGAAAATATGCCAAGAAACTTTGGGAACGCAGGCAAAGATCTATCGAAGCAAAGTTCAGTGCTGAAGATGAATAAACCATAGTAACAGATGCAGCTTTACTATAAATTTTCAGCATGCAGTGTCGTGTTTCACGTAACACGGTGTCTTTGGTAATATAGTCAGACATGTACAATCAGTATCTTATGTCGGTATCTCATTTTAACTCCACTTTTAAAAGCAATTTCCAGAGGGCTCTTAAGTCATATTCGGAGCAGTTTGTACGCATATTGTATGGTTTTGTCCTCTCGGCAGTAAAAATCTGCACAGAAAATATTAAAGTGCTCTAAGTACTCTATTGCTTTTGCAAATTTTTCATATTCGTGGTACAATTTCATTTTTACTGTATGTGGAAATATGAATACAGGTCACTTAAAGTTTAACTGCTTTATATAACAGTTGTTATATAAGAATGGAATTTGAGAGCAGATAATGAGTGCGGTATTGAACTTTTGCCTGTTCAGCATTACACGCAAAGGCCGGAACAGGGCCAATTTAAGTGAAAAAAGAATAGTGAAAAGAAAAAATAAGGTGTTCGACTATCCTTCGACCAGCTCAGGACAGGTCGTCTCACGCTATGTTTAAACATAATTGTTGCAGGAAGGCTCTTTTAGACGATTTACCAGAGGCACTTCGTTATTGCAACTTAAAACCTGCGAAAGAAAACAATGACAAAGATAGAATATAATCCAAATTTTATGAATCGTTTTCGTGAATTGGCCGGACTGGTTGATGATGAGGCTGAAGTATATATTGGTGAACAGCTTGGCATCCCTGACATTCTCAGGGAATCCATGCTGTACAGTTTGAGGGCCGGCGGTAAACGGTTGCGTCCGGTGATGGTCTTGCTAGCCTGTGAAGCGTGCGGTGGTGATATCAGTAAGGCATTACCTGCGGCGGTAGCGATCGAAATGATTCATACCTATTCATTGATTCATGATGATCTGCCGGCTATGGATGATGATGATGTAAGGCGCGGCCAGCCGACAAACCATAAGGTATATGGTGAAGGTCAGGCGATTCTTGCCGGTGATGGTTTATTGACATTTGCGTTTACTTCTCTGGCACGCTATGTAAAAGATGGCGATTTATGCCGCAGGCTGGTTTTAGAGCTTAGTGAAGGAGCCGGGGCGGCCGGTATGGTTGGCGGGCAAAGTGCAGATCTTAGCGGAGAAGAAAAAGAGCTGAATGTTAACGAACTGGAATTTATCCATGTGCATAAAACCGCAAAACTATTTGAAGCTGCAATGAAAATGGGCGCGATGTGTGCCGGGGCAGAAGAATCGACAATAAAAAATCTGGGTGAGTTTGGTCTGACCCTGGGCCTGGCTTTTCAGGTGGTTGATGATATGCTGGATGTGACTTCAACATCAGAGAAGATGGGTAAACAGACCCAGAAAGACGCCGGTGCCGGCAAGATGACATATCCGGCATTACTGGGTTTAGAACAATCTCAGGAAAAAGCACAAAATCTTAAATCAGCAGCCATGGGATATTTGGAGTCGGCCAATGTCAGAACTCCGGATTTAGGCAGCCTGGCTAGAATGCTGGTAGAGAGAGAAAGCTGATATTAATGAAAGCGTTAATTTTCGGTTCCGGGTGAATTGGGCCATGATATAATCTTAATTTTATGATACGAAGATTTTATAGTAGACACAGCTGGAAGATATTGCTTGTATTACTGGCGATGTGATATTGACAGTTCCTGTATGGCTTAGCGGCGAAGTGTACACCTTCTTTGCCGAGATTCGTGTTACGGCTATGCTGGAGCATGAAACAACAATGGGTGATATTAAAAAAGCGGGAGAAAATATATATTCAATTCGCAAGCTTCAGATTAATAATAAAGACAGGTTGAACACGATACCTATGATCAAGCTCCAGCATTTGTACTGTGAGCTGGAGCCAGGAAAAAGTGATACTCTTGATTTTAAGCTGGCAGAATGTAATTATGGTGATATCTATATACTTCTCGATAGTAAAAAAAATACCAACATAACTAAATTGCCGATAACTATGCCACCTCAATTACTGATGAATAATATTAGAGTGCATATAAATTCAGTAGGGGGTAAAGAGGGGAATGAGCTGGTAGTTTTACTTGATGGCTATATGCTGCTCGATGAGAATGGTCAGGTTGACGATTTGAGTTTTCGCTTAACAACTATTGATGGTAAATTACTGGTAAGAGTTCACAAGAACCCGGAATATGATGCGAGCAGTATTTTACCGAGTGATATGCTGCCGTACAAGCTGAAAGATTTTAGTATTGTAAATATTATGAAGTACAAGGAAGCCGGCAAAATAATTGAATACTGGCCGGCGATACAGGATCTGCTGAAATTTATCAAAAGTTGATTTAAGGAAATTTTGTGTACTAAATAACCGGGAGAGTATTGATATCAGCCTCAGCAAGTGTTGGGCATTGGCTGTCTTTTTCAGAAAGGACAGCAGTTTCTGCAGGAACAGGCCATTCTATATTTATCTCAGGATCGTTCCATATTATGCCGTAATCGTCGCCCGGTTTATAGAGATCGGTACATTTGTACATTACATCTGCCGTATCGCTCAAAACACAGAAACCATGGGCGAAACCTTCCGGTACGTATAATTGCCGATGGTTTTCTCGTGAGAGTATCGCACCTGCCCATTGGCCGAATGTGGGCGATCCCCTGCGGATATCTACTGCCACATCAAAAATCTCTCCAGTAATACAATAAACCAGTTTTCCCTGGGGTTGTGTAAGCTGATAGTGCAGACCTCGGACAGTTCCTTTTTTTGAGTATGAATGATTATCCTGGATAAAAGGTTTTGGTATGCCGGCCTTTTGGTATCTCTCGCAGCTGAAAGTTTCTAGGAAAAAACCACGATTGTCATCGAAAACTTTTGGTTCGATAAGGATAACGCCCGGTATGTCTAACTGTGTGATGTTCATAATATATAGTAACCAAATAAAAAATAATGAGCTCAGAACAACTTTATCTATCTCATGGCAATTCTACAAGAATTATAGTGTTAATGTAAAGAAAATTATAGTGCGGTATCACATTTTCAACAGTTACCGGTAATATTAATGCAAGAATCTGGTTACATCAAAGTCGCCGACCATTTGTATGTATAAATCATTATTCATTGACAGGTCAATGTCTTTTGATTTCGGGTCTTCCTGCGGCTCGGATTTCTTGTTTTCCGACTCGGGCTTTTCCTGTTCAGGTTTATCTTCGGTCTGTTCATTTTCTTTTGGAGCTGAAGCTTCTTTAGAGACAGCGTTCTTCAGGTCGATAGGACGTACTACCGGTCGGCAAGGTTCAATCTCGTTAATTTCAACAACAACAACATCTCTGCCGTCATTTAATTTTACCTGTTCACCCATAGCGAAAGCAGGCATCGCCTTTGTGAAGATTTTATACAGTTCCGGATCGAACCATTTAGCATAACCCGGCTTTTTCATCCGTGCAAGAGCTACAACAGTGGGGGCGATTCTTCCGTCCGGTAAATATCGAAATGATTCAAAATAATTTGCCAGACATGCAATACGGCAGAAAATATGTATTTCATGACCTTTAAGGGCAAAGATCGGGTCACCGACACCATTAAGCTGTTTTCGCTTGGGAAATCCGCTCCCGTCATAATGCTGGTGGTGGTTAACTACAATCTGGGCGGCAACCGGGTCAAGTCCGGCTTTCAGCATTTCATATCCTACTTCGGTATGATTCTGCCATTCCGGGGAGCCCAGATTCATAGCGGTAACGTGAAAAGTCTGCATTTCTTCCGATAGCGAAATTTTGCCCATATCGTGCAGCAAACACCCTGTTCCCAGTGATGTAAGATCTGTTGCCTGACTTTGCGGCATGTTTGGCCTGGCTTTTAGAAGCTGGCCTTCAGATTTCATACCAATTAATAGTGCCAGCGAAGCGACAGTTGTACTGTGCCGGAAAATATCGTCAGATTGACCTTGCAGCTCGGAGATGAAAGCCGAGGATATGTTCCCTGCGTTCATTAGATAGTGGAACAGATTTTTCATCTGATCGACATATTGCCTGTAATCTATGTCATTTATAGATTCACTTTGAGCGTCCTGGAAATTATCTTTCAGCGAACTGTACAGTTCCTGCTGATGTTCTATAAGTTTAGGGTCCAGGTAATCGTCCAGGAAATCCAATCCTGGGTAGTTGACCCAAAGATTGTTGACACCAATTGATTTAAGGCGGGAAACCTTGTCGGCTTCCATTTCATATCCTGCTTTTAACAGAGTGTGATCCGGTTTTTCCGGATTGGGAACCGATCTTGCGAGTGTCATTCCCGCTTCAGCTTGTTCTATTGGTACTCTTAACATTTATATATTCATAATCCCGGTTATAGCCGCATTGATGCTTCCTGTTTCAGCATAGAAAATCTATAGTATAGCATTACAAGTTATACTGTTACTTAATATCGACTCGTTATGAGTATTACTTGATAAGATATGTTAAATCGCAGCATGGTGAAAATAAGTTGTGCTGTATAATTGACTTAAGTGGATTAAAAGAGATGAAAAATTAATAGGAGGAGTTGAAAGCTATTTATTATCGCTGCTATTATAGGACCTGACAAGTTCGCAGCCGATGTCATACGCTTCCTGAATTTTTTCAGGATATTTATTAATTTCACCGGCTCCATCACATTTTTCTACCAGCAGATTTCGCCAGTATTCCATTTCAATGGAATGGAAAAACCATTTCATTGAAGTTATAGAACCCTGAAATGTAGATTCCCCTTTTCTTGCTCCTACAGCAATTAAAATACCTTTTCGTCCTGATTTTTTTATGTCCGGGTCGATAAGAGAATTACCGGTATTGTCTTTATATGCCCAAAATAGCTGGCATCGGTCAATCATAAGCTTCAGCTGGGCTGATAATGCCATAAAATATATTGGCGAAGACACAATTAAAGCGTTCGCTTGAATTATCTTATTATATATCATGGTCATATCGTCATTTATACTGCATGACTGAGAGTTGAGACAGTAATCGCAATGAGTACAAGGTTTTATGCTGCGGTCGGCGAGATTAATAATTTCGCAGTCTGCACCGTGGTCCTGAGCGCCGGCAATCACCCTGTTAAGAAGTAATGATGAGTTACTATCTTTCCTGGGGCTTGATGTTAGTCCTATAATTTTAACAGATTGCTTTTTCATCTTTGAATAAAAATTATAACTGAAATCATAATTTTTTGTCAAATCAGAATTTATGTAATCTGAATATCAATAATAATTTTGTGGATATAATTTATTTACAGCAAAGGTTTCATATTGACGAATTTGCTTATACCTGCAATATGTAAAAGTAAAAAAATACAGGAGTATGGAAATGCGGTCTTTAATTGTTGAAGATAATGTGATAAACAGTAAATATTTGATAAATCTTCTGAAACCTTTTGGTGATGCCGATGTTGCCGCAAATGGTGTTCAGGCCATGGAGAAAATAAAAACCAGCCTGGAAGAAGACAAGCCATATGACCTTGTTTGTCTGGATGTCATGATGCCTGAAAAAGATGGTCAGGAGACACTGACCGAGATTCGCAAGCTGGAAGAGCAGTTTGGCATTATGGGATTAGATGGAGTAAAGGTAATTATGACAACGGCTATGGATGATAAGAAAACAATTTTGCAGTCATTTAGCAGCGGTTGTGAAAGTTTTCTAATTAAGCCAATTGATAAAACAAAACTTTATGAGGAGCTGCAAAAACTAGGTCTTGTAAAAGCTCCTGCCAATAAACGCTAGTTATAATAATGAACCACTATTCATTTTTACCTAAAAATAAAGAGTCGCTGAAATGGTATCAGCGGCTCTTTCTTTTTTTACTTACATAAAAACATTATTTCATGTTTTTTATTTTCGTTTGCGAATGGCAAATAATCCGGAGAGCATAAGCATAACCGATGCGGGTTCCGGTACGGGAGGTACATCAGTTGACAGGCTGTTAAAGTTATCTAAAGCAAAATAGTATGGTGTATTTGGAAAACCATAGCTGTAGTCACTTGTGTCCATGCTGAATTGCAGTTCGACAACGTCTCCTAGTGAAGAAAGATCGACCCAGGTCCATTCATCAATTATGTAATCCATAGAATTGTCATCAAAACGGAAATCAGCCAGATAAAATTCTACTGGTACTTCTGAAGTAGAGCCGTCAGCTTTGATACCTGTGATTGTTAGTTTTAGCCAGTCCTGGTCGTTGCCTGTGTCGCCGCCAAATTTTTTTGCAAAATCATCTCCGTTTTTCATCGACCAATAAGTGTAGGTGGTGTTTGTTATCCACATACCATTGAGAGTACTGTTGTAATCTTCACCGGATACCGCGCCAAGCGAGATTGTTGCTTTTGTAACAGACCAGCTGGGAACATAACATACTCCATACTGGTTAGTACCATCTGAACTTTCGGCCAGATATGCACTGTGTTGATTAGCCCAGCCTGCGGTTGTTGTATCTGTTTCGTTTGAATATGAAAAACCGTCCCAACCCCAGTCTTCACTGTCAGTATGATTAAATGAGGCATCACCGCTGACAAAACCTGTACTGCCGGAATAACTTCCGCCATAATGAGATTCCGAGGCCAGCGGAGTATCTTCAAAAGTTGCAACTGCTGCAAAAGTTGTCGAGCAGCATAATATTAACAGTAAATAAGTAAATTTCATTTTCATAAATTTCTCCTCCCTGCAACGCAGGATTTTTTGTTCAGGTAAATTATTCTCTATGGCCAATAAAAAAACCTCATACTTTCCGAAGATAGTATGAGGCTGTATATGTTAGTAAAGCATATTGTACGTAATATTAAAATATTTTGTACGGAACCCTGTGACTCAATCCACGAAGTCTTTTGGCAATTAGTTTTCAGCATGTCTTCTGGCTTTCGAGTCTTCCTACTTTACCTGGCCTTCCCATCTTTTGACAGTGACATAGATCAGGTTTTCGTCGTCGATTACAGCGGCGGGACCGCGACGGATTTGCACCGTCTTCCATTCAAGAGCAGTTGCTCCCGGGCTAATGCCGCTGAAAACTATACTTATAGAAAATTTAGATTGTACAAAGAGATTTAGTATAACATTTATACATAAGCTGAAAAATCTATAAGCAAATATTAACTTGTCATTGATCTGGCGTGATGATATCACATTTATATAAATATCGTCAAGGGCAAAAATATATTTATACACATTGTGTATGATTTCGCCTGATCGCTCGCAAGGTAAGTGGCGACAATGTAGTCACTTATACCACGCTCGAACGGGCATTTTCAACTATTATGGGAATAGAATTGAATTATTCTTCTTCCTGGCTGCGCTGTTCGAGTGCACGGCGAAGGATCTTGGCATATGATTCAGGCATGATTTTTTCTGTATTGCATACAACATCATACTGGCTGGTATCGTGAATGTCCAAACCGACAAAGTCTTTGGTAAAATGATAAAGTTCCTTGTCTGCTTTTTTAACCTGACTTTTCGCTTCTTCCAGTGTGACGTTATTAACCTTGGTCATACGTTTGGCGCGAATATCAAAAGGAGCTGTTACAAAAACACTCAGCCCTTTCTCGCGCGGCAGGAACAGTCCGGCGGAGCGGCCGAGAATAACCGCGGTGCCATGTTTGGCGATAACCATTAATGTTTCACCTAACTGCTTCATAAATTCGCTGGTTGCTATCTTTTCTTTTGACGAGAAAAGATTTGTCAGTTTTTCACGGATACTGCTTCCGGTCTTTTCGTCAACTGTTTCCAGGGTTTTTACATGGACATTCATATTTTCCGACATGTAGTTGAGTATCTCACGATCGTAGAGATCCCAACCGATATCATTAGCCAGCATCTGGGCAATGTATGCACCGCCCGCTCCCAGGTCTCTACCGATGGTAACATAATCGATATTATTACCGTCTTCCAGTTTTGCCGGCAATTGAGTTGTTTCCCCCTGGCTTTCTTTCTGCCAGCTAGAGAATTGCTTCATTACAAACTCGTCGATGTCCTCGCCTCGTTCGATCATATCAAGCTGTTGCTTCTTACTGGCAATTTTTTGATCAAAACCTCTCCAGATCAATTTTGCAACTGATAGCGGAGATAGTTTTTCGGTATTGAATATCATATCGAAAGAGTGAAGGTCAAAAGCATCTTTCCAAAGAAAATCTTTGACAAATTTTCTTTGATTATCGTCAGCCTTTTTAACTATATCTCGCGCTTCAGAAATTTTGATCTTGTTTTGCTGGGCTATGCGTTCAGCGCGCAGTTCAAATGGGGCGGTAATACGGACGCTTAAGCCATGGTCGCGTGGTAATATTTGGCCAGCTGCCCGTCCGACAATAATGGCACGACCATGCTGGGCGATTACTAAAAGTGCTTCAATTAAGTGTTTATAATAACTGTACTGGTCAAGGTGTTCACCTTGTTTACGGTTAGAGAAAAACATGCTGATAGAATCTTCGATCCAGCTTCTAGTCCGTTCATCAACTGATTCGAGAACATCAGTATGAACGCCAAAATTTTCTGCCATGAAGTTAACTATTCGTTTATCAAAAACACTCCAGCCCATTAGTTTGGCAAGTTCTTCAGCAACGGTTTCGCCGCCGGCACCTATCTGTCGGCTAAGGCAAATGTAGTTGACCCTCGCACCATCTGCCAGATGGTGAGCTTCAGCTTCGCGGCCCTCCTGCCATTCCTTCATTCGGCGTTCAACGGTTTGCGTAAAGTTGTCACCAGCAAAAGCACTCATTTACTATGCTCCAATTCTATATGTCTTATTAAATAGGCAGCAGCTTGTATATGGTTGCTGTCGTTCATTTGGTTAATTGTTCAATAGCAATATTATTGCGTTTTTGAACAGCTTTGTAAAACGGTTTATTATGAATATTATCAGTCTTAATTTATAACCACTTTAATAAAAAGATGTTATATAAATAAAATGCTAACCTTTCCTTGGTTGTACCAAACCTTGTTTTTGAGGCAAAAGTTAAATTACTCCAGGGGTATAGGACCGTTATCATATCCGGTATCATTAGGATTTTGCGTACCAGGCTGAATTGGCTGTACGGGAACAGGTGCTCCTGTCTGGGCAGCTTGTGGTACCACAGGAATCTGCTGGGATGGTGCCGGCTGATGAACCGGGTGCAGCTGAGCCAGCGGGTTAATTGATTTCCACTCTTTAGCCCTGGCTGAAATTTGCTTAATTGCCTGGCTGCTTCTCCATTGAGAGATTAACAGCAGGATAACTGCAATCCACATTACCATGAACCTGGAATAATAAGAAAACGACGAAGTTTCTGTCTTAGCTGAATAAGCTTTGATAATGTCGTTAAAATTGTAAAGTACGGTTGGTATGCCTGACATTACAGATTTTTGCCAGGGCAGGACAAATAAAGTTGCTACCAGGGCAAAGAAGAAAGCATTTACCGAATATGACATTCCTCCCAGGCTTCCGGTTAATGTTAGCTGGATGCATAAAAACAGGCATATGCAATACATTATTATTGAGAATATTACTATAACTCTGGCTATCTGAATTGTTTTTAGCAGGATATTTTTGATAGTAGATTCGTTTTCTTTTGATATTACTGTCGAAGCTTCTTTCTCTTGTGTTGTTTTTTGTTCTTTTTCTGGTACTCCCAGATCCTGGCAGAAACTATATGCCGGCTTGAAACTGCATAAAACGAACCCTTTGGGGTGGCTTTGTGTGTTAACAGAGCCGCCGGGCATGGTATCATTTATTTGTATGTTTTCTTTTTGGGGAATTTCCAGTGCATTATCAATTGCACCCTGGTCTACAGCCCAGAAAACAAGCTGAATAATGAGTAAGCCCGCGATTGTTATCAAGAAAAACAAGTTTCTTGCAGCAGAAAAACTATTAAATGCGTCTAAAGCGTCATGTCTGAAATGCCACTGAGTTAAACTGTCCTGCTCATAGTTCATTATATTACCTTTCTTTTCGCCTTTTATCTAGTTTCGTAAGTTGCATTGTGGTAGAACCATTTAGTAATATGAATATGATATTACAGAGTAATACAACATTAATAAGTATAGCTAACAATACGCGTCTTTACCATTATCGGGTATTTATATGAGTTATTATTTAGAAATACGGATTTTTATAAATTATTACCAGAAAATGCAGTAAAGGGTGTAGCATGCATGTAATTGTAGATACAGTTCATATTAATATAACCGTTTAGTGCATGTATTCAGTAGTTGAAATACGATATGGGTAGAGTTTTAACTCTTATTATAGAGATAACTTCTTGCCGGGCTGTTATATGTGAACGAAAAAGGAATCAGAATGGTTTATTGAGGAGGAATACATATGCCCATATTGCATATTTATTAAAGAGGATACGTGTAGATCGAAAAAAAGAGGAGTTTAAGTTTAATTTAGCTATTTTTGTAAAGGGTTTAATGAAAAAAGCTTATCCTTTTTTAGTGTGAAGGTTCCATAATAGAATGATGTTTTTGTTTTTTAATTTCAATTGGAGGAATAAGAAGAAATGATGTATGAAACATTTGTTTACTATTTGGTGTGGTTATGAGGACTTTATAAGTGGTGGTTTTTTAGTTATATGGAATTAGCTTTTAGATTATTTTATTAATTATATGTTTTGTTTAGAAGAGTTGTGATATTTATCATATTGACGATAAATTATGCGCAAATAGACGTAGAATATATGTCATTTGCATTTATGAGAAGAAAACAGCAAAATATGATCGTTATTTTATCTATTTTACAACTTAAACTGCATTAATCGTGCAAATATGAAAAATAATAACCGTTGTAATTTGGTTTATATTAGGAATCATTATTGGCAGAGAACTTCCACGGTCCGATAAAAGTTTAATATTCGATAATTTTTTATTTTTTTTACACACAAATACAAAATATTATGCATTTTTTATATAAGAATGTAAGTGCCTGTTTTTACAGATTATATGGAACATGTATTTTGCTCGTGATGTTTAAAGTTGTCAATTATAGTAAGCTTTTAAGTCCAATAACCGTAGTTTTGCAAGGTTGTTAACAGCTAGCCTGTGATTTTTTTTTAAGCTTACTTGTAAGTAATCCGATAGTACAAGTGCAAACAGGGGAAGACAAATAACCTACCTTGAGTAGCTTAAATGCCTGAAGCAAGTAATAAAAGTTGAAGGAATGATTTGAGTATTTGAAGAAGTTTTCGAGAAGAAGTGTTCTCATGCATTTTCAAAGAGAAATTGACCTTATTGGTATTTGAGCAGATTTGAGCCTGTGGCTTTTATAGCTGATGCCGGATTTGAAAAGTGATTTGTCCTCTAATTTTGAGGATTATAAAAAACAGAAGGCATTGGTAATAAGTAGTTGGCAGCCAGGAAGAGTTGGATTTAATACCAAATAATATTTGGTTTTGTTTTAGTATAAAAATGTAGAAGATGTTAGCGTATTTGCTGGCAAGCTTTCAAATAATGTGGTAAGTTAATATTGCGAGCTTTGTTTTCCAAAGTAAGCGATACTGACGAGCTAAAAGAATGTGGAAATTCAATTATTGAAAGCGTCACAAGTAGCTAGGAAAATCATGAGCAAGGACTCTTTTAAACAAAGAAAAGATAACATGAATTTAGCTGTAATAAATGAGAAGAAGAAGTTGGAAGGCTGGCCAGACATGGAGATAGAAAATTTTCTTCACTATCTATGTGTCGAAGGAGGTCTGGCCGGAAACACGATAATGTCATATCGTAGAGATTTGCGAAGGTTTACAACATTCGCGCAGCTCCGCGGTCTGACATTACCTAACCAAGTTACCCCGCAGACGGCTATGGCATTTGTCAAATGGCTGTCACATCCGGTCGACGATGATCACGCAAAACTATCTGAAGCCACGATTGCTCGCCATGTTGTATCATTAAGAATGTTTATGCGTTATCATAAACTAATGGGACACACCAAGACAGATCTTTGCGACCTGATGGAGACACCTCGTACCTGGAGTAAGGTGCCGCGGGTTTTAACAAAAGAGCAGGCAGAAACATTAGTATCAGCTATTGATCCGAAAGATGCATTGTATCTTCGCGACAAGGCACTGCTTGAACTCTTGTACGCTACCGGAATGAGAGCATCGGAAGCGGCAAACCTCAACTTGAACGACATCAATGAGAAGATTGGTTACCTTCGCTGTATCGGCAAAGGTAATAAGGAACGAGTAATTCCTATCCATCAATATGCTCTTGACGTACTCCATGATTATTGTAGAAACCTGAGAATGGATTTGACGGAGAAGACAAACTGTCGCAAACTATTTGTCTCCAAAAATGGTCGAGAATTATCCAGGATCGAGATCTGGCGTATTGTCAAGAAGGCAGCTGCGAAAGCCGGCCTGGCCGGAAAAGTAACCCCGCATACCCTGAGACATTGTTTCGGTACTCACCTGCTGCAGGGCGGCGCCGATCTTAAAAGTGTACAGGAAATGCTGGGTCATGCGGATGCCAGCACAACCCAGATATATACCCATGTCAACCACGAACATCTGAGGAGTTTACATAAAAAGTATCACCCGATGGGTTGACGTTATACCCTTTAATGTTGAGAATTCCTGAGTGAGTGTGGATATATTTCCTAGTAACCGGGTATTCTCAAAATGAGGGGTTTAAGCAGAAGCATCCCCCCCCCATTTTCATAGGGTACCTTGACAAAAAAATACTGCGGACGGCTTTCCCCAAACGATCCCCCCCTATTATCGTTTAAGCCCATATTCAAGCCAAACATACCACCTAGTCCGCGATATAGTATCTTTTGTCAGGTACCCGTTTTTTTTTGGTCGAATAGTTCAAAAAGTGTCAAGATAGTTTAAAGGTTAAAGGTGGTGTCGTGCGCGATTTTGACCAGGGCTTATGCCTAAAATTCATTTCAGTTTATTTTCGCAATTCAAAAATAATATGCAAATATGTCACAAGATGGCAAAAGTGCAGCAGCGGTATTTATAGTGAAAAGTGCGATCAAATTTTTTGTGCAAAATATATGAAATAAAGTTTATAAAACAGTGGTTTACCCGCATTTTGGCTAAAAAATGCGGATTTGATAACTGCCTGCGGATGGCAGCGGAAGCGAACGTCGTGAAATTGCGGGTTTACGGCGGGCTGCGGCGGCGAACGGAGCGGTCGCGGCGGGGAACGGATTTTTATACAGAAACAGATAATAAATATGACCTGGCTAAAGGGATATCAGGCGGTGTTAATTTAAATATCGGGGAGGTGTGTCGCAGTGTGGCAGGCTTAGTGTTTTTAATATAACATATTGTATTTAGATATCTTACGGTTGTGAAGGATGTCAAATCGTTCGTTTTGTGCGATCAAAATATGTTGTATTTTGTTTCCTGGCGGTTTGGCTGATATTGTTGGATTTAGAGCTGGGATAATGGTGTTGGCTAAAAAATCTTATTTGTGGGCGGACCAGATGCCGCGGAGCGGCATCAAAAGAGTAAAGTGTAAAATAAAAAGTGTAAAAAGGTTGTCTGGTCCTGTGATAAGTTGTCACATTATAGATTTAATGTTTTAACAAATAACAGGAGACAACAATGTTGGTAAGTAAACGAACTTATAATCGCTACAGCGAAGCCTTTAAATTACAGGTGGTAAATGATCTTGAATCTGGTAAGCTAAGCAGTATTTATGAGGCTAATTCCCGCTATGGGATTTCTGGTACAACAACAGTAAAGAGTTGGCTAAGAAAATATGGCCGTAACCATTTGATACCAAAGGTGATACGCGTGGAAAAACTAGATGAACAAGATCATGTAAAGAAGTTAGAATCAGAGATTAAGCAGCTTAAAGAAGCGTTAGCAGACAGCCATATAGAGAATATTGTAAGTGAAGCCAGGTTTCAGGTTATTTGTAAAGAATACGGGCTGGATCCCGAGGAGTATAAAAAAAAAGTCGATACCAAACGGTTCAACAAGCGTCCGAGGCAACCGTTGAAAAGAAAGAGGAAAAAATAGCGATAACTTCCTTATGCAAAGCTGTTGGCATGAGTCGTCAGAATTATTATAAATCACATAAAGTTCGGCGCAGGCGGCACTATGAAAAAGACCTGATAATATCTTTGGCCAGGCTGGAAAGATCATTGCAGCCTGAGATGGGTTGCAGAAAGGTTTTGAAGCGTATAAAGCCCAAACTGGCAAAAGCCGGTATTAGTATAGGGCGAGATAGATTTTATGAAACGATGTCAGAAGCAGATATGTTGATAGAGCGTAAAAAGCGAAGTGTGACAACGACAGACAGTCGTCATAACTTTAAGACTTATAAGAATATACTGAAAGATGAAGAGCTTACAGGAGCCAATCAGGCCCTGGTAAGTGATATAACGTACATATATACAGATGAAGGATTTATGTATCTGTCGTTGATAATGGATGCATTTAGTCGCAAGATAGTTGGCTATGACTGTAGTGATAGTTTGGAAGCAGAAGGTTGTTTGCGTGCATTAACAAAGGCGATAAAGCAATTGCCCAAAGGTAGTAATACGATACATCATTCAGATCGTGGCAGTCAGTATTGCTGCCATAGATATATAGATAAGCTTAAAAGAAATGGGCTGCGAGTTAGTATGACCGAAGATAATCATTGTTATGAGAATGCCCAGGCCGAGAGGTTAAACGGTATATTGAAGCACGAGTATGGATTGAAGAATACGTTTAAGAAAAAAGCTCATGTTCATGCTGCGGTTAAACAGGCGATAGAACTGTATAATACCTGTCGTCCACATTTTGCTTTGGGATATCGTGTGCCTGAGGAAGTGCATATGGCGGCGTGATATATTCCTCCGTTCCGGTCGCCCTTCGGGCTCCCTGCACTACGGAATATATCATCAAAAAACAATAGTAAATAGAAACGGAAAGTGACAACTTTAAATCAGGACTTGACAGTGACACCGTACGGTACAGGACCTAATTTAAAAGCTGGCACGTGAGTAAGCATATATAGAACTTGTTGATAAATGGAGGGGGGGCGTTTTTTGCCGAGGGAGATGGAGAAACAGAGAGTTGCGGTAAAGATGTTTTGGTAATCTGGAAATATTTGGTATAATTAAGGTTTGTTTTGGACAATTTGATTTTTCCCAGCGAATATGCTTTATTGCCTGCCGTGAGAAAGAACCACGATTCAGACCGATGGACATGGATAAGAAGAGTTAGAAGAGAGGGGCGAGAAGCAAGAAGTTTAGAATTAAAAATTAAGGCAACCTCTGAAAATTCATTTTGAGCGACTAGTTATTCTTTTGCCTGCTGACATGTGTCATATAAAACAGTGAATATAGCCCAATATGCACGATTTTATATTCCTTGTCAGCAACCAAAATCTTAAACTATCGCATCAAAAGCAATTTCCAGAGGTCACCTTAAGAAATAAAGATTGGAAATGAGATAAGTTTAAAATTTGGGCAGAAGGAAAAAAATCTGGAGTAATAAAAATGAGGAATGTGATATTTTGTGTGTTAGTTGTATTGTTATGGGTGTCAACAATTGCTCTTGGTGTGGGCGGTGTTATGCCGGGCAGTGGAACGGAAGGTGATCCGTATCTGATCGAGGACCTGGCAGATTTTGATGTGTTTGCGGATGAAGCTAATGCCGGGACATATTGGGCTGAGGGAGTGTATACTAAGCTGATGTGTGATATAGACTTGTCGGGTCGAACATACGATCGGGCGGTGATTGCGTCTGATACTGATGATACGAATAATTTGTTTCAGGGTATAACTTATAAAGGCAGCTTTGATGGTAATAATTGTCTAATTAATAATTTAAAAGTCAGCGGTGCAGAATATTGCGGTTTGTTTGGTCTTAATCAAGGTATAGTAAAGGATCTTGGCGTAACAAATACAAGAATTATGTACAACATCCATTTTGCTGGAGCGATAGCAGGTTGGAATGCAGGAGATATCAGCAATTGTTTTTCTACTGGTGAAATTACAGGAACAGGAGGAGTAATTGGAGGTTTAGCTGGTAATAATTATGGTACAATAGTTTGTTCTTATTCAACTTGTTCTATTAACAGCTTAACGGAAGACACTGATACATTTTCTGTTGGTGGATTAGTGGGGCAGAATGGTCATGGTGAAATTTTAGAAAGTTATTCATCAGGAATTGTTTGTGGGACAGGTTTTGTAGGTGGGCTAGTTGGGAATAATGGGATTAATGGATTAGTAGAAAACTGTTATTCAGACTGTTATGTCAATTGCTTTGGAAGCTACGCAGGTGGACTTGTTGGAAGCAATGGATCTGCATTAATAAGAAAGAGCTACTCGGCTGGTATTATTTGTGGGGCAGGTGAAGGTATTGGTGGTCTTTCTGGTACAAATTACGAAGGTACTATAGAGAATTGCTATTCGATTGCTTCGGTTAACGGTGGAGGAAGTGTTGGAGGTTTGGTTGGAGGGAACAGTAAAGGAACTGTTACTAACTGTTATGCAACAGGAACAGTTATTAGTACAAATGAACAGTTTGGCGGCCTTGTCGGATATAATGGATATCATTTATATCTTGATTCCATAGGTTTAATTGAAAATGGATATTACTTTCGTTATAGCGGGGAAAGCAATGAGTATGGTATTTGTTTAAATAGTACACAAGTGCAGGATAAGAGTAGTTTTGCCGGATTCGATTTTGAAGATGATGGTTCAGATGGAACTGATGATATTTGGGCAATTGAAGATGGTTATATGCCAAGACTTTCATGGCAAAAAGATCAGGGTTTTAGGCCACCTCATACCGTTGTTCTCACATCTTTAATTGGAAGTGGGACAGAGAGTGACCCATACATTATTGCCAATTTTGATGATTTAATGGAATTTAGGTCTAATAGTTCTTTACGGACAGGATATTTTAGTTTAGTAGATGATATAGACTTAAATAATTTGAGCTTTTCACATTCTTTTATACCTGAAGTTTTTTATGGGCGTTTTTTCGGTAATGGACATAAAATAAATAATTTTACAATTGAGGGGCAAAGCAACCTTGGCTTTTTTAGTGGTTTGTACGGTTCCGTTTATGAATTGGTATTAGATGATGCCTCAATATCAGGAAATGGTGATAATGTTGGCGGATTTACAGGATGCAAAATTTCAGGTAGTATAGTAAATTGTTCGTTTAGCGGCTCAGTTAACAGCCTTGGAGCATCAGTGGGAGGTTTAGCCGGCGAACAAAGATCAGGATATATATATAATTGTATCTCTATTGGAACAGTTTCAGCATTAGATAATGCAGGAGGTTTGGTTGGGAATAATGAAAGTTATATTCAGACATCATATTCTGTAAGTTCAGTTGATTGTACAGGTGTAAATTCGGGAGGGCTGGTAGGTAATAGTAAAGAGAGTGATATAACGAACTGTTATTATTATATCTATTGTGGCGCGTATTTAGATTTTGGCACATCTTTGGATGATGAAGAGTTGGAAAATAAGGACAGTTTTTATGGGTTTAGCTTTTTAGAAGATGGCGGAAGCGGAGATTGGACGATTAGTGATGGCTATATGCCCAGGTTATTCTATCAGTCGAGTCCTGGTTTTAAAGCTCCACGTGTTTTAGACGATATTAATACAACACTTACCGGTAAAGGGGAGGCACAAGACCCGTTTATAATTTCTGATTATAATGACCTGATGGAATTCCGAAATAATACAGCCCTTCGTATAGGGCATTATCGTTTGGAGTCAGATATAGACCTGTCTGGAAATGTTTATACGAATTCTATTGTTACCGAAAATTTTTATGGACATTTTAATGGAAATGGGAAAACTATCGATAATCTGGTGATAGAAGGCGTTAGTAATCTTGGGCTATTTAGTTCATTGTTTGGTTCTGTTAAAATGTTAGCTTTAGAAAATGTTTCTATTATTAGTTCGGGAAACAATGTTGGAGGTTTAGCTGGAAATAACTATGGTGATATTTCAAGTTGTTATTGCACCGGTTCTGTAAGCGGCGAAGGTGATCAGATTGGTTGTCTGGTCGGGAGTAACATTTCAGGAACTATTTCAAATAGCTATTCTGTTGGGACAGTAATTGGTGGGGATTATGCTGGTGGTTTTTGTGGAAATAATAACAGTATTATAAGTAACTGTTATGCTATCGGAGAGGTTCAAGGAGTTGGTGCAGTTGGTGGTTTCTGTGGTGCCAATGTTAACGGAGAAATAAATAGTTGTTTCTGGAATAGTGATGTAAGTGGTTTGGATAATAGTTACGGTGGAGAAGGACTGCCAACTTCAGAAATGAAAAAACAAAGTACTTATACAGATAGTGGATGGGATTTCGTAAGTGAGTCAATAAATGGCGGCGATGATATATGGATAATGGGAGATTATCCAAAATTGTATAATTTGATTAATGAAAGTAATATTGTTTATTTACCTGATCTAAGAGGTATGACCGAAAGCGAAGCAAGTGCAGCATTAGCTTCTAGCGGTTTGGTGCTTAGTGTTATTTCATATGAGCATAATGCAATTTATCCAACAGGAAAAGTGGCATATCAAAATATTCCTGAAGGATTGGTTTCATTAAGTGCTTATGATGTAAGTGTTGTTGTTTCTCTTGGGCCTTTGCTTGACGGCAATGGAATAAAAGAAAATCCGTATCGTATAAATAACTTTTCAGATTTTGAGGCTTTTTGCTCTGAATCAGATTACTGGGCAGATGGAGTTTATGTCAAACTAATGGCAGACATTGATCTTGATCCGGCATTGCCGGGCAGGGAGGTATATTCGCAAGCCCCTATCGCAGGTGGCCCATTTGAAGTAAATGGCGGTCTATTATTATATGGAATACCTTATTTGGGCCACTTTGATGGTAACGGTCATGTCATAAGAAATTTAACATTGACGACCGGTCAGATTTGTGGCGGATTATTTGGTTATGCAGATTCTGGGAGCAGTATTTCCAATTTGGGGGTTGAGGATGTTTCCATTATCTGCCGAAACACTTATGCCGGAGGGCTGGCTGCGGTAAGTCATGCAGTTGTTACAAACTGCTATACAACAGGGACTGTGAGCGGGTTATCTGTTACCGGCGGCCTGATAGGTGAGCATGGTTTATTGGATAGGTACAATTATGACAATACTTTGAATAATCCTGGAAAAGTCATAAACAGTTATTCTATATGTTCAGTAAGTGGTGACAGTTTTACAGGCGGCCTGGTCGGAGTGAACAGGATACCTGTTATCAGGAGCTATTCTACAGGTGATGTGTCGGGAGAGCAGGTCGTTGGCGGATTAGTCGGCTGTAATACGGATGGCTTCATAGAGAATTGCTATTCATTAAGTAATGTCAGCAGTACAGGAAGCGATCCAAGTGGCTTTGGTGGTTTGGTTGGATTAACTTCAGGTATTCATATTGGCGAGTATGTTAATTTTTACATACACGGTAAAGTGGCAAACAGTTTTTCAGCGGGAAGAATTTCTGCTGATGGTGCCGAAAAAGTTGGCGGGCTGATAGGAGATGATTATACCGGTTTAATAGAAAACTGTTTTTGGGATGTTGATGTTTCCGGTCAGGTTACCAGCGACGGCGGATACGGCGTTTCAACTTCATTAATGAAGGAAATATCCACTTTCAAGACAATGGGTTGGGATTTCAGTTTTACCGATGGCGACTTAGCAGTCTGGCATATGCCGGAGGATAGTTATCCGATACTTTCCGGTAGAAAACCGGACCTGAATGATGATTTGATTGTTAGTATGGAAGACTTTGCCATCTTTTCTGGGAATTGGCTGAATACAGGTTTTGAGCCGACAAACAGCTATGAGTCAGATTATGATTTTTCCGGTATGGTAGATATTGCAGATTTAGAAATTTTCGTTAGTTACTGGCTGGAACAATTTGAAGTATCGCTACCATTGAATTTAGTGTCGTACTTTAAGCTTGATGAGCTTGACGGAGATGTTGCGGTTGATTCCAGCAGTTGTGGTATCGATGGGGTAGTTGCCGGTGAGCCGGTTCGGGGTGCAGGACAAAATGGCGGCAGTTATGTGTTTGACGGTGCGGTTGATTATGTCCAGGTTGAAGGATTTAACGGGATTGGCGGCAGTGCTGCGCGGACGGTCGCGGCGTGGATAAAAGCTGATGAGGATCTGGCCAATAGTGAGAATAAAATTCATGCGATAGTGTCGTGGGGCAAGGCGGAGGCCGGTAAGAAGTGGGCATTTATATTGGATGCAGCTAGCGGACAGTTGGCGTTGGCTACCTATGGCGGAAAGGTTATAGGCGGGGCGGACCTGGAAGATGGATTGTGGCACCATGTGGCAGTTGTGTTGCCTGCGGGAGCAGATAATCTTAACCAGGTTAAGATGTATGTGGATGGGGCGGAGATAGGTACCAATGCGGCAAGCCTGGATGCTGAGATTAATACTGCAATGACGGAGGATGTGTTGATAGGTGCGATGGATACGGATGCGGCGGGTGGTGTGCAGAGCCCGGCATTTTTATTTAAGGGGGCAATGGATGAGGTTAGGATATACAATACGGACTTGTTAGCGGGAGAGATAGCTGAACTGAAGGATGAGGAATGAAAAACAGCCGTAAGCCGCGGCCTTGTATTATATCGCCTGCGGCGAGAAAGATAGAGCTACGGACTACGGAGTTTCCCGATGGATCGGGAGTTCGCTTTGCTTAGTGCCGTGTTTTATGTTTCATATAAAAACTAAAGTGCTGCGGAAGGCCCATTGAGGCGATTTGCCAGAAGGCACTTTGTAATTGCAACTAAAAAACTACGAAAGAAAATTTGGAGTATTGTCATGCGTTATTCATTCAGGTTATACAGGATACTTATTTCGAGTTCATTACAGGCAATTGCATTTGCCGCTATTGTCTTGAGTATGCAGGTGCCGGTTTTGGCTGAAAGTTCCGAATTGAGTTCGTTTCAATCAGCCGTTCCTGTATGGCCTGAAGGTCGCGAGAAGGAGATGAACCTTTTTGTCGGATTTACTGCTGTCTTTGAGAAGCCTGAGAAGCCTGCAGAAATACATGTTGCGGCATCAACTCATTATAAAATATATTTAAACGGAGAGTTTTTGGGAGAAGGGCCCGCGCGGGGAGCGCATGGGTATTTCAGGTTGGACAGATGGCCGCTGTCTGAAAACTGTGTGAAGGCACAAAATATCGTTGCAATTGAGGTTGCAGGTTATAATGTCAATAGTTTCTATCTATTGGACCAGCCTTCATTTTTGCAGGCTGAGATAGTCAGTGGTAATAATGTAATTGCGGCAACCGGAACTGAAAATGATTTTAAGGCAAGGATACTGGACTATCATTTGCAAAAGGTGCAGCGTTACAGTTTCCAAAGGCCCTTTATTGAATACTATCAGCTAAAAACTGATTCGCTGGATTGGAAAGTCGGCGGGCCGGATTTAATGCAGCCGGTTAAATGCTCAGCGCAGCCGTCTGTAAATCTGCTGACACGCCGGGTTGGATACCCGGAATTCAACGTGATACGACCCAATATGCAGGCTGCTGCAGGGGAATTCAGGCAGAACATGCCGGTAGAAAAGCTATGGAAGGACAGGTCGCTGGTAAATATCGGGACAAAGCTTAAGGGCTATATAGAGAGTCAGCTGGAAGTTGTTCCCTCGAACGAACTGCAGAAGGTACAAACAACTGACATTAGAACGGCATCAGTAAAATATAATGACGGATCGACGGAGCTTTGCAAAGGAGAATTCAGTATCTATGATTTAGCAACTAATCTCACCGGTTTTCCGGGGCTTAATATTGAATGCGAAGAGAGTGTCAGAGTTTACCTGACCTTCGATGAGATTTTACAGAATAATGATGTTAATTTCCGAAGGCTTGGCTGTGTGAACGCTATCGGTCTTGAGCTTGAGCCGGGCAGCTACAGATTTGAAAGTTTCGAACCGTATACCATGCGATATTTGAAGGTGATGGTGATGAGCGGTAAGTGCCGGGTTAGTAATATTTATCTGCGTGAGCTGGCGAATGATGAGGCTGATATTGCCGCCTTTGACTGTGAAGATAAAGACCTGGTAAAAATATTTGAAGCAGCTCGCCAGACGTTTCGCCAGAATGCAACAGATCTGTTTATGGACTGTCCTTCACGGGAGCGTGCCGGCTGGCTATGTGACAGTTACTTTACTGCAAGGGTAGCGTTAGACCTTACCGGTAATACCAGTATCGAAACAAATATGTTCGAGAACTACCAGCTGCCGGAGAGCTTTGCCCATATTCCTGATGGTATGCTGCCGATGTGCTATCCATCGGATCATAATGACGGGGTATTTATTCCTAATTGGGCAATGTGGTTTGTTGTCCAGCTTAAGGAATATTATCAGCGGAGCGATGACCGTCAAATGGTGGATGAGCTTAGGGTTCGCATTATGGCACTGCTGAAATATTTTGAACAATTTGAAAATGAATCCGGGCTTTTGGAAAAGCTGCCGGGCTGGGTGTTTGTTGAATGGTCTGCCGCGAATTCTTTTGTGCAGGATGTGAATTATCCATCGAATATGTTGTATGCGGCGGTACTTGATGTGGTCGGGGAGCTGTACGGTCAACCTGAGATAAGTGCCAAGGCTGCACGTGTACGCCGTACTATACTGGAGCAGTCTTATGATGGAGAGTTCTTTATTGATAACGCTGTTCGCAAAGACGGTAAGCTGGAGGTTACAGGCAACAAGACCGAGGTATGCCAGTATTTTGCCATGTATTTTGGTTTGGTCAGCCCTGAATCACACCCTGAACTATGGCAGAAGCTAAACGATGAATTTGGTCCGGGCCGCAAAGAGAACAATCGATATCCGAAAGTACATATGGCCAATGCTTTTGTGGGGAACTATCTGCGGCTTGAGCTGCTCAGCCGCTACGGTAATATTACGCAGTTAAAAGATGAGCTTGCAGGTTATTTCCTGTATATGGCCGATCAGACAGGTACCCTTTGGGAAAATATCGATGCGTATGCAAGCTGCAACCATGGCTTTGCCAGTCATGTTGCCCATTGTATTTATCGTGACATCCTGGGGGTAAGTATTGACAGGCACGATAAAATAATCAGCCTGACTCTTCGGGACCTGGATATGAGATACTGCAGCGGTTCTATACCAGTGGAAGAAGGGATGGTAAAGGTTAAATGGACACATATGAATGGGCAGGTGAAAGTTGAATCGGATATCCCTGAGGGTTATAAACTCACAGTTATTAACCTGACAGATAGTGTTGCAGTAAAATAAGCAGGATGGATAGGGTAATGTCTTAAAGAGCCTGACGGCAGAGAGTTTAACGAACTGACTTAGCGGTCAAGTGAGCAATATAAGAAAGGTATTAGGGGCTAGGTATTAGAGAAGGAAACGCTGCAACCTAAAAAGAGTAAAGTGTAAAATAAAAAATGTACAGGACCTTGTTTTAAAAGCTGACGCATGTGTCGGCTCCTTTTATAATCGTTACAGATAATATAAGTTGAGATGGCACATAAAAACAAGAAAATGATGGATAGTAGTATTGATAAGAAAATGTGCCGCTGCTTGACGATGATTTAACGGCTTGGCAGCAGATCGCAAAGGATATTATTTGACCATGAAGGGAGTTGTGTTTGAAGGTTTGCTTTAAATGGAAAAGGCCCGGCACATGAGTTATATGCCAGGCCTTTGTTGATGATAGGTATGCCGCACAGTGACCGGCGGATTATTTATAAACGGCGGAGTGTAGTGCTTTCATTTTTTCGGGGTCGTACTTGATGACTTTCCGGTCGTAGGTCATAAGTCCGTTGATCTCGCCTTCGACGTCGGTGGTCTGGGTATATACGGCACCGGATAGTCCGTGTTTCTTCATTTCGATAATCTGGACAAATTTATTGGTGTAATCCTGGAAGAGTTTGTCCCTGGAGTCAGATTCCTGGTAGCCCCAGTTTTTCTTATCGTTTACGGTCCATAGATGGCCCTTGACGGCGTATCCTATGCCTCCGTATTCACCGACAACAGAAGCCCGGTCGTCAAAGTATTCCGGCTCATGTACCTTGGTATCGTAAGTATGGATATCGTATATATCTCCGCAAGGTCGGAGCGTCCAGCCGCTGACGGCATTGACCAGCCTGGTGGGGTCGTAGGTCTTGACGGTGTCGGCGATGCGGAATGTGTCGTACTGGCCCCATCCTTCGTTGAATGGTACCCAAACCACAATTGACGGATGGTTGTAATGCAGGTCGATCATCCTGCGTAGTTCCCATTCATACTGGGCAGAAGTTTCTGAGCGTTTCTGCTGGTCCGGGTCTTTATGCCAGATTTGCTGTGGGTAATCCGGTTCGATATCGGCGAACCTGTCAGCGGTTTTGGGAACGACCTGCATGCCTGAGGGCATATCCTGCCAGACGAGTATTCCGAGTTTATCGCACCAGTAGTACCAGCGGGCCGGTTCGACCTTTATATGTTTGCGTATCATATTGTAGCCCATCTGCTTGGTGATTTCGATATCATATTTCATGGCCTCGTCAGACGGGGGAGTGTGCAGTCCGTCGGGCCACCATCCCTGGTCGAGAGTGCCGTTGTGGAACAGCGGTTTGTTGTTGAGGCACATTATCTTGCCGCTGTCGCCGTCTTCGAGGCTGATCTTTCTCATGCCGAAATAGCTGGATATTTCTTCGATGACCATGTTATTGTTGTCCTGGTCGATGAGTTTCAGTTTGAGGTCGTAGAGGAAAGGTCTGCCCGGAGACCAGTAATTTGGTTTGGCAATGTTCAAGCGGATCGGCCGGTCGCCCCTGGCGGTATTAGAAACGATTTTTCTGCCTTTGTCCAGTACGGTGGCTTCGACCGTGTAATTTTTGACAAAGGTTTCCTTGAGCATCGGGCATACAGTAACAATCTGTGAAGTGATGTCAGTAGAGATTTTTACTTCCTTGATATAGGTCGGTTTGGGAACGGCTTCCATCCATACGGTCTGCCATATGCCGCTGACCGGAGTGTACCATATACCTCGCTGCGGGCTCTGCTGTTTGCCGCGTGCCTGTGGACCGAAAGATGACGGGTCAGTTACGGCGACGACGATATCGTTTTTGCCGGCGTCTTTCAGGTATGCGGTGATATCGAAGCTGAACCGGTCGTAACCGCCTTTATGTGCGCCGACGTAGGCATCGTTGACCCAGACGGCAGCTTCCCAGTCGACCGCTTCGAAGTTCAGGATAACATCTTTGTCTGACCATTCCGCAGGTATGGTAAAGGTTCGATGGTACCATAGCCGATCTTCGGGCTTGAGCATTTTTTTGACACCTGACAATGCCGACTCGATACAGAACGGCACGAGTATTTCGCCCTCGTATTTTTTTGGGGCAGGAGATGTCCGGCTTAGTACGGCATAGTCCCATAGCCCGTTCAGGTTCTGCCAGTTGTCCCTTACCAGCTGCGGGCGGGGATATTCCTGCCAGACATTGTCCGGGTCGAGGTTTTCGCCCCATTCGGTCATGATCGGGTTGTCAGCGGGTTGCCAGTCGGCTATTGCCGAGACAGAGATCCATGCGATTAATAATACCAATAATTTTTTCAACATATTTAGTCTCCAATAAAATAATACTTTTTAGCTCTAATATGATAATCGCAAACTGGTGATAAGTTAAGTGAAAAAGTAAGAAGGAAGAAGCGAGAAGAGAGTAAATCAGATTTTATTCATAAGTTTAGTATTGCTCAAAAGGAAGCAAGGGAGAGTCTTTATTGGCTAAGGTTGCTATATGCATCTGATATTTTGCCAAAAGAAAAATTGAAGCCATTGATTGATGAGACCAATGAAATCGTATCGATAATAACAAGAATAATTGTCAATACAAAAAAATAACAATGAAAAATAGAATATATCTGTTGCGGCTTCGGCTGACTTTATCAGACATACTCGCCATAAATCAATATTCCTGTATTTTCTTTTTCGTCGGCCTCGTCCTCACATCGACATGAGGAACACAAAATATTAAAGAGTTCTAAAATATTACTGCATGAGATGTTGGATGAGTATTTTTGTGCCGATGGCGATGAGAATCAGTCCGCCGAGAATTTCCAGTTTATCTTCGAACAGGTGTCCGAAGTAATCGCCAATATATGCTCCGGCGAACGACATAACAAAAGTGATTAATCCTATCAATATAATAGGAGTGACAATACTTATGCCGAGGAAAGAGAAAGTGACCCCGACAGCGAGAGCGTCGATACTGGTAGCGATAGCGAGCAGAATGAGAATATGGAGGTTGAGCGGGTCCGCTTTTTCTTCTTCTTTTTTGCACCATTTGGCTTCGTATATCATCTTACCGCCGATGAAGCAAAGGAGTATAAACGCGATCCAATGGTCACAGCATTTGACGTATTCGGATGCGAACCGCCCGATTTGCCAGCCAATGAAAGGCATTAGCGCCTGGAATCCGCCGAAGAAAGCGGCGATTTTCATGGCGTGTCGGACTCTCATTTTTTTAATTACAACTCCACTGGAGACGGAGACCGCGAAGGCGTCCATTGCCAGTCCGAAAGCGATAATAATTAATTCTAAGCAGCACATAATATGAGTGAAAAACTAAGAGATAGAGTTGAGGTGTCCTGATGTACGCTGACATCAGGAATAATTCGCTGTCGCGACCTTGTTTCAAAGAGTGACGCAAAGTTTAGCTTTGTTATTAAATTGTAACCTTTGAATATCATTGTTTATTTATATAAGGCGTTGGGTAATGTATCTACGAAAGCTTTGATCTGGTCACGTACTGTTCGATAGCAGTTGAGTTTATCATCTTCTGAGTCGAACTCAAGAGCCATTTTGGGCGGATCGTCAAAACCGACGTGTATAACTTTAGCGTTGCCGGGGAACATAGGGCAGGTATCGTGAGCGTGACCGCAGACGGTGATGACATAGTCGAGATCCAAGTCAGCGAATTCGTTAATATGCTGAGATTTATGAGAGCTGATATCGACACCGGCTTCTGCCATAACCTTAACAGCGTTCGGGTTGAGTCCGTGGGTTTCGATGCCTGCGGAGAAGACATCAATCAGATCACCTTTGAGGTGCCTGGTCCATCCTTCGGCCATCTGGCTGCGGCATGAATTTCCGGTACAAAGGTATAGGAGTTTGATTTTACTGTTCATACGGTTTCCGGGCAAAATTTTGAGTAAGAATATAGTTTAGTTATCGATATCCCTGGCGAGAATCTCATCGATAAAATATAGTTCCTTCTGGAACTCCGGGTCGTTATCCATCCTGTTTTTGACCATTTCAGCAATAGGAGCGAAGTCGCTGCTGTCTTTGTTGAGCCTGTACCAGAGTTTATCGTTATCTTTCCTGGTGGTTATAAACCCAATATTTATCAGGATTAAAAGATGCTCAGATACATCCTTTTCCGACTGGTTGAGAAATTCGATAATCTGGCATGACAGAAGCTCGTTATTGAGAATTAACGCGGCGATAACTTTTAATCTGTCCAGGTCGGCCAGGGCCTGATAAATTGTAACCAATGTTTTCATATTTGTACTAGTGCGGTATCGCACTTTTGACTGTTCAATATTATACGCAAAGGCTGGAACAGGGCCTTGTGAATGAAAAACTTAACATTTAATTGTATTTTCGAGTTATTTCTTGAAAGTATATTTAATTCAAAGTGTTACAGGAAGGCCCTTTTAGGCGATTTTTGCAACTTAAAAACTGCGAAAGTAAACTATTAAGTTGTTGTATTATATGCATTTAAGTTTAAAAGTACATATCTAATTATCCACTATATTATACAATTGAAATATAATGATTTCAATTGAAAGCCGCGAGTAGAGCGGGTAATGGTTTAAAGTGCCGCAGGTTAGTTATTGGACGTTTGAAAATGTTAGCCATATTTATTTTAAGTTTTTGTAAGAAATATATGATATTTTATAAAAAATAGCGATAATATTTATTTCGGCTTATTAAAATAAGTCAGACTAGAAGTTAAAGTACTCGCTTGCGTTTGAATAAACTCATATGCCAGCGAGGCCAAATATTAAGAAAACGGAAAATGGAATAAAAATGAGCATGAAGATTAATTTATCATCACAGGATATTACACAGGCGGAGATAGATGCGGTAGTTGGAGTTATGAAGTCAAGTCATTTGAGTCTTGGTCCGAAGCTGCCGGAATTTGAGAATAATTTTTGTGAGTATATTGGCCGCAAGCATGCGATAGCAGCGAACAGCGGTACGAGTGCGTTGTTTATATTAGCGAAGAGTTTCGGTTGGGGGCCGGGCGACGAGGTGATAACGACGCCGTTCAGTTTTATCTCGACGACGAATTTTATCTTGATGACAGGAGCGACGCCTGTGTTTGTTGATATTGATCTGGACAGTTATAATATAACAGCTGAGGCGGTCGAGGCCAAGATAACGGATAAGACCAAAGGAATTGTTCCGGTTGAGGTATTTGGCAACCCTAAGCATTTGGATGAGATCTGGGAGCTGGCGAAGTCAAAAGGGATATACTGCCTGGAGGATTCTTGTGAGGCGTTGGGCAGTAAGATCAATGGCAAGATGGTTGGAACTTTGGGTGATGCGAGTACATTTGCGTTTTATCCAAACAAGCAGATGACGACCGGAGAAGGCGGGATAATCCTGACAGATAATGATGACGTTGCCGCGATGTGCCGATCGCTTCGTAACCAGGGCAGGGATGAGGGAGCCGGATGGCTGCAGCATGCGAGACTGGGCTATAATTACCGGTTAAGTGATATTAATTGTGCGATTGGTGTCGAGCAGCTGAAACGTATAGAAGAGATCATCGAGAAGCGAGCTAAGGTTGCGGGCGCGTACCAGGAGCTTCTGGGCGATGAAGAACGAATAATTTTGCCGAAGACACCGGATAACAGTCGAATAAGCTGGTTTGTCTTTGTTGTGCGGCTGGCGGATAGTTACAGTCGTGAGCAGCGAGATAAGGTATTGGAGATATTGCGCGGCGAGGGAATCGGGTGCAGTAATTACTTTACGCCGATCCATATGCAGCCGTATATCCAGGAAGCGGTGGGTACCAAGGCTGGCGATTTCCCGGTAACCGAGCATGTCTCGGACAGGACGATTGCACTGCCGTTCTTTAATAATCTGCCGATGGCAGATGTTGAGTTTGTAAGCTGTAAGTTGAGAGAAGCGCTGGATAAAATCTCATGAGATTTTATCCAGAGTTAAGAGTGAAGAACTGAGTATGTGCTTCGCATGTCGCAAGCGGGTGAAGAGTTGAGGTGTCTTGATGTACGTTGACATCAGGAATAATTCGCTGGCGCGACCTTAAAATAATCGGCTCCGCCGAAATTGAAATTGCAGGGTAGGGAGCGATATGGCTTAGAGAAGTTTGTGTGCTGCCTGATTAGACCGGCTCTTGATGTGGTTTGGATAAGTTCACGTATTAGATGGATAATAATATTTTTAATGAGGCAGGATAGTTCGTTGAAAATGAGGATTTAAAATTGGCGCTTGCATAATAATGAATAATGGTTTATTATATGTGGCTCTTTGCTATTGAAAAAAGAGCATTGGCTATCAATGCATTAATGATAAGTAATTGTAAAAACTAGACTTGGAGATTGCAATGGGTAAAGCAAGACGTCGTCGTAAAGTAGGCAGCAAGAAACGAAAAGCACGCTGGAAGGCTCGTCACAAGAAATAATTGAATTAAGCTGACAAAGTTCAGCTTAAGCGGTGTTAGATATTAGTTAAGTATCAGGAAAGGTTTGTCTCTAGTCTTTGATAAAGTCAGGACGGGTCGAATATAATTTCCAGCACTAATTAACTTAATCTTATACTAAGAAAATTATTTCAGAGCTATATAGACAAGCGGTTTTTTTGCGCTTCCTGAATTTACATGGATGTTATTGAATAAAGGATACTCAGGACGAGTATCACATTGATCGAAACGCAAAACACCTGGGCTGACAGTTCAGTTCAGGTGTTTTTCTGCGCGCAGGGAACGTCATAGACATAGGGCAGACAAGTTATGTTAAATAACTCAAACTGACCGATGGCCAGTTTGAGAGGTATTAGGTATTAGTTATTTGGTATTAGGGAAGGTTTGCCGCGAAGCGGCAGGCTAATTAAATCATTAATGTAACAATTTGCATTGAATTGTGTTACAGCAATAAAAAATGTAAAATCGGTCACTTTGAGTAAATTAAAAAACTGTTGTTTTTTAATTTAACAAGTGAAGAACTAAGAGTGAAGAGAAGAGTTGCGGTGTCGCTGACGCGACCTTAAATAAAGAGTAAAGTGTAAAATATAAATGTAAAGAAGGTGTTCTGTGCCATACGGTAGAGGACCCTTGTTTTACAAGCTGACGCATAAGTCGGCTTCTATTATAATCGTTGCAATTATATATATTGTAATATGTTATGAATGTTATAAATACAAACGACACATAAAAAGAAGAATATGATTGGTAGTTGTATAGCGATTAGGGTAACGGTTGAGTGAGTAAAAAAGAGACAGCGCAATAAAAAACCTCTGAATCAGTATAAGCTACTAACTTTCAGAGGTTTATATTGCAAATTAGTGGTTGGTATTAACCAGCATTAATAGCAGAGACGGGACATTCATCCACGCAAGCACCGCAGTCGATGCAAAGGCTAGGATCGATTGAGTATTGTTCTTCACCTTCTTTGATAGCTTCTACCGGGCATGCGTCCAAACAGGTACCGCAAGTTGTACATTCACTTGAAATAACATGTGCCATTTTTCTTACTCCTTACAAATAGAGAGTTATATACATTCATGCCGGTATAGCATCCGGCGTTTCAATTACAATTAAGATATAGATTAAACTGATAATTCACAATTAGTCAACTATGATTTTATTATTTTTCTGTTTTTTTTCGGCAATTATTTTTGTTTGTAATTATTTGTGAGATAGTGACTTGTAAGCCAAAGAAAATAAGTTATGGCTAACATTCTGAATAAGGGCTGAACTAATGGATTTTTACGTTAAGAATAGGGGGTGTTTATATGTGTCTGGAAGTGAACCAAGCGTAATATTATAGAAAATCGTCATATACCATTAATGTATATACAGGAAGGTGTGGAGGTAACTAAATGTATATCCGGATAGGGAATTTAAGACATAGATTGGTTTCGATATTTATAAGTTGTTTTATTTTATGACTTTATATTAATTGGCAAATTATGGCATGACTGTTGTTAATAGTAAGGCATTAACAGAAAAGAAACACCCTATTATTAAGGAGAGCAGTTATGCAGAAGGCAATAAGAACATTTGGATTATTATTTTTGATGGTGGCGGTAGTGGGCTGCGGGACGGGCAGTCATACAGGTTATGCATCGCCGAGAGAGACAATGCTGTCTGACATGCCTGATGCCGGAGCTTCAAATGCACCAGGTGGAGAAGTGCAGGATAAGGTAGGAAGTTATACATTGGGCAGTAGCAAAAACAAACCTGTGGGATCAGAGGAGATGTTCCCGGTAAACATATCAGTTGCTCATGTGAGCTATAATGATTATTACGGTATGTATAACAGATATAATAATGGTCAGTCAAAAGATAAGTTTAAGGTTGTAACTACACGAGACATTGAGCAGCAGGTTCATTATGAGATGCTGGGCAAGCTTGCCGGAGTAAATTCTATCGCACCGATCAATTTTATGCTGGTACCTGACAAGTGTGAGAATATTCGAGATCTGTGTAAGGCAGCCGGGGTGCTAAATACCGATATGCTGCTGGTGTATACATTAGAGACCAGTAATAAAACCAAGGCGGTCGATATCGGTCCGCTGGCAGCGGTAACGCTGGGCTTTACACCTAACCGGATGGAATATGTTACATCGACAGCGGCGGCGACGCTGATAGATGTTCGGACGGGTCATGTATTTGGTTCTTTTGAAGGGAGCTGGACGAATAATCATAATTCCAGTGTATGGTCGGAGAATGAGATAAGGACGAATCTAAGTATCGATACCCAGCAGAAGGCATTTGATATACTGGTGAATACTGTCTGTAAGGCATGGCCTGAGGTTGTAAGTCAGAACAGGTACAGGGTAGTGAGTACGGAAAGATCATATGGTAAACTGACCCGGCCAGTGAAGCAATCGGTGGTGTCGGTTGAGCATTCAAGTAATGATGAGGGTGATGGAGTCGAAGGCAATTCGTTTTGGGATTAGAATCAGAGCCGGAGCAATTTTTAATTCAAACTTATTTATGGTTCGGTTTGGGAGGAATTGGTATCTGGCAGGGAATGTCGCAGATCGGCAACCAAATTGAAATTATTGTAACCGTTCACACGGTTAGAGTAATAAGATATAAGTAAAAAGAAATAAGCTAAGGTTGCGCTTATCGCGAACTATTTTAAAGCTCCGCAAACACAGAATCTGACGCAAATAACGCACCTGTGAGTGCTTACAAATAATTAAAGTAACAGATTGCACTATAATTTGAAACAGCAAAGCGAAGTGTAAAACGGGCGTTTTGAGTAAAGGAAACACTAATGGATAATACGAATATAGCCGGTAGAAGAAAACGAATATTGTTTACCCCGACGCTGGGTTTTGCCCACGTTACCAGGTCGCTGATGCTTGCCAAAGAGCTGGCAGGAGATTTTGATGTAAGGGTATCGCTTTCGCGCGAGTTTGTTTCGCTGGCGGAAGAATTGCAGATAGATACGCAGCCGGTTGATCTGGCGGTTATCGATTATGAGAAGTTTGCGCGTGGTGAGCCGATGTTTGAAACCGAGGAGATAATAGAGCAGTATGCCAGTGTCTATGGTGCAGTTATGGACGAATACAAGCCAGATTGTGTAGTTAGTTCGATGCCTCTCGCGGTAAGGATACCGATCCAGTCGCGAGGAATCCCGCATGTTACAATCTTTGATGCCTGTAATCATCCTAAGTTTGGACTTTCGGATGAATTGCCGCCAGAGCAGCTGCAACAGCGGATGGTGCAGGTTAGAGAGATGTTTGCCCGGTTCAATGCGGTAGCGAAGCGGCATAATGCGTCTGAGGGCGATTCGCTGCGGGCATTTTTTACTGCGGACTTTAACTTGATACCGGATTTACCGACATTGTTTCCTATTGATGAACTGCCGGAGGGGTTTGTATTTATGGGGCCGGTAACATGGAAGGGAGCTGACAAGCCGCTTGATCCTACAGTTGTGGTAGATCCGGATAAGCCGCTGGTCTATGTGTCAATGGGCAGCTCCGGTAATCGTGAGCATATGAAAATGATAGCGAAGCAGCTGCGGGATTCGCCGTACCAGGTTGTAATAACCACTGGCGGGGTGATCGAAGCTTGTGAGCTGCAATCATATGAGCGGCCCGGCTTTTATGTCAGGGATTTTCTGGCGGGAGATAAGGTAATGGCCTTGAGTAAAGAGACGGTTGTAATATGTCATGGCGGGATAGGAACTGTCTACCAGGCATTGGAACATGAGGTGCGCGGCATACTCGTTATGCCGGCACATTGGCAGCATAAGCGGATTGGGAATCGCCTGGCAGAGATAGGGCTGGGAAAACTTTTAACAGAAACTGATCTGTCAAGAGTTGTCGAATATGCTGATGAGCTGCAGACAACCCCTAAAGGTTCAGCTTCATTTGATATTAAAACAGGCTTTCAGACATACGTTGGCGCTCCTTTGGGAAAAGAAATAATTTCAGGATTTATGAGCAGCTTATAGCCAAAAGCTAAGAAAAGGCAGTAGGCAGTGGTCGGCAGGCAGAAGGGACGATTGTTGCTTCGCAACCTTGTATAAAACGCCTGGCGGCTAAATGTACCGAGCTGGGTTCGGCGAACCCGGCATGGAAGAATTTATACGCATAGGAGGGGTAAAGGTATCTGATAGCTCTAATTTCCCTTTAAGACAATTAGAAAGTTCGAATGAGAAAAACGACCAACTACGTCCTATAATTCCTTTCGGGTGCTATTTATTGTTTATAGCTTCTTAACCTGGATGTATATATTTTAGTGGACTAGCTTTCTCGCTACTATTATTATGTTCAATAGTAGGATTTGATCGTGGTTTGCACCTGTATATAGGGGATTTGTCTTAATTACCTGCGGTAATCTGTCGATAACGATTTAGTGATTGTATTTACATAATTAAAGCTAATAAGAGCGTTTACCATAAAATAACATAACTATAGTTTACATTTCCAGCGAGGTCAGAAATGAGAAAAATCAGCTTACTTATTTTGTTCATCATTGTAATCTTTGATTGTCCGGTACTTGCCAAAGATATCTATGTCAGTCCTTCTGCCGATGGCGACTTTACTACAATCACAGATGCTTACAATGCAGATTCTACTGTAGATGGTGATGTAATTATTCTTGCTCCTGTTGAATACCTGGAAAACCTGACATTTCAAAGTAAGAGAGTCACTTTACGCGGAGAATCACCGGAACTAAGAGATCAAACAATTATAGCAGGAGGAGAAAGTGTTACTGCATATATTGTTGATTCTGCGCATGGAACAGTTTTTAAGGACTTAACAGTTAAACATCAGCCTGGTAAAATTGGGTCTGGCCTTTACATTGGTGCAAATAATATCTCTATAATCAACTGTCAGGTAACCGGTAATATTAGTGATGAAAATTATGGTTCCGCTCTTTACGCAGGAGGCTGCGATGATTTAATTATCAGCGATTGTAATATTCATTTAAATAGTGCAAACGATTATGGTGGGATAATTTATCTTGGAGGTTGTGAGAATGTGATGATCTCTAATTGCCAGATACATAATAATAATACTTATGGTACGGGTGGCATAGTGCAAATGGAATCATCCGAAATCATTACTTTTAAGAACTGTGAGTTCTATGAAAACAATTGTCGCGATAAGGGAGGGGCGTTATGTCTGAGGCAATCAGATTTACAATGCGTCAATTGTAAGTTTATAAATAACACAGTCGATGCCGACGATGAAAGTATTACTGATAAAGCCAGGGGCGGCGCAATCTATTTGGATGATACTGAATTAATTTTATCGAACTGTGTTTTTAGCGGTAATACGGTAACCGGTCAGGCAGTACCGTTAGGCGGTGCTATATATAGCATTGAATCTGCACCGGTTATTACCAATTGTACTTTCTATCAAAATTTCGCACAAAATAGCGGTAGAGGTGGAGCAATATACAATTCTGACAATTCTAAGCCGCTTATCAGTAATTGCATCTTCCGCTTGAACAATTCTAATGGAGAAATTACCAATGCCTCAACCGCGCACCCGCAGATCAGATATAGCCTGGTGTACGGCAGCGGCGGCAGCGACAACTGGGACACTTCTATCGGAGAAGATCTTGGCAGCAATATTGATGGTTATCCATATTTTAACTCTAGCGAAGACCTCACTCTCAAAAGAATTTCTCCATGTATTGATGCCGGTCGTTCCGAGCTGCTTGGCCTGGATACTGCCGATGTTGACAATGACGGCGATACCTTCGAATGGATTCCGTTTGATGTAGATGGTAATCCCAGGTTCTCAAATGCACTGCATAGACCAGATATGCCAAATATGCCATATCCATCTATTGATATGGGAGCTTATGAATATCATGGGATACCATCAGTGGGGCTTATCGGCGATATCGATGGCAGTGGAATCGTTGACCTGCTCGACTTCCAGCTAATGGCAGGCAACTGGCTCAAAACAACTGATTAACAAATCCAGGGTTATTTTGAAGTTTGTGGTTTGGGAAATATTTTTTTGGTTACGGTAATGATAGCAGCGATGATGAGCCATTGCGGTATTCCGGCAAGGACTAGCGGGAGCAGATCCATTTGGATGCCCATAGTTTTCAGCAGCCATACGCCTGAGTAGTTAGCGTAATAGTATAACATGGAGAATGCGAAGGATGATCCCTGGTCGTTTATGCCTATGGTGGTATCGAAGATTAACAGTACTATGCCTAGGAGAAGGTGTATGGCGAGAATTGTTATGGTGATTTTGTCAAAAGGTTTCATAGTTGTTTATTTCATTTAGTATTGTTATTTTTAGTGTCTAAAGTGATATTGATTGGTTGAGATACGGCTTGTCCGGTCCAGAAGTCATCGGTTCCTAGAGTTTTGATCAGCCATTCGCTTTTGTTAGGAAAGTATTCAAATACAGCAGCAATTTCGAATTTTCCTGGTTTTTCAACGAGAAAAGCGTTCCAGGGATCTTCGGTAACCCATAGCTTATTACCTTTTAAATATTTATCATAAATATTATGTTGTGGTTTTGGAACGAGTATTAATAAAGTTGTTTCGAGTTTGAAGCTATCGCCCGGCAAGAGCTTGACAACTTTAGGATATGGAAAATCTTTATGAGATAATTGGATTTTGTTAGTATATAAGCCATAGGAGTTTTTAAAGTATAGTTTATTTCCGAGTGGAGCATCATCGTTTACATAATTGACAACATTATCTGAGATATTTTTAATAGTTGCGACAATTGAAATAGAATTATCAAAATAATCAGGTCCAGGTTTTGTATTGAGTGTGACTTGGATTGAATCTGATAGGTTGACAGCGTAATATTTACTGATCAAGCAGCTTCGCTGTGGTTCGGGCATTTCCCAATGGGAAGTGTAATTTATGGCAAGACTGGAATTGTGCCTGGAGTCGTGAGTGTTTTTTTTAAGAATATCAAGAGCTTTTGGAGTGTTGATACAGAACAGTGCCTGTTCGGCAGCGAATCTGTGTATGCGTGTGTCAAAATTATTTTCATCTATAACCTGGCTAAGCTGTTTAATTATTAGGTCAGGTTCGGGAATCTTATGAGCGATTGCCAATGATCTGATTTTTAATATATCATAGAAGGATAATTTTAGAATTTCAGAATTAGCACCTGGTTGGCTTCGTTCGGCCAGGTCAGAGATATTTCCCAGCCGGTGCGTGTTAATAATATCAGTAAAAGTTTGAGGTTCTGAGTTATCCGGTTGAGATGCTAAAACCGATAGCATTAAGGCTAAAATGTATATAAGTATATATAGTTTCAATGGCTTGCTCCATTTGATCTAAGAATATCAGCCGATGTTCTACTTATACCACAGTGGAAATTGTCAGTCAAGAGGTTTAGGATTATGTTATAAAGGCTGAATTATTGGTTGTATGGCGGCGAAAAGAGAGCTATAATGCGTAAGATAAATATTCATAAAGGTTTAAGTTAGGTAAATTACATAAACTGACGATGGTCAGTTTGGGTAAGTGAAGAACGAAGAACTAATAGTGAAGAATTAAGGTGTTCACTTCGTTCACGTTTATTTTTAAGCTAATGCGAAAGTCAGCTTTTTATGAAATTGTTATAAAGTATTATAGCTTATAGTTTTATCGAATAATACACATAGTGTGCGATTATGTCCGATCGCTAGGAAGGTAAGTAATGAAATTATAGTTATTTATCTTACGTTCGAATGGGCATTTTTAACTGTTATGGGTATAGAGACAAAAAAGTTGGAACATTACGGAACTATGGCGGTCTAATATAAATGGCAGGAGAGAATAAATTACCGATGCCTGAAAGTCAGCGAGAGGATGAACAGATAATCCTACGCTGTCGGAAGGATGACTCTATGGCGGCTTTTGGGCTGCTGGTGGAGAAGTATCAGGATCGCGTGTTTAATGCGGCGCTGCGGATGGTTGGTAACCATGACGATGCGCTGGATCTGACGCAGGAGGCGTTCTGCCGTGCGCTGCGGAGTTTGAGCCGGTTCAGAGGAGGGTCAGTTTTTTATACCTGGATGTTCCGGATAACGATGAATTTGTGTATAGATTTCCGGGTGAAGAGCCGGCGGCTGAGAGTTGCTAGTGATTTCGAGCGTGGCGATATGAGCGAGAGCCAGGCGAGTACCCTGTTTGATATGGTCGAGGGCCGTGAGCCTGAGCCAGATCAGGTGGTACAGACACGCGAGAAGCGGGAGCGGATACTGGCGGCAATCGAGAGCCTGGATTCGCAGGACAGGGCGATAGTAGTATTGCGTGAGATTGAGCAGCTGGACTATAAGCAGATATCGAAGGTTTTGGAGGTGCCGATTGGGACGGTAAAAAGTCGGTTGGCGAGGGCGAGGCTGAAGCTGAGGACGAAGCTGGGTTAGCGATCGTTAGACTAGTGACGTTGTTATTACTTTTGGCAAGAAGGGCTTAAAAGTATAAAGGATGAAGTATAAAGGATAAAAAGAAAATTAAAGAGGTTGGGTTGGAGCTAGCAATAGTTAGTGAAAACTGTGTCTCTTGTATTAATAAGGATATAAATAAAGTATAAATATTTAATACGACAAATAGAAATAAGGGTGTAGTTTGGAAAAGGTTTATGATATAAAAGACCGTATTTTGATTATTCATTGAGAGCGATTAAACTTTATCGCGTTTTGCATGAAGGGAAGGATGCCGCTGGATGGGTAATTGGAAAACAGTTTTTGCGGTCAGCAATAAGTATAGGTGCGAATATCGAAGAAGGTCAATCTGGCGAAAGCAATGCTGATTTTATACATAAATATAGTATATCTCAAAAAGAAGCTAGAGAGAGTCTTTATTGGCTGAGGTTAATAGATAAATCAGAGATGGTGGCATCAGTTAATCTGCAACCTATAATAGAGGAAACAAGAGAAATATTGGCTATTATTACAAGTATAATAGTAAAGATAAAGAATAAGAAATGAATGCTGAAAATAACAATCAGGAGATGCTGGAGCTGTTGTCGGCTTATCTGGATGATGAGTTGACCGAGGCACAGCGTGAGCGGGTAGAGCAGATGCTGGCCGAAGATGTCCGGGCGCGCAGTCTGCTGATGAACCTGCGTGATGCGTCCGAAGCGGTAAGCGGGCTTGATATCGAAGAGATCCCTCGTAATATAACCGATGAGGTATTGTATGCGCTTGAACGTGATACGCTGCTGGATGGTAACGAAGACCTGGCGGTGATGGCGGGAGAGCGACATTTACGGATGCGTCAGTTTATGGGTGCGGCTGGGATAATGATCCTTGTCGGTGCGGTAGTAGTGGTAGTATTTAGTATTATGAAGAATCCGGCGATGGTTGAAAGTGACCTGGGGCCGCTGGCGAAGAATGATGTTCAAGAGCAGGTAGCGGCAGAAGGTGCGGCAGCGGAAAAGAAGGTAATGCCGGGCGATGAAAATGTTGTCAGGTTTAAATCTTTTGGCGAAGCAGCCAGGAGCCTGGGAAACAGAGGCGGTAAAGATGAGCCGGCAGATGAGGTTGTGGCGGATGCGGTTGAGCCAGAGATAATGGCGGGTGCCGTGATGGCAGAAGAAGTTGAGCTGCCTAAGATACCGCCGATGGAGGAGTTTGTACTGCCGGAGGCCAAATGGGGATCGATAAAGCTTAGCAGTGAGGTTGCAGGTGATGATACTGTAGTTGCCGAGCGATTGAAGAACCTGGTGAGTCGTTATGGCGGCAGCTATTTTACCGGCAGCGGTTCAGGGGTGCAAAGTTTTGCGTTTGTCTGTAAAGCGGAAGAGTTCAAGGAGTTTTATATTGAGCTTCGAGATGTGCTGGCCGGTGAGATCGACCTTGTTCTTGACGGTTCAGAAAAATATCGCCAGGTAACGGTCAAAGGGGTAAGCGGTGATGAGGTATGTATGATCGCGAAGCTGGCGGACGGATCGGACCAGCTGGGACTTGCCGAGATGATTGTGCCGGATGGTCGAATAAAATATCAGCAGGTTGAAGATATTGATGACAGGCCGCTGTGGGCTCAGCTTGCTGATATTGTGCCTGAGGAATATCGGCTGGATTTTGGCAAAAAGTTAAACGAGCATTTTGGAGCGATGGAAGCCGAAGGTGTTGATACTGAAGGTCTTCTGGTTGCGAGTGCTGAAGGCGGAATTCAGGCAGGTGTTGGAGAAGGTGACAGTACTGACAGTGAAATAGTAAGAGGTCGGCAAAGAGCGGTCCCGATGAAAGGGGCGATCCAGGCAAGAAGGATTTCAACTGAGCCGGCTGAGAAACGTATGGTAGAAGAGGGTGTTTTGAGTGTTGATACGGCGGATGATGTTGAAAAGAAGACAGCAGTTGGTTTTGTCGCAAATGAAGCCATTGAGACTACAGCGGCAGATGTTTTGGCGGAAGCGGCGGCTAAGCCTCTAGCAGAAAAAGCGAGAGCAAAAGTAAGCGAGAAGGTTGAGGCGGATTATATCGCAGTTGAGATTCTGTTGACAGCAGGTTCGGTAAAGAGTGAAGATAAGATGCCGGATGTGCCTGAAGGTGAGATTGATGGTCGGATAGATTTTGGGTTTTAGAACAGTCAGCCGGAAAGGGGAATAATTATAACGGTTAAAGTTAAGAGATGGATGTTGAGAGTATAGTGAGGCGGCTTGTTATATGGTTGAATGAATAGTAGGAACAGTCAGATTAAAAGGTTACATAAGATGAATAGGAAGATATGTCTACTAATTTTTTTATCAGTTAGTGCTATTGTTTCAGTTGTGTATGGAGAACGGCCGCGAGTTATTGTGACGACAGATGGTGAAGCTGATGACAGATGTTCAATGGTTCGGTTTTTGCTGTCCTGTAATGAGTTTGAGGTTGTGGGTATAATCAACAGCAGTTCGCAATTTCACTGGCAGGGCGGTACAGGTTGGAACGCGTTTCACGATCCTGTATGGGTGAAGGAATACATAGATTTATATGCTAAGGTTTATGATAATCTAAAACTGCATGACCCGTATTACCCGGATCCTGATTACCTTTTGAGTAAGTGGAAGGTTGGCAATATTGAAGGTGATGGTGAGATGGAAAAAAGAACCGAAGGTGCCGAGCTTATTGCTGAAGTTCTTTTAGATGGCAGCGATCCGCGACCGGTCTGGATCCAGGCATGGGGCGGGTGCAATACAATTGCCCGGGCGTTGAAAATAATAGAGGAAGATCATCCGGCGAAGATGGCAGAGGTTGCCGGACGGATGAGGTTGTTTTTGATCTGGGAGCAGGATCAGACATATCAAAGTTATATCAGGCCGAACTGGGAGAAGTATAATATACCGACGATTATTTCTGACCAGTTTGATTGCATGGCTTATATCTGGAATAAGGTACTGCCGGAAGATGTGAAGAAATATTTCCAGGCAGAGTTTATGGCTAATATTGTGAAAGAACATGGGTCGTTATGTGATGCTTATGGAGATATTAACGGAGTGTTTCATGCGGAAGGAGATACGCCGTCATTTTTGCATTGCATCGATCACGGCCTGAGGAGTATGGAGTCGCCCGGCTGGGGCGGTTGGGGCGGCAGGTACGTCAAGGTTCGCAATAATGTGTGGATGGACCCGCTGCCTGATACCGAATTTAAATATCCATCGGGGCGATGGGGCTTTTCTAACAGCTGGTCGAAAAAACTGGAGAATCGTACCGATGCGGAAGGAGTCAGGATACGGACGAAATATTTTAAGCCGATCTGGCGATGGATGGCGGATGTACAGAATGACTTTGCTGTAAGAGCAGACTGGTGTGTTAAGCCGTATAATCAGGCCAATCATCGTCCGCAGGTAGAGTTGAATAATTCCGCTGATATAAAAGTTAAAGTAGGAGCTGAAGTTAATTTGGGTGTAAAGGCGAGTGACCCGGATGGTGACAGTCTGACATATAAATGGTGGCAATATGAAGAGGCGGACAGTTATGCAGGTTGTGTTGAGATTTATAATGCAGATAAGAATGACGCATCTTTTGTGGTGCCTGGTGATTTAGGTGTCGGTGAGACTATCCATATTATTTGTGAAGTAACTGACGGTGGAATTCCGCCGCTGAAAGCTTATCAGCGGGTTGTGATTACGATTGATTCGGAATAAGATTGCTCAATCTGAAGATAGATGCTGGGTAGTGATATTAGAGTTTGATGACGGCAGCAGTATTGTATTGATGAGTGATAATACATTTGAGTCGTTTGGGGATATTTCGGGGCTGGTAGGAGATGGCGGTGGTATTTCCTGTTATTTGATGAGTTCTGATGCAGTAGTTACTATAGTCGGTAGTAAATGAATTGCTTGACATTTACCATTAATTAGTTATGATAAGGGACTTATTATTTGTTATTATGCCGAGATTGACTGTATATGTCGGCGTAGGACACAGAGAAGAAGACGTAAATAAATACTGTAAATTATTGTAAATCAAATAGATAAATACAGGAGAGTAACAAAATGGCATTGACAATTTATTATGAAAACGATGCACCGATAGCTCCGCTGCAGGGCAAAACCGTAGCGATAATCGGTTACGGCTCACAGGGTCACGCTCACGGCCAGAATCTTCGTGACAGCGGCATCAACGTAATTGTAGCTGAGCTGGAAGGCACAGCGAACTATGAACTGGCTAAAAAGCACGGCTTTGAACCAATGGAAGCCGGTGAAGCGGTAAAGGCAGCTGACCTGATCATCATTACTCTTCCTGATGAAGTACAGAAGGCAGTATATGCCAAGGCAATCGAGCCCAATCTGTCAGCGGGCAAGACACTTGGTTTCTGTCATGGTTTTAACGTTCAGTTTGGCTATATTGCGCCTCCAAAGGACATCAATGTTGTAATGATCGCTCCTAAAGGTCCAGGTCACCTGGTACGCAGCGAATATGTAAAGGGCGGCGGCGTTCCTTGTCTGATCGCTATCCAGAATGATTCCGGTGATGCAAAAGATATCGCGTTGGCATGGGCAAACGGTATCGGCGGCGCACGTGCCGGTATTATCGAAACCACATTCCAGGAAGAAACAGAAACAGACCTGTTCGGTGAGCAGGTAGTTCTTTGCGGCGGTCTGAGCGAACTGATCAAGTCAGGTTTCAACACACTGGTAGAAGCCGGTTATCAGCCAGAGATTGCATACTTCGAATGTTTGCATGAAGTTAAGCTGATTGTTGACCTGATGTATGAAGGTGGTATCAGCTACATGCGTTACAGTGTATCTAATACAGCTGAGTATGGCGATTTGTCTCGTGGTCCTCGTATAATCACAGATAAGACACGCGAAGAAATGAAAAAATGCCTGAAGGAAATCCAGGATGGTACATTTGCCAAGGAATGGATTGCCGAGGTAGAAGGCGGATATAAGAACTTCAACGCAATGTACGAAGCCGACCGTGACAGCACAATTGAAACAGTTGGCCGCAAGCTTCGTAAGATGATGAAGTGGATCGACGCTAAAGAAGTTGAATAAAAATCGAGCCTGCTTGATTTTTATGAATAAGCATAAGTGATAAGTCATGAGGGGCGGGTTCGTCCTCGGCGATGCTAACTTATGTTTTATAGAGAGATTGGAAGCCGTGGAATGTATTTTCCACGGCTTTTTTCGTTTAAAATGGGTTGGTTTATGGGAAGGATTTTGGCTGGGATTATACAAATACATTTATGTTGTTTTAGCGGATGTGGTTTACTATAATAATAGTCTCTTTTTTAAAATTTGTTTCATGGTTATTGATCGAGTTATTTTGTGTTAGCAGTGTAATAAGTCGTTAAGTTAATTTATCGGTATATAAACAAGGTTTTGGGCATATTATTTATGCTATTAGAATAGCTTACAGTATATAGATTTTAAAATAATATTGTAGTTTTGTGGGCGATTATCAGGGATATTTCGTGAAAAGAGCGAAAGTAAACTATAATTCAGGAGATAAAAATTATGTCAATTGATCCGGAAGTGAAACGAGCTTTGGATATGCGTCTGGCGAGAGGAGAGATAAGTCATGATGAATATAGAAGGGCGATAGCATCAGTTGAGGGAGTATCGCAGAATACATCATATCCAGGTTCAGGGTATCCTGGCGCCGGCAATATGGAAATGGCTGGCCGACCGGTTATTCAGTATTACCGTCCGGTAATTCTGTCAAAGGGTTTGTACCTGGGAGGATATCTAAGCGGGGTAATATTTTCAACAATATTATATATAATAGGTATGATTTTGATTTTCAATTATGAGCCAGAAGCCGGTCTGGTATTATTTATGTTTTCTGCCCTGATAAGTATATTTCCCATGGTTTTGTATTGTGTCCTGGTATATAAGATGTGGCAGGCGATACAGCCGTATGGCCGATCAACACCCGGCAAAGCGGTGGGTTTTCTTTTCATTCCGTTTTATAATCTATACTGGATATTTATCGCCTTGAAGGGCTGGTTTGATGATTATAATAAACTTATAATGGCTAAAAGGCTGAATATTCCGAAATTGCCGGATGGTATTGCATTAGCCGTCTGCATATTAGCAATAGTCAGTATGGTACCCTATATAGGCTTATTAGTTGTTATACCAAATCTAATATTGATTTGCGTGATGATATCTTTTATTTGTAATGGCGTTAATGCGTTGTCTAGAATAAACCTGCATCAAAATAATTATAAACCGGCCAACCAAAATCAGGGTAACTATGTGAGTGATTCCAGATATTCCCAGTATTGAGTACTTTATTCCCTTTTAGCGGAGAATGATTTATGTTCCTGTATCAAAAGCAATCGAGGTATCCTGATTAATCAGGTGCTGATTATTATAATTTTTGTTTGAGGAACAGGCCGGTATAGCTTTGTGGAATTTCTGATATTTCTTCCGGGGTGCCGGTAGCGATAATTTGTCCGCCGCGGTCGCCTCCTTCGGGTCCGAGGTCAATGATGTGATCGGCAACTTTAATCACGTCCAGGTTGTGCTCAATAACGACAACAGTATTGCCCTTATCAACAAGTCGGTTAAGAACGTTGAGCAGGTTATGTATGTCTGACATATGCAGGCCGGTAGTCGGTTCGTCCAGAACATAGAATGTATGCCCGGTACTGTTTTTACCAAGTTCCGAGGCGAGTTTAACACGCTGGGCTTCGCCGCCTGAAAGTGTGGTGGATGCCTGGCCGAGTGCGATATAGCTTAGCCCGACATCATGCAGGGCACGAAGCATCTGTTTGATTTTCGGGAAGCTGTCGAAGAATTCGATAGATTCTGCGACGGACATGCTAAGTACATCGGCGATGTTCATGCCGCGATATTTGATATCCAGTGTTTCACGGTTGTATCTAGTACCGCGACACTGTTCGCATTCGACATAGACGTCAGGCAGGAAATGCATTTCGATTTTTTTTGTGCCCTGCCCCTGGCAATATTCGCAGCGTCCGCCTTTAACATTGAAGCTGAATCGACCGGGGGTGTATCCCCTGATACGAGCGTCACGAGTTTTGCTGAAAAGCTGTCGGATAAGATCGAATACGCCGGTATAGGTAGCCGGGTTAGAGCGTGGTGTGCGCCCGATAGGGCTCTGGTCGATTTGAATAACTTTATCGACACGGTTCATTCCGACGAGTTTTTTGAATTTACCGGGTTTTTCTTTTGAGTTGTATAGTTTCCTGGTCATTGCCGGCAGTAATACCTGGTTGACCAGAGAGCTTTTACCAGACCCGCTGATACCTGTAACACAGGTAAAAGTTTCCAGCGGAAATACTGCATCGATTTCTTTCAGATTATTCTGTTCGGCACCTTTGATTGATACGGAGTATTTCAGATTAACCTTGCGTCGTTTTTCCGGCAGTTTAATTTCTCTTATACCGGAAAGATATTGGCCGGTAATGGACCGGTCAGTATTTTTGATATCATCGATGGTACCATAAGCAACGATTTGTCCGCCGCGATGACCGGCGCCCGGTCCGACATCAATAATATGGTCGGCAGCGTACATAGTATCTTCGTCATGTTCAACTACGAGTACAGAGTTGCCGAGGTCGGCAAGTGACCGCATAGTCTGGATAAGTTTTTCATTGTCTCGCTGATGAAGCCCGATTGATGGCTCATCCAAAACATAGCATACTCCAACAAGAGCAGATCCAACCTGGGTTGCGAGCCTGATACGCTGGGCTTCCCCGCCAGAGAGCGTACCGCTTTTTCGATTAAGAGTTAGATAATCAAGTCCGACATTAGCCAGAAATGAAAGCCTGTTACGCAGTTCTTTCAGGATCGGTTCGGCAATAACGGAAGCTTCCTTGCTGAATTCCAGGTTGAGGAAGAAATTTTTAGCATTGCCGATACTCATCTGAACAATATCGTAAATATTTTTTTCGTTAATCAGTACCGCCAGAGATTCTGGTCTTAATCGAGCGCCGCCGCATTCCTGGCAAGGCTGTTCAGACATATACCCGTGAAGTCTTGCCTTAACGAATTCGCTATCGGTAGTTTTGAAGCGTCGCATGAGGTTAGGTATAACACCTTCAAATTCCGGATAGGAATCCGCATCTTTGGTGCCGAACATAAGAATTTTTCTGATTTTTGCCGGTATACTGCTGTAAGGCGTGTCAGGGCTGACATCAAATTCTTTGCAGAACGCGCGAATAAGCCTGTTATAGAATATATTCATTCGCTTGCCGCCTTTACGCCAGGCGTCAATAGCACCTTCTTCAAGGCTCAGGCTGTCATCCGGTACGATAAGGTCCGGGTCGAACTCCTGGATAGTACCCAGCCCGTCACAGCTTTTACAGGCGCCGTATGGACTGTTGAAGCTGAAACATCTGGGAGATAGCTCCGGCATAGCCGCTTCCGGATGGTCGGTACAAGCGTATTTCGAGCTATAGGTATGTTCTTCCCAGGTATTTTTATCAGTTTCCTTGAGGATAAGTACTGTACCGTCACTTTGTTTGAGAGCGAGTTCGACGGAGTCGGCGATCCGGCCACGAATAGAACTTTTTACAGAAAGCCGGTCAATAACAGCTTCAATAGTGTGTGTAACAGTCTTTTTCAGCTCCGGGGCATCTTTGATTTCATATATTTTACCATCGATTCTGGCCCGAACAAAACCATCTCGCTGAATGCGTGCCAAGACATCTGCATGTTCGCCTTTTTGCCCGGAAATGATCGGCGAGCAGATATAAATCCTTTTACCTTCATCATTTTCGATCAGATTATCGACAATTTTACCGGCATGCTGGCTTTCGATAGGTTTGCCACATACATAGCAATGCGGCTTACCGACACGTGCGAACAGGAGCCTGAGGTAGTCATATAGTTCAGTGGTAGTGGCAACAGTGGATCGAGGGTTGCGTCCTCCGGATCGTTGTTCGATTGAGATGGTAGGTGGTAGGCCCTCAATGCTCTCAACATCTGGTTTTTGCATTTGTTCCAGGAATTGACGAGCGTATGCCGAGAGAGACTCAACATATTTGCGCTGACCTTCTGCAAAGATCGTGTCAAAAGCGAGAGAACTTTTACCGGAACCGCTTAATCCGGTAATAACTACCAGTTTATCGCGTGGTATGTCGATATCAACAGAGCGCAGGTTGTGCTCTTTTGCTCCTCTGACTGAAATATATTTGCTAGACATATTTTGTAATTAAAACTCTGTTGGTCGCAACAGATAATATCAATTGCGATCAAGATTAATGTTTAGTATTCTAATATTTACTTTCTAATTTTATTACACACGGGGATGTTATATAGTGTATAGTCTCTCAGGTTCAATACACTAATTCGTCAATGATAGCATATATAATATGTATGAGGAAGTAAAAATAGTATTTGGAAAAACACTTTTCCTTAAACCTTTTATTTTTAATGATTTACGTAAGGGTGGTTTTGATTGATTTATTATGATATAATTTGAAATATGTTAGAAACAGGAATACAAATTTCAGTGGTAATACCAGTCTATAACGGCGAATGTTATATTTGCCGGGCTATAGATAGCGTATTAGCCCAGAGCTATCGGGCTATCGAGATAATCGTAGTGGATGATGGTTCTACTGATGCTACAGCGGATAAAGTTAAGTGCTATGGAGATAAGGTTCGGTATATATACCAGGATAATGCCGGAGTTAGTGCTGCCAGAAATAAAGGCATTATAGAGGCTGAGTGTGAGTGGGTGGCGTTTCTGGATGGCGATGATGAATGGCTCGCCGATCATTTATCCAACCAAAAAACCATATTATCAGATAATCCAGACCTGGTTTGGAGTACTGCAAATTATTATGATTTTCTGGAAAGTGAGGGAAGGAAAGGCTTAAGATGTACAAAGAGCAAAGCAGGTCAATATGTTCACGTCGGGGTTATGCCGGATTACTTTTTGGGTTATATGGCAGGAGTATCAGGTAATACTGATACAATGATAGTGAAACGAGAGGTGTTGATCGAACAGGGTATGTTTGCAGTCGGCAGAGTTAAGGCTGAGGATATAGATTTGTGGTGGAAGATAGCGATAAAATATCCGAAGATTGGATATGCGATTGAACCGGGAAGTATCTATTATATTGATGTTGGTGAGGGCCATGTCTCAAAATCCGGTGAGGTGGATACCTTTATAGAAGTTATCCAAGAGCACCTGGCAATAGCGAAGAAAAGCGGTCAGGAAAAGAGGTATGAGCCGTTTGCCGCCTGGCAGCTGGCACGCTGGATGAGGTCGATGCTGTTCAGTGCGCGGAAGGCTGATATAAGAAAGCTCTTAAAGGAATTTTCGGCAATATTGCCGGCAACAGTAAAACTTCGGTATTACAGCTTGACAATATTCCCCGGTTTGACAAAACAGGCATGCCATTTGATATCAAAATTCGTCAGGACATTTAAGCTGAGGAGAAGGGTTGTGAATAAGCCGCCGATCGGGTAACTTGTAGTTTGCGGCATAAATATTATTACTGCAGAATTTGATTGTAGAGTGAAAATATTTTTTGTATTTGTACTTGTATCGAAAATTCCCGGCAAAACTCTGCCGCATTCTGAGCGAGTTCGGTTTTTAGCCTATCGTTAGAGAGTAATTCGGCAGTTCGTTTTGCAATCTCATCCGGAGTAAGAGCATTCAATACGAGAGCAGTAATATTATCCCGGGCAATTTCTGCGAGTCCCTGGGTATCGCTGCAAATAACCGGAATGCCTGCGGCATAATATTCGATCACGGAAATGCCGAAAGCTTCCTTTCGGGAAGGTTGAACTGCGATATCAAAAGATGATATCACGTCAGAGACATCATTTCTAAAACCAAGAAAATGGATATATTCAGATAGTTTCAAGGCCGCGGCTTTTTCGGTCAGGCCGGCGAGTAAATTACCGTGTCCGGCGAGTACGAGATGACATCGATAACCTTGTTTATGCAGGAGATCGAGAGCAGGCGGCAGCAGGTCTGTCCCTTTGATGTTATGCAGCCTGCCTGTATACCCGATGACAATCTCATTTTCAGATATTCCAAGATCATCTCTAATAGATTGGCGGGCGGAATGATTGTATTTGAATTTTTCAAGATCAACGGCGTTGTATATAGTGTGAATTTTTTCTTTACTGATTCCACATTTATTTGCAATGGTATTGTTGGTAAAGTCTGAGACTGTTATAAACGAGCTGACTTTGAAGGAAAACAATCTAAGTAAGAGTCGATACAGAATAAACTGCCAGTTGTTTTCTGTTACCTGTCCATGTTCGTGGACAATTACTTTTGCCTTACAGAAGAAGGAAGCTAATATAGCGATTATAGCAGCCTTGTTCAAATGCGCGTGGATAAGATCAATATTGTATTTTTTACATGTTCTGATTATGTCGAGTAGTTTTAACGGGCTGTAGTTTCGCCGTTTGTGCTGAATAATTGTGCCGTTTATAACAATTTCGTTGAGAGGCCTGAGAGGATAGATGGTGAAGTTTACCTGGTTGGCGTCGATATTTTCAACGATGCCCTTCAGGCAAACCTGTGCCCCGCCAAGGCCGAGACTGTTAATAATATGTAATACATTTAAGCTCATTTTAATTCAGAAGCGAACAGTTGTTTGTATTGGTTGATTATTTTTTTTATGTCATGATTGTCGGCAGCATAGTTGAAAGCATTCTGAGAATATATTTTATATTCATCACCCGAAATAAGAGTCTGAACAGCATTTATACAATCCTGAAAATTCCCATTAGTGCATATTCCGCATTTAAACTTGTCCAGGAACCCGTCCGGGTTGACATTAAGTGAAATAATCGGGGCAGCGGCCTGGCAGGCCTGAACAAAGACATTTGGAAATCCCTCGGTTGAGCTGGTGTTTACCAGAAGCAATGCATTATCAAAATAGCTGCCGATCTGATGGAAAGGAACTCGTTCGATAAAGTCAAGGTTATCGATATTTTCAGCACGGTTAATAAGCTGTTCATAACGGTTGTCGTTGGTAGCCCTGGGGCATATCATAACAAATTTCCGGTCAGGGATACTTTGAGCTATGTCCAGGAAAAGTTCCGGTTGTTTGACAGTGTCGCTTCTGCCTACCCAGAGTATATATTTTTTTTCACTATCAGCAGGATCTTTCAGTCGGCAGCAGTTTGCGATAACTGTCGATGGTAGTCCCATGTTATTTTGCAGAGCATCTTTGTCTGACTGGTTTTGAGCAATAATATAATGACAATGTTTCAGTGACCATTTAAATAGGCTGCCGCGCAAGCCGTTATTTTTTATCCATTCTCCATTCAAGTTGCTTGGATTAGCAGACCGGAAAACATACCTGGTTTTATGGAGTTTGCAATAGAAAGCAATTAAAGCATGGCCGTGGTGAGCGGCTTCGGCGAAATATATATCGCTATTTGACTTTTTCAATGCTTTCCAGATTTTTTTTGCACCGGTTATCTGGGATTCATTGAAATTAAGACTTTTAATTAGAGTTACATTGTTTATTAGTTCGCAGTCGGGCTGTCCGTAGTCAGCGACGATGAAATTTACCTGGTAGCCAGGAACTTGTGCAAGTTCGTCAGCCAGCAGGAAAAGGTCAACTTCGGCACCACCAAAAACTGATTCAACTTCAGGATTGAAAACAGGGTAGGCCTTGGGAGCGATGAAACAAATTTTTACAGGTAAAGAATCCATGAATTAGTTAATGATATTATTATAAATTTTTATATACTGAGTAGCAGTGTTAGCCCAAGAGAAAATTTGTGATTTTGCCCGGGCGGCATTGCGCAGGTCTTTATAATGAATTTCACCGGTGATTGCGTTTATTATACTTTCGGCAAAGCTTTCCGGGGTGTCGTCAGGTGAGATAATCCCATTGTCGCTTATCAGCTCGTCAACTCCTTCGCAATGTGTGGTGATAATCGGTAAACCGGTTGCCATTGCTTCCAGCATGGCATTTGACATACCTTCGTGGGCACTGCTCATAACAAAAAGGTCGTTGAACCGGTATACCACCGGCATTTCTGAAGCTTCGACTCGTCCGAGGAACCGTACGTTCTGGCTGATACCAAGCGAAGTAGCGAGGTTTTCCAGTTCGTATCTCAGGTTGCCGTGACCAGCGATACTGAATTTTATATCAAATCCTCTATCAAGACAAATTTTGACAGCCCTAATCAGAATGTCGATACGTTTACGTTTAATAAGCCGGCAGACGGTAAGTATTTTAATTTTGTTGCCAAGCTTATGCGTCGGTGTCGGCCTGAATTTCTGGGTGTCTATTCCATTTGTAATAACAGGAATATCAATATCGGGCGTAAACCGTTTAGCCAATTCTGCCAGTCCCTGGCTGTTAGCTACAACGGCTTCAGCTTTGTGCCATATTCTGCGGAAAAGGCCGGCCAGCAGAGTATAGTCTATACCCAGCCTGACATTGTAACCAGGTACATCAGAACCCCTGAGAGAAATAATGTAAGGCAGTTTATCAGCGGTCTTATATGACAGGTATCCGGTGGGGAAGCCAAAGAACGCATGTGCCAAATCGTAGTTATTTTCATTTATAAGTTTACGATGATATCTGCCGGCATGAAACAGCCAGGTAATGACTTCTGACTTTAGCCAGTAATGCAGATTTTTTTTTCTGATACCGATCCTGTGAATTTTTATATTGGATGAGAAATCTTCAACTTCAATTCCTTTGCCAACAGCACTGGTCAGCACATCAACCTGCAGTTCGGGATGATTGGCAAACTGCCCCAGGATATTTAGATGGGCCTGGCCGGCTCCACCGCCGATGGGTGGAAATTCATAATTTAGCATTAAGATGTTCATGATTAAAGTTTAGAACTTAGAGTTGATGACCTCGCTTACGCTTGTTATATTTAAGTGCTATGCTCCCCTGTATATAATATGGCAGTCTGACCGTTAATAAATATATCCGTTCTATTTTCGTTTCAGGATTACCATCTGTTCCAGGCCGGGTAATCTTATCGGGGTATAATTATCAACGACGAATTGTCTTAAAGGCAGCATTGCCTTATGACGTTCAACTTCGAGTTCGGCTAATTCTTCCGCTTTTTCCTGGGTTATAGTTTTAGCTTCTACATGTCTTTTAGTTAAACCCAGGCACCATGCCTTGACTTGCATGTCATATGACTGGTTATAAGAATTTATCTGATTAATCTTTAACAATTCCCGCAAGGCCGGTTTCCGGGTTTTGGGATTATTGAAGAAATAAGAAGTACCAAGCGGGTTAGTCGGCCAAAGATCAAAAAGCGGATGATCGTTGGCCGGATAATGCATTTTCTGCGAATCGACAATATATAACGGAGGGTTATTTTTGAGTTGTTTAACAAGTCTCTTAATTTTGTTTGTCACTGTTTGAGGCGGATCAGAATGCATATCGCTGTATGCGGGTTGGGTTGCCGGGCATGATCTATCAGCAGCTACGTAAACGCCGGGATACCAACCCCAAACATATATCTGATCTTCCGGGTGTGAAGATTCTTTAATTTTATAACCGATAAGCTGCCAGGATGGCCCGTTGTTTACTTTTGCAGCTTTGACATCATTGAGTTTTTTACTCATAGCAGTATAGTTACTGCTGTTAGCTAATAAGAAAGAAATACATAAAGCAGCTATTAATGCAGGTATTGCAAAAGTCTTGTTTTTTACAAAGACAAAGATAATACCGGCGGCGAGAGTGATACAAGCTGCACTAATAGCAGTTACGGAGAACGGATTAGTTGAGGAACCGGCAGTGAATAACTCAGCGGCAAGCCACGCAGCACCGATGAAGATAAAGCCGATATTATTTTTGATGCTTTGATATAGGATGTATCCCGCCAGAAACATTATAGAACCGTTAGGCGGCAGGAAATACTGGACATAGGCACGAGGAGATATCCAGATGAATATCATGTCAAGCAGCCACCAGATCGAAAGAAAAATCATAAGTCGATTAACTATTGAGTTGGTATTGTCAGTGGAATTATCAGCGGTGTTTGCTTTGTTGAATAGCCTGGCGAAAATGCTCCACACGATAGCGGCTAAACCAAGACCGATGGGAATTACAAAGCTGTGAGAATACCTGGCTACTTCCGCAAACTGTTTGGAAAAGGTGCTGACGATCCTGCTGCCGGCGACATAGCCTGAGTCGCTGAAGATCTTACCGTAGAATTTATCAGTGAAGCTTGAACCGGCTTCAAAAGCAGAGCTTATCACTTCGACGGGATAGCCGATAACCGGTATATCCATCAAGAACTGTTTTGTCTGGCCCATGAAAGAGAATACAACTGTCGTGATGACAAGGGCAGCGACAACAGCAATGGCACCTCGTCGGATAAGATTTTTGTTGATACGTTCAGAATGTTGATTTACTTTCTGGATTCCATATTTTAAGCCAATTACGATGAAATACAGTACAGTAATTAATATTGCAGGGGCCGCGGGGAAATCGGCGATAAAACTTCCCAGTTGTTTTTGCCAGAGATAGAATAATATCAGAGGAATGAGCCCGATGGTACTGCCTATAGATAATAATGATATTTCTTTTAGCAGTCCGGCAAAATTCCTTTTTCTTTGTATTGAAGAAATAACAAGGTATACCAGCAAAGCGGCGGCCAGAGAAAAACCTGTAGGTTTGAAATACCAGGTATTGATAGCAAAAGCACCGCAAATCATGAGCAGGTATTTTTTGTTATACAATTCATAGTAGATAAACGAGCATGCCGCAATTATCATGCAGGCAATCATATATTGTTCTTTCACATTGCCGAATTTTGCGTAAGGCTGACAGCTAAGGTAGAATGAGCCGAGAATAACAGAAATACATGCCGGGATATTACCGAAAAGTTTCCTGATGCAGATGAACGCACATGAAAGAGCGGCGATCTGCATAAAAGACTGTATAATAATCGGTCCGATTTCAGAGTATCCGAATAGTTTTATGCCTATGAAGTTGACCAGCAGGGTAGCAGCTCCCGCCGATGGGAAAATATCGACACCGAGTTTTTTGCCCAGTGAAAGCTCGTGGGCATGAAATATATTCAATGCTCCATCGAATGGATCGTCAGTATTAAATTCATAGTATTTACCGATAATAAATGGGATAGCTGCAATAACGAGAGTAATTATGGCAGGAACAAGCCAATTTATCAGTTTTTGGATGTCAGTTTTATTTTCAGCATTAATAAGGTCATTCATAAGTTATGCTTCTTTCAACAGGATATCTTCTCCGCCCTGAATAATTTTACGCACCACATAAGTTGGTTTATTTTGAGATTCATGATAGATACGACATTGCATTTCCGCCAGAAGTCCCATCAGCATGAACTGGACAGCCATCATCATCAGCATAGCGGCCAGAACCGGCAGCGGGCTTCGATCCATATCTATGTGTTGGGTTAATTTGAGATAGATCATATAAAATGCGGTCAGAAACGACATGATCATAGATAATAGCCCCAGGCCGCCAAAAATATGGATAGGCCTGTTGCTGAATGTTCCCAGGAATTTGATAGTAATCAGATCCAGTATAACTTTCCAGGTTCTGCCGAGTCCATATTTCGCTTTGCCGTGTATGCGCGGCCGATGATTTACAGGGATTTCAGTAACATTTGCGCCGGACCATTTAGCAATAGCAGGGATAAATCTGTGCATTTCTCCATAAAGATGCATGTGGCTGATGACTTCGCTGTGATAAGCTTTTAGAGTGCAGCCGTAATCATGGAGATGTACTCCTGTTATTTTGCCAATAACCCAGTTGGCAATTTTAGACGGCAATTTTCTGGAAAGAGCTTTATCTTTGCGGTTTTTTCGCCAGCCGCTGACAACATCATAACCTTCTTTCATTTTTTCCAGCAGCAGGGGGATATCTGCCGGGTCGTTTTGCAGGTCACCATCCATGGGAATAACTACCTGGCCATTTGCCTGATCAAAACCGGCAGTTAATGCAGCTGTTTGACCATAATTTCTTCTGAATTGGATAATTTTAATGCGTTTACCGTCAGGGTCATATTCTTTTTGCTCATTCAACAGGTTAGCCACGGTATTGTCGGTGCTGCCGTCATCAACCAGAATAAGTTCATAATTCAGGTCATTTTTCTCAACTACTGATATAATATCGTTAAATAGTTCAGCAATATTATCTTCTTCATTGTATAAAGGCACGACAATTGAAATAAGTTGTTTGTCAGATTGTATCATGATTTTGCCATACTATAATATAGTAAAGAAATCTGCTATCAAATAAAATACTGGTAGAAAGATTTCTGGTTTATATGAATATAACGCAATTATTTAGTTTTACTATATTTTATCGGCAATAATCGGATCACAAATGAGTAATTTACGTCCTGATAAATTTGCTATATGATTGGCAGCAGAAAGGTTATGGGACGTTTGTTTTTGAAAAAATTTTCATTTTTTAAAAATATTTTACTAAAGGTCCATAATTTTTTTTATTATTGGAACTTAAGGCGAATAAGGAAGGCCCATCTTGTAAGTGTCTTTTTTTCAAGTGTTTATATTGAGTGATAAGTCGTGTTGATATGGCATGAAAAACAGTTATGGAACATGTTTTAAAATATTATCGCTCTTTCTAAAGTTTTTTGGTTATATTGACGAAATACAAAAGGCAACAGACAACGGTCTATAAAACAGACAATTCCGGGTTGTTAAGGAACCGATGTCGGTTGCGAGTCTCCATAAGACTCAAGGATGAGCAGGCCTAACTTTGATCTGGACATTCAAAGTGCGGCTGACTGTGAAAAGGAGTTTGCAACGGAGTTGCTGCTTTTCTTTCGCTAACATATAACAAAAGTATTTTAGATCTGAGAGATCAGATCGCGGTTGTTGTGTGTGGTGGAACCCACTTCAAACATCTCGTATCAGAATTCCCAATTATTCACGTAATCAAATGCAAGATCACCATTTAAAAGGTGGTCGTAAATGGCGATTCCTGTGTATCTACAACTCCCAGGACGGCGGGATTGTGTACATCTCGCGTTGTAGATAAAAATCTGGCCAAGGGTGCCGGTATTTCGGACAGGAAAGGATTAAAAGTTCTTTATCAATGGTACTTTACGGGAATCGCTTGAATCCTAACAGACCAAAACCAGGACGAAGTATACGGTCTGTTGTGTGGACAGGCATTAGCCTGCCTTGTCACGGAGGATAAACCATGACGCGTATTAATACAAACATTTCAGCTATGAACGGGATCAAGTCTTTGGTCTCAAACAACAACGATCTAGCCACCAGGCTTGAGCGATTGTCAACAGGTCTAAGGATCAACGCAGGTAAAGATGACCCTGCCGGTCTGATAGCATCTGAAGTAATCCGCTCAGAAATGAAAGGGCTGGAAACCGGTATCAAGAACTCAACCAGGGCTTCGAATGTGATAGCGACAGCGGAAGGTGCTCTTAATGAAGTATCTGCTTTGCTAATCGATATTCGCGGGCTTTTGATTGAGAATGCTAATACCGGTGGTATGTCAGATGAGGAACTCGATGCTAACCAGCTTCAGGTTGACTCAGCGATTGAGACCATTCAGCGAATCGCTAATGCGACTGAGTTTGAAGGTATCAAGTTGCTGAACGGAAACCTGGACTATGTAGTATCGGGTGTGTCAGCTGCCTTAATTCAAGATTATCAGATTGATAAGGCAAAACTGGTAGATGGTGCAGCAATGGCTGTTGATGTAACTCTGGTTAGTGCAGCAAACACTGGCTTCCTGCGTCTATCGACGACGACAACAGGGTTATTAACAGCGGCAGCCATCCAGATCGGGTCAAATCGAGGAAATACCGAGCTAACCTTTGCCGTAGGAACGAAAGCATCGGGCATGTTGGCGAGCATAAATGCTGTAAAAGAAGTAACAGGCATTTCAGCTGCCATGTCAGGTTCAAATCAGATTCTGCTTCGCAGTGTTGAATTTGGAACCAATGCTTATGCTAGTGTGGAAATGTTGAACTCATCAACAATGAGCAACACCCTGTTTGAACTATATGATGAAGGCGGAACATCGCAGGATTCTGCAAAGGATTATGGTGTAGATGCAATTGCCACAATCAATGGTTCTGCTGCAACCGCTGACGGTAAGACATTGACGGTTCGTACCAGTATGCTTGAAGGCACCTTTGAATTGTCAGATGGTTTTGCACTATCTGCAGGCGGAACAGATTCCTTCAGTGTTACCGGTGGTGGAGCACAGTTTGCCATAGGTTCCAAGGTTGACGCTGTTAATGTTGAATCTATAGGTATTATGTCTATAGCTCCTAACGAACTTGGAAATGCTGAAGACGGTTACCTCAATACACTCAAGAGCGGTCAGTTGAATTCACTTACCGGTGATAATTTGTATACTGCTCAGCGAATCGTTGATGATGCGATCAAGGATATCGCGGTATTGCGAGGAAAACTCGGTGCGTTCCAGAAAAATACAATTGAAACGAATATCAATTCTCTGACTGTAACTTTAGAGAATGTGACGGCGGCAGAGTCAGCTATCCGAGATGCAGACTTTGCTACCGAAAGTGCGGCAATGACAAGAGCACAGATCTTGCAGCAGTCAAGTACTTCTGTCTTGTCTATTGCGAATACTACGCCGCAGAGCGTCCTGGGACTACTAGGCTAATTGCGAACTCGGTGATTTCCCACCGAATCAGCTTACTTGTAAGTTGGCTCACAATTAGTCTCCGCATCCGGGAAGCTCACCGGGCCGTAAGTAGGTCAGTAGTGTACCTTAACGGACCTAGTCTGTACGGCCAGTCAGATAAAGTCCGGCCGGAGAGACAGCAGCAGCGGAGTTTTTAAGCTGTTAATCCGGAGATAAGGAGTTTCACTTAAGGGTGATCCTCTTTTGAGAGGCCCAAGCCTCCAACAGAAACTTGTTTTATCAGTGTACTGTTGAGAGGCTTGGGCCATTTTAAATAATGCATATTATTATCTTCAAATAAATCAGATTCAGGTCGGTTCTTTATTCCTTGTTCTCGCTTGCAAAAGCAATTTCTATGATTTCACTTAAAACTTCATTTGCTCTAATCAGTGGAATGAGTTTATTTCTATTGTTGATTGGATACAATAGTAAGTTTATAATAGTCGGGGATGAAAGATATATTGAAAACAAGGTCCAGGCAGCTGAATCTAATAGGATTTAGTATTGGTATTGCAGCTTTAATTTTGCATCATGGGCTGAAACTGGAAATTTCAGGTTTTAGCGATCTGTTATATTTTTCCGAGTTTATAAGTTTTGCCATTCTTTTTTTAGCTCGCGCTGTATACAGGTCCGGGCAACCGGTAAAAAAAGATTTATCCTCAATAATTAAGCTATATGCACCGATATTGCCGGTGATGTTATTATTATTGCTTAGCATTTTTACTTTGATTAGCCGCCAGGTATTTTTATCCGGGTGTGAGATATACCTGGCAATAATTCTATTATTCCAGTTAGTAGTTTTCAGCTTCAAGTCCGGCGGCAATTTTGAGCAGCCGACCCAGGCGTTATTGGTAAGTTTTGTAGTGCTGATTGTTGGAGGGGCATCTGTTCTTATGCTGCCTGGCATGCACAAGTCCGACATGTCTTTTACGGATGCTGTTTTTACCGCAACCAGTGCGGTTTGTGTAACCGGTTTGGCGGTTTGTGATACTGCTAATGATTTCACATTTAGAGGCCAGTTATCAATACTGGGTCTTATCCAGCTTGGCGGTTTAGGTATAATGATCTATGGTGCCATGTTTTCTGTTTTACTGGGCAGTAGATTATCAATCAAGCAATCGGTAGCTTTGCGGGATATATTAAATGAACAGGGACACGGCGATATAGCGGGCAAGATAAAATTTATCTGCCTAGCAACATTTGTAATAGAATTTATCGGTATGCTGTTGCTGTTAACAGTGCCGGCTGCCGGCTCAGAAGGATTACATAAAGTATTCTGGAGTGCTTTTCATTCAATAAGTGCATTTTGCAATGCCGGATTTTCACTGCAATCTGACAGCTTATGTCAATACAGGTCGTATTGGCAGACTTATTTTGTCATTTGTCCACTTATAATTCTGGGCGGATTAGGTTTTCCTGTTTTGGCTGATATGTTCAAGGTAAAGAATTTATATACCGGGGGAAGGTTCAGAATAAGTTTGCATAGTAAACTGGTTCTTTCAACTACGGCAGTATTGCTTGTTGGCGGTACCCTGTTGCTGATGCTTTGTTCTGTGGAGAATGTAACAAAAGGTGAACAGAGTTCCTCTTTTATAGATAATCTGTTTAATTCTGTTACCTGCAGAACTGCCGGATTCAATACGGTAGATACAGGCAGGCTTTGCCCGGCGTATAAACTGGTCATGATAGGGCTTATGTGTATCGGTGGCAGTCCGGCATCTACTGCAGGCGGGATTAAAACGGTAGCGATAGCGATTATGTTTCTGACCATAATTTCTACCATTCGCAGTCATAATACTGTTGATGTGTACAAGAGAGAAATTTCCATGGCTATGGTTAAAAGGTCTCTTGTGCTGGTTGCCGTATATTGCCTGTTGTTATGGCTGGTGACATTCGGTCTGATATTTACAGAAAACAGTCCCGAGTCAAACGCCCTGGATATGGCTTTTGAAGCAGCTTCTGCGATAGGAACTGTTGGTTTGAGTTGTGGGATAACCCCTGAATTATCGGTTCCCGGTAAATGGCTGATAATATTTTCAATGCTGGCAGGCAGGCTTGGCCCTCTCAGTTTACTGACTGCTATAACAATTAATTCAAGGAGAGCTCGTTTTGAATATCCGAACGAACCTGTTATTATTGGATAGAATGTTGAAGTGTTGGCCTGGAATGTTAATGTAAAAGACTAAGTGTGGTAGTATATCGCACGATAAATATGTACGAGGTGTAAGATGAAAAAGAAAATAGCTGTATTAGGTCTAGGCCGTTTTGCCAGGCAGCTGGCAAGGCAGCTCTACAAGGAAGGTGCCGAAGTTATAGCTGTTGACAAAGACCGGCGACGAATTGAAAATATCAGCGAAGCTGTTACAGTTGCTGTTGTTCTGGACTGTACGGACGAGCAGGCATTAAGATCTCAGGGAATTGATAAAGTCGATACTGCTGTTGTTGGTCTAAGGGAAAATTTTGAGGCTATGGTTATGACAACGGTTACCCTGAAGTCGATGGGTGTCGGGCAGATTATCTGTCGTGCTGAGAGAGATATCCATGCCGGGATACTTCAGCGAATAGGTGCTGATGTTGTAATTTTGCCGGAAGATGAAGCAGCAATGCGATGGTCTTCAAGGCTGACGGCTCCGCATATAAAAGACCGGCTGGAGTTTGCACCCGGTTTCAGCCTGATTGAGTACGCGGCACCCAAATCATTTGACGGTTTCAGCCTGATTGAACTGGATTTGCGAAAAAAATACAATATTAACCTGATCGCACTTAACAGGAAAGATAAGAGTAAGGTAGTAAATGTACCGACGCCAGGAACAAAAATTTATGAAGGAGATGTTCTATGGCTGGTTGGTAATGATGAGGCGTTGAACAGTTTGCCTACTAAATAAAAAACGCCTTTATAAAGATTAGTTTATAAAGGCGCCTTGAAATTTTGGCTTAGAAATTCAGCCAATGGTGTTGGTTAATTTACTTTCCATTCCTGGACTCCGCATGAAAAATGTTCCGGGAACTGGATTTCCAATCTTAAAGCATCGGTTTTCACCGGGATGAATGTTATTACATTGAGTTTGTCTTTTGCCGGGGTATACTCGGTGAAGTTGTCAACGGCTTTCCATTGGTCACCATCTTTGTATAGGATCTTCCACGACTTAGGCAACCTGCATTCTCCGGCACCGGTATCGTCAAACCAGTATACCGAGACACTGGATACTTCTTCTGTTTCCTTGAAATCATATTGCAGCCACTCAGTAGTGCCTTTACGCGGCCACCAATGGAAGAAACCTTTGCCGTGGTCATTTGAAGCGAGAGGTAAAAGCCCGTCCTTGACATAATTCAAATCACGCGGTCCGGCATATCCGCCGAAGTTAGATGTTGAGACTTTGCTTTCAGATGCTATCGTCGGCAATGGTACCGGGTTGCTTCTCTCTTCTGTATAAGGCAGCCAGACGGTCATTGGAGTTCTGCCTCTATGAGACCTGGCATAATACGGGATAGCCTGAAATTTTCTTTCAATATGTTTGAACTCGTCAGATCCTTCCTGGGCGTGCAGTTCAACAGCATTACCGCTGATTGTATTTATTCCGCCAAGTAAATCTGCGTTCCATTGTTTTGAAAGTTTCGCATCTTTTGCAAGCATCATGTTGATAACATTGTTGCCCTCAACATCTACTCCTTCGATACAATATATCAATGGTCCGCATTGAATAGCAGCTTTGCCAATATTTTCAGCAACTTTTTCATCGCAAAGAACACGCTTAATAGCCATAGGCAGATCCAGTTCCAGGATGTCTCCCTTTTTCCAGGTTCTATTAATGACGGCATAGCCGTTTTCCAGCTTCATGGCTATTTCTTTGCCATTAACTTTTAAGTTTGGTCTTTCAGTTGATTTTTCAGTAAAGTCATATAATTTGGAAGAATCAAATTCTCCGCGAGCCCAGTCTGGTATGCGAATCTTCAGACCGGCATTGCCGCCATTCAATTCAATTTTAATATTTCCATTCCATGGATATTCAGTAGTTTGTTTGATAGTAATATTTTTACCATTAACTTCAAAGTTTGATTCGCTGTTGGCAAATAGATTAACATATATCGAATCATTTTTTACTGCATAAACATATCCTGGCACCGAAGCAATAAAACGACAGATATTACTTGGACAGCAGGCACAGCCGAACCACGGGCTTCTGTCATCGCCCTGTCTGCTTTCAAGCGGGTTTGGGTAAAAGAAACTCATGCCGTCTAAACCAACTCCGCTTAAAACATTATTGTATAAAGAACGTTCCATAACATCGATATACTTGGATTCGCCATGCAGCAGGAACATACGATGGTTCCAGTATACATTGGCAATAGCAGCACAGGTCTCACAATATGCGCTGGCATTTGGCAATTCATAATTATCGCCGTAGGCTTCACCGGAATGACGGGCGCCGCAACCGCCGGTAATATATAATTTCGTATCTGCAACATTTTTCCAGAGAGCGTCGATAGCTTTTAGGAAACCTTTATCACCGGTTAAGGCGGCGACATCAGCCATCGCACTGTACATATAGTTTGCCCGAACTGCGTGGCCGACAGCTTCGGTTTGCTCCAGGACAGATTCGTGAGACTGGTTATATTGGCTGCGATCCCTGGTTTTACCACGCTGGCTTAGAAACCATTTAGCCTGGTCCAGGTATTTTTCATTTCCGGTTGCACGGTAGAGTTTGGCCAGGCCAAGTTCTATCTCCTGGTGGCCGGGAATGCCCTGGTTTTTACCCGGACCGAAAACATCACAAATGAGATCTGCATTTTTTATTGCAATATCAAGGAATGTCTTTTTGCCCGTTGCGGTATAGTGAGCAACCGCCGCTTCATACATATGACCGCAGTTATAGAGTTCGTGAGAGCTGGGCAGATTGTCCCATCGTTCATTAATATAGCAGCAGTTAAGATGATCCTGGGTAGTTAAAGCCTTAAGGGTCCAGGCGGTATAAAGGTATCCGTCATCTTCCTGGGCACCTGCAATATACGAGATGAGTTCGTCCATATATTTATCAAGTTCAGGGTCGGGTTTTACCATGAGTGCATACGAGGCACCTTCAAGAACTTTATATACATCTGTGTCGTCAAAACCAAATTGCCCTCTGAAATTTGAATCAGTCAGTCCGGCGGCCGCTTTGAAATTTTCGACACGGCCGGTTTCTTCACATTTATCAAAAGCGAATGGGATGGTTTTAGTTCTATTTGTCTCTATCCTGTTTGACCAGAAAATATCGGTTACCTTAACCTTAGTGAATGGTATCGGCTGATAGTTGTAGTCTGAGTTTGCAGCTTTACATTCTAAGGTAATAAGCAAGGCAAATGACGCTGCAAGTAAGGTAATAGTTTTGGCATTCAACATAAAGGGACCTCCGAAAATTAAGTATTGCTGGTTTTTCTATTAAAATATTCATTAATATGTTGTAAGAAAGAACTCATGATACACGTTTTTTATGTAATGCAAAAGGTGGAACATAGTTCCACAAGCCGACTTTGATAGATATTTGGGTAAAATGGCTTATCTGAATTATTCTACTGGTAATAATTACTAAGGATAGTTCAATTTTAATGTTGCAATTTGATTAAATCTATAACAGTACTATACCTAATAGATTATATAGTATAAATACCATTTTGTGATATTAAGTATCCTTTTTGCGACACATCAAAACTATATGGGTAGATTGACAGATGTTTAAGTTAACACTGAATTTATAAACAAAAAAGGCGAACTCGGTATGAATTCGCCTAAATTTACATGTATAATTATGATTTATCCAAACTCTGTATATGCTGGATGATAAATACATAGAAGATTTGATTTATCCCAGATATACTACATCATCAGGTTTTAATTCTCTGAGCTGAGCTTTTTTGCGAATTAGCTCTTCCTGGTCCAGGGCAAACAGTGGCGATATTTCGATCATGAGGTTCAGGCTGCCGTCTTTTTTACGCGGCACACTTATTCCGGCGGCTTCCATCCAGCGGGCAGCTTTCTCACTTTGCAGGTTTTGTGAGCTCTCCAGACTGTCAACACCGGAAGCGTTTTTAATAGGAGCAAATTCATCTTCTCTATAGATTTCGTATATGATAGACTCGCTGGCAAGCGGCAGTCCGTCGAAAACAAAAGTTTCAAATTTAACACCGTTTGACTCTTCCGGCTGGGTTAGATTTCCATCTGTATTGATGTATGGAATCTTCTTAACAGCTTTATGCCATGGCAGAGAAAAACCTTTGCTATTGATTCTTTCGATAAAAGTTCGGCTGATAACATGGATTGCGATACTGCCCTCTTCAAATATCAGTTTTCCTTTTTCATCGGTCTTGCGTGCCAGTTCTTCCGGCAGGTCAGAATATTCTATTACAGTAACTTTTCCATCAGCAACGGTAAAGTTACCTACTTTTTCCATAGGATCGCATTTTTTTACCGACTTACTTGACATTTCAGCACTGTCAATAGAATGGAGGCCGATAAACATAGGGTCTACCAGAGCGACCAGAGGGTTATCAACCTGGAAGTAGCTTATGTATTCAACGCCGCGCTTCTGCATATCTTCGACAGCACCGCTAACGTAAAGAGCACGGAGTGAACCGCCGTGACCGTCAGGGCTGGTAGCGAGTTTCCCTTTTTCTTCGAGGAAAATCTTACCTTGAAAATCAAAGCAAGGCATTGTGCCCTGTGGAAACATGATTACATCTTTTTTATTAAGTCCGAAATAGTTATTATCTTCGAATGCTTTTACTGTGTCTGCGTGATTTATAGGGCTGGTCATAATGTACCATGGAATAGTACAGTTAAATCTTCGCTCGTTGGCTAGAATCGTTTCCGCAAAAACCTGGAATAGTGGTTTATTTTTTACCGGGGTGGCAGGGACATTTCCTTTGGGGCCGTTAAAGTTCAGCCTGGTTCCCATGCCGCCGGCAACAGTAAAACACGCCACTTTATTCTCAGCTATGGCACGTTCACCTGATGCCAGGGCTTTTTCGTATTTATCTTTCATGTCGTCTGGTGCGATGCGTGGATAAACAAAAGGAGGAAGGATCTCCGCTGGAAGCTTGAGCTCACAATCTCCCTTAATATATTTCTCTATCAGGTCATTGAGCAGGTCAAAGTCCAGGTTTTCTATCTGCTCGATAAGGCTTTGTTTCTGGTCCTGTTCAAGTTGATCTATATATTTCAAAAGATGCTGCTGGCCATTTGCTTCCAGAAGTTTTTGAGCTGCAATTATTCTCTGTTTCAGTGTCTGAGCCATATTATTCCTCTATTTTGTTTTATATTCTTGTTTAACAGTGGTTTATACAAGGATTCAATGCTTTACTATTGGGTATAGTATCCATTGGCGTGTATATAAACATTACCATTATAATATGACCTATTGGATAGGTAAAGTTGTTTTTTGTAGGGTCCTGTGCGTTATATGGTTATTTTTAATCCGGTTATTTAGTCCCTTTACTTTGTGATATTTTGCTGGTAATATCTTAGGATTCGACAGTGTATATCAGGAGCTCTATATTGAATAGTGTAACTCAAAAACCAATAATTGGCATTACAATTGGCGACCCGGCAGGCATTGGCCCTGAGATAGTCGTTAAGGCTTTGCTGGATAGTGACTTAAGGTCGATGGCACATTATGTCATTTTCGGTCTGGGTGAGCTTATGGATTATACTGCGGATCAAATTGAGGAAAATATCTTCTGGTCCCGAATTCAGCATGAGGATATTTGTAATAATTTTGGAAACAATGTAGTACTGGCAGATTATGATGAGATTGATTTTCGGTTAAAAAGATATCGGGAACCGGGGAAAGTTGCAGGTGCTGCATCATTCAAATTTGTTGAAGATGCTATAGGATTTGCCCGTTCAGGCATTCTTGATGCCGTAGTTACCGCTCCGATTTGTAAAGAGTCTTGGAAAATGGCCGGAATAAAGAATTTTCCTGGTCATACCGAATTGCTGGCAGACAGATGTTATGCCAAACGATATGCAATGATGTTTGCCGGGGGGCCGTTCAGGGTTACTCTGGCAACAATCCATGAAGGATTGTTTTCTCTTCGTCATAAATTAAATATAGGCAAAGTGTTTGATCCGATAGACCTGACACATCAGGCACTTCAGCGTTATTTCGGAATTGCCAGGCCTAAAATTGCTGTTGCCGGCTTGAACCCGCATGCCGGTGAGAATGGGATGTTTGGTGATGAGGAACACAGGGTTATTGACCCTGCAATAGTAATGGCGAGAGATCATGGTATCAATGTTGACGGGCCGTTTCCTGCCGACACTCTTTTTCATAGTGCGCTAGACGGCAGATATGATGCCATAATAGCAATGTATCATGACCAGGGTCTAATACCGGTCAAAATGCTTGCCTTTGATAAAGCTGTTAACGTAACACTTGGCCTGGATATAATCCGGACTTCGCCAGACCATGGTGTTGCTTTTGATATAGCAGGAAAAAACGCTGCCCGGCCGGACTCGATGAAAGAAGCGATTAAACTTGCCTGTCACATGGCAAAGTGTAAGGCAAAAGACTAAGTGTTGTATTGTAGCCATATCAGTTAAAAATGCTCGTTCGGGCATGGCATAAATCATTTACATTATTGTTATTTTTACTTCCAAGCAATATGGGAAATCATATATTGTATATAACTAAACCTGAGATGTCGGAAGTTTGACAATAAAAGAAGCGCCATTTCCGGGCTCGCTGGAAAAAGTAATATTGCCGTTGTGTTTTTCCACTATTTGTTTGACGATATCCAGTCCTATTCCACTTCCAACTCCGGCAGGTTTGGTTGTAAACAGAGGTTCAAATATCTTATTCTGGATTTCTTCCGGGATACCGCAGCCGCTATCAGATATTGTTACACAAATATTATTGTCAATTAACCTGGAGCTTATTTCCATGGTGCCGTTTTCATTCATAGCATGAATAGCATTTTGTACCAGGTTAGTCCAAACCTGATTAAGTTCGTGCGGGTAGCATTTTATTGATGGCAGTTCCTGCAGGTCAAGTTTAAGCTCGATTCCGTGCCTGATTTTGTTGCCGAATAATGTCAGGACTGTTTGGATTGTATGGTTAATATCTGTATTGATTTTGTCTCCAGAATTGCCTCCGTGTACGTAATCTTTTAATGCAGATACAATTTTCTGGGTTTTTTCTGTGCCTTCTTCAATTATTGATTGTCCTTGCCAGATAAGGGATATTGTATGTGCAAGGTCAAGCAGTTCCATGCCGTATTCTGAGTTTAGCAGGGGAATATATTTTTCATAATCATCGGTAATGCCGATATCTATTAGTTTGTAAATAATTACAGGGATATCGCCGTATACTTTTTGGCTTAGAGTTTCCTGCATCTGCTTCTTTATTTCTCTTTTTTTACTGCTGCTTATAAACTGATTGTCTTTGGCTGTTTCCCTAAGAAGCTCTAAAGCCAGTCCGTCATTTTTATCGAAATATTTAGAAGCAACAGGAAGGGTATCTATTACAGATTGAAGTGTATTTTTTAGTATGGTATTAGAATTAATAATTGCGCCTAGCGGGTTATTAATTTCATGTGCAACACTGGCCAGCAGCATGCCAAGCGCTGCCATTTTTTCAGACTGTATAATTTGTGACTGTGATTTTTTTAATTTGTTATACGTTTCCTGCAGCCTGATATTCTTTTCTTCGAGCTCGACGGTTCTTTCATTTACCATGGATTGTAGTTCGTCTGTATATTGCTGAATTTGCTTTTCATAGTTTTTCTGTTCTGTTATATCTGAAACTACCCCGGTAACACCGATTTGATTCTGGTTAACATCAAAACGAGGATGCAGGGTTATGATGGCCGGAAAGATTTCACCATTCTTTCTTATCATTTCAAACTCGCCGACAAATATACCCTTCTCTGATTTCGTATCATCCTGCATCTGCTGAAACTTTTTCACATCGGTAGGTTTATGTAAAATTGAGACTTTTCTACCGATCACTTCATCTCTTTTATAGCCAAACATTCTTTCCGCACCAGAGTTAAAATCTAAAATTTTTGTATCAGGCCCTTCCATATTTGCCGGGATAACGGCTATGCTGCTGACAGATTGGTAGATGGCTCGCAGGTGGTTTTCTCTATCTTCTAATTTTTGCAGATCAATCTTTTTTTTGTCTTCATAAGTTTTAATGGTTTTGAAAATAGCAAATGCTAATAGTATAAATGCTACGACAAAGCATATCTGCATCTGGTGGAATTTTCCCATGGTCGATTTTATTTTTGCTTTTAATAATTTCTCGATTTCCTCTGATCGGCTATAAAATTCCCAGAACAATTTATCAAGTTCAAAGTCAATTTTTCTTTCAATGTTATAATTGTCTTTTTGTTGGATTCTCTCATTAGTGATATTTATGATATTGTTTAGTTCTTTGTTTAATAATTCTAATTTTTGACGTAATAACGGATCTGAAGCCGGTTTAATTGTGGTGTTTTCATTTTTACCACCGTTGAGCATGGCCTGGTTATACCAGTGAGCTTTATCCAGGTATTCCAGAACATTCTCAATTGAAGCATTTTCATCACCAATATAATGTTCTTCCAGCCATAAATGTGCCTGGCTGCTATGAAGTTGTATTTTGATTATTGCATCAGTAAGGGGAGAGTAATTTGTGGCAATGGTATATCCGATATACATGAAAACGAACATTATCCCTATCATAGCTATCGTAGTTGCAACAACTATAACGTAGACTTTTCCGGGAGAATTTTTGGCGACTTGTCTCCGGCTGTTAGTTTGTTTTGTTGTTGTATTGATAATATTACCTGTAAAGTTTCCTATTGGAAACTTGGATATTGGTTACAGCTAAATTACATACAATAAAATTTTATATTGTTCATCTGCTCTTGAAAAGTAATATTTTATGGATAATTTTATATTTTTGGATTATAAAAAGAATATTAATTATCGTCATAATTAGTAAAAATGCATAACACTAAGTATAGTAGGCTAACGATCTGTTTTAAGAGAAGGCAAAACCAAATGGTATTATTTGGTTATAAAATATTTACAATAATGCTTTTATAGAAAATAGGCATGTTAGCTTAGTTAGGAAAGGTTGTTTAGTTGTCAAAGAAAGTTGACATAGTATTAGTATTCCCTCCTATCAGGATATGGGACAGACCGAGAAATTTTCCAGCAGGTCTGGGTATAATTGCAGCAATCCTGAGAGACGCCGGTTACAACGTAAAAGTGATTGATGTTAACGGTTTGCGGATAAGTGAAGATGAGGTTATTGAGCAGATTCAGGCTTTTTCGCCCGAAATTATCGGGTTTGGCGGTTTGATAACAACCTACGGATGGGTAAAAAGTATAACTCATCGTTTAAGGCAGATTTTGCCGGATGCCAGAATAATGCTGGGGGGGTCAGTGGGAACCAGTATTGTGGAAACCGCTTTAGCTAATCTCGCTGTGGATGTTATTACCCTGGCAGAGGCAGATGATACAATTCTGGAATTGATTCCGGCTTTACTGGAAAATAAGCCGCTTGACGGTATTGCCGGCCTGGCATTTATGCGAGAGGGCCAGGCAGTGCGTACTGCTGAACGGCCTATGGTGCAGGATTTGGACCGGATTCCGCTGCCGGCCTGGGATATGTTTCCGATGGATACATACCTGGCCAATCCGGTGGTTGGGGTCGGTAAGGATATAGATATCATCAGTTCTCGCGGGTGCCCGTTTCCATGCCGGTATTGTTATCGTATTTTTGGCAGGAGATATCGTGCCAGGTCTGCCCGGCATGTTGTCAGCGAGATTGAAAAGTTGAAATCTGATTATGATATTGATTTTATCAGTTTCCAGGATGACTGCTTTGTAATTGACAAAAAGCGGGTTTTTGAAATTTGCGATTTACTTGACGACAAGGGCCTTAGCAAGACTATTAGATGGAGCTGTACCGGGCGGGTTACTGTCTGTGACCTGGATATGATGAAACGGATGAAAGCTTCCGGTTGTGTTTCAATTAGCTTTGGTATCGAGAGCGGCTCGGAAACAATTTTGCGGGCTATGGGTAAAAACGCATCTCTTGAACAGGCTGAAGCTGCAATATTAAACGCACGCAAGGCAAGGGTTCGTACTCCGGTATCGTTTATGATCGGCTATCCCGGCGAAACACGCGATACAGTTATGGAGACTGTAGAATTTTGCAGGAGAATCAATATTCCGCTGGGTGCATTGATGTTTACCGCACCTTACCCCGGTACTCCGCTGTATGACGAGGTCAAGGATACCGATCAATTCAAATCACAATATGCTACTGAGGAGGAATTTGTTCTTGCCCTTGGTGATGCTCTCGATTTTGTTGTTAATATGACGGATTTGAGCAAAGAAGAGTTATTTGCTATTCGAGATGAGGCCCTGGCACTTGCCCGGAATAATTATGTGCCGCCTGCTGCCGAAGAAGCCGATGCTTTGGAACGTGAGCTTTATGGAGAGATTTTGTATCAAAAAGCCAAACAGCAGATGCAAACTCCCGAGATGCAGGCACATCGAAAAAGACACGGATTTAATGAGAAATAGTGTGCAAAGTTGCTATAGTATATCACAAAATACAATTCCTTTCTGAGAACACCGACATTTAGCTGAATATGTAATTAGAAATCATTATAGGCGTGTACAAAAAAAGTATACTCCTATTCTTTTAATGTACATACTGCTTTCCTCCTATATTATAATAATATTTTTTTACAATGTAAGTCTTTGTTTTACAGCATGTTATTATTGTTGAAGTTTTTTTGGCACAGTCCTTGCTTTTATTACTTATGGTTACTGAAATACATAAGTTTTATAGAAATGAGGTAAGTGCTATGAAGATTAAGGTAAAAATTAAAAGACATAAAAAAAAGATTGTTCTCTTTCTGGCTGCCCTGATTGTTTATGTTTCTGCAACCTGTTGTATTCCGGCTTCTCCCGGCAATAGCCAAAAGGGAACTGCTATTCTTGTGCCTGGCATGACAGGCCAGCCTTGGCTGCTAGGCGGTGTTGAAAGAGCATTGCGTGATAGCGGCTATGAAGGCTGTTTTATCCGCCACACCTGGGGCAAGCCATTTATGATTTTCACAAACCTGCGTGAAAAGAATCATAAAAATGAGCAGGCTGAATTACTTGCAGAACGAATTGAAAAGATCTATAAAGAAAATCCTTCCCGACCGATCGACCTGGTGGGTTATTCCGCTGGTGGCGGGTTGATAGTAAAAGCAATTGAATCTCTCCCGGAAGATATCCGGGTTCGGAACGTAACCCTTGTCCACAGTGCCGTAGCACCTGAACACGATCTGACCGCAGCACTTTCCCATATAGATGGTAAGCTCAAGAATGTCTGCTCTGATGCCGACTGGCTGTTTCTTGGGCTTGGTACTTCCAGCTTCGGTACTGTGGACGATGTTAATACCAGGGCGGCTGGTATGATCGGTTTCGATCTTGACGCTGCTGTGCCGGATGAACAGATGCGGGTTAAGGTCAAACAGGTACCTTGGGATATGGGCCAGCTGTTAACCACCGGCAGGTGGGGCGGCCATGCCTTGATATATGGTTATAAGTTCAATAAGAATTATGTCGCTAATAAGATATGATTTGAAGCAGAATGGAAATTTATACCCATAACACTTATTGAGAGGTTCATATGAAAACTATTACTCTAATAATAATATTTTGCCTGGCTTTCTTTTTGGCTGGTTGTTCAAATGCTACAAGTTTGTCGCATGGCAAACCGGAAAAAGGAGCAGTGTGGCTGGTGCCTGGAATAGAGGGCCAGACATTTCTAACCGGCGATGTCGAGAAAGCTCTGCGGGCAAATAATTACGAAGGTGATATTAACAGGTATAACTGGGGCAATCCTCTTATGCCGCTGAAAAACCTGCGTAATGCTAAACATAAACAATTGCAGTCACAGCGGCTTGCAGATGAACTTTCAGAATACAGCAGGCAATATCCCGGGCAACCGATCGATATGATTGGTTATTCCGGTGGTGCGGGGCTTGCGGTATTGGCCCTGGAAAAACTACCACATGATGTCAGGGTAAGAAATGTTACGCTGGTTCATGGAGCTTTATCACCGGAGTATGATTTAACGGAGGCACTGGCCAAAATTGATGGAAGATTAAAAAATGTATATTCATCCGCCGACTGGCTGATACTGGGGATCGGCACAAGGATATTCGGAACAGTTGATGGCACAAAAACAGACTCAGCAGGAATGATAGGTTTCGATCTTGAAAAGTCTGTACCGGACAGGTCGCTGAGATGCAAGCTGGAGCAGATACCGTGGCGCTGGGACCAGCATCGCTGGGGCGGACATCTCACATTGTATGATTACAAGTTTAACAGGGATTATGTAACTACGTTTTAAAATTAGAAAGTAAAATAATAAGGTAATATAAAGGAAAAGATCATGAAACTAATAGCAATAATTATAGCAGTTTGGGTTTGTTCGTCAGTAGTATTCATTACAGGAAGCAGTGATAATAAATCTGCTTAAAGACTATTGATATATACACTATTGTAAATTGCTCTAAGGCAGTTTTAACTTTGAAAGGACAATGAGATGAAAAAATTATTTGTTTTGGCATTCACTTGTTTATCAATTATTACAGCAGCAGGCTGTGGTAATAGTGATCAATCTGTCGGCAGCATGGATACAGCGTTGCAAAATGAAGAAGCGGATAAATGTATCGGAATTTATGATTCTCGCTGTATCGCGATAGCTTATTACAACTCTGCGATGCATGGTGACTACATGAAAGAGGTTAGTCGACAGCATAAAGCTGCAAAAGATGCCGGAGATAGCGAAACCGCAAAGACTCTGGAGCAAAAAATGGAAAAGATGCAGCAGCAGGCTCATTACCAGGGTTTCGGCACGGCTCCGGTTGAAGAACTTCTTGAGAAAGTTGCAGGCGGTGTTGACAAGCTTAAAAATGATCAAGGGCTGGATTTGATTGTTTCCAAATGGAATTATAGCGGCGACATATGCAAGTGTGTCGATATTACCGATGAGCTTGTGATGCTATATAACCCAGGGCCAAAGGCCTTGGAGTGGATCAGGCAGGCAAAGGCTAAAGAACCGATTCCGCAAACCGAATTAGAAAAGATGGACCATATAAAGGATTAGAAAGTTTTTCTATAGAATAATTTAATCCCGGTTTACATATTGAAACGTTCTTGATACTACCTTATACTAAGGCGAGCTCTGGAAAGCGTACTTTTAGAGTTCGCCTGTTTTATATCAATGATTTAACGACAATATTTAGTAAGGTATTAGTCATGGACAAAAAATATTTCGATATATACAAAGATACTCTAGACAATTCGGTAATACCATTCTGGCTGAACCACTCACCGGACAATGAATTTGGCGGTACATTCTGCTGTCTTGACCGCGATGGCACAGTTTACGACGATAAAAAATATATCTGGCTGATGGGCCGCTCTGTCTGGATGTTTTCCAAGCTGTATAACGAGTATGAAAAGAACGAAAACTTTCTCAACATTGCAAAGTTGGGAGTGGATTTTATTGACAAATATGCTACCGACCCCGATGGCAAATATTATTTCTGCCTGACCCGTGACGGCAAGCCGTACTTTTTTCAGCGTAAACCATATTCTGCTGTCTTTTGTATGCTGGCATATCTGCAATACGGCAAGGCGACCGGCAGTAGTGAATATATCGAAAAAGCTGAGAAGCTGTTCTGGACAATTGACAGCTGGATGAAATCGCCGGGGTGCCTGGGGCGGCCGTCTTATGATAACCTGCCTCAGGTGAGTACGCTGGCCGATATTATGGTTATGGCCAGCATGGCTGCCGAGCTGGCATCAGTAGAAGTAAAACAGTCGTACCTGGATGTCATGGCAAACTCTATTCAGATGCTGGAGCCGCATTTTGTTCCCGAACATCGTATTCTAATGGAAAACACTTCTATCGATGGCAGTGATGTGTCCAACTGGCCGGAAGGGCGGTTTGTCTGCCCCGGCAGTGCCATTGAGACCGCATGGTTCATTATCCACCTGCTGGATTATATCCCTGACAATGAAGTTCTAAAAAGGCAGTTGGAAATTATTGAAGGCTCTCTGGAATATGGCTGGGATAAAGAATATGGCGGAATTTATTACTTTATGGATTTCGAAAACAAGCCTACTCTTCAGCTGGAATCTTCTATGAAGCTGTGGTGGCCGCATACGGAAGCAGTTTATGCCTGTCTGCTGGCCTATAAGAAAACCGGTGATGCCAAATGGCTTGACTGGCACAAAAAGGTTCACGATTATACTTTTGACAAATTCTTTGATAAAGAATATGGCGGAGCTTTTGGCTATTGCGACCGCATGGGCAATCTTACCCATACCTGTAAAGGCGGTAACTATAAAGGATTCTTCCATATACCAAGATTCCTGCTTTTATGCCAACAGCTGTATGAAGCGAAATAGATTCCTGGTATTATGGCGGTATCCTTAGAACCGGTTATCCAAACTTGATATTTACGCTTTCATTTGTGCCGACTGCAATGTATTAAGCATTAGCATTGTAATTGTCATCGGTCCGACTCCGCCCGGTACCGGGGTTATGGCAGATGCGATTTCCGCGATCGAATCAAAATCCACATCACCGACCAGCTTGCGCTTACCTTCCGCGGTACGACCGATTTCATTGACGCCAACGTCGATTACAACCGCACCGGGTTTCACCATGTCAGCGGTTACAGCCTGCGGTACTCCTGCAGCAACGATGAGAATGTCAGCCTTTAAGGTATGGGCTTTCATGTTTTTTGTGCGGGTATGACATATTGTTACTGTTGAGTTGGCGCCGGGTGCTTTCTGGATCATAATATTTGCGATTGGTTTGCCAACGATATTACTGCGTCCGACAACTACAACTTCTGCACCTTCGGTTTCTACCCCGCTGCGTACCAGCATCTGCTGTATGCCATATGGGGTACAGGGCAAAAAGCCAGGTGTGCCAATTACCATTCTGCCGACATTAACCGGGTGAAACCCATCAACGTCTTTATCGGGATCAATTGCGTATAAAACCTTATTTTCATCGATATGCTTTGGCAGCGGCAGTTGAACCAGGATCCCGTGAATCTTATCGTCAGAGTTATATTTTGCGATCATATCAAGCAGCTCCTGCTCGCTTATGTCAGCATCCAGATTTTCCTGGATAGAATGATAGCCTAATTCATGTGCGGTCTTTTGCTTGGCACGCACGTAGCTTTGTGATGCTGGATTTTCGCCAACCAGTATAGTTACCAGTCCTGGAACAATACCTTTTTCATTTTTGAGCTTCTCAACGTCTCGTGCAATCTCTTCCCGTATCTGAGCAGCAATTTCCTTACCCTTGATAAGTCTGGCTGTCATAACTATATACTCCTGTTATTGGTTTCAAAACAAAAGTCGTAATTTACGGTTTGAAAAACTTAAATTACGACTTTGTGATTTCTGAATAAGACTAGTTGTTATCCTGTTCCCGTTCTTTTTTTCGGAGTGCATCCACTCTGTCACGGGCATCACGGAAATTATAATCCAGCTGGGTAACTTTCCGATAGTTCACCAGTGCATCTGCGTCATTACCGTCCGCTTCGAAAGCACGTCCCAGGTTATAAAGCAGCTCTTTAGCCATAGCACTTTCTTTGCTGTCGAGGTTTTCAAAGGCCTCTTGAAAGGATTCAATAGCATCCATATACCATTTTTTATAGAAAAAGCACTGGCCGATATAACTTAACGATTGTGTCCTGAACCGTGGGTCACCACGAGAATCCTGGAATAGTGGAATTGCTTCATCCAGCTTTTTAGCTTTCAGGTATCTCTTGCCAAGCTCGAACTTATATCGCCTGTCAGTTGGATGATTTTCAACACAGTCTGCATAATGTTTGAGCTCGAACTCGAGCATTTTCACGGTTTGCTCGCGAACTTTCCTGGCATTATCTTTATTTTGCGGATCTGATTTGTATTGGCCCTGAAATTCACGCAACTGTCGTTTTTGCTGACGCATGATTATTTCATTAGCTCGCTGCTGGAAATAAAACTGGCTGGTGTTTTTATAGGCTTTTTCTAAAACCGCAACCGCAATTTTTTCGTTCTCATATGCGTCAGTTGCACAGAGAGCGGTAACGTATTTGTCAATGCTTCTCTGGTTGGTAGGATCTTCATCATATTCCAGCTTCGCGCCTGCAATTGCCCTTTTCTGAACATTTTCATTTGTTATATGTTCCTGTTCAGCGTGAATTTGTTCTTGCTCTTCGCGATCTTTTATACTTTCGCGGAAATCGCCATCACTGTCATATTTACCCTGCTTCATAGTAGCTGTAGCAGAGAGATCTCTTAGCTTATCTTTTAATGCAGAATCTTTGGGCTTCAGCATAACAGCATTCTGACATGCCTGGACTGCTCGTTTATAAGATTCAATTTTCTCGTATATTTCCATTAAAAGCAGATATACTTTAGCGTCTGGTTTGGTACTTTTGATATTTGCATCAAATAGTACATCTGCCATCCAATGACATACATCAGTGAAACCGGCATCTAATGCAGCTTTGACAAAATCTGCCATATAGCCTGAGTTTAGCGGCTCTTTGCTCAATAAATATTCAGCCTTGAGCATAGCATCACGCGGAGTTTTGCCAGATATTTTTTTATACTTCGAGCCATCTCCAAAACCAGACTTTTTACCACCCGCTGCCATTCTCCTTACAGCTATATCTCGTAACTTGAAATGTCCTTCCTGTAAAGCTGTCGGCCAGAAACTTATGCCGTCCAGGTAAAGTTCAATGGCATAATCGTAGTTTAATGTATAAGCTACTTTATCAGCCTTGGTAAAATACTCCTTAGCTCGCTTTTTGAGCTCTTCTGGAACTTGATAAACGTTGATTTCTTCTGACATAATTATAAAACTTTACGGGAAAATAAGTTAACATTTCTAATAATTATCGGCTTTCCTTCTCCAAAATCGCAATTATACAGTATAACATAACATATCAAATTGTCAATCCGGCATTTATGATACCTGTGGCTGTATCGAGCGAATATCATGACCCGACTTAACACAAAATGGCATAAGTGTATATGGTCGGTTTACAGGACAGTAAATTATCTACCCGGACTAACCATCGGTCAGTTATGGTTATTTAAAATAAAAAAAGCTGATCAGTATAACCAATCAGCTTTTATTATTATTAAGTATATTAAATACTAAAGCACTCTTCTTCTCAAAAATCCTACATATGCGGTACCAAACCCGGCTAATAATACTGCACCTGGGGCAGGAACAACCGGCAAGACTGGAGGTGTATTTGATTCTCCATATGTTAGTGCACCAACTTCAACTGTAATTGAATTTGATGCTCCGATGCCGTAAAAACCGTAATCCAGTGAAATCTCATATGTTCCTTCTGCCGTTGGATCAAATAATGAAGAATCCATAACCAGATCAACTGGATTTTCAGAACCTGTACCATATGGTGGTTGCAGCCATCTAAGCCAGCCAAATTTCTGCTTGGTGCCGGAACCGTCTACTGTTGAATATTGTGATTCAATTGAAAAACCAATTTCATCTACCCAGGTTACAGAACCGTCTTTACTGGTGTAGCTGATAGTTCCTGTCAGCTCTTCAAATTTGAAAAGAACTGGGTTTACATATACATCCAGGTTCCAGTTAGCCAGACCATCTGAGATATTACTGTTTGAGTAATATTTACCGTCACCTTCATACCATGTGTCATATGATCCATTATCACTTACGTCATGGATACCCATTGCGAGAGTGTAAGTTAAATCAGTTCTACCGGTAGAATATGTAGTTTCAGATATGTAGTATGGATATTCAGGCATTTTATAAGGATCACCTGTGTACAGGGCTCCTTCTGGCACACCTTCATATACATTCACGGTTTTGTCAAAATCCCACCAACCGCCAGATGTCATTCCGGCTATGGCACTGCTGCTCAAAATTGCTAAAGCAACAGCAAGGGTCAAAAGCTTCTTCATAGCTCTCCCAAGTCCTTCCTACCTACTCTCATAAATATTTATTAAACAATAGTTTATAAGAGCTAAGTTTTCTATTCCTCCGATCGCAATCTCCAAAAGCGATCAAAAGTTTTCTCAAATACAAAATACATTTGAATAGTGTTTTCCTGAAAATTCCACTATTCATACTTAATATAGCAAAATAAATCAAAAAAACCTAGAAAAATATATTTAAAATTAAAACTCGTTACAACTATTACAATCTACCTATATTGACAATAAGGCATGTAAATTATGTATATCTTAGAATTGGGAATAAATATTTTTTTACTGATTTTCCAGGTTATCGATAAATTCTCTGATGATCCAATCAGGCGTACTTGCCCCTGCTGTAATGCCGGCGATTTTTTTGTTCTCGATATATTCCGGTTTGAATTCTTTCCAGCCCTGCAGATGATAAGTATCAACGTCATGTCTTCGGCATAGTTCTGCAAGTTCGCCTGTATTGGCGCTGTGTCTGGAACCCAAAACAAACATAACATCTACTTCGTGGCATAGTTCTACCGCTGAAGCTTGCCTGCGAGCGGTTTCTTTACAGATAGTGTTAACTACTTTTATTTCTTCATAGCCCCTTTTGGCTAAATCGCCAACAACCTGGCCAAAATCATCTGCAGAATGAGTTGTTTGTGAAACAATAGCAATTTTTCCGCGGGCCGGTGCTTTTTCTAGGTCTTTAACTCCTGCAACTACAGTAACTTCTGGTGCATAGCCTACTACCCCCTGTACCTCGGGGTGGTTAGGGTCGCCAACAACCACAACCTGATAGCCCTGCTCGAATAAATCTCTCACCAGGTTCTGCACTCTTTGAACCAGCACACAGGTAGCATCGACAAGGTTAAATCCGAGTTTACGCACCTCATCGAGTAGTTCTGGTCGGCATCCATGGCTTCTGATTAATACATTTACCGACGATGGATCTGTTGTCTGGCCTGAACTGGCAAGCTCTTTTTCACGGTCTACTACTTCCTGGAGATTATTTACTACTCGCAAGCCATTACCGGATAGTCTGTCGACTACTTCATTATTATGGATCAAATGTCCCAGGCAATATACAACCTTATCTTCTTCCAGCATTTTTTCTGCGGTTGAAATCGCATGTTCAACTCCAAAGCAGAATCCCATTTTCTTTGCTAATACTACTTTCATCAAATACTCATTTCTATAAATAAACTATTATAATATAAATAGTTAACGATATAATCAGGCTATTTGCAAAATTCCACGATAAATTTTTCCAGTCCAAACTTTATGGTACCTCCACCTGATTTAGTGGCATAATCGATTTCAGTCAGTCGTTGTATCGCATTGGCTATTTTTCCGCCATTCATAACACTGACCAGCTTCATAAATGATTCTTTATTGTGCCATACACCGGCAGCCCTGGTTATTTCAAATGGCGGCATTTTCTGGCTGTACATTACCCTGGCTTTATACAATTTTCTAAAATACCAGGCAAAAGCACCAACTGCACTGAATTCTGCATCCTTATTTTTTGCCAGCATCTGGTCTAGCAGGTTGAGAGCCAGCGGAGTATTTTGCTGTGAAATTGCATCTATTACATTAAAGGCATCATACTGGCGGTTATTTCCGACCAGCTTCTCGATTTCGTCCTCAGTTATTTCTGTTTTCCCGCTTCCTATCAGAAATGCGGCAAGTTTGTCGATTTCGTTTATCAGCTGACCTGAACTATTGCCGACCAGTTCGATAAGTAACTCTGCTATAGATGGTTGTATTTTTAACTTATGCTCTTTTTTTGCATAATCGGCAACGAATTTAGGCAGCTCTTTTTCGGTTAGTTCTTCAAACTTACATACCCAGCCAATTTTGTCTGACTTTTTGGCAAGTCTCGTATTACCCGGAAAACTCTTCATATGCAGCATCAGAATTCCTGTTGCTGAGGGTTTTTCCAGGTAGGTTTCCAGTTTATCCCGGTAAGCAGACACAAATTTATCGGCATCTGTAATAATCACCAGGCGGTATTGAGATAAAAACGGCATCGTCTGCAAATCATCAATAACTTCCGGAAAAGCTGCCTTTTCTCCGTCATGAGTCGATACCACCAATTGCGGATCGTCTTCTCCGGTTACCATATCTGTTATATAGTGAGAGATGTCAATCATTCTTCGTCTGTCTTCACCGCTCAAAACGAAAATCGGGTAGAGCTTGTCAGGTTTATCAGCTTGTATTTTCTTTGTTTTTGCCATAAGTATCGCTTTTACAGTATTTAACAGATGGTGGGCAGTTTTACTCTTAATAGCTGTTTTCTGTCAGATTATATTAGATACCAATACAAACAGCAACCACAAACGAAACTGAATCAAATATATTGGCTTCAAATTAAATATGTTTTCAAAAAATATATTTGACATTAAGGATTACATGTGTAATACTTTGATTAGTATTACAAGTGTAATCTTAACTGATCGAGGTAGCATTATGGATAACAAACCAAAGATATCGGATGCCGAGTGGCAGGTTATGAAAGTGTTATGGGAGAAATCTCCAATTTCTGCAAATGAAATTATTGAACAGCTTGAAGGCGAGCAGGATTGGAAGCCAAAGACGATCCGTACATTGATCAATCGTCTGGTCGGTAAAAATGCTGTCCGGTATGACAAAGACGGCCGGCAGTATCTGTACTATCCTGTTTTGCCCGAAGAAGACTGTATTCGAGAAGAGACAAAGTCTTTTTTAAGCCGAATTCGAGGCGGGGCGCTTAAACCAATGCTTGCCGCGTTTATTGAGGAGCAGAAATTAAGTAAAAATGAAATTGAGGAACTGAAACAGATTCTGGAAAAGAAAGAAGGGAACTGAAATGGAATCTTTTATTAATGATATTGCACCTGTTTTTCAGTGGCTGGTCAAATCTACCTTACAGGCTAGTGTGGTAATCTGTATTGTGCTGGCTGTAAAAATTCTTCTGGCCAAAAAACTCACTCCACGCTGGCATTATATTCTGTGGATGCTGGTAATTGTAAAAATGGTTATGCCGGTCTCTATGCAGTCTTCTTTCAGTATATTCAATCTTATTCCAAACCAGAATACTGCTGGTACACATATTGAAATTACCAAAGAGCAAGATGTAGCCAATTCCGTTACCAAAAAAGATTCTCTTGACGAGCAAACGTCACAGACATCACCGTTACCGGCACAAAACGAATCTTCTCTTACTGATTCAGGCGAAAGTTTTAATGATATTTCACAGCCGGTAATTGCACAAACTGCCGCACCTGTTAACGCAGCAGAACCAAAAATCACCACCGCAAACGAAAATAAACCGGTCATAATTGAGAATAATGATGATGAAAAATTGAAATCAGTTTTTGATCTGACAAATGTAAATAAGATTTTGTCTGTTAGCTGGCTTGCCGGAATGCTGCTCCTGGGAATATATGTTTTTGTAAGTAATTATAAATTATGGCGCATAATTCATGTACAGCGACCGGTTACCGATAGTAAGATACTCGACCTGCTCGAAGATTGCAAAGCCCAGATGAAGATGCATGCATACCTCGCTGTGGTAGAAACCGACAGGGTAACATCACCGGCATTATACGGCTTTTTACGGCCCAGGCTGCTGCTGCCCAAAGGCATAATCGGCAAACTTTCCAGCCAACAGCTGCGCCATGTATTCCTCCACGAACTCGCTCATCTCAAACGCGGCGATATCTACATCGGCTGGCTGACTGCCCTGCTCCAGACTCTCCACTGGTTCAACCCGCTGGTATGGTACGCCTTTTACAAGATGCGAACAGATAGAGAACTCGCCTGTGATGAGCTGGCGATCAGTGCTATGAATTCTGGCGAAAATAATGAATACGGCAAGACCATCGTCAGCCTGCTCGAAGATTTTTCCGCGCCGCAATATACCCCCGGCCTCGCTGGTATCCTGGAAGAAAAATCTCAACTTCGCCATCGTATTTCCATGATCGCAAATAACCGAAAAGGATCGCTGAGATTATCGATGGTTGTTGCTGTTTTAATGGTGGTTATTGGTGTGGTATCGTTAACCGATGGCTTGGCAATATCAACCGTTGAACTGTCTCCCGCAACAGCCATGGAGCTGCCCGAAGAAATAAAGCCGATGGCCGAGGTTATTGTCAAATGGTACAATTGCTGTACAGCTAATGATGTTGAAGGTGTGCGAGATACTTTTCATCCTGACAGAAAATCTATCGTATCTAAAAATACCTTAAACGAAATGAACGATGTTTTGTCTGCAAACCGAAAATGGAAATTTGAACTCCTCTCTGTCATGTGGGACAACAGTGAAGCAATGGCAGTCTCAAAAGTGTTTGTAAAAAACAATATTCGAATTGGCAAGGACTATTCCCTGATCTGGCCGTTACGCAAGACAGAAGATGGCCAATGGAAACTGCTCGGCTTCGGCGGCGAAGAAATAGAAGGCATGCAATTTGAAAATGCCAGGTTCATTAAGGATCACCCAAACGCAAAAATGTGGTGTAAAGCACCGTGGAATAATAAGACGGAATTAAATGACAAAAACACATTCAGCGATTTGACAGATAAACAATTCCACAACGTCCAGGCTGGCGAAACTTTACACGGCATCGCAGAAAAATACTACGGCGATGGAAAATATTGGGAAATGCTGTTCGAAGCCAATAAGCAGACAATAGGAAGTGTCGATCAGTTCAAGGTTGGATTAAAGCTGGTTATACCCGAACTGGATGAAGTGCAGGGCCGGGAAACAAACAAAAACGCATCTAAAAAACTTAAAAAAGGCGTTGTCTATGTTATGGGCAAGGTTCTCAGGCCCGGACCGTATATGATAACCAATGACAGACTCACTCTCAAGCAAATGATTGCTACTGTAGGTGGTCCAAATGGTGTTGACCCAGATAAAGTGATGGTCAAACTAGAACATCGAAATGAAGATGAAACAGGTGAAATAATAAAAGTTAGTATGACAGAATTATTTGCTGAAAATGGCAAAGACTATCCTTTGCTGGCTGACGACGTGATTTATGTCTATTCCAGTTCGGATAACGATGTTAAACCGTCGGATATATTTTTTACCTCAGACGAACGTGGAATATTGATTCCAGCGGCTGAGACTAATAAATATAAATTGCTAAATGGTGTCAAAGTAGAACTGCTGGGTGTACTTAACCAATCTAAGCCCGATATGTGCTGGACACCTGATGGGACAGTGCTTGATGAGATGATGCCGCGATATATTCAGGATGGAACCTATCAGCCCCAAAATGGTAGAGCGGTATTTGAATTTACTGTAAAGCTAAGTGGTTTACCCGAAGATAACAGTGTAAAGATTAAGGCTTCACCTTATCTTAAAAAAGAATTTTCAGCACTCAGTCCAATATCTGTTGATGGGGAAAATTATGACCATTATGCCCTTTGGCAGGTCTTCAACCAGGGGCAGGAAAAATGCGATCTTACTGTTTCTGTAGCTTGCGGCGAATGGAAAACTGTTGGAGTTGGTAAGTATAATGATTCTGAACATATAGTTATAAAGACCGATGGCAGTGTACGGGACGGCGTCTGGCTGTCGCCTCTGGCAGAAAAGCCGGTAAAAGATATCAAACCATGGACAAAGTCTCCTGTCCGCACGGTTGTTTCACTAACTCATGGTATAATGGACAAAGATGTTCGACTGATAGCTGTTGGCAAAGACGGTACAAGATATCAAAAAGCTATGGTGTCAGGTGCGGCCTCTCTGTCTCAGTCATTTAGTGAGGTTGTTGTAACAACCTGTCAGTTCGACCTGGCAATGAAAGATATCGATTCGCTCGAGTTGCAAGTTAGACCATATCGAAGTGTAACATTTACCGGTGTTGCGTTAAAGGTAATAGAAAATGAATCAACTGACTCTGGCGAGTATTTTACTGTCGAGGGTTCTGTTATTGATCGAGAAGGCAATGGCATTCCTGGCGTTACAATACAGATTCGGTCAGAAAGAGATTGCAATGGTGATATTTATTCTCCAGATATAAAAACAGACAAGAATGGCTGCTATAAGTACGACAAGATTCAATGGCCGTATAAAATTGGAGCTTTGTGGAAAAACTCTAACAAGGATAGTGTAATATTTTCACGTTTCATCGGTAAAGCCAGGGGTCAATATTTGAATGGTAGTAAGAAAGTTGATTTTCAATTTACTGATCAATTTCCCAAAGGTAACTGTACCGTTAAGGGGCAGGTAATTAGTTCAGACGATAAACCTGTAAATCGATATAGAATTGATATTAGAAATTTTGTCGACTGGCAGGATAAGACTGCTAAAGAAATACATCAATATACCTATAAATCTGACATAAATAACAAAGATGGCAGTTTTGAAATTAATGGATTAACAGAAGGTAAATATGAGTTTAGAATTTTCAATCCGGAATTTGGCGATATGTATAGATTTCCTGAATTACAGATTATTGATCTAAAATCAAATGAAGACTTTAATATCGATATTTCTGCTGAATATATTGAATCAGGAAAGTTTAAGATTATATATGGTAGATTGGGTGTAAAAGATAAACCGGAAGATTATTTTGACAGGTGGGTGCAAAAGCCATATGTTTCTCTTTATAATCCCAATTACCCGGAGACATCGTCTCGTGAGGTAGGTAAATATATTTCCAATGGGTATTTCTATTGTAATTTATCTGAAGCTGAAATTGCTGAATTGAGAGACAAGGATCTCCATTTAGCCTTATATTTGCCGACAGAAGAAATAAATTATTATAGCAGCTGCAAACCTATACCATTTGATATATTTTCAGAAAACTCCGAATCGTGTGGTACAGTAATGCTAATTGAAAAGGATTCAGACGCTGGGCTTTCTTATAATATTGATAAGGCTGGTTCAATAATAGATGGTTATAAAGACATAAGTTCAATCTCTGGAAGCGGTAGTAAATACATTACCGATATCGGCTATGGCGCATCTGTCGAATTTCTTGGTCTACGCAACTGGAAAACCGGCGAATGCTTTGCTATTGATGGTTCACCGATAGCCCCGTTCGATTTCAAGGCTGACTGGACGCCAAAAGATGAAAGGGATTTTGATAATAAAGATTTCTTTGAGCTGGTAACAAAAGTCAGTGGTGTAGATTCTAATGATCTTGGCCTGATCAAATGGAACTTTGGCGGCATGGTATATTCTTCGAGTGCTAATACAACACCATCTTACTTTAAAGATGGTATTCATGTTGGCGCGGTTGCCATGCCGGGCGGCCTGGCAAAGACAAATCTCAGGTTGGGCCTTGCGGTTGAGCCCTGGCATACTATTCTATCTGGTATTTACAACGGATACTATGATAATGATAAATATACTGTCCATGTTGATAATAGTAAGTATTCAACTTTTGGCAAGTTGCCGGTTGACCCCAAAGGACACGCTATACAAGTAACTTACACAGCAACCCGGTGCCAGTTCCGGGTAATTGCTATCGATAACGATGGTAATACGCACTACTCATTTTATAGCGGCTCTACCGGAAACGATCAGCTGCGGCAGACCATAGCATACTTCAAGGATCTTGATAGGGATGATCTTAAAGAATACCGGTTCCAGGTAAGAGATTACAGCTGGGTTGAGGTTGACAATATTGCCTTACAGCCTGGCCGCCAAACGAATATTTCTGTTAAGCTATTGGATGATAGCCCGACGTCTGGAGCTATTATTACAAAAAGTAATGTCGCCGATATCGGACTCGATACAAAATTAGTTCTGGCCGGCATAACCGAGTATCCGGTAGAAAGCAAGCAGTGGTGGTCAATGGATGGTTCACTGCTGAATAATGCAGTTACAGACAGCTGGCCGGGCAATGATGGTCGCTATCCCGAAGATGGTGAATTGTCGCGGGTGTTTGCGTTCAAAGTTGATGGCATGCCGGCAGAGGATATTTATCTGGAATGTGAAACTTCTAATGGGTACGGAGCCTCATATTTTCCCAGGTATAATAATAGAGATGAAAATATCTTAAGTGAGGTTCAGGGCTTTACTATTAAATTCAAAGATACCGAAATAACAACTGATATTACTGTCGGCGTTGGTGTCGGCCCGTGGGTTATTACTTCCAGCGCCGGTCAGCCTGGAATGAGCGGTTCTACAGCTGACAATATTTTTCGCCGTACGGTACTGCTCGAGAAGCCGACAGAAAGCAATGGAAAGTCAAGGGTAGAGGTTAAGCATTTGCTCGATAAGGATTATGTATGCCGCATCATCGCCCATGGCAAAGATGGCAAAGTGCATAACCCTGAACATTATCTGAACCTGGATAATGATATTCGAACATGTCACGCAACATTTAACATGAAACTCGATGAAATTAGAGGTTTCAGTTTGCAGGCCAGGCTGCGCAGGTATGTAACCTTCAAAAACGTATCTCTATTGCCTGGACAACCAGCAGAAGGTAAAGAGCCGGGGCTGGTTGCAAATGCCTCAAAAACAAAGGCAGCGGAAAATAATTCCGGCATAAGCAAACTCGAATTCAGGATTGTAGCTGACAGGAAGTTAAGGCTGGATTATGGTAAGCTCAGCCTTGAAATTAAAGTTGATGGGTATATGTGGATGGCGGTAAGTGATAAAGCTATATCGATTGGTAACCAGGGTTATATTGTTGACCATGATACCACTTACCTGCTTGTCAGTACCAGGCCAGGTGAAGCAATGGCTGCTGATGGTTCGTGGGGGCTGAAAAGCTGCAATTTAGATAAAGATCAATTTGGCAAACCGGCAATAAGTGTAGGATTTGACAGCTATGGCAGTGAACAATTCTATGCTTTGACAAAGAGCAATGTTGACAAGCCGTTGGCAATATGCATAGACGGCAAGATATTTAGTGCGCCTACTATTAGGTCTGCTATTAGAGACCGGGCGATTATCACCGGCAGCTTCAGTATCGACAAAGCCAGAGAACTTGCAGCACAGCTCAAAAAGGGCATGCCCCCGGTCAATGAAATACCCTCTGTCGATCCCGATCCGGCTGGTGCCGCAGATATGATGGCCCCGCTATACGGAATGTTCAGCTCATCTTATGAAGCGATAAGAAATAACAAGCCCGAAACGGCTTTGAAAGTCATCGAAACGGCTCTGCCGCAGCTGGAGCTGTTCCATGCTAAGCTGAAAGGTTCGAAAGCCGAGGTGCCGATTGGTATGGCTATCGACCAGGTTTGCCAGATTATCAAATCACTTAAGGACAATGATATTGAAACCGCCACGGCTCTGATGAATGCGATCAATGAGGCCGGACCGATGCTGGAGGAACTGGTCGAAAACGCCGCACTACCGCAAAATGACAAACCGGCAGACAGTAATGAGAGCAGTCATTCATCTGACCAGAAAAATAAACTGCTTAACGGATTCCTCAATATCGGAACTTCATGTGACCTGTTCGGTAGGATGCTTTTTGATGAAGGGCTGGATCTGGATAGAGATGTTGACCAGAAAAAGATTACCCTTATGTGTAAACCGATTTTGGAACTGCTTCCCCAAATGCAGACGGCAGCAAAAGGGACAGAGTTTGAAGCTGTGACAAACCAGGGAGTGCAGCTGTTCAATCAGTTTTACGATGCTCTTCAAACTAAAAATGCCGAACTGGCCGGAAAGAAACTGCTGGAACTGCGAGAGCTCGGCAACAAAAACTCACAAATGTTTATGAAACTGCTCCAGCCGGAAGAAACTGCTGAACCGTAGCTTATTTCTTTTTACTTATATCTTATTACTGTAACCGTGTGAACGGTTACAACATTTTTTATTTTACACCTTACACATCAGAAGCTGCTTCGAGGCATTGCCTTGCGTCATATACGTGCCATATGTCCTTTTTGAGATTATACCTAAGGCAAATTTCTGACTATTTTATTCTACCGGTATACATGTAGGATCACTGGAATCTGCATTGCAATCTACCAGCCAGTTAGCTGCCATAAGGGCAAAGTCAACCAGGTCGACACTACAGTCAAAATTGATATCACCAACCAGGTAATAGCGGCATAGGTTAAATGTGCCAATTGCGCCAACGGCATCAATATCGGCTCCAACTGTGCTTCCTGATGAGTTACCCTCATTATAATCATCTATAAGCTGAACGGCATCAAATACCAGCTGACCTGGTCCAAAACCTGTAAAAACAGAATCAATATCTATAGATGCTGTCGAACCGTAAACCTTACCTATTTCATAGAAACCGTCATTATTGGCATCATATTGTGCACCTAGCAATTGAGCTGTTTCTGCTGTCGGCCTGATTGCAACATATGTATCTTCCACATCAGCACCAATCTCAAAAATATGGAGGTCATGGTCTGAGTTGCCACTGTTAATTAGAACATTATTAGTAAAGGCCAACTCGATAAGGCCGCCCCTGCCAAGCGAGGTGCATCTGTTTACTGCTAGACCTTCTGGAGCACCAAGTGCCAATTGAGGGTTGGTATTTTCAGTGGGTGCCGGACCACCGTTATATAGTGGTTCAAAACGGATTACTTCATCAGCAAAACTTACTGCTCCCTCTGGAAATTCGATACCGCCATAAACGTCAGCCTCAGCAGCTGCAGCAATGAACAGGTTAAAAATACTAATAATCGTCAATAACGCAAACTTCTTCATCTCTCTCTCCATGGTTATAATTAACATTCTTTATTTCTATAGGGCACCTGTATTTTATACCATACCATTATAGTATTTTTAACAGTATTTTTATATTTCTATTATTATTTAGCAAAAAGATAAAATAGGTAAACTATTACTTATGTCCTGAACGAACCATTAGCTATAAACCAGTACTGCACACCTTCAGCAAGAAATTCTTCCTTATTTTATAGCCACAGGCCACACTTTACGCAAATTACTCAAGGCATTTTGCCATACGCTGGCTGAATTGATGCTCAAAATGGAATACTGGCTGACTTTATGTAAAAATATCCAGCCGTAATGAAATTTTACTCCGAATGAATAATCATATTTATCCAAAAACTAATTTATCAGGAATGACTAAATAATCGTTCCAGAAAATGTCCGGAATATCGGATACCAGATGAAGTGTTTTATAAATAATCACATATGTTGTACTTCAGAAAAAATCGTGGTAATAAATCACATGCTATATTCAAATTTAGTTCAATAAACCTACTCTATCAGGCCAATTGGTTTTTTATCATTTGCCCAACAAAGCTTGAGATAGAACTCTTGCTGGTCGCTCCAGAAAGTTTGTTCCATTTGATTGCCAATTAGATCAAATAACTCTTTAGCTTTAGCTTTATCTTCATATAAGCAAGCATAGTAGCAAAATGCATTAAGATAATACATGTTATTAGGATATTGTTCAAGTAGATCCTCTATCCCCTGTTTGACTTTTTCATAAGGTAATTTGAAATATTCGATTTCAGATTTGCCGCAGCAAAGAACTTCTATAGCCAGTTTACCGTACATAGCAGTTTTGAATTTATCTTTTGTTAATTCCATAGCTTTATCCATAAAGTCTCTGCACCGAGAATAAGAACCATTCCATCTTGGAAACAAGGAAAATAAATGATTGGAATATAGCGGCAAGTAATATTTATTGATCTTGAATGCTTCATTCAGCATTGGCTCAAAGTCATATCCGGATGCCATATATGTCGATGCCAGCAAAGCATAATAGTACGGATCATCTGTTAAATGCTTTTTGCCATCTTTGAGTTCACTGATTGCATTATTTATATTATTCTTGAATATCGGCCAGGCTTCTTGGGGAACCTCGCTGGCAAACTTGCTCCCACGAGCCTTCCAACCAATATTTTTATAGCCTTCTGCTGCAAGGATATACGGTGTCACAGAATCAGGTTTAGCATTTTTCCATTCAGCTATGGTATTAAAAAAGAGTTCTTCTGACTTTTTGTTGACAATTGCAATTTTTGCTATTGTAACATAATAGCTTTCCAGCATCGAACCTTCGCATACTTTTGCATATTCCTTACATTTTAAACCAGAAGCCATTTTCTCAAGTTTTTCGAAGTCTTTAATTATAAACGCAATTGTATAAGGAGAATTGCGACCATTCCACCAAAATTCATTTTCGACATTTTCTTTTATATTATTCTTATATTGAACATCCACCGCCTTGTTCATTCCTGTACCACAGAAAAAAGTACTATTCGATACGGTGTTGTTCTCTATGGTTCCCTTGACGTTGTAATCAATAAATAAACCACACCCTTTACTATTACGAAGCTTATTGTTAGATATTTTAACATCAGAGCACAGTAGCTTGATACCATGATAATTGTTTGTGCATTCATTATCAGAAATAACATATTTACCATTATAGCAGAATATTGCAGCATATAAGATATTAGTTATCGTATTATTTATCATTACTACGTCACCTGCTGCCATTATCCCATTTTGCTCACCAATAACAGAAGGTCCACCAGTATTCACAGGCGACGCTATCACGGTATTTGGGTCTTCAAAACCTTCTATGAAATTACTGGTTATCAGGATTTTCTTTGAGTCTGTTCTTGTAACTATACCATTCGAATTATTAGTCAAAGTGTTATTTCTTATGATAATAGCATCTTTTGGATTCTCACTCATACCATAAACATGTATTCCCGTTTCATTGTCAGCTATTTCATTATTCTCAATAACATTGTCTTGCAGGCTTACAACTAAAAATATACCGGCTCTACTATTTTTAAGCAATTTGCAGCCTGAAATAAGGCCGGTTGCATTCCCGGATACCCCAATACCATCTACTGTATTAGATATTGTGCAATTCGAAATATTGTAACTTAGTTTGTCTGGTTTAGGTTTTAGGTCATATGTTATGTTATTCAATTGTATCCCATTAACAAAGCAGCTATCCATGACAACGTCTTTTATTGTAACAGTCCCCCCGTTAGCATTTATGCCAGGCTGGCCCGTATTGCTAATACTGCAGTCGCTAATTAATACTATACTATCATTAGTTTTGATTCCCCAATGAGATGTGTCGCTTATATTGCATTTCTTTATAGTAATATTACAGTTCTTGGCATTGATTCCACTGCATTTATTTTCATTGCGATTTCTATCATCTTTGATACTGATATTTTCAATTGTTACTTTAGCTCCATTTTGAATTATAATGCAGCCTAATCCCTTTTTGTCATTAGCAGTAAAAATAACTTTATCCGGTGAGCTGCCTTTTAATGTCAGGTCTTTAGAAATAACGAATCTATTTTTATAAATACCGTCAGCAACCAGAATAGTATCGCCCGGTTCAGCTTTACTGATGGCTGATTGCAGGTTTTTTGCTACAGAATAAGTCTTTGGCAAATGTTTTGTTTTTACCGTGGGCACATCTTGGCCTGAGCATATATTGACAACACAACAAAAGCAGCATAAAAATAAAGATATAAACATTCGCTTGACCATAAATTTAACACTCCTCATAAAAGATTTATTTTATTGACTCTAACTGACTGATCTTATACTTTACTTTATTATAACAAATTATAATCCAATCTGTTATATTAATAATTAATATTCGTTGCCATCCCCGGCATTCCTTATCTTATTTCTTATTACTTTTTTCGGCGGAGCAATTTAAAACAAACACTGAGCCTTCAGGCAAACACCTAAGCTGCCGCAATCTCAATTAATCTCCAAAGTAGCACAAGCGTCCCGCTTGTGAATAAAACAAGCTCGCGCAGCCACCCTTAACTCTTCCATTTTACCTTTTCCCTCTCACCTGTGTCTTGGCACTCAACCATTACCCATATCCTGAACGAACCATTACCAAACTCTCACTCCTCGCTTCTTTCTTCTAACTCTTCTCATCCTTCAGGTGCAAACATTTTTGATAAAAACTCTACATATGCGTAAGCTTTAAAATAAGTTGTGAGCAATAGCGAATTATTCCTGATGTCAACGTACATCAGGACACATCCTTTACACTTTTTATTTTACCCTTTACACTTTGATGCCGCTCCGCGGCATCTGGTCTGCCCAATTCTCAAAACAAACGACTTACGACAAATTCCAAAAAATTCGCTTCACGCCGCAACTCTTCCCGACCCACTAGTGAATTATCGTTAACCCACCCCACCTATGCGTCAGCATATAAAATTAGCTCCGCCGCTAGGCGACACCTTCACATCATTGGACTTGTCCAATGATGTGCCCCAGTGCGCAGCACGTATTTCCTGACACTGGCTACTGGCCGCTCGCCGCTGATTCCCTGTTCTATTATCATCTGTTCTATTTTAAAACAAGCCGTGAGCCGCCAGGCGAACACCTTAATTTTTCACTTTTAATTATTAATTTTTCATTTAGCGTAGCTCGTCCCGCTTCCGCTTCGTTCCCGTCCGTATACCGCCGCACCCATTCAACGTTCCGCCGTATACTGTCCGCGGCCCGCAATTCGCCGCCGTTAAAATCCGTACCCCTTTTAATCGCCGTCCCACCGCCGCGCTGCTTCGTATATATGCCGCACTCCCTCCGTCACCCATCAATTAGCCGCGAGCGGTAGCGAGCAACCTTCCCTGGCACCTGAAACCTGATCCCTGGCCACTGATTTTCTCGAAAAAATCACCGCGTTTTTACAACCACCAAATCGCGAAAATGTAAAATTTCCAACAATTTTATCCCGTTTACCCCCAACACCTTACAAACTTCCAAACCAACCATCCCGCCCAAAAAATCAGCGCACTTTTGACATACCGTCCAATTGTAGAGAGCCGACAAAAAATGATTACCAGCAAAAATACAGCTCTCTCTAAAACATAACAACGACGAAAACTTCGTCTTTAATATAAACAACGCTCAATAAAAACCGAATATTTCCTTCACGCCTCGGCAGCAATAAAAAAAACCTCCCGATGAACTCGGAAGGTTTTGATTTATCTTATTTGAAGATGATCGAAGGTAAGCTAGTTTGCTTCCAGCATTTCAACTTCGCTGCCGATTGCGGCACGACATCGGGTACGCAGGTTGTCCAGTACATTCATATAGTTTATATATGAATCGTATGGGCTGTCGTACGGGTTGAAGTACTTATGCACGTCACCATCTGAGAACCACTTGGTACACATATAGTAGAAGTGGTCAGAAGTTTGCAGCTTACGCCAGTCTTCGATAATCTCAGGATCTTCGGTTTTCTTAACGATGTTTTCAAACTTATATATTTCGTGCAACGAGTTTGACTGCATCGCGTTACCCAGCCACGCCGAAAGGTCACGTTCCATATCGGCCCAGCTGATCATGTATGGCACGTGGATATCGCCAACTGATTCAATGGTATCGATAACTTCTGATGGAGTTTTGAAGTTATTGTCTTGGTTCCACATGACTTTTTCCGGTAGATGATCCAGAAAATCAAATATGCCGGTATCTTCCCACTGATGCTCACCGATTGTCTCATAATCCATAAACAGGTTTACGGTATAGCCGTTTCCGTTTACATGCGAAACCCAGTCTGCGAATTTCTCGGAGCTGAGCGGCCATTCCGGCCAGTCGCGGTTGGAAAATCGGAACGCAATATCATCGCTCAGGCGATAATTTTTGGTGAGAAGCTTGATCCCGGGATTTCCTGGTGGATGATACACATAGTTCGGACTGCGATAACCCATTATATGGTCGGCGCCTTCACAAATTATGCCTTTAAAACCTTTTTCGTTCATGACATAGGCCAGGTCATCGTTATAAATCAGCTCTGTGTTGCGGAAAACTGTTGGAGTTACTCCAAACAAATCCTGCATTTTTTTGCGATGCAGCTCTACCTGTTCTGAAAATTCCTGACGTGAATATAAAAATGACAGACTATGATAGTACGTCTCGTTTAAAAATTCAACGCAGCCGGTTTCTGCCAGGGCGTGGAATGTACTCATAACTTCAGGACAGTATTTCTCGAACTGGTCGAGCGCTGTTCCGGTTACACTGTAAGATATACGAAACCGGCCTTCGTGACGACGAATAAGGTCCAGCATCAGCCGATTGGCTGGCAGGTAGCACTTACGTGCAACTTTTCGACATATCTCGCCATTTTTGTAATCGTCAAAGTAGTTGTGATCTGTGTCAAAAACACTATACCTTCTTAGCCTCCATGGTTGGTGAACCTGGAAGTAAAAACAAACTGATGCCATAATTATATACCCTTCATAGTTGAATTAGCCCGCGAGAGCATGGTATAAATAGTTACATGAAACATACAAGCGTTAGGACTCTCAAGCAAGAGGTGTATGATTCCTTTTCTTATTTCCTTAATACTAATGTGCTACTGCCACTAGCTGATTATAAACGTCAATACATCTTTCTGCAGACTGTTTCCACGAGAACTTCCTCATCTCATAGTTGCCATATTCTCGTAAGGTACTCTGCAGAGGCGGATGCCGCAAAACGGCTATTATTTTGTTAGCCATTTCGTTTACATCCCAGAAGTCAACCTTCAATACGTGGTTGAGTACTTCTGAAACTCCTGATTGTTTACTTATTAATACTGGAACATCATTTCGCAGAGCTTCAAGCGGCACCAGGCCAAAAGGCTCTGAAACCGATGGCATAACAAATAGGTCTGCCATACGAAATACTCTGTCAACGTCTGCTCCGCGTAAAAAGCCGGTGAACAATACCTTATGGCCGATACCATATTCGGCGGCCATTTCTATCATGCGGCGGGCCATATCGCCCGATCCTGCCATAACAAATTTTACATTTTCAATGTGTTCCAGCACTTTGCGAGCTGCTGCGATAAAGTAATCCGGGCCTTTTTGCATCGTGATGCGACCCAGGAAAAGGACTACCTTTTCATCTGACTTGATCGGTGCTTCTACATCGTTGAAAACTGTTTTGCCACTTTTATCGATAGCATTATATACTACTGTTACTTTTTCATCGGCAATACCGTATCTGCTCAGTAGTATATTTTTGGTAAACTGACTTACCGAGATAATCGCATCGGCACAATGCAGTCCCTGACGTTCAATATCATAAACTACCTGGTTTACATTCTCGCCGCTGCGGTCAAATTCAGTTGAATGAATATGAACTACCAGCGGTTTGCCTGATACCGCGGCAACTGCCAGCCCGGCAGGGTAAGTCATCCAGTCATGAGCATGAATAACGTCGAATTCTTCCTGGTGAGCAATTAAGGTTGCCAGGCGTGCATAACGCTGGATCTCCTTATACAGATCTCCTTCATAATGACCGCCGCCGGCGCCGCTTTGAGTAGTGTCAATAGTAAATGATCTGCCATGTTCCAGCATAGCTTCACGCATGATTTCATTTAAAAGCTTGCGGTTTTTACTCTGTACGGCATGGCTGTATGTCTGGGAATCCTGGTAAGGTTGGATAATTGAATCTATAGTCCGAAAAGAGACATGCTCAAAATCCTTGATATGCTTCATCTCTTTTTCCGAGAAAAACTCTTCAGCTGACCATCTTTCAATGTTCTCAACTGAATTTGCCATTTTTACGTGGGAAGAGTATTGAGCCGGTACTGGACGGGGCAGGACAAACACTATCTCCTGACCTTCCTGGCTCAATGCGCGGGTTAGGCCGTAGCAGGCTGTCCCCAACCCACCTGATATGAATGGCGGAAATTCCCAGCCTAGCATCAGTATCTTCATAAGTCATTTTCTCCGTAATGGATATTGTTTTGTATAACTGTCATTGACTGATATTTTGGGGCCAACTTCCCTTTTTCTTTCCGTCCGCCTCTGGTGCTACCAAATCTGAAAATAACTCCTCAAATTTATGTTATCCTCAGAAAACAGACAAAACAAGTTAAAAATCTAAAAAAAAGAGACTAATGTAATTTTAATGTTTCTATTTTTAGTGCATTAATTGCTTTGCTGGTATCAAAAGAATCGGCAAAAACATATACAAATATTAATAAATTTGTGATTTATTCCTGTTTTTGCTGACTTTGAATGATTATAGCAACTAAATGCTAAAAAAAGTCAATGTTTTAGTACGAAACTGGGGCTTCTTACTCTAATGGCAGGCCCTATTTTTGACCAAAATAATTGTTTAAATTCGGACCTTACTAAAGTATCATACACGTTTTGTGCTAAATAAAGACAGATAACTAATATGGCTGTATAATCCAATGCCTTAGCACTATAATATAGTTAATTGTAACTTAATTAATATACAGGAAATTAAAATGGGTAAAACGCTAACATATAAAATACTGGAAGCTCACCTGGTTGATGGTGAACTCAAACAAGGACAGGAAATTGGTATTCGCATTGATCAGACAATAACTCAGGATGCGACTGGCACAACTGCTATGCTTCTATTTGAATCTATGGGGATTGATAAAGTAAAGACTGATTTGTCAGTAAGTTATGTTGATCATAATACAGCCCAGTTTGGCCCGGAAAACCATACTGACCATCTGTATTTACAATCAGCAGCCCGCAAATACGGCATATATCACAGCAGACCGGGCAATGGAATCTGTCATCAGGTGCATCTCGAACGCTTTGCCAAGCCAGGTGCTACCCAGCTTGGCAGTGATAGTCATACCCCGACAGCCGGCGGAGCAGGTGCGATAGCAATTGGTGCCGGTGGTTTGGATGTTGCCGTTGCGATGGGCGGCGGAGCTTTTTATATGACCGCTCCCAAGGTAATTGGTATTAAGCTGACCGGCGAGCTGGCCCCCTGGGTTTCAGCAAAAGATGTTATCTTGAAAGTACTTAGCATTCTTACTACCCAGGGTAATGTTGGCTGTATTGCCGAGTATTTCGGGCCTGGCGTTGCAACTTTGTCAGTTCCTCAGCGTGCTACAATTACTAATATGGGTGCTGAACTGGGTGTGACAACCAGTGTGTTCCCGTCAGATGCAAGAACAGCTGACTTTATGGCCGCTCAGGATCGGCCTGCTGACTTTATGGCGTTGGAAGCTGACCTGGATGCCGAGTATGACAGGGTTATAGAGATAAATCTAAGCGAACTGGAGCCGTTATGTGCTGCCCCCAGCTCGCCAGACAACATAAAAACGGTTGCCGAGTGCAAACAGCCTATCGGTCAGGTGATAATCGGGTCATGCACAAACAGCAGTTATCAGGATTTAATGATCGTAGCGGAAGCTCTTAAAGGCCAGACAGTGCATAGCGGCGTAGAACTCGGCATAGCGCCGGGCTCTAAACAAGTGATGTCTATACTGGCAGGAAACGGTGCTCTGCAGCAAATGATTCTGGCGGGGGCGAGAATACTCGAAAGCGCCTGCGGACCATGTATCGGACAGGGGCAATCACCTGCAGAGGGGGTAGTAAGTGTCAGAACATTCAACCGGAACTTCAAGGGACGTTCCGGCACCAGGAATGATCAGGTATATCTGGTAAGCCCGGAGACAGCTGTTGCCGCTGCCTTGACTGGCGAGTTATCTGATCCGCGTGAACTGACCGAAAAACTTGGTGTCAAATATCCGGAGATAGCCGAACTGAGAGATTTTCCGGTCTATGACAATATGATTGATGTGCCGGAAGAAGATGGCTCTGATGTTGAAGTAATTCGCGGCAGTTCAATTGTAACTCCGCCTGCGGCTGAAGTTCCGGCCGATGATCTTGCCGGTAGTGTTCTGCTGCATTGTGGTGATAAGATTACGACAGATCATATTATGCCTGCCGGTTCACTATTGAAATATCGTTCGAATGTTCCTGAATATGCGAAGTATGTATTTAATTGTTTCAGTGAAGAAGGCAAACCGACTTTTGCCGATCGTGCACTGGAAGCGAAGAGCCAGGGTGTTGGTGGTGTGATAGTTGCCGGTAGCAGTTACGGCCAGGGTTCCAGCCGGGAGCATGCCGCGTTATGTCCGATGTACCTGGGTGTGAAGCTGGTAATTGCCAAGACAATGGAACGTATCCATCGTGCTAACCTGGTGAACTTCGCGATTTGCCCGGCAGCTTTTGTCAATCCGGCTGATTATGATAAGATAAAGCAGGGCGATAAGCTGTCAGTCAAAGGTTTTGCCGAAGCGATCAAGTCTAAAGGCACATTTATGATCAAAAATATAACTTCAAATTTCGAGTTTGAATGTAAGCTTGAACTCAGCGACCGTGATCGTGAGATCCTGATGGCCGGTGGTAAGCTGAACTATACAAAGAACAGTTGATAGATTTATAATCTCATCAAATGAAAAATTCAACTCCGTTGTGAATAGCCGCAGCGGAGTTTTTTTATGAGATAAGGTCCGATATTCTGGCGGAAAATAACTATTTTCTGTGTAATGGTCCAATAATTACAGCTGTTATAAGTTATAAATTACCTAATTTTACTTTCTGTATTTTAAATATTAGTATTCATAGATAGAATTGTCCGATTTAAGATTAAGTAACAGCATTTAATCTTAATGCCATTTTGCCAGAACAAGCAGGAACCCTCATGGATAAATATACCAAACAAGTTCTATCTACTATTTATAATCTTCTTGAAGAACAAAAGCAGAAAACGGGCAGTTGCAAGTCGACAATAACAGATATTGCTGAGTTTCTTTCAGCAGATCTGGCACGTCCGATCAAAACTATTCCTCTGGTTGATAATCATAAAGACTGGGTTGACTATGGGCTGCTTGCCGATGTGGATGAGCTTCCGGTAAATTACCAGGCAGGCTTAAGATTGTACAATGCTGTTAAGGATCGTGAGAGCTACAAGGATATCCTGGAAATCATCCAGAGTGATAATGTAATGACACTTCAGTTGTGCAAGCTGCTTAGAAGTCCGATTTATGGTTTTGTCGATAAGGTAGTAAATCCGGAAGATGTCAAGTTTCATCATCTGGTTCATATATCAGAAAAAACACTAAAGCAGCTGGCGGTTAACGGAATATTTCGTAAAGGTAATTTCAGCTGTGCGACATTTTGTTATAACAGGTTTTCTCAGTTGGCGCTTGCCAGGGCAATAACTGCAAAAAATATTCGCCAGATGGATATATTCAGTGATTGTATATTTTCTGATGATGAAATGTACCTGCTGGGGTTTGTTGCTCACGGTGGGCAATTGGCATTCGCATATCATTATCCGCAACATTACAGTAAGTTGCTGGAAAAGTATGGTAAAGGTTCATGGCGTGTTCTGGCAGAGGCCGAGCGGCTTGGTTTTGGTATAAATCATTGCGAGCTTGGCAGGCTTATGCTCCTAAAGAGCGGGTTTCCTGAAAGTGCGGCAATGGTGATAAAGAATTTATATTACCATCCTGACAGGTTTCCGGATGACAGCCTGGCGAAAATGGAACTGGAACAGTTGCAGAAAGCCCGGTTTATTATCCGCTGTGGAAATGCACTGGCAAATCATATGTTTGGTAACCTGGACAGCTATAAGCCGGAGATCGAAGAACTGTTTCCAAAACGATCTTCACATTACGGACTGACAGAAGCAGAGCTGCTTAGGATGAAGTCCAAGATGTCAGAAGAGTGGAAGGAAATGAAAGAGACACTGGTAGCTTAGTATCAAAGAAAAACAGAGCCTGCTTCTTGAAATGTATTGGCTTGTTGCAATGTGTAGATAAAAAATGCATGAGCTATCAGAGATAACCCATGCAATACATTATTAAAAAATACTGGTTATTTTCCCATTCTCCTAAATCTGCCAGCCAGCCTTGTTCCAATACCGGCTAACAATAATGCCCCCGGTGCTGGTACAGCAATGCTGCTAACTTCCACTACCCCATAAGCATAATCATATACGCCGGAAGCAGGCGGATTAACGATATCATGCCACATGCCACTAGCTCCAGCTTGATACCAATCGCTAACGAATACTCCACAAACACTTTCAGCATAGATATCCCAGGCTGAGTTTGTCGGTTGACCGTTAAGCCAGTTGGTATAGCTGCTGCTTTCTCCGCTGATCCATTCCCAGATATTATCCGGGTCAGTAGCGTAGTCCAGGTTCTGATATCCAATCCAAAGCGAACCGAAATCGGCATCTCCGTTTGCAGCTGTAAGCCGATCTACTACTGTTTGGGCAAATGAATTAAATACCCAGGCATCTTCACCGGCATCATTAATAGTTGCCAGATGGCCGCCCAGGGTGACAGCTTCAGCTTCGGCATCTGTCCAGGTAGATTGTTCGAGCAAATAATAAGTATGGCCGTTATAATATTCAGTTTGAATAATATTAGCCTGCGAAGCTACTGCAAGGACAAAGATTAAAACCCCTGCAACAAAAATTCTTTTATACATATATTCTTCCCTTTCAAACGAGGTCAGTAAAGTTATCCTCCCTTTCCTGATTTTTGACCCCCTAAAAAACCAGAAGGGTATCTAATATAACATCAAATATTTGCTGATAGTCATTCAGGTAGAATCAACACATAAAATCACTCTGACTGGCTGCTGAGGAAAAACAGCCACAATAATTAAAACTATATGGAGCTTGCAGAATATAGTCAAATTCATATGTAGAAGAAAAAATGAGTACGGATGTGTTTTTCAATTCTGCCAAATCTGCAATGTCATATATTATAATCTTTTATACAACTATGCCTGTTTATATAGTTTATTCCACCTATACTAAAAACATAATTGTGCTTATGATAAAATAAGAGTAAAGCATATTCGCTGATATTGATTCAAAGGCGTCCTGTTTGGGGCATATGGGCATGATATAAAAATAAATTAAAAAGTAACATGTTTAACTTATTGTAAATATTGAACTTATTTAATCCTGGGCAAAATTGTCAATGAAATATAAATATTAATTAAAACCCCTTATAGGTGTACGGCGTAAAATTCCATAACATCTATTCGAGTTGAATTAGTTTCTTTCAGGGACACCCTTAAGGGTTGAAGTTACTATAATTAAACAGTCACGGCATATTGCCGGATGGAAGGAAATGATATGATTTGGGACAGGGTAAAGAAATCGGTAACAGGTTTTAACTATCGAGATGCTTTCGGTCAGCTGGATCAGATTCTCAGTGGCGATGCAACCCAGATCTCATCATTAGAAAAAGGGGAGATAGAATTACCAATCAAAAACCTGATTGTTGTTATGGTTCTTCTAGGAGTACTTTATGGCATATGCATCGGGTCATTTAACCTATTACATCCTTTAGGGGAAGATGCCGTAATAACAATGGGTGATGCCTGGAAACAGCTTTTTGCCAGTATAATAAAATTCCCATTATTATTTGTTCTAACATTATTTATTACCTTACCGTCACTGTATGTTTTTAATGCATTGGTAGGTTCGAGATTAAATTTCCTATCGGTGCTGAAACTCCTGGTAAGTTCTATTGCAATTATGTTGACCATACTGGCGTCATTAGGACCTATAGTTATTTTCTTTTCATTATGCACCACCAGCTATCATTTTATCCTGTTGCTTAATGTTGTTGTTTGCAGTGTTGGTGGTTTTCTGGCTTTGGCTTTTTTACTAAGGACGCTGCATAGACTGATTTTAGCACAGGATTTATTACTGCCGGCCGGGTTAGTAGTAAATGAAGTGTACGAAGACAATGAGACAGATAAAGATAAAACCGGTAAGAAATCAAATAAGCTAAGTGCATTAGAAAAGTTTGGTCCGACAAATAAGAAAGCAAAAAATGTAATACGGATATGGGTGGTAGTGTTTGGGCTTGTTGGGGCGCAAATGAGTTGGGTTTTAAGACCGTTTATTGGCAGCCCTCATTCGCATTTTGAATTATTTAGAGCGAGAGAAAGTAATTTCTTTATGGCGGTATTAAATTCATTAATGAATTTACTTGGCGGATAATATATCGTTGAGTACAGGAGAAAATGGTTGCTGATAAAGTTAGCCGACAATATAATACGGGCAAAACCTGAAGTACTTGAGTCTGGTTCGACGAGACAAACTCTGATTAATCTGGCAAAAGTGTTGTGCATGTCAGGGATGTTTTATGGCAGTGTAATGGGAAGTTTTGCCGGGATATTCGGCGACCGTTTTTTTCAGGTTATTTTTTCAGCGGTCAAGGTACCAATGCTTTTAATGGTAACTTTTGGTCTTAGTTTACCATTTTTTTATGTTCTTAATACACTCTATGGTTTGCGAGATGATTTCAAAAAAGTACTCCGCAGCCTGCTGGCAACCCAGGCATGTGTTACAATCATTCTTATGTCACTCTCGCCATTAACAGCATTATGGTATATCTCATTTGATAACTATAGAACGGCAATACTTGTAAACTTTATAATGTTTTCGTTTGCCGCAGGCAGCTCGCAGCTTGTACTGAAAAGATTTTATCGCCCTCTGGTTGAGTCTAATCCGGTACACCTGAAATTGCTGAGATTCTGGATAATCATATATGGATTCGTTGGTGTTCAGATGGGGTGGGTTCTGAGACCATTTATAGGTGATCCAAATTCACAGGTTCAGTTTTTTCGAGATGGAGCCTGGGGGAATGCATACCTGGAGCTGTTCAGAATAATTTTCCGATGATATGGTTATTCGATTTTTCCCGAATTCTGTTTTTTTAATCTGTATATGGCAAAGGCGATTCCGACCAGGCAAAGTCCTTTCATAACCAGCAGCCACCATGGCCGCCACCAGGCACCGGTCTGAACCTCGATGAAATCAGATATGCCAAATATAATAAAGGACACCATCAGCAGCAGGGCATCCGGGATACTTTTGCGGTAAAATAAAAGAAGGGTTGCCATAGCTATTATCTGCCAGACAACACCTTCTATATAATTGTATATTGTGTGCATATCCATTGTTATTTGACAGGCTCAATTATGGCTGCATATCCGCCACCGCAAGCCAGTTTAATATCGAGTTTAGTTTTTCGATTGACTTCGATTGTGTCCATAACGTTATCTGTAGCATCTTCGTTGGCGTTTGGCCCGTCTGCCCAATATCTTAGCCGGTAAGTGCCATCACCAAGAAAATCAAGCGGCAGATTCAGCTCGCGACTATCCCAGTTTGTCATAGCACCCAGGAACCATTTATCATTATGGCGTCTGGCAACAGCAACTGTTTTGCCAACTTCTGCTTCCAGTACTACTGTCTGGTTCCAGGTTGTCGGCACTTCACGAAGGAATATCATACTGTCAGGGTTTTTGCGATATTTGGTTGGAGTGTCAGCAAGCATCTGGAGAGGTGCCAGGTAAACAACGTACATTGCCAGCTGCTGACAGCGAGTGCCCTGGCTGCCGGGGTTTGCGTGTATCGGCTTAAAAGTAGATTTTGTGTAGTTGTCCATCGCTCCCGGAGTATAGTCCATCGGACCTGCCATCATCCGGTTGAACGGCAGCAGAACAGCCATGTCCGGTGAAGCAAGGTCGCACCATTTACTCTGTTCCATACCCAGCACTGATTCATGGTTGATTACATTGGGGTAAGTTCGCTGCAGTCCGGTTGGTTTTGACCCGCCGTGGAAATCGACTAACAATTTGTGTTTCGCTGCTTCAACGGCAACTTTCTGGCAGAAATCCATCATCGCCTGGTCATCTCTCTGCATGAAATCTACTTTTAGCCCTACTATGCCCCATTCGTCGAATTGTTTGAATGCCTTGTCGAAACTACGCTGCAGGGCCGCTGAAGTCATCCACAGGATAACGCCGACGTTTTTAGAGTTACCGTATTCCACTAGTTTGGCAATGTCAAGTGATGGTACAACTTCCAGTAGTGTTTCAGGTCCTCTTACGCTCCATCCTTCGTCCAGGATAATATATTGAAGACCGTTTGCTGATGCGAAATCAATATAGTTTTTGTATGTGTCCTGGTTTACGCCTGCCTTGAAATCGACATCGGTTATGTTCCAGCAATTCCACCAGTCCCATGCCACTTTGCCAGGCTTGATCCATGAAGTATCTCCCAGCCTGCAAGGGTCTGCCAGCGAAAACAGCATGGTAGATGTCAGCATGTTTTTAGGTTCGGCGATAACAAATGCCCGCCACGGAAAACTTCTTGTTCCGGAAGTGTCGGCAAGGTAGTTGTATGTTTTGGCTACCTTATCGTTTCGGTCGCCTTCGAGTTTTACCTCTTCCGGATAGTATGGAAATATGGAGTTTATTACATTACCTTCGCCCGGCTTGAGCCAAAGACCGGGGTATTCTTCGACATTAACATCGGTGATGAGCAGGTATCTTTTGCCAAGTTCAACCAGAACCGGAGTGCTTGCAATATTATTTGAATAATTCAGTTCCGAAAGTTTTTTGTATTCGAAATTACATTCCTGGTGAGAGAAAAAGTCTTTTCCGTTTGGAACGGGATAATATACCTTATAATCGTCTGAGAAGTACATTGCAATGTCTTCGGCATTGACTTTGACTTTTTGTCTTTTCAGGCTGCTTTCCCAGCGATACGCAACGCCGTCATTGTAAGCCTGAATACATAAAGATATTTGTCGGCCGAATAAGATTTTTGTTTCATTGCAGTTGACCTGAACCTGGTCGCATATGGTTTTTAAGGTTGGGGTTACAGACTGGTTGATAACTTTACTGTCGATGCCGGCGATATCTTTATCTGGGTATTGCTGCCCGTCGATAGTAATAGAAATCGGACTGTTTTCTATTACCATTTTCCCATCAGCTTTGATGCTGTAGGTCAGGGAATTGTCCTGATAGTTTACAATAAAGGATAGTTTCCCATCTGGTGATTTTGTAACTATATCTTTGGCATGGGTTAATACTGTGAATTGTAAGATAATTACGATAAAGATTTTTAGTAGTGATGATCTCATGGCCTAATCCTTTCTAAATATTGCCTGTTGGTTTACAAGATTTATTTGGAAACATTATAGATTAGATAAAAGGCCACATCAACTATCTTTATCAATATTATCTTGATCCAAATGATATAAGATCAATTAGTTATAGGATTTTTAGGCATACAGTCAGACTGATTGGATGAAAATTGGAATAAAAATAGAATGCCGGCACAAAAAACTGTGCAATCCGGTTTAATCTTTATCGTCAAATCTTTTCTGGTAGGCGTGGCAGTACGGCTGTTTGCCGGTTTTTATGTAGTAATTCTGGTGATAGTCTTCGGCAGGCCAGAAAGTTGTTGCCGGGGTTAACCTGGTAACAACATTAAGCCCTTTATCTCTGAGGACTCGAATTAGGTTTTCGGCTGTTTCTTTTTGATTTTCACTGGTATAGAAGATTTCCGATCTGTATTGTTCGCCGATATCCGGCCCCTGGCCGTTAACCTGGGTAGGATCATGGGTTTCAAAATACATCTTAGCCAGCTCTTCGTAGTTTAGCTGGTTGGGGTCGAAAGCTATTTCAATAGCCTCGGCATGACCGGTTAGTCCGGTGCAAACTTGTTTATAAGTAGGGTTCGCTATATTACCACCGGTATAACCGACGATGGAATATATAATGCCTTTCATCTTTTGCAGCTGGTATTGAACGCCCCAGAAGCACCCGGAAGCAAAAACTGCTTTCTCATACTTGCTTTCCGGAATGAAATCCATTGAAATTGAGTTTACACAATGTCGCGTGTTTTTTTGGGTAAATCCTTCCCCGCGAAAAACGTGGCCAAGATGCCCTTTGCAATTGTTGCACAGGATTTCAACACGATATCCGTCCGCGTCCGGCTGCTCAAGTACCTTGTCCGGGATCGAATCGTCGAAGCTGGGCCAGCCGCATTCGCTTTTGAATTTGCTGTCAGATATATACAGAGCTGTTCCGCATTGCCGACAGGTATAAACACCTTTTTCATTATGATCGTTAAACTTGCCGGTAAACGGTTTTTCTGTTCCCTTGTTGATAATTACATATTGTTCTTCCGGTGTTAGTTCTCTATAAGACATAAGCTTCTCGATACTAAATTGATTTTGTTGCTTTTTATTTGTTTTATTGTTTTCTTTGCTGACTGCTATTATGGATATCAGCAGTATGATAGCAAGTGCGGAAAATATAGTAATAATTCTTTTTTTCATGGCCGCTTCTCCTTACATATAGTTCTACTAGATTATAGCGATATTAGGGAGAATCAGGCAAATGGTATTGTCTGGTATGTAAATATATGCGATAGTTAAGTTTAACTTAAAACGTTTAACAGCAGTAATCCGAGAGCAAAATATACCATAAAGCTTAAAATATCGTTGGCTGTTGTGATAAGCGGGCCTGAACTTATTGCCGGGTCTATGCCTACCTTCCTGAAGAAGTAAGGCAGAAACAGTCCCAATAATGTTGACAGCGAGACGGCACTAAACATTGCCAGTCCTACTGATAAAGCTATTGTTACTACATCTTTGAAATTGGCATCTTCAAAAATGCTGAGTCCTGTCAGGGCAACCGTGCTGGAAACGAGAGCACAAATGAGAGCAACGATAAGAGACGCCTTTATTTCACGCTGCAATACCTGTATCAGGTCAAGAGCGGCCAGGTCACCGGTTGCCAGACCGCGAACAACTACTGTTGATGTCTGCATGCCGCTGTTGCCGCCCATAGCTGTAACGGCAGGAACAAAAGTGATTATATGTTTCCATATTTCTGGATTTGATAGTGAAGCATATTTATTTGCGAAGAATTTATATAGAACGATAGCAGACAGCATCGATCCGCTCATACAGATAAGCAGCCAGGGCAGGCGTACTAAGGCAATTTTGAGTGACTTATGAGTGTCAAGTTCGTCCGGGTGAGTACCGGCCATTTTCAAAACGTCTTCTTCTGCTTCCTCATCCATAACGTCAACAATATCGTCAACAGTAATTCTACCGACCAGTATGCCGTTGTCATCTACAACAGGTGCAGATACCAGGTCGTTTTTACGGAATGTATTTGCAATTACTTCCTGGTCGTCACTGAGATGGATAAAAGGTATCTCGTCATCAATAATATCTTTTATATCAGTTTTACGCGGGTATTTTAGCAGGGTATGAATGTCAATTGATCCTAAAAGCTTATCTTCTGAATCAACAACAAAAACGTTGAAAAAATGTTCGTCATGGTCAGCTTCCCGATACGCCCTTATTGCGTCTCTGATAGTCTGGTCGATTTGGACCTTGACTACTTCCGGTGTCATAATACCACCGGCAGAGTCTTCCTGGTAGCTAAGCAGTTTTTCGATTTGTTCGGAATCTATTTCGCCGATATGCTCCAGGACCTTTTCAGCCTGTTGGTCACTGAACTCTGCAATAACGTCAGCTACTTCATCCGGAGGCAGAGAAGACAGCATCTCGCCGAGTTCTTCTCCGGTCATATCCTCGACTACTTCGCTTAGGGTTGCTTCGTCGATTTTCTCCAGAACTTCACCGGCATCTTTTGGCTCCAACAGGTCAAACAGTACCTGGCGGGCGATTTCGTCCAGTACTTCAACAACTTCAGCTACTTCTGAGGTTCTTGAGACGCTAAGCAGTTCTTTAAGCTGCTCAAAGTCTTTTGCTTCGATAAGCTGCTCGATATTCTCCAGCAATTGTTTTGTCTGGCTGTGATGGTCTTGCATGCTATCCTCATTTTCTGTATATCTTGAAGTTGACGACTTTTTTTGTGGTGGTTACAATATATGCTTTGCTGCCAGATGTTTATCTTTGAATGAAAATAATAACAGACTGGCTAACATACATAAAATGACAACCCGACCAGTATATTATGATTCAACCCGGATTTCCAGTATAATCATACAACCTTGGCAGCTTACAGTTAAAATATTTTAACCTTATTATTGTCATTTTATTACATGTGGCTTAGTACAGGTATAAGCCTTGTATATATTTATAGTGCCGACTATTTACACGAGTTATTAGAAATATTAAATTTATGTCAGTTAAGCTTAAAAAAATAGGAATACTGGGCGGACCAGGTTCCGGAAAAAGTACGGTTGCAGAGGTTTTTGCCGAGCAGGGTTGCGGCATAATAAATGCCGATAAACTTAATCACCAGGTGCTTGAAAGAGATGATATTATAGCCCGGATAGTCGAAATATGGGGTAGTCAGGTAGTGGGTTTAGATGGTAAGATCGACCGCGGAATCCTTGGGAAAGTGGTTTTTTCGGGTACTAATAGCTTAAATACTCTGGTGGAGATAGTGCATCCGGAGATTTTTAAGCTTATGGAAAAGCAGGTAGAAAACTTTGAGCGATCAGGCCAGGTAAAAGCAATTATTTTTGATGTGCCGCTGCTAATGGAGGTTGGCTGGGAGAATAAGTGTGATATTCTGGTCTTTGTTAAAGTTCATGATTGTGTCAGACGTTCCAGACTGAAAAATACCCGGAATTGGGACGAAAATTTCATAAAAAATATAGAAAATTCGCAGATTTTACTGGACAAGAAGGAGAAAATCTCCGATTATATAGTCGAAAACAGTTCTGATATTTCCAATTTGCGCTTACAGATTGAGCGTATTTTTCCCGAAATGCTTTAACAGATATCAGAGATTGTTTCCATATAGCAGGCCTGCATAAGATAATATCTCTATTTTTTTTGATTTGATATATATAATATGCCGGTCACATCAAAGGCAGGATAATAATACCTAAATATTGTGATTGCCGCCGGGGCTTAGAAATTATTTTTGTGTCATGGATGATTCCTGATTATAAATTTCTGAAAGCCAGGTATTATTGTCTTTACAAATCAAAATTTTCCATTGAGAAAAAACTCAACGGTTAATTACATATCGTAACTGCAGGACTTCCAAAATAAATAAGAATGCAGAACGTTTTTACTGCGAGCGTATGTATCTCGTATGTAAAGGCTTATATTATATTGTTTACTTATACAGGAGTTGTATGACATGGCAAGAGCCAAAAAAACAACTAGCAAAGCCGCTGATGAATCAGTTGAGCAAGAAGAGCTATTTGACGACTTTGATAAAGAACTTGAAGCTGAGAGCAGCAAAGCAACAAAAAAGAAGACTGCAAAAAAGAAAACAGCTGCTAATAAAAAGTCAGCTGCTGACAGCAATCTGGAGTCAGAATTTGATAACGATTTTGAAGAGAATGCTATCGAGGCTGAGAAGCAGAAACAGCAGCAGAGAAAACAGCATTACAATAACAATAATAATAACAATAACAACAAGAATAAAAATAATGGTTCTAACGGGAGGTCAAAAAATAACAAAAAGAAATCCGGTTCGAACAATAATAACAGGAACAATAATAGAAACAATAATAGAAGTGGTGCCGATGAAGATCCGTCAAAGTTCAAGTCTTTGATGGAATATGACACCGAAACTTATGAACGGTATGAAGAGGCCAAGAAGAGTAATCTGCATATTAAAGAGCTGCAAAAGATGGAAGTTGAAGAGCTTCGTGAAATTGCAAAATCTGAAGGGCTCGACGAGTATGCCGGGTTGAAGAAGCAGGACCTTATCTTTATGATCGTTCGTAACCGTATTCGTATGAACGGTCTGATGTATGGTGAAGGTGTATTGGAGCTGCTGCCGGATGGTTATGGTTTTCTGCGTACTCCTGACTATAATTATGTGCCGTGTCCTGATGACATTTATGTGTCGCCGTCTCAGATTCGTCGTTTTGGTTTGCGTAATGGTAATATTGTTGCCGGTGCGATCAGGCCGCCGAAGGAATCAGAAAAGTATTTTGCTTTGCTGCGTGTTGAAGCGGTGAACTATGAAGATCCGGAAGCGTTGACAGAAAAGACTGTCTTTGAAGATCTTACCCCGCTCCATCCGGAAGAGAGACTGGTATTGGAGACATCTTCAAACGAATTGAATATGCGTATTGTTGACCTGGTGACTCCTATTGGTAAAGGTCAGCGTGGTCTGATCGTTGCTCCGCCTCGTACCGGTAAAACAGTTCTGCTCCAGAAGATTACAAATTCAATCGCACAGAATCATAAAGAAGTTCATCTGATTGTTCTTCTTATTGATGAGCGTCCTGAAGAAGTAACAGAAATGAAACGTGCTACCGGTGAAGACGTGGAAGTTGTCAGCAGTTGTTTTGACGAACCTGCCAGCCGTCACGTTCAGGTTGCCGAGATGGTAATCGAAAAGGCCAAGAGAATGGTCGAGTTCGGTCGCGATGTTATTATCGTGCTTGACTCTATCACACGTCTGGCTCGTGCATACAATACTGAGATGCCTCACTCTGGTAAGATTCTTACCGGTGGTGTTGATGCTAACGCCCTGCAGAAGCCTAAGAAATTCTTCGGTGCTGCCCGTAACATCGAAGAGGGTGGTTCGCTGACTATCCTGGCAACTGCCCTGGTTGATACCGGATCAAAGATGGACGAAGTTATTTTCGAAGAGTTCAAAGGTACCGGTAATATGGAACTGCATCTTGACCGTCGTCTGGTTGAGCGTCGTACCTGGCCGGCTATTGATATCAGCCGCAGTGGTACCCGTAAGGAAGAATTGCTCATGGATCCGAAAGAACTAGAACTCTCTTATCGTCTGCGTAAGATTCTCAGCGATATGAATCCGGTCGAAAGCGTAGAATTGCTCAAGACCAGGTTGAAAAAGACCAGCAGCAATGCCGAGTTCCTCATGACAATGAACCTGAGCTAACCGGGCTTTGCCTGGGCTTGATCTGGGCGGTTTGACTACCTGGTTAAATTGAATTATTAAAGGGTAACCAATATTATTTGGTTGCCCTTTTTCATGCGCATATTATGGAGAACGAGCAAAATAGTACAATAATTTATTTTTTTGAAACAAATTTAATGCTTGGGCGTCTAAGTTTATGAGAGACAGTGTTTTTATATACTAAAATGGAGATTCATCAATGAAAGTGTCTAGTTACCACCTTTGTATCGCATTGTTATTGTTAAGTTTATGTGTTGTTAGCTGTGCTGTTGAACCAGAGGGGGGAGATTCTCAGGCTCAAGGTGAAGCAATACTGAAATCGATGGGAGAAGTAAATCAATATTGGCTAAAAGGTCCTGCAGAGGAAGTTAAGAATTATTCTTATGAATTTAAGCTGGGTGATGGCGATCCCAAGGGGTTTAGTATAACCGATCCGCGTAAATCGAGTATGTCATTTCGGCAGGGTATTAGTTATTATTCCGTTCTGCACAAGCTGGCATCTGACCCTTCGGCGGCCAATATAAATGTTATCGAAGAGAGTGATAAGATTATCAGGCTGGATTTTGCCTTAAAGAATTCGATGAAGTGTGGTACCGGCAATGGTCTCAGTGGTTCATGGATAGGGTATTTCAACCGCGGTATTGATACCGGCAGTATATGGCTGGATAAAGAAAAGATGGTGCCTGTGAAGGTTGTCGCTGGAATTGTCGAAGAAGAATTTTCCGATTATGTGAAAGTTGATCAGTCTCATTATGTTCCGCTGGCAATGAAGATCGATAAGGAAGAGATTCATTTTAGCTGGAAGTTTGCATTTTATGAGCCGGGCTTATGGCTTTTTGATATGTCGCATTATCAATATGGTGATGGTGAGAATAGGTTAGTCGCTTCTATTAGTAATGTCAGAATTAATAATATGGATAGTAATCAGAATGAATTGCCCGTAGTGCCTGTTGCCCAATCCGGTGAATCCAGGACTTTGAAAAAGATATTTTCTGAGGGCCGGGAAAAAATGGATATTGTAATACAGGCTAATAAATGCTGGCTGCTGCCGTCACTTCAAGCTCGTAAAGGGCTTATCTATCAATACACCCAGGAAGAGCCATATCGTGAGATGATTCTTTTTGATGAACAGGGAAATATTATGGCTCAACTGGAAAGCAGTAAAGACAGTCTTGACAAACCGACCAGGCAGAGTTTTTATCTTTGCGACGGAACATCCGGCAGGTGCGACTATGACGATAAATATCTGAAGCCGGTTCAAATATATAATGAATCACATGGTGACGGCAAATCGCTGGTGCAAAAAGATCGTAATGTGAAAAATCTGGCAACTGGTTTGAACTTTGATTGTGCTGTTAGCATAATGGCTCGCAGGCCTGAGATATTTAATGCAAAATATGAGGTAATTGATGACCAGACTTATCGATTGATTTTGACTACCTCGAGCAGGGATGCGAAACTCTTTACCGGTACGATGTTAGCCTTTACTTCCTGGGCGTATATGCATGATGTTAAATTTTCGAAAAGTGAAATTGTCTGCGAAGCAGACAGTCACAAAGTGTTAACAGAAAAAGATTATAACGCAGGCGGCGATCTCGTCGGCAGTTATATATTTTCTGATTATCTTACAAGTTCCGCTTGTCAGGCGCCTGGCAAAATACAGGCAGTTATTCCTCATGAAGAAGAAGGTCAGGACCATTCACTTGAAATGCAGGCCGAGTTTGAGTTTGTTCGTCCCGGGGTTTGGCTGCTGGATAATTGCCTAAGTAAGTTTCGCGGTCAGGATGGCGGCTCTGTAGGACAGGTAGAGGTTCTCCCGGTATCAGACCAAAGTTATGAACCGATAGAATATTTGTTAAACCGCCAGCAGGAGAGCAACCGGTTAATGAGAAGAATATGCCGGGCAAGTGACGATAGGGTAACTGTTTCGCTGGATAGTAGTAATATGCTTCCTCTTTATGTCAGGGCAAAGTGGGGAGATGGTGTAAAAGATCAACTTCAAAGGAAGGCAGCTAATGCCGGTGAATATGATAAACCGGTAGTCTGTGTTTTGCCATCTGAGTATTGCACGGATGAAACTAATGGCCTGCAGATATGCCTGAATGTATTTTCAAATACATATTGGGAAGAATATAAAACTGAATTTTTCGTTGAGCTGCTTGACTCTTCCGGTAATACTTTAGCTACTTCAACGGCATTTAAAAATATTCGGGCAGAGGGCACACCGTCTGCCACAATTGTACCTGTTGAGTTTGCCGAAGTTCAGGGTTTAGCCGGACTCGACAGTATTGCTGTTTCTGCTGCTATCAATAAAATGACTGGGGCATATCATGGCCATGGGATATGGATGACTTTTATGGATCCAAATTGAATAACTGGATAAGCTGTGACATCTGCCTTTGACAGCCATATTATTTTAAAATTAAAAAAACCGCCGGCAATTAATTGCTGACGGTTTTTTAGTAGAGAAACATTGGTATATTCTAAACTAATAACTTATAGATAATGAACTCGGCTAATTGTTATTTAGCTTTTTTACGTGTGCTTTTTTTCTTAGCTGCGGTTTCAACTATTTCAGTTTCAACTGATTCATCAATCTCATCTTCAATAGATTCTATTTCGGCATCATCGGCCGGGATAATTTCGTGAGCTACCAGTACCTTATGCTTAATCTCTTCAAATATATCTGGGTTTTCCTTAAGGAAGTCCTTGGTTCTTTCTCTGCCCTGACCGACAGTTTCGCCATTATATTTAATAAACGCACCGCTCTTTTGCATGATGTTTTCATTAACTGCAAGATCAATCAGGTCACCCTGGCGGCTGATACCTTCGTTAAACATAATATCAAATTCGCACACTCTAAATGGAGGAGCGATTTTATTTTTGGCTACTTTCACACGGACATGGTTACCGATAGCCTGGTCGCCTTCTTTCATTGTACTCACGCGACGGATGTCCAGACGTACCGAACTGTAGAATTTCAAGGCACGACCGCCCGGAGTAGTTTCTGGGCTGCCGAACATAACACCCACTTTTTCACGAATTTGGTTGATAAATATCAGGCATGTTTTGCTCTGGTTGATAACGGCAGTCAGTTTTCTCATTGCCTGGCTCATTAAGCGTGCCTGCAATCCGACATGAGAGTCGCCAATTTCTCCGTTTAGCTCTGCTTCAGGCGTGAGTGCCGCAACTGAGTCAACAACGATAATATCCACGGCATTACTTTTTACCAGCATCTCGACAATACCCAATGCCTGCTCGCCGCTGCTCGGCTGAGAGACCAGCAAAGATTCCAGGTTTACACCCAGTTTTTTGGCCCAGGTTGGGTCCAATGCATGCTCGGCATCAACAAAAGCAGCTACACCGCCCAGCTTTTGTGCTTCGGCTATTGTATGCAGTGCCAGGGTAGTTTTACCACTGGATTCCGGTCCATACATTTCGATAATTCGTCCGCGGGGTACTCCCTTACCGCCCAGTGCCAGGTCCAGTGATAGTGCCCCGGTGCTGATACAGTCCACGCTGACACATTTATCATTGTCCAGGTGCATGATAGTACCTTCGCCAAACTGTTTTTCAATTTGACTTAACGCATTTTCCAGCGGATTGCCGCTTGTTGGTGCAGCTTTTTTGCTTGCCTTCGCCATAATAATCTCCTTAAAGTTCTGTAATTTAAGGGTTTACCCTTGTTTCTCACTAAAATAATATGGAATCGATTTCAATTTTGAATATTCTTTTCCTAACCACCTGTTAGGTGTTTGTTAGGTAGAGTATATATCGACCCTGATGCCTTTGCAACATTAAATTTATAGCTAAAATTTATATTTTCAAGCAAATATTTATCAAAAATACTTCCTGTTGTTGTTCAATTTGCAGGGGCCACCAGATTTTGTATGCGGAGTTTGTAAAAATTATATGAAATCTATACTTGTTTATAATATTTATATCCTATAGATATTTCACTTGAGGACTAAATTTTCGATGAAAGATTTGAATATATGTCACAATTTGTCGATTTCCGCTGACGCAAAATTAACCATATACAATGTGTATATTAAGGTGATTATCTTTTAAAATGAAATGATATTGTTATTTTTTAATATCTCGATTTGCCTGTTCAATTCTTTTCAATATCTCATCTGTTTTGCCATACTCCAGGCTCCAGTGTTGCTCGCCTCGCTCTATGACGCTGTCGTGATAGGTCCAATAAAGAGTAAGAGGTATTTTGTTCTTTACGATTTCTTGCAGGCATGATTCAATGTATGGCAAACAGCCTGGTTTTCGATAATCTTCGATTTCATCAGGCATTTTTTTATACATTCCGATTTCTCCTATCATTAGGGGCTTACCGATTTTTTGAGCTGTCTGCATAAATGATTTTATATTTCTCGTACTCATATTGTCATTGCCGTCAAAACATGAGAATGCTTCTTCATAATAATGGATACTGATAATGTCGATCGGGTCTGGATTTGAAAGTTGGATGTATTCAATCAATTCCTGCCGGTTGTCACGAGTCCAGTCGACCGGTTCAATATTTAAAGCAGCTCGCAGCAAATGCATAGCCGCCGGACGTGGAGAAGAGTGCCCGGTTGTGACCAGGTGATTTTTGTCGATGGATTTGATTAATTCAGCTAGCTGCTGCACCATTTCTGCCAGCTCTTCAGATGTAAAATTGTTACTGCCATCTCGAACAACGACTGACGGTGTTAAGTTATGTGCGTAATCTCTGATAACACCATTATTTAATTGTAAATCCGCTTCCAGGTTCCATTCGTTGCCTAATTCCCACATTGCAATAGTTGTGCGATCCTTATATCGACTGACAACGGCAGTAATATATTCTTTTATTTTCTGGCGGGCGGCAGATTGAGGATTGATAATACCTTCATGAATAGAGTGGCCCCCAAGATCAGCAAAGACAGCGTTCCACCATATCAATGAAGGTATTACCTTTATATCATATTGGTCGCACAGATCTAGAATCCGATCAAAACGTTTAAAATATATTTCACGCTTGGCAATTTGTATTTCTTTGTCCCGATGGAAAAAATATCGATCATAATCTATCGCAAAATATGGACACGCCATAAAACGTACAATCTTAAAGCCATGTTGGTGTAATGCCTCTAAATCCCTGGTTACTATCTGTTTGTTTTTTGTTTGCCATTCTTCTTCCGGGCAAAAGATTGATTGGTGCAGCAAATCATATTTGTTGAAGCCAATTTCCCGGTACTCCTTTCCGTCGAGATAAAGATCTGTCCCTTTTGCTTTAAGGAAACCCTGACTTGCTGAACAGCCGGCAGCACTAATAAGCACGAATAATATTATGTTAATAGTTTTCAATTACTAATCTCCAGTTTTATAAACGAGTTGTACAAGCTTTTCATTCGCACTTTTCAAATTGTAATAAACGCCTAAAATTATCTTTACGGATAACGCCCAACAGTCAAAAGTACGCCTTTATTCAAATACATACCAGGTGGAACTTTCAGGCATTACATCAATATCCAGATCGATAGAATAGTCCCTGTTCAACTTTAGCGTCTTCATCGTTCCCGAAGCATCAATGACTTTGGCCGTGTCGGTCAGTCCGGTATAATACAGGTTCACACGAATAGATTTCGCCGCTTTTTCTTTCAGCGGGTTAAAGATCATTAGCATTCCTTTTTCCTTGCCGCCCGGATTAACATTCAGCCAGTAATCGATATCCCGTCCATCTGGCCGCCGCAGGTGGATTATATCTCCTTCCAGCACTTCACGGTGTTGTTTGTACCAGTCAACGGTATTTTTCACCATCTGTTTTGTCTGGTCCGTATCGTATAGTCTCGGCCCGCGATAACATGCCTGCACCCCGGCTCCCAGGTTAGACAGCATCATTTTCTCATAATGGTCCAGATGTTCGTTCAGCGGCTCTATTGTTGCCGCGCTGCCCCCGCCTTGATATTGCGTCAGCGGTACAAACATCCAGCCCATGCCGGGTGTTTTTTGCCAGGTACCGTCATAGATATTCTGCCTGGTGTGTATTACCTGCTGCGACCTCGGCAGCGACCAGTTTGACTCGCGGTATCCCATCCCGCATTTATTTGAGCCTGCCAGGTAGTAAAAGTCCGGCACATTCAGATAGACGCCCTGGCTTCTGCACCATTTATAAAAATCACTTATTACTTGCCATTGACGCCACCTGGAATCGCCATGACCTTTATGGCCCGGGTGATCCGTTGCCATACATTCATCGCCCGGGTAAGAGCCGTCATGTTCCAGCAGCATAAAACCGGTCTTCTCATAGAACTGGTAAAGTTTGCGAAAATAATCCTGACCCCATTTGCTGCCCAGGCACGGACTGTTGCCAAAGGTAGGTCTTTTTCCTTCCGGCATAACAACATCATTACCGTTGCCGATGCGCCTCGATGCCAGCAGGGAGTATCCGCCTATCTCGATACCTTTGCTTTTTGCATAGTCTGCGTATCTTTTCATTTCGGCGATATACTTATCACTATCGTTTTCTATATTGAAGCCGCTGCCAAAGGTAAGGATCACCATCTCAAATCCAACTTCTGCGCATTGGTCGATAGCGTTTTTTACTGTATCCCAGTCGGCGTACCGCACATGCATCATCAATGGGTTTTCTGTTATCCACGGAGAAATAATTCGATACATCTTTCGCTGTGCCAGCCCGTTTCTTTCCCGGTCGAAGCTGTCGTTGGGTTTTATAAATGCGTGAAATGATTCAAATTCCCCGCCCGGTGCGATCTCCATGTCTGGTCCCAGTTCTGGTCGAACCTCCAGCATGCAGGGATTCATACGCGGGTAGTTTACCTGTGTCCGGTAGTCAGGGTCCGGTTGCCAGTGAACTGAGAATCGGCTGGTATTGGCCGATGTCATCCCGCTAAAGGCATATTCAGTCTCGACATGAATATTCGGCGGAGTGAATTTCACGCCTCTATCTTCCACGGCTGAACTGTATTCGACCGCCGCCAGGATCTCACTTTTGAAGTTGTTTAGCTGGACGGGTTTATTGGTTCTGTTAGCTACGGTTATCCATTTGCTAAGAACAGGCACGCCATCGTAAAGTTCGTAATGTACTGAAACATTTATTTCGTTATTATTCTGCTTGCGGATTTCACTCAGAGAGTTTGTGTCAATGCTGCCGTATGCGGCAAATTCCATTATCCGCAAACGGACCGGGTTGCCCGGTTCAGAAAAATCATCCGCTCCTCCGGTTTTGCTGGTCTTGCCGACTCGTACAGACTTAAGCTTACCGGCGTCAGCAGGTATCGTGATTTCCTCGCATGTCGTCCATGTCCCTTTCTGCGGCTTTGCCTGGGCATATATTTTATTGTCGTCAATCATCAGTCGCAAGTTACATGGTTTGCTCAGGTCCGGTTTCTGCCTGTCGCCTGCCGCCGCATTTTCATTTGAGCCAACAGTTAAACCGAACATCGCCACACCGTTATTGTTAGCATTGCCGCCCGGACGCAGGTAGAATTTAATAACAGTATTGTCATAAACCAGTGCTATTCCCGGCCCCCAGCTTGCACTGCTGTCTGTCCCGGCGTCAATTTGAACTTCAACCAGTTTTGTACCCTCCGGCAATTCCCGTTCGGCATAAACAGCAGTGTTGGCAGGTGTATATATCTCACCGAATTTGCCCTCGTTTATAAATGAGCTGCGCGGATGAGATTTAGATGTGTGGATCTTCCAGCTTTCGCCGGCTTTGCTGAAGTTGTCGTACAGCAGTCTTTTTCTGCCGACATTACTATCCATCGTTTCACTTATCGAGATTTGTGATAGTTCCGGCATTTTGTAATCCATTCTCAGATGCACTCCCCTGGGTGGCCAAACAGCATCTTTGGCATGATATCGCACCTGGTTCCACTTTATCCGCTCAACTGGCTGAGAAATCTCATATCCGCAAAATGTAAATGCATCTGGTGAAGCTTCCAGTTTATCTATCCAGTCCTCGCGCAGGAATGCAAAATTCGATTGGCCTTTTAGCCCGCCTATCTCGTGCCAGCTGCCGTCTAGCTGGATCATCGCTTCCGGTTTTACTCCGCGGATTATCGATTCGCCGGTCATAAGGTTGTCAAAGCCTGTTGTTGCCGCGTTTGGTATAAGTTTGAATGTGCGGCTGATCAAACCGTTGCAGATTACCAGCTCATCATTTTTCTTACCGCGATATACCTCGGCTTTATATGGTGAACCGTCAAGCAGCCAGTCACTTTTTGGTAATGAATTCATTTGTGGAAGTTGTTCCGGCTTATCTGTCTGTTGCAATTCAGCATAACCAGAAGAAGCTATTAATATGCAGGTAATTATCGACTGGAAGAATCTTTTTCTGAAATTCATTGATTAGGTTTCCGGTGTGTTTGAATATTAATATGTAAATTGAAATATATTTCCTGGAAGTGGAAAATTTTACCAGAAATGTCTTTTCCTGGCCAAGTTAATTTAGTTTTATAACCATGTTATAGTTTACTTTCGCAGTTTTTAAGTTGCAAAAATCGCCTAAAAGGGCCTTCCTGTAACACTTTGAATTAAATATACTTTCGAGAAATAACTCGAAAATACAATTAAATGGTAAGTTTTTTATTCACAAGGCCCTGTTCCGGCCTTTGCGTATAATGTTGAACAGTCAAAAGTGCGAAACCGCACTTATACAATTTTATGTAAAAATGTTAAGGTTAACTATATTACTAAAACTGACCGATTCTTCACTTTGCTTTGCTGTAACAAAATATAGCACAGTCTGTTACATTAATAATTTAAATTTGTCTGCCGCCTGCCCTGAGTTTATCGAAGGGCCGCGGCTTTCCTTCCCTAATACCTAAACACTAATACCTAACCCGGACAAGCCGGAACCAAACAGGTTTTTATAATTATATTTACGCTGCATAAGAATTCCACGATAATGTATCAGAATTATTATGCAGAACTTTATTGAACGACATTTTAACAAAATTAAGGGAGTTACCTCCTGTTTTGACCGTGTCATATTTACTGGTACAATACCGGGAATATGTTTTGCCGATGGAATGACTGTGCATTTGCGTAAACACAACATTCGAATATTTGATTTCACTAAATGGGCTGAACCTTTGCGTGACCTCATTAATGAAAACGCCAAAGTTGTTGCATCTGACAATGGTCTTGAGATAGAATTTATTCGTAAAAAGAATTTCCGCAAAGAGAAAGTTATTAAACAGATAATTGACCAAAGAGGTAATCACCCTGGGCTGGTACATATTTTCTCGGCTATGGAAACCTGCAGCAGCTATGAACCATGGCATAACAAACAAACCGGAAAAACTTATATTAGAGGTTCTCAGGGAAGGTGTTTGCATTATTATTTCTATTTTATTGATAAAGCATTGGGGCTCTGCTATTTGAGAGTACCAACCTGGGCTCCGTTCCGATTGCAATTGTACTTTAACGGTCATAATCAACTGGCTGCTAAATTGAAAAGTAAAAATATCGATTACACCATGCTTGACAATGTTTTTATTGATATCGAAGATTTCGACAAGGCCCAAAAGCTCAGTGACAGCCTTAGCGTCAACCAGCTTCATCGCATTATTGAAAAATATGCTACTACTTATTGTCCTGTAATTACAGAGCTTAAGGAAAATTTCCACTGGAGTATAATGCAGGCGGAATATGCTACAGACATTGTTTTCAAAAAACAATCTGACCTGACCTGTATATATGAGGAATTGACCAGAACAGCTATTCATTCGGTTAAGGCTGATAATATCGCCACCTTCCTGGGAAGAAAGTTGTATACCAGCTATGAAGGTGAAATGGGCAATGACTTTAGCACCAGAATTGAAGGCACACGGATAAAACATCACATGGGGCCGGCTTCTGTCAAAATGTACGATAAGCATAAGCTTGTTCTGCGAATTGAGACAACAGTTAATGATGTCAGCTTTTTCAAACACTACCGCAAGGTGGAACATCGCGACGGCACAACGAGCATGAAGCAGGCTCCGTTGCGTAAAAGTATTTATTCCTTTCCGGTTCTCACCGACCTGCTTGCCGCTTCTAATAGAAGATATATTGACTTTATCTCGGCTATTGATGACCCTACCTCTGCTAATAAGGATATTGATAAAATCTCCAGAGCTAAAAAGAAAAACGGTCGCAGTTTCAAAGGGTTTAATCTGTTCAACAAAGATGACCTTAAACTGATGCAAACTGTGTTGAGAGGAGAATTTAATATCAATGGCTTTACCAGCAAACTTTTGAGAAAACACATGGGTAATAAAACCCCTAATCAGGTCTCCAGGATGCTCAAAAGACTCCGAATACATGGCCTGATTAAGAAAATCGGAAAAACGTACAAATACTATCTGACCAAAATGGGAAGAAGAGTTATTACCGCTGCTTTGAAAGCAAAGGAAATGCTCCTTATCCCTTTGCTCAGAGGTAATTTGAACTAATTGTAATAATTTCTTTGCCATTTTGCGCAAAATTTTATTGGTAAGATACTAATACATCTCAAGCTGACATTCGGTCAGCTTGAGTATATTGTCTATTTGCAGGTTGTGATTATATTTTATCTTTAAATCTTATTGGATTCCGTTTAAGCTCTTGCAAAGAAAAGAGATAGAGCCAAATGCGGTAGTATTTCTACTTCTTTTGAAAACTTTTTTTATTCGGTTTTATTTGAAAAATAATCATCTTACTGTATCATTCATAAGTTTAAGTAACAAATACGGTTTGATTTACCGGTTTATTAACCGGGTTAAAGGTTAAGACAGGAAAGATATAATGTCAAAAATAGCGGCAGTAAAAGGCACCCGGGATTTTTATCCGGATATTATGGCGGTTCGCAACTGGATTGTCGACGGCTGGAAGGATGCATCAATTCGCAACGGTTTTGTGGAATATGACAGCCCGATATTCGAATATCTTGAGCTTTACACTCGTAAGAGCGGTGATGAGATTGTCAGCCAGTTATTCTCCATGACCGACCGCGGCGGCCGCGACCTGGCTATCCGTCCGGAAATCACACCGTCACTGGCACGTATGGTCAACCAGCAGATAAATGCTTTACCACGCCCGGTTAAGTGGTTCTCTACCCCAAGATTATGTCGGGCCGAGCGCCCGCAGAAAGGGCGACTGCGAGAATTCTTCCAATGGAACTGTGATATTGTCGGTTCGGAATCTATCCTCGCTGATGCCGAGAGTATTTATACTGCTGTCGATTATCTTCGCAGTGTTAATCTTACTGCCGATGATATTGTTGTACGCATATCGAGCAGGTCGATGTTGGCAGAAGTTCTCAAAGCTATGGGTTTTGCCGAGGATCAGTTAAATACAATTTATGTGCTTCTTGACAAAAAACCGAAGGTTTCTGATGAGGCTTTTGCCGAGATGGCTGCCGAACAGGTACCCGATGCCGATCTCCGGGCTAAAATGATGCAGTTGCCGGAAGTGAAAACTCTGGACGATATCGATGCCCTGGCACATACCGATGCCGCTAAGCAAACAGTGGCAGAGCTTCGTGAGTTATTTACCTGCCTTGATAATATGGGCATTGGCGAATATTGTAAATTTGATATCCAGATTGTTCGCGGCCTGGCTTATTATACCGGTCCGGTATTTGAAATTTTCGATCGTAGTGAAAGCCTGCGTGCTATCTGCGGCGGTGGCCGTTACGATAGCCTGCTGACAATTCTTGGCGGGCCAAAGGTCCCGGCTACCGGTTTTGGTATGGGCGATGTCGTACTGGAAATTCTCCTGCGAGAGAAAGGCAAGATGCCGGAGTTTACCAGTACTATTGATTATTTTGTTATTGATGCCGGTGAAGATGTTTTTGACCGTGTACTCAAACTGGCATGCGATATTCGCAGCAAAGGCAAATCGGCTTCGTTCAGTTATAAACGACAGAATATGAAGAAACAATTCAAACAGGCCGACAGCCAACAGGCGAAGTACGCGATAGTTGTTGGCGAAGAAACAGTTGAACGAAACGAAATTACTGTCAAGGAACTGGCAACCGGTCAGCAGCAGTCTGTTAATATTGAAGAGTTTTTATCTTCTCTTTCTTAACATAAAACTTTAATTGACCAAATGGTCGGGCTGTGCATCAAAAAAAAAGACACCGTTTCTGACGACGGTGTCCTTTTGAATATGTGCTTTCTTTTTTTTGGAGGTCTATACATGAAGCACGATTATTGTTTACGCAAATGTTTTGTCTAATGCAGTTTGTTCGGGGCTCTTTTGTGCTATCTCATGGAAAGCTGCGTCAGAGTGGGGCAACCCGTTATAACGGTCGCCGCTCGACATGGCTTTTGTGGTGCTTTCTCTTCCGGAAAGAGTTGCCAGCAAGTCGCCAACAACCAGTTTCATTTGTTCTGCCTGGGCCGACAACTCTTCTGCCGCTGACGCTCCTTCTTCCGAACTCGCTGCGTTTGACTGGGTAACTTTGTCCATTTGTATCATTGCCCGACTTATTTGCTCGATACTCATTGTCTGTTCCTGGCAGGAAGAGTCAACCTCATTAAGCAGGCCGGCAACTTTTTCAACTGATTCTGTTATTTCTACCAGGTTCTGGTCTACTTCTTTACAGATTTCTACACCATTATTTGAGTTGGCTACCGATTCTTCGATCATATACGAGGTATTCCTGGCCGCTTCAGCTGATCGCATTGCCAGGTTACGCACTTCCTCGGCAACTACGGCAAAACCTTTTCCGGCCTCGCCCGCTCGCGCTGCTTCTACTGCGGCATTAAGAGCAAGCAGGTTAGTCTGGAATGCTATTTCATCAATTACTTTTATGATTTTGGATGTCTCTTCTGACGAAGCCTGAATCTTGCCGATCGCTTCGTTCATCTTCTTCATTGACTCTGTGCCTTGCCGGGCTGATTTAGTTGTTGAACTTGCCAGTACATTTGCCTGCTGGGTATTTTCTGCATTTTGTTTAACCATAACCGCCATATCCTGGATACTTCCGGATGTCTCTTCCAGTCCGGCTGCCTGTTCGGTAGCACCTTGTGCCAGCTGTTGAGATGAAGTTGACACCTGGCCGGCAGCATCTTCTACCTGGTCGGCATTGTTGTTTAATTCTGTGATAACCTTGAATATCGGCCTGGTAATATTCATGCTCAGGAATATACCAAATGCTATTGCAAATACCGCAATTACACCGGTTGATACTATGGTGAAAAATGTGCTGAAAGATGCTATCTCTTTGGTTTCTTCACCTTTGTTGTTTGCTTGTTCCAATTCAGCGTCAACTATCTGCTTAACAATGTTTTCAGCTATTGTCTGTGTTTTTGTGCCTTCTGTTTCAAGTAGGGTATGTAAATCATGCAGCAGGTCCTGACCTTTTACTATTTCAGTTCTAATCAATTGTATATTAGCCAGAAATTCATCTACAAGTTCGTTTAATTGTTCGGCAGCTTCCTGTGCTTTGCTCTTATCTCCTTCATTATAATAATTCTTAGAGCTTGCGATCAGGTTGTGGAATTGTTTATGTGTTGTCTTAACTTTTTCAATCGCTTCATTTAAGTTTTTATTGGTCGTTTTAGTGTTTATCAGCCACTTGCCAAAATTACAAACATCGTCTCTTTCGCCGCCTTCAAATTTAATATCGTGGCTGAGCATATTTGATACGTCGATTACGCGTTTGTAGTGATCACCTCTGAAAATTTCTAATTCCGTCCTGAGAGTTTCCGGGTTACCCAGATCTAATTCATGAAGAGTTTCCCGCATTGCCATGTATCTCTCATTGACCGATCTCCACTCGTTGATAGCTGCCTTATATTCTTCAAAAAGCTTCTCTGCTTCTGAGCCTGGGGGTAAGTGTTGAGAATAGTCTTCCATTTTTTCTTTATATGCGGTCCTCAGAGAGTCAATGTTCCCGACAATTTTATTATATTCCTCATTTGGCATACCGGGTGTTTGCAATTCTTTCATATTAACTACAAGTTTCTCCACCAGAGAGTCAATATGCATTATTGTTGTTACAGATGGTATTGTATCATCTATCAGTATTTGGGTTGAGTTTGACAGGTTTGTAATAGAGTATATCCCAACTCCGCCCAGAATTGCTGTGAGTATAGTAACAATAACAAATCCGCCGATTAGTTTTTTGCTTAATGACAGTTTCATATAAAATATCTCCCAAGAACATAATTCAAGTTAAAACATTACCTGAAACCTTCATCGTAATAATTAAATTAATGCTTTATGTAGAATGCTAATATATTTCGTTCTTTTAAATGCGATTATGCTATCTGTTTGCAGTGTAAAGAGTTGTATATTAAAAATGTGTTGAAATTGTTATGGGTGATTAAATAATTATTTTTTAGCCGCATATTATTGGACTTAATATTAGTGGCGTGTTCTTAAAAATACCTGAAACGGTTTTTTTCTAAAATAATTGGCAGTTAACACAAAAATAGCTTGATATATTATTTTTCCTGTTTATTATTTATGATTCGTTTCAATATTTTAAAGGAATTGGACCCTAACCGGAGAGACGATGTCTCAAACAGATGTTCACAAAGCTGTAATTTTAGCCAGGGGACTTGGCACCCGAATGCGTAAGGCAAATGACTCTGCCGTGCTGGACGATCAGCAGGCAAAGGTTGCCGATACCGGTGTCAAAGCACTTATCCCCATAGACAGGCCGTTTCTGGATTATGTGATGCATAATCTGGCCGAGGCCGGTTATAGCGAAATATGTCTGGTTATTGGCCCGGAACATGATCTGGTGCGTGACTATTATACCAAAGAAATCACTACCAGTCGTGTGAAAGTCAGCTTTGCAATACAGGACGAGCCTTTAGGTACCGCTGATGCTGTTGCCGCGGCAAAAGATTTTGCCGGAATGGATCATTTTATTGTGATAAATTCGGATAATTACTATCCAATAGAAGCATTAAAAGGCCTGAAAGCACTTGGCACTGTCGGGCTGGCTGGGTTTGAACGCGAAGCACTTGTTGCTCAAAGCAATATTCCGGCTGATCGAGTAACGGCTTTTGCGGTTATTGAAACTGATGAAAATGATTTTATGACCAGCGTGGTGGAAAAACCGACCGCCGAACAACTCGCAGCTATTGCTGAACCGCATTACCTCAGCCTTAATTGCTGGAGATTTGGCCCGTCGATATTCGAGGCCTGTGCTAAAATCGAAAAATCGACTCGTGGTGAGTTAGAGTTACCTGACGCTGTAACTTATACCCGCGAAAATATGAACGAGATGTATAAAACTGTGAAAGTACACGCCGGTGTACTTGACCTGTCTCGTCGCGAAGATATACAGGAAGTAATAAATCGCCTCAAAGGCAAAGAGGTGAATATCTGAAAAATCAGAAAATACTTCAGAAAATATCAAGCGGCAAGACTAGTTAATTAGTTTTGTCGCTTTTTTTATGAATAATTGTAGGTGCATTCCTATAATTCAGAATGGATACATTATGTTAGATTTAGTTAAAAACAAATGGCGAGGCCCCGGTGGCATGGCTCATGTATTGCAGATATCATTTCCTCTGATATTGAGTACATCAGCGCATACTATTAAAATGTTTACCGACAGGATGTTCCTTAGCTGGCATTCTCAGGAGGAATTTGCCGCCGGTCTGCAGGCTGGTATTACTGCTTTTTTACTTATTTGCTTCTTTATGGGGGTAGCAGGATATGCCAATACTTTTGTTGCTCAATATACCGGTAATGGTCGGCCCGAACGGGTTGGCCCGGCTGTCTGGCAGGCAATATACTTTGCTTTGCTTGGCATCATTGCTATGGTTATTGCAATCCCACAGGCTGATTATATCTTCGATAAGATCGGTCATGATCCTGACGTACGTATCCATGAAGTAGTTTATTTCAAACTGATTTGTATTTCATGTATACCTATGGTGGTTGGAAATGCAATGTCATGCTTCTATACCGGACGCGGAGAGACCTGGGTTGTCTTCTGGATAAATATTATATCTGCACTGGTAAATGTCGTTTTTGATTATGCGATGATTTTCGGTAGGTTCGGTTTCCAGGATATGGGTATTGCCGGTGCCGGCTGGGCAACAGTAATTTCGTGTTTTAGCACTGTATTTATGTATGGCATCATGTTTGTTCTTCCAGAAAACCGTAAAAAGTACAATACTTTAAGTGGTGCGAAGATCGATCTGGACCTCATGAAAAGACTTATCAGGTACGGCTGCCCTAACGGCATACATTTTACCCTGGATGTCGCAGGCTTTACCTTGTTTATCGCTTACGTTGGCGGATTGGGAACTGTTGAATTGGCTGCAACCAGCCTGGCTTTCCAGTTCAATCACCTGGCATTCTTCCCGATGATTGGGATGGGGATTGGCGTGACTATTATTACCGGCCAGGCTTTGGGTAAAGACCAGCCGGAGGAAGCTGTTAGGGCTGCATGGTCTGCCGGCATACTGGCTCTGGGCTATATGGTTCTTATGTCAATTGGTTTCCTCTTGGTGCCGGAAGTGCTTCTAAAACCTTTTGAGCATGATGCCGACATGGAAAAATTTATGCAGGTTAAACCGCTGGTAATCGTATTACTTAGGTTTGTTGCCCTATATTGCCTGCTTGATGCTGGTAACATTGTTTTTTCTGCGGTACTGAGAGGCGCCGGTGATACCAGGTTTGTTATGCTGTGCTCTCTGCTGTTATGCTGGGGCATAATGGTAATACCGACATACTTTATTACAAAATATGAATATGGACCGGGCAGGGGCTTATATCTCAGCTGGCTGGCTCTTACCGGCTTTGTCTGTCTGCTGGCTGTTATATTTTACCTGAGGTTTATTTATGGTAAATGGAAAACTATGCGGGTGATCGAACAGGCACCGCCGCTGCCGGCTTCGGCTTCGGTTGATATTCCGCCGGAACTCGAATAAAAATGTTTCAATAGAAAAAGTGAGCGTGGGAAAGGCATCACTTAATATATACCCTGCTATTGGTATGGGTATAAAAAAAAGGGTAACTGATTCTATCAGCTGCCCTTTTGTTTTCTAAATCCCGTATATTGACCAATTTTCACCCTTCGGAATCTATTCACTTAATACGTGTTTATCTTTCTCAATTGCGTATAGGCCATAAGCTCTATCATCTTCTAAGATGTGATTTTTTAACCAGTCGGAAACAAGTACGGTTAGTTCAAGATAGTTTATGTGTTCATCTTGTTCCAGCATGGTTTTGTAGTTGCTTGCCTGCTCGCTAAGCAGGTAATGCTTTTGGAAATGCTTGTCGAAATCTGGATATCCAATATCCAGCATGAATTTTTCTTCGGTTACAAAATGCTCTTTGGTATATTTTACTAACTTTGGAATTGCGTCTTTTATTGTTTCTTCTTCGTTATTTTTTTTAATACCATCGTAAAGTTCATTTAAAATTTCGATGAGCCTTTTATGTTGTTCGTCAATTTTGTCAACGCCTACAGAAAAGAAATTTGACCATTGTAGTATTGGCATTTTGTTCTCCTGCATTATTAAGTGTTACCAGATGGTATTTATGTTTCATAGTCTGTATCGTTTGAAAATTGTTTAATATTTAGAATATTGCAGAAGAATGATACATATTTTTTCGGCGTCCAATAATAACTGACGTTTAGTTTTATTGAGCGTATTTTTTGCTAATAACAGCTTCCCAGTTAATTGTGGCAACTGCCGCAGTTAGTCTGATAAATTCATTATTGTCCGATAAGTATCTTTTTAATATCGATTGGTCCATTTCATTACCAAAGCTGCCTATTGCCAGGATTGCCAGATGTTTGACTCTCTGGGTAACATTCTGGTCATTATACGGGTCTTTGTATTCGAGTGCCCGGTATGCCGGTACTACATCGTCTTTGCCTGCCAGGGGGCCTAATGCCCTTAGTGCTGACAACGATACTTCTATCTGCTCATCAGCAGCCAGTACAGATAACATAGCATAGCATTCCTGGCTGCCGAGCAATTTTAATGATGACACTACCAGCAGTCTGTCGTCTGCAAAACTGCTGCCGGCAAAATCCAGTAGTCTTTCTGTTACTCTTATATCGCCAAGTCGTGCCAGGGCTTCAGCTGCCTGAAGACGAATGTATGCTTTCTGGTCTGTTTTTTTCATTACAGTCCATAATTTGTCTTTGCTGTTCCGGCGTATTGGAGTATTGCCGAGTTTGCCGAGAAGCAGGCAGCTTTGGCCGGCATATCGTTCGTTACTGCTCAGCAAGGCTTTATCATACCAACGAATAAATCTTTCGCCATCTATACCCATCTTTTCCAGGGCGTACCCGGCAGCCAGTTGCAGCATGGGCTCTTGCGATCTCCTCATGAGTTCAAGGGTGTCTCGAGTTTGTTCGATTCGCATATCGCCGGCCGCTATTGCAGCTGCAATTTTTACTGATAAGGTAGTATCTGAAAGTGACTGCTGAATTAATGTGTCGCAGCCGTCGCAATCAGCTTTTGACAGTGCTTCCATGGCGTATGTTTTGACATAAGGATCATTTGAACCGGCGGATTGTTTTATTACCTCAATTGCTTCTGCTTTTAGCTTTTCAGGGTTCGAGTACATAAGGCTTGGTATTGATACCGAATCTATAGATTTACAACCTGTTGTGAATACGCTCGATAAAAAAGTTACCAGGATGACTGTGAGAAATAGCTTGGCTTTATTCTTCATTTATATTCCTTTCTGATGTTTATGTATTTTCAGTATGTAATCGACTTTGCTGTTGTAATATTATTTGCGTTTGAATGACCAGGTTAAATATTCTATAAATCCGCCCAGATGGCGAATTGCTGTTAAATGTTTGCTAAATAATTCCTGCTTATCACAATCTCTGATTATTACACTTTTAATAAGATTTAAATAATGGATTGGGACAAGTAAACAATATTTGAGCAGCTTGTTTTTGCCCTGGTTTATCAGATCGAGACGTTTGCCAGACCTGGCATCATAATAAACTCTTTTTTTGAACCACTCTTTGGTTAGCCGTTCGGGAGCGACTATATGGCCAACGACAGCTTTAGGTTCATATACAACCACACCGCCGTTTTCTACGATTTTATTTTGCATGTCAACTTCTTCATAGGAAAACAGCTTTTTTCCTATTCGGCCTATTTCCGTATTAAAGCCTCCAAGGTCCAGGGCCGGTTTTTTCAAAAGAGAATAGTTTAGGCCGTACATATGCTTGCTGGTTCCGACTAATGGTTCTTCGCCGTAATCTATGCGGGATAAATTTGTCTCCCATTCCGGCGAAAGCCAGTCTGGCGGGTCATGTGGGTAAATTAGATAACTTTTACCTCCTACCAGCGTGGCATTATAATTTGAAAATGCTTCTTCTACCGCCGTCAGCCAGTCTGGCTCTACTACGGCATCATCATCTATAAATGAGACAATTTCACCCTTGGCTTCGTTAAGGGCCCGGTTGCGGGCAAAACTTAATCCTTGCTTGCTCTCAAATATATATCTTAGTTTTCCCGGCAAAATATTAGAAAACTCATTATACACTTCTTCTGTATTATCTGTAGAATTATTGTTAACTAACAGTATCTCATAATCTACATTACCTGAGTTTAATTTTGTTAAACTGTCAAGCACTTTTGCTAAGCACTCTGCATTGTTATATGTACATATTGCAATTGTTATCATATGTCTTTTCGTAAATTCTGCGGGATTCAATTATCCGAGTCAGGTTGCTAAAATTTCTTCTATCTTTTTACCGATTATGTCCCAGGTATAATTGTCTTCAAAGGTTTTACGACCGGCCTGCGACATTTGCTGTTGTTTATTCTGGTCTTCTGCCAGTTTTAGTATTTGATCGGCAAATTCCAATGGATCATCACAAATGATAATGTTATTTTCATTTATTTTCAATCCATATGCCCCGGTTCCGGTAGAGATTACCGGGCAGCCCCTGGCAAACGACTCCAGTATTTTTAGACGTGTGCCGCCGCCCGATAAAAGCGGTACTATCATTGTTGTCCATGAATTAAACTCTTCACTGACATCATTTACAAATCCTGTATATTCAATATTTGCCCCCTTGGGCGGTGTTATGGAATCTGATACCTTACCTACTACCCTCAAAATTGTATCCGGTCGTTTTTCCAATACTTTGGGCCATACTTGATCAATAAACCAGCTGAGCCCTTCCAGGTTTGGCCGGTATTCCAATATTCCAATAAATCCGATACGCAATTGAGCTGCTTTGGTGTCACTTCTATTTGGGGCCGGAATATTTTCAAATCCATTTGGTATTATATATGTCTTTTCATTAATTTCGGGAAAACGCTCTGCCAGGTATGATTTATCTTTTTCGCTGCATAATCCGATCATGGAAAATTTTCTTAATGCCGATATTTCAGCCTTTTCCCATTTCTTTATTATGCATTTATTGGCTATATGCTGTCTTATGCCTGTTCTTTGCTTGTTGAGCATATCCCACTTTAAATGGTTAAGGTCATCCAGGTCGATAATTGCTTTTTCACTGCCAAAATATCTGAATCTTGCTGCTGGTAATAAAGTTTCATACCAGATCAGGTCATAATCTGCTGCCATCTCCTCAAATCGCTTCTGGTCATTGCTGTTCACTGGTTTAGTCAGCTGGCCGGGCCAATGCTGCCAAAACTTATGAGACAGTTTATCTATTGGCGTTCCCGGTTTGGGGCCTGAAATGGTAAATTTTGTTATTTCGCCCAGCTCTTTTGATGAGGATTCATATCTGGTGTCCTGAAATTCTTTTTCTGCGCATACAAGTACGGTTTTTACCTGGTTATATCTGCCAAGTTGTCTGCCGATATTCAAAGTCCGCAGGTGTACTCCGGCATAAGCCGGACAAGGTAATTTGTCAATTACATATAGTATTTTCAATTACTGTTACCCTTGTATTGGTAGGCCCAATTACTAGCTGTTTGCTATAAATAACTCTAATCGGCATGGAAGGCCGGAACACAATATACTTTAATTTAATGAAAATTCACTTATTTGAGCTTACAAAAATGCTAAAAAATTTTCCAACTTAAAACACTTAACGTAAGTTCTTTATTTTCAATGTGTTGCATGTAGAGAGTTTTTGCCGTATCCTACCTTATTCCTGTAGTCCTGAAAATTTATTGTTTGACATATTCTTCAAGCTTTGATATTTGCCTTAGTCCTGATATTGATTTAATAATGATAAAAATGTAAACTCAGTTTCTTTTTTGCCGATAGCAAAAGAGAGTTTGATGATTATAACGATTATAATAGACCGATAACTATCGGATAAGTGAGAGATAATTGAATATGGCAAAAGCAGCTACAGGAAAAAAACTGGTGATTGTGGAATCACCTGCTAAAGCTAAAACTATTAATAAGTATCTGGGTAGTGATTTTAAAGTTATCGCCAGTATGGGACATGTCAGGGATTTGCCCGGTAAAGATATGGCTGTTGATCTGGAAAATAACTTCGAACCAACCTATGAAATTATACCAGGCAGAAAAAAAGTCCTTTCGGATCTTAAAAAATACGCAAAAGATGCCCCAATGATCTATCTCGCGAGCGATTTGGACCGCGAAGGAGAGGCTATTGCCTGGCATTTGACTGAAGCTCTGAAAATCAAACCTGAAAAATATTGCAGGGTGGTCTTCAACGCTATTACTAAAACTGCAATTCAGCAGGCATTTGCAAATCCGCATAAACTCGATCTTGATAAAGTTAATGCTCAACAGGCCAGACGAATACTGGACCGCATTGTAGGTTATCTGATTAGCCCGCTTTTGTGGAAAAAAGTTGCCCGCGGTTTGTCTGCCGGTCGTGTACAGTCTGTTGCTGTCAAGCTTATCGTACAGCGTGAAAAGGAAATTCAGGCTTTCATTCCGGAAGAATACTGGAAAATTGGCGGTATTTTCTGTAACCAGGAGACTTCAGGGCTTGCCGAAAAATATCAGCAGTTTCTCAATAGCTTCGCCGACAGCGATAAGGGACCGACCATAAAACAAAAGGGTGAATGGTTTTACGAACACAATTGCCTGGAAACTCATCTTATTAGCGTTGGCGGCAAAAACTTTAAACCTCATAACCAGCAGGATACCGACAAGGTATACAATGCTATCAAGGATGCCGGCTTTAAGGTTGGTTCTATTGAAACCAAGCATTCTACTTCAAAACCGCCTGCTCCGTTTATTACCTCAACCCTGCAGCAGCAGGCAGCCAATAAACTTGGCTATGCTGCCAGAACGACTATGAGACTTGCTCAGGATCTTTACGAAGGTATCGATGTTTCAGGGCAGGGTTCTGTTGGTCTTATTACTTACATGCGTACCGATAGTACCAATCTCTCCAATGAAGCTATTTCTATGGTTAGAGATTATGTCGAAAGTAATTTTGGCGATGGGTATTTGCCTGAAAAACCAAACAAATATGGTTCTTCCAATAAATCGGCCCAGGAAGCACACGAAGCTATCCGGCCTACTGATGTTTCGATTACTCCTGACAGTATCAAAGGTGATCTGAACCCTCAGCAGTTTAAATTGTACGAACTGATTTGGAAGCGGTTTGTTGCTTGTCAGATGACACCGGCTAAATGGGATGTTACTTCTGTTAATATCGAAACCGGTGCTACTATTGACGGCGAAAATCAAACTGTTGTTTTCCGTGCTAATGGCCGCAAGCTTGTCTTTGACGGCTTCATGAAAGTTGCCGGGATTACTGTTAGCGGCAGCGATCAGATTCTGCCTCACCTGGAAATTGGTGCTGATGTCTGGCCGATTCAGATTCAGCCTACTCAGCATTTCACCAGCCCGCCGGCAAGGTATACCGAGGCTTCATTAGTCAAAATGCTTGAAGCTGAAGGCATTGGCAGACCTAGTACTTATGCATCGATTATCTCTACTATCCAGGATCGCGGATATGTCGAGCAGCTTGAGAAAAAATTCCACGCGACCGATCTTGGGATCGTTGTTACGGAAAAGCTGGATGAGCATTTTACCAATATTATGGATGTCGCTTTTACCAGATTTATGGAAAGCGAACTGGATAAAATCGAAGAGCAGCATTTGGATTGGGTGCATGTTCTTACTGAATTTTACGGACCTTTCAAAGACACTCTCGAACGTGCTCATGAAGAGATGGTCCATGCCAAGGCTGAAACTCAGCCTTCTGATTATACCTGCCCGGAATGTTCCAAGCCGATGGTGTATCGCTTTGGCAAAAATGGACGGTTCCTATCCTGCAGTGATTACCCGACTTGTAAATTTGCTTCGCCGTGCGATCGTGACGGCAAAATGACCCAGCCGGAAGAAACTGAGCATAAATGTCCAAATTGTGGTAAGCCAATGATTCTTCGTAAGGCTCGGTTTGGCACGTTCCTCGGTTGCAGCGGATATCCAGACTGCAAAACCACCCAGAAAGTTGACAAGGAAGGCAATGTCCTCCCGCCAAAAGAGCCTCCTAGGCCTACCGGTATTAAATGTCACAAATGCAAGGAAGGTGAACTTGTTATCCGTGACAGCAAACGCGGTGAGTTTATGGGATGCGGCAGATTCCCTAAATGCCGTTCTATCATCAGTATAAAACAGCTGGAGAATCTTAAGCAGCTTCAGGCCGAAGGTAAATGGCCGCCTGAAACTATCGAGGAAGCTGATATTATCTTGGGCAGAAAAAAAGCTAAAGACGATAAAGACAGCGACGAAAAAAAGACTAAAAAGAAAACCGCTAAAAAAACCGCTAAAAAAGTTACTCGCAAGAAAGTAGAAGATGTTGAGGCGGAAGTAGAGGCTTAAGTCTGGTGTTTGATAAAGCAGTTATGTTTGAGAAAGTTTTAGTTACAGGTGCCAGCGGTTTTATCGGTGGCGAGATTTGTAAGCAGCTGGTAAATGATATCCCGAATCTTTTCGCCGGCTGTTTCAGCAATACTCCTGATGCTGGTATTGCTCTAAAATTTGATATTCGTAATCTTGATTCCATTATGGATGCTTTATCAGCCGCTCAACCGGAGTTGGTAATCCATTGTGCCTACGATAAAAACCCAGAGTTTAGAGATCAGGTAATTATCAGCGGCACAAAAAATCTTGTCGAGGCCTGTAAGGCGTTTAACCCTGCGATTCGTTTTATTTTTATCAGCTCGGAATGGGTTTTTGATGGCGACGCAGGACCGTATTCTGAAACTGATACGCCTAATCCTAAAACTGGCTATGGCAAAGCCAAGCTGGCTGCTGAAAAGATCGTTTCTGAGACTCTTGCAAATTCTGCGATTCTGAGAACTGGTCTGGTTGGCTGTGAACTGCCGCCTGCCCCAAGGTGGATAGTAGAAGAAGAAAAATGGCAGGCCGGCCAGAGAGTGGTTTTTTACGATAATGAAATTCGTAATCCAATTCATGTCGCTGATCTTGCCCGGGGCATAATAATGCTGAGCCTCTCTGATGAAAACGGTATCTGGCATCTCGCTGGCCCGGAATATATGTCCAGATACGATGAGCTGCTTTTATATGCGAAATACAAGGGGATTCCTGAAGAACTGGTGGGTTCGTCAAAATCTGATGGCATAAATAGACCGCTCGATTGCTCGATTAAAAACGATAAATTCTTGAAAAGATTCGACTTAGATCTAAAAGCACCTAAAGACTACTACCTGTAGTACCTTGTAGCCCTGTTTTTCCGGGAGTCATTAATAGGTAAATGTCCCATTTGGATATTGCCGGATTTGCGAGAGGGGAGTGATGGTCGACTAATCAAATATTCAGCCTTTGGATTATCCTTCCAGACAGATATGCGAACCGAGTTCGCCGCATAATATTTCTTCTGCTGTTGGAATATGGTCGGAATCTAACATATTTTCCGGGGCATCATCATATCCGTCTTTAGAGATTTTTTCCAGCAGTAGCGACCAGGTTTCTCGCATATAACTCAATATCTTAATCGCTTCATCCAGGCTTTTTAAATCTCTCTTAAGATTTGCCATCATCAGTCTTTCATAACAGAACAAATATAGTGCACGCATCTTTCCGCATAACTCAGGTGCAGCATCGTCGTTCAAAGTAGTCATAAACTCTGATACGATATTCTGAGCTTTGGTTATCAGCTTGAAACTATTCTCAAATTCTTTATTAACAATAGCTTCTCTGCCTTGTTCGGCAAATTTGACCACTCCGTCATACAGCATCATTGTCAGCTGCTCCGGTGCTGCGGTCATCACTTTTGTCTTCATATATTCGTTTGTTGTGACTGGATTACTCATTACAAAAATAGTTATCGGCTGTATTAAGCGCTGTCATAAATATTTTTTTTAATTTATGATAGATTTTAGAGTCAATAATTATGGGCCGCCCAGTATGCGATTGATAAACATTCTGCCGATCCTGCTCAAATTTAACCGCATCTGGTACTACCATATTCGTTTTTTACCCCGCTTTTTAGCAGTGTTAATAGGGGATGTAGATAAAATAGGAAGTTTTAATCTAATAAATGGGTTAGACATCTAATAATCTGGCAAAAAAAAGTCTGGAAATGCCCTTATCAGTCTAAAAAAATTGACTTTATGTATATTATTTCGTATTATGAATATTCAAGCCGGGTGGGCGAGGAGAGAGTTTGACATGCCCAATTTATAACCAGCCTGTTTTTAGTTGTCACGCCGACAAAAAAGAAACCATTAAGAGGTGAGATTATGCTGCATTTGGAAGCACTCGAAAGCCGTTGTCTATTATCTAATAATAGCGGATTGTTTGTTCTCGCGGAATTGGTGGGAGCCGAAGCCGCTGCTCCGCTTACGAATCATTTATCTATCACTGATTCTCTTGACGTTGAAGATGATTCGTCTATGGATTTTGGCACACATTCTGTCGGCTATGCTACAGGATATGAATCGATTAGTTTTGAAAACATTACTAATGATAATCTGGTAGTGACTGTTCTCTTCAAAGATATGGAGAACTTCAATTTTGCTGCTGATAATATCTTTATTACCGGCAACACTGATTCTGATATTATAGATTTGAATAAATTCACAGCCTCAGATCTGGAAGATGGTGAGGTTGATATCCATTTGGAACCTGGTGCGACCGGTATTATCGACCTGTCATTTAACCCGGTATCCGGTCCTTCTGATATACATGAAGTTATTAAATTCAAGGCCGGTGTCGATTCGGATGCTAACCAGGTGATCGATGAAACTGAAAAAGCTAACAATGTCATTCAAACTGTTGACTTGTATGGTACCAGCACTCTTCTCTCCGGTCAGCAGCTTCATCTTAATACCGCTGAAATTTCAAATACAATTATTGTCAACGGCAGCGATAACCAGTTTGTCTATGGCAATGACCCGGTAGAAATTAACCTTTCTCTGGTTAATACCTCTGGCAATGTCGTCGAGGATGCTCTTCTGGATTTGAGTTTCTATCTTAGCTCTGACTCAGAGTTAAATTATAGCCAGGATACTTTGCTCTCTACCCAGTATATTGATCTGGTTTCTCAAGGAACATCAACGGCTACATATTCTGTAAATCTGCCGGCATCGACTCAGGGCGCATACACTATTTTCGCTGTGCTTGATCTGGATCATGACGTGATCAGTGAAGCCAACTTTAATGCGAGACAGATTTGGAGCTCAGGTGAATTCTATGCCGTAACTGAATCTGTCTTTGTTAATGATACTGAAGGTAGTGTGGACGATCAGGATATCAATTACGGTGAAGTTCCTGTTGGAAGCAATTCTACCATTCATTACGTAAATATTGTCAACACTTCCAGTACAGATGTTTCTGTTGATACTAATCTGGTTGTTAATGGTGCTGGTTTCTATATTGGCTACGATCGACCTGAAGCTATTCCGGCCGGTTATTCTTCTGTCAGCAGCAAAGAAGTCAGACCTTTTGACAATCTATATGCAGTTGATGGTGAATATTATAATTGGCTGACTTTTGATACTCTTGAAATGAAAACCGTTACATTTGGTGTTGACAGCTATGTTACCGGTGCCAATGTTTATAATTCCTATGGTGATCTGATTGCTCAGGCGAGTGTCTCAGAACTTTACGATGCATACGATATTGGATATTATGGTGATTATTCCCAGGATGAGATTGATGAACTGCAGATGGAGCCGTTTACCTTTGAGGCTTTAGGCGCCGGTACATATTACATCGAATTGCTCGGTGCTGAAGGTAGCTTCGAGGTATATATCGATTCAGTTGATGTGTATGTCCCTGATGCTGATGTTATAACTTCAGATTCCGTTAGTACATTTAACCATACCGAAGAAACAAATATTTATTCGGTTGTTATTGATCAGCCTACTGAGCTTAAAGGCGTAATCGATCTCTCTATTAGTAGTGACTATTACTATCCCGGCATAGAAACATATATTGCTCTTTACAATGACCCAAACCAGGATTCGCGATATTTACCTGATTCTGTAAATACAACTCTTGAAGTTTATAGTGAAGACGGGCTGCTGATCTATTCTTATGAATATGATTTCGAACAGATGTATGAAGACTTTATCTCATACTATTCCTATGAGCTGGCTAACGACCTTAATATCAGTGACGATCCTTTTGCCAGTGACTTCTTCAAACAGGAGATAGATATCGATCTGCTGGTTGCAGGTACTTATACTTTTGTCTATACCCAGTCGACAGTGGATACCTTCCCTGGTAATGGCAATGGTAACGGCAATAACAATGACGATACAAGTGTTACAGAAGTTCTTTTCAGTTACACCTCTTCTGATTCTGTATTCGATCTTTCCAAGGGTGATTCTCTTACTATCCCGGTAATGTTCAGCCCGGATGCTTCCGGTGAATTTAACGGCTCGCTGGAATTTAACCTGGTAGATAGTACTGATACTGTTTCTGTTGCTCTTCATGGTAACGGTGGCGCCGGCGACCTTGAAATAACCGAAAATGCGATTGAGGCTACTTATCCGGAAAATATTCAGTCCGATGCGATTGTTACTATAGCTTCTACTATATATAATGATGGGCCTGGCCTTACTGTTGGCAACTCTGTACTGAAATTCTATCTCAGTAATGACGATATACTTGGAAATGATGATGATATCGCTCTCCAGCTGCAAGATGGTTCTTACGAAATGGCACTGGATGATTTTGTTGTATATGAAGAGATCGAGTTCTTGTCTCATGTGTACATCCCGTCTGTCGATGCCGGTGATTATTATCTGTTTACCGAGCTGCAGCAGACAGATATCGCATCTGACCCGGATACTGATGTCACATCAACAATGGTATGGATTGATCCTTATGATACTGTTGTTGAATTATCAGAAATAAATATTGATTTAAACACATCTCTAGTTAAAAGTGTTGAATATTCTACAGATACTGATGGTATCGGAAATATTTTGGAATTTGGATATAGTGGTATTGACAGCATTATCCCTGAATATTTGAACTTCTTTAACAGAAGCGGTGAAGATGTTACTATTACTAATGTTGAACTGGCTTCAGGTCTGCACTACTATACCAGTCTTTCTGCTAATGGTGGCGCTGCAATTCCTGACGAAGGAGTTATTATTACACCTGGTCAGTATCAGAGAATTTATGTCTACTTCGACCCGCAGTTCTTTGACACAGAGAATGTTATCCTGAATGATGTTATTACCGTAACCACCACCGAAACTCAATATAAAGTTGCATTGAATGGCGAAGTGCTGGGTGCTGATCTGGTTGTCTTGGAAAATACCGGTGCTGAGGCCAATGACGATATAATTGTTATGCCTGCCACCAGACCTGGCAAAACCAGTGAGATGGTAAGTATCACCCTGGCTAATATGGGTAACGAAGCCCTGACTGTTAATGAGTTCGATTTCCTTAACCCTCAGACTCCGTTCAGTGTTGTTGATCCAATAGACGGTACTGTTATCTCGGCAGGTATCACTATTCAGCCGGGCGAATCTGCTGTTGTCGGTCTGCTGTTCGAACCTACTACGGTTGGTACTTCAAGTGGGGTATTGACTATTCGCAGTACAGACCCTGCTAATGATTTTGAATATAATATTGATATTTCCGGTGAAGGTGTTAACCCTGTTGTTCGTGTCTATGAAGACAGTGCTACTCCAAACGACAACTCAATTGCTTATGGTTCCTACGGCACTGTTAAGTCATCTGACCCTGTTGAGCAGATAATTCTGCATAATATCGGTTCTGATACCTTGTATATTTCTGATATCTCGTTTGCCAATGACAATCCGAACGATTTTGCTATTCTGGAAGACCTGTTTGGTGAAAACAGTGTTATAGAAGTAGCTCCTGGCGAGCAGTTGGTATTCAATGTTGAATTTATTGCTGATATTGAAGGCAGCTATTCTGACACCTTGAATATCACATCTCTCGATGATGTCGAAGTTATCCATTTTGGCGGATCAATTGAAGAAACCGAAGTTTATGTTTCTAAGCAGGGTTCTACCGATCCTGTTGACGAAGTTGATCTTGGCAGTATAGCTGTTAACTCACTGGTTACCGAGTCTGAAGTTGAGAAAATACAAATTTTCAATTTCAATGTAAGCGGCCATTCTTCTGTATTTGTCTCAACTATTGAGATAACAAATTCTGGATTTTCGCTGCTTGATAGTGAAGGAAATTCTACTCATTCTATCAGTGTTAACAGGGAATTGGACCCAGGCGAAAAGATTTCACTTTATGTGCAGTTTGATGCTTACTATGATGGCGAATTCCTTGCCGATGGTGAACATACCGGTACTGTTACAATTAACGGTTCTGCTCAGACTCAATATGACGTTAGCTGTACAGTTGTTACACCGGAAATTGAACTTGATAGTTCCAGCTTAACCTTTGAAGAAACCTTGATCGGTCAGAAGTCTTCTCAGTTTATTACTGTTGCGAATACCGGTACTTCTGATCTGACTATTACCGGTTATAATAGTACCGATGATCAGTTTACTATCTTTAATAGTAATGTTGTTATCCCTGCCGGAGAATCTGCTCAACTCGAATTTGTCTATGAGCCTGACAGTATTGATTCATCAAGTGCAGTAATTACTTTGCTGACCGGTGATATGGATGAAAGTGAAATTGATATCAATGTTGCCGGAGTAAGTGCCGGTAATATTCTGGCTCCTTCAAAGGTCTCCGGCGATAATTATACTTATGTTTTCAATAATGCCGATGATCAGCGAGTTAAACTGATTGTGAAATATGTCACAGAAGATGCAAAAAGTGATGCCGTTCCTTATGTATACCTTGACTCTTCTGACGATAGTGGAAATATTTCCAAGATTGTTATGCCGGGTTCTGCTATTGGGTCTAGCATTTCGATTTCAGGAGAAGTTGAAATTTATTCTATCGAGGCCGGTAGTCTTAAAGCTATAAAAGCATCGAATGCCGATCTTGATGGTGATATATATCTTACCGGATCTATTGGTCAGATTCAGTTAGACCAGATTGCAGCTGATTCAAGTATTACTGTTTTAGATGATGAAAAAGATGTTTCTGTTAAAGCTGACACTGTCGCCGAAAATACAGTGTTCGATATACATGCTGATGTTAAGACCTTCCAAGCCAGTACCTTTGATAGTGGCAGCCTTATCGCAAATGACATTCAGTCAATCAATGTCAAAAATGATCTGGGTGCCGACCTTATCAGCTATAATGAAATCAAATCTGTTAATGTTAAAGGTGATATCGATGGTGATATCAGGGCTCTGAAATCTATCGGGTCGGTTAAGGCCGGCGGTGATATCAGTGATAACTTCATAATTGCCGGTGATGATTCAATCGACGATCAGGCTCGTGCCTATTATAACGGTTCGATTAAGAGCGTTCAGGCCGGTGGCGATATTAGTGCAAACATTATGGCCGCTGATGATATCGATAAGATCATGGCAGCTAAAGGCAATATGTCAGGTTATGTCAGGGCTGATAATATTAAATCTGTTAAAGTTGCTAATCTTGACAATGCCGTTATCAGTGCTGCTGATAGCCTCGGCTCTGTTAGTGTTAAAAGCGATATCTCTGATTCATTCCTTATGGGTGGATATGATATCGGTGTTGCAACCAGCCTTAATGAACTTGCTTCCTTCCAGGATGACAGTTTCGGTGCCGGTTCAATTGGAAAGGTTAGCTTCGGCGGACAGTTCAGTGACTCATATGTTACTGCCGGTGCCATGCCGTCGTTTGCTCTTGATTCTCTCTATGGTTTCAGCCTCAGCGGCGGAGAAAATCAGTCTGAAGGTTCTTCCAATATCGGTAGTATCAAAGGTAAATATGTTGATACTTCAAGTGATAGTGGAACTATATTCGGCTTCTATGCCTCTGGAGCTATCAATAGCAACCTGAGTGGTAACGATGATTTCCAGATCGTCGAATCCTTCTAATATTAGTATGTAATATTACATGATCAATCATGACGTTTTCCCCAGGCCGCGGTAATTATTTTGCCGCGGCTTTTTTTGTTTCCTTTTTCCTCTGTGAGTCCTAAAATATATATGCGCATTATTGCGCAGCGTAAGGCTTACTTGCCGATTATAATTATTATTGCATATTACGGGGCTTTGTTTCCCTCTTGCTCAGCTGCGGGAATGAAACTTCTCCGGTATGCCGACTTTTATTTCTCAGGAAAACATGTCTGCTAAAACAAATAAAAAAACTGATAAGTTACTTAGAAGATACCTGGTTAATATGGACACCAGTCGTATGGGACACATATTTGCCGATTGTATTGTTATCGGTTCCGGTATCGCCGGTTTAAGAGCCGCTCTGGAAGCTTCCAGGTCTGGCCGGGTATTGCTCATTACCAAGGGTGATGTACCTGACAGTAATTCTTATTACGCTCAGGGCGGTATAGCTGCCGTTGTCAGGGATGATGATTCTTTTCAGGCTCATATTGACGACACGCTCAGTACCGGTTGTGGCTTATCCAATGAAGATGTTGTCAGTAAAGTTATCCGGGAGGCACCTGTTCATATAAACGAACTCGTCGGGTGGGGTACTCCGTTCGATAAAAATGACACCGAGCTGGATGCCGGTCGCGAAGGCGGCCATTCAAACTTCAGGGTTGTTCATGCGCTGGGCGATGCTACCGGCAAAGCTATTGTCGAAACTCTCTGGCAGAAGGTTAAAGAGAACGATCGCATCAAGATTTTTGATAGATGCTATTGTATCGATCTGCTGACTAATGATGGACAATGTGTGGGAGTTGTCAACTGGCATAATAAATATCGCATGCAATGCTGCTGGTCTGGCAATGTTATTCTTGCCACCGGTGGTGCTGGTAGGTTATGGCGTGAATCCACTAATCCGAACGTCTCTACCGCCGATGGACTTGCTATGGCCTGGCGGGCCGGCGCCGTTCTGGCCGACCTCGAATTTATGCAGTTTCATCCTACCACAATTTATATCGCCGGTGCCGACCGAACGCTTATTACCGAGGCACTTCGCGGTGAAGGCGCATATCTGGTCGATGCCGACGGCAACAGGTTTATGCAGGACTATCATGCGATGGCTGAGCTCGCCCCGCGCGATGTCGTCAGCCGGGCAATATTCGATCAAATGTCCAAAAAAAATACTACCAGTGTCTTTCTCGATGTTCGCCATCTTGGCAGCGAATTTTTGGATAGCCGTTTCCCTACTATCAGTGCCTTGTGCGGGTCGTTTGATATCGATGTCAATAATGACCTTATCCCTGTTCGGCCAAGTGCTCATTATATGATCGGTGGTGTTTATACCGATATCAATGGCAGAACCAATTTGCCCGGACTCTTCTGTTGTGGCGAGGTTGCCTGCACAGGGCTTCATGGCGGCAATCGTCTGGCCAGTAACTCGCTGCTCGAAGCGCTTGTCTTTGGCAAAATATGCGGTCAGCAGGTTTGCGAAAATATCGAATCCGGCTCCAAGCCGCAAATGTTCCATATGAACTATGAAGTCCCTCACTCTGAACGTTCGCGGTTGGACGTCCCTGATGTTATGAACTCGCTTATGGCTCTTATGTGGCGTAATGTCGGGGTTGCCCGCGAGCAGGGCCATCTTGCCGAGGCTGTCGAAATTATCGAGTTCTGGCAGAGATATGTTATGGACAAGGTTTTCGACAAACCGGCCGAATGGCAATGTCAGAATATGCTTACCGTTTGTCGGCAGATCGCTAAATTTGCCCTGCGGCGGCAGGAGTCTCGAGGCGTTCATTTCCGAACCGATTTCCTGGATACCTCTCAGGATTTCCAGAAGCATTCCACCACCGAACCGGTCGATCTGAAATAGACCTAAACATCAGCTTCCAGGATCTTTCGTTCGATAGCTTTATTCCGGAAATACAATGCCAGGTCAACCAGCACCAGTAATCCGTTCAGGGCATATAGCCATGTAACCTGGTCAAAATCGTTTTGTATTTTGTGGATTATTCCCGCAATATATCCCACCAGTACCATTAGTAAAAATCTGGCTGACTTACTGCCGACCTGGCGGCTTTTCCATGACTTATATATCGAAACCGGCCATGCCGCGCCAAAACAGACTAACATTATTATTTCAAATATACTCATAAGTGATTCTTATCTCGTATGCCATAACTTTCCCCTCTTGAGTTACCTTATTTCTTGTTTCCAGTCAACCGGCGGTTGCTCGTTATTAATGCTTATCATTTCGATATCGGTGATTTTATATTTATCGTTTCTGCCTCGATTATATGTAAACTGCCATTTACTCGTTGACATTCCTGCCATTGCATAATCACCGTTCTGGTCAAAAACTGTAAAGGCTGTAAACTCTACCAGGGCCTGGTCATCTTCAGCTTTAATTACGTTTAATGACTTGATGCTGTTTGAACTGAATTGTTTCTTCCTCAGGAAAGTTCTTATCGAGGCCGACATTTGATCGCGGCTGATACCGCCGATCTCCATTGTCTCATGCAACGCCCCGATGACAAAGCCACTGTCCGGTTTGACCGTTGCCTCAACAATTTTCCTGGTTAAGGCATCTGCCTGTTCCCGATTGGTTTCTACCGACCTGTCCAGCCCCCATACCACGACAGCTAAGATTACTCCTGACAATAATGCCAGGTGCCTCAAACGCCGTTGGGAAAAACTTATGTAGATTAACGCTCCGATTTCAACAGCTGCCGCTGCCAGGAATCCGTAAGAGGGGTCATCAAATATATAATACATTGCCAATCTCCCGCTATTGAATAATTCTAATCTGACACCTGAAAATTAACTTATATATTAGTTTACTTTCGCAGTTTTTAAGTTGTAAAAATCGCCTAAAAGGGCCTTCCTGCAACACTTATTTTTTAAACAAACGTGAGACGATAGTCGAACACCTCCCCTTATGCCTGATCCCTTATCTCTTATGCTTCTCAAACCGACCATCGGTCAGTTTGTGTTAGTTAATTTTCCATCTTTTCGATAGTAAATTTTATCGGGGTTTTCTTACGGTTTATTATCTCTATCTTATCACCTGCCGGGCCGGTATTATACACTGGTATCCTCGCAATTTCCTTATCGATCATTGCCAGGTCTTCTTCCGTTATTACTATCATCAAATGTACCGGCGAATCATAGTAGCTGTCTAATACCTGGTTGTCTCCCCGGCATTGAATAGTCTGGTATTCATCCATCTGCGGTGACTTTTCGTCGATTACTATACGATACTTGCCTTCCATTGAATACGGCCATAGCACGCCAAACCTCGGCGAGTTAATCTCACGCTCCGGAACAACGCTTATTATCGGTGATATCCTGATTGACACTTCGTATTCTGCTGCGCTTCGATATGGGGTAAAAACCGCGGCCTTGACTGTTATCGCTTTCTCCGTTGCTTCCTGACGCTGCTTGTCGGTTAGCTCTACTATCGCCTCTGTATTATTTCCTTCGATTATATATGCGTCCACCGTCTCGGGTACAACTTTTTCCGGGGATAGTTTCTGACCTCTGTGATACACCACTACCGGCACCGGTTTATTTACCAGCCTGGTAACTTTTACATTTACCGTTTGAGGTAATGCATCGGCAACCATCAGGAAGTGATTCCGTTCATCGATTTCAAATTTGCCTTCCAGCAAATCTCTTACCTTTAATGACACTATCTCAAACTTGCCCGGCTCCGGCAAAACATCAATTATAGTCGTATTAATATCGTGTACACTGGAGTTTAGTTTCGCCGCCTGATTTACCCTGCCGGTTGTCCCTTCAACGGTAAGTTTGACATCCAGTTTATTATCCGCCAGCGGAACATTATCCTCATCCAGAAATTCTATTATTGTATCACCTTCACTCTGGGGAATCTGCAGGCGAACGCGTACCTGGTCACGCTTCGTTACCGCCTGCTCTGCTGTTACCCATATCAGGCACGTCAGTAATACGACGATGAAACCACTTTTTATCTTTTCTGCTATCATGTACTATTTTCTTTCACAGTTGTCAAACTGCAAAAACAGCTAACCCTGAAAAGCCGGAACTTACATTGAACTTGATTCCTGCTTTACCCTTTTTTGGGTGTCTTTTTCTTTTCTTTTTCCTGTTTCGAAAGAACTGTCAGGTCGAATAACTGCTGACGCAGCTGCTCAACTGTTAGAAACCTTGCCAGCTTGCCATTCAATGCCAGCGAAATATTACCTGTCTCCTCGCTCACTACCACAATCGCGGCATCTGTTACCTTACTCAAACCTATCGCTGCTCTATGTCGGGAGCCTAACTGGCGATCGTATTCTCCATGCTCGGCCAGCGGAAACTGTACGCCCGCCGCTTTCACCAGGCCGTTGCTCACTACCACTCCCATATCATGCAGCGGAGTGCCGGGCCAGAATATCGTATTCAAAAGGTCAATACTAACCTTTGCATCCAGCATAGTGCCGGTCGCCATCCAGTCGCCAAGTTTTACATCTCGTTCGATTGCTATTATCGCTCCGATATGTGCCCGGCTCATTGCCGCCACGGCATTTACTATGTTTTCCACCGCTCGCGCAGACTCGCTGAAACTGCCTCTGCCAAACCTGGTGCCGCCCAGCCGGATTAGGCCGCGCCTGATCTCTGGCTGAAATGCTACCGTGGATATTACCATTACTGATACCAGGAAATATTTCATCAGAAGCTGGATACGTTCCAGTTCAAGATCGAGATTGGTTGCTATTATACGCAGTACCCAGACACCCAGCAATACAACAATCAAACCGCGAAATAGTTTCTCGCCGCCGGTACCACGCAGAAATCGCATAACTGACCAGACCACAAAACCGATCAAAAGCATTTCGATCATGATCGGGCCCAGCTCGTATGTCTTTAGATATTCAAAATATTCACGCAATTAATTCTTGTCTCTCGTAATAAATGAATGGCTGCAAGATGCAAAGCCATAATACAAGGTCGCGTTAGCGACACCTTAACTTTTCTCTCGGTTGATTTTGGCAAAGCCGAAATCAATCAAACTCATCTCCCCTGAACGACTGACCCAGGTAGGTCTTTCTCACCAGCTCGTTATTTACCAGCTCCTTCGGTGTTCCAGATGCCAAAACCTGGCCTTCATTAATAATGTAAGCACGGTCCACAACCTCTAGCGTACGTTCGACATTATGGTCCGTTATCAATATACTTATCCCGCGGTCCTGCAGGCTGCGGATCTCCTTCTGAAGATCCTCAACTGCTATCGGGTCAACTCCGCTGAACGGTTCATCCAGCAGTATTAGTGATGGGTTTGTTACCAGCGACCTGGCAATCTCCAGCTTACGCCTTTCACCGCCGCTGAGTACACGGGCCTCTGATTTGCGTACTTTTTCCAGGCTGAATTGGCTGATTAGCTCGCTGGTCTTACGGAGCCGGTCATTCCTGGTCAGGCTCATTGTCTCCAATATCGCCAGCAGGTTCTGCTCTACTGTCAATCTCTGGAATACACTCGGCTCCTGCGACAAATAGCCGATCCCCATTCGTGCCCGGCGATACATTGGCAGCTTGGTAATATCATGACCTTCAAAAATGACCTTACCTTCTTCTGGTTGTACCATTCCGATTGTCATCCGAAACGAGGTCGTTTTACCGGCACCATTTCGACCAAGCAGACCAATACTCTCACGACCGTAAACTGCTAACGAAACTCCGTTTACGACCCTTCGGCCTGAATAGCTCTTTACAAGGTTCCGGGTTTCCAGCAGAACCATATCCATAGGGCACACTTCCAAACTATATAAATCGCGGACATGCTGACCCGCTTGTTTATAACTCTATTATTTACAAACTATTACGCAATATGTTGTCTCATTTTACGCAATATGATATTTTTGTAACTCCAATCGTAAACCATTATAATTCTAACCGTAAAAACCGTCAAAGAAAATACGCAATAATATCTAACCGATAGTATATATATGGTATGTCCTAAAACCTGCTGTATCCAATATATTGATTTGGCAATCTATTACGCTATTTGATTGTTCATAAAGCATTGATAATTATTGTGTTATGTAAAGTTGCTGACTAAGCTCAGGTTTACCTGGTTTTGACACAATACAAAAAACATACATATTTTCTACCATTCATTTTTCTTTTTCATTTTCACTCAATCAAACTTCCCATATATGGTTGACATTTAGATGTATCTGTTCTATAATGCGTGTCTTGCATTTATCACTATTTAACTGGAAGAAAAGGTAGCAACAGTTATGCGTAAATTTACAAAATCGATTTTAGCATTGACTCTGGCGGTAACTGTACTCGCTCTGGCCGGTTGTGAATCTACTACTCACAGCAGCGAGCAGCAGGCCAAGAAGTATGGTCGTATCTTCGATGTCCATAAAAAGATGGCTGTTGATGATTTCGATAAATTCTTCCTGCTGGAAAGAAACTCCCGCCTGGGCAGATGGCACACCATCACTGCTGAATAATCCCGCCAAAAGCACTCTCTCCTTAAAAGGTACTACCATTTACCTGTTATTGTCTGAAGTCTTCGCTTTAGCGTGAGGCAGATCGTCAAAGAGTTTATTTTGGCTTGCAGGCATTCAGACTACTTTATACACTTAGTGTATTATATATGGTGGCACCAATTTGCAACTATTGAAATGGTACAATTCATTACCCAGGCGTTCTCGGCTCAGTCTTAACCGGGAGTTTACCGCTTGTGTACCAATGGCTATTGTCTATGGCGTTATGAGCAACAGCTTTGTCGGGCTCGTCGGTCACAAAGCTCTTGGAATGTCTGGCAATCAGGTCGCTGTTCTTCAATCTATTAGTTTTGCCGGATACGCTTTTTCTGGTATCGGCGCTTCTTATCTGCTGCGATATAGCAAACCTCTGGTTCTAAAATATATCTTCATTATTGTTAGTCTTTTATTAGCAAGTGTATATGTATCTTGCGGCAGGCCGTTCAGCTCTTATCTGTTTATCGCGCAAATGTTTCTGCTGCAAACTCTTATCGCTTCAACCGGGGTGCTTCGTTCCGCGATCTGGAGAATTAACTATCCCGACAGCCAGCGGGCAAAGATGCTCGTTTCCGTTTATCTCACTATCGGGATTATTAGCAGCCTTTCCGCGAAAGCCTATGGACGTACCATGGATATGGGCGTTTCCTACAGCTCGATTTTCCTGTTTTGTGCCGTCGCTTCTATTCTGACAGCCTGGGGGTTCGGCAGAATAAGGGTCTCCAATGAAGTCAATGACATCATCAGATACCGGCATGAATCTAATAAAGAAAAGCAGTTTGCGAAGTTTTTCACCGGGCTCAAAGTTCTCAAAGAAGATCCTCGGTTCCGACGATTTATGTCATGGCAGTTCCTCAACGGTCTTTGCTGCCTTTCAATTGATATCGGTGCGCTGATTATAATTATACCAAAAGTGGTTGACGGCTATGAGCGGGCGACCGACATTCTCGTTACGATACACCTTATCGTATCAGCCATCGCATCGCCGCTTTGGGCCAGGTTCTTTGACAACAAAGATATTTTTACTGTGCGTACTATCGCTGCTCTATGCTGGGCTGGCAGCCGAATTGTTCTGGCCGCAGGGCTGTATTTGCTTGATATCAGAATTATTATCTTTTCACGGGTACTTTCAGGTATCAGTGCTTCGCTCGGCCAGCTTGCCTGGCGGCTCGGACATATGACTTTTGCTCCGCCCGATCGTGACGGTGAATATATGAGCTCGCACCTTATGCTCACCGGCATCCGCGGCATGCTCGCGCCCCTTATTGGAATCTTCCTGCTCAAATTCTCTTGGGCCGGACCCAACGGCTCTGGGCTGGTATTGCTCTCCGCCGCCGGGCTGATGCTCTCGGCATTCGCTTTCCACCGTATGAAGCACGACTATCCCGACCTCGCCGCTAAAAAATGATACTGGCTATCTTCTCACCAGTTGATACAATATCATTCTGACAAAAACATAAGTGCGAAACCACACTATTAGTGAATGCGATTAATATTAAATCTGTGGATAAGTAAGTATAAAATAAGTTTCGGCGTAGCCGTTACCTTTCCTTATGCCTTATCCCATATCCCTTATGCCTGATTTATATGCGTATCATAGCCGGAAAAAAAGCTCGTTATAAACTTATCTCGCCCAAGGATAAAACTACGCGCCCCATACCAGACATGGTAAAGGAGGCTCTGTTCTCTATCCTGGGTAAAGAGATCGAAAACAAAACCGTTGCCGACCTTTTCAGTGGCACAGGCTCCATCGGGCTAGAGGCCGTCAGTCGCGGCGCCGCTCATGCCGTATTCGTCGATATGGACCGCGAAGCTGTCATTCGCCTCAAGCAGAACATTGACAAGCTGGAGTTCCATAACGAAAGCACCGTAGTCTCTGCCGATATCTTTAAGTTCGGGCTGCCCAACGACCGGTTCTCCGGCGGCCATTCCGATTATGATATTGTCTTCTGTGATCCGCCGTTCCCGCTCGCCCGTGAAACCGACGAACAGTCTAAGCTCGGCAAACTCATGGCAAAGATCAACAAACAGGTCAAGCCAGGCGCAACAGTTATCGTACGCAACGAAAAAAAATTCCCCATGCTTGATACCTACGCCGATCTCAAAATATACGACCGACGCACCTACGGCATAATGACCCTCAACTTCTACAAAAAAGAAAATGAATAATGCTAAAACAAAAGCTTGTTATACCATTCTTATATTAATAGCATTAATTACGATTTGTAATTTTGTTAGTGGTTGGTTTTATTGGGGTATTGACATTTTCTACAGTATTAAAAATGATAAGATTTCTTGCATAAGTAGGATCGAAAATGTAATTGTTTTGCTAGTTAATATTATATTGGTTACGTTGTTTTTTACTGCAATTTCTTTTGCGTTTAAGAAAAAAGTGAAATGTTTTGGTGTGTTTGCCATAGCATTTATAGCGTCAATATTTTTATTTATTATAGAAATCAATTTTATGGAACCGCAATACAGAAACCCTGTAACTCACATTGGAAATCAATATTATGATATGACAGTTGGATACAGAAAATATTATTACAACTGGCTTTGGTATAATGAAACAGAATTAATTTGGAAAGAAAATATAAACTAAATTCAAAATTTATTCGTGAAAATTCGTGTCCATTCGTGGTTGAATTTTCTTCATGACCTTCATGGTATAAATACTTTTTTTGTGGTTTTATTTTCCCTCGCCGCAGGCGATATAAATTAGCTTGCGAAGACCTTAACTTATATCTTATTACTTGTTACTTATTACTGAACTTTTGCAAAATTAAAAAATTAACGTTAAAATGTGGTATAGACCGATAAAATTTGATAGCAGAGCACTCCGAAAACCCAGAAAGGATTTTGGTATGCCAGCTATAGTACAATACCCTACAGTAGTCCAGCAAGCTGTCGATGAATTTGGCGATCATTTTCAAAATGAGCCTGAACGTCGTCATTTTGCTGAGTATATCACCGGTCTTATCATTGCCCGCAAGAAAAACGTCTCTGCCATCAACAGGGAATTTGCATTTGCCTCTGATCAATCCTGTCTCAACCGGTTTCTCACCGATGTTGAATGGGACGAAGAATCGCTTAACACTGCCAGACTGGAGTGGCTGCAGAAAGACCCTAAAACCAGATATAGCGATTCTGGGGTTATTGCCCTTGATAATGTTCTGATAGACCATAGTGGTAAACATATTGAGGATGTAGGATATTTCTGGGATCATGCAGATCAACGTAATAAAATAGCCCATGATTACCTGATAGCCAATTATGTCTGTAATTCCGGGAAACATTATCCTTTGGAGTTTTACAGATTTGTCAAAAAAGAAGATTGTCTGGAACGGGGCATTGAATTTCAGGATCATAATATCCTTTTCCGCAATCTGGTTGACTGGACTGTAGCTAACGATATTCCCGGTGACTTTACCTTCGATAGCTGGTTTACCCATAGCGACAACCTTAACCATATAAACCAGTATGAACGTAATTATGTTGGTGATTTGAAAACAAATCGTAAGACTATATTTCAGGGCAAAGTAATAAAGGCTGAAGAAGTAGCCAAATCTATTGACCCTGAAATCAAAAAACTCATAACTATTGGCAAGCATCGCCAATATTACTTTACTAAAAGTATCAGGATTCCTGGTGTAGACCACAAAGTACGTATCCTGATTATCTGGCATAAAAAGAATGATATTGAACCTAAAAAGATTCTGGTTTGCAATCGATGCAACTGGGAAGCGATTCGTATCCTGAAGGTCTATCGCTGCCGCTGGCAAGGCACAGAGTGCTTTCATCGAGACGGCAAGCAGTATTTGGGCATGGGCGACTGTCAGCTTAGAAGCGGCCTGGGTCAGACAAGACACATGTACATGGTGTTTCTGGCGTATAGCGTACTTTTGACTCAAATGCAGCAGAACCGTGTGTGTGAATGGGCACGAGAACGCCTGACGACCATAGGACAATCTTGTATGGCAGTTATGCGAGAAACTCTCAGCAATACAATCGCTTGGGTGGTTGATCAAATCGAATCCAACGGAACAAGTTTTAAACGTATTAAAGTACAATTAGCTTTACCCTAATTTTGCAAAAGTTCAGTTATTACTTTCTTATGACAATCGAAAACAAAAAAGCAGCACTCAAAGTCATTACGACCCTCCATCAGGCAGGCCATCAGGCACTGCTCGCCGGCGGTTGTGTACGCGATATGCTGCTCAATATAGACGCCAACGACTACGATGTCGCTACCAGCGCCCATCCCGACCAGGTCGCCAAATTGTTCCGCAAAACTCTTATGGTAGGGGCCCAGTTCGGCGTTGTCGTCATCATCCTCAACAAACAGCAGATCGAAGTTGCCACCTTCCGCAACGATGGCGGCTATGCCGATGGCCGCCGCCCTGACTCAGTACACTTTACCAACGCCGAAGAAGATGCACAACGCCGCGACTTCACCATCAACGGCATGTTCTACGACCCAATCGAAGATAAAGTCATCGATTACGTCAATGGTCAGCCGGACCTCGCCGCCGGTATCATCCGTGCCATCGGCAACCCCGTCGAACGTTTCACTGAAGACCATCTGCGTATGCTGCGCGCTGTCCGGTTCGCTGCCCGGTTCGATTACCAGATCGAGCCCGACACTTTCAACGCTATCTGTGACCATGCCGAAAAGATCAAAAAGATCTCTGCCGAACGCATCGCCGCCGAGCTCGAAAAAATTCTTACCCACCCCAACCGCCTGCTAGGCATGCAGATGACCCAGTCTTCCGGCATGCTCGACCATATTATACCATACGACCAGACCAAACTAACCGACGGCATAAACCTGCTCAATGAACTCCCCAAAGCCGACTTTGCCCTCGCTCTTGCCGCGGTACTTATCAACCTCGACGCGAAAGCCGTCCAAAACATATGCCGCGACCTGAAACTCAGTAACGATGTCCGCAAAAAAACCGCATGGCTGCTCATCAGCCTGCCCGAACTGCTCGATGCTCTGCCGCTCACTAAAGGCAACCTCAAACTCTGGCTCGCAAACGAATATTTCGACGATCTGCTGACCCTCGTCTATGCTCGCACCTGCCAGACCGGCCGACCAACCGATCCGCTCGATCGGCTCGCCCAACAGATCACCGACCTCGGTGATGAGGAGATCACACCAGTCCCGCTGCTCGACGGCAATGAGCTCATGGCTCTTGGCATCCCCCAGGGCCCACTGCTTGGCAAAGCTGTCGCCCAAACCTACCTCGCCCAGCTCGAAGGTCAAATCACCACAAAAGCTTCCGCTACCGAATGGGTTAAATGCAATTTGATATAAGTCTTTTATTAATAATTATTTACCAGTTATTGTTGCTTTTTATGCACATTTGTCCGAAAATAATGCTAATCCGTTATTACGGAGGTGGATGGCCATGTGCTATTGAAGCCCCAATTTGGGGCTTTTTTTATGGGAAATTGAAATTAATTATGTTTTTGGGAGAAAAAATCTCTTAAAGTTTGTGTTTATTGTCTACGATTGCTATAATATTGCAAGCTAATGAGTTATTTTCTCTTAAATTGGAGTAGTTATGTTACTGAGTTTTACAGTTGAAAACTGGATGTCATTTAAAGAGCGGGCTTCATTTTCCATGGTTGCGACTCGTGAGAAGCAACATGGTGAAAGAGTTCCTTTTGTCAATAAGTATAAAACTAAAATATTACCTGTCGCTGCAATATATGGTGGTAATGCTTCTGGTAAAACCAATTTTTTTAAAGCATTAAATTTTATTAAAAATATGGTTATTGACGTTAGGAAACCTGACAGTACTATTCCTGTCGAGCAATACCGCTTAGATAAAAAATGTTTATCTGTTCCTTCTTCTTTTGTGGTTGTGATTCTAGTCGATAATGAAATATATGAGTTTGCTTTTTCTTTAACAAAGACTTCGATTATTGAGGAAAAACTTGTACATATTAAAAGTGCAAGTGAAAAAGTATTGTATCATCGCAGAGGAAATAAAATTAATTTCACTGAACCATTAACTAAAAACGATAGGCTTAAATTTGTGTTTGAAGGTACAAGGGATAATCAACTTTTTCTTTCAAACTCAATTATGCAAAAAATTGATATCTTTAAACCGGTATATGATTGGTTCAATGATAGACTTGAATTGATTGCGCCCGATACTCGTTTTGCATCATTTGAATATTTTTTTGATAGTGATAATCCTTTGTACAATACAATGAATGAAATGTTGCCATTGCTTGATACCGGTATTTCTTTTTTGGGTGGCGAAGAAATTCCAATTGAAAATATATCGTTTCCTGATGAAATAAATAATGACATATTAGCGGATATTAAAGAGGGCATGTCAGCAAGAATAATTGATGTTAATAATAATGACCGCTTTATTGTTTCCAGAAAAGATGATAATCTGATTATAAAAAAAATGATTACAAAACATTCTACAATTGACGGAACTGATATAAAATTTGATATGAAACAAGAGTCTGATGGTTCGCAAAGGATTATAGATCTACTACCAGCTTTTTTGAATATTTCTGACTCTAAATCACAAAAAGTATTTGTAATTGATGAACTTGATAGAAGTTTGCATACTTTATTGACAAGTAGGATCTTGAATGCATACTTGGACAGTTGTTCCACGGAAAGCCGTTCTCAGTTATTATTTACTACTCATGACGTTCTACTTATGAATCAAGACCTGTTTAGGCGGGACGAAATGTGGGTAACTGAAAGAAATAGGCATGGAGCTTCAAAGCTTTGTTGTTTTAGTGAATACAAAGATGTTAGAAATGACAAAGATATTCGCAAAAGCTATCTTCAGGGAAGACTTGGCGGTATCCCTAAAATACTATTTAGTGGCAATCAACTATCGCTGAAAGGTGGTGGCTGATGGTGAAAAATAGAAGAAGTCTCACTAGGCCGCAAGGTCAACGCCGCTATAAAAGGATGTACATTCTTGCCGTAGAAGGGGCTGTTACTGAAATTCAATATTTCAACATCCTCAATAATGAAAATATTGTAGTTCATATTCATTGTTTAAGAGGTAATCATAAAAGTGCTCCAAAAAATGTCTTAGAAAGAATGGAAAAATATCTTAATATTAACGAACTGAATGATAATGATCAGGCGTGGCTTGTTGTTGATAAGGATCAGTGGACTGACGGACAGTTAAATGAATTGTTTCAATGGTCACAACAAAAAGATAATTACGGTTTTGCACTTAGTAATCCTAAATTTGAATATTGGCTTTTATTGCATTTTGAAGATGGGAATGGTGTTTCTAATTCAAGGCAGTGTACAGATAAGTTAAAACTCCATCTACCTGATTACCAAAAGCATATAAATCCACGAGAATTTACTATTGATAAAATTAAGCGTGCAATTCAAAGAGCAAAAATAAAGGATAATCCTCCTTGTTCTGATTGGCCCCGTTCAACGGGAACCACTGTTTATCGTCTGGTGGAGCAAATTATGAAGTGTTGAATAACAAATTTTCTAATTGTAAAAGTTGTTGGTCAAATCACCACCAAAACCGATGCCGCAAACTGGGTTAAACAAAATATTTTATAATTTTGCTCGATCTCCCATCATATCCGGCATAACCGTTACAATTGAAATAGCTTTAATATTACATAATACTATATCCTTTAGTAGGTGGTGTAACTTTCTATTTACCAAGGGTATATGTGTTTTAACCTTGTCGCTTGAAATGATTATTATTTGACATTTACGTCAACTTAAAAACTAGGTTGCTTCTACAACATCTAAACTTCTTACTTTTCACTATTAGTTATTCACTTAAAATTCCTCTTACTTGCTGTTTAAACCCTTTTCATATATAATGTTTCGACTATGAATAATGAATTTAACAAAGAAAAAGAACAGACCGCTGATTGGAAGCACGACCCCGCGGCCAGCAAGCAGCTTGCCATCGACATGGCTCGTATCGCGCATGACAGCCGTTGCACCGACATTGTGGTACTAGACCTCAACGGCCGCAGCCCGGTAGCACGATATTTCGTCATCGCAACCGGTACCAGTACCCAACAGGTAAGGGCCGTTGCCGACGAGATCGAAATCGCCGGCAAGCATTCCGGCAACAAGGCATACGGCAACGCTGGTCTCCAGGAAGGGCGATGGGCTATCATCGATTTCGTTGATGTCATCGTTCACATTTTCGACGATGAATTTCGTCATTTCTATGATCTCGAAATGCTTTGGGGCGATGCTCCCAAAGTTGAATGGCAGCGTGAGGGCGATGATGATACTCCCCATTCCGGATTTGGTCCCGGCGTCGAAATCCATTAGTAGTTTATTATGTAAAAGGTGTCTGCTTTATCATTTTTATAACTTTGGTGCTGGCTTTAAAATAGGGTCGCGCAGCGACACCTTCCCTAATACCAAAACCTGGTACCTGATACCTTCAAGCTGACTCAAGGTCTGTTTGAGCAATTAATTATGTATCCATTAATAGAACAACTCGAAGATCGTGTTAGTAAAGTAATGTCAGAGATCGCTGGCGAACCCGTCTCGGCTATCGTCAAACTCTCGCAAAATCCCAAGTTCGGCGACTACCAGGTCAACGGCGTAATGGCTCTTGCCAAAAAGTTGGACATGAACCCTCGCCAGCTCGCTGACAAGGTTGTTACCCATTGCGACCTCTCCGACATCTGTGAAGATCCAGAGATCGCCGGTCCAGGCTTTATCAACCTTCGCGTCAAAACCGAATGGCTGCTGGCTCAACTTACTGCTGCCGCCGCTGACTGCGAACGCATTGGCGTCGATGTCAAACCTGACACCGTCACCACCGTTGTCGATTTCTCCAGCCCAAATCTGGCCAAGGAGATGCACGTCGGCCACCTCCGCAGCACGATCATTGGTGATGTTATTGCCAAGGTGCTCGAATTCATCTCAGACGACTCTGCCAGGGTTATCCGCCAGAACCATGTTGGCGATTGGGGTACACCGTTCGGCATGCTCGTCAGCTATATCCAGTCTACCGACCCGGAAACCTATAACAATCCGCAGAACCTGAACGTCTCTGACCTTGAGCAGTTCTATAAAAAAGCCAAACAGCTGTTCGATACCGTCGAAAGCTTTAAGGAACTGGCATACCAGAATACTGTTAAGCTTCACGAAAAAGATCCCCAGACCCTCGCCGTCTGGCAGGCGGTTCTCGATGAATCACGCCGATATTGCAGTGAGATCTACGATCGGCTCAAGATCAGGCTCGACCGCAATGATGAACGAGGCGAAAGCTGCTACAGCGACGAGCTGCCCGGGGTTATCGCAGATCTCGCCGCCGCAGGGTTAACCCAGGAATCCGACGGTGCCCAGTGTGTGTTCATGGACGGCTATAAAACCGCCGAAGGCGAACCTATGCCGCTTATCGTTCAGAAATCGGACGGGGCATATCTCTACGCCACTACCGACCTGGCCGCTATCCGATATCGTGTCGGCCACCTCGGCGCCGGGCGTGTCATATACGTTGTCGGCGCTCCGCAGAAGCTCCATTTCCAGATGGTCTTCGAATGTGCCGCTAAGGCCGGCTGGGTTGGCGACGCTTCGCTCGAACACGTTCCGTTCGGTTCGGTTCTCGGCGATGACGGCAAAATGTTCAAGACCCGTTCCGGCGAATCTGTCAAACTTGCCGCGCTGCTCGACGAAGCCGAAACCCGCGCGATGAAAGTTGTCGAACAGAAGAACCCGGACCTGTCCGATCAGGAAAAAACTGAAATTGCCCGAGCCGTTGGTATCGGTGCTGTTAAATATTCCGACCTTTCCAATAACCTGATAAGCGATTATGTTTTCAACTGGGACAAGATGCTCGCCATGGAAGGCAACACCGCTCCATACATGCAGTATGCCTACGCCCGTGTCCGCAGTATCTTCCGTAAAGGCGAGATCGATACCGCTGCTTTAGTAACCCAGACCGACAAACTTGATCTTAACGACCAGACCGAGGTCGCCCTCGCCAAGGTCCTCGTTCGCTATGCCGAAACTATCTCTGCGGTCGCCCGCGAGCTTCGTCCGCATCTGCTCACCGGCTACCTTTACGATCTTGCCGGTGCGTTCAGTACGTTCTATAACGCCTGCCCGGTCCTCAAGGAAGATGAGCCGACCCGCACCAGCCGACTGCTGCTCTGCCAGCTGACCGCCCAGACCCTCAAGCACGGTCTAGACCTGCTGGGCATAGAAACTATCGAACAAATGTAAGGTTTAGCAGTTTACTGATATAAATAAGTTTACTTTCGCAGTTTTTAAGTTGCAATAACGAAGTGCCTCTGGTAAATCGCCTATAAGGGCCTTCCTGCAACGCTTTAATATTAAACAAAACGTGAGACGATAGCGAATTATTCCTGAGGTCAACGTACATCAGGACACCTTAACTTATATCTTATGTCTTGTTACTTATTACTTTGATATGATCCGTAAAGCCAAAACATCTGAAGCTGAGCTGCTCACCGATATCTCATTCGCTGCCAAGCGATACTGGAACTATCCCGAGTCGAACTTCGATATCTGGCGCGAAGAGCTTACCATCACCAAAAAGTATATCGATGACAATGCCGTATTCGTCTATCTGCAGTCCGACCGGCCCGTCGCCTACTATTCCATCGTTCAGCTCGAAAACGACGTCATCATCAACGGCATAACCATCACCGCCGGGCTATGGCTCGAGCATATGTTTGTACTGCCGGAATTTATCGGCCGGGGCATCGGTCGCGAAATGTTCAAACACATGACCGATACTCTAAAGCAGTACGATGTCAGATCCATCGGCATACTCGCCGACCCGAACGCCAAAGGCTTCTATGAAACTCTCGGCTGTCGCTATCTCGGCGAATATCCGTCCAGTATCGAAGGCCGTTCAACCCCGTACTTTGAGTATGTAATAACATGAAACCAGGCATGAGCCATAAGACGAAACATTTTTTTTCATAATTCAGCATTCATAATTCATAATTATCAAATATAACATGCATCTAAAGTTTCGATAAAACAAGAGAGTTTACAATGGCACAAAAAGATACGATATTTTCTACATACCAATCCGAAGTGTCACGCTTCGTATTCGATGAAAAGGTCGTCTCCGTCTTCGATGATATGATCCGCCGTTCGGTCCCAGGCTATTCTACTGTGCTTGCCATGACCGCCGTGCTCGCCGAACGCTACGCCCAGCCCGGCACCAACTGCTACGATCTCGGCTGCTCGCTCTGTGCCGGCACCATCGCGCTCCGCCACGGCATCCAGGCCCCCGACTGCCAAATCATCGCCGTTGACAACTCCGAAGCCATGATCACCCGTGCCGCCGATATCCTCGAAAGCGACATCAGCAAAACTCCCGTCGAACTGCTCGTTGCCGATATAGCCGATATAAATATCGAAAACGCGTCGATCGTCATTATGAACTATACCCTCCAGTTCTTCGACCCGGCCAAACGAGACGAACTTGTCAAAAATATCTACAACGGGCTCCGTCCCGGCGGCATATTCATCCTCTCGGAAAAAATGAAATTTGAAACCGACGCCGAACAAAACTTCCAGGACGATATCTATTACGAGTTCAAAGCCTACAACGGCTACTCCCAGACCGAGATCAGCCAGAAACGCAAGGCTCTCGAAAACGTACTCATACCCGACACACTCGACACTCACATGGCCCGCCTCAAAGCCGCCGGGTTCGATTATTCCTACAAATGGTTCCAGTGCTTCAACTTCACATCTATCTTCGCCCAAAAGCTGGAGTGATTTGTTTAGAGATAGCCTTTAGAGTTTTGTCAGTAAATAAGAAATTCAATGCTAGGCGATGCTCTTCCAATATTGGCCAATGGATATTATTTTCAAACTTGTCCGTTCAGAATAAACGGTCATAAATAATTCAAAATCAATTACTCGCCGAACTCTGCTTGCCTGAGACCGGTCTGGTCAAGGCTATGCCTTGCGTACCCAGTTTTCCAACTTCAAGCCATTAATCCTTTTGAACTCTCTCATATTGTTTGTTACTAATGTTAAGTCAAGCGATAGAGCGTGCGAGGCAATTAAAGTGTCCATCGGCCCGATAGGTGTTCCTTTACTTTCCTGGCCAAAGCGAACATAACCATAAGCTGCCGCCGCATCATTGTCAAAAGGTAATATTGTAAAAGGGGCACAAAATTTTATTATCGCTCGATTGTTTTTTGCCGGGTCAGCACTTTTTGCTGCACCAAATTGTAATTCAGCCAAAACAATTGTCGACAGATATATTTCTCCAGAAGCTATCGAAGATATTTTAGAAATCAATTTCGGGTTTCGCTTCCTGATAACTTCTATACAGATATTTGTATCCAGCATATATCCCATTGAAATTTTCCCGCAACTTCTTAAAAAGATTTTCTTCCGTCAAATTCCTCAGGTTGTCCTCTATCCGACATAAAGTCATCTGTAAATTCATTCAATGATTCAGAAAACATATCCCAGGCTTTGTCCAGTGGATACAGGATAACCATATTGCCAATTTTATTAATACCTACCTCATCACCATCGAACCTGTATTCCTTTGGCAATCGTACTGCCTGGCTGCGTCCATTTTGAAATAATTTTGCTGTATTCATATTGTTAACTCCTAAAATGGTATCTATCATAGTATATACCATATTTTGCGGTATGTCAAATATGTAGAGTTAATCTTTTCAAACTGCTGTAAACTTTCGCAGTTTTTAAGTTGCAAATCGCCTAAAAGGGCCTTCCTGCAGCACTTTAACTTAAACAAAACATGAGACACACTAACACGAATTTTCATAATTCAGCATTCATAATTCATAATTTTTAGCTTCTAACTCTTCCTATTTCCTCCCCGCCTTATGTCTATACAGCATTCTGTTTACCCGCCTCATTATCTCCCGGTGCCGTTTCGCTGCACTTTTCTTTTCCTTGCCAAATGCTTTCTTCAACCTTGCCGCTTCCTCGACCGTCAGTTTCACTACGCACCCGTGCCTGGCATCCGCCGGGCCGCTTACATCCGGCAAAATCTGCCATTGCACCATATCCGGCGACCACGAAATCCCAAAGTCATTACTCATACAAAAATCATACAGCAGCAGCCAGCCTTTCTTCATCGGGTCAGGCATAAGCGACGGCCCCTCGGTTATCGTCGGCACCAGCTGGCCGCCGTTCAAATTTCCCTCGACTGTCTCGTACGGCCCCTCAAGTTTATCCGCCACCGCCAGTCGTATCGCTCGCCGCTCGCCGGTTATCGCGCCAAACTCCTCTTCCTTATGCAGCAGGTAATACTTACCGCCTATATTATGCAGTGTCCCGTCAATCACCGAGTAGTCCGGGTCGAACAACACCTTCGCCTCACTAAACTCTTGCCAGTCTTTCGTCCTCGCATACCATAGCCTGCTCTTCTTCCAGCCCGCATCCTCAAACGATGATGACCACAACAAAACAATATCGCCTGTCAGCTCATCATAAAACCATTCCGGCGCCCAGATATTACCGGCTAACTTCCCGTCCTCACGCACATCTTTCATCAGCGGCAAATATCCTTCCACCTTCCATTTCACCAGGTCCGCCGAACTGGCATGCAGACAGCTCGGCCCAAACTTCGCCCGGTCTATCTCACCGCTGCCGCCGGTTGCTACCATATGCCATTTCCCGTCCGGCCCGCGATTAATAAATGAGTCCCGGACAAAATGACCCCATACCGGCTTATTATTGTTCAGCGGCTGCCAGTCTCTGCCGTCGGTTGACAACGCATAATGCAGCTTCTCTTCTTTCATCGGGTTCGGCAGCGGCACCTCACGCACCGTACCGTCCGCATCTATCTCAACCCTGGTCGGATACCGCTGGCGAAAATAGCCCAGCAGCCATACTTCCTTACCCGCTCTCTTGGAGCTTCCGCCGGAACCGCAGCCCGGCATGATTGTCACCAGTATTACCATCGCCAGGAGCGACACAAATAATCTTTTTATATTCATAAAGAATCCTTTTACTTTTGTTATTCTTTAACTTGTATGACATACAATAATCCAAAAAGGTCTGAATTTCGATTATTTTTTCGAACTTTTCTGGCTTAGTTCTTGCAAAAGATTATGAATTTATGACTTATTCTCATACCACATAACGGCCTATAACATAGTTTGCTGCTTGGCTTTTGTCGGTTTAATTTGCTTTGTTATTGGACGAAATTTTAGTTTTATATTTAAAATATCCATCAAAATCTGACTTTTCAGCATTATTATTTATCATACAATAAGATTTTTGTTTCATTCGATTTTATTTTAATGTTTTGCATATATATTCCTGCCGACTATTGAAATATACAATGCCGTATTTGGGGTAAGGTTTAATATTAATTAATAATGGGGGCATGTATGCAGCATAAACGTTTAATGAGTGTAGTACTTCTCAGAAACTTATTTGAGGCTCATGGCTGGCAATGCAAAACCAGGGGTGATACTGAATTGTATTTTACCAAAGACGGTGAAGATTCTGTCTTCGTTTCTACTGATTCCTGTAATAAGTCTCATGTAAACATTTATCCATTACTCAATTCAATCTCTTCTAATATGCGCGCTGTTATTTCTTCTGTAGCTGACAGTATTAGTTTCGGAATTGATCTGTGCATAAATCCTGGCTCCGCTGACCGGGAAGATATCAGTAACCTGTTAAATGCTGTATTTGAACTCAATATCGCCTTAGGCGGCGACACTATCTACCCGGAACTGATTCCCTGTGATAATAGCGGACAGGCTGCCGCCGTCAAGGAGATGGTATGAAAGATAACAAACCTCAAAAGAGACGCGGTATGCCGTGTGTGAGATTGTCAAATATAGTCCTTGATGCCAAAGCTTACAGGAAAAAAGGTAAATCTCTACCGTATATCGCCGGTTTTATTCTCACCGGTCTGAAAGAGTTTGTCGTTAATAATATCTCTACTATTATTGACGATACTCTTGATGTCAGGGAAGCAGTGGTTGATAGTATCCTGAAAAAACTGCTGGCCGAAAAAAAGATTGCTGATAATGCAGCAAACGATGAAGCTTCGCAAGACAATTTCATGCTTGAACCGAAAATCCGTATCGATCATGACCGGATCTCCGAGATACTTACACGTATCAAGGAATATGCAAATATTATCTGTCGAAAAGGCGGGTCTGTTAAATTTGAACATGATCAATTGGTAAGTATCATGCTCTCGGATTTTAACCCTTCTGATAAGTTGCATTTCGAGTTATGTAAAAGTTACCTTATTGATAAGGTCGTGGAAAAACGCGGTGCCGAAATATCGGTACCGATTATTGATGAGATTAACACCCATGAAGATTTGCCTTCTTCTTTTGAGGTTGTATCACAGATAATCAGTAAAATATCCAGCCCGGGCTATGAGATAAAAGAACTCGTAGAGATCGTCAAAACTGACCCCGCCCTGGCCGCGAAACTTATAAAGCTTGCCAATTCTTCTATTTTCGGACGCACTACAAAAACCAGCAGTCTTGACAATGCGATTATCTATCTTGGCAAAAATATCCTTCGCTGTACTGCTGTCGCGATCGCTCTTAAACCGCAGGAATATTTGTGCGAGCATTTTGATTATGAAAATTTCTGGGCCCAGGCCCGGGCCAGATCGATTGCTGCCAAATATTCTGTTACTAAAAAACTTGGCAAAACGGATAACAAGTATACCGCCAGCGAATCTGAGAGGATTAGCCGGGCGTTTACCGCCGGGCTGCTGGCAAAACTCGGAACCCTTGTTTACGCTTCTATCTGGCATAATGATTATTCGGTGATAAATGTTTTAGCTTGCGGCAATAATACCATGCTCAAAAGGTTCGAAAAATTCAGGTTCGAACTCGACCATAACAATCTGACCGCGGAACTTATGAAATCCTGGGGATTTGACGAAGATATCTGTATGGCTGTCCGTCTGCAGGATGACAAAGAGCAAAGCGGCTTATACATTGATGAAGAATATGAAGTCTTAAGTGCTCTTGTTAACTCTCCTCGTTTTATTCCTGTTATACTCGAAAGTGTAAAATCCGGACTGATTCCTTCAGCTGGATCAGGCCCGGCAGAAAAAGCCGCCACTCAATATCCCGATATACCGCCTGAAGATCTGGAATATATGGTTGCCGAGTATAACGATCTGGTAGAAATATTTTAGTACTTTCTCAAACTGACCAATCAGAGTCGACATGTTGTTGTAACATGTTTTTAGACAATACATTAAACTTAAATTAAAATTAGTCTGCCGTATGCCATGAGTTCATCAAAGGGCTGCGGTTTTCCTTCCCTTATCCCTTATCCCTTATCCCTTATGCCTTATCTATTATACCTCTCAAACTGAACATCGGTTAGTTTGAGTAAATTAGTTTGCCGCCTGTTCTGAATTCATCGGAGGTCTTCACTGGCCCCCGGCATATGTCTGTTAATCTCATATTCCAGCTATTAGTTGACAAATATCAATATTTAGTGCATATTAATGACATATTTACGTTAGAAGAATATTGTACTACTAAAAGTTACCCGGTTTTACACTTTGTTTAGCAGTAATAAATTATATTACAATATGTTGTATTAGTAATTAAAACGGTTGCCGCTCTGCGGCTTTCCTTACCTAATACTTCACAAACTGACCGATGGTAAGTCTGAGTAGTACTAACATGAAATGAGAATCTGATTCTTGTTGGTTCCGATTTGAAAGAAAGTATATCGTTATGACCAGAAAAATAATTTCTATGTTCGTTGTTCTTATCGCTGTTATTTCTACTGTATCGGCCTTCAACGGTCACAATGTCACGGAAGGGCCGCTGACAATTGAAATTGCTCCCGTCCCTGACATTCAGAAGTATAATGAGCCTGTAACCATAACAGTCTGCCTTGCCAATTCATCTGGAGACTCGCTCGAGGTGAATTTACTGCTTAACGGGCTCGTCGATGAAACTATTGCTCTTGGCCGCACCAGAAAAACCATAACCATACCTGCGAACGGCAAAACAGATTGCGACTTCTCTATCGCTTTCGGTACCGGCGCATTCTCTGCCTTGTACCCGGTCCATATCTTCGCCGATTTCAATGCCGAAGGTTCCGATCATCATGCCCATGCCGTGCGTATCGTCCAGACTGATTTTATCAATCAGGATTCGCCCGCTGTCGAACAAACTCTTTCTCCCGTTATCGTATCTGATAACGGTTCTGTTAATCTGCTGTCTTCATCTTCACGCAGGGTTATTTGGCAATATATAGATGGCCCGCAAAACATAATGCCTGTCAACTGGTCCGGCTCAGACCAGACCAGCGGCACATTCGCTGCTGTCGAAAATGTCTTCCGCGGCGAATTCAAACCGGCTCTCACGGTCCATCCGCCTTGGCGGACTCGTCCCGGCACGGCATTCATCGAATTTCGTGTTAAACTGCCTGATACCAGACCGCTTACTCTTACCTTTGCCAACGCTATCCGCGACAGCCATGAACCGGAACCTTCCAGCGATGGTGTTACCTTCTGCGTATGGGCCGACTCTGACAAAATCTTCGACCGACATACCGATTCCAAATCATGGCTGCCCGCCGTTGTCGATCTTTCTCAATATGCCGGCCATGAAATATCACTCAAGCTCGAATCTCATCCCGGCCCCAAAAATGATACTACCTGCGACTCCTCATACTGGGCTCAGCCAATGATCATCTCCGGTTCGCTGCCGGTTATAAAATCTGCTCAGCAATGGCAGCAGCAGCGGCAGCTCGCTGCCGAACTGATCGCCGGCAAAACGCACCAGGCTCCCAATGAAATGTCATTCCCGCTGGCCGACAATTATCATGCCGCTGTCGTTCTTGGCCCCAACGGACTGCTCGATGCCTCCATTGCCATCGGCACCACTGACAAGTTCGTTATCTTCGACGGGCTCGACCTTGCCATCCTGAAACAACAGATCGGCAAATCATTCTCCGGCATAAAACTGCTGAAATTCAATCTATCTCGACTGCCCGACAATACGGTCCAGGTTGACCATCTGCTTTCTATCAACGGCAAATCTGCAACACTGACTGTTTCACTTTCTCCCGCGCAAACCGGGCTAAAAATTTCGTGTGAATGTTCCGAACGCATAACCGACTTTGCTCTCGGCTCTGCCGACCAGATCGCCGACCGCATCTATTACGGCCATGGCTATTGCATCGAAAAGCCCAAACCGTTCCGAGCCGGGTTCGGCGGTCATAATCTATCCACCAGCTACGTCGGCTTCGATTTCGCTTCCGGCATATCGCTGGTCACCGCTTCTGACAATCCGCCCGATTGCCTCGTTGTCAACCCCGCAGCCAAAACCTACGCTTTGCATACCCATATGAACGCCGCCCTTACTCTCGTTCCCGGCATAGGCGGCGCGTTTGATGCTGCTCTGCGCTATCGTCCACTATACGACAAAAAGCCTGCGTCCGCTTTCAACCGCAAGGCCGGTCGCTTCGTCTTCGATATTTGGGGCGGTCGCTACGCCGACAACGCTCGCGCCATGCAGAAGCTGATCGACTACGGGCTTACCGATTCCATGCTCACCCTGCACGTCTGGCAGTGGTGGGGCTACGACTATCGCCTGCCCGATATCTATCCGCCCAACCCCGACCTCGGCTCACTCGCCGACCTCCAGGCTCTATCCGAACTATGCCGCAGCCATAACATACCATGGGGTCTGCACGACAACTATATCGACTTCTATCCCGATGCCGACGATTACAGCTACGATCATATCGCCTTCACCGAGTCCGGTCAACCCGTCAAGGCATGGATCAACGAAGGACGCGACGCCCAGTCTTACCGCTGGCGACCGGACCGCATCATGCCGTTTGTCAAACGAAACCTCGATCTCATCAAACCAAACCTCCGGCCCGACCATTATTTCATCGATGTCTTTACCTCAATCGACTGTTTCGATTTCTACGACCGCTCCGGCGCGTTCCACTCCTTCCTCGAAACCCGCAAATGCTGGGGCGAAGCCTTCAGCTGGATCCGCGACTATCTCGGCGGTTCGGCCATAATGACCAGCGAAGCTGGCGACGATCTGCTCGTCGGTTACATCGAAGGCTCCGACTGTCAGTTCCTCTCTCTTTCAGATTCGCCACGCAACTTCTCTATACACTTGCCCTGTGAAAACTGGGAAAGAGTTCCCTGGTACGATGTCGTCCTGCACGACAGGTTCAGCCTTCATGGCGTAGGCTATTCCGGTCGATACCAGGGCGGCCGCGACCGACAGGACCATGGCATCCAGTCTGACGACTATATCTCTGCCGAGCTGCTCACCGGCCATGCCCTTATGACCGATATCGAAGCTTTCGGACGTGACGCCATCCGCAAATACTATCTCGCCCAGGATTTCATCCGCTCTATCGCCGCCGACACTATCAAATCGGTCGAGTTCATCGACGATGATATCCATCACCAGAAAATAACATGGAACTCAAACGCAGTTGTCTATGTCAACCGGTCCGACAAACCCTGGCATATCGCCGGTAAAACCCTGCCGACTTTCGGCTACTACGCCCAAAGCGGCCCCATCAGATCCAGTATCGAAACCATCGACAATATCGTGGTCGAGCAGTCTTCAACCGCTGGTCATTTTTATGTCAACGCCCGCGGCTATAGCGACGACAGCCAGCTGGAAATATCGCCCAGCGCCGAGCGTATCGAGCAGCTGGACTCTAACAGCTTCAAGTTGTTTATCAACTGGCGGATCGACCGGCCCGGCCCCAAAGATGCCAGGGTATTCCTGCACTTTACCGACCGTTCCAGCAACCATAAGGAAGACATTGTCTTCCAGGGCGACTTCTCACCTTCGGTCCCGATAGCTAATTGGTCCGGCTCAGTTACTACCGGCGCAAACCGTATCATCCATATCCCGGCTGATATCCAGCCCGGCGAATACAACGTTCTCGTTGGCATGTGGAGCCCCAAAGAAGGACGACGGTTCAGGCTCAGAGGTGAAAATACCGGCGGCAACAGATACCTCATCGCCACACTGACCGTCGAAAAAAATGATAATGATATCGCCACCCTGAAACTCAAACCGCACCGGCTGCAGCTCCAAAAGCCGTGGGGCAATATCGCCCGCACCCCGGTCAATTTCGGCCGGGCAGCAACTTCCGGCGCGTTCCGTTGCGAACTCAACGGCGATAAACTCCGTATCATCCCGCTGCCCGATCTCGACCCGTTCGAGATCACGCTCGATCTGCCGGCTGTCTTCCGCAAAACCGCCGTTCCGGTTTCCTTAACCGCTGTCACGCCCGACGGCAAATCCATTGGCACTGTTAACTACACAATTACCAATAACCGCCTGACCTTCCAGGCCAAACCTGGAACCTTCGCCTACGAACTAAACTTTAAACCATAAATATACTTTGCCTTTGCTATTTAAATTTACAATTTACCCTTTTAATCTCAGCCCCGTAATATAAGGTACAAAAATTCTTCTTCATGCCCTTTACTATCTTCATGGTAAAAGAGATCTTATCTGTGCCAGTCCGTAACCGTCCGTGTTTGTCCTTTAATCAAAATCTTGAGTGCATAAAATAACGTCCTTGTGATATGGAAGAGTAGATAGTATCCAAACTGTTATTGTTGCTTTGTAGTAAAAAAAGATGAGGAATATGCTTGATTGACTGGTTGCAGAGAGGTAGAATAAGAGAAACTGAAAGATTGAATGCAGATTACTATTTTGTGGAGCAAAGGGAATCGGATGTGTCTCTTGGTTTTAGCGATTTTTGTCTCATTTTTGCTGACGATATACATTAGCACTTACAAATAACTAAATGTGACCTATGGAATTGCTTATGATGTGATAGTTTAAGATTTTGGTTGCTGACAAGGAATTTGAAATCGTGCATATTGGGCTATTTTCAATGTTTTATATTATGCACGTCAGCAGGAAAAAGAAAAACTAGCCGCTCAAAATGAATTTTCAGAGTGTGACTAAAATATTTATAGGAAATGTTATGAGGAAGATTTGTCTCAAAAGTATTTTTTGTCTGGTTTCGATAATCATGACGACTTCGTTAATTGCTGGCGTACAGGAGGGCATAGCTGCTATCAACGCTGGAGATTATGATGCTGCTTACGCCGAGTTCAGCAAACTTGCAGAAAACGGTGATTCTAAAGCAATGGTTACAATAGGAACCTGGTATCTAAATGGACAGGGTTTTGAGCAGGATTATTCAAAGGCGATGGTATGGTATTTAAAGGCATTTGCCGAGAATAACCCAGACTCAATGAATAATATTGGTGTAATGTATCGTGATGGACTGGGGGTTACTCAGGATTTGGAAATTGCCTATGCCCTTTTTCATCTGACGATAAAAAATACCGATAGTGATGACATTCTGGCTAGAGTTGATCGGAATCTTAATACATTAGATAATATTATTACAAAGGACCAGATAAATCGTGCTGAGGTATTATTGAAAGATGGTCTAACAGCTAAGAAATTAAAAGAACATAAAACTGAAAAGTCTGCTGCACGTCAACAGATAAATTTATTACCAAAGGATATTTTTGATACAATTCCAGATACTTATAAATTAACCAATAATAATGCTCGATCAAAAGTTAATATCGTTTCTGTTTATAACGATTCTTATGAAGAGATGCCGGGGTTTGTCGGCTTTTCTGGAGAAGCTGTTGAGGATACGAACGGGATAATTATTGATAGTCAGTATATTTGTAAAGACGGTCGCTTTTCTGTTATAGTGCCGAAGTTGTCTTTTGGTAACATTGTGATACGACAAACGGTATTCAGAGGGGGCGTAGACCATCAGGTTCGTTTTTTTGAAGAAGGCTCAGACCCTACGATACCTTGGATAGTTAACAAAAACTATGGCCATGCAGCAGTTAGTACTACAAAACTGCCGAAAGAATGGGAAAATAAAGAAAAGGATGTTTTAAAGATTATTCAGGAAATGCAGCTTGGATTTGTAATGTCCCTGCCGGAAGATTATTATCGCTGTACATTAATCAGCGGGCAATCGGGCGATGTATTTCAGACGGTCGTTCTAAATAGAATTCCTAGTATGATGTACCCTCAGACAGATGTAAAAATATGTCCTCCTCGTGAAGGGTTGAAAACGCTCGGCATAAACAGGTTATTCTTTAAGGATTGTGTACTTGTCGAGTTGGCTTTAATTCTTTCCCGACCGGATGATATGCCTGAGGGTGAATTCATAAATGATTGTGTGAACCAAATGGATGCCTTTATGAGCGGATTTGAACTTTTAAAGGAGTTGCAGGCAAAACAGTCAACTCATCAAACTGAATATTAATGGGTATCTGGAAATTAGTTCATCCGCATTCATCATTGGCTCTGTTTCTCAGCATTTCCATTTCTTCTTCATGCGCTTCAGTTTACTTTCGCACTCTTCAAGTTGCAATAAACGCCTAAAAGGGCCTTCCTGCAACGCTTTAAATTTGCAAGCATTCACAGGTGCGTTATTTGTGTCAGATTCTGTAGCTTATTTCTTTTTACTTATATCTTATTATTGTAACTGTGTGAACGGTTGCTTAAATTTAAACAAAACGTGAGACGATAGTCGAACACCTTACTTCTTACCTCTTACCTTTTACTTTTTACCTCTTACTTCTTACCTGTATCCTCTCTCTTCTCGCTCTGCTTACTGCTTGCTCCATATACGCCGGTTAAGGTTCAGCTCTTCGATAATACTCACTGCCAGCATAAGATCATCATAATACTTCTCGATCGGCTTGAAACTCAGCAGTGTCTTATACAGGTTCGGCTCAAATATCTCTTCGTCCATTGTTATCGCGACAAAAACAAAGGATGCCGTAAAACTCAGCCCGATCTCTTTTCCCGTCTTATACTTATAATTCTTTATCCGCTGCATCAGTGCCGGGCTAAGAATATACCTCGCCTCGATCTGGTCGGTACTATAAACCACAAACACACTGTCAAACTCCGGGTCCTCCAGCTTCACCCGCTCCGCCGACGAATCTGCATCTCTCAGAAACTTCAACGGCTTTTTAAAATAATGGAAACCCGTATTCGGTATCACCAGCGTATAACCGTCGAAGTCCTTATTGAAATCCCCCATGAAATAGATTCCCTTGAATATCGTTCCGATCGGCTTTTCATCATCATCTTCATCTCTTGTGCCGACATATTCGGTACACAACTCCGAAAACATAAACTTAGTCTTACCGACCTGCCCTTTTACCAGGTCCTTGCCCCGATATCGGTTATGAACCTCCGGAAACAGCCTGCTTATATTATACAGCGGACTTTCTATATGCTTTTTAGGATAATATTCAAGCTCCGGATCGACAAACTTTATTATCCGCTCGATGATATCATCCTTAAAGAATGTGCGGTACGACCCGGCATAATATTTACGCAGCAGAACATAAACACTGCTTATCGCCATTATCGGCAATATCGCACAAAACTTGAACACACCCGTACCAAAAACGCCGATTGCGATAGCTCCTGCTATCGCTGTAACTGTCAGCATCAGGGCATACTTATGCATCTGGCCCAAAATCGACACCCGGGCATTCTCATACCGTTTCAGGATACCGGCCAGCTCTTTCTCGTAATACTCTTTCAGTTGCTCTTTATTTTTCACTTCGACCGCCTGTCATATCTGCTATTACCAAAACCGTCCCAAAACTAAGGACACCTTCTCCCAGCCATTATACCGCAACTTCTCTCCATGCCATACACCTTTTTTCCATCCTCTTTGAGGCCAGGTATACAACAAATATACATCTTGTATAATAGGCAGGGTTGGCACAGTCACCACACAACCATTACTATTTCAAAACCGCCAATTCTCGCGTCAGCTTTAAATTTAATCGTCCGCAAATGCGGAAACCTTCTATCCATTTCATATTTTTTTCGTGAATTTTTGTGTATTTCTATGAAGCCAGAATGCAACATTAATTTTCTAATTTTATTCATTTTTGCTATAATTCCTTTATCTTGCAAAGGATAGGGCTCTGCTGAGGAGCAACCCGAGCGTTGCAAGTTGTCGAGAAGCCGGGGCGGTTTTACACCGCCTCGTTTTTTGCTTTTTGACCTTATGCGATAAACCTATTTAAAACAATTTTCGCGTAGCGAATCATTATTTACCTGATTGTTTCATCTTTCTATCCGGAGTGTCCGAGGCTGTATTTTACGCCATGGTTCCATTATATATATTGCGATACGGCTTAATTTTCGTGTCAGGTTCAAAACCCAAATGCACGACCAAGGTTCCGTATCGATTTCAATCGGGCAAAATCATAGGTAATATTTATATTTTACTTATATTGGTATCAAACACTTTGCAATTCAGGCATCTGCCAACTTGTCCCATCTCGCATCATCGCCCACAATCGTACGAACAACCGTCGGGCTGTAGCTACTATCGCTATTTTTGCACGAGTTTTACTTCCCCTCTTTATTCTTTCGTATGTTTCTTTTATCCATGGATTCCAACGCAAACCCAGCCAGCAAACCTCAACAAGTAATGCTCGCAATAACCTATTGCCATATTTACTTATCCGCCCATGACGGTCTGTATTACCTGATTGGTACTGACGCGGTGTCATACCAATATAGCTGCCAACTTGTTTGCAATTCTTAAATCTATGTGGATCATCAATATAAGCTGCAACTGCCTCTGCCAGACGTGGGCCAACTCCGGGAACAGTCTGTAATAGTTTTACCTTTTCATCAGTACTATTTAACTCTTCCAGTTTATCTTCAACTACTTGCAAAGCGTCTGTTAATTGTTCCAGTAATATAAGCTCGCTCCATAGATTGCCTTTCCAGAGCTCATCTGGTTTAACTTTATCCATTGGCATAGCCATACTTCTTAACTGTTCCAGATTCTGCTTAGACCAGCACTTTCTGCCTGACGGCAACGAATACGCCTGGGCATTTAATAAAGAACGAATAGTATTTTTTACCTGAGTTATCCGTTCTGTAAGGCTCTGGCGATAATTAATTAAAGATCGTTTCTCTCGAATTTCCTTTTTAGGAACATAGACAGTTGATAAATCTCCTAAAGCAGCACGCTTGGCCAGCCAAAATGCATCCTTTTTATCTGTTTTCTTCTTCAATTTTCTGCCAGACCATTCGCCGGTATTAGTATTTGCCACTTCATATTTTAATTCCAGGGTGTCAAAAAGGTCACAAATCCAGCCTATGATATCACAAGCCTCAAATACAATAAGATCAGCAGGGTGAGATACTGCCAGGTCATGAAGCTCTTGAGGGTTAGTCTTAAACGACTTATATATAGCCTTACAGCTTTTTACCTCATAAAAACAAACTACACTCTTGAATTTTCCTAAATCAATTGACATAATAGTCTTCATAGCCAGAATACTCCGTATAAAATTGGTTAAATATTTGAGCGTCCCTGTGACAGCTCGTGCTAAAATTATTGTGTATTATAACACAAGCCATGCTACAGGAATATTCTGGCTTTCATTGTATTTTCGTGGTTCTAAAAAAATATTAAAGTACAAGCGTTCTTATCGAGCTATAGCTTTAGCGAAGCCTGAAATGAGTATCCTCTTTATTCTTTGCGATCTTTGCGGCCTTTGCGAGAGACAAATCCTATCAAAACCACTCTGCTTAATATCATTCCAATCTCCAACCAAACCAGCATCGTTAAGGACATAGTAGTTCAGGCATCCCTGCCTGACAATAAACCAGCCGTCACGCAAGCGACTCCTAATTCCTGGGAACGCCGAGCACCAGCTCGGCATATTCGGCGCCAGCCGATTTAAACTTGGTCACACACCTGTCCTGAGCGAGCGATGCGAGTCGAATAACAGCAATACCATCTTTTCTCAGATCTCAGACTTTATTTGTCCTATCTGTCCTATATGTCACATGCGTCATATATGTCCTATTTCCTTTTTCCGTCTCTTCAGTTATTTCAGTAGTAAAGCATTTTCCCGCCCGCACCAGCTTTAAAAAAAGTTGTAAGCCGTTAGGCGAACACCTTAATTTTTCATTTTTCACTATTCATTTTTCATTTAACGAAGCCTCTCTTCTCCCTCCTCGCTTCTAACTCTCTTCATTCGTGAAAATATGAAGAAAAGGCATCCTAAGGTATAATATATACCAAAACAAACTTTTATACGAAAGGATGCCTCATGAACAACATACATTATATTGGAACAGATTTGCATAGCAACAATATTGAGCTGGCAATTCGTTACAGGCAGAAGGTAATCCAGAGATATTCTCTGCCGACATCGTTGCCTCCTGTTTTGGAGGTTATAAGCTCCATCAAAGGCAAAAAACAGATGGCAGTAGAGGAAGGCCCCATGGCAGGCTGGCTTTATCGCGGCGTATTTGGCAAAGTTGACAGGTTTGTAATCGCAGAACCTCGCCGTAACAAGCTGATAAGCTCAGAAGGCGATCATGATGATGAAATTGATTCTGCAAAACTTGCAATGCTGCTGGAAGGAGGCCTTTTGAAGGAAGTTTATCATCCTCTAAATAGAGAGCAAGCGGTATTTAAAAAGTGGGTAACTCTTTACCATGACAATGTTAAGGATGCAGTAAGAAGTATTAACAAAATCAGAGCCTGTTGTCGTATGGAAGCCATAAGAATACCCAGATATGTAATAAAAAACCCTGACAAACGTGACAAATGGCTTTCGGAGCTTGAATATACAGACATTGCCGAGCAATTAATGTTGCTGCTTATCGGCTACGATGCAGCTTCCTGCCAGTGTAGACTTGCCAGGCAAAAAATCATGACTCTAAGTAAATCTTATCCGGTAATTAAGCAATTTCAGGAGCTGCCCGGAGTTGGCATAATACGAGCAGTAACCTTCCTGGCATATATCGATACGCCATGGAGGTTTAAGAAAAAAAGTCAATTATGGAAATATTGCGGCATTGGACTTGAACGTACAACCAGCGGCAAAGACAAATATGGCAACTCAAAACCGGCAAAACTTAAATTGCCTTACAACTGTAATCGCACTCTTAAAAATGTAATAATTGGTGCCGCTTTAAGTGCTATCAGGCAAAAGAATAGTACATATGCCCAGGATTATGAAAGGATGATCTCAAATGGTGTAAATAGATCAAATGCTCGCCATACCGTTGCCAGGAAAATACTGACAACTATGTGGGGGATTTGGAAAAGCAGCTTTCAGTATAATACGGATTAAGATATCGTAATTTATACTCTTTCAAAATATTATGATTTTCTAATAGTCTTTTTGCATAACAGCAAAGAGTTCCGTTTCAACCACTGGACAGGCAAGAACTTGAACCCGATTCGTGAATGAACCTTTGCTTTTAGACGTGCCTCTTTTCTTTTTATGAACTGCCCAAAGGGCATGTTCCCAATAGATGGTTGGCAGCATAATTTAATTTACGGCTATACACAATTTTATAAAAGAATTGACCGAACAGAAAATTGTAGTTATTGAAAAAATCGCAAAATTACAAAAAAGATATCTATGACATGTACCTGCTGATGCAATAACTTACAACAAACGTATGGATGCCCTCAAAGTAATTCATTCGAATTAGAAATTTTTTAACTTGACTTTGAGTTCTTCATAGATGGTTTAGCTCTTAGCCCGCCCGCGCGATTCTAAACAATCTCGGCAAAGCCGGATTAATTATTACTAGTCCCGCCATGAACGACAACATACAGCTGCTGCCAGCAAGCCCGTGGAACAAAAGCCACCCAAAACATCTCAAGCCCTGTCAAGGGCGACAGAAACTATACTTCATAATGATTTTTCTTATTTAAATAATTCTGGAGCAATTAATTTGAGTTCATTATCAACTTCTGTGCGATCATATCCTAAATCAATTAAAAGATTGCCGTAATTATTAATTGAATCAATTAAATTAGTATGTTGATGGCCGGTTTTACGTGAAAACTCAAGAAATATTTCTATTACCCTTTTAGCTATTGAAAGAGCTTCTTTTGTTCTGCTGGTTGCCTGGTACAGCATAGCTAGATTGTTTAGGTCTTTAGCTAGGTTCGGATGGTTTGGGCCAAATAAAACTTCATCTATTTCTATTGCTCTTAACATTAGTGGTTCAGCCTTTGAATATTGTTTAGAGTAATTGTATAGAGCTGCGAGATTACTTATTGCTGTTGCTAGACTCGGATGTTGCATTCCATAAGCTTCTTCATAAATAGATATAGATTTGGTAAGTAAGCGTTCAGCTTCAGAAAAGCGACTTATATCTAGGTAATAATTTGCAATATTGTTTAAATCTCTCGCTACTGCTGGATGATTTGGCCCGTACAATTTTTGGTCAATTTCAAGTGCTTGTATAAACAGTGGTTCAACTTTTGACATTTGGCCCGTATGTTCATAATAGGCACCCAGATTATTTAGAGAAAGTGCGGTATTGGGGTGTATTTCTCCATAAGCATTTTTATCAATTTCCAGTGTACGAAGTAATAGTGGTTCTACCTCAGAAAGTCGATTTGTATCTTTATAAATCATCGCAAGATTATTATACCATGGGGCTAAAATTGAATTATCTTTTCCTAATGTCTTTATTCCTATTGATATTGCTTTAGTCAACAAATCCTCTGCTTCTGCTAAGCGATTTGTCGCTTGGAATAATTGAGCTAAAACATTATATGCGATAGCAATGCTATGATGATCCTCTCCGTAGTATCTATCATATATGTCAATAGCTTTTTTAATATATGACTCAGCAATTTTAAATTTATTAATAGTTTTATAAAGTTGTGCTAAGTTAAGATATGCCGAAGCTAAACCTATATAGTCTTTGCCATAATTAGATTTAAATATTTCAATTGCGCGAATCATAAGCTGTTCAGCTTTAAAAATTCGTCCGGTATTAAAGTACAATTGGGCAAGATTATTTAATGTGATTCCTGTATTGGGATGGTTTTCTCCATATTTAAGTTTATCAGTTTCCAGTATATTGAGGATAAATGATTCAGCTTTCACGTATTGAGCTGTATGAATGTAAATGCAGGCAAGTTCATTTTTTCTACGATCAATAATATCCTGTAATTGACTGTATTTTGGTGGGTTATTTAACCATTGCTCTAATTCTGATTGACGGTTAAGCAAATCCTCATGACTCATTGAATTGATTAGTTCCGCATAATCATTATTTGATATAGGTGGTAAGTCATCTATTCGCTTTTGCCAATTTGACATGTCTGAAAAATATAAATGATGACTTATCCATGCCCAAAAGTCTCTTGCGATTCTAGAAATGATAGTTGTTAAATATTCGGGTAGCCAGAATATAACTGGGCTTTGAAAGTGACGTTTCCATTTTTCTCTTGATAAATTTAGTTCCTGAATTAAATTTATGTTAGTATGGTTGTTGGTTACTAGTGATTCTATATTAGTAATGAAGATAGCTGTTGGTTTATGGTATTTAATTTTAAGCAGAACTTGATCTAAAATACTTCTACTTGAATCAGTAATTTCAATTATAAGAATATTTTTGTGAATTGCATTTATATTTGAAATAATGCTATTTCTAATTTCGATTGTTTGGAATGTAGCAACTGCAAAAGAGCATGTACCTTCGCTTATTTCAATCAGTTTATTAAGATGGTTGAAGTTTTGTTTACTTTCATCAGTTAATATTGTATCAATGTCTATCATCTTTTATCTTTTGATTGGTAAGGATTATCTGGTAAAAGAGGGTTAAGGTTGTACCACTCATTTCCATTTCTATATTGTAAGACAGCTCTCATGCTCAATAGGTCCATACAAATACGGTCATTATCTACAGATCGTTCAAATTGATGTTTGTGTCTAACTATTTCAATTTCTTTCCAATGTTCTTTAAATAGCTGACGACTATATGAGTTTGTTATGTTTTTAGCTGCGTTGTTGATATCGTCTTTATTTATTGGCCAATTTCCAACTGTCATAGCTGATCGAATAAGAACCATTAATTCTCTTGGTTGTCCTCCAGATTTAGTAATTATTTCCTTTAATACATTTGTCTCATCAGAAAAAATATCACCCATTTGAACATTTGCGACATGAATACGTTTTTTTACTATTTCTTCAAATAATTGAAATCCTTCTGTTTCATGATTGTCGCTATCATAAATTTGTGTCATTGGTATTATTGGTGGAGCTGTAGCACCAAAACTTGTAGCTATACTTCTTTCTGATTTTGAATATGCCAAATCTATTGGTATCGTATATAACATATGGCAGTTTAATGACCTTAATTGAGTTTCCCAATTTTCAAATAGTCTTTCGGCGCATGGCTTTTGTGTAAGATCAATGCTTGTTGTAAGTTTATCTAAGCCATCTACAATTATGACTAAGCCAGAATAGTGATAGTTTGCAACAATCTCTCGAGCTTTATCAATATATGAATTTGCAGCATCAATCCATTGATTTGCTTTAGGTGACACGCTTTTTCTAAGGTTTTTTCGCAGCTCAGGATTTTTGGACAATGCTCCTGAAAGTTTGGCAAATCCTATGCTAAGATCAATTTCAGTAAAGTCTATTTCACTTACCATGATATTTTTTATATCTTTAAGTAACTCTTTTAAATATGTGTCCTTGATATCATGTTTAAATGCTTTTTTGATTTCCTGCGCTAGGTGAGATATTATTGCTAGTAAAACTTCTGAAAACTCTACATCTTGTGGCTCAATATTTCCTGCATCAACTATATCAAATGAGACAACAAAATATTTTTCGTCACCATTTTTAAGTTCATTCTTTAACCGTATAAGTTCTGTGCTTTTTCCACTCCCTCGATGGCCGGCAAGTAACTGATAAGTGGGCTTTTCTGAAAGGTATATTTTGTTAGCTAGGTCTTTAATGACATTTTGACTTCCACGTGCCTTATCAAGAGATACATACAGATTATCTTGACATACATCTGGGTCAAAAAGCCTGTATAGTTTTTTTTGGAGCTCTTTGGTATCTTTCATTTGTGTCACCCTATAAGTTATTTATTTGGATTATAGAAGTAATTGTATTCCTATCTAATTTTAGCATTAATACTGTTTGGGGAAAAGTTCAATTTAATATGAAATGAATACATGGCATTAGAAAATGGTAATATGATTTATGTATTTATAATAGCTAAATGCAATCATGGCCTAAACAAAAAAAGCCGCTTCTTTCGAAGCGGCTTTCAAGTACCCCCTACGGGATTCGAACCCGTGTCGCAGGCATGAAAAGCCTGTGTCCTAGGCCTGACTAGACGAAGGGGGCATGTCAGGTTTGAGCCAAGTATTATAGCATTCTTATGGATTATGTCAATATGAAATCCATCAAAATAATTAATTTTTAACTGATCTCGGAAATCACCCCAATTCAATAATTACGCCCATACTATTAATATCGACTATCTGTCATCCCAACCTTATCTAATAATCTGACCCATCAGAAAAATAATACATCTGGTACTACCAGAGCCAATTTAGCCGAAAAATCCCAAAAATCATAGTGTTTCCTTACCCCGCCGCGCCCCGTCCGTTCGCCGCCGCTGCTCGTCGCATACCCGCCGTTGCCGTTTTCAGCTCGCCGTTTGCGTCCGCGCAAATCCGTATATAAATCCAGTATTTACAAGACTTTAAATTACATTTTCAAAAACACCCTCAATTTTCGCGCCGCAGCCCATACACGACCCGTTCAGGATATTATACTGGTCCAGCTGATAACCTTTCCGGTCAATTATCACATGCCCGCAGTCATGGCAATACGAGCTTTCCATACCCGATCCCGGCAGATTACCGACAAAAGCATACCGCAAGCCAACATCCTTAGCTATCTGATAGGCCTTCTGCAGCGTCTCGATATCGGTCGCACCCCGGTCTGTACACAAATAACAAGGGCGGAACCGGCTTATATGCCAGGGCACATTAATACCCAGCTCCTTTGCTATAAACTCTGCTATTTCAGTTAGTTCTGCGCGACTGTCGTTCAACCCCGGTATCACCAGCGTCGTCACTTCCAGCCATATATGATCAGCCTGGGCAAAATATTTCAGCGTCTCCAGTACCGGCCCCAGCGTCGCCTTACAATACGTCTTATAGAAACTGTTGGAAATGCTTTTAAGATCGATATTTGCGGCATCAAGAAAACCCGCGGCATGCTCTGCCGACTCAGCCGTCATATACCCGTTACTCACAAATATATTCTTCAATCCGTTCTCATGTGCCAGTTTTCCACAGTCTTCCGCCAGCTCCATAAATATCGTCGGCTCGGTGTAAGTATATGCTATTGCTGAACATCTGTTAGCATACGCCTGGTCGACAACCTGTTCCGGGCTCAATGTCTGACCTCTGCCGATCGGCAGTATATCCAGGTTTGGTCGGCTTATCTGCCAGTTCTGACAGAAGTCACATTGCAAATTACAACCTGGCGTAGCGATACTCATCACCTTACTGCCCGGCAGAAAATGAAACAGCGGCTTTTTCTCCACCGGATCGACCGCAGCACTGCAAACATCGTAATAGCAAGTGCTTACAAGCTCACCATTGTCGTTGCGGCGCCCCAGGCATATACCTGTTTTGCCCGGCTTTAGCTCACAGCCGTGCGGGCAAAGCCTGCATCTTACCTTGCCATCTTCTAATTTATCCCACAATATCGCACTATGAGTCTTAGCCATTTCGGCTCCTTCATTAGCTATTATTATATATTCGTTTCTTATGCTATATTTATAAGTTTATAAATTGTAGATGTTTATAGTAAAACTGACTTTCGCGTCAGCTTTAAAACAAGGTCACGATGTACATCGGGACACCTTAATTCTTCACTCTTAGTTCTTACTTCTTAACTTGTTATGTAATTATATCTCCAATATTAACACCTTGCAATAGGCACTCAAAAAGTCCTTGTGAGCTTTCCGGGCAGGTTGTATAATGTTTATTTCAACTTATATACAGTTATTGAATATATCTGTTGTATTGTTCTAAGCCTAATAAATTTAATATGTTATATTTTTTTGATTGAGAGGATTTTTATCTCATGGGTCAGTTTCAACCAGTTAGTGCGATGGATTATTTACCGGTCGATCAATTACGTGAAATTCAATTCGAGCGACTCAAAGCGATGGTCCAGCGGGCATACCATAACGTGAAATTGTTTAGCGAACGCATGGAAGATATCAATATGACACCGGCAGACCTCAAATCGCTGGAAGATATCGCTAAACTGCCGTTTACCGTAAAGAATGATCTGAGAGATACTTACCCGTACGGCCTGTTCGCCAGCCCGCTAAACGAGGTCGTTCGCCTGCACGCTTCGTCAGGCACAACCGGCAAACCGATCGTCGTTGGCTATACCCAGTCCGATGTCGATGTCTGGGCTAGCGTTATGCACCGAACCTTTGCTTGCTGCGAACTCAACAGCAGCGATATCGTCCAGAACTCCTACGGCTACGGACTATTCACCGGCGGACTCGGTGCCCACTATGGTGCTGAAACAATGGGTGCAACTGTTATACCAACCTCTGGCGGCAATACCGAACGGCAAATCATGGTATTAAAAGACTTTGGCGTCACCGCTATCTGCAGTACCCCTAGCTATTTCCTTCATATCCTCGATAAGGCTTCCAGTATGGGCATCGAGCTCAGCGAACTGCCGCTGCGTGCCGGTATCTTCGGTGCCGAGCCGTGGACTGACCAGATGCGTGTCAGAATTGAAGAAGCTGCCAATATCAAAGCCTATGATATATATGGACTTAGCGAAATAATCGGACCCGGCGTTGCCAGTGCCTGTTCTGAACGCGACGGACTCCACATCTTCGAAGACCATTTCTATCCGGAGATCATCGATCCTCAAACCGGCGAAGTGCTGCCCGACGGCACAGAAGGCGAGCTAGTACTCACAACATTGAGCAAACAGGCAATGCCTATGATCAGGTACCGTACCCGCGATATTACCATGCTGAAGACAGAAAAATGTGCGTGCGGGCGTACCATCCGTCGTATCCGCCGTATCGGCAGACGCAGCGACGACATGTTCATTATCCGCGGCGTTAACGTATTCCCATCACAGATCGAAGAAGCTTTGCTTCGCGTCGAAGGCACCGCGCCGCACTATCAAATCGTTCTTACCCGTGAAAAAGATCTCGACAAGATGGAAGTTCAGGTCGAGATTACTCCGGAAATGTTCAGCGATAACTATAGTGAAATGGAAGGGTTAAAGAAAAAAATCGCTCACGAAATTCATAATATTGTCAACATCAACGCCAATGTCAACCTGGTATCGCCAAATACTATCGCTCGCAGCGAAGGTAAGGCCAAACGCCTGATCGACAACCGCGAAATGTAATTATACCCGGCATAACCGAAGCGAATTCCTTCACTTATGCCTTATCCCGTATCCCTTATGCCTTGAGTATGATGTCGCTGACTTATTATTTATTGGTGTTTAAAAAATCATAAGAAAGAACAAAAAAATGAGTGAATATAAGATTAAGTCATTTAGAGACTTACATGTGTGGCAAAAATCGAAGGTATTAGTTAAAACAATTTATACTATTAGCAATAGTTTTCCGAAAGATGAAATATACGGTTTAACTAACCAGTTAAGAAGAAGTGCTGTATCTGTACCAAGCAATATTGCTGAGGGCTATGGTAGAGGCTCTCGAACAGATTATCTTAGATTTCTGAAAATAGCAAGCGGTTCGTTATTTGAGTTAGAAACTCAAATCGAGATTGCATGTGATCTTGAGTTTATCGATCAGTTAACGCGTCAGCGTGTTATTTCAGATTCAAATGAGATTGAAAGAATGTTAGCAAGTTTAATAAAAAAATTAACAGATAAATATGATGCATAAAATTGAAATATATCTCAAGATTTAGTAGAAGCTTACGGTTTGCGAAGCTTTAAATATAATTAATTTGCATGAGCGAAGCGAATTCCTTCACTTATGCCTTATCCCGTATCCCTTATGCCTTTATTATTAAGGAGTTAAATATGAAATTGAACCAATTATCTGTATTCCTCGAAAACCAGCCGGGCAGACTTAGCGAGCCTTGCGGCATATTAGCAGAAGCCGGCATAAATATCCTGACTCTGTCTCTGGCAGACACTCAACAGTTTGGCATACTTAGACTTATCGTTCGTGATTGGGAAGGTGCCAAAAAGGCGCTGACCGGTGCCGGATGCCTGGTCAAGCAGACAGAAGTGGTTGCCGTGGAAGTGCCTGATAGTCCCGGCGGGCTCGAAGAGCTGTTAAAAGTACTGGAAGAAGGAAAGGTTAACGTTGAATATATGTACGCATTTAGCTATCGCAGCGGCAACAAAGCCATTATGGTTTTCTGTTTCGGGAACCCTGACAAAGCGATAGAAGTCCTTCAGGCAAAAGGGATTAACATAATGAGCAGTGTAGAACTATTCGACAAGGTCGAATAATTTTATTTCCTTAAACGATTTCATTGTTGCTGATTAATCTTTATGGTAAATAAAGTTATAATTAGAACTTTCACTATTGATGACTTACAGCCTGTTGTCAGTCTGCTGCATAGAACTATTGATACTTGCTACAAACAGGTATATTCTCAGGAATGTATTGACCGATACAAGGAATATCATTGCGTTGATAATATTATCAAAGACAGCCTCGAAGGATATACGATAGTTCTGGTAAATAATAATGTTATCGTTGGTGTTGGCGCTTCAGTAGATAACGATATAAGAAGAGTTTATGTTGATCCGAATTGCCAGAGGTCAGGTTTTGGATGCCTGATTATGGAGAATCTGGAAAACAACATTAAGCAGTCTGGCTTCAATGAAGCAGATTTGGCTTCATCTACTCCTTCGATAGATTTCTATCTTAGGCTGGGCTATGAAGTTCTGGAAGAGACCTATATTGAATTGGAAAATGACAGGCTGCATTATTATAAAATGAGAAAACAATTATAAGTCAGGTATTTAGCTATATTTATACCTGGTGCAAAGATTTGAAGGCGGTATTTTGAATTGGATATTAGTAAGATAGAGAATAAGATCTGGGATGATGCCGAGTGTATGAGTCGGGATGAGTTGGAAGCTCTTCAGCTTCAAAGACTTAAAGATACTATCAGAAGGGCCGGCACTGTTCCTTTCTATAAAAAAGTGTTCGAAGATAACAGGATCAATGCCGATGAGATTAACTCTTTATCTGATCTGGCTAAAATTCCGTTTACCAATAAAGCTGACCTGCGCGAGCATTATCCGCTTGGGTTCCTGGCCGTAGAAAAAAAAGATATTGCCAGGGTTCACGGCTCCTCCGGCACAACCGGTAAGCCGACTTTCGTCGCATATACCGAGCAGGATCGAGCTCTTTGGGCCAATCTGTGTGCCCGGTTCCTCACCGCCGGCGGGCTTCGCCCGGAACATTTGGTGCAGGTATCCTTTGGCTACGGCTTGTTTACTGGCGGGTTCGGGCTTCATTATGGTATCGAACGGGTAGGGGCCTCGGTTGTACCGGTTTCCGCCGGCAATACCCCTCGACAAGTCATGATACTCAAAGACCTTGGTGCTGATGCACTTATATGCACGCCGAGCTATGCCCTTCAGATTGCTGAAGCTGCCACCGAGCAGGGTATCGATGTTACTTCGCTCCGACTTAAGATCGGTCACTTTGGGGGCGAGCCTTGGACCGAAGATATGAGAATTCGTATCGAGAAGGAGCTGGATATAGCCGCTTTCAATAACTATGGTCTCAGCGAGATCATCGGCCCCGGTGTGAGTGGTGAATGTATCTATCGTAAAGGCATGCACATACAGGAAGATCACTTTATTGTCGAATGTATCGATCCGAGAACCGGCGAGCTGGTGGCCCCCGGCAATCACGGTGAGCTGGTATTTACTTCGCTTACCAAACAGGCAATGCCGATCATCCGATATCGTACCCGTGATATATCTTTCCTGGACTACGACAAGTGCGATTGCGGACGGACTACCTGCCGTATGGGACGAGTAGTTGGCCGTAGCGACGATATGCTTATTATACGCGGCGTTAACGTATTTCCGTCACAGATCGAAGAGGCTCTTTTGCAGGTTGAAGGAACCGCACCGCATTATTTAATTGAAGTGGATAGGCCAAACAATCTCGATGAAGTTATCGTACATGTAGAGATGCTCGAAGAATATTTTTCTGATAAGATGAGCGATATGCAGGTGTTACGTGATCGAATATTGCATGAAATTCGTGTTGTTGCTAATATTAGTGTCAAGATCAACCTCGTCGCACCAAAATCTATTGAACGTGGGTTTGGTAAGGCCAAACGTGTTATAGATCGTCGTAAAGAAAAAGGGATGATTTAATAAGTCCTTTATAATAACGTAGATATGTTGAGAGAGAGTAGATATTTGTGACTGAAGATTTAGGATTGTTTCAATTAACCTGGCTGTTCTTCACATTAATTGTGATGGGCAAATGGCTATTGCGTAATAATTGGGGTAAAACCGCTCTCGATGGTTGTGAGTTGCCGGAGAATGAGTTCAATCCGGCTGATGCAGCTATTGCTTTTGCTATGTTTTTTGGTTTTTTACTGTTTTCAAATTTGTTAATAAGTGAAGACAGTGCATTTGAAAATAAAATGATCGTTACTTCATCTATCAGTTTTGCTGCGTCATTAGTGATGTTAGCTTTTCTGAACAAACGACTTAAAGATGGAGTGGGGCCGCTGTTCAAAAAAAATCCGGTTATGGTTATTGGCCAGGCAATTATATATAGTATTCCCGCTATTTGTTTGTCTGCGATTGTATTTTTTATAACGATATTGATTTGCAGGGTATTTGGTTACGATCAGGTAGAGAAGCATCAATATCTCGAAGAAGTTTTTGGTGCCGGCAATCCTGAAACAAACAAGGTTATTCTTCTTTATGTCTCGGCTGGAATTGTAACTCCTTTAATAGAAGAGACTTTGTTTCGAGGACTTCTACAGAATATTCTTTCTAAAGCTATCGGCATGAAATGGCCGGCTATTTTTATTGCCGCTTCCTTTTTTGCTCTTATGCATGGAAATGTTCAACACTGGCCGGCACTGTTTGTTCTGGGGTCATTTTTCGGATACACTATGATAAAGACCAGGTCGCTGGCTGTACCAATGGTTATGCATGCGATTTTTAACTGCTATTCAATTACTAATTCACTTTTATCCGAGATGTCAAAGCAAACCGAGACTATTCAGGCACTTATCAAATAACTTTACTTTGCTTGACCTTACCGTCTACTGATATGATGTCCTCGGTTACCGGCAATCCGCTGCCGCTGTTGTCTCGTGCCTGACTTACCATTGCGGTCAGTCCGGAGCAGCATGGCACTTCCATTCGTAAAATCGTTACACTGTTTGGTTTACTTTCTGCAAAGATACGAGTTAGTTTTTCGAGGTAACCATCCTGAACATCTAATTTGGGACATGCTATAACCAGTCCGCGACCGGCTAGATAGTCCTGGTGAAAGCTGCCGAATGAGAATGCGCTGCATGAAGCGGCTATAAGGATATCTGCTCCCTGGAATTGCGGTGCTTCAGGGCGTACCAGGTGAAGCTGAATAGGCCAGGCTGTAAGTTCTGATTCTACCTTTGCTTCTGGATGCATAGTACATGTGGAGCCGCCCCTGTCAAAGCTCTTATTCTGTGTCGAAGGACAGCCGCCGACAGGCTGACGGTTAAGCTGGACATTCTGAGCTGATGGACAACCACTGCTGTATTGGTGACTGTGAACCGGCTGAGGAACAGAATCGTTCGTTTCGATTTCTATAAATTCAATTGCATCAACCGGGCATTTGCCGATGCATTTGCCGATACCGTCGCACATATTCTCTCGTACCATTTTGGCCTTGCCGTCAACCATTTCCAGGGCACCGCCTGGGCATGCGTTAACACATTTGCCGCAACCGACGCATTTTTCATCATCAATTTTAATTATAGTTCTTTTTGCCATGTCTTATCCTCACTGCTGGTTATTTTGTGAGTAATTATAGCGATGTAAATTCTCATAAGGCAAGGAGTTCCAAAAAACTATATGGGTATTTTCCGACCTATTTGGCTCGAAAGGTCTTATGCCGGCATAAATCGTTTAATGGTCAATATTTGAAAATAAATAACCGTAAAACACATTTTTTGAGTAGGTCTCCCAAGCGTAATAAACCAGTTCACATTAACAAATAAAAAAGGGCGGATATTACTCCGCCCTGTTAATATTGTGGATAAGTTGTGCAAAACCTGTTTTATGCGTGTGCCATACCGCCTTTTTTATGTTCGGCCAATTCGCATAATGTTTTCATCTTTTCACGTACTTCCTCAGCCATTCTGCTGTTTGGATATTCCTTAACTATTGCCTGGCCAAGCTTTAATGCTTTTGCCCATTCTTTGCTGGTCACAGCAATTGAGAACTGGACACCCATATTATGCAGCCTGGTTTTTAGGACATCCCGGGCGGTTTCCTGCAGGGCGGCAGCTTCTGTTGGTGTCAGGTGGTTATCAAGCATCTTAAGTATCTCAACACTGCGATCGTGATCATTTTTCTTGGAGGCATCGTCGAGTTTCTGTAGAAGTTCCTGCTTGTGTTCGAGGCGTTTCTTTTCGGTCTGCCCATGCAGCTTCTTTACACTATCCTGATCTGGGTATTTATTGATCAAAGCAGCTTCTTCAGCCTGGGCAACTTTATAATCATGGATCATCCAGAGCGATTCCAGATGCTTAATATGTTCTAAAGCCTGTTCTTCCACAGACATCTGCATCGTACGAGTCATTTCGTTTTTTAGTTTTTCTGCCAGCTCTTCCGCACCAAGTTTGGTTCGAATTTGCTCGATCAGCCATTCGGCGGTTTCGTTATCTCCTTTTCTTATACTCTGCATAGCAGTATCTTCGATTGTTTTGAGATCTTTATCTCTAAAAGCGATAGATTTTAAGGTATCACTGAGCAATACATTTTCACTCAGACTGTTAAGAATCGCCTCTTCATGGGTTTGGCTGGTACGCATCCTTCGCAAATCATCTACCATGCTTTCAAGGTTTTCATTTACTCTTTGCAAGTAGCTGAGAGCTGAGAGGAAAAATATGAATGTGCCGGCAGAGAACAATACCCAGAACATACCACGCGTGATAGACTGAAATTTTGTTGAATCCTGGGTGATTGGATTGCCTGGACTGCTAACAATTAGTGAGAAAAAGGCCGCTATGAAAATAATCAGAAGCAGGAAGAATATTCCGGTATTATTGTTATCGTGCTTAATCATGATATGGCCTCCGCAATTATATTTCTATATCGATATGATATTTGAGTACCGTCATATAAGACATTTTACATTTAGTAAAACGCTAAAAATTCAGATAGAATTTCATTGATTCTATAAAATTATATCATATCTAAGAAATAAAGTCAATTTTAGCTATATTTACATTTTTTTGTAAGTTCATATATAGAACAATTTTACAGACTGCTTGTTTAGCAGTTACACATAGGTAATGCTGAAACAATTTTAAGTTTGATATCCTACTAATAATGTCGGCAAATGGGGTAGGGAGTTTACTTGTTTATTGGAATTTACCATCGATTAAAGATATAACCCGGTGTGCCTGCTGAGCTATATTCAGGTCATGAGTTACCATTACAATGGTCTGTCCATTTTTGTTGAGGTTGTGCAGGATGTCAAGAATGGCCGCACCAGATTTGCTGTCAAGGTTTCCAGTAGGTTCATCCGCCAGCAGCAATCTGGGATTATTGGCAAGAGAACGGGCTAAAGCTATACGCTGACGTTCTCCTCCTGACATTGTAGTTACTTTTTGTTTGGCATGTCCACTTAGTCCGACTAACTCAATAAGTTCGCTAGCTCGTTTGATTGCCTTAGGTTTTTCAATAGTCCATCGCCAGGCCGGGCATTTTATCATTATCGGAAGCATAATATTTTCCAAAGCATTCAGCTCCGGCAGTAAATGATAGAACTGAAAGACAAATCCTGTTTCCTGGTTCCGAATTTTATCTTTTGCCCGGTTATTTATCCTGGCGGTATCTTTGCCATTTATGATTACCTGCCCGCTGTCGGGAGAGTCCAGAAGTCCCAGGATGTGGAGTAAAGTACTTTTTCCTGAGCCACTAGCACCCATAATAGCAACAAATTCACCCGGTTCAGCATTTAGATCCAAGTCTATCAGAACAGGGTGCTTAGTAGTTCCTTCTTTGAAACTTTTGTTAATTTTTGTTGCTTTCAGCATTATCAATATTTGGGAGAATAAATAAGACTATTAGAGCCATACATCCAGAGCAATTAGCCTGAGCAGCGAATCTTTACTCCACTTAAACAGGGTTGATTTGCCACAGTCAATATTAACTTTACCGGACATATATGCAATCGCAGATTCATTAAGCTGGCCTGGCTCGATATCTATGGTAACCTCATATACTACTTCCATTGGTTTAATTTGCCCAATTGAAGAGTCATATTCTGAAAGTACTTCACCACCGACTTTGTTACTTAGGGCAAGTCTTTCACCATATTGGCCAAAATCCTGTTCGCTATGAACGGAAACAGATTTAACTTTTCCTTTAAATTTATCATCTAAAAAGCCATACAGCATCATTTCAGCCTCTGGCTGAAGCCCTTCTTTTAATCCATTTATCCTAGAGAGTGTTTCTTCAGGGACCAGTACCTTGGCTTGCAGGGTCCTGGTATCAGCAACCATCATGATGGGAGTGCCCTGGGGCACATAAGCGCCGCGAATTTTATCAATATCCTGATCCAGGGATAAAATTTGACCTTCGAAAGGAGTTTGAATTTTGAACTTTTCTATTAGCTCATTCTGACTGGCAAGTTGTTTATTTAAAGATACAAGTCTTCTATCCAGCTGGTTAACCAATTCAGCAGCGTTTTTCAGCTTTGCAATTTCTCTTTCGATTCTGGTTTTCTCAATATTTGCTTTAATAATTTTAACGTCATTTATAATTTCCGGGTTATTTAGTTCCGCAACCAGCGATTTATTTTTGAGCCATTTACCCTGGGCAATATTTTGGTCCAGAGCGATTATGCCGGACACTTCAGCTCTTATCATTTTGATATTGGTTGGTTCCAGGATAAAATTCAAAGTAACCTGCTGTTGGAAGGGAATAAACATAACCATTCCTGTCACAGCAAATACGATAGCCAGTAAAGTCAACAGCCTGGTGTTTGTAATACCCAAAGCTTCTCTTCTTCTAATAACCATATTTCCACCTTTAAAAACCGGCAATAAAACCATGCTTAAAACAGAGAATATCATCAGTGTTTTACCCAGCAGTTCCAGTTTGACAGAAGCAAACATTTTATACAGCATAAATGTAATTGAATAAGTAAGGAAAAGCCTGTAGCAAAATGAAAAAACAGCATACATAGGAAATAGCATTTTATACCTATGTTCTTCGGGAGATTCAGTCGGGTTGCCACCAAAAATATATTTAACCCAAAGATTGGTAATTGCATTGGAAGCTCTCTGCCGTAAGTTAGGAATTTCCATTATATCCATAACAATATAGTAACCGTCAAATTTCATAAGCGGGTTTGCATTCATCATGACAGTTGTAATTGAGCATGTCAGGATAATATTGAAACACAACGCATGCAGAAACTGAGGTCGGTCGGTTATATACCAGATAATAGTCGCAACAGCGGCGATGAATAATTCTACAAGGATGCCGGCAGCAGTAGCCATAACTCTGTGCAGTTTATTACGGAAAATCCATGAATCTGTGATATTGCAATAAAGCATTGGCATAAAGACAAGAATCAGAAATCCGATCTCATGAACTTCACCGCCATAATGTTTACATGTGAAGCCGTGCCCAAATTCGTGTATAACTTTGGTAATCCAGAAAGCAGCAAATAACAAAGATGCATTCCAAATAGTAAAGAAATCATCATTAAACATGTTGGCAAAGTCATTCCACCTGTCAACAATAAGAGTTCCCGCTAAAATGAGAATTAAAAGGTAAAATATTAAGAAGGCAGGAGTCCATATAAAGCTTAATTTGTCAACTATTTTACCTATATGTTTGTCAGGGTCGTAAATCGGTATTTTCAGGTACAGAAAACTTGCGAATTTACCAATAAGTTTCTTTTTGCGAATTTTTTTAGCTGAGTTATACAGCAATTCATCTCTGTCCGGATGATTTATGACCAAAATATTCTTAGCCAAGAGAGATCTGATAAATTCGGCTATTTCTCTTCCGTCTAAATTCTGGCTGTTAAACTGTTTCTGATGCTTTTCGATCAGCTCACCAAGAGTTATATTATTGGAAAGCTGCTCGATAAGAAAATGCTCTTCCCTGTTAAACCTGTAATATCTAAGGCTCATAGGGTCTTTATAAACCCAATAAGGCTGTCCATCATAAATTTGCTGATAGACTTTCATTTCAGGCCTGATGCGAGGCAGCATTTGAGCATCAGACAGCACTTTTTCATTTAATTCTGACATATTTATTACTTATTTTCTGTGCCTGTAAATTCAATGTATAGGCATTTTGAAAATTAAAAAACAAAATTTAGAGAAGTTCTACTCTTACTCTCATACCTGGTCTATAGGTGAAAGGATATTTGTTATCCTGGTCATCTTTAATTGTCGGATTGTCCATCTGAACTTCAATATAAAATTCGTCAATCGCTTCGATAATAGTAGGTTCAATATAAACAACAGTTGCGCGTTCTGATTTGGTAAACCCTTGAACGTAAACAAGTGCCTTCTGACCAAGTTTAATATTTTCAAGAGACGATCTTGGCTGTTTAAATCTTACCCTGAGTTTATCAACTTCCATCATTGCTATTGCAGGGCTGGTAGCCTGAACAACCTCTCCCTTTCGAATTTGTTTAAGTGTATAGTTTTCCATACTTTTAACACTGGAGAATGGAACGATTACACCATCAACCGGGGCAAAAATAGTATAGAATTCCAATGTTTTCTGTAGATTGGCCAACTGATTTTTAAGCAGTCTCATTTCAAGCTCGGCTTTTTTGACAGCTTCCCTGGCAAGGTCTCTTTGCTGGATAGCTTCTTTTTTTTCCTTGGCAGATCCAACTTTTGAACCACCGATGGTCTGATTAAACAAATCTTCAACGATTTTCAGGTTATCTTCGGAAAACTCAAGCTTGATCTTTGCTTCATTCATGGTAGTGCTGAGTTCAATTTTGTCTTTGAGCGATTGAATCTCTAGTTTCACCAGGTCACTATCTAGTTTAATAAGAGGCTGGTTTTTACTGACATAATCTTGCGGCAGGGCAGAAATTTCAGCTACAAGTCCGTTAACCATCGTGCTAAGAATAATTATCTGTTCTGCCTGGAAGAAATATGGATAACTTTCTTCGTAACTGGTATCAGAGTTTTCCATACCCAGATCGGCAAAAACTATGTCGCTGGAAGAAGAGTTTTGCGCAAAGCAGCAATTTCCAACTAATAGAGAAAATATTACAATCAAACTGCATAGAGTTTTTAAATATCTTAGAGACATTGTAAAAAAATTCCTTTCGATAATGTTTATATCCAAATTTGTCAGAAGAATAGCCTGGTAATATAACTATTCTATTGACTAGTTAATGTTTATGGTCAATAAAAAATAAAATTTGTTAGAAGGTGTTGACTCTAATGAAGTCAGTAAATTCGTGAGTTAGCAGGTAAAAGATACTCTTTTTACCGCATTCTATAGCAACTTTACCTTCCATTCCCTGTCGAAGCTCCATTTGGCTGAGCTCTTCGGGCATGGCGACAGTAACACTGATAACATTTCGATATTTCTGCTGGCCGGTAGTTTCAACATGTGCTCGTGAAGATAGATTGACCACTTCAGTATCGAAAATTTTATCCGGATAAGCATCCATGATTACTTTAGCCTTCAGGGTTTCACCTTCTTTAAGTTCATGCCAGGAATCCAGTAGGCTGCCGGCTTCATCTTCTGGCACATTAACCTGAAATTGCCATATTGGCGTTGTAGGTATAACTTCCAGGACCAGGTCACCAGCTTTTAGAGGTTTATTAGTAAGTTCCCTGATTTCAGTCTCTCGAGTGGTAATTATTCCACTAAATGGAGCTTTTATTTCATGGTTTTCTAGTATGAACTCATATTTAGCCTTTTCAGCTTTCATGCCTGCAATCGATAATTCAAGCCTTTTTGCATCTTCACCAAGACCTTTGCTTAGCGCCTGTCTGCGGGCAATGTTGCTTTCATCAATAGAATTCGCGATTCTTGTTAGTTCTGTTTCTGTGATACGGGTATCAAATCGAGCTAATACTTCTCCGGCTTTGACCATGCGGTCTTCCGGAATATTTACGGAATCGATAATGCCATCTGTCAAAGCGTAAATATTACGAGCACCTTTGGCTATAAGTTCTGAATTTCCAGTAACTTTTACATTTTTTTGTATAACATGCGGAAGGGTTACTATAGCTAGTAGTACTATAGCCCATGTGAGTTTTTTATATTTACTTGATCTAAAAGTTTTGTCTCTGAGTGAGGCAAGCAGTTTCATACAAGCCAGAAGAGGCAACTCATTGTATTTCTGGCAGTTTTTTATAGCGATACCGGCTTCAGCCATAAGCCCTTCAATTTGTTGAAGCTGGTTATTGCTAAAATCTTCTTCCAGAGCTTTTTCTACAATTAGAGCTCCAACGATATGTCCTTCTGGTGCTTTTATTGGAAAGATGCCTAGCATTACAGAATCTACCTGGAGCATATAGAGCCTGGTAGCGGTAATAAGTTCATTATCATCGGTTGTCTCAGCTTTTTTAGCGGCATGGGGATTATCGACAATGAGAGGTTTACCATTTTTGCATACTTCTTTGCTTATAGTTTCAAGATCTTTAAGCATAGCGCTTTTAACGGCAACCGATTCCAGGCCGCTGACAGCCTGTACGCGAAACTTGCCATTAGAACTGTAAGTTCCTGCAGTACAACGATATACCTCTAGCAGCTCCTGCGAATAGTTTGCAATCGCATAGCCGCATCGCTTAGGATCAAGACTGCTGTGCAGAGCACTGACATAATGCCTGAGTCTGTCGGTTTTACTGGTATATTTCTTTTGCGAACGAAGTTCTTCAGCGAGTATAAATTGTCCGGCTTTTTGACAAAGTCCGGCCACAAAACCAGCGTAACCTCTTACTGCACGAGGATCCACGCCTTCAGGAGAAATCAAAACCAAAATAGCGGCTACATCGCCGGAAACCTTAACCGGGACAAATAACAGGGTATGCGGCGAGTTGTTTATTGCCTGCTGGCCGAGTCCTCCGTCATAGAGGTCAGAAGCGCCATGTGCCGGGAGAACAATGGTACCACCAGATTCCTTAACTTTTTTTATCGCCATTTCAGCAAGTTTGAATTGGTTTCCGTTTGGTTCTAAACCTGCAATGGACTGGTTAATATGGCAAACACAAATTAACTGGTCAGTGTTTACTTTCCATACAGAACCGCCGCTGCCAAGAACAGAGACAATCTGTTCCAAAAATGTCCTGAAATATTCAACAAAGCTGAGTTCGGATTCGCTTATTAGAGCTATTTCCTGGTCTAAAATGGCCAGCCTGTCTTGAAAAGAATTGACCTGCTGCTGTGCTGTGTTCATCTGGTTCTCCGTAAAAAGCGTTATAAGTGATTTTGTATAAATTACTTATATAGGCCAATCCCTGGCATTATAAGCAAGCGGCGGTCATTTGACTATAAAACAGTCCAATGACAGATTGACATCATACTCGATTGACATGGTAATGCCAAATCAAAAGCAAAATAGAGCACCACTCAAATCATCATAACTAATAATATTGGTACGAACAGTATTTTAATGAAAAATCAATCATGGACAACCAAAAATCCAAATTAAAAGGTATCATGTGAAATATAATTTGTGACACAGCGATAAATTAAAAAGATTTTAATGTTTGGACTATTTTGTAAGAATAGGTAACTTTTTTTGAAAATTATGGTTGACGTATCAGTACAATTTAGTATAAATAATACCGAGGAAGAGAGTTTGAGAGTTTAGTGGAAGAGTTTGTCATCATGGCGTTTAGGGTTTTTTGCTATGGAAAAGTAAAACCCTGATGCTGAAAAACCGGTAATTGGCAACGACATTCCGTTTTAGTCGGAGATTGCCTTTTGTGACAGACTATCCAAAAGTTGGAAAGTGTATATTGTGATCGCAGCACAGGAAGCGAGCGGCGAATATTATTAACAGTATTATTAGCTGGAATTTAATACATGTTCCTGTTAATAATCAGGAGTGACATTACGAGTGTAACTTTGTCCAGAGTGATCAAAGTTACGAAAGGCGCAATATGGGCAGAGAAAATTTTTCTACTGGCGGTGAAAACTGTTTCATTGTCTTCCAGATGGGATAGCTGTTCTGAGCAAAAAAGCTGATATCAGTATTGAAAATCACTGTTGATGCATAACGCCAATCAAGTGTTTAATCGCTATTGGTTTATGCGTTTTTTGTCATATATAAGTTTTTTAAAAAAATAATGACAAAAAACTGAAGTTGTTATGCCTAATGTAGTGATAATACTGAACAAGAAACTGTGTATAGTGCGCATGGACTATGCATAATGTTCTTTTAAAATTGAATATGAGAAAAAAGATTTAATTTTGGTTTGGGCTTACGTGTTAGATGTCGGCATGAATTTCGATTAAAGAAATGCAGATAAAAACCGCATTATTGAATATGTTATCGAGCACGTAGTACCAAAATCAAAATAATATGATACTCTTTCTACAAGCTGCAAATAGGCGAGTATGCTGATTTAGGTCTGGTTATCGAATTAAGTTTTATTTAATAAGATAAAACAGAAGTTATTGGAGCATCAGACTAAATTGTAATGTATACCGGCAGGAGTGCAGGCCTTGGCCTGTAATGGATGGAACCTGAAATTCAGGGCAAGTATAATGCGAGAAATTCGCAGAGCTGGTATAAGCGGTTAGACGGGCTAACGCCCGGGCTCCTGTTATTATGAGCCAATTGCAGATGAAATATATACGTTATTATTCAGAAATTATGGAATCTAGAGAAACAAATTTATTCGAATGAGCCTTAGTGCGTTGCTGAGGTACAAAATTACGAAACACTCTCTTAAAATTAAATGCACAAAAACGATTATAAAAGTTTGTCGCTTTTTATAAAGGAGATTAAATTATGGCTAATGGGCTAAGTAAACTTATTAAAAGAGCAAGGAAAGCCAACGAGAGCAATATTCTCGCAAAGCTTGCTCGCAACAGATTTAGAGTTGAAGAACTCGAAGATCGTATCGCTCCCGCGGCTGGTGCAATTACAAATACTGGCGCAGCACTTTCAAATGGTAATTTAACTTATACGCTTGGAAGTGGAGACGATGTGACCCTTGATCTTGGTACAGATCAATATACTATCACTACGTCAGGCGGTTACACCGGCGAAGGCGTCTCAATTACTTTTGATGCTGTTAGTGGTAGTGCAACAAAAATTACAGAAATTGATTTTGGTAGTTCTGTAGCTCTTGATGCTGCTACTACTCTGACAATTACAAGTAACAATGGTGCCGTCACAAATACTCTGACCGTTGACTCAGTTGTTGATACAAATGATAATACTGGAACAGCTAGTATTGTATTTACCAACAACGCTATTATGTCAGCGTTGTCAGTTGGTACTGTGACATTGAGCAATACAGGAATTGCAAACTGGGAATCTGGAGCAGTAACAGGAATTACAACTGAGACAGTTTCGGGTTCTATGACTGTTGGTGCAGTAGGTGCAACCGGTATAACAGCTAGTTCATCTTTTGCTGGTTCACTGACAGTTACCGGTTCTCTGGCCGGCCCTGTAACTTCAGCTAATGGCATAGGAGCGGTTACATTAGAGGCAGGAAGTACAGCTGCTGGTGCCATCACTGCAACATCTGGTGCTATCACATCTATTACTATTGGTAACGGCGCAGGTGCGAATGATATTACTGTTGCCGGCGATATCGAAGCTGCAGGTTCTATTGGTGCTATAAATGGTACAACAGGTGAAGGTACTATTGCAATTTCTGGTGCTATAACAGCAGGTACAAACCTTGCTGCAATTGGTGACTCAAATGATTATATCGATGGTATTACAGGTGCTATTACAGCTCAGACTATTGCGGGAATCAATATGTCCGGTAATCTGACTGGCGGTGTAACAGCCAGCGGTGGTGCCGGTACTATTGGTAGCATCGATATTGGTTCTGGTACTCTTGGTACTGTCAGTGCTACAGGTACAACAGGTAGTATTGGTGATATCACAGCGGCTGCTATCACTGGTGGTATTACAGCTACAGATTCAGATACTGGTGGAACTGATAATGCAATTGGTGCAATCATAACTTCAGGTGCAGTTTCTGGAAATATCAGTGGTTACTCAATCGATGATCTGGCTATTACAGGCGCACTTTCCGGTACAATTACAGTAGTAAATGGTTTTGACGATAATAACGGCCTGGCGATTGGCAGTGTTTCATCTACAGGTGGAATAGTTGTTACTACAGGTGACCTTGATGGTAGTGATGATATTGCGGTCAGTGGTGACATGGCAGGATCAATAACAGCTACTGCAGGTGCGATTGCTGCTGATGTTACTATCACAGGTGCTCTAACAGGTAAGATCGAAGCTACCGCGGGCAGTATTAGCGGAGCAATTACAGCCAAGAGCATTTCCGGTGGTACAGAAACAACACCTAATATCAAAGCTAATACTTCTGTTGGCAATATCATAGTTACTGATGGCGATTTCGGCGGTTATGCTGTTTCCAGTACTACTATGGGTAACATTGATGTACGTGATGGTAACCTGTCAGCTACAGTTGTCTCAGGCAGTACAATTGGCACCATTGATGTTACAGATGATGTCGAAAACAATGGCACAACAGAAACTACTGATGATGGTAACATCTCTGGTACTATTACCGCAACCGGAACAATTGGCGAGATTGTTATAGAAGATACACTTAGTGGTACAATTACTGCTTCAGGTTATTCAGGAGCCATTTCTACAGGTGCTGATGAAGCTGTAGACGATCCATCGGCACTGCCGTCCGGCGGTATTTCAAGTACTGGTAGTATCACAGCAACAACAGGTAACTTTGCAGAATTGATCAGAATTTATGATGGTGGTATGGCTGGTACTATTACAGCTACTGACGGTGATATTCTTGGCGGTATTCAGATATTAGACACAGTTACATCAAGTACAACTAATGGTGTAGATAATGACGCTGTTCTTTCTGGTACTGTTTCAGCCGGTGATGAAATTAAAACAGGTGCAATTACAATATCTGATGGTATTTCTTCAACCGGTCAGATTTCAGCTACAACAGACTTGGCATCTGATATTACTGTAACAGAAGGCGGCATGGCCGGTACAATTACTTCTGCTACACTGGTTTCTGGTGATATTACTATCTCAGACGGCGGAATGTCAGGTACTATTTCAGCTACCGGAACTTCAGCTGACATCTCAGGTCAGATTCAGATACTGGATAGCGACGCTGATGATGACGGAACCTTCTCTGGAACCATTTCTGCCCTTGGTACGATCAGTGGTGCCGGTATTAGCGTATCAGATGGTATTACCTCAACCGGTGCTGTATCTGCAGTTGATGATATTTCAGCTACAGTTACAGTAACTGACGGCGGTATGGCCGGTACTATTTCAGCTACTACCCTGATTTCTGGTGAATTGATTGTGACAGACGGCGGTATGAGCGGTACCCTAACATCAGCATCACTTGCCGGTTGTGATATAACAATTGGTGATGGCGCGACAGCTGCTGACGATACAGATGATACTCTTAGCGGTACAATTCAGGCTACCAGCAGCAATGGTGTTAATGTTATAGATTCTCCTATCAAGATTGATGGCGGTATTACCGCAGATGGTAAGATTATTTCTGGTGATAACATCTCAAGTGCAATCACAATTGGTACAGGCAGCACAACAGCTGATATGGCCGGTAAGATTGAAGCCAGCGGTGATGTTACCAGTGCTATAGTAATTGATGACGATTTGTCTGGTACAATCCAGGCTCTTACCGGTGCTTTTGGTACTGGCGATAATGCATTCTTAACAGTTGGCGGTGATATTACTTCTACAGCTACTCTGTCAGCGAAAACAGATCTTGCAGGTAGAATCGCTGTTACCGGCACTGTAAATATCCCTCTGACATTTGAAGGTGATGTAACATCTACAATCACTGCTCAGTCATTTACAGGTGCTATCACAGTTGGTGGTGACCTGGGTGCTAATGTAAGTGCTATCTCTGGCACTACTGGTGTAATTGGTAACATTTCTGCAGAAACAATAGGTAAAAACGGCAATGTTACTATCCAGGCTGATGACGGCATTGGTGCTATCACAACTACTGGTGCAATAGGTACAACAGGTGCTAATACAGTAACAATTACTGCAGATCAGGACGGAGATAATACTGGTGATTTGACATCAGTAACTTCAGGCGGCTTAATGAGAGTTGCTATTACTGGTGAAAACATTGGTGCTATCACATCAGGCGGAACTGCTGCCGATGATATTGAAGGTACAATTAGAGCTGCTAGTGATATCGACGGCGTTGATGCCGGTTTTGGTACAGTTATGGCTACAGTATCTGCCGGTGCCGCAACATCAGGTTCTCCATTAGCATGGGTTGTAGCTGAAGGTGTTACATACGCAGTATGGGCATTGGATCCGACAACCGGCGCTGAAATGGCCGGAGTAACTGCAAATGTAGAATTTGCTCTTGATACAGCCGGCGACGGTGTTGACAATGCTGGTGATCAGCCAACAATTACAATTACCGGTATAACCGGCACAACAAGTGCTGCTCCAATTGATCTGAAAGTTGTTACAACAGCAGACAATGGTACAGCTACTCCAACACTGACAGATGCAGATCTTGATATCGATGCGATTGGCAGTGATGTAATAGTTGCCTTATCTTCTGCTACACCTATATATATCAATGACCTTGATATTGAAGGCCAATATACAACATCTGGTTCAGACCCAGACATAATTGTTGCCGGTGCAACAACTGTTGAAGGTGGTATTGGTGGTACATTTACTCTGAATTTAGCTAATCAGACCAGCTATACATTCAAGAGTATTGCTGCAAACACTACATTGACATTTACTGGTACTGGTACAGTTGATCCTACAATTACAATACTGGAAGGTATTGACGATACAGGCGGAAATGTAACACTGACAATTGCGGGCAGTAATGTTGCCGCGTTAAATGTTGGTGATGCATCTCAGAACAAGACTGCTGATGTTGGTGCTGCAGGTGGTAACCTGACAACTATCAATGCCGGAACCAATACTATTGGTGAAATCGTCGTTGCAGGTAACCTGTATGGTACAGTTTCTGCTGCTTCTATCGGTAACGTTATCGTTGACGGTAACCTTGGCGATACAGTAGCTTCACAACTGCACGCAACTGCCGGAAGCATTGGTAATGTAAATGTCAAGGGCAGTATTGACCTTACCTTGATCAAAGCAGAAAATGCTGCTGATCAGTCAACTGCAACTATAGGCTACATCGCAGCCGGTGCAAACCTTGCTGATGGTGCTAGCATGACAATCAGTGCCGGTGGTGCTATCAGCGGTATCCATGCCGGCGGTTATATCGGTGATAATGGTGCCGGACATCTGGTTACAATTACTACTCTAAATGGTGGTATAGCTGAGATTATTGCTGACGGTAATGATGGTGTCGACGATGCGATGAACTTAGACGTTGATGTTGCTGGCGATATTGATCTGATCAGTGCTAACAGTGACGGCAATGCACCTATCGAAGGTGTTAAGATTCAGTCTCGTACAGGTAATATTGGTACTATCCAGACTGTTGACTCTGCTATTGATATCGATATCAAGGCTCTTGCCGGAGATATTGATAATATCCTGGTTAACGATGGTCCGACCGATGCCGACCTGGTTGCATCTGCTGGTATTGCCAATAACCTGACAATTCTGGCTGGTGGCGATATCGATTCTATCGTTGCCAATGCTATTGGAGCATTGACAACAATCACAGCCGAAGCAGCAACAGCTAATTCTCCTGTAACAACATGGCTGATCGGTACAACACTTTATAGCCTGGAAGCCGAAGGTGGTACAGATAATACTACATACGGTTATAACTGGGTTAACGGTGTTCTTGATCTGACAATCAATAATGCAGCTGATGCAGATGCAACTGATGACACATTGATTGAAATCAGTTTGACAACTGAGTATTCAGTAGGTGTTACAGACGCTGATAACGAAATGTTGGATGATACTCAGTTTGATCTTGCAACTCTGAACTTTACTGCTGGCAGTATAGCAGATGACCTGGCTTCTCTGACTGTTGAAGGTGAGATTACCGGTCTGGTTCAGATTGGTTCTGTAGCAACTCTGCTTGTTGAAGGTAACGTTGCCCAGCCAATCCAGATAGTTGACAATGCTGCTAATCCGATTGAAGCTGTAGCTATGGCAACTGCTATGGGTGTTGATGACCCGGATGCAACAGCATTGGCCCAGATGTTCTCTGGTACTGCTGTTGCCTTTGAAGCTCCTGCTGTTGGCACAACATACCAGGTACCAGTTACAGGTGCAAATGGTGATGTCAGCTTTGCAATCTATGATGCAGAATCAAGTGCATTTATAACTCCTGTTGTTCTGAGCCTGGGTAACGATGGTGCAGGTAATGACGCAGTAGGTTTCTTTGATGTAACTGTTCTTGAAGGTGATGCATTGGATATTGATGCCGCTCGTTGGGCAGCAGGTGCTATCACAATCGAAGGTGACCTTGATTATATTATCTTTGGTACTAATGTTGACGCAGTAACTATTACTGGTTCTATCCTTGAAGGTGCCGGTATTAACGCTTATAACATTGACGCTATCAATATTGGTGTAAATAACTCATTTACTGGTGGCGATCTGAATGGTTTCATTAGAGTTGTTATGCCTGATGATGAACAGTTTGACTTGGAACTTGATGGTGACTTCGATGCGGCTGACACAGCTCTTATGGGAATGTGCGGCGCTATCACAGTATTTGGTTCTGTTGGAGCAACCGGTGAAATCTACGTTGAAGGCGACCTGACCAGCTTAACAGTTGGTGATGCTGACTTCGATTATGGTGAGCTCGATGCTATAGGAACCGATGAAACCAATGAAGATAACTTCAGTGACGATGGTTCTCTGGTAGGAACATTTGCCGGTAACCTTGCAGTATTAGGTGACAGTGGTAATATTACCAGCATGTCAACTCTTGGCGGTACCATCATGGTTGGTGGCGACTGTGGAGACCTGCTATCAACTTATGACGATGTTACTGCTAACATTTTCATCGGTGGTACAAACGGTGCTGACGATGTAGCAATTACCGGTGATGCAATCTCCGGCAACATCGTTGTTGGTGCTATCGGTGGTATCGATACTTTGACTCTGACTGTAAGAGAAGGAGTTGAAAACAACGATCAGGAAACTTACACAGTATCTTCTTCAGCCGGTCATGCCATAATGGTTAATATAGCTGCTGGAAACGTAACTGGTTCAGCTCTGACTGTTGATTCAATTACATCGTTCGGTCCTGCTACAGCTCTGAACGCTACATCAGCTAACTTTATGGATAACGTAACTGTTGATAATATCTTCTTCCTGGCTAATTCAGGTGCTGACTGTGAAATAGACGTTGAAGGTACTATCGGCGATATCGTTGGTGCGGACGGACTACCTCAGTTCCAGTCATCAGCAACTATTATGGCAGGTATTTCAGCTAATTATGATCTGTTGAAATATGATGCTGTAACTGCTTTGGATGCCGCTAACGATGATAATACCGATACTAATCTTGATCTTGAATTTACTACTAACCTGCTGGGTATTGACAATATTGTCGCTACAGGTGACATCACAGTTACAAGCACAGCAGATGGTCAGTTGATTCTTGACAATACTGATTTCGGTAATGTTGTTTCACTTGACGGTGCAGTTACTATAGACCTGGATGCAGAAAATATCGGTCATGTATTTGCTTACGGCAATGTAGAAAATGGTAACCTGCTTGCTCAGGGTACTGTTGCTGTTGGTGATGCTACCGCTTTGACAGCATCTCTAACCACTTACGGCCTGACACTGCCAGCTAACTTTACTGGTGGTATCATGAGTGCTTCCGGTTATGTAGGTAACGGTGCTCTGGTTATTACAGGCATGGACCTTAGTGCTCCAGAATATGCAACTGAAGGTTACGTAGTTGGTGCAGTAACGGCTCTTGTTGGTGATGTTGATGCAGATATCAATGCGACCGGCGGTGACTTCGGCGGACTGATTATTCCTCTTGGTGACTATGAAGGTGCGTTAGCTGCTTCTGAAAACATTGACCTGATTCTAATACCGGGTTATGATGCAGCAGATGGTACCTACACTAACGGTGAGACAACAGCTGTAGCTGTTTCTCTGACAGTTGCTGAGGCTGCCGGTGACCTGGATGCAGAGACCACATTGATTGCTGGTGAAACAGTAATTTCTAACGGTCAGAGCTATGATGATGGTAACCTGGAAGTTTCAACAGATGACTCAGGTGTTCTTGCTTATGTAAATAATGCTGGAAATGCTTTGACTGTTATTAACGGTCTGGCTGCAAATAACACAATTAGTGTTGTTGGTAACCTGACAACTCTTACAGTTGACGGTACCTGGGCTGGAACAGTTGATATGATGAGTGATTCTGCTGGTGCATTGGGTCAGACATCTGAAGCCACTGGTTATACAGTTGGTACAGTAAATGCTCTTGGTGATATTGATGCATCAACAGCTCAGTTGTTGGCGGTAGATTTCACTACCTTCAATCAGCCTGCTATGTACTCACTGATCAATGATAGTGCAACTGACAATTTCGTAATTGGCGGTCAGCTAAATTCAGATAATAATTCAGTACAGTTTACTAACACAGCTGGTGAAACTCAGACTGTTGTATTGATTGCCGGTAAGGCAGTTGCAATGGACTATGAAATGTACTTTGGTAAGATCACTGAAGCTACTTTGACTGGTCGCGGTGGTGTTTCAATTGTAAGTACAACTGAAAATGTCGTTGGTGCTACAGCTAATGAAACTGTTAAGAATGCTAAGGCTGTTCTTAAGAATGCAGCTCGCTACGGTGTAAGTGCTGACGATGGTACAGCTAACCTTGGTGACATTTCAGTTCATGGCACAGATAAGGTTAATATCAATGGCATGGTTGTTGATGGTAATCTGACATCATTGAACAGCGGTCTTGCTGATGTTAAAGACCTGTATGTAAATGGTTCAGTTAGTGCATTGACTATTGGTGATGATATCAATAATGCCTTCATTAGTGGTCAGGTAACTGATTTGGTTGTTAAAGACTCTCTGAAGGATCTAACCATGCTTGGTACTGGTACAGCAAGCATTACAGCCAATAAGATTAACAATCTGTATGTAGATGGTGCTATCAATGATCTACAGGCTTCTGTTGCAAGTAAGGTCGTAATTGATGGTAATGTTAACCTTGACTTTACAGCTGTAAAAGCTTCAGATGTAGTTATTGACGGTAATATTACTGACTTCTCAGTTGCTAATATTAACGGACTTATTATCGATGGCAATGCTACTAATTTCCATGCTGCTAACATCAAGAATGCTTCAGTTAGTGAAGTTGGTACTCTCACAATGCAGAGTAATGGTTCTATCATTAACTCTACATTTGCGGAAGGTGCTGCTGGTAACGTTGATACTACTAAGAGGATCACTTACATGGCTGCTGCTAATGGTACAGGAGCTGGTGGTGCAGTTGGTGATTTGGTACTTAAGAAGGTTGGAGTCAGAAACAATCCTGATTATATCAAGGTTCGTAATTCTGCTCTTGATCCTGCCCTGTTTGCTAACAGTGCTCCAGTTGTATACATGGACTAATAATCTGACCAAGGTTAGACGTAATAGTCTATATTGTAAAATTAAAAGGTCTCCGGCTTTGCCGGGGGCCTTTTTTTGTGTCCAAAGCTTAGATGTTGAGTAGTTTTCTCACTTGTACTAATGCAAACAATTATCTGGTGCTACCATATTTGTAACAGGATGTTTGTTTAATTATTTAATTGAGTTCGATTTGAAATATCTATAAAGCATATATTTGCATATGGGCCTACCTGAAAATATTCAATTTCTCTAGAATTTATAAGTATTTGCTATCAAAAGTGTAATCTTATGTTTGCATTATTTCGTTATCATAAAATATCTGTTATTGGCCATTTTCTTGTAACTTTCCAGGCACATCTGTCGTAATAAAGGTAAATCGTTACTCCCGGTAACAAATGTCTTGACATTTTGGGATTTTGGAGTATAATTTGCTAATCTGCCAGTCTATTCTGGCTTTGACAAGACGGTTACTACAGTACCGGTTGAAGTTATAATGTTAGCAGATAAAAAATTTGTGTGGCGTGAGAGTAAAACACCACAGATGGGGCGTTGGTTATTGATGGAATTTATGGTGAAAAATGGAATAAGTAATGTTAAACAAAACCTAAGTTCCTGTTAATAATCAACTTGAAGAAAAAGTAAGGAAAAATGGCTACTACCAGAAAAATCACACGGAAGAAGAGCTCAAAAACTGAACTACTAAAACCTGCCGAGAAAGCCAACCCAAACAGAACTAAAACTACCCGTAGATCATCTGCAATAAAAAGTTATGATGATGCATTGGAGTTTCTGTTTAGCAATACAAATTACGAAAATGCCAAGCGTTTCAGGTATAACGCTGACACTTTCAACCTTGACAGGATGTATCGCTTGTTGGAGCCTCTAAAGGATCCGCACACCAAACTGGCTGCGATTCACGTTGCCGGTACCAAGGGTAAGGGTTCTACTTGTATGATGCTCTCAAACATGCTTTCTGCCAATGGCTATAAAGTTGGACTTTATACCTCTCCACATGTAATTGATATTCGTGAGCGAATCAAGATAAATGATGTGATGATCAGTGAAGAAGATATGACAAAGCTGATCAAAAAGGTCTCAACTGTTGTTAAGAGCATGCAGGATGATCCGCCTACCTTTTTCGAGATATTAACTGCTATGGCATTGTTCTACTTTGCGAAGGAAAAGGTAGATTTTGCTATAATGGAGACAGGTCTTGGCGGCAGGCTTGACAGTACCAATGTTGTCAATCCGATAGCCGTTGGGCTGACAAGTATTAGTATGGACCATCATCGTCAGCTTGGCAATACAGTGCGTGAGATTGCTGCTGAAAAAGCAGGAATTATCAAAAAGGGCGTACCAACTGTATCTGTTCTGCAGGATCCTGATGTGATGGATATCATCAAAAAACAGGCAAATTCCCTTAAGGCACCTCTGGTATTTACCGGCAAAGAGATCGATTTTTCTTGCAGGTTCGAATCTTCCAGGGAGCTTGGCCCGCATAATAGAATATGCTTGTCAACCCCAACCAGCCAGTATGACCATTTGCCGGTACCTTTGTATGGTGAGCATCAGGCCGAAAACTGTGGCCTTGCCTTGGCAATTCTGGATATTTTGAAGACTAGTGGCTACAAAATCGATGATAAGTTGGTGGTCTCTGGTCTTGCAGAGACCAAACTACCCGGCAGGATGGAAATAGTATGTGAGAATCCGCGTGTTTTAATCGACGCGGCTCATAATTCATCCAGTATGAGAGCTTTAGTGCATGCTATCGGACAGCACATACCATATGATTCAATGGTAGTTATTTTTGGCTGCTGTGAGGATAAAGATGTTGATGGTATGCTGCGTGAGCTAAGATATGGCGCAGATAAAGTTATTTTTACCAGGATTAAGTCTCCACGATCGATGGATCCGGAGATTTTAGCTGCAAAATACACCGAACTTAGTGGTAAAATGTGCCAGACAGCTCTTACGTTCCGTAAGGCAATGGAAATTGCTGAGCCGGCGGTAACCCAGGGTGACATTATATGTGTTACCGGCAGCTTCTACCTTATTGGTGAGGCTAAGAAAATTATGGAAGCTCGGGTAGCAGCTGAGAAAGAAGCAGAAGCAGCGGCTGCGTCGGCGTAGTGTTGTGCTGCTTAGTAATTATCGAATTATTAAAGGCAACAGTTTGTTATAACTAGTTGCCTTTTTTATATTTAAATTGAATTGTTATAGTATTTTGACCAGATATTATCATAGATCTTATTATGATCATCTATAGTTTTTTCTTTATAAACGTGTCATATTAGCTAAAATTTGTAATTTAAGCTCTATTGAAACAAGCAGCGAATGTCTTATGCTGCAAGCTATGTAGATAATGAGGTAATAGTGAGCGACGAAATCGAAAAAATCGAGTCAGAAGGTTTGTCAGAAGACGATAAAGCAGATATCGAAGCAGAGTCTAAGGGTAATAATTCATCAGTGGATGAATTAGATGAAACTGCTGCTGAAAGTGTCGACGATCTTTCAGAAGCTTATTCAAATGTAGTCACAGAATCCGGTAATGGGAAGGAAGAGGATTCTGATCAGAATAATCCTGATGCAACTGATGACGAATCTTTAGACAGTGAACCTGGTACTGAGCAGGATGAAAAGTTGGCAGAAGAGAACTCTGTTGATAAAGAAGATATTGAAGAAGAGCAGGAGCAATCTGTTGAAAGTGAATCTATATCAGGTTCAACTATGGAAACTGAGGTACAGCCGGAAGATGTTGACGATAGTGAAGATGAAGATTCAGAAGATTCTGGTAATGAGGAAGGCATTTCAGAGTCAGAATCGGTTGAGATATCAACATGTTCAGTGATTGAGGCAATATTATTTGCTGCTGATGAGCCGGTAAATGCTCGTAAACTGGTCGAAATTCTAAATGCCGGTGGTGTTAAGGAAGTCAAAAAGCATATAAAGGATCTTAATAAGAAATATAAGAAAATGGATTGTGCTTTCAGGATAGAAGAATTGGCGGGAGGGTATCAGCTATTGACACTTTCGGCATATAAGCCATGGTTGAGCAAGTTGATAAAAGTTCGCAGTGAAAGTAAGCTTACCTCTGCTGCTATGGAAACACTTTCTATTATAGCGTATAAACAGCCGATAATGCGGGTTGAAATTGAAAATATTCGCGGTGTGGCTGCTGGTGAAATGATTCGCCAGCTTATTGAAAAAGGCATGGTTAAGATAGTTGGCAGGGCAGAAGAACTAGGTCGTCCATTGCTGTATGGAACAACCCAGAAATTCCTCGATATTTTCGGGCTGGGCAGTCTGAAAGATTTACCGCAGCCGGAAGAGCAGAAATAACTATTCGGGTTGATATAATTATTTATGCAAATTGGTTTTACATCAACTCTCCCGGATAACATGGATGCCATAAGCAGTAAGTAATCCGCCGGATATTGCTTTCGCGCCAAGGTATGTCCAATAAAGGTCAGCTTTTTGGCTTCTTTCTACAGTGACAACTCCTCTGTCAGGTCCTCGACGTTTATAGTATATGGCTTTTCCAGAAATAAGCTCCCAGCCGCAAATCAGTAAAAACAATATTCCAATTATCAATGATGTATATTTGCCTCTCATTTGCTTTATCTTTCATGTAAGCATGATAGTTTCAGTTTAAACAATTAGGTACTGATATCCTTTTAATTAATCGGTAAAAACACAACAAAACCCAGCCATATATATTAATAAAACATATCAGTGCTTATCGTAGCAAAAGAACTAATAAAAACCAAGTAATATATGTTAAATAAAGCATATATGAATTGGTTTAATATTTTTGTCAATTGTGGTATAATTCAGAGTTTGTAATACAGACAAGGGAATATGTTATTTAATTTAACTTTAGTGGAAGCAAATATTTATGACAATAGAAGACTATGTTTTTATAGGTTTGTTGGTACTGTCAGCCTACCTGGTTGGTGCTATTCCTTTTGGCCTGATTATCAGTAAAATGAAAGGTGTAGATATTCGCCGGCATGGCAGTGGTAACATTGGTGCTACAAATGTTACTCGTGTTCTTGGCAAACGCTATGGTTATACCTGTTTTGGTTTTGACGTTTTAAAAGGGTTTGTTCCAACCCTAATTGCAGGTATGCAGATAGCAGCTCGCTTAGGCATCAAGGCTGAGGGTATAGATGGAGAGCATATAACTGGAGTAGAGACTACTGAAGGCCAGATTGCCTGGCTTGCAATTGGCACGGCTACAATTATCGGACATGTTTTTCCTGTTTATCTGAAGTTTAAAGGCGGCAAGGGGGTGGCAACCTCACTTGGTGTTGTACTTGGCATATGGCCGTATTATACACTGACTGGCCTGGTAGTATTTCTAATATGGATTGCAATATGGGGTTGGACCAGAACTGTTTCAATTGCGTCTATTATGGCCGCTGCCGCATTTCCGATATTTCTTGCTATTTTGACGTCGAAAAATTCAGACTGGCATTTTAAAGATATGTATCCATTGTTTATTTTTAGTATTATATTGGCATTGCTTGTTATTATCCGGCATAAAAGTAATATCTCCCGATTGCTGGCAGGTACGGAACATAGCGGCAGGTCAAATACTGGGCTGACCGAATCTGAGGATATGTCAAAGGATAAGCCTTCGGCTGAGTAATGACAGTTTTCTGTATCAAAGAGGGGTACAGAAATAACCGATAAGAATTGTAACAATAAAGAGAGACACCATATAGGAAGCATGCAAAATGACGAAGAAACAGATCCAATATAATCCTTTGGAAATGAGTGACTGGCAAATCGCACAGGCTGCTGAAGCAGGTATGAAAACCTTCGAACAGCTGGGCAAAGAGATGGGGCTAAAGCCAAAAGAGTTAATTCCTTATGGACATTATATGGGTAAGGTTGATGCCGCACATGTTATTGACCGTTTGAATGGTGCTCCGCTTGGAAAATATATTGATGTTACTGCTATTACTCCCACTCCTTTGGGTGAGGGAAAGACAACAACGGTTCTCGGCCTGGTTCAGGGGCTTGGCGCCTTGGGGCAGAAAGTATGCGGAACAATACGCCAACCAAGTGGCGGCCCGACATTTAACATTAAAGGATCAGCAGCCGGCGGCGGATTAAGTCAATGCTTACCAATGACACCGTTTTCGCTTGGGTTAACAGGGGACATAGATAAGCTTAATAATGCACATAATCTGGCTATGGTGGCTTTAACGGCTCGAATGCAGCATGAGACTAACTATGATGATGAAAAACTCGCTCAACGTAAGTTAAAGCGTCTTGATATAGATCCGGAACGTATTCAAATACGCTGGGTAATTGATTTTTGTGCACAGGCATTGCGTAATATTGTTATTGGCCGTGGCGGCAAGATGGACGGTCTGGAAATGGAATCCGGTTTTCAGATTTCTGTTGCCAGTGAACTAATGGCTATACTTGCAGTTGCAAGAAACTTAGAAGATATGCGTAATCGTATTGGCAAGATGGTCGTTGCCTATGATCGAAATGGCAATGAGGTAACTACCAGTCATCTGGAAGTGGCTGGTGCGATGACAGCCTGGCTGATAGAAGCTATCAAGCCGAACCTGGTTCAGACCTTGGAAGGTCAGCCTATATTTGTTCATGCCGGTCCCTTTGCCAATATAGCCATTGGTCAGAGTTCTGTTATTGCAGATCAGCTTGGTCTGCGTTTGTGTGATTACCTTGTAACCGAAAGTGGTTTTGGCGCTGATATTGGTTTTGAAAAATTCTGGAATCTAAAATGTAGATTTTCTCATTTGCAGCCAGATGCTGTAGTGATAGTTGCTACTATTAGAGCTTTGAAAATGCATGGAGGTGGCCCATCTGTTAAGCCAGGTAAAAAACTTGACCATGCTTATGTAGAAGAAAATCTGCCTTTGCTGGAAAAAGGTTGTGAAAACCTGGTTCAGCATATTAAGACAGTATTAAAGAGTGGTGTGACTCCGGTTGTTTGTATTAATAGTTTCCATACAGATACTAAAGCAGAGCACAAGCTGGTAAAAAGGATTTCTGAGGCAAATGGTGCAATGTTTGCTGTCAGCCAGCACTGGCTTAAGGGCGGTGAAGGTGCAGTTGAACTTGCTGAAGCGGTGATGGCAGCTTGTGAGAAAAAGAGTGAATTTAAATATCTTTATGACTTGGATATGCCTCATACCAAGCGTGTCGAATTAATTGCAAAAGAAATTTATGGTGCTGCCGGTGTCGAATTTAGCGAAAAAGCATTAAAGAAACTTAACAGCTACGATAAAGATCCGGAAACTGCAAAGCTTGGTACTTGCATGGTCAAAACACATCTAAGTTTAAGCCATGACCCCAATTTTAAAGGTTTGCCATTGGGGTGGACACTGCCAGTCGAGGATGCAATGATTTTCCGTGGAGCGGGCCTGGTGGTTCCAATTGCCGGAGACATTAAGCTTATGCCTGGAACTGGTTCAGATCCCGCATTTAGGCGGATAGATGTCGATACTGAAACCGGCAAAGTCCAAGGTATGTTCTAATTACTATTTTGTTGGTATTAGGTTTTAATTTTAAAATCGCCATCTTTAGCTTTCTAATTTCACAATGGTCCCATAACTAGGCATTGCAGGCATATGGTTCGGATTCTGCTATAGCTTTCGTTCATTAAACGATATTTTTTAATTCTTAGTTACAATTATTTGTGTATTTATAGAAGTTTCATTCACGAATAAAATAATAGTATAGATTAAGTTTAAAATATAAAAGTTATTTGCTTAAATTATAGCCCTATAATATCGCCAATTAGGGCATTGTTTTAGCTTTTAGATTAAAGTTAGTTAAATCCTGTTACACGTGAGACATTTTTGTAAGATATAAAATACGAGAAAGCTTAAAGATTTTTGAATTAAAATGTCGAAAAAATAAGTGCTAATCGTGCATTTGTTTATCAAAGTTGTTTAGTTTTATGAAAGGAACTGAAATATGTTAAAAAGAATTTTGGTTGTTGTAATTGCTGCAGCTTTTGCGACAAGTGTTTTAGCTCAGGAAGCTTCTGATAAAACACGAATTGCAGAATTGGAAAAAGCAGTTAAAGAGTTGCAGGACTGCCAGGGAGAAGGCAAATCAATGTTCGGATGCAATCTGGTTATTTATGGTTATGCCCGTATGGATGCAGTTTATACGGATAGTGTTACGACAAGTGCGGGAGGAGGAGCTATTAATTTTTGGAGTAATTCTGAATCGTCTTCAAATGACAATGATGATACCTTTAGAATGACTGCTCGTTGCTCTCGTATCGGATTGTTGCTGAAAGGTGACGAAAATGCAGACCTTAGATCATCAGCTAAGATCGAATTTGATTTTGCAAACGGAGGTACAGAAACCAATAATACTCCTCGTATCCGTCATGCATACTTACAACTAGATATTCCGGATGCAGATATGAGTATTCTTGCCGGTCAGACCTGGGATGTAATTGCCCCTGTACTTCCACCTACAGTTGATAATAGTGTATTGTGGTTTCAGGGTGATACTGGTATGAGACGTACTCAGTTGCGTTTGACTAAAAATATGAATGTCGATGAAAATTCATCTATTAAGCTTGAAGGTGCTATTGCTCGTCAGATAGGAAGCTCAGCAACAAATGCCAGCGGTTTAGATACGGGTGATGATTCAGGCGCGCCGTCAGTTCAGGGACGTGTAAGTTTTACCACTCCGGTATTTAATGGTTTGAAGTCAACATTTGGTTTTTCAGGTCTTGTTGGTAGAGAAGAAAATGATATTGCAGGAGCTGATGCTGAAAAATATGATTCAAATCTGTTAGCTTTTGATATGACACTGCCAATTTCAGATTCTACAAAGTTTATGGGCGAGTTTTATGCGGGCGAAAATACCGGAAGAGTTGGTGGAGCGATCGGTCAGACTGTCGATTCTTCAACAGGCAATGAAGTTCGTTCAAAAGGTGGTTGGGTTGCTGTTACTCAAAAATTAACTGACAAGGTATCTATATCAGGTGGCTATGCTCATGACAGTGTTAATGACAATGATATTGACCTTGGAGATAAACAGAGTAATCAGACAGCATTTGCTAATATAATAGTGTATCCTCTAAAAAATGTTAAAACCGGTTTTGAAATAGCTCACAATAAAACAGAGTATCAGAGTTCTGATAATGGTGATAGCATAAGAGGAACATTCTTTATGCAGTATAATTTCTAATTATTAGAAAATGATTTTGCTTAGTATTTGCTAAACAACGTAAATATAAATAAGTGAAGCTGGTTTAAAAAGACAAAGGCTGTGTAGAACTATCTACACAGCCTGATTTTATTGTTATGGGTCTACCTTGTGAAATTTGAGATCGTTAAACTCCTGCTGCAACTGGAATTTTTTCCAGGCAGACATCAACAATCATTCTTCCAGCGTTGGTTTCACATGGAATAGATATAATAGGTTTTTTGGAAGGGTAAACCGTCTGGTGCTTGCCAATTACTACACTTGGAACAGAAATGCTGACATTTCCTTCCGGGAAATCTTTTTTTGCGTTACCTGAAATCATATTGGCAACCTCACCAATAGCATCAGTACAGTCTGCATCCAGCTCTGTGATTTCTTCATATAACAAAGCGGAAGCAAGTTGTAATGCTACTTCTTTTGACAGGTTGATCACAACGCATCCGGTAACATCACCAGACAAGCCAATTATTCCACTAACATCATATAGCGGAGTATTGTCTTCTTTTAATCTTGGTTTTCCGACATTGAATGGTACATTAATCATTGTGTCAAAAACGTTCTTGATTGAACCTAAAAATGGATTTATATATCTGACGTCCATGGTAAACCCCTATTGATTTTATATATTATTTACTTTTTCGCATTAATTAACAAGAAGCGCCAAGTACTTCTTCCAGGACATTCCTGATTGATTCAGGAGTGAAAGGTTTGTGTATATAACCTTTTATTCCTTTTTCCTTGAGTAGCTGTATTCTGGCTGTGCTGGCTTCTGTTGAGACAACAATTATAGGTGTTTCAGCTGTCTTTGGATTTTCAAATACTTTTTCAACCATTTCGATACCATTCATCTGAGGCATATTCAAATCTGCAAGTATCAGGTCGACTTCATTGTCATTCAATTTTTGTAGAGCTTCATTACCATTAGAAGCCTCATAAACAGTAGATACATCTACTCCTGTCATCTGGATAGTTTTCTTAAGTACTGCTCGGGTAACCGATGAATCATCAACGATTAATATCTTGTACCCCATTATGTCACCTCAAAACAAAAAATTATGGTTTAGCATAAGTAGCCGGTTGTAAATATCTGTATTTGTGATTTATTCCAGTCAAAGATTCTGAATGTCCTATACAAAGGAGACCTTCGGATCTAAGACAGTCAAAGTATCTTCCAACAAGCTTCTCTTGAGTTTGTTTATCGAAATATATCATTACGTTTCGGCAAAAAATCACATCAAATGGGCCTTTGAACGGCCATTTTTCCATTAAATTCAAATATCTAAATGAAATCATTTTTTTGAGTTCATCTTTTACACGATACGATGTTTGTCCATTTTCGTTTATTTTTGTAAAATAAGCACTTTGCTGCTGTGTTGTCAGCTGTTTAACACGATCAACTTCATATATACCAGAGTTTGCTTTATTAATTACTCTGGTGGATACATCGCTGGCCAGTATTTTTATATCCCAGCCTGGCTTATCTTTAAAAGCTTCAGTTAATGTCATTGCCATAGTATATGGTTCTTCGCCTGTAGAACAACCGGCAGACCATATCCTGAATCTTTTAGGGCCGCCATGCTTGGCTTGCCTGGCAACCATGTTTGGTATAAATTTTTCTTTGAGCAGGTCGAAATGTACTTTTTCTCTGAAGAAACTTGTCAAATTTGTACTTATGGAATCAACCAGGTCATAGAATTCTTTTTGGTCCTTTGTTGATAGAGCGTAATCGAGATATTCTTTGACATCTCTTATTTTTGTTGCTCGCATACGTTTTGCCAGTCTGGCGCGAACAAGTGTTTTTTTTCCTTCATGCAGATTAATTCCGCAATGCTGGTATATAATATCACTGACTCGTTTAAAATCAGAGTCAGAAATGTCTACGCAATCTAGTAATGCACCGGTCATATATATTCCCCTATTATTGTTCGTTTGCAAGAGTAAGTAAGCCCGGCACGTCCAGGATCAGGCTTACATTTCCGTCGCCCATAATAGCTCCGCCTGAAATTCCTTTTATACTTCCGAGGTATTGCCCCAGACTTTTAATTACAACCTGCTGTTGGCCGAGGAGGTCGTCTACCTGTATGCAACATTTCTGGACACCATCAGTTACGATAACAACGAGCGATTCACATGGATTAGTGAATTTTGGTTTCAAATTATATAGTTTATATAATCTTACTAATGGGATAAGTTCACCCCTTACCATCATCATTTCACCTTTTCCACCTTGTACTGTTGAAATCTGTTTTGGTACAGGTCTAAGGTTTTGTTCAATTGAAGCTGTTGGTATTATGTAGTTTTCATCACCTACAGTTACTTCCTGTCCTTCAATTACTGCTAGAGTTAACGGAAGTTGAATACGGAAAATTGTTCCTTTGCCGAGAGTGGAATCAATATCGATTCGACCGCGAAGAGACTCGATATTTTTTCTTACAACATCCATTCCAACTCCTCGACCAGAAATATCTGTTATTTTCTCTGCGGTTGAAAATCCGGCATGGAATATAAGTCTGTATACTTCCTGATCGCTCATTTCAGCATCTTCTTTTACGATGCCGTTTTCTACCGCCTTTTTAAGGAGTTTTTCACGGTTCAAACCTTTACCATCATCAGATATTTCGATAACGATATTTCCACCTTTGTGGTATGCTTTTAATTCAATTTTACCGGATGGACTTTTACCGGCAGCCTCTCTTTCCGCTGGAGACTCAACTCCATGATCAACAGAGTTCCTGACCATGTGGACCAATGGATCTGCGATTTCCTCTACAACGTTTCTATCTAATTCAGTTTCTGCTCCGGCCATTTCAAATTCTATTTGTTTGCCGGATTTGCGAGACAGATCTCTGACCAGCCGAGCCATTTTCTGAAATACTCCCTGTACAGGTACCATACGGGTAGACATACTCAGTTCCTGCAGATCTCTTGTGATCTTTTCCAGATGACGGGTATTTCTTTCCAATCGCTGATTTGTTTTTCGATGCTCACCGAGATCTCTGCTTACCATTGCCTGGGCAATTACCAGTTCTCCAACCATGTTGATTAAGGCATCAAGCCTTTCGGTGGTTACTTTTACGGTACTTTCTGTTGTTGCTTTTTTAGCAGTGGTTTTAGCTTTCTGTGCTGATTGGGCAGTATCTATTTGCGTTGACATTGCAAGTTCGATCTTTTCCCTGGAAATAATCCCTTTTTCCAAAAGTATCTCGCCAATTTTTTTCCCTTTGCCTTCTGGTGTGTGCTGATATTTCACAGCTTCATCAATTTCGGCTGGTTTAACGAAACCTCCATCGATAAGTATTTCGCCTAATTTTCTTGGTTCTATTTTTCCCTGAGCTTCCAACTGCAATTTTCTGTTTTTTTGCTCCTGGATTGCTTTTTCAACTTTTACGCCGGTTGTCTTCTTATTTTCAACCAGGATCTCGCCGATTTTCTTTTTCTCATCATTTGGCTCGTCTCTCTGTTCTTTTAGTGCTGCGTTTAGATCATTTCTTTTTATTTCACCTTTTTCTCTTAGAATTTCTCCAACTTTTGGAACAAATTCCTTGCCTTCTATGCACATTTGTATCCTGTTAATCAGGGCGGTCAAACCTTCAACAGGATGAACTGCTTCATTAGCTGCCACTGCATCGCTTAGATCAGAGAGCATTCTTTTCATTATGTCAATAGCTTCAAAGATGACATCTACTTTTGCATTTTCTAAAATGGTTTCACCTTTGCGACCCATGTCCAGTAATGTTTCCGAAACGTGTGCAAGAGATCCTATATGTTTCAGGTCGAGAAAACCGGCAACTCCTTTTATTGTGTGGAAAGCTCGGAATATTGAATTGATTGCTTCCTGGTCTTCAGGATTGTCTTCAACAGCGAGCATGTCATTTTCAGCGTTTTCCAGATGTTCTCTGGATTCATTGACAAAGTCTATTACAAGTGGAATATCTGTTTCTGCGATAATAAGAGATTCAAACTGTTCCTGGTGTTCTTGTGCTGGTTTTGGCTCTGGTTCGGTCTGTGCTTCTATTTTTGTTTCGCTTTGGTTTTCGGGTTCAGGCTCTGGTTCTTGAATCGGCTCTTGAGTGGCCTGGGTTTCTTCTGCCTGTTCTGCTGAATTAAGCAGCTCTGAATCAAGATCAATATCTTCAAATGCATTTTCTATTTCTGCTTGAACTTGAGAATCTGTTCTTTCATCATATATTGTTTCTTCGCTTTCTCCTCTAAGAGCTGCGGCAATTTTTCTAAGCTGGTCGCAGGTCTCTAGCAGTTTCTGGCCGGGAAACTCATTAGAAGGATCTTCCAGTAAACTTTCAGCATCATGGCATATATTAGCCATTTGCTGCAACGTCATTAATGACGATTCGCCTTTTAGATTATGAAGTATCCCTTTGATACTGTTTCTGTTATCATCTGAAGTGTCCTGTTCGCCTTCCAGGATTGCTGTTTCAAGGTTGTCGAGTGTATGTGGTAATGAAGATACGAATTCGGCAAAAATATCTTCATCTACATTTTCTGGTAATTCAATTGTAATAGGTGTGACTGATTCTGATTCGATTGTGCCGGATGATTCAGTTCCTGTTTTAACAGACTTTGCTGAAGGAGCAGCAGATTCTAAACTTGAATTGTTTATGCTTTCTCCTTTTTCAACTCTGTTGATCATTTCCTGTAAGCTTTTGACTGTCATACTAACAGATTCGATAGCCTTACGAGGATCTTCAACATCCTGCAAAACAATGTCTTGAACCAGGTCAGCAGCCTTTTGGGAAGTATCTGATATTATCTGCTGTTCGCTATCGATAAGTTCCAATTCTTCGACAGCTTTGATCATATCTTCAAAACTGGTGTGTAGTTCAGCCAGAATCGCCAGATCATCAGGCTCAACTGTTAGCAGTTTTACTGACGAATCTTCAAGTAACTTTATTAATTTTTCCATTTCTATTTCTCTTTCACATCTGTGAACTTATGAAAATATTGTAGCCTACGTCAAATTACTTTTACTTTACTTACCTTATACAAAAATGGTCACCTGCTTCATCGGAACTATATATACCCTTCTTTAGAACAATTATAATATGAATGAAACAGGAATTTATTCTTCCTGTCTGGTGCTACCAGTTGTAGGTTCTATAATAAAATATCAGAAATATTTAATGAAGCATTACTTATTTTGTCAATAGATTTCATTCTATTAATAGTTGCATAATCTGTTTATTATCAATGGTTTAAGTTTCGTTTCTGATGAGTGTGGGAAATTGTTAAAGTTAAAACGGTGCTTCGTTTAGCGATTTGTTTATATGTGTACTTATTTATGCTGAACTTTAATTTATAAGTATTTCAGCTTTGTTATAGGTCGTTATTGTCTGGTTATTGTGTAATTGGTTATATTGATACAATTGAATAAAAATTATTGAAATCAATTATCATTTTTATTAAATCTGGGCTTACCTGCTTGACATATATGATATCTCTTATAATATAGAGTTGCTTGAATTGGAGATTTGAAAATAGACTTATAGGGGAGAAGTTAACCGCTGCCGCCGGGCAGCCTTATTTGGGCAGATTAGATGGTAGGAAAAAGTAATATTGAAAACAATATAATAGGGCTGTTTGTTAAATTAGGTATTGCAATTTGTGTGTTTATTTTCGCTTGTATAGCCGGTTGTCAGGAGGATCCTCTTATTGAGCAGCTGCGCAGAGAAAATCCTTTTAGAAAGCCGGAGGTAGAAAAACAACCAACCCAGAAATGGCTTGAAGTCTCTTGTGATACTTTAACGTTTGAGTTGCCCGATACTTATGACATTAACCAGCTTAGGATATTTCAAAATTATCGAATTACTGGAAGAGATGAGAAACACATAAATCTTGCCATTATGGAGGGTTTCAAATCAAAAACGTTATGGCACGCAAACGGATTTATTGTGTCTGTAGCTCCTAGAGTGTTATGGAATAAGACTTTAGAGAAATTTGATGTTTTTTTTACTGATCAGGTCCCTCAGTCAAAATTGCGAATATTCAAGACTAGCGGGCAGTATGCTGATCTGTATCTTCGGTCGATTATAGACACTGAATCTATTTTTATTTTTGATCCCGGCATGATTCCGCATGGGTATGATTTATCTGATGGTGAAAGTTTATTTCGGATCCAATGTCAGCCGCCAGTATTTTCATCTTCTGAACCTTCAAGTGTTTATGTATCTCTTGCAATGATGTTCAAAGAACAGTTACCTTACACTTCAAATTCTGTGGCTGGTTTATATCAGAGGTCTCAGCCTGAGCAGATAATTAGTTTTGATTATCTGGCTCTTTCCGGTATGCTGTTAAATGATAATGTGATTGTAATTACTTGTGATGATGAAAGCATTAAAAGCTCTAACGCGGCAGGGCGGCTTTTATATAACCAGGCAACAAACACCAGAATTATTGCTGTTTTAGCTCCAAATGCGAAAATGATAGAAAGTAACTAATTACAATACTTGTTAAGTATTTAAAGATTTATAAAATAAAATGAAACTGAATATGTTTGAAAATATGTGCAGAAGTGCCTGTTATGGGATAATGATGCTTGATAAGCAGGGCAGGATAGTTTTTGTGAATGACTTTTGTACAAAACTTTTAGCTTTGCCTTCTGATGCCGGTTCGGGAGCCAGCTTTTTACATGAATTTATTCCTTCTGAAGAGCATAGCACTTATAATAAAATATTTAATATTTATCCAGATATTATTTATCTCGATCAGCCGTCAGTTGATATGTTAAACCCGGTGCATATTGAGTTTGAGAAACCACACCCAGGTGGTTTAATGGCTACCTTGCTAAAATTTTCAATTTGTCCGTTATATGAGGAAAGTATGCTGGTTGGGTACAGTGTGTGGATAAATGATATCTCTCGACGCAAGAAGTTGCTGACTCAGCTGGATCAGGCTGAAAAACTCGCTTCACTTGCTACGCTGGCATCGGGCATAGCTCATCATTTTAATAATATCATTGGCGGAGTTGCTACTTTTGCTGATTTTGCTCTGGCTGGAAATAATCCTCAGGCTTATCAAAAAGCATTGAAAATGACAATTGAAGCGGCTGAACGTATTAGCCAGATAACTTCTTCTTTACTTACTTTTGCCGAACAGGATTCCCGTGAAATAGAGACTTCTGATCTTAGTGAGGTTGTGTTGACCTTTTGTCACCTTGTTGAAAAAGATCTATGTGAGAAGAATATTATTTTGGAATTAAATGTTGGCTCGGTTCCGGAATATGAAGTCCCTGGTGCAAAAATAAACCAGATTTTGAATAATATAGTTAGTAATGCTGAAGAAGCCATGCCTGAAGGTGGAACTCTTTCAATCAATCTTATTCGGGATGAAGGGAATCTTGTGCTTACTTTTGCTGATACAGGTTGTGGAATTGAGCAGGATCATTTGCCGCATATTTTTAATCCGTTTTTTACTACTCGTGGAGTTGCTAGTAACGGCCAGTCGACACATAAAAGCGGATTGGGGCTTTCTGTTGTTTACGGCATAGTTAAAGAGATGAGAGGTTCTATTTCAGCTTTTAGTAAACTTGAATGTGGTTCTGAGTTTATCATTAAGCTGCCGCTGCAAGAATCTAAGTAAGCTCATTTATGGGGTATGATAATAGATGCCTGAATGTAATGAATTGTGCAGTTTAATCTTCACCACGCAGCTTTTTATCTAATGCACTCATCATATGTGCATAACCGCGATTGAGATGACGATGATCTTTTAGGCCAATCATTTCTCGGACTTTTGTTATAATTTCTTCGTTTGGCCCTTCAATCTCAATGAACATACCCAAACGATTAACCTTGTCAAGACAAACCAGACAATTTTCAATTTCGTAGGTTTTACGTAATTTATCTATTGTTAGATTTGGTGTAAAAGTTAACTGTTCCAGCAGAGCTATAGCCTTATCACAATCATCTACCTCAAGTTCTATTTCGGTTCTGCTTTTATACTCGCCGCGCTGCCGGGGACCTTTGAAGGTGATCATTGTTATTTCCTGGTCGACAGTTTTTTCTTTGCGGATACGCATACCCGTACCTTTTCTCAGTACCTTGCGACTGCCGAGATATATGTCGGTTTGGCGAACTATGCTGATAAAATCAGCTTCCAGCTCTTCGAGCTTGGCTTCGAAAGAATCCAGCTCTTTTACCTTAAATTTTGCTTCAACTTCCAAGTTCATTATCTACCTTTATTATAGAAAGCGACTTTTAAAAATGCCGCAATAATTTTTAATTATTTATCATTGCAGACAAATATACTTGCAAGGTTGCCTAAATATATTAGCCTGCAGGAACGCACCTGTCGGCAGCCCAGGCTCTTAAATTGGCTACCTGTTCCGCCATTGTAACAGACAACGGCGGCGATCCGGTTATTCTCTCTGACATTATTTTATCATTGAGTTCTGTTGTTTTTGAAAAGGCTTCATGTAAGCCTGAAATAACCGCTTGCTCTATCTCAGCTCCGCTAAATCCGTTAGCTTTGTCTGCTAGCATATCCAGATCAAATTTCTCAGGATCCTGGTTTCGCTTTCGCAGATGTATTTCTAAAATTGTTTTTCTTGTTTCAAAGTCCGGCAGATCGACAAAAAATATCTCATCGAACCTTCCTTTTCGCAATAGTTCTGCCGGAAGCGACTCTATGTCGTTTGCAGTTGCCACCAGGAATACCGGGTCAACATGTTCCTGCATCCAGGTGAGCAGTGAACCAAACATTCTGCGTGACAAGCCGCCGTCACTATTATGCGATGCGGCAGAAGCAAATGCTTTTTCTATTTCATCTATCCACAATACTATTGGCGACATGCTTTCAGCCTGCTTTAAGGCCTGACGAAGATGTTTTTCTGATTCGCCAATATAGCTGTCGTACAATTTCCCAGGATCCATCCTCAGGAGCGGTAGTTGCCAGGCGGTTGCAATTGCTTTGGCACAAAGGCTTTTTCCTGCTCCCTGTACGCCAAGCATTAATACGCCTTTAGGGGCAGCCAGCCCATATTCCTCGCCTTCACCTGTAATAGCTCTATATCGCTGTTTCAGCCATTTTTTCAAATTGGCAAGCCCGCCAATATTGTTAAGGTCGGTCGGGGCCTCGATATAGTCCAGCAAACCATCGCTATGGAGCACTTGTCTTTTACGTGCAAGTATGCTGTTAATGTCTTCCTGGTTAAATTTTCTATCTCTGGCTACAGAGTCGGCAATAACTTCTTTGGCCTGCCTGCGGGTCAAACCTCGCAAGTTTCGGATAATTGTATTTAACCCTTTTCTGGTAATATCTATCTCTATAGGTTTTACCTGGTGCATTTCACGCAGTGTGCTTTTTACCAGTGATTCCAGTTCCTGTTCGTCTGGTAGCGATATTTCGAATTTTGTAACCAGCGGCTTTATTGCCTGATCGATTTCATTTTTGAAATCGATTAGAACAAGCTTGTTTCCGGTTTGTTCAAACTGGAAAATTGTATCTCTTAACAGTCTAACTGTTTTTGGTTCGTTAAGATGTTCCAGTATGTCCAGCATGACAAACACCGTTTTTTCCTGGCAACGCATCATGGTGTATAATGCGGCTGCCGGGTGTTCTGTGCCGGAAACAGGTTTCGTGTTTGCGAGCAATCCTTGACGCAAACCTTCTACAATTGACCATTTCTGAATCTCGTAACCTGCGTTTGCAGATACAGTTGTAACCATTTCACGAGCGTACGGCTCTTCATCTGTGATAATAGCTATACAGGAACGGCCCCCTGTGAGTAATTCTTCAAATCGCTTGTAATCTTCCATAATCCCAAGGTTCTTAAAAGTGTAGGCAAATACTTCAAATCTGCCAATTTGGCGCAATTATAAGCGATTAATTGTTTTTTGTCAAATCTGCAATACCGTATATTTCAGTATTATGGGGGATAATGTTGATATAAAGAGATTTTTATAAATTTTGATGCCAATCGCATTTTTTCTTGTCGTTTGGAATTAAAGTGATATAATTTAATTGTCTGATAAAAATATTCATTCGAATTTTAGTGAATCTAAATATTTCATATTTCTGAAATTTAACATTAGTCTACGAAATCTGATAAAAATTTGATAATACCGGCGAATTGCTGGGAATTTCTGATATTAATTCTGATATCTGAGTATTAGTTCTGATATTAATAATGCCAGTGCGGGTATTTAAGTGCAGTTTTTACTGAAAGCTTATTGATAATCTTAAGAACTGATATGTTATCAGTAAAAAGTATTCTCACTGAGTATCTTTGCTGAGTATCTTTGCTGAGTATTTTCTGAGTATCCTCACTGAGTCAGTTGGAACTGTGTGGAAGTTTTCTTTGTTGGAGGGCTGGCTGATGTGTATTGATATTAATGTAAGGAGTGTAAGTAGTTATGATATATTTTAAATGCAGTCAATGTAATGAACACCTGGAAGCGCCGACATCTATGTCCGGTGAAAAGCTGCAGTGTCCGGTATGCAAGTTCCCCGAGATCGTACCTAATGAGGATGAGAAGATCAATTTAGATCTAGGAAGTGCTATGGCAGCAAGTGAATCGTCGATGAGCGATAGTGCCGGAGGTGAAAGTATAGCAGTAGCAGAGCTTTCTGGTGATACCAAAGTAGGAGTTGGTATTACCGGCACGTCACAAATAAAGGCATTTGGTAAGGATCATTTACGTAAAGAGCACAAATGGCACAGGCAAACGCACAAAACCGGTGTAGGTGCATGTAGAGTGAAGCTGTTTCACTCTCGTTTGAGTCCAAATGCGATGGAATATATGGAAGATAGCATAAACGAATGGCTGGATGAGAATCCTGATATCGAGGTAAAGTTTTCAGAATCAACAGTTGGTGTAGTTGAAGGTAAGAAGTCAGAGGCTCATATCCTAATAACTGTCTGGTATTAATTCCGGGTTATATTGTTGTAACTGTCTGTATATAAATGTATTTATGAGATTAGGGGCCAGGCGAAAATTAGGATTAGCAATAGGTTTTGCCAATGGGGTAGAGCCAATGGGTATTAAAAGTGGTTCTAAAGGAGTGGATTGTATGGGTACTTTCAGGAGGAAGGTAAACGAAATACAGCTTGCGGAGAGCCGATAGCAATAATGAATATAAGTTATTGTTTTACAATTTCTTATATAATGAAAAAAAGTAATCTGCGGGCAAAAAAGATCACTAAATACTCTAAATTTGTGCGGGTTAGTTCGCAACTCGAAACACTAAAGAATTGCGAAAGGAGCCGAAACCCGGTAAAGGTTGGCAGTTTGAAATTGCCAACCTTTTTATTTACAGCGGTTTACGATAGTTTGGTTTTAGTTTTGGGGTTGTTCAAGAGGTGTTCGGTCAAGGTTTGGTCGCAGTATTTCAGATGATATGACGTTTTTGCAGCGGTCCAGAATTCGCTGGATCATTATCTTGAAGTTTTCAGGTGACTTTTCAGCGTAAGTCTTTGATTTTCCAGTAACTTGTGTGGTTGATAGTACCTGGCCGGTGTCGGTGTTGACGATCATAATAACAACAGCGAGGTTGGTGCCTGACGGGTCGTCATTGTCGGGCTGCGGAGTGGTGGAGACTTCCTGGCCGTTGACCATGAAAGCAGGCTGGGGGTCGGACGGCAGGGTCATGACGCTGTATTCCTTGACTGCGGGGGTGGTATGGAAGGAGTCTTCCAATATTGCGGAATTATCTCGTGATGAAGCGGCTGATTGCGCTATTGCGGCGGTTTGAGGTGTGCTGACGGCGGAGTCCGGCGTGCTGCGGAGAGTCTGCGACGGCTCACGGGCAGGCTCTTGCGCGATCATGGAATTTTCGATGTTAAATGTTCCGTAGCTTCGTTTTCCTTCGCGATTATTGGCATAAACCCTTATTTTTTGGCCCGGTTCAGCCTTGATTTCTACGGTGAAACTCATGTCTTCAGCGAGAGTTACGTTGGCTCGGGTACCGGTTTCAGCGTTTTTAGCATATACGGTTGCAATGGATGTAGAGGTGATAGCCTCGGGCCTACCAGATATAGTGACTGTGCCGGGTGTTGTGCCGGGTGAAATTGTGATCAGGTTTTTATTTACCTTGCAGTATGGAGTTTTGTCCGGGTTGAGATCGTCGGTGGTTAGTCCGGCGAAGGTAAAGGTGCAACAGGTGTATAAGATTGCCAGAATAAATAATACGCGGTTCGACCAGAAACTACAGCTGTTCATGTTACACTCCTATCGTAATTTGCCCGCTTTGAACTGTGTTTATTAAGAACCCATCCCAAAATCTTTTTTTGCATTGATTGGCTGCATTCACCCTGCCCTTCGTTGATCGGCAAAAAACAATCTCGACGTATAATAATACGCCTGCGATAGTTTTTGGCCTCCGCCTCGGCCATGAATAAATTCGCTCAATCCTGCATTAAAACATATTTTGGACGAGTTCAAATAACTTACATCAGTCCCAATCGGGCAGCCTCAATTATTAACCCTTCCTGAAACTCCTATATGCCGGATCTCCTTACCCGGTGACAATTAATACCCAGATTCCGAATTTGTTAAAAAGTTCAAACTGACTCGTGGCCAGTTGAAAGTTATTTTTAAGTATTTGGTATCAGGCAAGGATAGCCGTAAAGCGGCAGGCCTGTTTAATATAAAAGATTGTCTTAAAATATATTACAACAATATAAAGAGACTAATCAATCATACTAAATTAAGCAAATACCTTTCAAGCTGTGAAACTCAAGTTGCCTTAAACATCCACAAATTATCGTATCCGGTCGGGATGTTATTATCAAGTAAAAATTGAAATTAGTTGGCAGGTAACAGGAGAATAAAAATATTGACCAAGGTGGTTGTAAATTGGTAGAATACAACAAGTTAAAATTGAACAGGGATAAAGGATTGCCCGCTTCTTTGAAATCTGAGAAATAATTGTGGTTATAGGTAATTAATTAAATCCAACATTAATAAAAAAAGCACCCTCAAAATGAAGGTGCAAGAGGTTGTTCCGTGGAACATTGCTCGCACATAACAGCGGAGCGCCTGCGTCTTTTTCAACTTATTGTGAAAAGTATACAGACTAGGATTAATTACACTATAAGTAAAATACACCAATAATTTGAACGTGTCAAATAGAAATTGGAGTTTAATATGGTGAAATATGTTTTAGGACTTGATTTAGGGCCAACATCTATTGGATGGGCAGCAATTGCTATTGATGAAAATGGCAATTTTTTAGGTTTTCTGAAAATTTCAGATTCTAAAGATGGTTTGCATTGGATTCCAGCTATTAATTCGAGAATATTTCCGATGCCATATGTAGAAAAAACTTATTGTGCTGGAAATAAAGAAACAACCAGAAATAAAAACAGAAGAGATGCTAGAGGGGCCAAAAGAAGATATCAAAGACGGTCTCAAAGGTTGAATGAAACTTATTGCTTTTTACATGAAAGAAATATTCTTCCAGAAAGAAATGAATATGAGAAATTACTTTCTTTGGATCCTTTTGAAATAAGAGCAAAGGCTTTAGAGGAAAGAATAGATTTACATCATGTAGGAAGAGCAATAATGCATATAGCAAAAAGGAGGGGTTTTAAGTCAAATAGTAAATTAGGTGGATTGATAGACGTTGATACAGACAATAAGAGAAAGAAAAAAGATAAATCCAAGATAACTCTTTTAAATACATACGAAGGAAAAACAATTGGGCAAATATGTTATGAGAAACATAAGGATGATATCTGTACTGCTGTAAGGAATAAAGGTGAAATGAATATATGGCAAAGGAAAGACTATATTGATGAAGTATGTCGTATATGGAAATGTCAACAACAGTATTATCCAACAATTCTTACGGACGATGTATTAGAGGATTTAGTATCAGAAGATGGAAGTAAATGGTTATTATTCAGTCAGCATAGTTATAAATTGTCAGCAAGAAAGCAAAGGAAGTATATTGGAAAATGTTCACTATGGAAAGAAAAGCTAAGATGTGATAAAAGTAAGAGAGTTGCACAAGAATTTGTGCTTCTTCAAACAATTAACTACTTAGAAATATATGATTCTTACGGTTCAAAAATTGAATGCGGCGTTTCAAAAGAAGATAAGCAAAAAATATTAGAATATATATCTTCCTTTGAGAAAGGCAAAAAGTATTCACAAATTAAAAAACATTTAGGATATCCAGAAGATTGGAGATTTAATTTTGAGGATGTAGAAGAAGATAATAGTTTGCCAGGAATTGCAGTAGATGATCTGATAAGAGTTATATTTGGCGAAAGGAAGGGCAATAAGTATGTGCAGATTGTTGATTATAGTGATAGAGAAGCTGTTTGGGAAATTGTGCTTTTATATATTGATGAAGAGATATCATACAATGAATTACGAAAGCAAATGGTTAAATTTGATGTTGAGGTTCCAGACGAAGATATATTGAATGCTAAACTAAGTAAAGCAAAAGTACCTGATGGACATGTCAAGTATTGTGAAGAAATAGTTAAAATTCTTAATGCCGAAATGCTAAAGGGTATAAACTTGCATGAAGCAAAACAGAGAGTTTGCAAACGTTTAGGGCTAAAAAATAATAGCAGAGTATTGTCCAAATTACCAATACCTGATAGGGCACATGGTTTTGAAACTACTAATCCAAATGTCAAAGTGGTTTTACATGAAGTTAGAAAGATAGTAAATCAATTAATAAAAGAGTTTGGCAAACCAGAGAGGATTATGATTGAGTGCGGAAGGTCGATTAAAGCAAATAAAAAACAAAGAGAGGTAATAAAGAAAAAACAAAAGGATAATAATACATTGAAAAAAAGTGTTAGGGAGATATTTGATGTAAATGATCAAATACCAGCTTTTATTAAATGTAATAAGCCAGGATGGGCAATTAAAAGATATATATTATGGCAACAGCAAAAAGGTATGTGTCCGTACTTAGATTCCAGTAAAAAACAAATTCCATTATCAAAACTATTTAGTTCAGAAGTGGAAATAGACCATATTATTCCTCGTGAAATATCATTTGATAATTCATTAAATAACCAGGTAGTATGTTATACGAATGAAAACAGAAATAAGGGACTTAACACACCTATTAGCTGGTTAAAGGAAACAAATCCGGAAAAGTGGGTAAATACACAGAATGCGATAAAGCATTGGAAAGAACTGACTAAGCGGGAAAAAATTACTATTGATGGTGAAGAAATTACGTTGGAGCCAAATAGGAATAAATGGGAACGTTTTTTTGTAAATAATAAAGATGTGCACAATAAATACAGCCCTAAAAATCTCCTGAATGACAATTCATACATTGCAAATGAAGTAAAAAAGTATTTACTGAGATTATATCCTTCTGAAAATCAACAGGGTAGACAAAATGTTGACACAACAAAAGGTATGATCACCAGTGAGCTAAGAAAAATATGGGGAGTTAATAGTATATTGCGTAAAGATGATATTGATCAAAAGAATAGAGGTGACCATAGGCATCATGCAATAGATGCAGCTATTTGTGCTGTTACTACTCATTCTGAAATTCAAAAAATAACGCGAGAGTTGCAACAAGCGTTTCCTGAAACGGATTATGGGAAAATAAAAATTAGTAAACCTTGGTCTGGTTTTGAAAGAGATTTAAAAGAAGTGATTGATTCTATAAATGTTTCGCATCGGCCAAGACGGCAAGTTCGAGGATCATTGCACGGAGATAGCTTTTGGGCAAAAGATTCAAATGGAAAATTTGTGCAAAGAAAAAAAGTGAAAGATGCTAATGTGAGTACTGTTTGTGATGAAAAGGTTAGAGATCTTATAAAGAAATGGAAGGAATCTAATCAAAGTGAATATCCTATGCTGCCAAATAATAATCATAATGTAAATAATGGAGAACCAATTCCAGTTAAGAAAGTTAAATGTTATTCTGGGAAAAATGAAAATCAATTTATTGAAATCAGGCCAGGAAAGTATGTTGAAAAGCCTGAAAATCATCATGTCGAGTTATTTGAACTTGAAGAAAATGGATCAACTCAAATAATTGCAAAAATATGGAATACTTATGAAGTATCAAAAAGAATAGCGAATGCAAACCGCAAGTATAATAAACTTGCTAAGAGTGGGGAAAAGTTAAATATGACTAACTGTATAGTTATCCGTGAGCATCCAGAATATTCAGAAGCAACATTTAAGTTTTCATTTTCAAAAGGGGATATTATTCAAATGGATAGTAAAAAAGGAGGAAGGGCTTATTATAGAGCCGTTAGTATTGGCGAAAATGATTATTGGTTTTGGGAATTGCATATTGCATCAAATGAAAAACCTAAAGCAGATGATTTAGATGGGCATAGGCTGAGAAGCCCCAATAAATTCTTAGAATTGAATGCTAAAAAGGTTACGGTTGCCCCATTGGGTCGTGTACGGTGGGCAAATGATTAAGCGGATAATCGAGGTTTCTCAGGCGAAGACATATTTATCGGTTAAAAATAGCCAATTGTTAATACGCCGAGATGATGAGCAGATAGGTCAGATACCATGCGAAGATATAGGTATGCTGATAGTAGATCATCCTGGTGTGATATATACACACTGCGTGTTTACTGAACTGGTTAAAGCAGGTGCTGCGGTTGTGCTGTGCGGAGCAGACCATCATCCGGCGGGAGTGTTTATGCCGGTAGAGTCTAACAGCGTGCAGACCGAGCGTATGCGTGGGCAGCTGCTGGCGAAAGAGCCTATAAAGAAGCAGATGTGGAAGCAACTGGTGCAGTCAAAGATCCGGCATCAGGCAGAAGTGCTGGGTAAAGATTGTCGTGCGTATGAGGGATTGCAGGAGATGGCAAATGCGGTGAAGAGCGGTGACCCGGAGAATAAGGAAGCGCAGGCGAGTAAACTGTACTGGAAATATTTTGGTGATGAAATGGAGTTCAAAAGGCATCGGTACGGTAAGAGTCCTAACAATATGCTGAATTATGGATATGCAATTGTTCGTGCGGCTGTTGCCAGGGCAATCGTAGCGGCTGGTTTGAACCCATCAATTGGTGTGCATCACTGCAACAAGTATAATGCATTTTGCCTGGCGGATGATTTGCTGGAGGCCTTCAGGGGATTTGTGGATAGAAGGGTTCTTGAAATATGGTCGGAATTGTCTGGGGGTGAAGGCGAAGTTGAATTGGATCAGGAGATAAAGGCAAAGCTGCTTGAAATATTATATGATGAAGTAGAGCTGGGGCAGTATTCCGGACCGATGATGGTTGGTATGCACAGAATGGCGGCATCAGTAGTGAAGTGTTTTGCCGGGGAAAGTAAAAATCTGGATTTGCCGAAAATCTGTTAAAGGCAGGTTTGTTAAAAGACGAAAAATAAGAAGATGAGTGAAATTTTTATTTTTTCTGAGTGACAATAATGGATATCAGCGGGTATAGAGTAGTGTGGATACTGGCAATGTTTGACCTGCCGACCGATACGAAGCAGGCAATAAAAGATTATACGCAATTTCGTAAAAGTCTTTTAAAAGACGGGTTTTCTATGATACAATATTCTGTATATATCAGACATTGTGCCAGTGAGGAAAACGCAGATGTTCATTTTGAACGAGTTAAAAAATTTTTGCCTCCGGATGGCGAAGTGCGGCTGCTTTGTATTACCGATAAGCAGTATGGTCGCATGGAAACCTATTGGGGGCGGCGTAGAAAACCGACGCCTCCGGCACCAAAACAGCTCGAACTTTTCTGATTTTTTTGCCGAATCTTTTTGTAAGTCTGTGTTTGACAGTAGGTTGGAAAATATGTAGTGTAATCAATCCTAGCCTGTTGTCAATCCACAACTTGACAGATCTTTGCTGCTGGTGATGGGGTAGTGTAATCAATCCTAGCCTGTTGTCAATCCACAACAGGTGTCTGCGTTTAGCTGGTCGATCTTGTAGTGTAATCAATCCTAGCCTGTTGTCAATCCACAACAGCTCAAGCCTTGTAAGTTTGCTAGTTCTTAGTGTAATCAATCCTAGCCTGTTGTCAATCCACAACTAATATGAGTGCTTATGCAATTCTGTCAAAGTGTAATCAATCCTAGCCTGTTGTCAATCCACAACAATTTATTTTCACTCCACTTATCGTCCCAGAGTGTAATCAATCCTAGCCTGTTGTCAATCCACAACATAAGCAGATAATGGATGAGCGTTGGGAGTAGTGTAATCAATCCTAGCCTGTTGTCAATCCACAACATCTTATTGTTTCTCCTGGTCCGGCTTTTCAGTGTAATCAATCCTAGCCTGTTGTCAATCCACAACACAACTTTATAATTGTTGTAAGTGCAGCCCAGTGTAATCAATCCTAGCCTGTTGTCAATCCACAACCTCTTGTCTGAACTATCTCATCAATGGAAAAGTGTAATCAATCCTAGCCTGTTGTCAATCCACAACACATTCCTTCAGGGGAAGCGATTCAAATAAAGTGTAATCAATCCTAGCCTGTTGTCAATCCACAACCCCGCCCTGGTTAATGTATTTGCTCGGGCAAGTGTAATCAATCCTAGCCTGTTGTCAATCCACAACCATTTCCCTTATCTACTAAAACAGTACTGAAGTGTAATCAATCCTAGCCTGTTGTCAATCCACAACTGGATGTCTTCAACTCATGTCGGATTCTGGAGTGTAATCAATCCTAGCCTGTTGTCAATCCACAACGGTGTTTCAGAGTTCTTTAATCGTTAATCGAGTGTAATCAATCCTAGCCTGTTGTCAATCCACAACTTTATCATGGCAGTATGTTCGTTTTGATTAAGTGTAATCAATCCTAGCCTGTTGTCAATCCACAACAAGTTTCGGGTCGGAGTTATTCACTCTTTTAGTGTAATCAATCCTAGCCTGTTGTCAATCCACAACCAAGGGCAAAGTAAGATGTGGCGAGCGTTCAGTGTAATCAATCCTAGCCTGTTGTCAATCCACAACGTCGGTGTCGGTAAAACTTATGCCCGTTGTAGTGTAATCAATCCTAGCCTGTTGTCAATCCACAACATCGCCTTGCCGGGTTATGTCTACCTATCAAGTGTAATCAATCCTAGCCTGTTGTCAATCCACAACCACGCTCACTGCCGCGAACAGCTGTTTGGAGTGTAATCAATCCTAGCCTGTTGTCAATCCACAACTATCCTTGACTTGAACGGTAATACAGTTGGAGTGTAATCAATCCTAGCCTGTTGTCAATCCACTGACTGCAGCGATTGGTTTCGAGTATAGAGCGGCCAGCAATAAGCAGAGAGCTGGAGTAAAATCAGTTTGTGTTTGTAATGAAAAATAATAATACGCCTGCGATAGTTTTTGGCCTCCGCCTCGGCCATGAATAAATTCGCTCAATCCTGCATTAAAACATATTTTGGACGAGTTCAAATAACTTACATCAGTCCCAATCGGGCAGCCTCAATTATTAACCCTTCCTGAAACTCCTATATGCCGGATCTCCTTACCCGGTGACAATTAATACCCAGATTCCGAATTTGTAAAAAGCTCAAACTGACTCGTGGCCAGTTGAAAGTTATTTTTAAGTATTTGGTATCGGGCAAGGATAGCCGCAAAGCGGCAGGCCTGTTTAATATAAAAGATTGTCTTAAAATATATTACAACAATATAAAGAGACTAATCAATCATACTAAATTAAGCAAATACCTTTCAAGCTGTGAAACTCAAGTTGCCTTAAACATCCACAAATTATCGTATCCGGTCGGGATGTTATTATCAAGTAAAAATTGAAATTAGTTGGCAGGTAGAAAATGGTTCTCCAGAAGACTCTAAAAAGAGGTGAAGGAGAACCAAAATGAAAGACAGGCAAACCCAAAACCATGTTAAATGGGAATGAAAGTATCATGTGTTAATAGTACCAAAATATCGTAAGAAGATAGGCGAGATAATTCGAGAATTATGTCGCCAAAAGGATATCGAATTATTAGAAGGCAATGCAGGTGTGGATCATATTCATATGTTGCATAGTATTCCACCTGGGTACAGTATTGCCATGACAATGGGATCTTTGAAGGGCAAAAGTGCTATTCGCATAAACAGGAAGCTTGTCTGTTTGGTAGAAGCTTTTGATCCCTAGGATATTGTGTAAGAACGGTTGGTCTTGATGAGGATATAATACGAAAATATATCCAGGATCAGGAACAGCAAGAACGTGATGAAGATAAATAGAGGTATCCAAATTCTAGGGTTCTTCCTCGGACCTCCTGCTATGCAGAAGGCGTGGTTGATTTGTCTTTGAAATAGGCTCTATTATCTCATCAGGAAATTCATGAATCGCTTTATTAAGCAGATTATCTAATTTTTCTTCAAGGGCTCTTGGAAGTAAAAAAAATGTTTCACGTTTTTGCTCAAACGTAACAAAAGAGTACCTGTTAAGATATTTATCCATATTATCGTTATGTTTGTATTCAACAAATAGCAAAACATTGGTATTTGTTGAATAAATATACACATCTTCAACTACGGGTTTTATGATGATTATTCCCATTTTGGAATCATATTCTCCATGTATAGTCCGTGCAAGTACTGGAATATTAGGATCGAATTCCTCATCCTTATTTTTATCGAATTCAATTATTTCATTTCCCATAAAAATGGTACTGCCTTTAGGTGGACAAATATGTTCGAAGTTACTTAAATTAGTATTGTTAGTAGATGTATAAAATACATCCACTATACCTTCATGAAAAAGTTTCCCTTCAAAACCAAATTGATTTAAGATACTGTCAACTTCTTCTTTGGGTAATCCATTTTTCAGCAGCAAATTATTATCATAAAATAAATGAGATTCAGTAGTATTTTCAGAAATACAACCTGAAAAGAAAATTAGAAACAATAAATATATTATCAAATTCTTCATAAGTATATATAAGTGTAATCAATCCCAGCCTGTTGTCAATCCACGAACAGCAGTGATCGGCTTTGAGTATTGAGATGCCAGGAATAAATAAGCAAGGAGCAGTGGTGAAATCATATTATAACTATCACAGGGGTAAATGAGGCATAATTATATAGATTGTGATTAGCTATCGGACCATTATGGTATGAAGTTTATTGCCAGAAAGCATATATAATTGATAATAGCATATAAAATATTGATCGTGTGAAATGGAAATATGGATTGTGGAAAAATATTTTTTTGTAAGTTGTTGTTAGTAATAGTCTTACTGGCAAGTTGTGTTGTTTGTCGTAATGTTGATGATAAATCGCAAATCTGGCAAAAAAATGAGATTATTAATGAAAAAGTGTATATGTTTTTGGTACGATAATAGTACTTGAATCAAAGCAGTCATGAATATACAAAGTAAAGGTGTGAAACTAGAGATGAGTAAAATAGTTGTAAGTATCTTTTTTTTATTAATGTTATGTCAGATATCTCTCTATGGCGGCATAATTGTATCAGAGACAGATTCCGGCACGCAGATCCAGGAATATGGTTTATCAGATTCGATTGTAATAACAATTGACAATGCTCCTACAGCGACAGTCTGGGTTCAGATATCAGCCAATACTGCTGATATAGAGATAGACGGCGGTTTTGGCGGTGATGATGCTTATATATCCTTTACAACAAGTGACTGGTCAGTGCCAAGGGAAGTTGTGCTGGTGGCAGCTGATGACGGAATCCAGGAGCCGCAGGAGCAGGTGACATTGTCATTTAGTGTTACCAGTGGTGATACTTCGTATAATGGTGTTGCGCTTGCAGATATAATTGTTACAGTTTTGGATAGAGAAGTTGATATCTGCCCGGAAGGAGATATCGACGGCGATTGTGCCGTGTCAATAGCTGACCTCGAATTGCTGGCAGGACAATGGCTTGGTTCGCCAGATTGCAGTGGAGCAGGATGTCCTGACCTGGTTGACTTTGGTGTAGTAGATCTTCTGGATTTTGAGCTTTTGTCAGCGAAATGGAAAAAGTCAGTTGGTCCGGTGGTTATCAATGAATTTATGGCGGATAATAACAGCGATAACCCGGACATCTCTCCGGAAGCGTGGGAGGTTTTTGATGAGACCGGTGACCCGGTTGACTGGATCGAGCTGTGGAATATTACATCTGAGCCGGTTAATCTAACCGGTTGGCATCTGACTGATGATAAAGACGAGCTTTCGAAATGGGCATTTCCTGATGACACTATAATCTTGGCCGGAGATTACCTGCTGGTGTATGCATCTGGAAATGAACATGTAACCGGCAGTTATATTCATACAAACTTCAGTCTGGCAGGTGGAGGTGAATACCTGGGCCTGGTAAACAGTGAAGGGATAGTCACCAGTGAATATATAGATTATGAGTATGATTCAGATAAGTACGGTTATCCACCGCAGGAAAGTAATGTGTCATATGGTTATACAGACTATCTGCAGAGTCATCGCTACTTTTACCCGGCTACTCCGGGCGAAGAGAATAATAACAGCTCGCTGGGAACATCACCGGACACAAAATTTACTGTGGATCGAGGATTCTATGATACACCATTTGATCTGAATATATATACTGAGAATCCGGAAGCGATAGTAAGGTATACCCTGGACGGTTCGACACCGGATTGGGATAATGGCGAGATATTTGAGCCGGGCAGTACGATAACAATAGATAAGACAACGGTGTTAAGAGCAAGATCTTTCCTGGCGGGTTATCTGCCGAGTAATGTCGATACCCAGACATATATTTTTGCCGCGGATGTAGTAACTCAACAGTCGGACGGCAGCAGCCCGGGATCAGGGTGGCCGGCACCAGGTTATTCTGTGAACGACCAAAGAATGGTTTATGGAATGGATCCTGATATCGTTAATAGCTCGGAATATTCTGATTTAATGGATAATGCACTACATGCGGTGTCGACATTGTCGATGGTGATAGATTCTGAATATTTATTTGACGCATCATCCGGAATATATGTAAATGCGGCAGCCGCCCGCAGTGATAATGATTTCTGGACAGTTGAAAAGGAAAAAGCATGTTCGCTGGAATTAATTAACCCGGATGGAACGAAGGGCTTTAATATCAATTGCGGAGTACGAATCCGAGGTGGAGCCAGTCGGACAGGTGGAAACCCTAAACATGCGTTCAGGTTTTTCTTCAGGGATAAGTATGGTAAGGGTAAGCTGGAATATCCGCTGTTCGGCGATGAGGGAGTGGATGAATACGACAAGGTTGATCTGCGAACAAGCCAGAATTTTTCGTGGTCGTTCAAGGGCAGTTATGAAAATCAACATAATACGTTTGTGCGTGAGGTGTTTTCCCGAGATATGCAGGGCCGCCTGGGTCATCCTTATACCAAGAGCAGGTATTATCATTTGTATATTAATGGTGTATACTGGGGATTGTATCAGACGCAGGAAAGAGCGGAGTCCCGTTTTGCAGCATCGTACATGGGCGGCAAAAAGACTGATTATGATGTTGTAAAAGCAGACAGTAACTACGGGCGGGAGATGACAGCGATCGAAGGTAATCGGGACGCATTTGAAAGATTATGGGCGGCAATAGCAGATGGAGTGTACACGACGGAAGAATATTATCGTTTGCAGGGTATGAACCCGGATGGTACAATTAACCCAGCCTACGAGCGGCTGCTGGATGTGGAAAACCTGATAGACTATCAGCTAATAAATTATTATACTTCTGATACTGATGGTGCAGCGTCCAGGTTTGGAAATTTACCGAATAATATATTCTGTTTGTACAACCGCAGCAACCCGGACGGCTGGAAGTGGATGGAGCATGATTCGGAACATTCGATGGGTGTATCAGAGCTAGGCTGGCCGAACTATGAAAATCTGGTGACGCCATATACGACAGCCGGTGCGCAAATGCGATATTTTAACCCGCACTGGATGCACGAGCAGCTGATCCAGCAAAGTACAGAATATCGTATGGCATTTGCAGACAGGGTACAGGAATTGTTTTATAATGATGGTTTGTTTATGCCGGACAATGTCTGGGATATTTTAGTGGCGCGTGCGTTGCAGATTAATAATGCCATTATTGCCGAGTCAGCACGCTGGGGTGATACGAATACAAATCCACCGCGAACGAAAGAGACATGGCAAGAAGCGATCGATTATGTTCAGGATTTTATTTATGGAGCAAGCGGACATCCATGGGAGGCCAAACCACGTCAGCAGCGTGTCGTAGAGCAGTTTATGGGTGAGAACTGGCTGCCGATACTATCGGCTCCTGAATTTAATCAGTATGGCGGTTATGTGCCGGATGGGTTTAGCCTTGAGATTAGTAATCCTAACAGTACCGGTGAGATATATTATACCACGGACGGATCAGATCCAAGGATGCCCGCTGATGATTCAGCAAATGAAGCTGAGATTGTTTTTATTGCCGAGTCAGGCGCAAAAAAAGTATTAGTGCCTACGGAAGATTTCTCTTCTGTGGCAACTGATAATTCTCTGTTGGTAGATATCTGGGAAGGGATAACCGGAGTAACAATTCCGGATCTAACAAATAATAGCCGTTATCCGGATGACCCGGACAGCAGGTCGATGTGGTCAGATTTTGATATGCCGCAAATTGACTATATGGATTATTATGGCACTCGAGTTAGGGGGTATTTATATCCACCGGCCAGTGGTGGATATACATTCTGGGTTTCAGGTGATGATTATTGCTCATTGAAACTTAGTATGGATGGTATAGCCGAAAATGCAGTAGAGATAGCGACAGTGCCGGGCTGGTCGAATCAGTATGAATGGTATAAGTATGGAGAGCAGCAGTCTGTGTCGATATACCTGGAGTCCGGCAAGAGGTATTATATAGAGGCACTGCATAAAGAAGACGGCGGTGGCGACAATTTATCAGTGGCGTGGTCCGGGCCTACGATAATCGGTCCGGTAGTAATAGATTCGCGGTATTTAATGCCTAGCGGTCAACCGTGGACAGTACAGGAGTATGATGACAGCAGCTGGATAGCAGGTAATAATGCCGTAGGATATGAAATGAGTTCCGGTGGAGATTATGAAGCTATCCTGGCTGGCGGTATTGATGTAGGTTCCAATTTATATTCGATCAATACGAGCTGTTATGTCCGTATACCGTTTACGTATGATAACGAGGTTTTGACATTTCTGCAATTAGAGTTGCGATATGAAGATGGAGTCGCAGTATTTTTAAATGGAGTTGAGATATTGCGTGATAATGTTGATGTATCTGAAGGTCAGTTAAGCTGGAACTCACATGCCGTCAATGCCAGAGCAGATTCAACGGCATTGGTGCCTGTCAGTTATGATATCCTGGAGTATAAAGACTTACTGGTAACAGGCGAGAATATATTAGCAGTTCAGGTAATGAACAATATATTAGAAAGTTCAGATATGCTGCTGACGGTTAGCCTGAAAGGAAGCGAGAGGTTATTGTCTGCCGGAGTGCCGTCTGAGAATGCCCGGATTTATGATAGTGCCTTAGGTCTGGATAAGAGTATGGAGATCAAAGCACGAGTTTATGACGGCGATCAATGGTCAGCTCTGACTAAAGGCACTTTTGCTTTAAGTGAAATTAATGATAACCTGCGAGTTACTGAAATTATGTATCATTCGGTTGATTCGAATACTGATTATATCGAGCTGAAAAATATTGGTGACGAATCTATTAATCTGGATATGGTGAGGTTTACCAAGGGAGTGGATTTTGATTTTGGTGATATGTCAGTTCCGGCGGGCGGCTATATACTGCTGGTAGAAGATGCGGCTGCATTTGAAGCCAGATATGGTAGTGGTCTGCCTGTGATAGGTGAATATGAAGGCAGTCTGGATAATGGCAGCGATACCCTGCGGATAAAAGATGCACTGGGTGAGATTTTGCTGGAATTTGAATATAAAGATGGCTGGTATGAAATAACAGATGGCGAAGGTTTTAGTTTGACGGTCCGTGACGAGGCGTTGGCGGATACTGCTTTGCTTTCAGAGAAGGAAGGCTGGCGTCCAAGTGCCGAGAACGGCGGTTCGCCCGGTGAGGATGAGAGTTATATTCTTCCGGACGTAGGTGATGTAGTAATTAATGAAGTGTTATCGCATTCGCATTCATATGCCCCGGACTGGATTGAGCTGCATAATACTACCGATTCAATTATTAATATTGGCGGCTGGTTCCTGTCGGATGATAATTCTGATGATGAATCGAAGAAGAAATTTGAGATACCTCTTGGAACAACTATCCAGGCTGATGGTTATGCAGTCTTTTATGAGACACAGCATTTTGGAAATGCAAATGCCGAGGGTTGTCATACCCCGTTTGGTCTGAGCGAGGGTGGCGATGATATATATCTGAATTCCGGTAATAACGGTGAGCTGACCGGTTATGCGGTGGAAGAAGATTTTGGCGCATCTGCCAGTAATGTAGCGTTCGGCAGATATTATAAAGCCAGTACCGACAGTTGGAATTTTGTGGCGATGGAAAGTAATACGCCCGGCTATGAAAATTCGTATCCGAAGGTAGGGCCTATTGTGATAAGTGAGATAATGTATCATCCGGACAGCGGCGGCAGCTATGATGAGGATGAATATGAGTATATTGAGCTGACAAATATTACCGGCTCGACAGTAAATCTATGGATGTATGATGAAGTTAACCTGGAATATGTCGGCTGGCAGCTGACAAACGGGGTTGAATATAGTTTTGGTGTTGGTGACAGTATTGCGCCTTACGGCAAGGTGGTAGTAGTACGTAATCCGGAAGCCTTTGCGGATCGATATTCGTCAGTAGCGTCTAGTATAATTTATGGTCCATATGATGGTGGTTTGAACAATAAGGAAGACAAGATCGACCTTGTTATGCCGGGAGATAAAGAACAGGATGAACGGTACTGGATTCGTATTGATCGGGTAGGATATGAAGATCGCGGCTTGTGGCCGGAAGAGGCAGATGGTGACGGCGATTCTTTGCAGAGGATCGATAACGCGGCATATGGAAATGATGCTGCCAACTGGGAGGCGGACGATCCGAGCCCGGGCAATTAAGGTGTAAATGCTTATAGATTATGCGGTTACATTGATTTAGAGCGTGTATGTTGAAATTCATTTCTAATAATATCATATAAATATTACCAGAAGTGCTAATTTTTTAGCATTTTTGATTTGCAAACACTGCGTAAGTGTGCTAAATTTTTAGCATACAATGGTTGATTATGTATTTCTGCAGGATTCACGAGTGTGATTAACTGCGGGCGGTACTTGATAAGGAGTGTTTGTGATGGCCAAAAGTGAGTTATCTCTTCTTTCCAAACGTGAACAGCAGATTATGGATTTTATCTATGCACAGGGCAGGGCTACTGCCGGGGAAGTTCATAAGGGTATTCCGGAGCCACCGAGTTATTCGGCGGTGCGTGCGCTTTTGCGGGTGCTGGTAGATAAGGGTCAGCTGCGTCATGAGAAGGATGGTCCGCGGTATGTGTATTATCCGACAAGCTCTAAGAAGACGGTGGGTGCTCCTGCGCTGAAGCGGGTGGTGAATACATTTTTTGAGGGTTCGTTTGGAAAGGCGGTCGCGGCCCTTATGGATGTGAACGGTGAATCGCCGACAAGTGAAGAGCTTGATCAGTTGCAGAGCCTGATTGACAAGGCCAGGCAGAACAGGAGTGAAAAATGAGTGTATTATATAAATTGACCGATTTGTCGCCGGAAGTATTTGAATTTCTTGTCTCGATGGTTGTTAAAGGGATATTGATATTTGCTATTGCCGGTAGTTTGAATATTCTGCTGAGGAAAGCGTCTGCCGCGTTGAGGCATATGGTGTGGCTGCTGGCTTTTGGTGCGTTGAGTTTATTGCCGCTGCTGATATTGACAGTGCCGAGTGTGGGGGTGCCGGTATTGCCGGCTGCAGAAGAAATTAAAAATTCAGAATTAAAAATTCAAAGAGAAGAAATTTTCTCTGCGAGCCAGCTAGAAGTTTTTGATTCAGGATTTTCATTTGAAGGAGAAGCTTCTAGCGGAGAGATTCCGCAAGCAAATATTGGGCCAACGAATGCTGAAGTTACTGTAATTGAACCAGAGTTAAGTTTATCAGTGGGGCAGTGGTTGCTGCTGGCATGGGCGGCAGGATTTGTTATATGTCTGTGTCCGATATGCTACAGGTTGATTTTGCTGGCGATATTCCAGGGCAGGTGCAGGAAACTGGAAGATAAGAATACTGTTGGCCTGGTGGAAGAGGTCTGCGGTAAGCTGAATATAAGGAAACGGGTTAAGGTTATTGGTAACGATGATGCGAGCGGTCGGTTTGCGCCTATGGTTTGGGGTGTGCGTCCGGCGGTATTGTTTTTACCGAAGGCGAATGAAGGCTGGGACTGTCAGCAGTTGAGAAGTGTGCTGCTGCATGAGCTGGCACATATCAAGCGGCATGACTGGCTGTCGCAGCTGTTTGGCAGCGTGGTTTGTGCGGGGTACTGGTTTAACCCGCTGGTGTGGTATGGTTTGAGACGGCTGCGGGTCGAACGTGAGCAGGCATGTGATGACCTGGTGATTAATAGCGGGATAGACCATGCTGACTATGCCGAGCATCTGGTGGGTATTGCCCGCAGGCTGGTGAATCGTCAGCCGGTAAATTCAGCGGCGTTGGCGATGGCACGTACCAGCCAGATTGAGTCCCGGATAAAGGCTATTTTAGATATACGCAAAAATCGCAAAGCGGTAACGCGTGTTATGCTGGCTGGTTTTACGATAGTAGTAGCTGCGGTGTCGGTTACGCTGGCATCTCTAACACCTGTTGAGAAAGAGACTGAAAAAGCAAGTGAAGAGTTAATGAATCCGCCAAAGGCGGAAGCTGATTTGAAACAGGGGTCAGGTGTCAGGGATCAGGTGTCAGGGAATGTGCTCGCTGACGCTCGATTAATTAATATAGAAGAAGCAACCACAGAAGACGCGAAAGAAGATAGTAAGGATGTGGAAAAGGGGACGGAGATCTTAAATTCTGTTCAGGAAAGCGAAGCCGGTCAGTTGGAAGTTTATGTTACCTACGCTGCAGATGACAGTTCGATAGAAGGTGCCCGGATGCGGCTTTATCTTGATAAAAGCTATGATGATCCAATTGAAATTTTAACCGATAAGGATGGTATTGCCAGAGTGTCTCTTACACCGGGCGTTTATGAACTTGGTACGCCAATGAAAGACAGATATGTCAGTGTTTTTAAGTCGAATCCTAAAATCGAGATTAAGGAAAACAGTAGAGCTCAATATGAATTTCAGATGACTGATGCCCCAAGGTTAATAGGGTACGTTCATGATAGTACCGGCAAACCTGTTGCCAATGCCGTAGTTCGGCTTATCCCGGAAGGTCCAAAAGAAGGTTATTTAACAAATGAAAATGGCAAGTTTGAATTTTCCTGGAGGCTCAGGCCAATTACGACCTATCTCGTTGCCCGGAATCCGCTTGACAATACCGCGGGTGTTATCCAAATACATGACGGAATGGGTGAATTAAAAACCGACTATGTTAATGATCCGGAGAATATTATACTTAGCGAGGCCCAAACTGTAACAGGCCGGGTGTTAAATGAAACTGGTGATGTGGTTGCCGGTGCCAGGGTAGAGATTTTGAAAAACACCCCGCGCGGGCTGGCTATGATTGCCTCTGGCATAACTGACAGAAGCGGAAACTATTCCATCAATGCGATACCTCCGGATGTTGAAGGCTGTTGGGTACGAGCCGAGGCAGACCGGTACGGCGGGCCGGTTTGTATTCAAGTCAAGCCCCCTTCAGCGGGAAATATTTGTCAGGCTGAATCTTTGACATTGAAGATTCCAGACAGTTCAATCTCCGGTGTCGTTGCAGATAGTGAGGGTAATACGATTGAAGGAGCAACAGTCAAAACTGCCTGCGGGTACGACGGTCAGCCGGAACGGATTGTCAAAACAGATAGTAATGGCCGGTTTGTTATTGACGGGGTATGCAAAGGGGAATTGAGCCTGTTTGCGAAGAAAGGAGAACTTGGCACTTTCCGGGTCGATACATTTGGCGGCAAAAAAGATCTAAAAATAGTATTAACTCCGCAGGTGGCGGTATTTCCTGGTGTTAAACCGCTAATTTCAGGCATCGCTGTAACGGCTAAACCTGTTAAAACTACCTGGAATGTTGGTGAAGTGCCTCAGGTTGAAGTTGTTGTTGATATTGCTGATGAGCAGGTTTACCAAGCTAGTAAACTGAGTGAGATACATTTCAGCCATTATTACAATGCTTTTATGGTCATAGTTGACGGCCGGGAATATGTCACCGACCATTCCGCTACGGCATATCCTGTCTCTTTGATGGCTCCATGGAAGATTAAATTGCCGCTGGATATCTGGGTAATCCCTCGCAAGACCGGCGATACCCTGGCAGACGTTCAGCAGCTCAAACTCACCCCCGGCAAACACAAGGTCAAGATCGCCTTTATAGGCAGAGATAATTATTCAGTTGAAAAAAACTTCTCCGGCCCCGATGCCTTTGTGATGCCCGTATCTGAGGAATTTGAGATAGAAATACAGCCAGATATTATTGACCGTGCCGGTTTTAATAATGTTAAGGTAGGGCTAGTCAGTATATGTAATAAGCGTACCGGTTTGTCTTATGGCTTGGATGGGAATGTAATCAATAAGCCGGGCTATTTTATTGAATGGCCGACAGGGAATTCCAGACCTGACTTTAACCGGCTTCCTTCTTCGGAGGTTCCGGCTAATAATTATGAGTATGAAAAAGAGAATAATTTTGATTATTATGAAGTTGTCGTAAAAATAGATGGGGTAAAACCTGTTGACAAAACATGGATAAAATGGGAGGCAGATAAAAGTGGAACTCTTTTTTCAGATCGCGGCCTTACCGGTAAAGGTATTGAAGATAATTATTATGCTGCAAGATTACGTGTGCCCAAAGGTGCAAAGACGACTAATATAAATCTTGGTATGAATGTGAGAGGGTGGAAAATACTTGAGAGTTTTGATGAGCCGGGCGAATACAAAACAGATAATTATTATGTTAAGCTTGAGATAAGTGATCTGGATCCAAGGTCAAGAGGTTTTGAAATCAGGTGTACGCATAATATTGCAGACCATCAGGTGAAACTTGATCTTTTAGATAAGAAAGGGATTGCCCACGGGCAAATGCAGAATATTATATGGAAGGTCGATGATGGTTTATTTATGATCAGGTCAACGTTTGATCGGAAGCTTAAAGATATAATCAAGGGCTACCGGGTGTGTATTGGTGATAATGATTGGTTTACTCTAAAAGATGTCAAACTTCCGGTAGAAGAAGATAACGAGACAGTTGCATCTAGTACAGCAGTCAGTTCAGAGTTAGATAATGATGAAGGAAGCAAAAGAGTTTCAGAAATAGAAAAAGATGCTAAATGGTATGAGGTTAAGGTTGTTGATACAGAAGGTCGGCCGGCAGCAGGCAGATAGATATAAAGGTGGAGATATGCCGCGGACCTGGGCGTTGATATATAATGATATCTCGGAACCGTTTACTTTTTACGAGGAAGGTTTGTACGAACTTGAAGTTGATCTTGTGGTGCCGTAATGATAGTGAACGAGTTATTGTATACACATAGTGTATGATTTGTTCGGTTGCTCGGAAGGTAAGTGATGATAGTGAAAAAAAGAGCTCATACCTGAGTGGTATGGGCTCTTTACTTTTTTTGGTATTGAAATCTTATTGAATGTTTGCCAGTTCTGCAATTTCGGAGTTAGAGAAAGCTGTATTGTATAATCTGAGTTCGTCGATACTTCCACTGAAAGGGAACACCGCAGACTGAATACCGGATGTCGAGTCGGTGTCCATAGCGCCGATAATTATATTTTCTGTTAGAGCCGTGTTTATAATCGCGTCCAGTGATCCGGCGTTAGTTGAGATTTCAAAGCCATCTACAAACAGTTTGACCTGGTTGAGGTTGTCAGCAGTATCAGGCAATACAGCTGCAATATGATGCCATTGGCCATCTTCCAGGTCCGGGCCGCCGATTAGTCTGCCGGCATAAATTGCCAGGGCCAGCTGGCCGGTCTGGTTGTCGAGCATTAGCAGCCATTTCCTGGCGGATTCTGCTTTGCCCCAGGAAATGATAGAGTGAATATTCTTTTCGGTATTTGTGAGGTCTTCGTCGGCCTTGATCCATGCCGAGAAAGTTCTTGGGTTAGAGCTGCCAATGCCCGGTAAATTATCCACGATGATATAATCATCTGTACCGTCGAAGGTCATACTGCCCAGCAGATAGCCGGCAGTTGTTTTGGTCGGGCCGTTAACCGGTTGGCAAGTATGATTATAGATCGAGCTGTCAGTTATTGTGTTATTGCCCGGGTGGTCAAATTTCAGGTACAGCTGAAGAGTTTCATCGGCAAGCCAGTTGTGAGCCTGAACAGCAAAATCTTTGATATTGACGTTCGAGTCGCCGGTCAGGTCTGCTCCGTCACAGGCGGGTGTATCTGAGCAGTCAGAAAGCAGCCATTGAGCGGCAAGTGCAGCCAGGTCGTCGGGGCCGCGTTGACCTGAATAGACGTTTGTTACCCGGATAGTCATCTGAGCGGTATCGAAGCCAACCTGGTTAGCTACACGAACAGTGAAGGTATTGGTGCCTGCGTGTGAATCGGCCGGTATACCTGATAGAGAGCCATCATCTGAAACGTTGAGCCAGTTCGGACCAGCATCCAGGCTGAATGTCAATGTATCAGTTCCGAGCGGAGAGTCGACATATTCTGTAAGCGGTGTTCCGGTGTAGGGTTGAAGTTCAATGGCTTCGAGGTTTGAGATTGTGTCAGTTGTGAATGATGGGGGCATTGACAGTACCGTGATCTGAGAATCATCAAGTGCATAGTCCAGGATACGGAAGTCATCGATTTGGCCGTTAAAGAGCGGGTCAGACCATTGGCTTTTGCCGATATAGTTTACGGTTGGGTTAAAATCTGTCGGGTCAATGGTCATCGCGGTATTTATGTCTTTTAGCCGGCCGTTGACATACAGTCTGCCGGTGTTGCCGGTGAGGGTTACGGCGACATGTGTCCATTGTCCGGCAGTGAGTCCGGTAGCCTGGAGTTTCTGTTCGGCTGATTTGTCGCCGGAACCGGATATAGCAAAGGTAAGAGTGCCGGAGTCAGCGTTGGGCGACAGAAACATATATTCAGTGGTATTATTGCCGAAGTCAAATATTCGCTGCCAGTTTCCGCCGCCGTCCCATTTGACCCAGGCAGCGATAGTGAAATCCTCGGTATTAATAACATCAGTCGGCAGTGTGACATAGTCGTTGCTGCCGTCAAGATCGATCGCCTGGCCAAGTATGCCGGTTGGGTAGGTTGGGCTGCCGATTGGCGTACCGTGGTTTGTGCCATTGTTGTCATTAACAGATCCTTCGAACCTGTAGTAAGTATTTGCCGGTTCGCTGACAATGATATCAATTGCGATATCGTCGCTTGCACCTAAAGAATCAGTAGCGCGAACAACAAAAGTATTTTTGCCGCCAGTGCCGCTGCCGGGTGTGCCAGAGAGAGTGCCGTTAGAAGCGACGTTAAGCCATGTCGGCCCGCTGATTTTGCTGAAGCTGATTGTGTTTCCTTCCGGGTCGGCGGCAAAGTTTGCCAGTGTCTGGCCGGAGTATGCGGCATTGGTACGGGCATTTGGCAGATCGATTAAGTTGGAGCTGAATTTTGGAGGATTGTTGGCGTTTTGTCCCCATAGGTTCCAGATTTGTGAGCCGGAAAGGGCGTGGTTAAAAATTCTGAACTCATCAATTCGTCCGTTAAAGAGCGGGTCGGCACTAAACTGGCTGTCGCCGATATAGTTTCGGTCTGCCAGCAGCTCTGCGGGGTTTATTGTGACATTGCCGTTTGAAGAGACAGCCTTGCCGTTGACATATAAAGTAGCGGCATCATCTCTCAATGTAACCGCCAGGTGTACCCATTGGCCGGTGGCCAGTCTTGATGTGTCTACTCTCTGCTCGCTGCCGCCGTTTTTGATAGCGAATCGCATGACGCTGCCATTGCTCGGAGTGAGGAACATGAAGTTTGAAGAGCTGGAGCCGAAATCGAAGATGCGCTGCCAGTTGTTTCCGCCGTCCCAATATACCCATGCGGTTATGCTCATATCGTTAGTATCAGCCACGCCGGCAGGCAGGACGACATAGTCGTTAGAACCGTCAAGATCGATAGCGGTATCAATTTTACCGGTGGTGTATGATGGTGACCCATAAGCGGTTCCGTTAAATGCCCCGGTAGTGTCGTCTGTGTTGTTATCGAAATGCCACCAGCCGGTTTTACCTTTTATCGAGAGACGGCGTGTGCGGCTGGTTAGATTATCATGGGTATCGGCGGCTATACAGTAATAGTTTCCGGCATCGGCGGCGGTGACATTTGTAATTTGCAGTGTCGATCTGTTTGCACCTGAGATTCGTGTTCCGTTATTTAGAGCAGTACCGTCTTTGTACCATTGGTAGGAGTCGGCCAGCGGCGAAGCAACACCGAAGATTGCAGTGCCGCCCAGCGGGGCGACCTGGTGTTCGGCTTCTTTGCTGTATGCCAAGATTCCCATATCGCAGCGCAGGGCCGCCATAATCTGGACGTGTTTGATGCGTTCGGCATAGCTGGTATCTTCGCTGTCGTAGTTAAGTCCCCAGGGCCAGATGTGTGTGCCGTCTCCATGGAGGCCATCGGCGTAGCCACCGTCCATTGCCAGTGCGAGCTTGCGTCCATAAAAGCCCTGCCAGAGGCCGCTAACCATAAGATTGCCGTATCTTCCGTATGTGCCGACGCCGACGGTGTGTCCCATTTCGTGCATTGCTACGCGAGTGTTGCGTGATCCGCCGAAAGTTATGACACCATCGTAGTTGGCCTGGGCAGTCGGCACGCCGGAGTTGTAATAGACGGACAGATGTTTGTTGAAAGAGCCGTACTTATTGTATATCGGGACGGCTTCTTCGATAGATGCCCTGACATCGCTGAGGGCGCTGGAGTCAAACCAGTAGGTGACATCTGAATAGGCAGATGATGAAACGGCAAATAAAAGAAACATAAATTTACAAACGCACTTTGAATACATTGTCCGGTCCTTGATTAATCTTCGAACTTATCCCAAAAAATGATTGTCAGGTTTGATAGTGTTTTGAGGTAGGTTCTAATATCCAATTTCTCTTTGTCTTACTCCAATTCATGCAGGAAAAGCCAATTGCTCTATCCGGAAGCATTTCTGTATTATATCAGTTTTGAATAACAACAGTCCAATTCCGGAAATCAAAAGCACATGATTTTTTGAAATACTTAATTGATGGTTATTGCTGCAATTATGTTTTCCTGGCAGTATTTTCTATATAGTATTAGTATACCATTCTATTTGGCAATATAGCTGAATTTTCACTAAAAAATAATATATAAAGAGCTTAATTTGTGATAATTTAGGCAAATGTGCGCAAAAGTAAGATATTTCTGGTGTGTTTGAGAGATATATTAAGCTGACTAAGTTTTGAAAAATAGCAGCTTTATTGGATTGGGTTGAAGTTGGAAAGATTAGAAATATAGTTAATTGTATCGGTTATGGTGGATTTTCCGGCTTTCAGGTCAGAGAATATATTTGTTTTGTTCAATAATCTCCTGTTTCCTTCAGCTTATATAGTGCTTGACCTGAGATGGTTTACTGGTAAAATTTATTATCATAAGTAAGCAAAATGAAATAACATTGAAAAAGGGGATAATATGCGAACGAATACACAATCGGTTCTTTTCTGTTTGTTATTATCAATTATAATTTTGGTTCGAGCGAGTGCATGTACGAGTTTTTGTATGGATACGCCTAGCGGTCCGATTTTTGGTAGTAATCTTGATTTGTTTATCCCGGCATATGGAATAGTGGTTGTGAATCAGAAAGGTATGGTGAAAAAAAGCTTTTCAGATCAGAAGGGTACGACAGGTAAAGAGCTTGAGTGGGTTTCTAAGTATGGCAGTGTAACATTTAACCTTGCCGGGCGTGAATGGTGCTGGAGCGGGATGAATGAGGCCGGGCTTGTGTTGGGTGCGATGGAGCTGGTAGATTCAAAGTTTCCAGATAAGGATGAACGTCCGGGTTTGCCGATAGGAATGTGGGCCCAGTATATAATGGATACGTGCGGTACTGTGTCGGATGTAGCTAAGGTAAAGGATAAGGTGAGGATGGATGATCCTGCGACTCCGGCGCATTTTTTGATTGCTGATGCGAAGGGCGACTGTATTGCGATAGAGTGGATAGATGGCAAGATAGTGCAGTATATCGGCAAGACGATGGAAGTTAAGGCTATGGCAAATATGCGATATGGTCAGGGAGTAGAAGCATATAAAAGAGGCGGTCCAAAATGGTGGTGGTCTAACCCTGGTCAGTCGGCAGAGCGGGTTGCCGGAGCAAAGCAGAGGTGTGATGGTTATGATGCCGGGAAGGAGCCGGATGCAATTAAGTACGCGTTTGGTACGCTGGTGGATGTGGTAGCGGCCGGACATACCAAGTGGAGCATAGTGTATGATATTGCCAAGCGTGAGATATGGTATGGGACGGCGTACAGCAAGCCTGTAAAGCATATATCATTTAAGAACCTGGATTTTAAGTGCGGCGGGGATTTGATGGTGATAGATGTTAATATTCAGCAGGAAGGTGACGTAGAAAAATATTTTGGTCCTCTCAAACGTGAGGATAATTTGAATCTCTTAAAACATATATGTGTTAACTATGGAATTGATTTAACAGAAGAAGAGTATAATGATGTGGTAGATCATCTCGAGAGTTTTGAATGTGAAGTGAAAGATAAATAAAATCAGGTAATATTGGAAAAAAGGATTAATAATGAAGAAAGTTTTGTTGTTTGCGGTATTGTTTCTAAGTTTTATTTCTAACAGTCTTTTTGCTGAAGAAGGATTGCGTGTATTATTTATCGGAAACAGCTTTACCTTCCAGGGACCGATACCGGAGATCTTCCAGGCGATAGCAGTTGATGCCGGCAAGGCCAAGCCTGAGGTACGGCTGGAAGCAGTAGGAGGTAAGTCGCTGGGATTTCACAGTAATCGAAAAGAGACGTTACAAGCGATAGATGAAGGTAATTGGGATTTTGTTGTTTTACAGGAATACAGCACGAACCCAACGGATAATATAGGTAGTCCGGAAGAGTTTAAGTCAAATGCTGTAAAACTTTATGACAGGATCAAGACAAGCAGCCCGGAGGCTAAGGTAGTAATGTATGAAACCTGGGCCCGGCATGAAAAGCATGATATTTATAAGAAATCGTTTAAGGACAGGACCGAGATGCAGAGCCAACTGATCAAGCATTATAGAGATTGTGCGGCAAAGTATATTCCGACCCATTGCAAGTCTACGGATAAGGCGGATGTGCTGCTGGCACCGGCAGGAGAGGCCTGGCAGGCGAACTATCTGGACAGGAATATTATGCTGCATGCCGATGAGTTGTATCATGCCGGGGATGCCGGTAAATACCTGAACGGCCTGGTTATTTATGCTACTATATATAAGAGCAAGGTTAGTGGCTTGAAACCTCAGTTGAGTGTAAGTAAAGAAGATGCGGAATACCTGCAGAAAATTGTGGATAAACTGTGTAAAAGCGAGCTTACTAAAACTGACTGATGATTAGTCTCTTTATGTTGATGTAACATATTTTAAGATAATCTGTTATGTATTAGTATAAACAGATTGCCGCTCTGCGGCTTTCAAGCTTTTAGGTCTAAGATGCGCCTTAGGCGAGTTCTTGTTCCCCTATCTCTTATGCCTTTCAAATTTAGTGTCGGTAGTTTTGGAAATTTATTTTTTTCAAAAAAAACATTTTTATGCGGGAAAAAAACGGACAAAATTCATATGAATATACAGGAAATACCGTTCTATCAGGTATTTTGTTGATATTTTTAGTCTGTGTTCGGTTCAGATACGAACTATGTAGTAATCTTTGTTTTTTAATATACTTAATTGCATGAGGTTTCTATTCTGTTTTCTATTAGTCGTCATTGATTTGTATTAAATGTTAAGAACTTTTGTCTATGTTATTGATATTTTGTCCTATATAAGAATTTTCAAAGATGTTTAGTTGTATTTCTTGAACTATTTATTCATTTATTTTGGAGGTTATTAGAATGAAAAAGGCAGTTTTATTCTTATTGGTATCAGCGATGGCTGCGATATGCCAGGCTGAGATGGTCGATGATTTTGATGGTTATGATATTAGTGTATCAACAAATGTGATTGATCTTGATACGCCCTGGGAAGCGAGAGAAAGTAGTGATCTGGTAGATATTATTGATGATGGTACCGGTAACCAGGTACTTTCATACGGTGGAGCCGGATTTCATAATCCTACCATAACGGAGATTCCGGACACATCAGTCGCCACCACTTTGTTCTATCGTTTTTATGTAAACAATGAAGACATCGATAATAGTTTTGGTTTAAGTGACTTGACTGATAACGGCTGGTTTTCTGATTTTGAAATTCAGATAGCAGTTATAAGAACCGGTACTACTGATGACGGAGTTGTTAATTTTCATGTACGAAACAGCGGCAGTGCAACTCAGGTTGCCACGATCAATGCAGGTCAGTGGTATAATGTCTGGGCAGTTATAGATCAGACAACAGATACCTATGATGTTTATCTTGGTCAAGGTATGCTGGCAGCTACATCAGCAAACCTGGTAGCAGATAGTTTTAGCTTCCGAAATGGGACAGCAGATCCATTGGTAGCGGTCAAGGGCTTAGGTTATAATTCAGCTGATAGTTGTTTGTTTATTGATGATATATATATAATAGATGGTGCATATCTTGGATATGCTCCAACTAAGCCATATGATCCTGCAGTATCCATGGAATCAGTTGGTGGTCAGGTTGAGGCAACCTTGTCATGGAAGCCAACAGTTGACGATAGCGGCACATATGCAGTAGAACCTGATATTGCAGAAGAATACCTTTTCCTGGGAGAGTCAGTAGATGCCCAGTATTATATTGGTACACTGCCAGATCCCGGTACAGACGAGATAACAGTATCAGAAGTTGTTTCCGGTCTTGATTTTGACACAAAATATTACTGGACAGTAGTAGATGCAACTGTTGGAAATGAAGAAACATTTACAGTAGAAAGTACACTTGCTGATGCCGATCCTAACGTAAATATTTTTGGTCCAACCTGGTCATTTGATTCTTTGATTTCAAGTGCGGTTATTGATATCCAGCCGTCAGATACCCGTGTATTTGAAGGTGAGACAGCAGTGTTTACAGTTGAATATAATACTGCAATTAATCCTGTTGTATCAGCCGATTGGTATAGAAATGGTGTAAAATTGTCAGAAGGCGATGGTATCACTATGGACTTTAGCTCAGCAGCAGGTGACGGGCAGGCAACATTAGCAATTGCAGGAGCATCGCTTGATGATGAAGCCAATTACTATTGTGTATTGAGTACGGATTCGTCGGTAATAACAGACGATGTTCAAACTGCTACAAGGCTGCTGGTAATTAAGAAGCTACTGGCACAGTACAGTTTTGATAATTCTGAAGACCTGTTGGCAGATACAGGTGAATTTGCAGCCGAAGTCGGCACAGCCAGAGACGCAGCTCAGCTGAAGACAGTTTCACTTGACGATCCAAATGAAATGCTGGCAGTTGCAGCTACGCCGGTAGAAGTTGACGGTATTATCGGTGGTGCTTTGTATCTTGATGGTGACAAATATGTAGATATGGACTCTGAAAGTTATCCAAGGGCCGGTTCGCTGGATACCGTAGGCGATATTCGCGGTCTAGGATATGAGAAGCAGGGCTTTGGTCGTGGTATGGACGCAGGATCAATCCTGCTGTGGATCAAGCCAGAGTCAGATGGTTGTGTAATAGCAAATGCAAGCAATACCGATGGAACTCATTTTGCCATAACAACAAACGGCAGTAATAGTGCCAGAATAATTGTACGCGGAGATAACTGGGGTAGTGATTCCAGTTGGCAGAATCTAGGTGAAGCTAGTGGTGCTTATGACTATATGACAGATTTTGATATGCTGGCAGATGGAGAATGGCATATGTTCGCCGCCACATGGAAAGACAGCACAGCCCGAATTTATATTAACGGTGAACAGGTTGCAGAAAGCACCCAGGGTTATGCTGAAGATTATACAGCCTGGGACTATAGCAATTTGATTGGCGTATCTCGTCAGGGCCAGCCAAATCGCCACCTGTTAAATGCCGGTGATTTCTTCACGGGTGCTGTTGACGAGTTAAGGATCTATAACTATGCTGTCTCGGCAGAGGTAATAGCTGATGAATACGAAATGCTGAACGAAGCAGGTGTAGTTCCTTGTATCGATCATGAATTTGTCGGCAATAATGCAAACCTTGATAATACGGTTAATTCTTATTGTGTAGTTGACCTGTTTGACTTAGCAGTACTGGCAAAGTATTGGCTGGTAGATGGTTTTGCAGTTGAAGATGTAGAATAATTATCCATTAGATAATTATCTAATTTACCTGAATTTAGCCGGGGCTCTTAAATGTGGCTCCGGCTTTATATTTTGTGGGTAGGGGAAAGAGCCTAAGTTGGCAGGTTATCGGACCGCGAAAAGGGGTTACTAGAAATAATTATGTATTTATTGCATGGATAGTAATTTAACCATTTGTTGAATTATGTGGCAAGTGTGTATAATTTTTCGGGGAAAATTACGTAAAATCGAAGTTTTTATTATTTTTTTGATAAAAAAAATATTTTTTCAGGGAAAAAACCCTCTTCATTTCATATGTATATGTTAGGAGTTACTGGTATGCCAGATATTCAAGGCATAATTTAGCCTTGGCATATAATATCTTTTTGATTCGTATTTAAACCATAAGGACAGAAAGTACATTGTGGTTCAAATAAGAATCTGTAAGTCTTTGCTGCCTTTAGAGAGTAGAATTATAATTTAATTGATTTACTGAGAGAGAAAAGAAGAGAGCCTGCTATATTTTATCAAAGGAGCGAATTTATTTAACCGATTTTAAACTGTGGTTTTGTTTGATTAATTATAGGGCAGATTTTAGCCAACTGTTTAGGGCAGTATAATTATTGATACCCAGGTTTAGTTTTTAAGAGAACAAAGCCGACAAAAGATATTGGCAGTTATATTGATATGTTGCGAAATATAAATTAGGGCTAAATAGCCGGCTTAAAGACAAGACAGGAGGCAGGTAGAACAGTAAAGAGAATAATTAAAACGGCTGACGTATTAGCGTTTGGCGATTCTGAAGAATTCTTTTTCTGCAAGTCCCTTTGATATATGACGATTTGAGTTATCTGAACTAATTATTTATTTATACAGTTTTCTGGAGGAATTAAGAATGAAAAAAATAGTGTTAATGTTAACGCTTGCAGTATTGGCTTCAATGGTTCGAGCCGAATTGGTAGATGATTTTGATAGTTATGAGGCAGGGCTTGTTCGTGATGTTGCCAGTCCTCCATGGACAGCAATAGCAAATACCGGCCTGGCAATGATCATTGATGACGGTACTGGTAACAAGGTTATAAGTGCCGGTTGGAACAGCGGCTGGCGTGGAGCATACAATGATAATATTACCCCGGTAGCAGACGGAACAGATAATATGATGTTGTATTATTCTGTGTATGCTAACAGTGAAAGCCTAAACCATGTATTTGGCATGTCAGATGTAGAAGGTGCCAGCCTGGACTGGTTTGATGACTATGAAGTTCAGATTGGTCTGACAGATAACGGTACAGCAGGTGATGGTAAGCTGAATTTAAACGTTCGCAATGCCGGTGGAAATATAACCACAGAGATCGATTTGCAGACCTGGTACAATGTCTGGGTTCTTATCGACCAGATAAATGATACTTATGATGTATATATAAGTACCAGTGATATTTATTCGGCTACCCTGGTTGCTGATAACGCTCAGTTTCGTAATGCTCAAGCCGGTGCAGTTGGCGACCTGACAGCCTTGCTGGTTTGCGGTTATAATGCCAGCGGTCAGCAGGATATGTGGATTGATAATGTTAAGCTTGAAGTTGTACCATGGCCGTATGATTCAATAGTTGATCAGACAGCTAATGGTGCTGCAGTAGATGTTACTTTGAAATGGAATCCGGCAAGAGATCCTGAGAAGGTAGAAGAAGTTAATCCAGATATTGTAGAAGAATATGTATTTGTTGGAGCAGAAGGAGAAGCTCAGTATTATGTCGGCAGCTTGGGAGATCCCGGAATAACTCTGACAGAGTCAGTATTTGAATTGTCTTTGGACTATGATACAACTTATAACTGGACAGTAGTTGACGCTCTGGACGGTTATGCCCAGACTTTGACAACGGCGAATACGCTTGATGATGCCGATCCAAATAATATAATAGGCCGCACCTGGACATTCGATACATTGCTTTCAAGTGCGGTAATAACAACACAACCTTCAGACGCACGAGCGTTTGAGACAGATGATTCTGTATCGTTTACAGTTGGTTTCAATACCGTTGTTAATCCTGTGGTAGCAGCTGACTGGTATAAGGATGGCGAGAAACTGACAGTTGGCGGTGATGTCAGCGTTACATTCACAAGTGAAGTTGGCGATGGTGAATCTACCCTTACAATAGCAACTCCGACAGCGGATGATGAAGGTCAGTATTATTGTGTTCTCAATACAGATTCAAATACATCTGTGACATCTGACGATTCTCAATCTGCAACACGTCTTTTGACAATCAAGCGTCTGCTGGCAAAATACACATTTGATAATGAAAGTGATCCTCTAGCCGATACAGGTGAATTTGCAGATGAAGTTGGTGTGGTTCGTGAAGCGGCCGAGCTAAAGACAGTATCGCTTGATGATCCTAATGAGGTTCTTGCAGTTTCTGCTACTCCTGTAGTTGTAGATGGTATTGTTGGAACAGCTCTTTATCTTGATGGTGATGAATATGTTGACCTTGATTCTGAAAGTTATCCAAAGGCCGGTCCGTTGAATACACTAGGTGATATTCGTGGTTCCGGTTATGAAAAACAGGGCTTTGGCCGTGGAATGGATGCCGGTTCTATCCTGTTGTGGATCAAGCCTGAATCAGATGGCTGTGTAATTGGAAATGCAAGCAATTTGGATGGAACTCATATTGCTGTTACAACTAATGGTACTGACAGTGCCAGGGTGATAGTACGCGGTGAAAACTGGGATGGCGGCTGGCAGAATCTAGGTGAAGCCAATGGTGCATATAATTATATGACTGACTATTCGATGCAGGATGGAGAATGGCATCTGTTTGCAGCAACCTGGGACGAGAGTACCGCACGTATATATATTAATGGCGAGCTTGTTTCAGAAAACACGCAGGGTTATGCAGAAAACTATACAGCATGGGACTTTAGTAATTTGATTGGTGTTTCCCGTCAGGGGCAGCCAAACCGTCATCTATTGAATGCCGGCGATTTTGTTACAGGTGCTATTGATGAAGTGAGAATATATAACTATCCGATTTCAGCGGCTGATATTGCAAGTGAGTATGAACTGCTGAATGAAGTAGGAGTTACACCTTGCTTGAATCACAACTTTGTTGGAAGTGAAGTAAACCTGGACAATACCGCATCTTCTTATTGTGTAGTTGATCTTGTTGACTTTGCATTACTTGCAGGCAACTGGTTGGCAAATGGTTTCTAATTCAGGATTTCTATCATGAATCTTTTTAGCTAATAATAAGCCGGGGCCTTTCGCGAGGCTCCGGCTTTTTTTTGAAAGAGGTCTATAAGAGAGGACTTTCGCAGTTTTTCATTCACAAGGTCCTGTTTTAATCTTTGTTTGTAATGTTGAACTGCCAAAAGTGTGATACCGCGCTAAGAGTGAAATAGTTGAGGTTTGTCGAATGAAAATATTGAATCTGAATAACAGTCATTTGAAGAAAATACTCCTGTCGATATTGTTATTGTTTTGGACAGCTGCAGTTGCTGATGTGTCGGTTCGAGAAGCTTCTGAGATTAGTAATGATACAATTGACTGGATGAAAATAGTGGCAGACTGGCAGCTGACCCAGAGCAGCTGGGACAGTTCTGTAAGTTGGGAGCGAGGTGCGCTGCATGCCGGTATGATGGCGTGTTATGAGGCTACTAAAGACGAGAAATACCTGGAGAAATGCCGGGAGTGGTCGGAGAAGTTTAACTGGCAGCTGGGCTGGAATAATTCCAATCATGCCGATAATATGGCGTGTGCCCAGACATATTTGGAGCTGTATCTGCTGGATGAGCAGGATCCGTTTCGTTATGCGGATTATAAGAGTCAGAATGATACATTTGTGAACGATCCGGAAAGGTTTGACTGTATTAACTCCGGTGACAGTGACCAATGGTGGTGGTGTGATGCCTTGTTTATGGCGCCGCCTGCACTGGTGAGGCTGTCCAGGGCGATAGATGATCCGATCTATACACAAGCTATGCATATAATGTGGTCTGATACCCAGAGTTGTCTGTATGATACAGAAGAACATCTTTTCTATCGTGACATCAATTATCTGCCGCCGTACAATTATAATGGTAAGAAAGTATTCTGGTCTCGTGGTAACGGCTGGGTGATAGCCGGAACGGCAAGAGTGCTTCAATATCTGCCGCTGGAAGATACAAACCGGTCCGGTTATGTTACTTTGCTGCAGGATATGGCGGCGAAGCTGGCGGATATCCAGCTGGAAGATGGGTACTGGCATTCCGATTTACTCAGCCCTGAGCGATTTGATGTCCCTGAGACCAGCGGGACCGGATTCTTTACTTATGGAATTGCCTGGGGTGTTAATAACGGTTTTCTCAATGAATCTGAATACTGGGGCAATGTTGAGGCCGGTTGGGATGCTTTGAGAGCGGCAGTGAAGTCGGATGGTTTGCTCGGCTGGGTTCAGCCGGTAGGCGCAGATCCGAGACTGGCGACAGAGTACGGGACAGATGTATTTGGTATTGGTGCTTATCTACTGGCCGGAAGTGAGATTTACAAATATCAACTGGCACATGATTCCTGGACGATAGACTGTTTTGAGAGTTATGTGGATAGTGTCGGCTTGAGTGCGGCATGGTCTGACGGCACCATAAATAGCAGCTCATCAGAAGCAACACTTGGTGACTATGGTGATAATTTTATGAAGCTGGCATATAATAATGGTCAGTATCCATATTATTCAGAAACGACCAAAGCGTTTGCTACTCCAATGGATTTTGCAGCAGATGAAGCATATTATCTTTCGGTTCTGGTTCGAGGTGATGTCGCTAATGCCGAAGAAAGTATGTTTATTCGGCTGGAGGATGTCAGTTCGAATACTGCGACTGTAGTAATGGATGACAAATCAATAGTACAAACCGCCAGCTGGCAGGAGCTTGGTTTTAAGCTGGCAGATTTTTCCGGAATTGATAAAACACAGATAGTGAAGCTGACGATTGGTATCGGGACAGCGGGCCGGCCAGATGGGACAGGCAGCGGAACGGTACGTGTCGATAATATCCGCCTTATGCCGAAAGAGTGTATTGCAGCAGATGATATAGTATTTGATTGCAATATGAATATGCAGGATTTTGCCCTGTTGGCTGCTGAATGGCTGGATGAAAACAGGATAGTGGTATCCCCGGTAGATCCAGGGAGCGAAAACCTTGTTGGATACTGGCCGCTAAACGAATCATACCAGGATGTAACAGGTAATGGTTATGATGCCCAGTCCGGTTCATCGGTAATTTTTGATAGCGGATATTCAGGTTCGTCGGTTTACTTTGATGGCACAGATTATGCGAGCTACCTGGTTTGTGAAAACAGCAATAATCTGGATTTTGAAAACGGGCTGACAATCTCAGTCTGGATAAAGAGCTCCGGTCAGCAGGATCAATGGGCATCGGTTGTAACTAAAGGTTTACAGGCCTGGCGTTTGATCCGTAACAGTACCGGTAATTCGTTATCGTTTCATTTTAATAAATCCGGTGGCGGTGAGTATCAGGCAAATGGTTCTATTGAAGTTATGGACGGTCAGTGGCATCATGTTATGGCGGTTTATGACGGCAGTGAGCTTCGGCTATATATAGACGGTCAGCTGGATGCTTCAACAGCAGCCGGTTCTGTTAATACCACTACTGATCCGGTCTATATTGGCAGCAGGGTAAATAATACCAGTAACCGAAACTGGATAGGAAATATTGATGATGTGAGATTGTATAATATTGCTCTTGATGAAAGTAACTTGTTATACCTGGCTGATAAGCCTGGATATGTGGAGCTGCCGGAAGAGAAATATCCGGCTGATCTGGTTTTTGACGGAATAGTTGATATGGTTGATCTGCAGGTATTGGCAGAAAAGTGGGCCCAGGAAATCATTTGGCCATAGTTTTTGAATTTGGAGGATTTTGTTAATGGTAAGAAAAATGTTACATGTTGTTTTGGTGGTTTTGTTTATTGTCGCAGTTCCAGTATTGTCTGCACCGCCTGATGGTGCCGGTTACAGCTGGAAGCTGGTTTTTGGCGATGATTTTAACGGCAGCAGCCTGGATAGGAATAAGTGGATAAGTCAGCTGCCCTGGACGCGGGATTATAAAGGTGATGCCTATATTCGCGACAATAATGTGACGGTTGAGGACGGCATATTGACCATTACCGCCAAAGCAGAAGATTATTCAGGTCATGAATTTACTTCCGGAGCGATATCAACCGGCTATAGCAAGTTTCGATTTAAGTATGGCTATGTAGAGGCGAAGATTAATATGCCTAGTGCTCGCGGCAGCTGGTGTAATTTCTGGATGCTTTCTGACGGCTGGCCACCGGAAGTGGACATTGTAGAGTATCCGCTATACACTGTTTCAGGTGATAGTAATCAGCGATACAGGTATCTGTCGAATATTCATTATGGCGATTATCTGTCAAATATGGCGACACACTGGAAAAGTGATCTGTCAGCCGGTTATCATACTTACGCCTTTTACTGGCGGCCTTGGTACCTGGAATATTATTTTGACAACAGTTACGTTCGCAGTATAAGCGATTTTGAATACAGTAATAATTTCGGAAGTATGTATCTTATCCTGGACTACTATGTCGGCGGCGAATGGAGTGGTGAAGTTTTGCAGCATCCTGACCCTGACACCTGGCCGAATCCGGCTACCAGTGACGGCGGTAAGATGCAGATCGATTGGGTGCGGGTCTGGCAGCGTAACCAGGATGCGGTAAAGGAGTGTATAGGATGGTGGCGTCTGGATGAGGAAAGCGGAGCAGTTGCCTCAGACGTTAGTGGTAAAGGTATGGACGGCACACTACAGGGCGGCATGAGTTTTGACACCAATCGGGTAAACGGTAATCTTGGTACAGCGGTTACTTTTGACGGAGTTGATGATTATGTTGATTTGCCGGACGGTTTCGATGAATTTGATAACGGCTGTACCTTTACACTATGGGCCAAGCCGACGGCGGTGAAAAATCATGCCAGGTTTATCGAGCTGGGTAATGGTACAACTTCTAATACAATTTCCTTCGCTCGTGACGGTACAAGCAACGGATTGCGTTTTAAATCTTATGGCGGCAGCAGTTCTGATGGTGCTGTTATTGCTAGCGATGCGATAGAGCTGGATCGCTGGCAGTTTTTTGCCGTTACAATAGACAATTCCGATAATGTATGTTTGTATAAAAATGGCGAGTTGATAAAGACAGGCACTTCTACCTGGCCGTGGGGTGTCAAGCGTACACAGAATTACCTGGGCCGCAGCAGCTGGTCTTCGGATGCTTATTATCAGGGTGCTATGGACGAAGTAAGAGTATTCGATTTTGCCCTGACCGATACCCAGATACAGTATGTCTATGAAAACAGTAAATTCTGCTCGGAACCGTATCCGGAAGAGCTGGATATTAACTGGGATTGTGTGATAGACATTACCGAGCTGTCGGTATTGATGCAGGCATGGCTCAGTAACGGTTTTGAAGTTGAATAAGTATTTGGTACCCTGTTTTTAAGGGGTGCCGGATAAAAGTATAATAATGAGGTAAGTTTTTGTGTAATGCAGGAGTTTACCTCTTTTTTTTTGTTTTTTTATAGAATCATCGATGTTAAAACAGTATATTGGAATAATGGCCAGGAAACTGGATTGTAAATATTAATTTATTTTAACGAGGTGTTTTTTGAAACTTATTATTAGTTCAACAGATGTATGCTAGCGCATGTGATGTAAAACGTGCGCACCCAATCGATCCCCGTAATTTTGGAGGAATTTTAAATATGATAATATAATGCCTGTAGCAGATATCTACAGGTGCAATACATAAAGGAAAATTAAAATGAAACAATGGTACGAAGAATTGTTCGAAAACTTCGCAGGTAATTATGATAACGAGCATTTTACCCAGGGCACTCTGGGGGAATGTGATTTTATCGAAAGTGAGATCAACTCGGATAAAAGTGTCCGGATACTGGATATCGGCTGCGGGACAGGCAGGCACTCGATAGAGCTTGCCAGGCGTGGGTACGATGTGACAGGTATTGATCTTTCAGAGTGCCAGATATCGAAAGCTCGTGAAAAGGCGAAGTTGGCAGGTGTATCAGTAGAGTTTCTGACGGCGGACGCCCGGGAGCTGAACTATGCCGGTGAATTTGGACTGGCGATTATGCTTTGTGAGGGTGGTTTCAGCCTGATGGAGACTGACGAGATGAACTATGCTATTTTGCAGGGTGCGGCCAGTTCGCTTCTGCCCGGTGGTAAGTTTATCTTTACCTGTCTCAACGGATTGTTTCCCCTGTTTCATTCGGTTAAAGAGTTTATGGATAAGTCAGCTGATGAGGCAAAAAAAGGCTCATCTAATGCCGGTTACAATATGCAGGATTTTGACCTGCTGACCTTTCGTCAGAAACAGAAGGTTAAGTTTTCTGATGACAGCGGCATCGAAAAAGAGCTGGACAGCAACGAGCGGTTTTATGTCCCTAGCGAAATTACCTGGCAGCTGAAGAGCCTGGGTATGAGCGAGATAGACATATTTGGCTCGAAGCTCGGTGCGTATAGCCGCAATGATAAACTTCGGACCGATGATTATGAGATGCTGATTGTTTGTAAAAAACAATAAGCTGATATTTGACTTGTTCGCTTTTCAGTGAACTTTACAAAACTAAAAAGACCGGGTTAGAGATTTCTATCCCGGTCTTATTCTTTTTACAGAAATTCTTTTCTATTTTTCTTTATATATTCAATTATAAGTTCAGTTAAATCGTCTTCATAATCATAAAACTTATTATCAAGCTGTTCCCACGAATCGCTTGTTTTGTCTTCTATAGAGTCCATGATTTCTTGGCGTTTATTTCTGTCTTCAGGGATAATTCCATCAGGAAATATAGCCATTGCTGATTTCAGCAGATCGGCTGTTTTATCAGCTCCAATAGCACGCAGCCCATCTAATGTTATCTGGGTGCGATCGCCAGAGGAATTCCAGAAAAACTGGTCAAATCCTCCATTGTTAAGTTCTTGATCAAAGATAAAAACACAAGCAATGTAGGTTTCTTTTTGTGTTAATTTCTGGCCGGAATCTTGCCTGGTTTCAAGGATATGGTCAGAAATCATTATGGCTGCATCATCTTTATCATCTAATTTTATTGCTTCATCTATCACACTCATGAATCACCTCGTTTTTGTATAAAGTTACTGTTATAATTTCGCAAAATCTGAACCGGTTGGGTTTTGGAATACGCGCAGTTCGAATTCGGGGATGACGGCGAGGATATGGTCGAAGATATCGGCCTGGATGCCTTCGTAGTTGGTCCAGCGTTTATCGCGGCAGAAGATATATATTTCTATCGGCAGCCCCGTTTCAGTAGGCTGGAGATGTCGCACCAGGAAGGTCAGATCGGTATTGATCATAGGGTGGTTATGCAGGTACCCTTCAAGGTAAGCCCGGAACGTACCGAGGTTGGTCATGCGTCTGCCGTTGACCATCTCGCTGCTGTCGATATTATTCTTTTCATTATAATCTCGCAATTCGTTCTGCTTATCTTCGATATACTTTGTGATATTATGAAATCGTTTAAATTTTTCGATCATCCCATCGTCACAGAATTTTACGCTGGACATATCTATATTAATCGAGCGTTTGATACGTCGTCCGGCTGATTCGCTCATGCCACGCCAGTTTTTGAACGAGTCGGTTACCATCGAATAAGTTGGTATCGTAGTTATGGTCTTGTCAAAGTTCTGAACCTTTAGAGTAGTAAGTGAAATATCGATGACATCGCCGTCTGCTCCGTATCTGGGCATCTCTATCCAATCGCCGACCCGGATCATCTTATTAGTCGAAAGCTGTATGCCGGCGACGAGTCCGAGAATGGAATCCTTGAATATCAAAAGCAGGATAGCGGTCATAGCACCGAGGCCGGTTAGGAAATAACCCGGTTTTTTGCCCATAATGACCGACAGGGTAAAGATAATTGCGATAGCCCAGAGGATAATCTTGGCAACCTGGATGAATCCCTTTATCGGCATATTTTGTGATACATCCAGTTTGTTGTATAGGGTGTTGGCACTGTTTAGAAAAGCCGAAGCAGCAAAAAGTATGGCAAAGATCAGGTAGATAAGCGAAATACTGGAGACAAAAAGGGTCAGCTGTGCCAGTATTTCTGATGCTTGTACCGGGGCCGATGAAAAGATTTCACCAACCGGGGTATTGGCAATATCGTTAGCCACTTTATCAGCCAGATCGGTAAGCCCACCGCTTTTTGATAGTTCCTTGGCGGCCTCGGCTGTCGCAGTGCTATCAGTCGGCTGGCTGTACAACAGGTCGGTCCATGAGGTGATTTTTACGGATACCCGCTGGGCAAAAACCTCGGTAAATTTATAGAGTGCCAGTGCAGGTACCGCATGAGCCAGCCTGATAAATACCTTGTTCTCGGCAAGAATATCGTCCCAATCGAACCGTGTTTTTTTGATTATCTTATGTACTATGGGTACTAGTAGTCGCCGGGCTATCAGCCACGTCACAAACCAGACAGCAAATGCGACCGCGATAAATATGCCTATATTGGTAATTTCAGTTTTGAAATCCATTGAATAGCTCCGTCATTAAAGGTATTGGATATCAGGTTTTAGGAAAGATAACGGCCTCGCGTAACAGTTATAATGAGTTTCGCAGGCATTACCTTAAACCGTGATTTTTGCCACAAACTAGTTATTATATAATCCAGAACTATAAGTATATGGAAATAATGAGCGATTGCAAGCAGGGGCAATAGAACGATGGAGTTTGAATGATCCGGCATGTGTAGAAATGGCAAGTGTATTGTGTAAAATGTTGTTGTTAAATTAGTTACGGTTTTTCAGGGTTGATTTTGAGTTTTTGAACCTGAATTATGAGTTGGCGTATATAATATGTATGGAGAATAATATAAATAGCCGATAATTATTAGTGGCTATATTGGAAAACTTTAGTTAAATAACTGTTAAGTATAGATTTAGATAGGATATGAGGTGTAGAATATGAAGTTTTTGAATAATGTTAAAACAGCAATGTTGATGGCGGCATTGATGATGTTGTTTGTTTTTATAGGCGGCAGGTTTTTCGGCCAGCATGGCATGATATTCGCGCTGCTGCTGAGCGGCGGGATGAACTTTTTCGGATATTTCTATAGCGATAAGATAGCTTTGAAAATGATGCGATGTCAGCCCGCGGACGATCCGGATAATGCTAATTATAATTCTCAACTTGTTAGTACTGTAGAAGAGCTGGCTGCTCGTGCAGACCTGCCGATGCCCAGGGTTTATGTCTGTCCGCAGGATGCCCCGAACGCATTTGCGACCGGTCGGGACCCGAACCATGCCGCGGTGGCGGTAACAGCCGGCATAATGAGAATGCTTAACCATGATGAGCTGCGAGGTGTGCTGGCACATGAACTGACCCATATCAAAAATCGCGATACGCTGATAAGTACTATTGCCGCGACGATTGCCGGTGTGATATCTTCGATCGGGTATATGCTCTGGTTCCTACCGATCGGCGGCGATGATGACGACAATCCGCTGGCATCATTAGCCTTGATTATCCTGGCACCGATTGCCGCCGGTTTGATCCAGATGGCGATCAGCCGTCGTCGTGAATTTATGGCTGACGCCGGCGGGGCAGAGATTACCGGCAGTCCGCACGGATTGGCCAGCGCCTTGCAGAAACTGGAATCGGCCAGCAGACGCATCCCGATGAAAGTGTCGAACAGTCATGAGAATATGTTTATCGTACAGCCGTTTAACGGCGAAGCAGCAATGAATCTGTTCCGGACACACCCCACTACAGAAGACAGGGTGAAAGCGCTAATGGCATTAGGGTATTAATGTAAGCGAAGAACAAAAAACTGATTTATTATGAGTAGGCCCGTTAACAGCGGGCTTATTTTTTTTATGAGCTGATATCGGGATTATAGTATAATATAGGACAACGGTTTTTTGGTTACACTGGGATGCAGGGAAAGTTTTAAAAGATTTTTCCGATAAATTTGGTTACTATATTTTAGAAGAAGGATATCTGGTATGAGTGATGAAAAAGCAAAGCAAGGAGATTTTGACGGTTCTGAAACAATAGCTGTTGATGGTTGTATTATAAAAGCATGTATTTTTATGGTGCTGTTCTTGTCATTACCGTTGATACTAGCAGGAGGAAGCAGTCCAAATGGTATTTATTTTGGTTCTTCTCCGTACAATAATTTGAAAAGAGTGTATGAAAGTCTCCAGATATATGCCCGGGAAAATAAAGGAGAATATCCTGTGGATAACTGGTTTGTTACACTTTGTCCAAGCGGTGATTTTGAAGAGTATAATTTATCAAAGTATAATGGTGTAGTTTTAAATCTACATGCGTTAGAGTTAGGGGAAGATTCGCCTGATGATATGGTGTTGGGTTTTGGCAGCAGAGATGAAGACTGGGGTAAGGCTGGAGTGTATGATTCGAATAAGTTTGGTGAAAGAAGATACTATATGCATTGTCTTTTTTCTGATGGTATAATACGTAGAGTTAGTAATTCCCATATAAGATATTTACGGTGGACCAAGGATGGTTTTGATCGCCCGAAATTGGATACTGCCGGCCTTTATACTGTTTTTGGTGAAATTGGTTTAGTTACACTAGCGACAGTGGTATTATGCTTCAGGTATTTCCTGAAGAGCTTTCATGTAGTTGTCCTGGTTGTGGCGTTGGCATATATTCCAAGCTTTTTATTCGGCTCACATGGAGCAAGGTTGTATTTGCCGTTGCTGGATTATACCTATCATGATTCCTTTAGATGTATTTATTGGTTGGGGCCTGTAGCTGCGGTAGGGTATGTGCCGCTTATGAAATGGTTAAGAGCGAGGTATCGGTATTTCAATGATACATCCCCTGTGGTTTTTTGTGGAATTATTACCGGTCTGATATGTGCTGTTTTAACTCATGTTATTTTGCGATATTTGTATATGGAGGAATCGATTAATCCTATGCTCGGCGGCATACCGTTTGGTTTATGGTCCGGTGCTGTTCTCGGTTGGATAACCAGCGTTTTGATGGGCAAAAATACAAAAGATCAAACCTGACTTAAGGCAGAGTTTTTGAGGTGAAATATTAAGGCGCCCTCTGGAAATTCATTTTGAGCGACTAGTTTTTCTTTTGCCTGCTGACATGCGTCACATAAAACAGTGAATATAGCCCAATATGCACGATTTTATGTTCCTTGACAGTAACCAAAATCTTAAACCATTGCATCAAAAGCAATTTCCAGAGGTCTCCTTAATTTAGAGTTGTTTCGCGTGCGACCCGTTTCGGGATGGAAATTGTAAAGGTAGTGCCCTGGTTGACAGTTGAGGTCAGTTCGATGTTGCCCTTGTGTTTGTTGACGATGATATCGTATGCGATGGTCAGTCCCTGGCCGGTGCCCTGTCCGACATCCTTGGAGGTATAGAACGGGTCGAAGATTCGTTCGATTTTGTCTTGCGGTATGCCGCATCCGGTATCAGAAATTTCGATAATAGCATTGTCACCTGAGTTGTAAGTTCTTATTGTTATCAAACCCATATTGTCCTGGCTGCCGCTATTACGCTCTTTAATTGCGTGCGCTGCATTGACAATCATATTGAGAATTACCTGGCAGATAGAGTTCGACACCGCCTCGGCAAAAACTCCTTCAGACTGAAATTCAGTATGCAGTTCTGCGATATGTTTCCATTCATTCTTACTAAGTTCGATAGCGTTATTGATGATGCGGTTGAGTTCGACCTGCCCTAAATTATCTACGGACGGATGAGAGAAGTCTTTCATTGCAGAAATAATCTTGCTGACATGGTTTACCCCTGAGAGTGTATCAGAAATTGCATCAGGTACCATATCGATCATTTTTCTGGCTTTATCAATCGCCTGACCATTTTGTGAAACACTGATATTGGCAGAAGATATGTCTTGTGCCATGTGATCAATTGCATCCTTGATAGAGTTAAAGGCATTAGACAGAAACGTCACATTGTCATTTATATACTGGATAGGGGTATTGATCTCGTGTGCTATCCCGGCTGCCAGCGATCCAATAGATTCCATCTGGTGGGCATGGGCGAGTCGTCTTTCCATTTCCTTCCGTTCGGTAATATCAGTTTGTGATACTATAACGCCGATAACCTTACTGTCCTGATTTTTCACAGGAATAGCGATCATGGCATCAACTTTGCCGTTACGTACTATTTCAGAAGTGCATTTTTCTCCTTTTGCCAACGCTTCCTTTGCCACGCAATTTTGGCAGGGTTCGTCAAGTTTATACCATTCCTTATAACAAGTGAAACCTGATACTTTTTCTGTTGTGCAGTTGTCAGGCGGGCGGTTAGCCCAGACAACTTCAAGTTCCGGTGTGAGAAAAGCAATTTGTTCTGAGAGTTTATCAAGTATCTCGTCCCGTTTCCGGGCATGCTGGAGCATCTGGTCTTTTTCCTTTTGCAAGGTTATGTCCTGGTCAATGCCAAGATATTCAACTGGATATCCATCTTTGTCAAACTCAACAGTTTCGCCACATGAATGAACCCATCGCCAGGTACTATCGCCGGCTTTGAGTCTGACCTCACGGTTATAACAGCTGTAAGCCGAACCGTCCAGGCTTTGTTTCCTGAAAGTTTCCAGCTGTTTGCGGTCGTCCGGGTGGAACAGGTTTTCGTAGAAAGCGATATCTACTATAGTCTTGTCTTTATCATAATTGAAAATATTGAACCATTGGTCACTTAGCTGAATTTCACCTGAGTGATAGTTTATTCTTACTACACCAACTTTTGCCATTTGTGAGGCAAGCTGCAGCTCGGTATTTCTTTTGAAGAGTTCCTTTTTGAGCAGAAACATTTTCAGTACATCAAAAACAACAGAATTTAGCTCTTCGTTGTTCCATGGCTTTGCGATGAAACGGTCCAGTCGTCCGGTATTAACGGTTTTTGCGATGACTTCCATATCGTTTATGCCGGAAAGGAGTGCCATTGAGGTCATCGGCAGTTTTTGGCTGAGTATCCCGATGAGTTCATCACCTTTCATTGCAGGCATGGCATAGTCGGTGATAACCAGTGCGATATCCTGTTTCTTTTCAAGCAGTTCATTAACCAGTTCAATAGCTTCAGGTCCGCTTTCAGCCATCTCTATATTGCACATACCCCTAAAAGCAGAATAAAGGTTTTCTTCCAGGCTTTGGAGGACGATCATGTCGTCATCTACACATATAATAGTTGGTTTCATGATATATTAATTTGTAATTTCCTGTTCTTTGTCTAATTGCATTGGGCATCTGACTTTTATCGGTTCTTTTATGTGGTTCGCAAAGTTCTTTAAGCGGTCTAATGACATCCTGTTAAGCTCTATTCCTTCAGCCATCAATAGCAATCCGCTATGAGATATAAGCGGTTCTTCCAAAATCATTGAAGGTTCCAGGTCTTTCAATCTCAGGCAGGTTACAAATGTGTCGTTGCTGGAAATAGTATAATCACGAAATGCCATAAGCATCTTTTTGTTGTATATCCCCTGGTCCTTACAGAGGATGTCATACATGATCTGGTTTAGATTATCTTTGAAGTAGTTTGCGTTCATAAAACCGGCAACTTTTAACATTTGTGCGCCGGTTGCTATGATAGCAGGTTCCTGGCCGGTATAAAGTTTGTAGTCTCTATGCTGCATGCCGATAATCTTAGCTACACTAGTCAATAGCGGGATACTTTCGAGAATACTTTGGCCAAGTTCATGATGTCGCCAGTACATTTCTTCCATTCCGATGTTCTGTTTGATTTCTCTGATGGAATTTATTATGACATCCTGTTCGATAGCAACACAGCCAATATGGCTAAGCAGTGCGGCACTGTGATATTCCTGGTGATCTTCCAGGCTTAGCTTTTCGATAATCTCGGATATAAATTTGTCATATTGTACGCCGATATTGTAAGCGACCGGGTTAACTTGTGCGATAAGCCCGTGAATAGTCTGAACGATTTCGTATGGAGATTTCTCCAGGATTATGTGCTGTTTCCGTATAGTCTGTTTTTGTATCAGGTATTTAATAATATAGTGTTTGACTTCTTTGATAGAAACAGGTGCCTGGAAGAATTGTACGTCTAATGAACGGAATTGGGCAAGTGAAATTTGTGTCATCTTTTCTACAAAGACAACGATCTTGGCATCGGGCAGGATTTTCGACATCTTGCTTGCAAAGTTTTGATCGTTATTGACCAGGCTGTAGTCGGCTAATACAAAGTCAACAGAGCTGTAATCTATATGTCGGCTTTCCAGTGAGTTTGCAATGATTGTATTGCATACTTCCTGGATGGCAATACTGCACTCCCTGAGGAATCCGGAGGAATTATATAGAAACAATACTGTTGATTTATTCATTTGTATAGCCTTTATATACAAGCTGTTTTGTCTTGTCTTGATCCAATAAATATTGAAAAGGCAGTTGTTACGATAATATAGACAGAATCTATGTAGTTTGAGTCTTCTTGGTTAAAAAAGAGAATAAAAGTTCGCTTTTAGTGATATCTTCTTCCAAACCATCAAGGAATGCCCTGGTATCTTTGAATGCCGTATCCGTAATTTGAGGAATATGATCAATGTCATTTTCTACAGTGCCTTCTTCAATGTACTGGTGCAGCGCGTCTGCCTGTCTGGTGCAAATTGCCCTTAGTTTTGATATCTTTTCAAGAACTTCTTTATAGATAAGCCCTTGCCGAATAGTTGTTACAATATCAACACCGTTACAAGGTTTGCACAGAAATCTGTAAACGTCTCCTTCTTTAATAGCTTTTCTGGCGGTGCCGGTGTCGGGGTTTCCGGTAAGCATAACTCTAAGTATGCGGGGGTGTTCCTGTCGGAGTTTGAGCAGAAATTCATTTCCGGTCATCATAGGCATTTTTTCGTCTGTAACAATGATATCGACCGGATGTTTGCTGACAATGTCGAGGGCCTTTAACGCAGAGTTAGCCGCAATAGTATTGTAATTGTACTGGTGCAGCAGTCTTTCCAGGGAATTTGTCACCATAGGCTCGTCGTCTACCAATAATATAGTCGCTTCCATCTTAATCTCCATGCGAACACCGGGTTCGATTAATGTGATTATCTGACCAACAGTATAAGCCCTAATACTCAGGTCATATTTTTAGGATATAAGTTTGCATTATTGTATCGAAAGGAATGAGCAGGAACTTGGTTAGGATTTTTTGAGGTGAATAGTATCATATTTTCTAATTGTTGATGTTGAAATAACTTACCTGATATATAGGCTGTTTTTTTACTTTTAGTGACAAATAAAGAAAAAAAATATTGAATACTTATGGGACTTCTATTTGATTATGAGTGTCATTTAATGTTTATTCTTTCATACAGTTTTTAAAATAAGAGATAAGATATTCATGTTTACACTATTGATCTTAATATACAATATATTTTAGTTCTAATTCTTTGTAAGGTTTGTGAGGTGTTAAGGCGTAAGTTCTTATTAATGATGGTTTTGTGTAGTACTTTGCTTGCTTGCTAAATAGTGTGTCAATATGCATTGAATGAATGTCTCAGGTAAAATTATTTAATATGTGAGGTGCTAAAGGTCGATGATATAGCAATGATATTATTGAAATCCGGATATAAAATATTGTTTATATTTATTGAATTTTCCGAGTCAGTAATATTGGCAGTGGTATTGTAGTTATTTTTCGTTCTAAAATTGCTATCTAGAGGCATTCTCTGATCATAAAAGTATTAAAATTGATGATTCTGGTAATTATCTTGCTGATACCTTTACCAAGCATTTTGGGGAAATCGGTAGACGGTAAGCCAGATGTCTGCGCGGCAGTGTTGAATGATTTTCCGCCGCTATATCAGCTGGATTCCAATAATGAGCCCGAAGGATTTGCAATAGATCTGCTGGAAGAAATATCACGTCGCGAAGGTATTTCTATTTCGTACAAAAATGTAAATAACTGGGCTGAAGCTATCGATTTAATTCGTACAGGTGAAGCAGATATTATACCAGGTATTGGAAAGTCAGAAGCCCGTCTGAGTGAATTTGCATTTACAGATGAAATGGAATCAATTCCAGTATCTTGTTTTGTTAAATATGGAAATAATGAAATAACTGGTAAAGAATCATTGAAAAAAAGCGGGGTAGTGACCGGTGTTATAGTTAAAAGTGCTGCCCAGACAGAACTGGAAGCTTTGGGGGGGGGTAATCTTAAAGTATTTGATAGTATTGATCCGGCATTAAACCAGCTGCTTTCGGGTGAGATAGATGCTTTTGTTTTTCCAGAGCCGATATTGCGTAAGAAGTTGTCTCAAATGACAATTTCAGAAAAAGTGTTTGTTGCAGGAGAGCCATTGATGTTTTTACATCGTGGATATATGATGGCAGAAGAAAATAGTGAGCTTTTGTCATTATTCAATAATGCTTTGGATTCAATCATGAAAGAGCCGTTTTATGCAAACCTATATAGTAAATGGTATGGTTCTGAAAAAGAGTATAAAATGCCTCTTTGGATATTGGTACTAATTGGCAGTTTGGCTTTTATTGTGTTGATTGTGATAGTGTTTAACTTAATGTTAAGGCGTCAGGTAAAGAAACAGACTGATGAAATTAAGGCAAATCATAAATTTGTAGATAATTTCTTAGAGGCTGCCGACTGTGTGGTATTGGTTCTCAATGAGGACTATGATATACAATATTGTAATTTGTATTCCCAGGAGTTGTTCGGTTACAGCAAAGCTGAAATGGAAGGTAAGAATTCCATAAAACTTCTTGTGCCGGAAATTGATACGAATGGGCAGCATACTCGAGAGCTTCTTGAAGAACGTTTAGGTCGTGGGGTTGTTGTTAGCCATATCAATCAAAATATTACAAAAGACGGACGGTTACTCTGGTTTGTCTGGACAAATAATGTAATTTATAATTCTCATACGGGAAAGAATGAGATTGTTGCTATAGGTTTTAATATAACAGTTCAGAAGGAAGCAGAAGAAAAGCTTCGTCAGGCACAACAGGAACTTGAGGTTATCCTGAATAATATGGCCGGTAGTGTGATATATCTGGATCGAGAGCTAAATATTATAAGAGTAAATAAAGAGACCGAGCGAATAATGGGTCTATCTCAAGATGAATTAATAGATAAAAAATGCTACAAAGTCATGTGTCATGCAGAAGAACCGTGTAATGATTGTTCTGCATTACAGGCTATAAAAACCGGTGTACGCAGCAGAAATGAAACATTTTTATTGCTAAACGGCAGAAATTATGATGTTATTTCCACCCCGATAAAAGATATCCATGATAATATTGTTGGAACTATATCAATTTTGAGTGATGTTACACAGCGTAGAAAGCTGGAGACCAATCTGAAAAATGCTCATGAAGCTTTAGAAAGATATAGTAAAGCTTTGGAGCATAAAGTTCAGGCAGGTAATCTCAAGATGGAGAAGCAGGAAGAGAATTTAAAACAGGCTCAAAACCAATTAATCCAGGCTGAAAAAATGGCGTCTTTGGGCAGGCTTATTGCTGGTATTGGGCATGAAATTAATTCTCCGCTTGGTGCCATTCGTTCTTCTGGCGAAATTATACAACATGCTTTTGCGGAATTATCTGATTTATTTGAAGTCCTGGTAAAATGGCTAAGCAGTGAACAAAAGGATATTTTTTATGAGATGCTGGAGAAGGTTAAATCTTGTAAGATGGTTGATTTATCGAGTAGGGAACGGCGAGACCGGCGTAATACTATTATGTCTGAATTAGAGAAATTAGGAGTTGAAAAATCATTTGAACTAGCACAGCGTCTTGTAGATATAGGATTGTTCGATTCTATTGACAGATACGAGGTGATTTTTAATCACCCTGATGTTGATAAGCGAATACAGATTATACAGAATTTATCTCAGGTACATAATGGAACTAATATAATAGAATGGGCAGTTGAAAGAGCACATAGTCTCATTTATGCGTTAAGGAATTATATTCATACAGGTTCACGGTCTGATATGGTTCCTGTAGATGTGAAAGACAGTATCTCCATGGTGCTTATGCTGTATCATAATCAGATTAAACATGGTGTGGAAGTAGATCTTGATTTAGGTGATTTACCTGATATAATGGGTTTTCCAGATGAGTTAAACCAGGTCTGGAGTAATCTAATTAGCAATGCCCTTCAGGCAATGGAATATCAAGGAAATTTGACAATAAAAGGTAGCGTAAAAGTAAATAATATAGTATTATCTTTTACAGATACAGGATGTGGAATTCCTGATGAAATTAAAGAAGCTATTTTTGAGCCTATGTTTACAACTAAACCTGCGGGTGAAGGAACTGGAATAGGCCTTGATATAGTAAGTAAAATAGTCAAAAAACATAATGGTGTAATATCAGTTGAGAGTAAGCCGGGTGAAGGTGCAGTATTTATTGTAAGTCTGCCAGTAAGCCAGGAAATTTCCGAGACAGGAGGTGCAGTTTGAGTGCAGAAAAAAAGACTGCTATTTTATGTGTAGATGATGAGCGAATGATCCTTCAATCCTTGGAATTACAACTATCAGAGCACTTTCGTCCCCATCATTTGCTTGAATTTGCTGAAAGTGCCGAGGAAGGCCTTGAAATACTTGATGGCCTGCATGATTGTGGAGTAAAAGTGCTTGCGATAGTATCTGATTGGCTTATGCCTGGTATGAAGGGTGATGAATTCCTGATTGCTGCGCATAAAAAATTTCCATATATCATAAAGATATTATTAACGGGTTTTGCAGATGAAAAGGCCTTAGAAAAGGTTAAGAAGGAAGCTGATCTCTATACTTGTATACGCAAACCGTGGACCAGTGAAGAGCTAATTAAAGTTTTAGATACAGCGTTAGGTGCTTTTGATATTCCTGAAGAATTATAAAAATACACATTATTTTTAATGTATGTGTTTTGCTATTTCTTTTGTTGATTCTGAATATTTGAGATTACTATTTTTTGCATGCTAGTCTATAAGGTTTTTTAACCACAATTCCCTAGGGGTTTTGTTTGAGTTGTTGGAGGTTTGTTCCGGTAAGGGCATGATATATTTTTCTTCCAGGTTAGTAATATCCTGATGGTAAGAGAAAATCATGCAGCCTACTTCTTTACCAGATGAATAAAATTTTATAGATCGTATTATATCGTTGTATCTATCAATATCAAATACCAGGTAAGACAGGTTGTTTTCCGGGAAAGGTAGAATTCTCACTATAGCATCAGTATCACTTTCGCTTACAATTTCAAAAGGTATTTTGTATCTGGCTGCATCTCTGCAAACAGAGTCTACAAATGCAAATCCCGTCCAGGGGCGTGGTAAGCAGGTAAAAAGCGAATTATCTTGATAATACCGGTAATTTCCATCTGTTGAAATACTGGCCGGTGCGTTTTCGTAATCAATATATATATCTTTGCCGATTTCCAGGTAAAAATATGGTTTATAATTATTGTATTTATTATACACGAATGGTAAGCGGCCAAAACCAGCTAGAGTTTTATTGTTGATGCTCCCTTTTATGTCGAAGTAAGTCCATCCTCTTTTATGCATCAGGTCGCGTTGGTCGATAATTTTTTCCGGTTTTTGAGGCCAATCGGTGGTTAAGCTGTTAATGTCCAGGGTATTGTAGTTATATTCAAATATGAGATTATTGTAATCTTTTGTACGATTATCAATAGTGGAATTTACCACTCTGCTAAAGAACCCCCGGTTGTATTTCAGCCTGCTGTCTGTACCAATTTGCTCATAAATGAAATCCATCATTGCAGGTGGGTCGGTGGGTAGAATGAGCATTCTAAGCGGATCATTTGTTATATACATCTGTTTTGATCCGGATTCATAATAATAGTTTGCGTTACCATCCTGCAGCCACCTGCAGAGCCGGCTTTTTTCAGGCATGCCAATTCTGAACATGAATCTTAGTATTGGCCCATCAGGTCCTTCAGGCATAAATATTTTCTGTTCGTAGAAGCCTTTACAACCGTATTCCCATGAACTTTTAAGGCGGCTTTTTGAAAGGCTGAGTGAGTTATTGTATATGTTCTGATTGTGTTTATTTTCAAGTCGATATAGTCCCTGAACATTGTAGTGGACACTGGTAACATTGTTGCGACTATTAAAGTAGAAAGCCGAGATTATGCCGCTTGTAAAGATAAGTAAGGCAACAATTGCTGATTTAACAGGGTTTGCTGTGGCTGAACAGAATATTTTGATGGCAGGTCCAGAGATAATCGAAGCGGATTTGGCAGCAGCCAATGAAGTACCCGTAACAGAAACTGCGGAAGCGGCAGCTTCGGAATGGGCAGTAATTTTGCCAAAAAAAGTTAATGCAAGGGCAAGAGAAGCTTTACTGAAACCTTGCTTTTTAAGTGACAGGCGAATTTTTTCCAGTCCTCTATGAAAATCTACTCGTGCGCTTACCTCGCTAATATTCAAGATTGTGCCGATTTCTCTAAAAGACATGTCTTCAAAACATCTAAGTGATATTGTCTGGCGTTGGCGGGGTTTAAGCATTGATACGGCCTGCCTGATCGTATCGCTAAGTTCTCTTGTCATAAGTCTGGCTTCAGGCGAGGAATCGTCCGACGCAGCTTTTTCGATCATGATGTCCTGAAATGATACCAGTTTTTTTCGACGGGCATTCTGGCGGTAATGGTCAATAATGCAGTTAGAAGCGATTTTGAAGATCCAACCCCAAAAAGCTTCCGGTTTTTTCAGGCTTCCGATTTTATCGATCATAATGAGCATGGTTTCCTGGAGGATGTCGTCTGTAAGGTTGTCATCCAGTGTGCTGCGATAGATATAGGATCGAAGTTTTAATGATATTTTGGAGGAAAGTTCTCTTTGACTGCTTAAGTTGCCTTCAATGGCTTCCAAGATAATAATATTAAGATAATTTTGCTCAGCCTTGCTGTCTGGGCCTACCGTACTGTTGTTGTGTTCTGGACTCATTATATTGTATTAGTCTTATAATAAAAATTAGTAACCATAAAGTTCTATTAAACAATAGCTTACGCGAACAATCAAGCTTTTTTCTGAAGTTTGGCCAATGATAAAATGTTATTTGTTAGATATAACAACAGACGATGCGTAGAACTATTTGTTACATTAATAATTATTTTTTCATGAAACCTGATAGAATTTAATACTTGTTGTGAATGTATGTAACATATTTAGGTTTGGCTTGTATTTAGAAGTGTCTAATAGTACGCTTTCGTACTTTTGACTGTTCAACGTTATCCGCAAAGGTCAGAACAGGGCCAATTAAGTGAAAAACGAATAATGAAAAGATAATTAAGGTGTTCGACTATCGTCTCACGCTTTGTTAAAACATAAACGTTGCAGGAAGGCCTTTTAGTCGAATTACCAAAGGCACTTCGTTATTGCAACTTGAAAAGTGCGAAAGTAAACTAATATAATATATGATATTATGTGAAACAATTGATCGAACAGGGAAAGGATATTTAACAGTGCGTTATATGATGAAGCAAAAAATTTGGGCAATGGGTAATGACTTTACAATAAAGAATGAGAATAATGAGTCAGTATATCTTATTGACGGCAAGGCTTTTTCTTTTGGGGATAAGCTCAGTTTTCAGGATTCACAGGGTAATGAGCTGGCATATATTTCACAGAAACTTTTGAGTTTTAAAAAATGTTATGAGATATATAACGATGGTGAGTTGTTTGCTGAAGTAAGAAAAGATTTTACATTATTCAGAGATAAATATACTGTGGACATACCCGGGCCAAACGATTATGAAGTCAGAGGTGACTTTTTTGATCATGAATACAGCTTTTATCGTAAAGGGATAGAAGTGGCAATGGTTTCCAAAAGCTATTTTACCTGGTCTGATGTCTTTGGGATTGATATTATAGAAGGTGAAGATGATGTGCTTATTTTAGCTGCAGCAGTTGTGATAGATCTGGTTAATGATGATAAGGAGTATTGAGTCTGGAAAAGGTGATACATATTTTTGCATTAGCTTAGCAAAGTTTGCTATAAGAACTGGTAATTAACGACAAACAACAGGAGTATAATATGACTGACATAAAGAAAAAAGTAATAGAGATGCTGAGAATACCTCAGTTATCATCACTGGCTACAATTACTTTGGACGGTTTACCTTGGACAAGATATGTTATGATCCAGGCGGATGATGATTTTAATATACGTTCAGCAGTATGCCTGGATTCGAGAAAAGTTGAGCAGGTAGGGAAGAACCCGGAAGTTCATATTACTTTTGGTATTAATGATCCACAAAAGGATATGGGCAGGCCGTATGTTCAGATCCAGGGCAGGGCACGGATAGTAAATGATCAGTTAGAAAAAAATGCATACTGGTTTGAAATGCTGTCAATGGTATTTAAAGGGCCGGAAGATCCGAATTATGCAGTCATGATAGTAGAGCCTTACCGGGTAGAATTTAATAATCCTGGAGAAATGGTTCCAGAAATATGGGAAAAATAGTTCTCGCAAGCTTAATATGATACTGTACAGAATTATAATAAACTCAATTAGAGCTGGTGAGTTTTATACGTAACAAGAAATAATTATTTACTAAAAACAATATTTCTAGGGACAGCAGCAATTGACATATTCTTTGTTATGCCGGATTGAGAAACAGCAAAGTTTAACGATACTTTTGTTACCGTGCCGCTTGGAAAGCCGTCTGCCAAAGGAGGGTAGCTCAGGCTGAAGATGTCAATAGCAGGATCTATGGGGATGACATTTTCCAATAAAATTGCAGGAGTACCAGAGTCAATTTGAATTGTTAGTTTCTGTTCGTTTGCATTATACTGGTAGACAATATCTCTTGCATCTGCATCTGTCAGGCTCAGAGAATTGCCATCAGTAGATACAGTAATAAGAGCTATGTCCGGATCATTATATGCTGATCGTATAATTGAACTAAACTGATGGCTAAAGTTTCTGTGTAATGTGTTTATTGTATTAATATTTGTATTGGTGTCATAATTTTTAAATGCAGCATCAAAGGCGGCACCTGTAGCTACAAACAATATCGTCATTATAGCCATAGTAATAAGGATTTCGATAAGAGTGAAACCTGAATTTTTTCTGCGGCTATTAGTTGATGATTTGCCTGTGATATATGTTTGCCTAAAACTAATATTGTGTAATTTATTTTGCATGATTATACCTGTTGTTTAAATATGATATTACAGTTCCACGTAACTGTTGGGGTTAGGTTCAAATACTATTGGTGTTGTAACTCCACTTGGCAGCATGGCATCCGGATCAGGTGTTATATTAATAGTTCCGATATCGCCAGGCTCGGTCGATTCGCTACCACCATCATCCAAAGTAACTCCAATATTTGTTACATAACCACTGGTCCAATTGGTAGTGTCACACATTGAGATGATTGTACCATATACATTAGCGTTACCACGTACGTCAACAATACCTCCGACAATAGCGCCGGTAAGTGTATTTTCGTCACCAGCTATTGGATTTGCGTTACCAAGGTTAACGTTAAAGTGTGGTGCAAGAATTTTTGTAGGGTCTTCTCCGTCTTCACAGTTAAAAGTTGCACTTCCTGTAAAATAGAGACAGTTTTCTTTCCATTTGAGATATTGAGGGACGTCAGTTACTATTGCCCCGTTAAAAGTGCAGTCTTCAAAACGTATATTATTGTAGTAGGTGCTAGCAGATTTATAACAGTCGATGTATAATGTTTCATCAAAAGTGCAGTTAATAAATAATGCATTGTAATTATCCGGAACACGAACATTTGTAAAATTCTGGTTGCGATATACTTTGCGATACAGTTTTCTAGACGAGCTGGAGCTTGGATAGCTGTAAGTACCGGCAGAATGTGGGAAGTATTCAACTTTGGTCTCTGAACTACTGGGCAGACTGGTAAGCCCGGTATTATATTCATCGGTGTTGTAGTCGGAAATATCCATGCCAGGAACACTAGACTGCATACCGTAATTAATACCCTGATGGCTTCCCTGTATTTCATCACTATAGCTGACTACAGGATTTCCGTCAGAATCGTAAATAATATCTCCGTTAGAGTCGAGAGTTTCCATTTGCCAGCTGGAATTCATAACCTGCTGTTTGGTAAACACGGTATTTATTGTACCATTTACAGTAGAGTCGCTGGTGACATTGAATGGCGAACAGGCGATATTGTCCCAGGCGCTGTAAAGATCGCCGTCGATAGTGGAATCGCCGGTAAGCCAGATACGGCCACGGCTGGCAATGGCATATTCGAGTACATCAGCACTTTTGCATATGTCAAAAGCAATCATTATTTTGCGTGAGATACTATCGGCATTTCCTTCAGAAGTTACAATTATCTTACGCTCGGTTTCTGTCGAATCTGAAAGATTGCAAATAAGATTGAAGGTTGAGTTAATATCGTTTGACAATTGAATGTCAGGAATAATGATTTGGTCGCTGGTAATGACTAAGTTTCCCGTCATTACTGTAGAATTATTGAGTATCGCAGCGATATGACTGGAAAGAGAGCTGAAAGCTGTTACGGAGTCGTCATAGGTAACATAGTTTTTGTCAGTATAGCATGTACTCGGTGGAGTCCAGCCATTGATAAGCCTGCGGAAAAATTGAAGTCCGTTTTCAGCTGATACTTGAGCAATTGACATTGCCTGGTGGTTTTCTGACATTTCCTTATTCATACTTGTTGCGCTGATAAACGTAACGGCAAGGGCCGAAAATGTGATCAGAAAGAATAAGGCCATTATTGAAACGAAAGCTTTTTTGTTATTTGTTTTTTTCATAATTTCACCAGTAAATAAAATGTTAATAATGTCTGCCTCTGGTGATTAAAATCTACTTTTGAATAAGTAGAACAACTTTAATTATATAATCATAACTACGGTGCAGTTTTGAGCCATTTGTTAGTTACCATTGTCTGACCGTTATTTGTAACCGTAACAGTTACAAGGTAAGCTTCAGGTGGATCGCTTGATGAAGCAGCCATATTTGGCATACTAACCTGTTGGACGGAGATTGCCTGGGTGAAAGCTTCCATGCCGGGTATCGGGTTATAATCACTATCTACCCCGGTTAGCGAGATACTGTCAAGGTCAGAGAGGTCATTGAATGCTGTCTGGTCGATAATAGTACCTATCTGTTCAGCAAGAAAAACCGCATCTGACAGTTCTCCGCCATATTCATTAACACTGGTTCCGGCAGCCATAGAGAACATAAGTCCGGTAATGCCCAGGCCTACAATGCTGATAGCAATAACCATTTCGACAAGTGTGAAGGCTTTTTTGTTATTTCTTTTTTTCATGTTTTTCTATCCTTTAACCATACTTGACATCTTGAAGATAGGCAGGATTATACTCATAGCGATAAAACCTACAACACCACCCATCATGACAATCATCAGCGGTTCGATCATAGAAGTTACAGTACGGATAACATTTTTTAGTTCTCTTTGGTAGAATTCGGTAATATCTCCCATAACTTCAGCGAGCTTACCACTTTCTTCACCGGAACTGATCATTTGTATAACACTATTAGGCAGCAGAGCACACTGACTAAGCGGTGTGGATATTTTTTTACCTTGTTTAACCGAGATATATACTTGATGCCACATACGTTTGTAGATGGTATTACCAGCAATATTTGCAGTAATATGAAGAGTGTCAAGCATTGGTACTCCGGCATTAACCAGCTCACCCATAGTATGCATGGACCTTGAGATATACAGCGAATTACATAGTTTTCTGATAATAGGTATTTTTAGTTTGCTGTAGTCCCACCAGTAGCGTCCGGCGCTGGTATTAATAGCCCATAAGAACAGCCACACAATACCTATAGCAGCACCTAAAATGATATACCAGTATTGACGGAATGAATAGCTAAGGAACAAGATGATTTTTGTCGGAGTCGGCAAAGCATCTTCTTTGCCCTGGAATACCACTACAAAACGCGGCAATACAAAGGTCAGCAGGAATACAATCGTAACAACTGCCATAACTGCAATGATAATTGGGTATACCATAGCACTTCTGACTTGTGATCTTGTTTCGATTTGCTGTTCTAGATATGTCGCTATACGTTCCAACATCGTACCAAAAGAACCGGACAATTCCGATGCCTTTACCATGTTGACATAAAGAGGTGGAAAAGTTTTGGGGTATTTTGCCAGTGATTCAGAAAAGCTCTTGCCTGACTCGATATCAAGTTTAATTTGGTTTAGTATACCTCTGAATTTTGTGTTTTCGACCTGGTCTGCGATAGCATCAAGAGCCGGCCTTATACTAATACCTGCCTTGATCATAACAGCCAGCTGGCTGGTAAAGTTAAGTACATCTTTCTGAGATGGTCCAGGTTCAACTTTGAAGTTAAGTATTTTCTGGATAAAACTATCTGTGTTTTCAACTATTTCAGATAGGTTTAGTACATATCCGCCCTGGCTTTTGAGCATTTTGGCAGCAGCTGTTGGATCTGCGGCAGCTATTGTTCCAGAGCTTATCTGGCCGTTTGGTTGTTTTAGTTCATAGCGAAAATTCATCTCTGTTCTCCTTTAAGTATTCAATCAGAACAGTAAAATTAATTAATTTATATTATCCGGCGTTTTTGATTCCAAGTACCTGTCGAATCTTTTCAGGATGGGATGCATGTGCCAAGCCATCTGTCTTGTCAATATTTCCGTTAAGGCATAATTGTGCAATAGAGTAATCCAGGGTCTGCATGCCGATAGCGCGTGATGTTTCGATAATATTTGGAATTTCGAAAATCCTGTTTTCCCGGATACAGTTTCTAACCGCAGGAGTACATAACATTACTTCAACTCCTGGAATCATACCCGGCTGATCAATTCTGCGGAACAGCACCTGGCTTAATACCGCCTGCAAAGTGTTAGCCAACATAGACCTTATCTGGTTCTGCTGGCCTGATGGATAAATATCAATAATACGCTCGATAGTCTGTGAAGCATTCATTGTATGTAATGTACTGAATACCAGGTGGCCGGTTTCAGCTGCAGTAATAGCAGATGATGTAGTTTCCAGGTCACGCATTTCACCCACTAATATTACATCCGGGTCCTGACGCAGGGCGTGGCGTAAACCAGAAGCAAAGTTTGGACAGTCACTACCAATCTCACGCTGTTCGATAGCACACAGATTACTTTTGAGAACATATTCTGTCGGGTCTTCAAGAGTGATAATATGCTTACGATATTTTTTATTCATCTCGTTGATGACCGATGCCATTGTTGTACTTTTACCAGAACCGGTATCACCCGTAACTAGTATCAATCCGCGAGGCAAGTCAACAAGTCTATCTACAGCTTCAGGTAAATTCAGATTTTCCAAAGGAGGAACTTTATCAGAAATAGAACGAAATGCGATTGCTATACTGTCTCGTTGATAGTGAGCATTAACACGGAAACGCCCTTTTCCTGTAACTTCTGTAGAGAAGTCGAGGTCGCGTTTCTTCATAAATTCATCGAAACGATCTTGCGGTACTATTTCCTTGAGCATTTCTTCTGCAGTTTCAGGAGTGACTACAGGATATTCTACTTCCTCAAGGATAGTATTTTTACGCATTAGCGGCTGAAGTCCGCAGATGATATGTACGTCAGAAATTTTAGATTCGAGTGCTTCAGTTAATATTTTATGCAGGTCTGACATTTTTTAATCTCCGTTAAATAAAAGTATTCTGCCTTTTATAAGCTAGTGACTCAAAATGTCAGCCTGATATTCAGTTTTATGAATTAAATATGTTTCTAAATAGCGTCAACGGTTACTCTCATAACCTCTTCGACGGTGGTAATTCCATTTTTTACAAGTCGAAATCCAGAACCTCGCAAGGACACCATTCCGCGTTCATTACATAGGCGGCGCATTTCGATTACTGTTGGATTGCCGGTAATGATATCCCTGTAAACGTCATCAATTGCAAGTAGTTCGTAGATGCCGATACGTCCCTGGTATCCGGTATGACGGCATTTGTCACAGCCGGCACCGGCATATGCTTTTTCCACATTATATCCATGAGCCTGAAGAAACATATTTTGTTCTGCAGGAAGTTCTATTTCTGATTTACAATCTGTGCATATTCTACGTACTAAACGTTGTGCGAGTACGGCATTGAGAGAAGCGGAAATCAGGAACGGTTCGATACCGATATTTATTAGTCTGGTAATACTGCTTGGGGCATCATTAGTATGGAGAGTGGAAAGAACCAAGTGGCCGGTAAGTGATGCCTGGATGGCTATTCTGGCAGTTTCCTGGTCGCGAATTTCACCTACCATTACTACATCCGGGTCCTGACGTAAAAGAGAGCGAAGTGCCGCAGCGAAGCTCATACCGATTTTGTCATGGACCTGTACCTGGTTGATACCATCAAGCTGGTATTCAACGGGATCTTCAACGGTTGATATGTTCATCTTAGCCCGATCAAGAGATCTCAGTACAGCGTATAAGGTAGTACTTTTACCTGATCCGGTAGGCCCGGTTACAAGTATTATTCCATGTGGACGTTGAATATTGTTTGCCAGAATAATATTTGTATCTTCATCCATATCAAGGTCGTTGAGAGTACGTGCAGCACTGGCCCCGTCAAGAACTCGCATAACTACTTTCTCGCCGTGAACTGTCGGCAGAGTAGAAACGCGCATGTCAATATTTCGATTATCGATTACAACTCTCATACGGCCATCCTGTGGAACACGCCGTTCAGCGATATCCAGGTTCGACATAATTTTGATACGGGAAGTAACCGCACCAAGCATAGTATGTGGAGGCGATATTATTTCAAATAAAATGCCGTCAATACGGTATCTTACTTTTAGTTTTTTATCACCCGGTTCAATATGTATATCAGAGGCACCCTCACGTATAGCGTTTACAATTAAGTAGTTAACAAATTTAATTATAGGAGAATCACCGGCAGCTTCTTCAAGATCTGCCAGGTCTTCTTCTTCAGTTTCAACAACTTCAACTTCTTCAGCATCCATATCCTCTATGATTGAATCAACCTGAAGATTTTGTTCGTTGTTGTCTTTATTGCTGAGAGCCAGAATTTCTTTGATTGACTTTTCTGTGCAAACAAAGATTTTCAAAGGCTTTCCGGCTTTCCGCTGAATTTCATCCTGTAAGAAGATATCAGTCGGATCGGTCATAGCCAGCAGTAACCAGCCGTCTTTAATGTCAAAAGGTAAAGCATTGTGTTGTTCAATAAATGCTTTATCCAAAATTGCCATTGCATTTGGATTGACTATTTCAATATTAAGATCCAAAAATGGCAAATCGTACTGTTCAGCCAGGCATTCCTGAAGTACATCTTCACTGATAGCATCCATCTCTAATAAAATCTGACCAAGTTTTTTTCGAGGTTGCTTTTGACGCAGACTTTTGGCTTGTGCCAGTGTTTTGCTGTCAATGTTTACCTTGGCGCATAACCTGTCATCAATTGTAGAGATTGCCGGTCTAGCTGAAGAAACATTGCTGGCAATGTTATCATCAACTTGCTTCGGAGTTATCAATGATGGATTAAATTGTTCATTATTCTTTTTGTCAAACATATATTCTGCCCTGATATTTGCCTATAATTCAAGTTCGCATTGCCAGTCGTCTGCCTCAAGAACAACTGAATCTATTTTTATTTCTACTATCTTGAAGGAATCAGTCACAAAGTCACCAACCTTGTAAAGGATTCCATTAATCAGGCAAATATCTCCATCAGAACCTTTTAGTATTGATTTTAGATTTAAGTCATTAATTTCTTCAGCAAGTTGTTTTTCTCTTTCGATTTTTTTATTAATTACATCCTGGTCTTTAACTTCAGGAGCAGGTTTAACTTTGTGAATAAACGGGTTTTTGTTAAGCTCTTCCAGTTTTACCTGCTTTGTCCCCGGCATTTCATAAAATGTTTTTACTAAATTGTCAGAGTTTTCCAGGTTTTTTGCTCCTATCAGTTTTGCCAGGGCTATATCAAGTTGTGTTGTATCAGTTTGGGCGGTTTCTTCGGTTTCAGGTTTTTTATGTTGAAAACCAATCAGCCAGGTCGCAACTATAGCAGCGATGCATACACCTAATAAAATGTATGTGTTTCTGTTACTATTCTGAGAAGTAATAACAAAAGCACTGTCACCTTCTATTGGTTCAGTCAGGTCAATTAATGTTTCCTGCTGTATATTTTGTGGTTCTGATGCTTCGTTTGTTTGATTTTGATCTTCAAAGAAATTCATGTCTATACCTTTCAAACGCAAGGTGTATTATCCTGAGTGTACTCAGAAATATTCTGCCTGTTTATCCTTTATTGTCGTAATAGATGCTTAAAGTGAATTTAACCGTCATTGCCCCAGGAACATTCTGGTCCTTTTCGATTTCCATTTCACTTATTTTTGTTATACGCGGCATCTGTTCAAGCTCTAGAAGAAACTGGTAGAATGATTCAAAGTTGCCGTAAAGTTCCATTTCAATTGGCTGTTCATTATAAACTGAGAATGGTTTGGTTTTATTGGTCTTAAATAATCTGGTTTCCAGTTTCTGGCTATCAGCGATTTTAGTTACATCTTCCAGAACTTTATGTATTTCATGTTGTTGTGGTAATTTATTTTCAAAAAATTCTACTGCTTCAGCCAGTTTTTCCACTTCAGCATTTAAGTCATCAATTTTCTGAAGAGCTTGTGTTAGTTCTTCGAGTTTAGTTTGCTGCTGATTGAATTTTTCACGATGTTCGACCCAGTTAGCATTAGCCGGTTTAAAGATCCACAACCACGATCCAATAGGAATTGCTGCCAGCAGACCGAAGAATAATAATTCGCGTAAACCAAATTTCATAGTTTTTCTCCTGTTAACAAAATTCGACTATTTAAGGAAATTGCCGAAAAATTTCATCATACCGTTTTTGTCAGCCATGTTAATCTTCTGATCAGCTGAACGATTCATGTGCTGCTGTCTTGCCCATAATACATCTTCTTCTGTTGCCCTGATTTCAGGAGAGATAGAAGTGTTGATTTCAAATTTGCGATAATTCATGTCATTTTTAACAAATTCTTCTGAATAGCTGAGCGATACAGCTGAGAGTAAATGGGATTTACTCAAATCTTTTATTAGTTGCGCAACCTCTAAGTCACTATTTGCCACACCAATAAAATCTATAACAGTTTCAAACTTTTTAGGTTTGATTTTCGGTTTTTCGTCTTCTTTTTTCTTACTTGCTGTTTTGATTTTCTTTTTAGTTACCGGCGGTTCAGACTGTTTAATTTCCTTGCTTTCCAATTCGTATGAAATCAGTGAAACGCCGCTTGGCAAGTTGTTAGTTACAGTAGCTAGAAGGAGAGATCTTGGGATAGGTTCTGTCAGCATAGCGCTTAATTCAGCTTTCTCTTTCATTTGTAACTTTTTCTTTTCAAGGTCATCAAGTTTTTTCAATGATTCGGCAGCTAATGTCATTTTTTGAGCCATTTCAGCCTGCTCAGAAACCATTACTCGTCGCCTCTTTTCTGTTATGAACCAGCCAATACTTACTGCTGATATTACTACAACAAAGAGCAACAAGCAGATGATATTGGTACGCTGCTGAGCTTTTTTTTCTAAGTAGTCTTCCGGTAAAAAGTTCATATCATTTTTCATAGTTGTGTTACCCCATAAGCAATTGACCACTGGGAGTCAGGCAAAAGTCCATTTTCAAAGTCAACCGGTAAATGACAGGAACTTATTTCAAGCCCTAACCGATTGGCAAATTCATTAACAAGCTGATTGTTTCCGGCATATCCCCCGGTAAATAGTATTTTAGTTACCGGTTCCTTTTCCCAGATCATGTCATGGTATCTAAGGCATGCTTTTAGTTCTTCCAGCAATACCTGACTATTTAGAGTGGTCTTATCATTTTTATCAAATGCAGATTGGATGTTACGACAAAATGTGACATTTTCCCCTTTTGATATAACCGCCCATGCAGATTCGTACCCTATGTCAACAAACATTACCCGGTCCTGGTTTTGGAATCCGGCATTTTTGTAGACTTCAGGTAATATGACAGCTGGTACAGAAACGTTATCAATTTCCAGTTTTGCATTTTCCAGGCATTTAATATGATAAAACAGATTCTTATTGGAAACCACAAGTACAATTACTTCCAATTTTGTTGAGTTTTCTTTGCTGTCAAATACTTCACCGGCAACTATATGGCGAATCATAGCATTTTCAGTGTCAAATGATACTTTTTCGCGTATTTCAAATTGGATAATCTTTTTGAGTTCATCTTGTGACATTTTGTCAAGTCTAAGATGACATATTTCCACCTGGCCAGCTGAAAGGCTGCTTCTTACAATATGTCCTTTAAAAGGTTTTTTGGTAAGCATATCTTTTATAGCTTTTGTACCCCATTGGTAATATGCAACCGGGTCGCGACGTGCTTCAGCAGGAACTTCTCGTTTATCTGCTATCACTTCCTGGCCACCGGATTTCATCTGAACCATTTTCAGACTGGCTCTGCCGAAATCAATTCCGATGGGGTTTGATTTTGTACTAAATATGCTCATTATTTAACCTTTACTGTTAATTATGCCTGCTCGAAGTCGTTTATCATTGTTGGTAATTTATAAGTGTTTTTAATATAAGGAGATATAATACGTGTTTGAGTGTTTATATCTTTGCATTATATAAATTATCAATAAAATATATGATAAAATCTTACCTATATCAACTATCTCAGCTATTTCAACTAAGTATTAATAATTTCTTGCTTTACCCAACCGTAATAATGATTATAAATTAACAAAAAGCTATAATAATTGCTGTTTATCAGGTATTTAGACTTACTTACAGGAAAAAAAATTATAACCAAGATATAATTAAATATAGTTATAAATATTAGTTTGCCAGATTATCGGAATAAGTATTCAAAACAATATTAATGTTTAGAAATAGCTGATAAGTTACCAAACCAAAGACAGAATTTTGCCGATAGATATAGCTGAGCATTAGCATTAATCCTTAAACCAGGCTTATTGTGATAATTCTAATGAAAAAACCATTATTGGGCGGCCCAGATAAGGCTGAAGACATAATAAATTACGCTGCTTGATAATTTAGGCAAAAGCAGATAGAATTATCAAATGATATATATGAGTAGAAGTAAAACAATAACACCTACCAGAATATGGTAGAATAAAACTAAAATATAACGTATTTAACTTTATACGTAAATTTCGGGTAATACCAAAATTATTTGAGTTTATTTAGCTCAAAATTGACTGGAGATTGAAATGTTTGAAAGATTTACAGACCGGGCCAGAAAAATAATGGCTCTGGCTAATCAGGAAGCACAAAGGTTTAATCACGAATATATTGGAACCGAGCACATCCTTCTCGGCCTGGTTCGTGAAGGTAGTGGGGTGGGCGCTAATGTGTTAAAGAACCTTGATGTAGATTTGCGCAAAGTCCGCCTTGAGATCGAAAAACTGGTCAAAAGTGGACCTGACATGGTAACTATGGGCAAGCTTCCCCAGACTCCTCGCGCCAAAAAAGTAATTGAATATGCTATTGAGGAGGCCAGGGCGTTAAATCATAACTATGTCGGCACAGAGCATTTGCTACTTGGTTTGCTTCGTGAAAGTGAAGGTGTTGCGGCACAGGTATTAATGAATCTCGGCTTAAAGCTTGAAAAAGTAAGAGAAGAGGTTTTGAATTTACTTGGAGCAGGACTGGAAAGTACAGAGATGAGTACAAGCAGCGATCAGACAGGTTCAACCGAATCAATGGGAGGTCCAGGCTCGTCGCAAAAATCTGCAAAGAGTAAAACACCTGCGTTGGACAGCTTTGGTAGAGATTTAACTGAACTGGCAAAACAGGGTCAGTTGGATCCGGTAATTGGTCGAAGCAATGAGATTGAACGCGTACTTCAGGTTTTATGCCGTCGTACTAAGAATAATCCGGTATTACTAGGTGAAGCCGGTGTAGGTAAAACTGCTATTGTAGAAGGTTTGGCACAGAAGATTATTGCCCATGATGTACCGGAGATTCTTGCCGGTCGCCGTTTGGTAGTTCTTGACCTGGCAATGATGGTTGCAGGTACTAAATATCGAGGCCAGTTTGAAGAACGCATCAAGGCAGTAATGAATGAAGTTAAACGAGCTAAGAATGTAATTCTGTTTATTGATGAGCTTCATACTCTGGTTGGTGCTGGTGGAGCAGAAGGTGCCATAGATGCATCAAATGTTTTGAAACCGGCCTTAAGTCGTGGTGAAATTCAGTGTATTGGTGCCACAACCTTAGATGAGTATCGAAAATATATTGAAAAAGATGCGGCACTAGAACGTCGATTCCAGACAATTCTGGTCGAACCTCCAACTAAAGAAGAAGCCCTTGAGATACTTAGGGGGTTGAGAGATAATTATGAGGCGCATCATAGGGTTCGTATAACCGACGAAGCTCTTGATGCTGCAGTTGAACTTTCGAGTAGATATATTACTGGGCGTTGTCTTCCAGATAAGGCAATTGACGTTCTGGATGAGGCAGGTGCCCGTATTCGGTTGGCTACAATGACCAAGCCGCCAGATTTAACAGAAATTGAAAAAGAGATCGAGCGTTTACAGATCGAAAAAGATGAATCTGTAAAGAATGCTGATTATGAACGTGCTGCTTTGCTTCGAGATGAAGCTCAGAAGATGCAGCAGAAAAAAGAAGAGATGCAGACAAAGTGGCGTGAAGACAACAACGAGTCTGAAGGTCTGGTTGATGAAGAGGTAGTTGCCGAAGTAGTTAGTATGATTACGGGAGTACCTTTGACCAGGCTCAAGAAAGAAGAGGTTGCGCGTTTACTAGAGCTTGAAAATGAGCTGCATAAACGAGTTGTCAGCCAGGATGAGGCTATTAAGGTTGTGGCAAAATGTATCCGTCGCAGTCGAAGCGGCTTGAAAGATCCAAAACGTCCAATGGGCTGTTTTATCTTTGTCGGACCGTCCGGTGTTGGTAAGACTCTGCTTGCAAGAGCGTTGGCTGAATTCTTATTTGGAAATGAAGATGCACTTATTCAGCTTGATATGAGTGAGTATATGGAGAAACATAATGTATCTCGTTTGGTAGGAGCGCCTCCAGGATATGTTGGTTTTGAAGAGGGTGGTCAGCTGACAGAACGTATTCGTCGTCGACCATACTCAGTTGTATTGCTGGATGAAATCGAAAAAGCTCATAGTGATGTAACTAATATGCTGTTACAGGTAATGGAAGAAGGTCGTTTGACAGACAGTTTTGGTCGTCATATTGACTTCAGAAATACTATTCTGATTATGACAAGTAATATTGGTGCAGACCTGATCAAGAATCAGGGTGGTAGTGGTTTTGGTTTTGGCAAACGTGACGCTGAAACTAACTATGAAAGAATGAAAGACATTTTACATAAAGAGGCAGAACGCTTCTTCCGTCCGGAATTTTTGAACCGTCTTGATGATTTGATTGTATTCCAGTCTCTTACTCGTGAAAATCTCGAAATTATCGTGAATTATGAATTGAATAAGGTATTTAAACGTCTGGCAGATAGAGGGCTCAGTCTTGAACTTTGTGAAGATGCCAAAGAGTTCTTGATAGATAAAGGATATGATCTTGAGTTTGGTGCTCGTCCGTTGCGTCGTGCAATTGAACGTCATGTTGAAGATCCATTAAGTGAAAAACTCCTGATGAATGATTTTGAAGGAGTTGACCTTATTAAGGTTTCTGTTTTGGATGACAGCCTTCACTTTGAAGGATTTAAGACAGAAGATAATTCACCGGATTCTGGTCAGGAAGAGTCAGAAGAAATGTCACAGACAACTTAAACTGTATTTTCAGTTTAACAGCTGTTTTCTATTGTTAATAAAAGCTTCGATCAATTATATGGTCGAAGTTTTTTTATTATTTTGTAACTTCAGTTACAATTGTATGTATAATCAGTAGTTTGTTAATTATTATTTTACTTTTTTCTATATGGAGATTATTAAATGAAGAAGTTGTTAGTCCTTGTTTTGTCAGTAGTTAGTTATGGCTCTATGGTTCTGGCTGCCCCTGTAAATAGTAAGATTATTCCAGACGATGCCAAAGTTGTTTTTCATGCCGATTTTGATGCTTTTCGAAGTTCTCCATATATGGATATTTTGAGTGAGCTCAAAGATTCAGATGAAAATCCAATGAAAGAAGTTACAGAGAAGCTGGGATTTGATCCTTCAAAAGAAATGGCATCGGTGACAGTATATTCTGATGCATTTGAACCGGACATGGAAGGGAAGGGTGTGTTTATAATTCAAACTCTGGGTGAAGTTTTGAAACCAGATAGTATTATAAATATGATAAAAGAAGAAAGTTCTGGCGAAGATGTTGATATTAAATCAACTATGAAGAATTCCAATAAGATTTATACTCTGACAAAGGGTGAAAATAGCGAAGAGAAAATTGAATTTTGTTTTCTTGATGGAAAGACAGTTGTCGTTGCCGGTAATGATGATATAACAAAAGCAACCAAAACAATTAGTTCAAAATCTGGGAAATATTCAGATATGTCAGTTGTTCCAGCTGGAAGTATTTTATCAATTAATATTTCAGAATTAGATTTAGGAAATGTGGCAGCAAATAATCCGCAGGTTCAGATGGTAAAGGATGTCAATTCTGTATCTTGCTTTATTGGTGAAACCGCAGGTAATACATTTATTACTGCCAAATTGTCTGTGACAGATTCAACAGCAGCTCAAGCACTGCAAGGGCAGGTAAACGGCATGCTCCAATTTTTAGTTATGTCAGCAGCCAGCCAGTCTCCTGAAATGATGCAATATGCACAAAATATTAAAGTATTAGCTGACGGCGATGCTGTTAATATTTCTTTCCAGTGTCCATCTGAGTCAATTGTTAATATTGTCAAGGCTAAAATGGCCGAGAGCCAGGCAGGGCCAATGATATCAATAGAATGATAATTGTTAATTATACAATTATTTTTGAAAGAGATATAAAAGCTGTCAGCAGAACGTTGACAGCTTTTTTTAATGCTAACTCGTTGTTGTGTATTCTATATTGATGAGACCGGTGTAAATAAAAAAGCATAGCAGTAGTATAAACTGCTATGCTTTCTGAAAAAGGAGGATTGGTAATCTATTTACCGGTTATAGTAGAAATTCCGGCATCGATAAACTGCCCGCCTGAAGACTGTTTGCAATGAATAGCAATTGTATTTTTACCAGTCTTTAAGGCTGATTTAGCATCAACATCCAGGATGATAGGTGCATAATTTGAAGTGTACCCAGCCAGGTCAGCAATCTTTTTACCGTTAAGGTATACAACAGCATCTTCATCATGGTAAATATTTAGAACAGCTAAACCATCAGGTATTTCTGCTATATTGAAACTTTTTCTGATCCAGATATTGTTAGTATTCCAGGTAGTCTTTACCGGTGCATTTGGGGTACCTTCTGTACCAAAACCAGCATCAGCAGATTTCCATGCTGAATCATTAAATGATGGTTTCATCCAGTTATTATCTGGCTCAGATAAGGAATATTTCCATTTCTCAGTTTTTTCGCTGGTAGTTGGCAGAAGAGTTACCAGTTTAGCTTCATCGGGAGTTTTAAGCAGCATATCAGATAATTTTTTCAGCCATGCTGTATCTACTTTTTCTACTCTGTCATAGGTAAGAAGACCATTGATTTCACCCTCGACGTCAGTAGTCTGTGTGTAGATTGCGCCGGAGATTCCCCGCATTTTTAAGCCGCACATGATATTGATAGAAGTGGCATAACGTTGTTTCCATTCGTCCTGGTCTTTTGGCAAACCGCCATAACCCCAGTTTCTTATCCCAGGATTCCAGAGATGACCTTCAACCGGGAATCCATGGCCGCCAAACTCACCTACTACTTTTACATAGCCGTCAAAACGGCCGCCTTTACCCTGGTCAAAAGGAAAGCTTGGATGAGGGTAAGAGTGATTATCAACGACATGCCCAACCGGATGCCAGTTACCGCCGCTGCAAATATTAACCTGACGAGTTGGATCATATTCTGTAATCCATTTGCCTACTTCCATTGATTGATGCTGCCCCCAGCTTTCGTTAAATGGAACCCATTGAACTATACAAGGATGACTGTATAAAGTATCTATCATCAGCTTAAGTTCTTTCATATACTGAGCGTGTGCTTCTTTTGGCCATACAATGGTTTCAGGATTTGGCTGCAGGAAGGTCCACCTTGGCTGATGTCCGCCTTGACAGTTACTTACCTGGTCTTGCCACATTAGCATACCAATTTGATCGCAATAAGTATAGTAACGACGAGGTTCAACCTTAATATGTTTACGAATAGTATTGAAGCCCGCGGCTTTCAGGAATTTTATATCATAAGCCATGGCTTCATCAGATGGAGGGGTCAGTAGCCCGTCCGGCCACCATCCCTGGTCTAAGGTTGCCCAATGGAAATAAGGTTTGCCGTTAAGAGTGAAACGCAGGTTACCGTTAGCATCAGGTGCAAATGAAGTTTCTCTCAAACCTACATATGATTGGACTGTATCTCTGCCTACTGTAATATCCAGATCGTATAAAGTTGGAGATTCTGGAGTCCAGAGTTTAGGAGATGAAATTTGAAGTTTGAATATGCCATTGCTGCTTTGTGCTTTGGCAACTTCTTTGCCTTTTAAGGAAGCAACAACAGACATTCTTTTTGGATTTCCGACAGCATCAATTTCAATAGTAACTTCCCCGCTTATTTTTGGCGTGATTTTTAGAGACTTGATATATTTCTTAGGAACTTCTTCCAACCAGACTGTTTGCCAGATACCGGATACTGGAGTATACCAGATGCCTTGGGGGTTATGCATTTGTTTTCCATGTAGCTGGTAAGTTCCTTTTGCATTGGTAGCATCAGTAACTTTCAAGCTGATAGTATTTTCTCCAGATTTAAGAGCTTTAGTAATATCAAAAGAAAACGGAAGATTTCCACCAGTGTTTTCACCAACTTTTGTTTCATTAACCCAGACAGTACTTTGATAGTCAACAGCTTCAAAGTTTAGCAAATATGTTCTTTTTGTGTTTTTGTCGACATTTATGGTACGTTTATACCAGATTGCGTCATTTTCGGTAACACGTTTCCTTATGCCAGACAAAGCAGCTTCAACGGCGAAAGGAACAAGTATTTTACCATCATATTTATCCGGGGCACTGGCATCTTTACTGGTAATAGCATAATCCCATAAGCCATTAAGATTTGTCCATGTGTCACGTTTCATTGCCGGACGAGGGTATTCCTGCCAGGCATTATCAGGAGTAACATTTTTGCCCCATTTTGTAACAATTGGGCATTCTGCCATTTTCCATGCAAAACATGTGCTGGTCATAAACCCGCAGCATATTGCAGTAATTAACAGGGAATTCACTAGTAAACTTTTCTTCATCATTAATTACCTTTCATCTAAAACAATTTATAAATATTTATTACTTAATTAGCCTTAATAACATGTAAGCTAAACAGAACGTAAAACTGTATTACCTTACTATTAATGTAGTTTTTTCTTAATTTGTAAACTAATTTATGAAGGTTTTTATGGTTTTAGCAGGTTATTAATGATAAGTGACAAAAAAGTAGTTTTTTTGGAAATATTTATATTATTTTTCTTGCCGGAAGAGAGCTTTTTATGGAAGGGCATATATTGCAATATGTTAAACGCTTCTTTTTTAATGGTTATTTTGCTTTGGGATACAAAATAAGTACAAAAAAAATCGCTCCGGCAGCTTGCGCCACCGGAACGAAAAAACTAGTGAAGTTAAGATTTATTAGTCACAGTCGAGCCATCCACATGCCAGCCATTCTGCTGCCAGCATGCCGAGGTCTTCTAGATTTACACGGCAATCACCATTAACATCTGCTGTTGGAGAATCAATACATGCATTAGTTGGAACTTCATCAGCACCAGTTGTATAATGCTCAGTAATCCACTCTGGAGACAGGGCTTCGTCATAAATACGGAATTCATTGATTGAGCCAGTAAATCCGGCGTCATCCCATTGTGCGCGTCCAAGCCAGTTGTTTACGTCATTGAATTCTGCCAGGGTTACATGCAGGGCTGTACCGTCTGAAATACTTGCACCATTTACATATACCTTTGATTTGTTATCAAATTCACTCCAGGTAATGGCTACACAAATTTCAGTATTAACAGGTGCAGGTTGTGTCCAGTTAACGACTTTTTCACCCAGACCTGCAGCGTTATTAGTGAAGCCAAAACGCATTGGGTTATTTAAAGCGTCAGCTCTTGGTGTCAGGAATATATAATTTGATGTATTGCCACCGGAAGATATGTCTTCACCTTCATTACTACTACCAAAGTCAAATACGCGTTCCCAGTTTTGGGTTTCAGGTCCACCCCATGTGAACCAGATAATGAAAGTAAATTCTTTACCCAGAGAAGAAATCATACCATTAGGCAGATCAATGTAGCCAATATTACCGCTATTTGAACTGTATCCACTGTTATTTGTAAATACGGCTTGTCCGTTTTCAATAGTTACATTATTATTTGGAGCAATAATTTTACCTACAGCGCCACCAACATAGTCGTTAGGGTCATCAGTGAAACTGAAACGATGGACTAATCCGCGAGTTACGAATAGAGTTACAGTGTTACTTGTTTCAGAGCCTATATCATTAGAAACTGTACAATAATAAGAACCTTTATCTGCATATTCGACTTCGGTTATCTCCAATACATTGCCAGTACCAACTGAAACATCTCCGCTTTCTTTAACTTTGAACCACTCATAAGAAATTGTTGATGGGTCAATAGATTCAGCTGCAATGGAGAAAGAAGCATCTTTACCAACTTTAGCCTGATTGTTTCCTGGCTGGCTGGTAATGGTAGGAATACCATTGTTTGTTGTGAATGTTGTACGTTCACCTTTGTGTACGGTGTTGTCAGCTTCTACAGCATCAACGCGCCATGTGTATTCGGTGTTATATTGTAAGAGATTTCCATTACCAATATTACCAAGGTCCAGTTCGGTAGCTGTTATACCTGTATATTCAATATTTGGATCGGCAAAGAGAGTAACATTGTAAGAAACAGCTTCGATTGTTGTCGGTTCAAACCAAGATAGAAGACCGTCTTTGACATTATCTGCACCATCAACCGGTTCAACGCCGCCGGCAATATCAGCATTGCTTCTGATATATTCATTAGCGATAACTGTAGGTGAAGAAATGCCAGGACCGGTCCAGGCTACTGACTGATGGTCGCCGCCATATCCTTCACAATGAGCAACATAGAAGCGGTAATATTTACCGGCTTCCAGTGTGACAGGATCTGAAATCTGTTCTGGAAATGCATAATAGCCTTGATAGCCAGACCATTGAGAGTTTGCGTCACCTTCAAGACTACAGATGTAATCACCAGTAGGTTCACTTGCATTTGAACTTAAGAATAAAGCGCCTTCGTCATCACTTGAAAGATAGAATATATAGTCGCCGGTAGCAGGAGGGGTAATCCATCCATATGTTTTACTTACATAATCATCATAGCCGCCAACTCCGTTCCAGGTTAATTCAGAGCGAACTAAAATAAAATCTGGAACGTATTCTTCAGCTTGAACAAATGCAATTGCCTGATCAAGTGTGTCTATTCCACCTTGATTTAACCATACTTTTTGTTCGACGCTGCCTACTGCACCAAAAGTAGTACTGCAAAATAATAAACAACTCAAAAACAAACCAGCAATTCCTGTTCTCATAATAGACTCTCCTTATTAAAAGAGGACACTAAAATTACATAATACTTTTTTAAGTATTTTAACACGCCTTTTTCAAAAATATATTCAGACTAAACTGTTTTGGAAAAGTCTGTCAACTTTTATTATTTTGTTTTCAGGATCAGTTCTGGTTTAGCAAAAACACACCAGTCTGCCCAGGTACTGATCAAAGTATCGTCAGGGTCGCCGCCATCAGTAGATATCAGCGTTAGAAAACGATCTGTTTCTTTAATTTCTAAATCAATATTGTAAATTGAATTGCAATTATCCATAGCGGACTGGTTGTACTTGATCTTCCCGTCAATTAGTACATAAACATCAGCTTTACCTTTATTGTCAAGGTTTCCGGCCGAGGTAAAGCCGGTATCGGCTTTGAATCTGTCAAATGTTAATCTGGAATCAGCCAGGTCATTTCTTATAGCATTCAAGTCGAAAGTAATTCCCAGGTTTGCATGCATTAATATACTAGGGTAATCGGGTGTACCAATAATCCTGTTTCCCAGTTTGGATGTTTCTATTCCTTCTATAGCCCAATCAGCACTACCTTTACCATTTGTTATATTTAGATAAAAGTTTGTGTTAGTTTTGGGGCATTCTTTGAATAATATTCCGGTCGAGCTGATTTGCTGGTTGCTTCCAACCGGCACAAATACACCGTCAATATATTTGTCATATTTGGTAGCAACGAATTTACCTTCTACTTTGCGGTCTTGATTTATTCCGGTTTCTCTTTTTCCCGTATCAGGGTTAATTCCTAGCTCCAGTTGACCGGTACCAAATCCGTTGCCTCCTCCAACTATATCAGCGAGGTTGATGTTTGTGTCTCCATACCAGATATGTTTTGAAATTGGGTCAATAGCTCGTGCAAATGCCCCTTCATCTAATGCGATATTCGATACATTGCCGCTGTATGAGTCTACTGTTCTAGCCTGACCTTCAACAATTGTTTGCTTAAAATTGTAGCCGGAATCATTACCGGAAAACAGTGCAGTTTTTCCATCGTAAACATGAAGATCAGTATCACCATTGACATTAACCATCATGCCGAATTCAGTTCCCAGATCGACAACTTTGCTGTATTTTGTGTCAATAGCAAAGCCGACAGCCTGTGGCGGTACCTGGGCATATAATCTTCCAAATTTAAGATAGATTTTATCTTGTGACTTCAAACTAAACTCTACAGGCGATTCCAATATTACTTTTGTACCATTTTCAAAAGCCAATTCAATTGTACCGTCTTTAAGACTGTAATCACCTGGCCAGAGCCATTGGCCTTCGTGTAGTTTTTCCCCCTTGAACCTAAAATCACTTTTAACTTCGCAGCTTATCTTTGCCAGTTTTGGCAAAATATTGGTTGCATGATAATTAACAATTTTTTTATCCAGCCAGAGGACGCCAAAGCAAATAAGTACAAATGCTGCTATTCCAAAGAAATATGACTTCAAATTCTTTTTTGTCATTTGAGTTTTTCTTATATTATCAGCATTTTTCGTATCAGCTATTTCTTGTATAGGTGAAGCTTCAAGCTCTTGTTTTGCCATGAGATCCAGCATTGCAATTGTCGTATCTTCTTGAGTCATGTGAGTTGGTGATTCTGCAGCATGTTCTCTTCTGTCCAGAAGTGAAAACATAGAAACAAACTCCACGTAATACCTCATGAACTCAGGTTTTGAACAAATGAGTTCCTGAAACTGTTCAAATTCCTTTTCAGAGCATTTGTTGTCCATGAGGTCTATAATTAACCTGCTTAACTGATCATACTTATTATTTGCTGCCATTATTTTGCCTCCTGCTCCCGTAATGTTCTCATTACACATCGCAGCAGTATATCATGTACTTTTGGTATAGTTTTATATACACTGGCAACAGTCATATGTAGTTTTTCAGCTATTGATTTTGTATTCAACTGTTTAGTATGTTTTAACAGGATTAATTTTCGATCTTTTTCGTTGAGCTTTTTTAAGCATCCCTGCAGGACGTCGTATCTTTCTTCCAGGTTATCATTAATTTTCTCGGTTATGCCTGCAATTTGTTCCAAAACATCATCAGAAAATTTGATTTTACTGGAGTATTTCTTCTGTCTATATTGCAATACTTTGTAGTGGGCAATTTTCATTCCCCAGGAAGCAAAGTTTTTGATGTCCTGATTGTCATTATATTTAACCCACATAAGGGCAGCGGTTTCCTGTAATAGATCTTCAGCGTCATTAGTGTTGTGAACCAATGTCAGGATAAATGAGTAAATGCGTTTTTCTGCTTCAAGCATTTTGCGCACAAAAGATTCTCCAATATCAATTGTGGTATCAAAATGTATTTCCTGCTTTTGCATTCTATTACTTTCAGAATAGGCCCGAATGGGCAATACCATTTAAATAGCATAAATCTGAGGTATGTATCTGAAGAAGCAGACTTTTAGATAACCTCATTATTTATATATCTTTACTAAGAAAAAGTATAAGAGTTTCAGAATTTCACTGGATTAAATGAATCATTAAATGATACTCAATAATGGTTCAAGATCTTTTTCTCTATAAGCAAGTCTGTTCAATAGTCGATTTTTAGAAAGAAAAATTATTTTTTTATATATTTTTGCGTCTGTTATTACGTAAAAAATTGATGTAATGGCCTGCAAAATAGTTATAATGGATGGTTTAGAATATTATTGACAAAATATACCGGTTGCTTTATTGTCGCCCGGCATATTTGCCCTTTTTTAGTAAGTCGCTTAAAATAAAGGAATTATGTTAAATGTCTGAAAAATTACAGAAACTTGAAGATCTGGTCTCATTATGTAAACGCAGAGGTTTTATTTTCCAGTCTAGTGATATATATGGTGGTCTGGCAAGTTGTTACGACTATGGTCCTCTTGGAGCCGAACTGAAACGGAACGTTAAAAATGCCTGGTGGAAACGTGTTGTTCAGATGAGAGATGATATGGTAGGAATCGATTGTTCGATTCTAATGCATCCTATGATATGGAAGGCGTCCGGACATGTTGATAAATTTGCAGATCTGGTCGCAGAATGTAAAAAATGCCATACTCGTACCCGAGCAGACCACCTTGAAGATGAAAATGGTAATACCAAAGAAGGTGCTTCAACAGCTGAAGAGCTAAAAGATAAGATTTGTCCAGGATGTAAAACTGTTGGTGATTTTACAGAGCCAATGCCTTTTAAACTTATGTTTGAGACAAGGATGGGAGCTAATGCTGATGATGCGATGACTGTGTATCTTCGTCCGGAAACAGCTCAAGGTATTTTTGCTAACTATCGAAACGTCCTTGACAGCACCCGTGTTAAAGTACCTTTTGGAATTGCACAGGTTGGTAAAAGCTTTCGTAATGAGGTTACTACCAAGGCATTTATCTTCCGTACTCGAGAATTTGAGCAGATGGAGATAGAGTTTTTCTGTAAGCCTGGTACAGATGAAGAATGGTACGATCAATGGAAAGAAGCCCGCATGAGCTGGTATACAGAGCTTGGCATTAAACCAGAAAACCTGCGTTTTAGGGATCATGCCAGTGATGAGCTTGCCCATTATGCCAAGAGCTGTGTCGATATTGAGTACCTTTTCCCATTTGGTAAAGGCGATTGGCAGGAATTGGAAGGTATTGCCAACCGTACAGACTATGATTTGCGTCAGCATCAGCGAGGTATGAGGTCTGTAACGAGTTGGATAGAAAATAACCGAGATGCGGTCACTACCCCATTAAAGGAAGAGTCTGAAGACTGGGCAAAAGGGCCGTTAAGCTTTTTTGAGGAAGAAAATCGTGAAAGATATATTCCTTATGTAATCGAACCATCTGCAGGTGCTGACCGTGGTACTTTGGCATTTCTGGTTGATGCTTATACCGTTGAAGATTTGGGTGATGGTAAAGAACGCAACGTTTTTAAATTCCATCCAGAGCTGGCTCCAATTAAGGTTGCGATTCTGCCGTTGGTGAAAAAAGAAGGCATGCCGGAAAAGGCAATGAATATCTACGACGATCTGAAAAAGCATTTTGCATGTTTTTATGATGAAAAGGCTGCAATTGGTCGTCGTTATCGCCGGCAGGATGAAGCTGGAACTCCTTATTGCGTCTGCGTTGATGGTCAGACCAATGAAGATGGTACAGTGACCGTCCGTGATCGTGATACTATGGAGCAGACTCGCGTAAGTACCGATCAGCTTAAAGGGTATTTATTCGATAAGCTTAGCATATAGAACAACTTGTTAAAATTAAATATATTGCCTATAATACAGAAGAGCCGTGATTAAGCGGCCTTCTGTGTTTTTTTATTTTACGAAAGCATTACGTTAGGATACGAGATGGTACCACCTGTTATCTGGCTGATTTTCTTTTTTATGATGGGAGCCTCTATAGGCAGTTTCTTAAATGTTGTTGTGTGGCGGTTACCCCAGGAAATGTCACTTATTAAGCCAGGTAGTCATTGTCCAAGCTGCAAGCATCCTCTTAGCTGGTATGATAATGTACCTGTTTTTGCCTGGTTTTATCTTGGTGGGAAATGTCGTTATTGTAAAACACCTTATTCCTTTAAGTATCCTTTTTTCGAATTTATAACAGGTGCTGTTTTTGCCGGTTTATACTGGTTATATTTTGTCGTTGGCATTCGTGACAACTTGCCTCAGTTCGAACAGGGCGGATGGATTATTTATGTCGCCCATATTGTTTTGATTTCCTGTCTACTGGCTGGTTCGTTGATTGATGCCGAACATTTTATCATTCCATTATCGATTAGTTATTTTATGGTATTTATTGGGTTTGTTGCTTCCGGTTTTGAAACTCGTATGCTTGAGTATAATATGATGCCGGTGGAATACTGGAATACTCTGGTACCTTATGCAACACCTAAAACTGGAGCTTTGGCAGTTGGTAGTGCAGTTGGGCTTGGTATCTCACTGATTTTTCTGAAGTCTGGCTTAATAAGTCGCAGCTTCCTGGAGCTGGAAAAGTGGGAACTGGCAAAGTATAAAGCTGAAAACGATGGCAAAGAATTTAACGAGCCGGAGCCAGAAGTCAATGTCAGGGCTGAGATGGTGCGTGAACTTGCCTTCCTGTGTATGCCTGTGGTTCTTGCTTTTGCTGCTATGAAACTTCTCTGTACAGATGGTGGCCAGGATGCGAGTGAACTTGCCGGCAATTGGCAATTGTATCTTGAGCAGAATCCATGGCTCAATGGCACTCTTGGAAGCATATATGGTTTTATGATCGGGGCGGTAACAGTATGGGCAACCCGTATTTTCGGCTCAATTTTATTTAACAAAGAAGCTATGGGGCTTGGTGATGTCCACCTTATGGCCGGTGTCGGTGCCGTTCTTGGTTGGTATATACCTTTAATAGCTTTCTTTATTGCTCCTTTTGTAGGGATTGGCTGGGCTATTCTCAGGTTGATAACGAAGCAGCAGCGAGAGATTCCATACGGTCCATTTCTATCAATTGCAGTGATAGTTATTCTGCTTATGCACGATTCAATAATTGGCTTTATTTTACAAAATATGCTGCATGTTCAATTATAGAAATAGCAGGCTATTAATAAACCTTATAGATATCCAAGGTCTTTTAATTTTGCTTCTAAATCTTCCTTGTCTTCTTCGCTGAATTCCTGGGGATTGACTGCGGCGTTATTTGAATTCGATCTGTTCATGTTGGCCACTATTGAATCCAGTTTAATTCTCAAGTCGCATACTGGACCAACAGCCTCTACGGCTATGTTTTTGTTTTCATCAGGGTCATTAATAAGATCAAACAGATAGATTGTATTATTTGTGTATAATGGTCCGGCCGGCACAATTAATTTATGAGTTTCTGTTCTGACAGCATGCCAGTATCTGGTAGCATCGTTTCTGCCTGTATATAAGAAAGCTGCTTCTTTACTCATTTTTTGGCCATTAATCATAGGCATAAGAGAACGGCCATGAATGTTTTCTGGCAGATCAATTCTTAAAAGTTCAAGGAGAGTTGGCATGATATCAATATGTCTGACTTGCTGATTAAGCACAACATTATTTGGCAGACCAGGACCGCTTATGCACAATGGGACTCTATGCAGTTCGTCAAACGGGAAAAAACCATGATATCGCCAATCGTCTGGACGATGGTATACATTGAAAAGTTTGCGAAATTTTCTCTTTATGTAGCTCTTGATTGATCGATGTCCGCGGCGAATAAGTACTTCACCATGATCTGCAGTTAGCACGACGATAGTATTATCCGGTACCATGCTGATTATCTGTTCAATTTTTTTATCGAGATGCTGCCATGCTTGATTATACCTTTGTTCGGGATGTTTGGGGGCATTGGTATTATCTTCTGTTTGGATGGGGCTATGTAATTCAAAGAAATGCAGCATAGTAAACCATGGATTTTGCTGCTTAGCGATTTTCTCGAACGATTCAAAAAAATCTTTGCCCCATTCACGGTATATAGTTTCTTTACGTGTTCTATACTGGTATTTATGAAATCCTTTTGTAAGCCCCAGAGATTCCAGGAGTGGCCCGGTCATAAATGCATTTGTGCTATAGCCGTTGTTAGAGAGTATTTCAGGGAACCTGGTTACATCTGGGTTTATTGGCGGACCTTGAGTTGAATATACACCGTGGGCTAGATAATACAATGATGTAAGCATACTGGAAAAAGATGGTGTTGTTGTGGATGCAGAAGATAAAGCCTGGGTAAAACAGACACCATTTTCTCTTAGCTTCGGCCATGCCTTTAATGAGAGAGGATTCTGATCTGTTGGACACCTGTCATTTCTTAAGCAATCGACTACTATCCACAATACATTTGGTTTGTTTATATTTTCTGAAGTCATATTTTGTTATTATCTTATTTGGGGTATGGATTTAATTGAGATTAAAATAGGAATTGAGTATCAAATATATCCCATATTTTTTAATTGGTCTTCGAGAATGTCCATTTCTTTTTCAGACATGAGAAAATTATCAGGATCTACTCCACTGATAGGCTCATCGGAATAGATGATTTCCGGTTTGCTTTCAAAGGCATCGCTAATAACTTTTCCATCAAGTCCAAGGGGTATCTCTACTCCAAGATGGGCGTAAATTGTTGGGACAATATCAGCGATATCAGCTTTAAGAGTTTTACCTTCGGATATATTAATCCCTCTAATAAGGTACATTCCTTCAGGTCTATGTGTACCTTTGATATCATGTAGTTCGTTTTTTGTAATAAAATTATCACCTTTTGTTGATTTACTGAGTTCGCAATATTGTTTTGGAATGATAATTAAGTCACCCAGGATTGAGTTGTCAATATCGTTGCTCTGGTACAATTCCTGGGGGGTAAGGATTTTATCTACAATCTTTTCACCTGTTGTCGGGTGTTTTGTTTCTGAAATAGTATTTCTCAGTTCGTTCACCATGGTGTTATATTCATTTTTAGGGACAATTCCTTCAGGAGATCTGTCTTCAAGGTTAATGAAAATTCCTGCCTGGTGTCTGGCATAAGGAGAAAAAGCTTTTGTTTTTTTTATGTCGATCTTTAACTTTTGTGAGATGTGAAGTGACATTCTTTGTTTTACGCCAGTAACACGTTTTCTAACGCTGCGTTTGAGTTTTATCAGCATTCTTGAAATAGAACGTTTTGTTTTTAGGTATCCCATTTTTTTGAGTAGAAGGTTAGGCTGAAATTCGTATTTTCCGGATTTCCCATGGCCATGGTCACTGACTATTGTGAATAAGTGGTCAGGGGAGTTGCAGTAATCAGCCAGCTCGCCGATTAATTCATCTGCTGCAGCAAACATTGTATCGACTATTTTTGCGTTTTTGGGATTGTTTTGACAATATTCAGGAGTAACATATTTCCAGCCTTTATGAAGAAATGCATCAAAAGAGAAAATCTGTATCAGCAGCAAATTCCAATCTACTGTGTCACATGTAAGTCTGAAAAGTTTTCGATCTTGCATGAATCGCTGATTTACCTCATCAACAGATCGCTTTAGATCTTCGGTATTTCTTATCGTCTCTGCTCCAGACCAGCCTAATGAAATATCGTAATTTGGGATAGCATCAAAAATTTTATCTTTAAAATTTTGTGGCCAGGTAAAATTACTGTTGTTTCCTGGTGAGCCAAATCCTGATACCATTACCCCGTCTACTTCGTAAGGCGGGTATGTCATAGGCATATTTAGAGAAGCTACTTTTTGCCCCTTGCTGCTTAGATAACTCCACATAGTCTCGACGGCAATTGTATTGGAATTTGCATGGCCAAGAGTGCCGGTTTCTGAATTGAAATCTTCAAAACCGTATATTCCATGTTTGCCAGGATGGACACCTGTCATTAGAGTCGTCCATCCCGGGGGAGTCATTGGTGGATTCGTCGATTTTAAAACACCTGAGCAGCTGCTATCGATTAGTTTTTTTAATCTTGGCATAATACCTTTTTCTACAAAAGGTAAAAAAACGTCCCAGGTTCCGCTGTCAATACCAAGTACCAGTACTTTTTTCTTATTTGAATTCATATGTGAGTATATAGTTCTAAGTTTGTTATTGGCACTTTATTATATTGTTTATTTTGTATTAACTCAACCTAAAACTCGGTTGTACGTTGATGATACTCTGGTGTGTATGTGTTGTAAGTTATTGTGATAATATGTTTTATGTTGTTAAGATGTTCCGTAATATTAAATCAGAAGTTCAGTGTTAATTCCAATACCTGCTGCAGTGATTTTACCGGTATACTTTTGAGACTCTGGATTTTGAAAGCCATGTTTCATTGCTGCAAATGTAACTGTTTCATTGGCCAGTATTGTATTTCCCAGCGGCAAACCGGTATCGCAATCCAGGCCAGAGGGTATATCGAGTGCCAATTTGGGTTTCTGGCTTGAATTAATGATATCGATTATCGTTGATATCGGTTCCCTTGGCGCGGTAGTCATGCCGGTTCCAAGCAAAGCATCAATTATCAGGTCAGATTGGTCAATTGTCTGGTTGATTTTGGTAAAAAAACTATCGATTGATATGTGGTCAAGCGTATAAAGGGGTAAATCCATTTTTTGACAAATGATTAGGTTTGTAAGTGCATCACCTTTATATTTCTCGGTATTACTTACAGCAAAAATATTGATATGCATTCCGCGGCCTGCCAGATGCCTGGCCACTACAAAGCCATCACCGCCATTATTGCCTGGACCGGATATTATACAAACGCTATTTCCAGAATTGTCAATTAGCATTGTTTCGGCAATATTGCTTGCAGCAATCCCAGCATTTTCCATTAATACGATACCAGGAATAGCATATTTTTCAATAGATACTTTGTCACAGTTACGTACCTGTTCTCTTGTTAGTATGTATTCGTTCATAATTATCTATAAGCTGTATATACGTAAAAAAAGCGGCCCATAATAAGGTCGCTCATAAAAAAGTACAATACTTTTGCTGGTGTTATCTTTTATCAAAGAGATCATCCCATTTTTCACTATTGTTTAGTTGTTTAATCTTATTATTCATAATGTCTTTAGCTTCATTAAGTTCGTTTAGCTTGATATGACACCACATTAAACCAATCAGGGCATTCTTATGATCAGGTCTTTGTTTTAAGAATATGAGGAAATTCTTTTTTGCGTCTAAGAAATTTCCCTGCATATATAAAACATCAGCCAGGTCATAGTAAGTTTCTATATATGAAGGTTCAAGGTTTACTACAAGTTCAAATAGCTTTCTTGCTCGATCATATTCACCCCTTTGATATGATTGACGGCCAAGTTCAAGATATTCCGCAGCTTTTTTGGATATCTCATTTTCAGTATCATTCTGATTGTCAGTAGGAGACCATTCTTTTGCTGCAGGTTGGATTAAGTTTTTGCCTGTGGGTAAGGCATTCTCCATCTGGTTATCTTGGTGGAGTGTTCCCTTGTTCTGTATTATATCAACCGGTGTTGCCCCAGGGCTAGATAGTCTTGATTTATTATTTGGAGTTTCTTTTGTTTTTGTGCCGCTAGTTTGTATCCCGGTTATATCAGTTGACAATAAGGGGCTGTTTGTAGGTATATTACTTGGCAAACCCTGGTAATTATTTTCCGAAGTTAAACTTGTGTTACTTCCCAGCACGTAATTTCGGTCATCATATTGATTAGCTGCAATTGGAATGCCGTCTTCATTTATATTAATCATGCTTGTTACCATCTGGCATGAATTTCCAGCCTGGTCGTGGCATTGCAGCTTAAAACATACCGGTCTGGTTATATGGTTTGGAACAATCCATTTATAGCTGTCGAAAGCTTTGAACGCAGAACCGATTTGGGTCCATTCACTTCCACCGGATTCAATCCAGTATAAAGTGGCTGGATAATCATCTAAAAATGTATCGAATACATTCCATTGTACGATAACCTGTCTGATTCCTCCGGCGGAAGTTTTTAAGATAGGTTCGTGTAAAAATATCTGAGGTTGGGTATAGTCTACAAAAATAACTGTTTGGGCTGGTGTAGATGCCGGGATCGTTCCGTTTTTATCAACAGCTTTTTCACTGCCTTTATAATATTTTTGACCATTTATATCTACTGGTACTACCAGGAATCTCCAGATCCCTTCACTGGCAGCGCGGAAACTAACAGGTGGGTTTAAGTCCAGGTCATAGTCGTATAACTGCCATTGCCCGGAAGTGCCGCGCCCGCACCATAGTTCAATTCTACTTACGTATTGTCTGCTTTCAGCCGCCAGGCTGTAATTGATTTCGAAACTATCGGAACGCACTATAGGAATATTAGCGGGAATTTGTTTAGATGTATTTTGCTGTAGAGCAGGGCTGGATATAGTTGGCAATTGGCTGAACTGACCGCTGTTTGCTGCTGGAGAAGCATGTGTACTATAACAAGTAGTAAATATAACATATGCTAGAATAGCGATTAATGATTTGTTTAGCCTGTCCATGGCCCCAATAAATCCTTTCCGTAACTTGATTGCCAATACCTTATGTTGGCGAATTCAAAATCCAGTCCATACAAGTAGAATACGCCAGGATCTAGTCAGTAAAAAGCATTACAAACACTCTGACTAAGACAATCAAACAAAATTGTAGTATAATATCATTTTTATGTCCAACAAAAATTTTCTATACTGTAAATCTTCTCGCCATTAAATGGATTAAAACTTTAAATATTACTATTTTTTTATAAAAAATTACAGAATCGTTGTTATTGCAGTGTCATTGGTTAGAAGATACTTACCAATATGTGATATAATATTAATTTGGGGGGAGGGTAGTATCTGTTTTTTCTTCAATTTTATTCGATTCAGCTTCAGAGGTGACAGTTTTTTCTCTAATGCTAATCGAGTCAAAAACAAATAAAGTTTCTTGCTCAAAGTTGTCTGTTGCTGTCTTTTTATCTTCAACAAAAGGACAAGTTACTCTTACATGCACTGCAACTTCCTTATCTACCCCGAACTTATCCCAGATAATGAATTTTTTATCACCGTCTTTGCCTATCCATTTAACAATACGCCAGTTATTTTGAGAAAATTTATCGCTAATAAGTTCATTTTCACTGGATTTGTCAAAGAGGTTTTTTAACATTGCATCGCTGAAAACCGTAACTTCCAGCTCTGGCCGGCAATAATGACATTTGAACACAGCATTTCCCATAAGTGTAGGGGTGCTATTGTCGTCAAAAGGTACATAATATATCTCTTTTTCGATTATACCAAAATTTTTCTTCAACAATTTCCAATTTAATGGAATATCAAAACTTACCCTTTCATTAAGCAACTTAATTTGTATGCTTTCGAGTGGGAGGGGCGTTTTTGTTTGCTTAGTGCTGCTTTCGCAACCGCAGATAAATGTTGCTGTTAAAGCTAGGAAAAGTAATAATATTGTACCCTGTCTATTCATTTTTTCCCCAATTTGTATTAAATAGTTGATTTTATTTGGTCAATCTGGCAACCAGGCTGTCAACCAGCTCTCTCACACTTTCGTCATGGTCGCAAAGGCTATCAATATTCCTGCAAGAATGCATAACGGTGGTATGATCACGTCCGCCAAAATGTCCGCCGATTTCCTCAAGGCTGTGCCGGGTCAGTTCCCTGGCCAAATACATACATATTTGTCTTGGAAAGGCAATGCTTCTGCTGCGCCGCTTGCTTTGAAGCTCGCTCAGTTTGACGTCAAAATGTTCTACTACGACATCAATAATCTGAGAGATTGTTACCTGTGAATGTTGTGGCAATGACTCCACTCCCAGTGCCTGACGGGCAATTTCCATTGTTATCTTGCCATCGTTCAGCATCGCATAGCCGTGTACTTTTGTTAAGGCGCCTTCCAATTCCCTGGTGTTGCTGACTATCCGTTCAGCAATAAAACTTACTACATCTTCCGGCGGATTTATGCCGCGTAAAGCCGCCTTATTATACAATATTGCCATGCGGGTTTCATAAGCAGGGTTATCGATACGAGTTACAAGCCCTTGGTTGAATCTGCTTATAAGTCGTTCCTCAAGTCGTGGAATTTCGCTTGGCGGACTATCTGCTGATATGATGATTTGTTTGCGGGCCTGGTACAGACTGTTAAATGTATGAAAGAATTCTTCCTGTGATTGCTCTTTCTCAGTTAAAAATTGGATATCGTCGATAACCAGAACATCTACATGACGATATTTATAGCGAAAATCATATAAATCACCTTGGCGAAGGCCGCGAACAAAGTCGTTTACAAAACTTTCACAGGTTAAATATAGAATTTCTGCTTCCGGGTTACGTTTTTTCATAGCCTGGCATGCTGCCTGCATGAGGTGAGTTTTACCCAGTCCAACTGATCCGTGGATAAACAGCGGGTTGTACGTAGTTCCGGGAGACTCGCTTACTGCTATGCATGCTGCCTGGGCCATCCTATTGCTTGGGCCTACCACAAAGTTGTCAAATGTATAATCAGGATTAAAAAATGAGATTCCGCTACTATCAAGCTCTATGGGTTTTTCTATTGCCTGTTTGCGGTCAATTTCTTTTCGCTCATTAGGCATTGCATACTCAATTGTGACAAAATGGCCGGTTATCCGTTGCGCAGCGCTGGTAAGCCCGCCACTGCAGTTATTATGCAGATATTGCCGCCAAGATTCTTCGGCAAGTCCGATACGCAGTATGCCTCCATCAAGGCTTAACGGCTCAAGCTGCTCGAACCAGTGCCGCCATAGATGGCTGTATTCCTGTTGAAAAGTTCTGAGAATATTATCCCAGATATTTGTTAGTACCTCACCCACAAATAATACCTTCTATCAAAACGCGATTTCTTTTCGCATAAATATTAAAATATATTAGTATTTTTGTCTGAAACGGCAGCTTCCCTTGCCGCTGTCACACGTAATTTGATTTGCTATTCGAATAGTTTCTTTTGATACATGTCGTGTGTGTAACGATTAACCATTTCATCGACCGGTATTGGATATTTTCCAGACCAGCATGCTGTGCAATAATGGCTATTAGGTTTTTCTACACAACTCAACATTCCTTCAAGAGAAATATAATGTAAGGAGTCGATTTCAAGATAATTACGTATCTCATCAACAGTTTTATCATTCGCAATCAACTCATTTTTGCTTGGGAAATCAATTCCATAAAAACAAGGATGTTTTATCGGCGGAGAAGCTACCCGCAGGTGGATCTCTTTAGCACCGGCTCGTCTTAAGGCACTCATTTTGCCGCGGGTGGTAGTACCGCGTACCACCGAATCTTCTACAACTATAACTCTTTTGCCTGCAACTACTTCGCGTATCACATTTAGTTTCATCTTTACTGCCAGATCTCGCATTGGCTGTTCTGGTTCAATAAAGCTTCGACCGGCATAATGGCTTACAGTAAAGCCGCGATCGTAAGGAATGCCACTTTGCGTAGAGTAGCCCTGTGCCGCACATCTGGCACAATTAGGAACAGGAATTACTATATCTGCATCTACGTGTGATTCTTTCGCTAGCTGTTTTCCCATTTCTAAGCGAACCTGGTGTACGTTTTCGCCAAAGATTTTGCTTGAAGGATCGGCAAAATAGACTTGTTCGAATATGCAATGAGCTGGAGATATAGTTCCTGGTTCATGGAAAAAGCGGCTGTGTAAGCCGTTTTTATCTATAGTTACAATTTCACCGGGTTCAACTTCTCTGACAAACTCGGCTTCTAATATATCCAATGCACAAGTTTCGGAAGCCACCATATACGATCCGTTAGGTAGTTTACCGATACAAAGCGGTCTGATACCACGTGAATCTCTTGCAGCTTCCAGTTTATCTGGCTGCAGCAGCAGTAAGCAGAATGAACCCTGTAGATGTCTGCATACATGAGCAAGTGGATCAGGTTTACTGATATGGCTGGGTTTGGCAATAAGGTGAATAATTACCTCAGTATCGCTCGTTCCCTGAAAGATATGGCCATGTGCTTCGTATTCATCTCTCAGCAGCATAGCATTTACAAGGTTTCCATTATGGGCAACTGCCATTTGGCCCAGTGAATATTCTACGAGCATTGGCTGGGCGTTAGCAATGTTACTGGAACCGGCTGTTGAATATCTGACATGGCCGATAGCAGTATCGCCCCAGTTTGTCAGTTTCTGCTGTAGTTCACTAGGAAAAACGTCTGAAACTAAGCCCATTCCGTTATGGCCGCGCATCGTATCGCCATCGCTTACGGCTATGCCGGCTGATTCCTGCCCTCGATGCTGAAGCGAATGCATTGCTAAAATACAATAGTCTGTTGCGTTTGGATGGTCAAAAATACCAACCACCCCGCAGTTTTCTTTTTTGTCGGCTGTGCTAAAGCAGCCGTCGTTTTCACAGGTATAGTTCATTTAGCTCTCTGTATTATATTGCCAAAAGCCAACCGCTTCATGCAATTGGCCTTAAATGCCTGTTGAATAGAATGTTACAGCAGGTAGTAGCTCCATCAATGTTGCCCTGCTGACAGACAAATATAATATAGCCAAGGCTCTTCCAAGTCAAGTTATCATTAACCAAAGTTTATCAGCGTTAACATCGACCGTACTATAAATCATTACCAGGAAATGCTTTGTACATTAATTGTATGTATCTTTATGCAATTAATGAATGTTTTTAATCTGGCTGTGTGTGACGTTTTTCATAAGTCTTTTATTATTAGTGTTTTAATTTTTGCCGGATAATGGTATAGCATTTGCGTTAACTATAAAATGTTCTTTGACAATTGAATACTTTTTGTTGCCGATAAATCTCGATAAAATGTTTGATAATCTTTGTTGCAAGATAGATATAGTTGACGATAATGAAAAGCTGGTAAAATATGAGTTGGCGTAAAGCCGTAAATGATAATATCTTAAATGATGAAAGTAAACTACGAATGAGCAGTGAACAGGGATGGAATTTAAAAAGGCTTTTAGAATGGACTTCTGATTATTTTGCCAAAAACAATGTTGAAAGCAGCAGACTTTGTGCCGAGATACTTCTTTCGCATTGCCTGAACTGCCAGAGGATTGAACTGTATACCAGGTTCGATTATAATCCTCCGGAATCAGAGCTTGGCAGATACCGCGAACTGGTAAAAAGATGCGCTGCTCATGAACCGGTAGCATATCTGGTTGGTTACAAAGAATTTTACAGTATGAAGTTCAAGGTAAACTCTTCGGTTCTTATTCCCCGTCCTGAAACCGAGGTACTGGTTGCCCAGGCAATCGATTTTCTTAATGGTCATAATCGTCCCAAAGCTGATTGTCTTGATCTCTGTTGTGGCTCTGGCTGTATTGGCATATCTATAGCCGCTAATGTTGTTGAATCGGAATTTATCTCTTCTGATATTTCAGAAGAAGCACTCGGCATTACATCAGAAAATGCTGAAGCATATGAGCTTGGTAGTCGACTTAAAGTCTGCAAAAGCAATATGTTCGAAGATATTGAGTCAAGCGGTAAGGGGATATTTGATCTTATCGTTTCAAATCCTCCTTATATTTCAGATGAGGAATTTACCAGGCTTGAAAAAAACGTTGCAGATTATGAACCGCACCTGGCACTTAAAGCCGGTGATAATGGTCTGGAGTTTTATAAAATACTTACCTCTCAAGCCGGAGACTTTCTTGCTGATGATGGTATGCTTATGCTTGAGGTAGGATATGATCAGGGGCCTGCAGTTTCTGAGTTGCTAAGCCAGGCCGGTTGTTTTACCGACATAACAATGGTAAAAGATTCCCTTGGTCATAATCGAGTTGTAAAAGCTAAAAAATGTAACTGATAAGATCGTATGTTTTATAAATATAATTTACCATGAGGTATTTATGAAAATTTGCAGATTTATTGATGCTGACGGAAATGTCAGGACAGGCATATTGGATGATGAAACTATTGCAGTTGTTGATGGCACTGTGCCTGGCGAGCTTACAGATGTCGGTATAACACTTCTGGTTTCCGAAGTTGACCAATGGCTGCCGCCGCTCGATCCGCCGAATATTATTGCGTTAGGTCTCAATTATGCAGCTCATATCAAAGAGTTTGAACGAGATCATATTCCGGACAATCCTGTAATGTTTATGAAGGCTACCAGTTCGCTGAATTTCAACGGTGGAATTATCAGACTTCCCGAAATTGCTCCGAGTCAGGTTGATTTTGAAGCAGAACTTGGGATTGTCATTGGCAAAACCGCATCGAATGTTGAGCCGGAAGAAGCTGCAGAATATATTTACGGTTACACCTGTGTTAATGATGTTACTGCTCGAGACTGTCAGAAAAGTGATAAACAATGGGTGCGAGCCAAGTCATACGATACTTTTTGTCCTGTTGGACCGTTTATTGAAACAGATATCGATCCGGTTGGACTGGAGGTCAGATCTGTTCTCAATGAGAATGTCATGCAGGATGGTAATACCTCAGATATGATATTTAAACCAAATGAAATTGTCAGTTTCATTTCAAAATGTATGACTTTGCTGCCAGGCACTCTTATTCTTACCGGCACACCTCCGGGAGTTGGCTTTGCCAGAGACCCGCAGGTATTTTTACAACCTGGAGATGAAATCAAAATTGAAATTTCAGGTTTGGGTGTTTTAGTTAATAAAGTGGAATAGCATATTAGTTTACTTTCGCAGTTTTTAAGTTGCAAAAATCGCCTAAAAGGGCCTTCCTGTAACACTTTGAATTAAATATACTTTCGAGAAATAACTCGAAAATACAATTAAATGGTAAGTTTTTTATTCACAAGGCCCTGTTCCGGCCTTTGCGTATAATGTTGAACAGTCAAAAGTGCGAAACCGCACTATTACTATTGTGGTAGATATGGTCAGTAGTATTTATGTTATTTGTAAACTACTATTGGTCATTTATATATACTACCATGAAAGGGTGATTAAGATGATTAAATTAAAATTAAGAACCTTAAGTTATGTTATTGTAGCTGTCTTATTTAACAGTTCGTTACTATGTGCGCAAACTTTTTATAAAGTTGCTCTTTCTGACCTTGTGTTAGAAGATAATTCTGATGATCTGTCCAATATATGGTTATTTTCCAGTGGAAACAGATTATTACCATATGTTATCGGTGATAATGGTGAGGAAATATTTCCGGTTGCAGAAGATTCAGAATTTAATGGTGAGCGTATATCTTCATTACTGATAAAAACCGGTTCTGCCGATAAGCCTTCTGGCACTTTTGTTTATGATAGTTATTATTCCGTGAATTGTGTTAAATTCAAAGTTAATATTGAACCGGGAGATCAAACTGAACTTGCCGATGAATTTGCAGAGGCAAGAAGTGATTATTATTTACTGCTAAGTGAATCCGGATATCCGGGAGCTGCTTATTTCAGGCACTTAGCCCAAAAAGATTCTGATAGTAGCCAGGCAACAGGTAGAGTTGATACGGACTCTGATCTTGAAGAAATGATGGGGATGTTTACTGGCAGCAGGGCGATCAGTGAAAATATTCAGCTTGACCGGGAACTTAGATTTTCTGATGAAGATACTGATTTGTCGGTTGATATAAGCGACATAAAAGGCATTAACATCAAAGAGTTTGACTGGCAGGTATTAAATAAGGATATCAAACTAAGTGAAGATAAGCTGGCTCAGCTTATACCTTATGATCAGTACGCTATATTCTTTAAAGATTTTGATTCGATGATTAAAATCATTGACTATGCGGACAAAAATTTCTCGCAGCTGAAAGGTTTGGCTGAAGAGCAAAGTATAAATGCTTTGACTCTTGATCGTTATCAAAAGCAGCTCTGTTTGCCTATGGATGAGTTTAGTAAGCTTATAGGCCGCCAGCTGGTTAAGTCTGTCGTTTTTACAGGTTCCGATCCTTATCTCAGAACCGGTTCCGATGTTGCAGTTA
>CBDIOA010000001.1:0-65573 GCA_963666285.2 Sedimentisphaerales bacterium
AATATTTATCAATCTGACAGCTTCGATAGTCTTACCAGTTTTTTTGAGCAATTTAACTTTTTTCTTTAGGGTATGCTTATCATAGTCATCAATACTATCAAGCAGCTCTGCCAAATCAGGCAAACGCAGATTTTCAAGATAATCTTTCAGATCGATTGGTAAAGCCTTAACAGTAAGAGCATCATCTACCAGGCTGTTAAAATAACTAATCTCATCCTGGTCCAGTTTATCGTTTTTAGCCAGCTTTCTAAGGTCAGTGCGACGATTCCTCATGTCAAAAAACTTCTGCCATAGACTGCTTCTGCGTCTTTCCAACTCTGAATGCGATACCCTCATAGCTGTTCCAGCGGCAACTATCGCTGTTAAAGCATCTAATCCTCGATGATGCATATGTCTGGCAGAACTTACCGGGATAGGTTCGATATGCCTGTATTCATGCTGAAGGAATTTAACAGCCTTTGTCATAGCGTCGTCTGATGAATACCATACCCTATCACCCTTCCAATCTGTCAGTACCCTGCCCTGGGCAATTGTATCAAGGTCGTTATATATCCCTCTGGGGATACTGGTCATACCTCCGATAGTGTGAACGATATTGTAACCAAACGACTGTGCCGCTTCAAATGGCCTGCCGGAAAACATTTCGATTGCAGGTTGTACTATCTGCTGATAATAGTCCTTATCAGTTGTCATAAAATCTATCAGGATAGGCCTGCCTTTATTATCAACCCAACCTGTATCAACCTTAAATATATCTCTTAGCCATTCTTCGGGCATCTCCCCTTCTTCCGGGCCATCTGGCAAACTGCCGGTAAATGCCAGGGTAAAAATATTCGCTACCATACCGGTTAATATCATATATAGCGGTATATTGACCAGACTACGGTAATCAGGACCATTTGGCGGTCTGTCAGCCTTTTTATTAAAAGTTTGATATATACCCATACCAGCCCGGAACATACTTCTAAAGTTACCTTCCCTAAAGCCGGGCATCATAAACACAAATCTCATCAGCGATGTGACAGATGATGACCTGCCAAATATGCGTTCATTCATCTCACCATAGAAATTCTGCCCGGTTTTGATTATCTCTATCTTCTGGGCTGCTGTAGGCTCATAACCCTGTTTCTCACGAAGTTTATCTACCTGCTGAAGATATTTGGCATATTTAACCCCAGGTATCCATATCTCAAATATCCACTTATTAAACCTTGATCTTGTCCGTTCCAAAGCCCATAGCTTATCGACCAGATAGAATTTCTGCCATTTTTGTTCACCTCTGAACCATCGTTCCAGAGCCTGTTTGGATTCCATCTCAAATGAACCTTTATGAGTACCACCCAAACCAACATATTCCAGGTATGGCTGTGACCGTTCCATATCATCGGTTATTTTATATGATAAAACCTTTTTCCAGGTAAACGGATTTAAGACGCCAAGCACACCATCGCCATCAACAAAACACTGTGCTGCGATAGTACGCATATGATGAGTCGGCAGAAACAACTTTATACCATTTATAGTATGGACAATTGTCCGGAAAGTTTTAACTACACCTTTACCGGTAACATTAACACTGTTTAGAGCCGCTGTCGGCCTATACAAGTCAGGATGAAGAATATAGCCGCTAAAGATCGGTTCTTCGGTATCGCTGCCGGGCTGCAAGTAAAGTTTTCGCCAGCCTTTCACCTGGTCAAATTCCGCATCCCCTGCCTTGATAATACCACTGCCATAATACTTATCAACCAGATAATCACGCCAGCGGATCATAGCGGCCAACCTCCATATTGCAGCGACCTCTCTAAAAGCGTTAAGGGCAGGGTTGGTATCCTGCAATTTTAACCCTAAAGCATGGGCATCAGCTACTGTAGGTATTTTCTTGTTTTTTATCATCTTCTGGGTAGTTGGATAATAACTGCTTAACTGCTCTTTAGCTCGCTGTGGATCCTGATAAGAGCCATAGAAGTAATCGCTATAATACATCGCATCCATACCGAGACTATCCAGCAGTTCAAATGCCTTATCATATAACTGGCTTATATAACCTGCATATTCTCTTGCCCTGTCGGTAATTTCTTTTCGGGCGATCTCCTGCAATTCTTTTCCGCCATCAGTTTTGGCCTTACCTCGATAGCGGAATATATGCTCCTGCTGGTCGGGAGGGAGCTGCCCAATTGCCTCTGCCAGCTCCTTAAAGGTCATCTCCATATTCTCAAGCTTGTTCTGGCCAAACTTCAGCATACCAACTTCAGGTGTAGATGCTAAACGCACAATTTCAGCGGTCACATCATAACCGAAAGATTTCTGGGCCATCTTATTAGGTTCAAGGACATTGATGATCCCCCAATATAATGAAGCAGACTTTTGGAAACCGCCCTTGCCATACTTTTTAACCTGTTTCAAAATAGAGTGATTTGCTTTTGGCTCTGGTTCTTCATTGCTATTTTCTTGCTGTTTATCTCCCTCTTTCCCAAATAGCTTCTGAACATCCTCTGCTGTGGTATTATCTATACCTTTACCAGTTAGATATGTTCCGGGCCTGTTATCGGTTTTCTGATACTGGATGTGGCGGCCTTTTTCAATATTGTCAGATTTCTGGTTCCATACCTTACCGGAATACACCCTATTAAATATATCTCCAATATTTGACTTGCCGGTAATAGCAGTCCAAATCCTTCTGAAGAAATCCCTCACCTTCTTAAAATATGGATATCCTTTTGTATCTTGATTTGCTGCCCATCTGCCATAAGTCTCGGCAGCTTTTTCTTCATCGCCATTAAACCGCTTCAATACAATAGACCGCTCTTTCTCTGAAAGTGCTATATCCATAGCTGCATGGAACTGTTCGTGTGATAGTGTATCATCAGTAGCATAATAAGATGATAGTTTTATCATACCATCAAAATCTATCTGGCTGCCATTTTCCAAAGTGATACTGCCTGGGATATTACTCCATAGGCCACGATAACCGTTTTTTTCACCACGACCGGCTATCTCAAGTTCAGCATTATTAACCTTAATAGTCTGGCCGTTTGGCAGAATAACTGCATATACTCCCTGCTGATCTGTTTGCGATACCTTATCAGGAGAGATACCAAATGCCTTTGCCAACCTTGCAGCATTTAATTTACTACCTGTAAAAGTCTCTGCCAGAGCTATATATTCGCTATTATCAAGTCTGTCTAATGCTTCTGTATTAGCATCTGAACCCGGACCTTGTGACACCGCCCTCTTATTATCCGGGTTGCTATTTATAGAGCTTCTACGCATCTTGAACTCTCTGATAAGAGCCTCTGCATCCTTCCTGACAAAGCCTTCCTCTTCTAATGCTTTTTCCAGTTTATAGAGCAAATTATCAACAGTATCAGCCTTAAAGCTCCCCTCATTATTAAAGAAACAACCTACCCCTTTACCTTCCCGGTCACATTTAGTGCAGGTCCAGCCAGAATTAGTACCCCTTCCGGCGAGTTTCTTTTTACCGGAATCAACCGGACAGACATAAGGCTGTAAATTATCAGGTATGTTCTCCAGTTGATCTTCAGATAATAGCTTACTGCCAAGTTTTACCGGCAGAATAACCTGTATCCGGTCTGCATATTTTACCAGGTTATCGAGATCATCTTCCCCTTGATAGGTAAAAGCAATAGGCAGATCATTATTATCTGCAATATGGGTATTAGTCCTGTCAATAGATAACAGCCTGACATTCCTCTTATCTACTTTAGCAAGCAATTCCGGCCTTTTAGAGAACACCTGGCATCTGATACCATTGCGGTTAACCTCGTTTATCACCTCCACCCAATCTTCGCTCAGATCGCCGATATCGTTAAACCTGAGAGCCTTATTGGCATCATGGTTAGCGGTAGGCTTATACTGGTTACTTATCATACGGCCCAGACGCTGTGGGTCCAGCGAAGCGGCAATATCAATAATCTCACTTTTTATCATCGGCCCGGAATAACTGTAATTACCGCCGGTAGCATAACAGAAACGGGCGCAATCATCAGAAGGGCTGCAATGTGCCAGCGAACTGTTTACCGCCAGTGTCGGTTTAGCAGCCTTGCCGATAACACCGGTATCAACTATATAGGAAAATACACCTTCGATCCCATTTTCCTGCAACTGGCGATATAGCTTCTCATTTTTAGTTTCTACAATATCAGTTTCCGGTATCTTATTATTCAGGATATCGATTATCTCATTACGCACTACCGCTCTTTTAGCAACTGCCCTGCCCCAATTGGTATCTTTCAGCTTTTCATATGAATCAAAGGTAGATTCAGGCAATACCTCAATATCACCGTAACTGCGTTTACGCAGCTGATAAGTGATTTCAGGATTGTCTATATCGATAGGCTTATCCTGTATGGTATCGCTATTTAGAATTGACTCTGCCAGCGTCAGATCAACAGTATCTGGATTATCATAGATATACTCTCTTAATATAGAAGCTCTATTAACAGCATTCTTGAACCATTCAATAATCTTGGCAAATAGTCTTGCCAGGGAACTATTACTTTCGACCTGTTTTTGCCAGTTATTTACTGCATCGGTTAGCCCTGCATTGGTATTTTTCCCCAGCCCTGCCAGCAGATAATCTGTCAGAAAATCACTGAGCCATTCGAGATTAGACTTATCGTTTGTATAGCCGTCCAGATGCGATTCTTCAATCTGCTTTCTGAAGGCTTTAATCTCACTGTTCCTTTCGATATAGCTGACATCACCGAAATGTATCTTTATTCTGGATTCAACCGCTTCATGGATTGCTGTAGTAGGATCAGAATTAGTAATAGCAAGCGAGATAACCGCTTTTTCATCGGCGATATAATTACTACCTGAAACATCCACATCTTCTGGATTGACACCTTCTAAACCAGCTTCTTTTAATTTTTGCTCGATAAAACTCTCACGCTGATCGGCGGCAAGTTTACCTTCTGCAATAAGCTTATCAACATCTTGGGCCAGTGACCGGACCGCTTTTTCCAGTTTAATACCGGCATCAGGATTGACAGCTTTAATAATCTGCTCTAAACTATCGCCGATAGCACTTAAATCAGGTTTATTTGCATCTTCCAGTAATATCTCTACATACCGGCGCTCATTTTTATTTACCTCCCAGGAATCGCTATCAGACTTATCACCTGCCTTTTTAAGATGGTATCTGTTGACCGCCCCAACTTTCCTGCGAACGATCTCGGTATAACCATCATCTACCAACTCTTCTAGCCATTTGTGGGTAGTTATATTCTTACCCTTATAGCTGACATATTCACTTTCGAGGGTATCTATCAGATCTTCACGTTCTTTGGCTTTTCGGGCTTCTGCCTGTATCATCTCCTGCTCATGCAGGTGTCTTTCATATTTATTTACCGCTTCCGATCCTGCCCACTCTCTTAGATGCTCGACAGTCCTTTTGGCTGTTTTAGGTAGTTTAGTACCGGTTAGCACCTCAAAGGCTTTTCTACTGGCCTTATTATGGATTGTAACATGACTTATAAGATTATTTAGGTCTTTATCCTGAATATACCCATTGATACGCCCTGCAATCTGATATGCCAGTTTGGCATTATGGCCTTTATAAGCTTTCTCAACCAGCTGCTGGTCATGCACTATCCTGTTGTGCCTTTCAATATCATCACCTGTGGTATTGCGCTGCAGAACTTTGAATATCTCCATCGCCACCTTATCACTATCATTTTCGCCGGATTCCATCTGCCTGATAATATCTTCAGATTCATCGATATTTTTCTGTAAGAGCTTGCGGCCATCATCTCTACGTTTAACCTGGTCATCTGACAGTTTTTCCTCTGGTTCAGGCTTTTTCTCTGCTGCTACTGAAGGTTTGGCCTGTTTTTGACTGCTGAGATATTCACCTTCCAGAACATCACTCCATTGCGGGATAGCCTTCTTTTCACCGGCTATATTTATTGGCATGATAATAACCTTACCCACTGATTTACCGGAACTATCAATACCGCTTAGTAAGAAAGGACCATGATTATCTTTAGTGGTGTTGGCAGCTATTGCTAATGACAATTTATCACTGCCAAGCTGACGCAATACCTTAACAGCATCCCTGAGATATGCTAGGTTGATACCAACATGAAAGTCTTTTACCGGTATCTTAATAGCACGTTCAACTACATAGCCATCTGCTACAAAGGCGTTTGGATTGGCCTTTTCAGTAGCATTGGCAACTGCAACGATTCTATCTGCCTGGTCAGCTGATATCTCTTTTTCGATAGTTATTGTCTTACCCGGTACTACATCTGTCCAGCGGGGATATTTGCCCTTATGGGTAATAGAATAGCCATTTGCAGCTTTTTTATCTCTTTCATATATCTGCTCTGATTCTACTTCAGGGAATCGCTCTGCCAAACCTTCAGCTATCAGCATCCTTCTGCCGTCAGTTGCAACTACCTCACCGGTACCAGCAACAAAGAAAGTATCATTTATAACATACCTGCTCTGTTCAGTACCAGAATGGGTTAAGACAGTAGATACAAGCTGTTTGGTAGTATTAACTTTACCTATTCTACTTACTTTTTTAGGTACAATAACAGTAAGGCCGTTCCTGGTATGCAGGGCATCTGATGCAACTTTGCGATGTTTTAGTGAAAATGCCTTACCGGATTTTACCATCATCCATAAAAAATCATCCCCTGCTTTTTCCAACAGCCCGGCAGCTTCGGGCAATTCCAGTAATTTTATTTCAGAATTGTTAAGCTTTCTGCCTAATAGCTCTGATATCTCAGCTGCATACCGCTTGCGGTCAGTATTAGTTACTGACCTGTGACCGATTACCTTACCGCCATACCATTCGGGTGCATTGGCATGATCCTGGGCAGGATTATGCTTATCAGCTTTTTTTTCTTCCAGAGGTTCTGGCTTCTTATCTGGAACGGGAGCAGAAGATGACTTATTAACTGATTTTACTTTTTTTTCTTTTCCTGTTTTAATTTCATTCGATTTAGGTGCCGCTTCAGAATCAATTTCGTTTCGTTCATCTTCTGTAATCTCTCTGAAACGTGGATTATTCAAGGCATTATATGGTCTGGTAGTACCAGGTGAATAATTCTTTTTCATCTGTTCTTCAGTATATGGTATATTAGAGATACTTCTTTCCGGTCGAGCCTTGATAACTTCCATTTCGGCAACACCATTCTTTTTGGTTCTACCTACTTTATAGATAGTTCCGGAATTTACATCAGCTACATAATCACCTACCGCAAATGCTGCCGGGTTTTTTCCATTAGCCTTTTGAGGCTGTTCTATCCCTTTGTCTTTGAGATATTCACTCTGGGCTTCTATTACTTCAGCTTCGGTTTTATGCCATCTGTCGTTAATCTGATGCGGCGTATCACCTCTGAAATAGTAACCAGGTTTTCCAGAACGGGAATGAACATATATATCACCATCATTCAATCTATCACTATAGTCAGGATATTTATCAGATAATCTCTCCCCTGATGGTTTCTTGCCTTTAACATCGACAATACCATCTATCCCCATAGTATTATCATTTCCAACAACTATAGTATCATGGCCATGATCTACCTTTTTAATAGTTTTATATGTCTTTGAACCGGATACACGAACCTTATCGCCCACTTCAATATCGGTTATCTGCCAGCCATTTGCTGTTGTAGGCGTATATGGCTTAATTCCTGTTTTTTCAAACTCATCTAACTTATCAAAAGCAGCAAAAGTCTTTTTAAGGTTATCATAGGCAGAAGGTAGAATATCGGTATCAACTGAACCATCCTCAATATGTCTCAGGGAAACACCGGGTACATAAGGGGTAACATCACGTACATCCAGTTTACGGCCCTGTTTTTTGGCCTGTTCGATAATATCTTCGATCTGACCATCAGCTATATTTACGGTATTCTGCCTTAAACGCTCCAGCATGGTATTAACGGTCTTGATCTCTTTATCATACATTGATACAGGTATCTCAACTGTTTTACCTTTATCTGGACCGGCTACTACTTCTGCTTCAGCATAATCACCATAATAATCATCCTCACGAATATTACCGGTTAGTTTATGTAATTGGGGGTCATACTTGATACGAGCATTATTCTCTGGCTCTTGCTTTTCTTCTGCCTTTACCTTTTTGGCAGATTTCTTCTTTTTGGCATTCGCTTTTTTACGTTTTTTATTGTCAACAGGTTTTGGCTTCTGTTTTTTATCGACAACACCATCACCACTATTATCTGGTTTATCCGGCAGTTTTGCAGGACTGCCACCTGCTTCATTATCATTATCGCCTTTTTGCTGTTGCTTCAGCTCGCGCAGACGATCATTAAGTTCCCTAATGATCTCTCGTTGTGTATCCGTTTGACGGTCCTGCATATCAAACTGCCAGAGCCTGTCTTCAATATCCTTGATCTCTTGTAATAGGGCATCAGTTGTTTTCTCGGATTGTTCCTGTTTTTTAATATCAGGTTCAGAATCTACGGTTTCAGTTGTTTCTTCCTGCTGACGGTTCTCTGGTTCTGTATCTTTCTGATCTTTTAATTCTTTATTTTCAGTTTGTTTTTGCGGTTCAACCACTAAATACGGAGTATCATCTAGCGGTTTATCTTTGCCCAGAACAGGCTTGTTATTTTTATTTAAGCGAACATACAAGGTCTGGCCTTTTTCATTTGCCTTATCCTGGATACGGGAATATTCATCCACACTCAATTCTACGCCCAATTCCCCTTCACCTACAAACTTCCCGGAGCCTCCGTTGCTGACACCTTCAAAATTCTCCGGGATATGCTGATCGGTTGAATTAACCGTCTCAAATTCCGGCTGAACATATTTTCCTTCATTACCAATTACAGTACCGACAGGATTAGTCTGGGCTTGAAGATATTCCTTGGCTACCTGGTTATTAGAAGATTCGATCTTGGCCTTGATAAACTGCTGCTGATTTTCATTACCAAAATCATCCATGGTCAGGCCAAGCTCAAATAATCGCTGGATATCGTCACTGGAAGCTGAATTAGTCAGAACATCTTCCAGAGCAACTTCAGACATGGAATCTATACTTTCAGCATCGAATCTCCGGTTCTTTTCCGGGTCTATCTGCCGGGCGATAATCTGCCATCTTTTGCCCTTCGGTTCGATCTGGACATCGATATCATCAAATGCGCGATACAGCATACCTGCAATAGTATTAGCTGCTTCCTTAGTTTTAGCAGTCATTTTATAGCCGTCTTTACCCGGCTTGAGCCGCTTTGCCAGCGGTGTTGAGACTAGATCAGACCGCTGTCTTTGTGCGGTATAAGCCTCATTCATCTTGCGAGAGTTACCGGCAAGCTGTGAATCCTGCTCATATCCTTCCATATCTGGTATATCATACGGCTCCTGCCCGGCAACTTGCGGCAGTTCATCTTCCAGTGACTCTGCTGTCTTAAATGCCCTGTCATCCTGATACTTATTATACTGACCTTCAATGACACTACCGGCTTTGCGAGCCGCTGCCGGGACCATTAGCACACCGGCTGTTGTCAAAAACTCTCTACCATCGGTCATATTTTCAATTGCCGCAAGCATCCGAGGCCCTAAACCAGCATCTTCACCAGCTCCGTAATCCTCAACTCCAGTTGCAGCACGGAGGATAGTGCCTAATTCTTCCTCCGACAGCTCCTCAATAAAACTGCCGACCTTGAGATTATCCCGCACAAAATCTGTAAACGGCCCCTGTTTAGCACCTAATTTATTATATACCTTCTCCAGACCGGACAGTATTCTACCGGCAAACTGTGAACCAGGCAGCTTTTCCCCTATTTTGCCTATTATACCGCCTATCTTTTTACCGGCTGCGGTTATACCCTTACCGGATATTTCGGTAAGGTTCTCGATATACATATCACCGGCAGCCTTGATAATTGACCTGCTGAAATCTTCAGGCCTCTGGATAAGTTCAAAACCGGTATCAGTTAATTTATACTGGCCACTGTCAACGTAACGCTCTCCTGCATTTGCCATAATATCCGGTGTCATCTGGGCGGTTCTGGCTGTGGCATCAATACCAGCTCCAAGCAGTTTACCTCCTAATTGGACACTTTTATTTTTTAGAAACTTCTCAGCAGCATTCTTGCCTAAAATCTTTGTAATCAGCTTAACTGTGCTTTTTTCAGCACCTTCTTTGACTATTGATGCTCCCGGACCTGTTAAAGCAAATGTAGCAATAAAATCTGGTAATTCTAGCAGCCCCTGGATAATATCATTTGTGATAGTGGTACCTCTAACCTCCAGTTCAGCCCGCTTATGGAGATATTCACTAACGATAGCAATATCCTTCTGCATCAGTTCAAGCTTCTGCTGTTCGGTCGCTTCTTCTTCACCTTCGTTATATGGATTTTTCCCCAGCATTTTATCAAAGACAGTTCGGCCCATACCGATAGGCATAGTCCTTTTAACCTTCAGGTTCTGATATCGAACTGGATCACTGAGCCTGTCAACAGCAAGTTTCAGATCGGTACTGTTTTGAAGTGATACCAGAGTACCGACAACCGGAAACTTCTCTTTTATCTCCTTTTCAGACATTTTCTCCAGACCTTCTATCGCTCCTACTGGACCGGAATTCTCCCATTGATATATCTGCTCCGGCGTGAAATTCTCAGTCACCTGCGGGCTATACAGCATTTTCTGCATGGTCGGGTCTGGTTTTGAGAAAGGACCACCCTGTGGGATATTCTCTGCCCCTGCCATTGCATTTTTATACATATCATAGACAGTCGGATTATCCAGGTTTCCGCTCATAACCTTGTCGTATCTGCGTGCGTGCTCTAGCTGCTCCGGTTTCATCGCTGCTCTGATTGAATCCGGTACACCGGCCAAAGGATCATATTGCGGCCTATCTACAGGTTCTGTCATAACATCAGTTGCAAACTGCTCCAGAATAGGCTTGGCACTTATTTTCGCGACGGGTAAGCTACGCTCTTTTGCCCGATTCAATAGAAAACCGTCAGGAATATCCACCGCCGCCATTGCCGACGATAATCTATCCTGAACAATTGGGTTTACAGGTTTTTGCTGCGGTCCTTGCGCATTTCCTTCGAGGTTGGCCAGAACAGAATCAACATCAAAACTAATATTATTTTCAGGCTGGTCATCTTCAAGATTGGCCAGAACATCATTTACATCTACCATTATATATAAATATCCTATCGATAGGGTTTATATTACTGTTTATTTGGACTGGATTGGGTCTTTTTGAACGCTGCTTCAAGCTGTTCGACGGTTTTACCTTGTGCCTTTGGACTGGTTAAAAATGACTCCCATTTTTTCGTATCACCTTTAAACGGGTCAAAACCAAGCTTTTTGATAAGGTTGTCTTTAGTAGGTACAGAACCAGGGTCAGGACTTGCCATCTCAACCAGTACATTACCGCTGGTGCGATCATATTTCTGCTGAAATCTATCTACATATTCACGCAGCTTAGACCGCTTGGCGGCATAATCTCCGATTTTGTTATATTCATCCAGTGCATCATTATCATAACCATCGAATGTATCGCCAATATCCGGCAGCCATGAAGTCCATTTATTGCGATTATCTTCTCGAATGGAACTGTGCATTTCTTCATTGAAACTGCCATCTTCGTTATACCATTGATCGGCTGTTCCAGGACCGCCCCATCCTTCTGGAACCGCTGCCTGCATCTGAGATTCCACCCCGGCAAGCTGCTCCTGGGCATATTCATACATTGAAAGTTCCGCTTTACTGGGAGTACCGCTATTGGAATATTCAAAACCGCTGGTATCAATACCTAACTGAGTTCCCAATGACCTGAAATTCTCGAACTCTTCCGGGCTTCTGGCAGACATAGCTAACTGGGCAAACTTCATCATACTGTCCTGTTTGGCCTGTTTTTCCTGGAATGCAATTTGTTCCTGCTGTAATTTCTGCTGATCTTTATATCTTTTATCCTGCTGAGCCTGTCTATCTGCCTGGATAAGCGTATCACCTGCCTTACTCATCCCGGCAGCGAGTGCTGCACTTCTGGGGTCTATCCCCCTATGTATAACCTGCATCTGTGGCATATTATATTTCTCCTCAAAATAACTGTGTTTATGCTGTTACCGCCGCAACTTGTGTTTCGCCCATATAGCCATTCATCAAACCCAACAGCGAAGCCATATCCAGACCACCGGTATTACTCTGGAACCAGTTTGCCATAGCCGTATCAAGAGATGCCTGGTCCTGAACCTGCTCCATACCATATAACTGCCATAAAATCGCCAGAGTATTAGCTTCCTGCATGTCAAGGTCAGCATTCATCATGGCATCAGTCCACTTGGCATTATTAAATACCTGATCTGTCAAAGCCTGGGTATAGTCAGTTGAAGCCTTCTGGCTACGCAATGTTTCCGGCAATGAAGCGAGCGACATCATACTCTGGGCCGCTGTCAGGCCACGATTGGCATGTGTCTCTTTCATCTGTGTGATATAATCCGACCGGCTCGATGCAAGTTCATCTTCCAGTTCAGATCGGGCAGCTCCCACTGTTTTAGTTGCCTGAGAGCCAAACAGATCATCATCCCCGAACTGCTGATAAACATCTGCTACCGTTTCATTATTGAATTTCTCGATAGTTGGGTCATAGATACTCTTATCGAAACCTTCGTTAGCCGCATCAGAGTCAAAGGAATCCGTATATTCACTTAACGCCTGTGATATTGTTTCAAGGTAATGGTCACTACCAACTGAAGTATCAATCGGGGTTTCTACCTGAGACCAGATACCATCTTCACCCTGACTGTATTTAGATGGGTCAACTATCCAGTTGCCGCTACTGTCACGGGTAAGATCATCGGCTGTAATTTCGGTAGTTCCCAGACCGGAGAGGTAATCCTGCTGGGACTGCTGATCGGTTAGATAGTCATTTACCGCTGTGTCCATACCAGCGAGAATATCATCACCGGCGGCAAGTTTCCAATCGCCGGTAGTTGCATCCCAGGACATGCCCTGATTTTTTAATACTCCACTGTTATAACTGTCCAGATAGTCGTTAAAGCCGCTATAGTCACTGCCAAGCCGTTCCATGATACTGGCTCGCAACTCTTCATTATCACTGGTTTTCTGCTGCTGATTGTTATAATAATTATCAAATTCACTAAAAACAGCATCCATCGAGCCATCTGTATATTGGAAGGGATTTTCAAAGCCAAGTTTACCAGTCGCAGTATCATAGCCAAGTGTCTTATTAGAGTCATAATACTTATTTAGATCGCTGTCGTTATACCATTTCTCAAAAGCGGCAGATTTATCAGAATCATACTGACCGATAGTATTATCGAGATATGGGTTAGTCTCAGAGGTTTCCAGGCTATCCAGCCATTTGCCATACTCATCCATATAGTTTTTAGCTGAACCATAGCCAGGTAATTTCCACACCCCGGAATTTTCCTTATATAACATATTGTCGGAACCGCCTTTATTGTTCCATTTTTCATACCAGGACCATTCATTTTTATTTTTCGGCGTTTTTGTCTGGTTGCCACCACGACCGCTTACATTATAGCCACCAGTTTTATAATCCTCCATATACTGATTATAAGAATCATCCAGATAGCTGTTAAAAGCACCCATAACATCATCATCCGGTTTTACACCGCTGGTATATTGATTCAACTGGTCCGGGTCATACCACTTATCACCAACCTTATAATGAGGTGTAATTGTGCCACCTGCCGCCATACCAACATCAGCTCCCATCTGCTTTTTAACCGCCTCAGATTTAGCCTGTGCGGATTCCGGGTCTTTAAGACTGTTTGGGTTAGGCTCTACAACTACAGTACCATCAGCGGCAACATGTAATTTCTCAGGACCATCTTCACCTACAACAATAGTATCACCAGGCCCGGCGACAGCTCCCAAAGCGGCATAATGAACCCCCGGAGTCTCTCCCGGTCTGGAATAGCCGCCCATCCTTGCACCGATCTGGTCAGCTTTATCTAATATCCCCTTCTGCCGGTCGGTCAAACCCGCTAACTTACGCTGAGGCGCATTTTTCAGCTTATTCATTATCGGGTCCATACTCTCGATCTTACCACGACTGTTACGGGTAACACCCTGGATAAAATCAAATAGCTGACGATTGATTACTTTTTGCTCCTTCGATAACGTACTTGTACGATGTACATCTGCACCTTTCTGTAATAAAGGTGATGCTGCCTGCATCGCTGCACCTGCTAAAGCCATCCAACTCATATTCTGCTTCCTTTACTATACATAGTCCGGTTACTTTACCGGCTCATAAACCCATTTAACAAAAAACTATTTCCAAGCGAAAATCCTGATATCTGACGGATCAGCAACACCACCCCAATTACCTGTACTGCCGCCAGGTTCTGTAGAAAACTGATATGTAGGATTACTGCCATCTATACCAAAATATATATACGATGATGTTACCTTATACACCGCTGCCCCATAATCACCGCCATGCACCGAATTTGCTTCATTTACTATTTCCGGGCTGGCGTGTGATCTTACATACAGCTTAAAATATGTAGGTACTACACCAAGGCCATGACTTACTTTATATGAATAGTTACTGACTAGCCCTGTACCAGATGCATTTACAGAAGCAATTCCACTGGATGAACTATTAAGCCAGCCACTATCGAAAAACTTACTGGATACAGAACCGTTCCCGGAAAACTTCAATGCCGCCGGGTGAATTGTATTTGATGATTCTATTGTGCAATTTCTTATGTAGGTTTTATTGTAGCCGTCTATATAAGTGTTTCCATTGGTACTGCCACAATATAATAGAAAAGACATCACCCAACTGCCCGTACCATATTTACTACTGACTGATAAACCACCAGGCGCCAGCCTTAACAGTGTATCTCTCGATGTTGATGTGCTGGAATTACGTATCTGGGCGGCATCGACAATAGCGGCTGATATCTCTATAATATCCTTATAACTGCTCTTATCATCTTCCATATACAGTTTACCGTCAGTTACATTGAAGTATGCCGTATTACTGCCTAAGAAACCCTCATCCACCCGTACAACAACTCTGGTTGTATAGGCTGAATCTTCATAGACGGTATAACAGTGTATATACCTGTCAGATGCTTCAGTACCACCGGTACCAACGTAGAAATATCCCTTCTGCTGACCATTTACGGTATTCATCCCTAAAAACGCAGGCCATTGGTTAGCACTCGTATCGAAGAAACCAACGCCATTATGCCAGATATAACAGCCGGTAGAATTAGCATCACTCCAGGTCTGACCAATATCGTTTGCGGCGATAATATCGTTTATCTTCTGATAACTACTGACATCCGGGATAGCATTATCAACATAAGTTGTAGTGGCATATCCTGCCAGACTGGGAATTGCATCATCTACATACGATTCAGTTGCATAACCTGACAAATCTGGGATAGAATCATCCACATAGGTCTCTGTCGCATACCCAGATAGAGAATTGCTTATCTTGGTATTTACCTCAGAAGCGGTATCATAACTATTTAATGTACTGGAAAGTTCGCTGCCGGTAACATAATCGGTAAGAGTTATCGATATCTGACCATCGGTAATGGTAGTATTATATACCCTGTCTTTGAGCAACACCCAACCAGAGCCATTAAACTGATACCTCTGGCCCGTTACATAATTATGGTTATCATAAGTGAAATCATCATTTATATGGACAATATCACCGGTAAGCGGTGTATCGGGCATATCATCGGCACTCTCGGCAATGAAATTACTGATCTTATTAGCTATCATCTGCCAGTTGCCACCGTTATATTGATACATTCGACCGGCATCAAAAATATCGAAACTTGTATCAACATAAATGATATAGCCATCAGTTGGATTTGCCGGCAATTCAGATATGTCTGATACATTACTGGAAAACTGCTGCTGACCGACAAGCTGCCAGCCGGCAGCGGTATAGCTGTAAACTGAACCTTTAGTATAGGTATCATCACCAACAGTAAAATCTGATTCAATATACAACATATCGCCAATCTTAGGCTCATCGGGCATATCAGATGCTTCATTAGCTATCAGAATATTCTGCCGGTTGCCTATCTCCTGCCAGTTTTCACCATCAAAACTATAAACCTCCCCTTTTTGATAAATACCAAAATCCGCTGTTATATAAATTAGATCGCCAATATCAGGATCTTCTGGCATCTCAGCTAAGCTTGCCGCAAAAGTTGATATTATCCCGGTCGCTTCTGTAGTAAATACCAGAGAGTTATTTTCCGGGTCAATAGTAATTGAACCGGCACCCGAAGATGAAAGTACAAGACTGCCCCCTGTCCCGGCTGATGTGATAACGCTGCCATCTTCTGTTATCATCTCGGTAAAGCCCAGTTGAGCCTGGATACGACTGCGCCTGCCGAAATCTGCCAGACCATCGTGTATCCGGTTCATTTGAGCTACAATCCTGTCCAGATATTCTTCCAGCGGTTCACCTGGCTGTCTGTATTCGATCTTAGATGCAGGAAGCATACGATCAATATGTAACCCTAAATCGGCCATTATTCGGTGGACTCCTCCCCTATCTGCGTTGCCATTTGCAGCATTTCAGTTAGCCGTTTAGCTCTTTCTGCCGGTGTAAGATCGATGATATCATCTCTTATAAGCTGTTTACCGCCACTGGTAATATCAACCTTATTACCATAGACATCAGGCATACGTGATTGCAGATACAGTCTCATCGCCGGTACATCAGGTGGACAGTGCATTTTTTTGGTAACTTTCTTGGTTTTAGTAGTGTCAATAACCTCACCTGTTTTAGTTACCACCTGATCATCGATTGTTTCAGAGTGTTCTTCCTCATAATCGTAGCCTAAACAGCGGTCGATAAGTTTGCGTTCGATCTTCTCGGTAGCAAACTCACGTTCACCTTTCAATACCGCCTGTCGAAATTCGGGTTTTTCCTTTCTCCATCGCATCCAGGTACGATATGAAATACCCATCGCATCACAGGCATCTTTTACCGACCAGCCAAGCTTCAGGAACTTGGTAGCCTGGGAAGGCATAACCTTATCACAATATTTCTCATGTGCTACAGGTTCAGTTTTTTTACTTGTCACTTTCTTTTTTGCCATTAGTAATAGTCATCCTCATCATCTTCATAGTGATCCGCAGGATGCCAGCGTCCCTCACAGCCGCCAATTACCATATCAGGTGCAAAACCACTATTATCATCTGTATTAGTTGCCGCTACCGTCCCCCTGTGTGCTGCCAGATGTAATAACATCTGGATAGCTATAAGCAGACTTATCACATCATCATCATGCTCACCGTCTGGATGGGTTGGCTTACCATTTTTATCAAATCGCCAAGCCGCTGCCTGTGAAATCGTCTGCCAGCAGTTGATCTTGACCATATTATCACGTATCCAATGCTGACCATCTGACACCATCATGGCACGAGATATCTTATCAGTACACCATCCTACCTTCTTTGTAGGTTTATCAGTCTCGGTATCATATATTTCACGGGTATATAAATTGGGATATTCCAGTCGCAATAAACCAGACCTCACCGCACCACCGGAAGTATTATTAACTTCAAAGCCAAGCAAGGCGTTATTATAGAATCGGCCCAGCATATCCAATTGACAGGCATATAAATCAGGGTCAAACCGCCCTTCAAGCTTCGCTACCATTTCACGGGTATCAGCACGCAAAACAGTTGCAGAATGACTATCCGGGTCTTTTGTTTCGGTTGGGTCCAGACCTTCGGAAGTGTCAGCTCCTATCACATAATCAATACCTATCAGCGGCATTTCCCATATTTTTAGCCACGGATATGGGTTTTCCGGCTGCTGGTCCAGGACAATATCAGGTGCGGTCTTGGGCGGCCTTACACCATTAGTAATAGTAGAATCTGTAAACTGACCTTTTTTAAGCAGCGACTTACAACGCTTGTGCATCTGCTGAAGGATACCGGCATTAAATACCGGCCTGCCGGAAACCAGAAAGGCTTCATTATCACAACTGGGATATTCCTGTTTGAACTTATCCAGATCGCTCTGGCATTTACCGGTGATAGTTTCCCTACGCCATTGTAGTTGTTCATCTGTCAGATCGTATAATTCTGCCAGTTCCTGTTCATTACCATAGACCGAATGTTCATAGTTGGTACGCTTAAAATCAACCGGAATCGGCGATTTATAATCCTCAAAGACATGCCACGGCAGAAATACCGCAATCCATTCTGTTTGGCCTTTGGGAAGTGTTACAAACTTATTATCCGGGTCGAAACTGGTAGCACTGCACCACATATCATAAAATGTACCACCCAGACCATTTGCCGTACTTTCCAGAACTACACAAGTATCAGGTGTCATATTAGCATCCGGTACAGACTGCATAACGGCATTAAGACATTCACCGGCAAAAGGCCAAAAAGCCACCTCAGAGCCATGTATATAGTGGTTAGTACTTCCACGACCAAGTTCCGGGTTTCCTGCCGTCTGAACGGCGATAAGGGAATTATGCGGGCTTTGATATTCTATTTCCCGGCGGTTATTATACTTCTCGCTCCTGCGATACGGGTTAGCATCCTGCATCTGCTTAACCCTGCGAAATATATCGATAGAACTTTCCTGTTTATGGGCAACTATCATCGCCCGGCGATTGGCTTTTGTATTTATATCACAGAAGGAATCGGCAGAAGCTTCGGTTGTTATACCCATCTGCCTGGCTTTAAGAATAATCATCTTAATAGGCAGTCCAGCCGACCGGAGCCTGTGCTTTACCTTCTGTACGATAATCTGGGCCTTATTAAGACGTAAAGGTATTTGCTTGCCCTCTTTATCGGTTATCAGGCAATGCACAGGAATCCAGTTAGCCGGTTCTGCCAATAACAGTTCTTCCAGCCGGGCCGCCATTGTGGGGTCTTTGGCAATCTCCTCAATTGCTTCCGGGTTTATCTGGGAGCTGATTTTGTCGGTTAAAGCTACCAACTCTCTTATCTATCCTCTTTCGCTGCTGAATACAGTCATAACATTCGTAATACACCTGGCCGGTTATCCGTTCGATTTTCGACCACCATCCATACCTGCCGCAATAGCGGCAAGGGTATTTTGAAACTGAAAAATTCATTATAAATTAATATTTCAAGGTCATTAAAAATAGCACCAATTAAAAGTACCAAGGGTACTCAGGTAATCTCTGTCCAAATCCGGCCAAGTTTGATCTGGCCGTTATAAGTTTTACATTGAAACAAAAAGCGAACCTTGTATTGATGACCGGTATCAAGGTTCAACTCATACCGGTTCCAGCCTTCGGTAACAGTTACCGGAGTAATATCATTAAAATCACCGTATTGTTCTGTACTATCAGCAGACCATCCAACCTGCAACTGGACATTACCATCCGACCAGGCTTCAAAAAACATCTTTCTAACTCGCTGGGTACTGGAAATATCTGATATATAATCACCGGTAACAGCATAAGCGTTGATATATTCACCAATATCACTGTTAGCCTCTCTGTCAAATGTCAGTACCAGATTTTGAGATCCAAATACCCGTCCCTCTCTATCACAACAGCAGATAGAATGACCAGGCTTCCAGACCTGCCAGACATCGGTTCGGTAAAAATAAACATACATCGTCCTGGGCCATTGTTCCGAACCGGTCGGTACGGCAAAGAAAACAGCGTCCAGTTCCCGAATTTCACCGGCAAAGATACGTTCTTTATATGGGATGTTAATAGTCCCAAATAGATTAGACTCTATCTTTTTGCCAATCCAATCAGGTTCTACCCCGCCTCTATTAACATAAATTCGATTATCAGCACCCAGATAGAAATGACCGGTATCAGTAACAGCAAGTGCATTTGCAGCATACAGGCCACGACCATTAACATCAATGAACCGTATAGGTGCTGTCACACTCTGGGTAGCATATCCTGCCCGGATACCATTATCGCAATAGATATACAAGGTATCACCCAATACCGCCATATTCATAATTATACTGGAATCGGCGATTGTATGGTCATAACCGGCTGTACTATTGAAATCTGCATCATTCCAATCATCAGGACTATCGAATTTTCTTCGCTGCGACCAGCGTAATCTGTAAGGTAATGCGGTCCACTGCCCTGCCGAGGTCATTTCATACGTACCACCGAGGAACACCCTGCCGTCAAATACACACATACACTTGGTTCTATGCTGATTCTGCGGGCTTGCCAAAGCCGCTGCATAATGGCTTGCATCAAATACACCATCTTCCAACGAATATGGATACTCACTGTTTGGGTCATAATAGGCAAAATTATAGCCTAAAGCCCCGCCAAGCGGTGCCGGACTGGATAGAACATTACCGGAATCAACCTGCATATACAGGACAACATCATCACTTTCAGCCGATGTTATCACCCGGTCATGGCCGGTCAACTGATAGAGATAATATCTCTGGTAGTCACTGGCTGTTATCTGTTCAGAGATAATACGGCGATCATCACCAGCGGTAAGCTCTATTGACACCTGACCACCCGATTTACGATCTATCAGTTCATCAACAGCAGCGACCCGACCGGAAATGCCATTAGCTGTATAGCCATGTCTGCGAGTTAATATCCCGTCAGAACCGACAATCCAATCTCTTCCGGCTGCCATCTCTATTGTTGATAACTGATCTCTCGGCCTACCGTAGTTAACACCGCCAACCAGCCCTAATATGTTAATAGCACTGGTCATTAAATTCTCTCACGCATCTTATCAACACAGCCAGCCGGTGCCAGATAGCCGATAAACCTGCCATTACCAAGGTCACAAACTCCGTCAATCTGCGGTCTGTAGTCAAGGTCAAGAAGCGGGTTTACTATCCTGTTATTGCGTTCCAGCACCAGGTTAACAGGATAGCCCTGATGTGATTCTTCGGTTGTATCACCCATAGGATCATCTTGATTGAGACCACCGTAAGCCTGATAGTTCTCTCCTATTCTGTTATAATCCCAAACGATATTATCTTCGAGTGCAACAGGACCATACCCTCTGCCAACACCAATACCACGTCCCAGTACCTTACAAACAATATTTCTGGCTATTACAATCGGTCCAACCTGACCAGACCCAGGAGTATCAACCGGCAAAGTAAAAATACCCTGATCGCAATCGAAAACAGTATTATTGGTTACACTAACATTTGTATGACACTGACGTGCTGTTATAATCCCATGCCCTCGGCAATTATATACCAGGTTATTATGGCACTCTGTTACCCAACATAAAGCATTAGACATTGTATCGTTTATAACACAATCCTTAATGGAATACTCAGCTCTCGGTAATATTACCGGCCCGCCTGTACCTTCCCAGGAAACAAGCCCGTTACCGCCGTTTAAGATACATCGATAGAAACTTACCTTACCGGCCCATTCATCATCGTTTGCCTGATTATCAAGACATATCGCTGCACGCTGGTATTCGCCAAGGTCAAATTCACATTCGATTATCTGGATATCCTGTGTGTCCCTGAACTGGAACGGATACCAATATGTCTGCTGTAAGGTAGCCTTAAAGACCAGGCCACGAAATACCGGCTGAGCGAAACCATAATTATTTGTATTGGTATGGAAAAGGTTTGACGTTGCCATATTCTCATTATCAATGGTAGCGCCAAAAGCGGAATATTCACCATTGGTATCAACAGCCATATATAGAAGATGATCTGCCACCCCATATACAGAACCGTTGGACGATTGCGGGTAAGGCTTGATATGACCCTCTATCAATATCTGCGAATAGTCCGGGAAAGCGGTACTATGGATTTCAGTTCCATCCCAATGACCGCCAATATTAAGCTCTATAATACTATAACTGATAAGATTTAGACCGGTATCGCCGTAAACAACAATAGTTAATACTTCCTGTTCTTCACCATCTACACTACTGACATAACCCCAGAAATCCTGACCGGATAAATCAATATGACAACCACACCCTCTTGGGATAGTTGGCCCTATCGGATTACAGTTCACACGAAACTCAGTTACATAAGAGTGAACGTATATACTTGATGTATTCTTACTGGTTGATGATCCGTAAACATAAAAAGATGAATAATCATCAGGTCTAAGATCATCGTCAAGAAGAACTTCAATATAATTCAAGGATGTATTGATAGCCTGGACATAACCATAGTAATAATCATATCCGCCATTATAAGCACTTATCGTTACATATTCATAACTATTAAAATCATCAGTGGAAAGTGATGAAAAACTTATACGTATATACCTTCCTGCAACACCTTCTATGCCATAAAATGTAGTAAGATTGGCAAGTGCAGCACCATTATTATGTATATTGGAAGCGTTAGCTTCCATACCAGGCATCCAGTTACCGCCGTTATACATACTGGCACCGGGCCGGTCTGACATATAAAACTTAGCAGCGCCGTTCATTGATTATTCTCCTGAAGATAGTTGTACCTTTGCCAGAGACGCCAGAGCCGTTCCACTCATCGCTTCACGCTGGTAAGGCTGCCCTTCTGTCCCTTCAACGATCATCTGCCAGACCTCAAGACATGCAGCTCCTATTTTGAACAGTTCCAGGGCATCAACAGCGTTTACTTTCTTGCGAAGATCGATTCTAATATCCGGCCCTATCAACTCACCCTGCTCATCTGCAATTACTTCCAGAACCTCAATAGCATTCAATAATGCCTTCATATTCGGGTCTGTCTCAGAATCTCCCGCCGTTGGCGTATAACCACTTTCTGCTGCCAGACGCAACAGCATAGCCACAACCTCAGCCTGCCGGTCTTTAACCGCTGTCATTATCCGCTTTATACTGGTCATAAAATCAGCGATATTACGGCTATGGGCCGTTAGTTTCTGCTGTTCGATCTTTTCCAGGGTAATTGTATTACTTGTTTCTGCTGCCATGCTTTATTCCTCTTTTCCTAAACTCATCCAGCAAAATAACCGGATATGTACGTGGTTCATATTTCAGTAATTTCATAACATCCTGCTTATTTCGATACCCTTCAGAAAATATCAGGATATTGCCGTTAGCGGCAACTTTACGCATGCGCCACTGACCACGGCCATCACGATATATCTCGATTTTGGCCTTGGGATATCGAAACCGGTCAATTAACTTCTTTATCATTGAAAAACCCTTTTATAGTAAAGCCTGCCCTGCCGATTTACGGCAGGACAGACGACAATCCACCAAATTAAACTATAGCTGTGCCTTGATCTCTGCAATCTTAGCCGGGGTAGTTGGCGACTTCTGTTTCTCACGAAGAGAATCTTTAAGTACCTGCAATGCCCCGGTATCGCTATTGATACTGTCTTTGGCCTTCTGGACACCCTGAATAGTCTCTTTTAAGGCTGTCCTGGTCTCATGCAGTTCAGCTTCTGCCTCACTTAGCATTTGTTCAGACTCATCCAGATCATCTTTGATAAGCCACTTATCAAACTCGACCTGCTCTTTTTCCTTAGTAACAGCCTTAACCTGCTTACCTTTCTTACGGGCAATTACAGATGCGATACCGGTTATTGCCAGTAGAATAGCATCTATAGTGCCGGAAAACGGATTGAATGCAGAAGTCCATCGATTGATCGTTCGGGCGGTATCAATCATCCCAACAGTACCATCTTCATACTGATAATCTGCCATCTGGTCAGTTACAGTCTTGATATTGCCCTGGACGACATCTATCTCACCGGATACTTTCGAGACCTGCTGAACTACCTTATCATCTACAACACCCTGTTCATTTAGATTTTGAACAAGCGGCACCACAGCTTCCTGTAGAGATTCGACAGTTTCGTTAAGCATTTCGGTATAACTGACAATATCCTGACCGGTCTGGGCTTTATAGCTACTGCAACCGGTGGTAAAAAAGCACAAGGCCAGCATAGCCGCCAGAGTGCAAAGTAATATCCCACTAATCTGTTTATTAGACATTTTTATTTTCTTTCTTCCTTTTGGATTATTTGAGTGTGTTATTGAGTGTTATTAGATTTATGTGTCGTTTCACAGTGCATCTGAAACTGGGCCGCGATAACCGCAATTGCCTTCTGATTCTCAGATATCGATTTCTGATTCTCGGTTGTGACTTTGAAAAACCAACCTAAAACCACAATCAAAACTGTAAGAAGCGGCACACTTATCATTGTATTTTTATTTACGGGTTCTGGCATTACAGTCCCCTTTCCAATATTTACTATCTAATTTGCACGCCAGAGCGTGAAACATAATTAACCATCCCCTATCATGTCTCCCTGCGATCAAAGTTAAACACACAAGGTGTGCTATAAGAAACTAAGTTCAACATCATATTCATCCTGCTGAGATGCAATTTCAGCGGCAAGGGCCATACCCTGACTGATATATAACTCACTTACCCCGGATAATTGTGGTTTCTCATTAACTTCAAGGCGCAAGGCATAACCGGCTGTAATCTGGGTTAATGCCTGATAGAAGTCCTGTAAGATAAGATTATCACCAGATACAGGGTCAGCCGGTGATATGCTGTACCAGAGATGAAGCGGTATATCGCTATACTGCGGTTGCGGGAACAGGATGATAGTTTTGTCACGTCGGGCATAAAATTCAGGTATGCTGCTACCATAATCTGCAATATCAGGGACATGGTTATCCAACAATACCGCACCACCGGGAAACGGAGATAATGTCCTGGGCGAATAAGAATCCATGTATTTAAGGGTAATGATTTTACCCAGACCGCCCTCAACCGATGAGAAATCATACTCATTCTGATCGGCGACAGTTGTAAATGAACTCTTATCAACCTTTGAACAGCCGTCGAGAGTAGGGTTAGCGGCAATAATCGCACGCTGGGCCGCACCGACAAACCGCAGTAGTCTCGCTTCAGTTACCACGGCAGTATCATATTTTCTGCCAAGCTCAACCTGGACATCCTGAACAATATCACCAGCGGTCAACATTAAACTGCCCCAAACGCAACATACTGAACCTGCTGATCGGGTACTTCAGGGATAAGTTCAACTTCAACCTTCAACTGGGAAGGACTGGAAGTGCCACCGGAAGAACCAAAGACCAGGTAATCACCGGCGGCAACCTGCGGACCGGCACCATCGGCATAGACCTTATCAGTTACCCCGTCAGCTGAAATACTAACAGCGTCAGCAGCGGCGATATAGGCATCTGCATCTGCTGTATTGCCAAGCAACGCAACAGGCGCACCGCCAGGTGCATTAGCCTGATATACCGTTACCCGTCCTATACGGGCATCTACCGGGCATATCCCAATCGGAACACCCGACCAGTTATTAGCCGAGACATGATCGCCATCATCAGCATCTGCAAACTTAAAGACAGGACGTGGCACTCGTTTTGCCGAGACAATATGGTTACGGTCCCCGCTCCGGGAAATCTCGACATGTTCATTTACATATCTACCGCCCTGCTGCATGGCACCTGCAACTATCGATACCTGCTCTAAAGCAAGCGGTGTATCAACCTGCATTTTATCTGTATGGTCTGGGTCTGTCGGGTTGCCATCTGAATCAGCAAACGGTATCTGACGTATCACCAGAAACGGTCCACCCATCACACGGCCCCACAGCTCTTTACCGACCTGTAATATCTGTTTAATCATCGATTATCCTCCAAAATGATATGATTAAGGGCGGAGAACCCGCCCTGGAAATGAAATTAGCTCGCTGCCTTGACATAGCCGACAACCGGCTTATCTGACATTGAAGCGTTACTAATGGCAATTTCACCGGATAAACCATGAAGCTGCATACTGTCACCTGCATCCAGTGAAAGAGTTACAGTAACACTTTTATCACTGAGACCGGGAACAAGCCCGATTGGACACTTACCACCGGTCCAGAACCAGCCGAATTTGCCATCTTCCATTGCCGTAAGTGCAACTGCCGGTAACGCTCCTGTACTGATATTATCGCCATCCGGTGTAACTTCAGTATCCTTACCCTTGACAGTACCACACATCTGACCGGCAGCAGTTGCCGCAGCTCCACCTTTATTAAATTTAAGGTAGGTAAACTGGGTATAACCACCTGCTTCACGATCATAGATATTGACAGTAGTACCTAAATCTTCGGTAGGTTTTTCAACATTTGTCACATGACCGCTGGCGAAGGTATCGCCGTCACGGTCGATTGAGATATCAGCCTGTTTGATAATACCGCAGATACGGCCCAAAAAGGTTATATTCACTAAATCCATCGTTATCCTCTTTTCGATGTTAGTTGTTTAAGTTAAATAATGGTGCCTGCCGGATGAACCGACAGACACACTAAATTTATGTGCTATGCACACAATACATTTGCACGCATCATGTTATTAACCGGGCTTTCACAAGTGAAATTACCACGGAACTTAACATGTGCGAGATCCTCTTCCACACCACCTTTAACCTGGCTCTGGTCGAAGAAATCAGTAACCTCAAACGGCCCTTCACTACTCTGTTGAGCGTCCGGGTCAGCCCAGTAACGAATACGCCAGGTCTTCAGATTCAAAATGAACAGGAAGTTATCACCGTTTGTTCCGTCAACTGTCAGCTCACCACAAAGGCCCTGCGCCCTGCCGTTGGAATCCTTAATGGAATTGTCATTGCGGTTTTTGCTGTCAAGTCCCCATTTAGTCATGTGAGACAGGTATGGGTCTTTGATAATTTCCACATCGTTATAGATCATGCGGTCGAAACCTTGATTTATAACTTTTTCAGAACCGGTTACGGTCTGAATCTGTGACATCTCCAGGATACGTTTTAGCCCGTTAAACAGCTTATAACCGACGATAATGACTAGATCACCGTTAGATGTTTCGCTGTTTTCATTACAGGCATCTATCCATTCATCCAGAATAGTCTTATTGAGAACAACCTCGCTAAAGATATTCTCATCATCAGCACTGAGCCACATTCTATTGCGGTCGATACCACGATCCAGCCCGCCGTAATAGTACAGATTATGTTCTGTATCACGACTGACAGCCGGGTTATCAGGATGTCTGGCAATTGCCCTCGGACTCAATAGAGCAGAACACAATCCCTGCACATTTGTATGGCCTTCATCCCACTCTCTATCACCGGCGCAAGAATATGTCCTTGCGATCAGTTTCTTTTTGAGTGCATCCAGAGCCATTCGGCTGTGCAACCCTGCCAGATTGATAAGCTGATGGTCCCCCTTTGGCTTATTCTTGATCTTTTCATCGATCTTGGTTTCAATCGGCACCCTGATAAACGCAACATTCCAACCTGCTTTAGCCAGGAAGTCCTTACGACCGCCGACAGTTGGGGTATTAGGCCCGTATTCCTGTGCCAGAGCATAGTAATCGTCCATCTGGTTTATCTGTTCGAATTTCAGACCGGCAGTAAACTGGGTCCGTTCCAGCAACCTGGTATATAATCCATTCTTCATTGCGAGTTGGGCTTTCCAACTCTTTTCCAATGCTTCGCGGGTTGCAATCGCGAGATTGGATTCTCCTTGTGTAACAGCCATTTACGCTATCCTCTCCGGGTAGCTGGCTTATGACTGTCAGATCAAATCAAATAACCGGTTTTATGGCATTAGCCACTACCTCCGGCCCTCATTTGCTCTAACACCTCATCCAGCGTCCCTTCTTTGATCGCTGGTTGGCCATAATCGCCACTGGCTGAGTCAAGAATAGCGTTATTAGTAACCTGGCTGTTGTTCTGATTACCAGAACCATCGCCATTTTGTCGGTCAAGTGTCATATAACTAAGCCTGGCCTGCTTTTTCATAATGTCACGTCTGGTCTCAAGCGGCATCTTACCGAAGCCTTTTGTACCTGTTACCGTCTGCTCGATCTCTTGCAGTACCTTATTACGATAGCCCTTGCTAAAGCCTTCCTTTTCGAGTTCGGTACACATATCGTTCAGCCATTTCTCGCCGTTCTGGGCGGCCTGCTGACGATGTGTTGTATGCAGCATTTCCTGGAGCTTTTGAGTTTGACTCTTCAAACTGCTGTTCTCCTGCTCCATCCTTGTCATCTTCTCGTTTAGCTCTACAATGACCTCGGTAGCCTTGTTATAATCTTCCAAATCTTCAGCGGATAACTTCGATTTATTACCACCTGACTGACTTTCCAATTCGGCTATACGCACCTGGGCCTGCTCATGCTGGCTTGCCAGATCATCATAATCTGTCTGTAATTCCCAAACCTTCTTATTGAGCCCTTTAACCTCGTTTTTATGCTGACGGTCCATATCCCACTGTTTGGAATCGCTGCCGTCTTTATTTGCCGAATCGCTATTATCGCCGTTGTCAGTGTTATCTGACTGCTCGTTGTTATTACCTGAGCCGCCACCGCCGCCGTCTTGTTCAGCGAACCGATGACATGAAACACCGCCAATACCACTTAAAATGCTATACCTGCCCCGCAGTTTTGATTTTGTCCAATAGCTTTCAAAATTAAACATACTTTCTCCTTCCCCGGCTGGTAAGCACGTAGCCCGCCATCGGCGATTAAAAGAACATAATTACAACACACCTTCTGCTGGTCTCAGCTCCCATCGGAAAGCACATGGCCCGCCATAGGGTTACTTCAACTGCTCTGGTGTAACAATAAACTAAACATTAATATTCAACAGCGTGCGCAGCTCTACTATACGCCTGCGGACCTTAATACTGGCCTTCGCTGTGAATGCTCCATCTTTCTTGAGCCATTTTGCTGTAAGATGTTCATATTCCTGCTGCATCGCAGCTTTCTTTTCTGCCCCTTTATCAACAGGTTCCGATTCTTCTTCCTGTTCGACTTCTTCATCAGAAATGCAGGAACCATCATCTTCGTTGCACTCTTCAGCCTCGCTCGTAGCTTTCTCTGGCTGTTTCGATGTTGGTTTAGTGTCGTTTGATGTGGCCCCTGCAATATTCCGATATGTCTTGTGTACTTGCAATATAGTATCTTTTGACAGGTTCAAAGCTTCTATTACCGCTTCGATACTGCCAGCATTTTCAACCTGTGGTACGATAAAATCTGCAAAAGCTGTCTCATCATCCAATAGCGATAAGATCATCGCATCGTTACTGGTAAGCTTTGCAGCATCATCCGGGCTGATACAATCTGCAATATTCCTTGGTATCAATGATATATCCAGAACAATGTCCGGGAACTGCTCGTTAAACTGTGCTATAGCCAGTTTCCGGGCAGATTTCATGTTATGACCGGTTATCATATTACGCCGCCATAACGTAATAAAATCCTGCGGTACAATTGTCGGTTTTACTAGCGATACTGTCGGTGGTTGTGTACTATCTTGCATTTATTTAACCTCTCGCTGCCTTTTAGGGTGAGTTTTATACACTTCTACCCTTGCAGCTATCTCTTTCCTTGCTTTATTAAGAGCGTGGCAGGTGTGCATATCAGGGTTTTCTACCTGTAGAATTGCCAATCGCTCCTGAAACTCGTAACTGTTTTCATCAACCTGCGGATACCGGCTCTTTTTGCTTTTCATTTGCGTTATTTCCCTGCTGCTGTTGAGCCATAGCTTCAGCCTGCATCTGCATATTAACCTCCTGGACCTTCTGTACTAATGCCTGCATAAGCACTTCTTTCGGGATTCCCATCTCTTTTGACATCTCGATAAGCTGATGCAGTGGTCCTAACATTTCATGCCGCTGTAAAATCTCATCTGAATTAGCGATTTTCAGCTTTTCCAGTATCTCTTTTGCCATCAGACCGCCGCCGGAAACAATGTCATTTGCCATTAGAAGCTTTTGAACTTCCCGTTCATCATCGTATGGCATGGTAGATGTCGGCTTGATCTGGACATCATAACGAGCCTTTTGCATCGCTTGTGACCATATCAATACCGCTTCTTCCTGATCTTCCAGATCATCCGAAACATATTCCAGGTAATCACCGGGCTTATTGAAAGTTGCCATGAACTCGACAATGTTACGGGCTATCTCTGTCAGCCACATATCAAGCGAAATACCCTGCATGGCGATTCGTTGACGACTATTGCGGTCCAGAGCCTGTATCTCACCCAGAGTCTGATCACCATCTGAAGCTCTGCCACGGCTGACATCGTGAACTCCGTTGGTATCCTGCTGCCGGTCGTGCATAGTTGACAGAAAATGCAATACCTCACCCGGTATTGATGGCGGTTCAAACGGCTTAATACCATCCATACGCCCTTTTGTAACTGGTATTACAGCTCCCGGCCCTCTTGGTATTATCCCCTGCCCTCTGCTGTTTGTTTTGGCATGTTTTGACAGTGCGCCATCCTCGATCATGGTACGTGGGTTACCGTAACCCTCGATATAATTGGCCATGATCCGGGCCATATCATTCTGATAGTCCTGATATTCCCGTACCAGCTCCACGCAGTTAAGGCCATGCCATGTATGCGGCAATAAATAGCCAGGTGCAACTGCATAAGGCCAGCGTTTCATCTCCCAGGGCTGATCCTGTACTATGACCATACGGTCCAATCTGGTAATTAGTCTGCCATAAGGATATTTTGGACGCTTCTGGGCTGGTTTAGTCTCTCTCCTGGGCCAATCTCCGCTAAACGGTTCATATCCGCCACTTTCGACCGGTTTATTACGGTCATAAAAGGCCGGATCACCTTCATTCTGGAAGATATGCTCTGCACCTGCTTCACCAAACGGTATTTCCTCGGTCTCGGCTGGTATCTCATCCAAAGCGCCATCCCTTACGAAAAACTCTTCGACAAGGACTGTCTGATCGGTTGCCTTGGCGGTTTCGGCTGCATTTACATCTATCCCCGGAAAATTACCCAGAAGCAAATCAGCTAATCTCTGCTGTAACTCCCGGTCAGATGCCCTTCTCCTGTCACTCTCACGCCCCCCATAACGGCTGTCAGCGGCGAAACCGGCATAAACACTACCCGGAACACCAACCGGCTTACCATTCTTGTCTATGAGAACCTCGCTGGCTTCATCATATCTGCCATTTTCAATTAAAAATCGCTTATACGCCGGATAGCGGAACAAGGCATACTTGGTATCTACCCACCTTCTCGACCAGACAAATGTTGCATCCTGCTGCATATCAAAGGCATTTGTCAGGTTTGGGTCCATACCAAAATTACATGGATTCATAATTCTTGTGCGAATCTCATGTTTCCAGCCGTATCCGGTCTGCCTGAACTTATCCTCATCCCATTGTGCAAAGGGTTCTACGTAGGTTTTGGCAATTTTCACACCCCAGATATGGTCATCAAGCAAAGCCTGGATAATACGCATCCGCATTCGGTTATGTACCATATTGCGGCGTATCGCCGTACCACACCTTTGGGCTGTCTCTGGATCGGTCCCTTCCCACGGTTGGGCCGCTATTGTAGGATTATTTGCAGATAATAAGGCGATTTCCTGTATCATATCGCCGAAGATTTGATTTAATACCGGCTGACGGGTCTTTTTATCCTGGGCCTTACGGAAATTCTGATCGCCATAGATATATCGAAGTGCATCACGGCCCATCTGCCAGAATTGACGGGCCGAACCTTCCCCGGCTGTAATTAGCTGGTCCAGCATCTCATTTAATTTATCATCTTCCCGGTAAGTATGCTTCTTAACCGAGGCAAACTTGTCCATACTGGCACGCAACGCTTCACGACCGGCACCGGCAAAGTTCTTTAACGATGATAGAATACGCCCCCTCTGGCCCATTAGCGACGCTCTCCATGCTGAATGAGCCATATCTGATAGAATGGCAAAGATATATTTATTTGTCGATCCTTTTCGGTCATAGTTGTGTTGGTCAGTGCTGTATAAGAAAGCATGACGGCTATCGCCCTCCTTGAAAACGATAACCGGCATACCCTCAAGGACATAAAATGAACACCATTGTGTTAAGATTTATGATTACCAGAAGCGAATGCGAAGCTTTGCATCTTCACAATTGCCATCTGTTAGTTTGTATTCCGGGTAGAGCTGTTGTGCGCCCTGCACATCGATTGTTGCCTCTGCGGTCGCTCCCTCGATGACTGTATCCCCATAGCAGCCATTGACCTCGATCTTACGCTCACAGAACTTCTGCAACACTTTAACCTTATTGCAGGCGTACCATTTTGAGCCATCCTGTTCACCCTGGACTGCAGCGCCGAGAGTGAACCTGGCTTCAAATAATGGGACAAACCCGCTGCCGGATGACCTGGAATAGAACATCACATCAAAATATTTATCAGTGATATCTGCACCGGCCAGATCGCCCGGAATTTTCCCCATCCCCTGTAAGGTTATTCGATTTGCTCCGTTGTCATTACCCATAATTGCAGGGATACCCTCTTGGATATCGCCAGCTTTTAATGCAGCTCCAGGATAGATCGCCCCCTCGATGCCGGGGTTATAGTTCTGTAATTTCGTGGTCTGTTGGCTTGCTGCGAACAACTCTTTGAAACTTGCTTTAAGTGTATCCTGGTACAAATTTATCCTCCTATAATGTAATTCACGGTTTTGGGCTTTTAGCTCTACCCATACTCCAGAGATACAACATGAATTTACCAAAGGCGAACATTTCGGGTCTATCAAAGACCACAATTGCACCTGGAGCCAAAATAATGGAAAATCCCGCCGCTATGACACCGCCAACACCCCCTGCAAACCCAAAAGTACCTCCCTGCCCGTCGAAATTTCAATATTAACGACGTATGACCACGTTTAAAAAGCACTTGCTCTCGTGGCAAACCATTACAGAATAACACTTTGAATAAAAATGGGTATAATTCAGGGTTTAAAGTGAGAATAAAGGCAAAATATAACGTAACTTCATACTATAAAGCTATTTACACAAATCAATCACAAATATAAGAAAATATGGAGACTAAATTGAACAGAAATGGTCTGACCGCGCATAAAAATAACCGCCTAAGATTGTTAAGCGGTTCCAGGACATTATATTCAAAAAAAAAGCCGGTATGATCCTGCCCTTATGATGTTATGGTCGGGATTCAGAAGGGAAAAATTAAAGACAAAACCACACCAGCCAAAATTGAGTGTCAAAATTGAGTATTATTTAATTGTCTGTATAGTTGGAAAATCTCCAAATCACAATGTTAATTGTAACATATAGAAATATGAATTTCAATACCCCCCCAGTAAAAAAACTCAACCTGGCTGATGATATAGCACAATCTCAAAATTAGCAAATATTGTCAAAACCACTTAACTCCCCTGCTCCTCCAGTTCGGCTAATTCTCTTTCCAGACGATTGACACTTGACTGCCATATACGACTCATCGGCCCGCCATCTTTCAGCTTGGCGCGATAGTCAATTATCAACTCTCGTTTGGTAGCGATCTGATCGACAATTGGAATTTCAGGTTCCGGTTGTTCAAGCCTTGTTTGATTTGGAATATCTGGTTTCTGGGAAAATCGTTTTTGTTTCATCCAGGCCAGAGATTCTATACACCCGTCAAGACGACTAATTGCAAAAAGTTCTTTATTATCAGCGCATGTCACCACATGTTTAACAAGGCCATAACCATATTCTTTTACTCGTTCAGATAGCCACTGAATACCTGCTGCCGGTTTAAGTCCCATACGTTTTGGATTGGCATTGTAAAATTGAGTCAACAAGTCTTCTATTTTTTCCTTATCAATATTACGCTCACCGTCAGAAGAACTGGTAGTATTAATACGGGAATTAATGTTAGTGTTAATTTTTCGGACATCTTGGGATGTCTGATTATTTAACTTCCGGATGTCCGATATATTACCTTCTGGATGTCCGGTTTTTTTACTCTTAGATGTCCGGTTTTTTAACCCATCGCTGTAAGTTCTTGATGAAACAGGCCATATATAATAGCCATTAGCGATATTTCCTTTGGAAGTTCTGCGTTTAGCAACTTCAACTAAGCTTACATTTTCTAGCAATTTTAATGATTTAATAATTGTCGGCTTGGATATCATGCAGTCTTTTTCAATAGTAGAGATTTGCGGAAACGCAAAGCCGTCTTCAAAGTCAGCTCTATATAGAAGACCACAATAAATTTTCCATGCTGCGTGGTTCCGACCAAGAGATTGGAAGAAACCACTATCAAATAATTCACGACTAAGTCTCACATGACCAGGTGTAGATGTCTGGTCAGCAATTGTAATTTCGATAGGTTTATTTGAAAGAACCTGCCCAGCGTATATAGGATCTGTTTCTGGCGGGTTGGTTTCAGGAATACTCAGATGATATATACTTGGTTGTTTACCTGATCTTGTTATTTGTTTTTGGCATATCAACAGGCGGTTGAGTTCAAGCTCTCGTATCAGTTCAGGAATACCTTGTCTTCGGATTCCACAATCTTTTGAAAGTTCAGAATGACTAATTTTGCATCGAAAGGTTTGGAAGTCTGCTGCATATAATAATCGGCAATATATCCGCCAAGCTGAAGGCCGAACAAGTGCAAAAAAACCTTCATGAAAATGGCTAAGCCATAGTTTAAGATACCCTGGATTGGCTGGTCCCTGCCCACTAAAATTGTAAACGTGCTTTTCGGTCATTTTCCATCCATGTGACTGACATTCGGATCAGCTTCCTTGCTATCCGATTTATCTATTTTAACTTGATTTATTTCTTCATGCAAGAGAAGATTTTCAGCTTCCCTTGCATTAATTTGCTGCGTTAGGTCTTCAATCTTACTTTCAAGTTGTGATTTTTCTAAGTCAATTTTGGATAACTCAGTTTGCAATTGCTTTTTCTCTGCCTCAGTTGCCCTTTCTAATAGTTTGATCTTTTCCTCTCCATTTTTTGCTATTTGTTCTTTTTCCAATTTGAGACGTGATATTTCTTCAATATTATCTGTAATTGATTTTTCTGCCTGGTTTGCTCTTAATTGTTCTGTATTTGCTCTACCTGTCTCTATAATTTTACTACTGTAAAGAAACCAAGATATTCCTATAGATACCGATATGATAAATAAAATTGAAGCTATATAGTAGTAGTTAAGTTTGCGACATTGTTTTTCTAGCTCTTGACATTCTTGTTCATATTGCCTAATTTCTTTTGTTTTGCTAGTTGCTAAAGCAGTTGTTTTCGCTAATGTTTCATTATCTACTTTAATGCTGTTTATAGTTCTTTGCAGCAATTCATTAACATCTTTCATATTAAGTGCTGGTTCAGTATTAGATGGTGGCTTATGAGCGTCACCGCCCTGCCCTTTCTCATAAGTGTCTTCAATATCGGTGTTTATACTGTGAGCGTTATCTTGAGCGTTATAAGAAACTGGATTTGGATTAGGTAAATCATTATCTGCTGCCACTATTCTTTTTTCTAATAAAAACTCTCTGAGTTGTTCAATATCAAAGTATGTTATTTTTCCAACCTTAAAGCTCTCTGGGTCTCCCATACGTCTCCAGCGTCTTAAAGTGGCTTCGCTCACACCTAATATTGCACACCCTTCTTTTATGGTCTTGAATCGCTCTCTATCGATACTCATGTCGCTCATCGTAAAGCCTTTCTATATAATATATTGCTATAACATTATCGACAAGTTACGCTTATTTTGATTATATATTACGCTTATTTTCGCTTATAATGCAATAAGAAATTTGAGCGATATTAAGCGTTATTGTCGCTCGTGTAAGCGTTATTAAGCGATATGATCGATTATAAGCGATACTTGAGCGAAATTGAGTGATTATGAGCGAAATTGATTAAAGATTATCGCTTATGATCGCCGATAGTCAAGGTGAGGGTTGAAAACTTACTGTATCCTGGAAATGGTTTCCAGGCGCATAAAAAAACCGGCTCTGGTACAGCCGGTTAGATATCAACAGCCCAAGATGGGCAGTAAGGTTTCAATATGAATACTTTGGTAACTATTATCGGTCACGGAGTAATAATAACTTTAGGAGTTCTGATAATTGGCGGTGTGATGTTTATGCCAATGTTGACCGAACATCCGGCGTGTCGGCCTGATGAGAAGTAGGGCGGTAAGGTACAACGGATTGAATTTTAGCAGCCACGGAAGGCTGCTTTTTTTTTGAGTTTTTGGATTTTCAGGATAAATTATTATATAATTCTGAGTTATTATTTCCATATTGCTCAATTATTATTAACAAATAATTGGCAATATTTTGAATTTCTATTCTATATTTTGGTCTCTGTTTCATATTACTGATTTCCGCTAAAATATCTATTTTGCCAAATTTTAGGCAGGGCAGGGTCTTATAATTATTCATTGATAATTGAGTTTGTATGTTAATTTTAAGTTTTTCGGTATGTAAAATTAATTTTGGTTTTTTGATTTTGGCTAGTTATAATTTACAACCTTTACACAGGATGAAGCAAATATTGAGGTTTAGCTGACAGAAAGGATTGGTTTAATGTCAGAAAATAAGAGTGAGGAGAAAAGCCAAAATCAACCACACCTTAACGACGATTATATCAAGGCAAAGGAATATTATACGGCATTAGGAGAATCGTTTTCACAAGAAGAAATGATAAATGTCGTGGCATTTATAAAAGCGATCCGGTTGAGAGATTCAGATTAGAAAAGTTTTCCAGATAGGGCGAAAGCAAAAAGTTCGATCATTTCCTGCTCATCATCAGCTATGACTTCAAAGGTATAATTATCTTTTGAGTATGTCTTTTTAATATATTTTGCTATTTCGTTATCTTTTGAGTCCATCAGCATGAGTAAAGCTGATGCTAAAAATGTACCTTTGCTGATGACAATATTTTCATTTTTCAGCTTCTTGAAAGCTATTTTACCAGTCTCGCAAACCCATTTCAGGTTAATGTAGTTAGGGATTATGGCATGGATGTTTTTAGTTTCATCATCGTGATTTAATACTTTTTCAATATATTCCCAGATCAGTTTTTCTTTTGAATCCATGAATATGGATAGGGCGGTAGAAGCCAAAGTGCCTTTGGAGAGGTCAAAATGAACTATATTTACATTGCACCACTGGTCCCACCGGTCGGCAACTCTTTTTGGTATTCTGGCCGCAATTTCGCTGGTTTTAATTTTATCACATAGAGTTTTTTCTATATACTTTGACACGATATCATCTTTGGTACTCATTAGCATGGCAAAAGCCGCCGCCATGAAATTCCCTTTATTGATGTCGTCGTTTTTATCGTACTGTTCACACCAGGCCAACCATTGGTCAGCTATTTTCTTTGGTATTTTGGTAGAAACCTGCTTAGATGTTCCATTTTTTACCGAAGTTTTTTTAAGGAAATGGTCAATATTTTTTTTGGCAGATTCCATAAAAAAAAGAAATGCTGCTGAAGCAAAATTACCCTTACTTAGACTTGTATCCAGAGCAAGTAAACTATGGTTTTTATACCAAATATTCCATTGTCCGGCTATTTCTGCCGGTATTCTGGCTGATATTTGTTCGGACTCAATAGCGGGCTGATGTAAGTTCTGCATGTGTGTTATTCTATCAGTGACATCAAAAAAAAACCAGATTTTTCTATTGAAATTAACAATAAAAGTTGTTATCTTTTCGCCATTCATGTTACTCTTTTATGTAACATTTTATTTTGCATGATGATACAACAGCTTTGAAATTCCGACATTGCAGAGGATAAAAAATGACTAAATTTTTTGAAGGTGGTGCATTTCTTTGGACCATCATAGTATTGTTTTTTCTTGGGGCAATAGCTTACTTACTCTCAGGTAAACCGTTAAAGGCATTGTATATGACCGGGGCTGGTCTTGTCAATATTGCTGTAGTTCTGCAATAGTATATGGGAGAGGTATATGCCGTCAGTAATTAAATCAAATAATTACCCTGAACTTGAAGGTATTGCAATGGCTACTGAAATGATTGCGCTATTTGGCAATCAGATCCACATCTTCAGCCAAAAGCAGCAAAGCTACGCAGATCCCGATGATTGCTTTGAGAACTTTAGATTAGCTGGCAAATTGTCCAAACAGTCCCCGGAATGTGCATTGTATGGGATGGTCTTAAAACACGCTGTCGCATGGGAAAGGGCGTATTTGCTTTTAGCAAATGAAGAGAAGCTTTATCCACCGGAATTTTACCTTGATAAACTGGGCGATATACTTGTTTATGCTGATTTTTGGCGTTGTATGGCTCATGCCAGACTGGACCAAAAAGCCTATGAGCCTGATGAATTACCGAAAGTTAAACGAGCAGATCAGGCTTTAAGTGCTGCTTCCAGATATAAGTCTATTACAGAATGGATGGGGCAGGAGTGGGGTATATCCAGGGATTTCTGGCCTACAGTTAAAGCCCAATATGCAGAGTTAAGCGATGCTTTCGATCAGTGTCGCTATCATATATTCCAGGATAAACCTGATATTTCCAATAGTCGTCAGTTAGTGATAGAAGCCGAACGTTGTCAACAAAGTTCAGCTATTCTTTATGCTGCAATGATTCTGGCATGGAACGCAAATAATGGACAGGGGAGTGCTTATAGATAGATCACAGTTAATCACAGTGGGTATGTTTGTTGTGCCATTCATACTTACAGCGGTCGTTAGCAGCTATCTGACTTACAGAGTCTTAAAGGCAGGCATTGAGATAGGCAGGGCGGTCAGGGATGATCGATCACTGTCAAATCAGGCTGATGGTCTTGATGCCGCTATTGATAGCGATAACGATTAAACCAGCCGGGGTAAGGAAACCCCGGCCCAAGATCAATCGTCCAGCCCGGCAAAGCGGACGTTTTTATATAGAGTTATATCGTATTAACCTCCCTGCTGCGGGCGGCAGGGATTTTTTATATCATTGTCGCTGCTTCGGTCATAGAGAATTCAGCTTGAGTAACAGCATGTCCGCAGCAGCTTATATATTATATTAACCTAATCATTACAAAGGAAAAGATGAGATGGTAGGTATAAACCGTTCAGAACAGTTATTTGGCAAGGATGGGCAAAAGCAGGAGGGAAAGGAAGTTCACCCCTTTTTTAAGCTACTGGAAGATTTGAAAAATAATCTTGATGGCAGTAGTGCTTTTGAGGATATGGCGGAAAAGTCAAAAGTAAGTAGTTTTTTGGAAGAATTAACAAATCAGATCAAAGCAAATGAAATACTTACCAAAAAGTCAATGACTTTTATTGCATGTGAAGTGGATCGGCTTGAAGGTAATTGCAGTTTTAAGACAAGCGTTTTGGTTTCAGTTTCCAGTTCGGTCTTATTTAATATTTTAGGCGGCCTTTCTGATTTGGGAATGCCTAATGAGGTACGAGGAAAAGTTATTGATACTTTAATAGAGCAGTTAATAAAGATAAAAAGGGGAGGGTAATGAGTAATTTTTTAGTAATAACTGAAATTGACGATGGCTGCGAGTACGAGCATTTAATCAATATAAATTGTATAGATGATATTAGCATTTCAGAAAATCATATAGACCAATGCCAGTATGAAACAACTGAGACAGACGGCAGAGCGGAAATATGGATATCAAATATAGCTAATATCCATACAGGTGAGCCTGAAGGGTTTCGGCCTTCATTTAGAGTTAAGGAAACTTATCAGAATATAAAAGCCAGGCTTGAGAAAGCCGGGGCATTAATTTAATAACAACTAACCGAAAGGCAAACAGCAATGAATACACAACAATGTTCAAATCCGGTGCCTGCAACCTTAAAGCCGTATATGGCTGTTAAGATGGTATCGGCAGGGCCGCTAACGAGAGGTGCCTATGATGAATGGAGAGGGCAGGACACTCCAAAATCATACGAACCAGGCGATAATGGATACCTGGTCCAGTATTATGGAGGGTATATTTCCTGGTGTCCTAAAGAGGAATTTGAAAAGTTCAATCTGCCATTAACGGAATATGGCTGCATAACCGATCAGGAAGTTGATCTTATGTTAGGTCAGGTCTCTATTGAAACTCGTGAGCCTAAAACTACGTTTGCAGAAGTTAATATGCTGACCGGGTTTTATGATATGGACCATTCCAGTTGTGTCAGACCAGACAACTATGATGAAAAAATAGGTGCTGACAACGCTGTCAGGAAGATTCGTAACAGATTGTGGGGACATTTAGGCTTTATGCTTCAATGGGCTATAAGCGGCCTTACAGGGAATATGTTGCCGGAAATAGATGAGACGGATAGTGAGCCGCCATATATCAATGAAAAAGACAATGCGGAGGTATCTATATCGAATAATCAGTTGTAATCTCTTCACTGTATTGGGCCGTACTTATGTGTCGGCCCATATTTTTTGTTCACGGATCGATATGGCAAAGAAACAGATATATTGGATAAGTATGGACCCGTCAGATTTTCTGAAAGATAATGACTGGGTTTATAATTTTTCCGCTGAACAACGGGGAGTATATTGGCATTTGTATGTAGAAGTTGCTGATGCCGGTGGCGGTGTCGATTATCTCATAGAAGAGATATCGGTACGGTGTAAAGCTCCTCCAGATGTGGTGGATTATATTATCAGGAAAAAGTTTTATTTAGTGAAACATAAAGGAAGGAATAGTAAAAATAAACCGCTTCAAATCAGACATAAAACCATTGATTTAAAAATAAAGGAGGCAAAAAAACGCGTAAGTGACGCTCAGAAAGCAATTAACAAACGTTGGCAAAATGATACGCCCGTATTACCGGGGGAACAACGAGGGAATTACTATAAGAATAGAATAGACAATAATAGAAAAGAATTTTTAAAAAAATATAATAAAAAAGAAATTTCAGACTTTCACAAAGCCTTGAAATCGTGGTCTGTGCGCCGGGGGATACCTCCCGATTCGATACCGGAACGTGAATGCAACCAGCTCCTGGAACTGCTTGTCCAGATGCCGGTTGACCGTATCTGCGAAATGATCGAAAGCGATGTGGTTGCGTTTACTCCCAAGAGCCTGGTAGTCGAATGGAGCAAGCGCCAGCAGCCGGAGAAGCAGAGTATGGCCGAACAATTGCGGCAATATCGACAGCAGAATAAGCGTGATAGGGGAGCTGACCGGTGAGCGAGATTTCCGATCATGTGACCAGGGTATTCGAGGGCTACGGCTATGATTATTCCGGCTGTATGGCGATTGTTGATGAGATCATCCATGCTTGCGAAACTGTCGGTATGACACCCGAAGAGTTCGATAATACCCACGCTAATTATCGCACACAATACACAATCAAACCGTCCGGTTGGCGTGTGTTTGCGAAATTTCGTCCCAGGCGATCCAGTGGCGAAAATGTCGATCAGCAGGCCCGTAACCACATCTTTCACTGGATTGAACGTGAAGGCTGGCGAGCCGGTTTGAAGATCATTTACGACGGTGTTTGCGGCGATAAACCCAGGAAGCTTGCCGAATTGTGGGGCTTGGATATTGAAGACCCGGAGTATGCTGGATTGCCTGAAAACTGGCAGCGGTATTTTGAACTGCTGCATAGCGGCAATATGTATGCAGCCTATATTTTTATGGCACAAAGCATGATCGGTGATAGTGATCGATGGCAGAGATTAGCAGACCAGGCAGAAGCAAATCCTGCACTGGCTCTCAACAGTCAGCCATACTTGAAACGGCTGGTGGAAGATGGTGAAGTTGCACTCGTCAGCCTACCTTGTGAAAAGCGAAATAAGCGTAAATGGATAGTACCATCTCGAAATGAAAGAGGTAAAAAACATGATGATGAACCAGCAAGAGGACCAGGTGAGTTTTTGTTCTAGCGAACAGGATTACTCGATGTTGTCGGCAGAACAACTATTGGCGTTGTTGCAGATAGGGCTGATAAACGAAGAAGATATATGTTGTTGAGATAAACCCTAAAATTGTAGAAAGGACAAATAATGGCAAAATGGTGTAACTTCTTTGATATGTGGTGCAGAGAGGTCAGAAAAGAACATGGCGAAGATTATAAAGATATCTGCGGTGGCGAAGGATGTAATGACAATTGTAATGAATTTGAAGAGGTAGAATCGTGATAAATAATATGCCGGGACTTCTGGTTAGCCGTATAACCGGCAAAGCAGAGGTTTTAAGAGTAAAGGATATTGCTGATATAAGACCTGACAGTTCACCGGCAGGGGGAAGCTGGATCACGCTTATAACCGGCAATGAGATTTGGGTTAGCCAGTCATCAGAAATGTTGAACTACCTCACCGGTTATCATTTGGAAAAACGGAAAGTTGATAAAATGCTGAAGGGGGGAATATAGCTTATTTATAATACATAACATCTTTTCCCATATTAAATTTAGGCCCGGCCTGGTCCGGGCTGATTTTTACTGTTGACTGGATTAGTGGTTGCAGGTTACAATATTACCCAATGGTTAATACGATAATGGAGGATATCGTATGGGGTGTAATCGTAACACTGCAATTGTTTTGACAGCGTTAGCTGAAAAAACATGTTCAATTCAAGAACTTACAAAGTTAGTCGGTAATGTTTCCAGTGTCCGTTCAGCTATACACAGGCTGAGAAGATGGGGCTGGCATATTGTTATGTGTCAGTATTCTGTTGGTGTATGTGCATATTATATTGTCGATACCGATCAGAGGATAGCTGCCGGCAAATTATCAAAAGGCGATCTTAACCGTAAGATGATCTTGCCTTCCAGGAAGGGGGGTAAATAATGAGAAAGCCTCAACTTCATCATTACAAAAAAAGATTTACTTTTCGCTGGGAAGATAAGTTAACGGGAACAAACAGAAGTCGTGTTTTACCCAAAGGGATAGATCGTGAAGAAGCTGAAAGGAGACGAAATGATTTTTGTATCGATCTTGATAATGTAACATGGGATCGATGGTGTGAAATTGATATTCAGACACACAGTAGCAAGGTGCGGGAAAGCTCAATAGATAGTATTGACAGAACGTACAGGCATATCTCAAGGCTATTAGGTCCAGACTATCTAAGAGATATTGACTCTAATATGGTCTTGGAATATCGCCGTATCCGGTACGAGGAGGGATGCAAGCCTGGTACAATAAATACAGAACTTGCGGTAATACAGGCCGCATTTAACCGCGCAATAAAACGAGATGTTGTAAATTACAATCCAGTTGATAGCTCGATGAGGTGTAATGTTGATGAAAAACCAATATCAATTGTGTCGGATTATTATTATCAAATTTTATTAGAAGCTGCACCTACTTTTGACTGGGAACTTATTATAGCTATTGGATATCATGTCGGATTGAGGATAGGGGAGATATTAGCATTAAACACCTGGGATATTAATATTGACCATTATGAACTTTATATAACAAATACCAAGGTACATAAACTTAAAAGCGGCAGAAACAGGGTTGTACCTATACCGCTACCGTTATATGGTTATCTCGTTAAACGGCTTAAAGAAGGTCCAAGAGGTAGGGTTATAGGTTCGGTAAGTATGAAGCCCAATAAACATTGCAGCTATAATGTTAATAATGCCAGTCGGAACTTTGCCAGGATATGTGAAAAAGCCGGACTGGTAAATGAATTAGATAAGAACGTGTACACGACTCATTCATTACGTAGAACCTGTATAACTGACTGGATCAGGAAAGGTTGTAGCGTTGAAGAAGTAAAGGAGATGGCCGGACATAAGTCCATTGTCACAACTCTGAAGTATTATTGCCAGACTGCTGAAATAGAATCTGCCAAAAAGAAACTTGTGCGATAGTAGGGGGGCATTAATGTGGGTTATGACAAACCAACCAAGTATGAACTGCGCCAACGTAGATTAGAAACCATAATGCAGAAGATATTCTATCAATGCTGGCAGAATGCCTTGAAAGAATGCAACGATAACAATATAGCATTTTCCAGGGCTGTATCTGACACTATGGCTTTATATCGGAGTAATAGCAAAGATAAACGTGTTTTGGCAATATGTTATCATCGTATGACAATGTACCACAAAGTATTTCTAAAGGAAGGAGGTGTCAGAAAATACAGGTTAGCAATCAATGTTTTAAGATATGTCAGGTTGATAGTTCAAATCAAACCTTCAGTCGCTATCGCGATCAAGGATTACGTGGCAGATATAAAAAAATATCTGGAAATAAATTATCCAGATATTGATATTGGCAGATATTTAAAATAAAAAAGCCGGTACGATCTTGCCCTTATGATGTTATGGTCGGGATTCAGAAGGGAAAAATTAAAGACAAAACCGCACCAGCCAAAATTGAGTGTCTATTTAATTGTTATTTAGAAGACTCTAATAACTGAGTCTTCATATACATTATATACAAATCCTTCTTAGCTTCAAGGATTTCCTTGAGAAGTTTCTTGTATTCCTTCTCAGGTATCTGGTCTTTGATTTCTTCGATGAAATTCTCTAGCTGAGTTAGCTGTAAAGCCATGATCTCAATAGTTGGATTCTGGCTATCAACTTTCCGCTTAGTATCAATAAGATTTGAACGTGATAGCTTTCTGGTCACGATCTCATCAGATACAACCGGATCATGTTCTGTTGATGTAAGATCAAATACACTCATACTAGCGATTGAAACCTCTGTTGTAACAGGTTCGACGTATGATGTGCTTTCAAGGCTCATTGTCATCGGTGAAGCCATAGCCATTGCAGCAACCATATCACTCATGGAACTATTAGTTATATAGCAAGGTCGCCATAGCCAGTTATCAGCCAGGATTGAGAAATCATCCATATCAATGATATTGGCACTTGAACCGGTATCAGCCCAGTTATAATCTGGATTCCAGTCAGTTGGTCCATTTAGTAACCAGGTTGCTGCCATACCTGCAAATTCATACATATTAATTCTGCTGTCCAGATTAATATCGTATATCGAGAATGTATCCCAGCATGAAATCTCATCAGCACCCATATCAACATCATCATCTTCTAACCTGTACGAACCGTCAATATCAAGCTCGTTGACTATATCCACAGCAGAGGTCAAACCAAGTTCTTTACAAGGTGATTCGATTGACAAATGAAGATCATAGAAGTCTGAATAATTAGGGTCATACGGATAAGCAAATAGCGGATCACACTTGATATTACTGTTCGGGTCAGCTTCACATTCAAAAAGATTATTAGGGTCTAAATTTTGAATACAGTTATATGTTATATCTAATGGTCCGCTAATCTGGTTGTCATTTTTCCAGATGATATTGTTTGTAACTTTTACTTCACCATCAGCAGAAATACCATATCTATCATTTAGTGCTATTGTATTTCCCCTGATTTCATCAGAAGAATCAGCACCACTAAGATAAACACCGCCGTCATTTTTATGTATAAAACTATTCAAAATGGTAATGTCACCGTTGTTATCTGTGTGGATAGCACGGGAATCATTATTATAGATATTGCAATTGGCAATAGTAGCTGAAGAATTAGCGATATCAATACCATAGGTTCCACTATCTGTAATAGCACAGAATGAAATCTCAGGGGCATTGCCTGTTGTGCTGGTATTGTCAATCTTAATTCCAGCCTGGCCACTGCCTTTTATGACAAAACCATTCAAAACAGTATCGTTACCAGTAATTGTTATTACGTTTGACTTATCAGCAGCACCATCTTCATCAGGATCGCCAGTCAGTATGGTTTTGTTCAAAACGATATTTCGCTGGTCCAAAGATGATTCATTACCTGCAAACCCTCCGTACATAGATAGTCCTTCATAGATAACAAAAGAGTCATCAGTTAAATCACAATATGATATTGGTGCATACGCGCCTGTAGCTACCCATATAGAGTCGTAATCGTAGTAGCTATCCTCGATAAACATCATTGCTTGGTTAATATCGGTGAATGCATTGCGCCAGGAAGTTCCCGATGTATAGCCTGTGGCATTCTGGTCCACATATACTACGCCTTGAACAGCACCGGTAGAGGTCCAATATCCTACCTCAAGATGATAGTGCCTTAAAACTCTATTCTGGTCGCTCTCATATTTAACGTGAAAATTGATTGATGTCCCAGGCTTTGCCAGTTCGCTAATGGTAAGAGTGAGTGTTTGGTTAACTACCGCTGGCATATCTCCGAGAGAAAAAGTATAGGCATGTAGCTTATCATCATAATTACCACTCATTGCTGTAGCAAAATCAATATTCATCTCAGGTGCGAGATATAATTTAACGGTCAGGTTGGTGTCTGTGCCGCCAAAAGTGTCATTAACATTTATGTCTATTTCATCTCCGGGTAGAATGTCATAGTGAAAATCAGTATCATTTGGGTCTGTACTAAATCCACCTTGTGATAAATCAATTAGATTGTCCTCATTGTCATATACGAATAGATTGTTAGGGTCAATATTAGTAGGTTTGATTATATCGAATCCTAATGGCATAAACTCAGCATACCAATCTAACGTAAAACCATAATAAACTGTGACTAAATCATCAGAATCTACCTCCACATCATAGTCATAATCGTAGGTACATCCAATGTCAACTCCTCCATTTGTTAGTTCAACGCTTTCCTTTATATCGAGTAAAGCTGGAAAAATATCATCTGCGGTGCTTCCACTATCAGCAGATAAGCCATTGGCAGAATTGTATAAATTAACAGTTGTATTATTAGTGTGTGAAAGTATGTATAATTTATCATCACCATTAAGCATATTAAGTAGCATGTAGTTATCCAAGCTACCAAAACCACTGCCATCTTCCCCAGGGGTATATACCAATCTGTTGTTAGTGTTATAAACAGATACGGAGATATTATTGCTTGAGGCAACTTCATAATAATGACCGAAGTCTTGACGAGTGTCTGAATATTCGTACATTTTATGTTCGTAAACTTGTCCTTTATCTAAGGTAAAATCTAAAAAACTATTTCCTTCCTGGGTTACAGTCACTTGTGTGTTATCTGTGTATCCAACAAAAACAAAGTATTTTTCGCTGCCATGAGAGGGGAAGTAAGTATAAAATTCCTGCCCGCTGAATGTTCCATTGCTTGCGGGGACATAGTATCCAGAATCTGTCATACAAAGTGCAGAAACCCCTTTGTTGGCGGTAATGCGTAACTTCTTTTCCCAAATTGAGTAAAAATCATCGGTGGTATTCCATTCCAGGTGTTCTCCTTTATTAATATAATTAGGATCAGATGGTCGCATGATAGATGAAAACTCTGGGTATCCGGGATTATTAGGGTCATCCTGGCCTGTATATTGACTAACTTCTATGTACGTTTCATCTTCATGGGCAAATACTACAAATTTGCCGCCAGCTTTTGGAAATGAGGTGTATAATTCTGTGCTTACACCTTTGTCATAAGGGTCTAAGGCGTAATACCCACTTATAGTGTTTATGTCGCCACCATCACCATCATCACCATTTAGTAGCGTAAATCTACCATTTCCTGTAACTGTATGTACTTTCTTTTTCTCGGTGGAATTTGTGATATAGCGACCAGATTCTCCTTTCATCAAGGTGTCTGACCAAAGCAAGGTATTAGCTCTGTTTCGTATTTCCAAGTAATTGTTGTCTTCATAACTGAAGACTTCAAGACTGCCAAAGTTAATTACACTTGCTTGATAATCAGCCAATGCTAAATTGACCGTAAATAAGGTAAAAATAAGCGCAAATAATCCCCGTAGATTTGAATCTTTCATCATAAAACTCCTTTTTCGTTATATTATTTTCTTCTCTTTATGGTTAATAAACCGCCCAGGCTAAGCAAACATAGTGATATTGGTTCTGGAACAATTTCAATATTTGAAAAGTGATCTACTCCTTGCGAGTAAGGTCGCAGTATATGGAAATCAAATTCAATTGATGTCCCATCGTCAAGAATACCCGAAATAGAACCTCTCCACTCATCGACTTCAGTTTGAAGATATGATAAAGCACCTAAGTCGGTTAAGCTTTGAAGGTCAAGATTTCCAATACCAACAGGAATATTACCCACCATAAAATCTGAACCAGAAAGTTGAATTAGAGCATCAGACCTAACAAATACGTGACCCAATATATTTCCACCAGATATTGTCATTATTGAGTCATTATCAATTTCTGAATAGTAATCAAAATCAATAGTTCCCCCTAAAACAGTAGCTTTTGAATTATCTTTCATAAATACTTCAACATAACTATCTCCCGGATTTACAGTTAATGTTTCATCACCAGACAAGTCTATTATTGTTGCCTGCAATTGGGACGCAAAACCTAAAAACAACATTAACAATACAAATTTCATTTTCATACCATATTCTCCTAAAAAATATCATTTAGTTTTCCCCGAAGCATTTCGATACTTCAGCGTTAGTTTATTTTTTTTATTGTTATTAGACTGCCAAAACCAAGTAAGCAGAGTGAAAATGGTTCTGGTATAATTATTACGTTCATTGTATTAAAAAAACTATAAACTGAAGCAAGTCTGACATTAATGTTAATGTCATTTCCATCAGCTAAAGTTCCATTTAAGTCGCCTTCTAATATAAAATAATCGCCATATCTGTATGAGGTTAAAGCTCCTTTATCAACTAACATATCAAGATCAAGTTCTCCTAAATCAAGTGCGATTCCGCCAAGGCTAAAGTTATTTCCTGATAGTATTAAATGGGAGTTCCCACCGATAAAAAAATTGGATGATACATTTCCACCTTGTATGAGAAATTGTCCGTTTACTCCCATATTTAAATTACCACCTAATGTTCCGCTAAGCATAGTAGCGTGTCCAGCTAAGTGAGAATAGTTGTTAAGGTTAACTGTACCGCCATTTATTATCATATTGCTAATTGAATCGATACTATCAACAATGCCGCCAGTAATGTTTAATATAGAATCATCATCAACTGTAACTTTTGAAACTCTTCCACCTGTAATATTGATTTTAGAGGAATTGATTGCCATAATTGACACTGATTGGCAGTTTGCAATTGTTACGGTTGCTGAATCTCTTGTATAGATAGTACCAATATTTTCATCGGGAGAATCTATTAAAATGGAATCATTACCTGATAGAAACAATGATGCTTTTGATTGACATACTATACTACTAATAAATATTATGACTATAAATATTTTTTTCATAGATAAACCCTTGCTATGTTTTTCTTACGAACGATAATTCCACCCAGACTGAGAAGTAAAATTGAAATTGGTTCAGGAACAATAGTGAAGTCTATTTGGTCAATTAATCTATAGACATCACCATTGGCCCATTTAGTGTCAATCAATCTGATACTAAATACTGAATCGTCAGCCCAATAGCCACTTAAGATATTATTATCCTCATCCCAATCCCAAGTCTTGCATAGAATATTGAAAGAAATTTTTTCATCTAATGGGACAAATTGGTTGTTGAGAATATCATTGATAGTACCGCCAGATAAGATGGTTGAAGAATTACCTAAAACATACAGGGTGCTAGCTTTTCCTCCTGACATTGAAACAGTACTATATTCATCTGAAATTAAAGTGTACATTTTTCCACCATATACATTTATATAACTGGAACCATAAGCCCATACACTTGCACCAACTTGCCCACCACAAAAATCTAAGCTACTTGAATCGTGTATTTGAACACTGTTTATACCGCTTGTGTTACGAATATATTTGTCTGTGCTGTTAATCTTTACATAACTATCCTGATATGCTTCTATTCTTTCTACTCCACCACCTTCAACCAATAACGATTGATTGTTCAGCTTAAATATGTCGCTAGAATAACCACTTGAAATAGTATAATCAAAAGTGGAAGATAATACTGTGCTAGCACATACTACCATTACGCATAAGACTATTCTAATCATAATGTTTTTCTCCAAGGAATAGGCTTCCAGTCCAAGTCGAACCGGAAGCCTTAGAATAACTTATTTTTTTCTTCTGACAATTAAGCCACCAACACCCAATAAAACTAAAGAAATCGGTTCAGGGACAATAGTAAACTTGATATTATCAAGTACAGGGTCGTAACCTGACTGATTTTCCAAATTGATAGAAAAAGTGTCATAGGAGCCATTACCATCATTGTCAACATCCCAAACGCCCGTGACTAAACTGCTGTTTGCTGTATATTCACGGCAGATAATTTCAATATGTGGTGGAAGTGGGTTAGGTAAATTAAGATTTTGATAGCTAAAAATCTTACTGATACTTCCACCTGATAAAGTTGCGGAAGCAATGCTATATATTCGCAAATTGCCAATCTCACCTCCAGAAACTTCAAGTACACTACTATCATTTAATAGAATTGAAGCTATCCCTCCTACATTCACTTGCAGAGGTGCAGTGTTTTGGATTTCTATGGTACTAAAATTTTGAGCATCAATACGATACGCGCCACCACCAGCAACTAATAAAGAATCATTATTTTCTATTAGTGTTACTCCATTTCTATATTCACCGTCAGAGATTACATAAGCAGCAGCATTAGCAAAGCAGGCAAACAGCAGCAATAAACATAACATCTTTTCCATAATAAGATTCTCCATAAATAGGCTTCCAGTCCAAGTCGAACTGGAAGCCTAGAAATAACTTATCTTTTTCTTCTGACAACTAAGCCACCAACACCTAATAGAACTAAAGAAATCGGTTCAGGGACAATAGTGAACTTTATATTGTCAAGTACAGGGTCGTAACCTGACTGATTTTCCAAATTGATAGAAAAAGTGTCATAGAAACCATCGTTATCATTATCAACGTCCCAAATACCTGTGACTAAACTGCTGTTTGCAGTATATTCACGACAGATGATTTCAATATGTGGTGGAAGTGGGTTTGGTAAATTAAGTCTTTGATAACTAAAAATTTTACTGATACTTCCACCTGATAAAGTAGTGGTACTGTGGCTATATGTACGTAGATGCCCAACTTCTCCACCAAAAATTTCAAGTGAACTCCAACCATTTAATGAGATATCAGCTATACCACCAATATCAACTTGTAGAGGTGCTGTATTTTGAACTACAATTGAACTATAGTCAGAAGCATCTATCTGATAAGCGCCACCACCTGTAACCAAAAGAGTATCATAGTTTTCTATTTTCAATAATCCGTGGTCATAATCACCATCTGAAATTACATAAGCGGCAGCATTAGCAAAGCTTGCAAACAGCAGCAATAAACATAACATCTTTTTCATTTTTTTAGTCTCCTAAAATGGGTTATTTTGTTTTATATTTCTTGGTCTTTTTATCTATAGAATAGTAATCATCATACATTTCCCAGAGAATTTCTTCCAGTTTTTCTATCTCTGCATCCACATCATCAATTGCCAGTTCAGAAGTTGCATTGTACTTGGATTCTTCCATTAAATCCATTATCTGATATATACCTAATACCAACATTGCAAGATTTTCCCGTTCTGCCTGTTCATCAATGCTTACCTCTTCAACACTAGCTAAACTTACAGTTGATTCAAGTGGCATTGACATAGGGGCCATCATCATTGTTTCTCCGCCAAGTGGAGCTGCAATATTATCAAATCTACTGTCCAGGCTGTCTTTCCAACAGGCCGTCCAAAGCCATTCATCTGTGAATAGCTCAAAATCTTGTATGTCTATGGTGTAGTCAACATACAAATTACAAGTTTCATTCCAGTTATCTACAAAATTCGGGTCATAGTTATTTGGGTCAGCCACATAACCCGGAGTATCTGGGCTATTAGTCAGCCACGCAGCAGACATCAAAGAAAATTCTTTTAGATTGACTATGCCATCGTTATTCCAGTCCCTTACATTATAGATATCATCTTCGCTTAGGTCGCTGTCACAAGTATTTACTTCATCAGCTCCAATATCTAACCAGTAATCATCTATTCTGGCTTCGTTATCTATATCTACAGAGCCGATTTCTGCACTGGTTAAGTCTGAATCACCTCTATCTATCAGCAAAGAATCATGAGCCAGGTGAATATTATTAGGATCTCCAAGATATGCAAACATTGGCTTACCTGTGATATTATAAAAATAATCAGGGTCAAGATAGTTTAACCCGTTAGGGTCATTAACCGAGTCTTGAATACAGCAGTATTCAGTATATTCTATGCCATACATCTGCTCATTATCATCATTGTTATAGTATAGGATACATCCATTAACATCAGGCTCTGAAGCGTTTGGGTCTGATTGAATGTATGAAATTCCCATATTATAGTTATAAGCAATTGTGTTATGATACAAAACAGGTGGTTCATTTGGGTCAATAATTCTTATACCATAGGATGATTCATCACCATTTTTAGTAATAACACTGTTTTTTAGAGTTAGCGAAGAATTATCAGCAAAAATACCATTTTCACCGTTAAAAGATGAAAAACAATGTGATATTACTATATTTTTTTCAACTCCCATATGGTGAATACCGTTTTTCTCATTATACCTAACCTTGTTCCAATTAAGATTTACATTTCCATTTTCAAAAAATAGACCATATTGCTGAGATTTCAAAATCTGACAATTATTGACTTCACAATCAGCATTTTCGCCATAAACGACATAGACATTTGCATTTTCAACAACAAATCCATCGAGAATACAGTCATCGCCCATTGAAACTATAGTGTTATTTAAAGTTGTATCATTTATTTTTCCGTTTAACACTGTAATGTATTTGTCAGGGTTTCTATCTTCAAAAGCACAGCCGCCACGTTTGAAACCACCATACATTTCAGTGCCATATGGTAATTCAAAGTCATTCATTATAAAATTACCAGGGCTGTAACGGCCTTCAGCTACATATATCTTATAGCCAGAAGCCGAACAAACTGCTTCTCTTGCTCTTGTCAGGGCTTTTTGAAGGTCTGTATAGGCATGTTCCCATGATGTTCCTGTATTAAAACCTGTGGCGTTTTTATCAACCAGAATTAAATCAGCATCTTCAGTTTCCCAGCAGCAAACAGGAGTGTCTGCTGTTGCTACCCCAATTAAAACGTCTCCGTTATAGATATATGCTTCATTATGGAGGAACATCCCGGCTTCTGCGTGTTCATTTACTGTTACAGTTAATGAAACGCAACCTGTGATAATATTTGGATCAATAGTTCCAATATGCCACGTATAAGTATGGTTCAGGATATCGTAGTTTGGGTCAGGGTTAAACGGGTCAACAGCAAAATCGTAATCTACCCCATAAGGCAAGACATCTACTATTGTAACATCATCAAAAATTCTATTGCTGACATTGCTCCAACAAATAGTATATTCGATATCATCATCAGGATCACAACAGTCAGTACCTGTACCATCATTATCTATTATAAGGTCTTCTTTTGATAGTTCTAGTTGTTCATAAGGATTAATATCTGCTGCAATTGTTATGGCATATTCAATGTCTGTCGTATCGCTAATGTATTTTATCTCAAAAGGAGAGAAAGAGTCTGATGTATTTACTACATCAAATGAATTATGATAAGATTGAACCCAATTGGACATATGCTCCGGTTCTAACCCATCATAAACACCGCTATTATAGGCTTCTGTTGTGAAGTCTGAAACTTCCTCTCCGCCTCCTGAAACGACATCTGTTACTACTCCCCAAGTAGTAGGAATCCATTGAAAGCCTTGTGAGTCACCTAGGGCAATTAAACCGGTTCCTGAGCCATTTAACACGTATTCAATTGCTTGGGAGAAGAATATGTCTGCCGGTTGAAATGCTCCATCATCATGGTTTCCAGCCGCTTTAACAGTGTGATAATCTGCGTCATGGCCTGAGAGCAGGACTCTCCCGGTAATACCATAATCAATTATAGTATTAGTCAGGCCGCTCGTATTTCCGCCAGAATTCCATCCGACGATAAGAATATCATTGTTATTTAGATCATAAGCTGTAACTGGATTGGAGCTACTCCTATAAGTGAAATTTTCACCAAGGTACTTATTTTCTCCAAACAGTTCTTTCATAGCAGCAACAATATCAGTTAAATCTGAGCTTGCACCTGTAGTTCCGCAATCATAAATAAGAAAATTGTAGTTATCAGGATTAAAACCAAGAGGGACAGAGCTACTTGAGCCGACTGATAATGTTTGTATAGGTAAATCTGCCCATACACTTGGCGTTAGTATTGCCAATAATCCTATAACCAAATACCATGTAATAACCTTTTTTAACTTAAACCTTCTTTTCCACATCATAGTATAGCATCCTTTCAGTTTTGCTACATCAACTTCTATCCTCAACTGTTCACGTTGAACAGTTTTCTCATAAGGCTGAAAAAACTCACTCTATACAGTTCAACTAACTCAATCACACTCTTTGTTTGCTGGAAATGCCCATAAAAAAGGGGCACCACCTACACATTTCACTGAGGTCCGGCAAAGAACCCTAGAAGATATGTAAAGCAGTACCCGTTCCGGGTACTGTCTCTTTTACACACTTCTATATAAAATTTTGCCGATTTCAGTGAATGCGATAAAAGATCAGTGATCTTGTAATATTCAATTGTCACGAAGTCACAGCAGGGAATTAAAGAAGATAAATCCCTTGTATGCCAGCTCCGCAGTATTTTAATCCTAAGCCATACGATTATGTATGTCAAAGAATAATAGGTTGGTTTCATTATTCTTTCCTTCTGACTCCATCATAAGTGTAATATATTTCCTACATTTACATTCCATTGATAATCATCAGGCCAACGCAATAGACAAACTCTAAATTACCATAAATGCCCTATCTAAATCAAGTAGAAAATCAGTATAAAAAAATACTAAAAATTCACTATCTATATAATTTCTAATAATTTATGAAAAGCCGACCAGCTTTCGCCTGCCATTTCCCAGATACACTCTGAAACACTCATTAAGTTTTCAGCATTGAATCATGTGCTACTTTATATAAATTATTTATTTCACGCAACTTATAGTGTTTTTAGCATGGCAGGCGGCGCACAAAAAAACAGAAGCCATTAAGGGCGCTACACAGTCATGCTCACTAGAGGCCCGCTAAAGCCCTTGCAGAAACACAACATTTATAGCACCCTCAGCAACCTCTGTATGAAATCAGGGTTTCTGAGAGTGCCGTTGCTGACATTTCTGCAATAAAAATTTAGCGATTTCTAGTGAAACATCTAAACGGTACATCCAAATTGTCAAAATGTATTATGCCATCCTTTTGGGGCTATTTCAATATCTTTTTCCAGTAGGATGGTTTTTGTTTCATAATTCTTGATAAATTTCGTTAGAATATGTAATATAGGAAAATTGAATGATTTATGTTACTTATGATATATTTATGGAGTGTTTGATGGTTGAGATCACTGAAATAGATATGACATTTGTTGATGGTTCAGCAAGTGATTTTAAGAAAGGTTCTATTCCAGCCCTGGATGGTCTTGTCACCGATTTGGAAAGCAAATTGGCAAATCCGGGCGATTTTCCAGGGAAAAAAATTCCACTTGTTGAATTAACCGGCGGATTTTTCTCAGGTGAGAATCTAATACATAACATTATAAGTGACGATTTTGCAGCTCCGCCCAGGGGCTTGTACTTTACAGGCAATATTGATGGTAAGGGTTTTACTGTGGGAATACCGTATTCTGACGACTCTTATTGTTTTTTTGGTATAGAAGATGAGGTGAATTGATATGTCTAAAGATGCTGAAGCAAAACATATTTTGGTTAAGTTTGAAAAAGGGGTTGAAGTTGGCGAACCGGAAAAGTTTGATAAGCAAAAGGATGCTATCGCAAAAGCTGGTGAATATATTGGAGATAATTTGGGTAAAAAGCCCGGAGTATTTACGTATATTTATGACAGGGAAGAAAGAATTAAATGGGAAAATGCAAGTGCCACTCAAAACCTTGACTTTTTTGAGTATTTTACAGGCTACAGAGTCCATAGAGAACCACCTTTGAAAAAAAGATCGCAGCCAGCAGAATAGCCTGCCGCCCTGCCGCTGTATAATCTCCAATGAAACATAAGACCCATTATCGGACGTTTGTAATGTATGCCCTTTTAAGGACTTATGGCAAAATAATACATAATGAATGATATAGGAATGAGTATATGAAACCAATGGTAATTTCATTAACAAAGCATTACGAGAAAAACGATGAGAACTTGAAACTTGAATTGGAATTACTGAGAAATGGCATATTCAAAAAATGCTCAGATGGCGCATGGAAGCTATATTGCCACCTTGCTAATGTTGCCGATAATGACGGTAATTGTTGGCGTGGGACATCAACAATAGCCAACGATCTTGATATGAGTCGCCATAAAGTTTTTAGTTCGATCAAAGAGCTGGAACAGCTTGGCATGATAATAATAACAAGAGATATGAAAGTTTGATTAAAGGCAAAGCTAAAAGATAGGTTTGCTAAGAAATTAATACCGAGGAAGTCTGAAAAACAAAAATTGAAAGGATGAGGAAATGAAGAAATATGGGTTGATTTGTTTGTGTTTAATTGTTATGAGTGGCAGTGTATGGGCAAAAGTCATCAGAGGTATCGATATTGATTTTGTATCTATCGGTAATGCAGGTAATACGGCTGACAGTAGCGGTTTTGGTGCAGTAGATTATGCTTACCAGATCGGCAGGTATGAAATTACTAATAACCAGTGGAACGCATTTGTATCAGCAGCAGGAAAACCTACAGGTAGTAGTGAAAACTTCATTCGTAATCCTTATGATGAGAGTGCTAAATGGACAAGAGACTTATTTCCAACGAATGGGGTAAGCTGGCCTGAAGCTGCTCAATTCTGTAATTACCTTACCAGCGGAGATAAGTATTCGGGGGCATATAATTTTGACTCAAGTGGTGTTTATCTAGGTGCTGATCGCACTTCTGCAATTTCGACCTATGGGACCACTTATGTCATTCCTAACAATGATGAATGGTACAAGGCAGCTTATTATACCGGTAGCGGATACTCACTGTATGCCAATGGTTCAATTACAGCTCCAATCGAAGACATTGATTCAAATTATGGTTATGAGGATGGTACTTACCCTTGGAATGTTGGAACCGGTACAATGGAACAAAACGGTACTTTTGATATGATGGGCAATGTATGGGAATGGAGTGAGTCAATAGTCGATAGCCGTTCCTTTCGTCGTCTCTGGGGTGGCTCCTATTACGGTCAAGGTATTCACCTCAGTTCATCCACCTATGCCAGCATTAATCCGGGCAGTGAGTTTGACTATATAGGTTTTCGTATTGCCTCTGTCCCTGAACCAGCCAGTATGGTTTTGATTGGGTTGGGGGGTGTATTGCTAAAGTGTAAGAGATTTTGTTAAATCGCTTAAAATATGTTTACATAATTATGGAGATAAGTTTTAATACAAAGGAGTAATTATCGATAATGTTAACATTTGAACAATTCAAACAAGACAAAGAAGTATTGTATCAGAATGGCGATTATGGAGTATGGCGCACTGTGAACGGTTCTGGCAATACAATCTATATGTTGTATGAGATAATGGGTGAGGACGAGATAAAAGATGTTTTTCTTCCAGTATTTAGCGCTGATAGTTTTGGTATCGCAGTTGACGAGGCTAACAATTTAGCAACTTACGGAACCAGAAAACATAAAAATCTATATATGTGATTTTAATAAGTTTATCTAATGAGGTTAGAGTGAAATGACCAATAAAAAAATGCTTGTTATCAATGCTGACGAAGCAACTGACGATATGTTTCTTCCAGCGATCCTCAAGAACCCAGACGGTACATGTGTTGCGATTACTCCTGATGGTGAAAGGCAGGACTGTAAAGATTTTGACCAGGCATCGCGCATTATATATAATGATTCCTGGGTAAGAGATTTTGAGGGAAATGGCACGATCAGGAATGGCGAGTTAGCTTGTCGTTATACGTTTGAAAAGATCGATAATATTGGTTTTGATTTGTTAATAGGTAAATATTTTAATGAAGATGGTGCAGAAATAGATTATGCGATATATGATTCCAACAGTATGACTGCTTATCCCAGAGATAGTGAAGTAGAAATGTTTCTTGGAAACAAGAAAAGTAGTAAAGAGTATGCTCTCAGCAAGGCTTTACCAGAACTGGGGATGATGACTAAAGAAGGGTTGATAGCCCTTATAAAGTTTATTGCCTAATTATCATCTTCTATGTAGTGTAATGAAAAATACTAAATATTATAAAATTACTCTTGATTTGATCGTCAGGATTTGGTACTAATAAATTAACACTCAACTTTGGTGGTCAGTTTGTTCTTATTTTCAGACTGATCGCACTCAACTGTTCGATTTTAATCGAACCCAGATTTTGGCGGGCTATACTCACTCGCCAATCCTTTCATAGGCGGGCCACTCAACCCGCCTTATTTTGTACAATTGCTATGGAATTCTAACTGTTATATATTCAAAAAAAGCGACTGTCAGAAGTGGTTCAGACAGTCGCCTATTGTTATAGTATTTGAATTAAGCCAGCATAGCTTTCAGGTCTTTATTAGCATCAGTAGTAGGTTTAATGTCGAAATACCAGTACATTCAATACCTTTGGACTGATAAACGCTGGTAATGATGGACCAATTCTCATATTTTTGATGCCAAGATGTAGTAAAGTCAGCAAGATACAAACGGCTTTTTGTTCATACCAGCAATAACATCATTTGTAAACATTTCTCTCCTGTAACTAAGAGAAAGTTACACTCTTTTTTTCAATAACAAACCACCCAACCCAAGTAGCAACATTGATGCTGGTTCGGGTACAACATCAACATGCGTCCATGTTTTAGTGATAAATGGAGCATCTATATCGATAAATTTAATGGAAAAATCATCGCCATTTTTCCATTTTCCTGTAATACCTGTATAGGCATCTTCTTCACCAACCCAGGACCAACTGTTTGGCATACAATCAATAGTGATTGTCTTACCGGCAGATTCATATTGGGCTGTTTTAAGTAGATTTATCTGTCCGCCATTGAGTAAAACAGTAGAATTTTTTAACGCATAAATATGGTTAACAATTCCGCCAGAGACAGTTAAAGTACTAACTTCAGCACTACTAACAGTAATGTCAGATATCCCGCTCTCATTGCTGATGAGAGGCATAGATGTAGCAACAACTTCCACATGTGCAATATCGTAAATTTCTATATCATTTGCACCACCACCATTAATTGTTAAAACACTATTGTCTCTAACTTTGACTAACCCGCCATATTCGTTTTCTGACAATAATCCATCTTCTGCATAATTGTGAGAGTCAAAGATACTTGCCAGGGAAGTTGATACACAAACCATCAATAACACCGCTATTATTTTCATTATTTCTCTCCTGTAACTTTTGTTAAAATATAACCTTACCTGCCGCTATTGTACCAAATAGCAGCAGGTAAGTTCAATATTTATTGTAAAGATTCCTTTATTTTGGCCAGTTCATCATCGAAAAAGACCAGTATTTCCTGCAAATCTTTCTTATCTTTACGTTTAAGATCATCGTTTAACATATCTGAGACACAATCCTGAAGATAGTAAATATCCCTGAGTATTATGGCAACCTCGTTATTTGTCATGGTTTCATACATATTTAGAACTTCTTTTTCAGCGTCCAGATCGAGATTAGAAACTGAAACAGTTCTGGCAACAGACTCAACTGTCATCAGAGAATCACCTGCGGGAACAGACATCATTACCATTTCACCACCTGTAACAGCCATATAATTATCATACCAACAGGCTTTCCACAGCCACGGAACATCACTGACAAATGCTGCCAGATCAGCCAGGTCAATACTGTATTGGCTGCTGCCGGTATCATCTAAATTGCATATTTCGTTCCAGTTATCATCTGAATTCGGATCAGCAAGAGCTGCGGGGCTGTTAGGCTCATTTGTAAGCCATGCTCCGGCTATTATTGAAAACTCTTCAAGGTTAACAATACCATCTGCACTCCAATCGTATTCATTAGCAAAATCATCTTCGGTATAATCACCATCACAGGAATACAGTTCATCTGCACCTCTGTCAACATTAGTGCCTGCGACACGAACCTCATTATCATAGTCAACCTGACCGGTATAATCCAAACTTGGATTGCCACTATCTTTACATAAAGAGTCATGGGCCAGGTGATAATTTTCCGGATCAGGCGCACCCAGAGGGTCAACTGTATAGGCGAATTTTGGGATATCATTGATATTATTATTTAGCTCTGCACAGTTTTGTACACAACTGTATGATACATAGGTATTCGGATCAAAGCCCGCCATCTGTCTTGCATTATTGTTATTATAGTAAACAATGCAATTCTGTATATCAGGGTAATCCAGTGCCATACTATTCGGATCACTGCTTTCATTATCCTCAAAATATATTCCCCTTGATTTATTATTTGAGACAGTAAGATTGTGCAATACGGGACGACTAAATGGGTTTTCTATGTGAATACCATCTTTTCCTTCTTCTGCTAGATCACTTTCGGAGATAATGGAATTTTTAATAACAGGTGTGGAGTTTAGACTAAACACACCATATTTATCGTTTCTCATAATCCAGGAATTAGAAACATTTAGATTTTGCCCAATACTCTCATGGTAAATACCATCCTCACTATTATTTTTTACCAAACAAGATTTGACAGTCATATTACCATATTCTGCATAAATACCATAACGTAATCCATCAGTAATTTCGCAGTTATTAACTTCAAAATCAACACCATAGCCTACAATATTATAGTCAACACCATAATTTACCGTTACGCCGTCAAGTAGTGATTCATGGCCCATTTCAACTACGGAATAGGCAAGGCTGGCATCCAGCCAACCGCTTAGAATAGTCTCATATTTCTTTGGATTTCTATATGCGAAATCACAGCCGCCGGTTGGGAATCCACCGTAAATTTCTGTTTCATCTGGTAGTTCAAAAGTTTCGGTTGCACTTATGCCAGGCAGGTATGTTCCCTGGGCTATATATATTGTAAACGGTCCGGTACAGGTAGAGAATCTTGCTCTATGTAGAGCCTTTTTCAGACCATATTTTGTATTATAAGCATTTTGCCAGTCAACACCGGTATTATTGCCTGTAGCATTCAAATCTACAAATAGGGTGTTTGGATAATCTCCCCAGCAGCAAATTGGCGTTTCTTCGATAGCTCGTGCTATAATACCGTAATCATTAGGATCATTTGAATCACCGCTATAAAGCTCAGCTATATTTGTCTGGTCAAAACCCGGTTCTGCGTGTTCATTTACAACTACTTCCAACTCTACACAACCTGAATCGCCTGGCCCAATATCGCCTAAATACCAATAATAGCTGTGCGAATTTGGATCGTAGGCTGGGTCTGGCGGTATTGGTATCATGTTAGGGTCAACGGTCCAGTCTCCTCCCGGATATGTCATACCATATGGGAGAAGGTCTATTATATAACAATCCGGCAGTGTTACATCATCATTATTCTCATAACAAATTGTATAAACTACTGTGTCATCTAATGTTGCACAGCTTCCTTCTTCGACATCATCTTCTTTGGTAAAAGATAAATCAAAGAGAGTGCTTTGCAGCATAATAACATCATGTTCATTGTAGCCGGTGTTACTTATCGTAAGAGTTCCAGCCTCAACAACTCGATGGATAGACCAGTTTAATATATCATTCTGGTCATTTGTTCTTACCCTGATATACGGGCAGTTAGGATCAACCACTATAGTTCCAGTAAAATCATAATCTCCTTCCGGAGGTGTTTCACCATGTGTAGCGTCCTCATCCCAGACAATCATTATATCATTCTCGTTAAGTTCAACTGGCACTGGATTTGAACCTTGCTTTATAGTATATACTTGATAAGAAGGGACTATACAGCCATCTATGTCAACATACAGATACAATTCAGTATGAGCATCTGTACTGGGCCTGTTAAATACCTCTACCCAGCAACTACTGTTAGGGTCTGCTCCTTCAGAAAGTCCAATGTAACTTTCTGTTTGTGTTGTAAAAGACATTGTTTCTGCAACTTGTGCAGATACGACACCTGTCAGCAACATTGATAAAATAATACAGAAACCGATAAAATACTTTTTCATAAGAGATCTCCTTAATTTTTGTAGATATAAGTCTGTCTCCAGCAATATTAATTGTAGGTGAAACAGCTATAGACATATAAATAGACTTTTACTATACTGCAACAACCATAGCAACAAATGCAGTTAGTAATAAACAATTACAAATAAAGGGAAATATACCAAATTAGTTTTTCGTCTCAATTATTCCCTTCTGGCAATTAAGCCAACATTATAGTTTCGCATACCTTATAGCAATATATAATATTGATTAATCAGGCAAAAACGTAAATATAATAAATATCCGCAATCCATTTACCCTTATGATAACTCAAGGGTTAAGTCCTTACAAAACCTCCTTTCCAGAAATAACCAGTGTGGCCTGCAAGCGCAACTAAAAGTTCTTACATAGTTAGCTATTAACTAAAAATAGACCAACACCAGCTAGTTTTTATTAAGGAAATGACCATTATCCCAAGCTGTAAACCACCCAGATAATATCAAAATTCCTCATCCTTCCGATATATATTTAACCAGGATAAACCTGAATTATAGCAAGTAAAAGGAATAGGAAATTGAATAATTTTCCCTGTTGTAACCAACCCAATTTAATAAAAAAATTGGGGACTGGCACAACTATCGCACAAGCGGGCTCGCCAGAACCCAGAAAGAGATATAGCCGACCAGTACCCCTTATCAAGGGTACTGACTAGCCAATAACATCTAATTCTTACAAACTGGCGATCTGCTTATGCGGTTATCGGTTCAGTATTATTTACTGTTTTTATTCAATTTTCACTACATTTTTATCATATTCTTTATCAAATACTTTGCAAGCATAAACCATATTTGTTTTTTTATAAAATTATGTTTAAATGTTCTGATTATTAGTATATCTTATAGGTGATTTATGCGATAATAAAATGCGTAACTTGATGTTGTCGCAAGATTTAAGGTTTTTGATAAAGGTAATTATGGTTAAAGTTACAGCTATTGATATGATATTTGAGGATGACTCATTTAGCATTTTTTAGCGAGGTTCTATCCCGGCCCTGGATGGGCTAGTTACCAACCTTGAAAGTAAATTGGAAAATACTCTAGTGAAACTGGTGTTGAGGTTGGCTTATACAACCCATTTTTTATGCTTTTTTGAAAAGTATTGTTTTGCTAGTTATGGGACGTGATTTTGATTGTTTAATATAATATTCTATAATTCATGTTTATGTTGCCAGCGAATAGGTCTTAAAATAATTGCTGAGATTATTTTGAACAATATCAGAAAGGAATGAAAGTGAAGAATGTTGGTTTGATTGGGCTCGTTGTTCTTTTGTTACCGTGTGTGATATATGCCGTTAATGGTGATATGGGATCAAATAAGGGAGCGAGTGGTTCAGAAAGCAATCCCTGGCTAATTGAGGATTTCGATGATTTTAAGGCTTTTTGCAATGACACCAGCAAATGGGAAAATGGAGAATATGCAAGGCTTGAATGTGACCTTGATCTTGATCCGGCATTATCAGATAGAGAAATCTATAGTAAAGCTCCTATAGCGGCAAATACCCGCTATAGTGGATATTTCGATGGGAATTATCATTTAATAAATAACTTGGCTATAAACGGTTCAAATTATTGTGCATTATTTGGCCAAATCAATTATGAAGCAATTATAGAAAATCTCGGTGTTACTAATGTTGCTATTATAGCTGCTTACAATTATGCAGCAGCTATTGCTGGGTACAATGCCGGTCATATTAAGCAATGCTTTTCCAACGGTACAGTTGAAAGTAACTACAATGTCGGAGGTTTAGCTGGATATAATGACGGTCATATCACCAATTGCTATTCGCTTTGCTCTTTGAGCGGTAGAAGTACTGTTGGTAATATAGTGGGCTATAATGGGGAAAAAGTATCTAACTGTTATTCAGCAGGATTTGTCGATGGTGTCAGCAGAGTTGGCAGTGTTTGCGGCTTTAACGGTAATGGTAACGTTCAGAATTGTTTTTATTATGTTTATGGTGGCCCTTTAAGTAAGTTTGGTATGGCACTAGATGATCAAGGGCTGCTTGAAAAAGTGAATTTTATTGGTTTTGATTTTGAAGGTAATAGTTCTGATGGAACTGAAGATATTTGGGCTATTGACTCAAGCTGTATGCCGAGATTATCATGGCAAAAAACACCAGGTTTTGAACCACCATATATTCTTGATACCATAAATACAACATTGTCCGGTTATGGAAGTATAAGCGACCCATTTGTAATATTTGATAAGACAGACTTACTGGAGTTTCGGAATAATACTGCTTTACGAATAGGTTATTATAAAATGACTGGCAGTATAGACCTTAACGGAATAACTTACCCAGATGCGTTTATTTCTCAGAATTATTTTGGCAATTTTGATGGAAACAATAATACAATCTATAATATGGTTATTGAGGGTGATTCTAATCTTGGTTTATTTGCAAAATTCTCTGGTAACATAAAAGATCTTGAATTAAAGAATGTCAATATAAATGGTACAGGTGATTACATTGGAGCTTTGGCAGGTGAGGTGGTAGATGGTTCAGTTAGAAATTGTAAATCATCAGGTAGTGTTAATGGAAGAAGTTACGTTGGCGGTTTAGTTGGATATAACTCAGGAAATTTGATTAGTTGCGGTTCTTCTACAAATACTAGCGGCACTAATTCAGGTATAGGTGGTTTGGTAGGTTACAATGAAGGAGATTGTATAAAATGTTTCTCAGATTGCACTGTTATAGGTAGTTTTTCTGTTGGGGGATTTGCTGGAGAAAGCTATGGCCCGGTTTCAATGTGTTTTTCTTCTGGGAATGTCTCAGGCACTTATAATGTTGGCGGTTTTTGTGGTATGAGCCAGGCAGGTTATAGCATAATAAGTAATTGTTATTCATTGTCCAATGTCTCTGGAGAAGACTATATAGGCGGGTTTACTGGTTATTGTTTCGGATATTTTAAGAATTGTTATGCGACAGGTTTAGTTGAAGGAGATCGGTTTGTTGGTGGCTTCGTACCTGGTGACGAGGATACGCTATCAAACATAGTATTATTAGGGTGTTTTTGGGACACAGAAACATCTAACCTGAAAGAAAGCGTTGGTGGGGTAGGATTAGATACTATCAGTATGCAATATGCGACACCGTATTTGAATTCATACTGGGATTTCTTTGATGAAACTGCAAATGGCAAAGATGATATTTGGTTTATTAGACCTGGTGAATACCCCACTCTAATGTGGCAGATAGATACAAGTACACAACCAAAAGGGGATTTCTTCAGTATGCCTTTGACTGTTAATTGTGGTTTTGCATATTTTGGTAATAACGTTGGTACATGTGGTCTGGACCTAACGGCATACGGCTATAAAGACTATTCAGACATCTGGTACAAATTTGATTCAAATAGTAATACTACTTATGATATTGACCTATCCGGCAGTGATTTTGACACAACATTGGCTGTATTTGACAAAGATCAGATTGAAGTAGTATTTAATGATGATTACGATGGCAGTACTCAATCAAAAGTCGCTTTAAAAGCTACTAATACGACCTACTATATTAGAATTAGTGGTTATAATAATACCCAAGGTAACTATAAGCTATTTATCAATAACCTTAATCATGCACTGGCAGATTTTAATAATGATAATGTTGTAGATATAATAGATTTCAGTGCAGTTTCCTCCAGTTGGCTTGATTATTATACTATTAATGATTTAACTGTTATTGCGGATTGCTGGCTCGAAGGAAAGTGATTTGCTATCAGTTTGGCATGATATTTAGTTACGTAATAATCTACCTAAAGTTACTTTATCATTTGGGTGTTCTTTATTGTAAATA
>CBDIOA010000002.1:0-65644 GCA_963666285.2 Sedimentisphaerales bacterium
TCGCTAGTTAGTTATCTAAAGGCAGTACGGTACTATGTTACCGTACTGTTCCTATGTAATTTTGGAAACGAGCATACGCCAGCCATAATATCAGCTCCTACTTGAAAAGGGGGCCAGTACAAACAGAAAATCTTTCCTTGCTTAAAACGCAAAATAGACTTAAAATAGGGAGATTGGATAGCATGGAAGCTGGCCCCAATAACGTGATGGACAAGGAAGTTAATGTCACAACAACACCAATACAATTTTAAGGGTAAGGGACCGACTAATCCTTCATATAGACCGTTATGGCTGAAGTATTTTCACGAAGGAAATTTCGCTAAAGTCAGACCTTCGGCATGGCGTGTATATTGTTTCCTATTATTCATCTCTGATTATTATACATTTCAGTGTGAAATATCTCACGAAGAAATTGCCCAATCTTGCGGCTTGTCCAGACAAAGCGTACCTGAACTAACACGAGAGTTAATGCAGGAAAAACTCATTTCTTATCACACACCTAAAGTGCGTCAAAAACTCAGGTATTATCTCACTGTGCCTGAATCAATAGAGCCAGGGCAGGAAGATGTTGTTTATGCCGGTGAGGTAATTGCCAACAAAGAAGTTGACATCCATATAATGGAAAAATCTTCAATTCCAGATAATGTCAGCCTTAAAAGAGAGTTGTTTTTGAACGGTTTTTTTACCTCGTTGGGCCGAGATCATAGCACTTGGAAAGCCTATTGCAGCTTATTATACAGAGCTGATTTCGGTGATGGCTATTGCTTCCCAGACTATAATCAAATAGCCAAAGATAGCGGAATGAGTCGCAGAACAGTAGTAAAAGTAGTTCAAAATCTGGAAGAATATGGGTTGATTCGCATAAAAAAATGGCGTTCCAAGAACAATAAAATTGTAAATGGATATTATGTATGGCCATTAGATAAAGAGACTTATATTGTCGAGTGCAAAAAGCCGACAACGAGGAGTGCAAAAAGCCGACAACGGAGAATGCAAAATTCCGACAACGGGAAATGCAAAAAGCCGACAACTCAGGATGTCGGGAATATGCACCCAAACATTAATCCCATCAATATTAATACCAGCTCTTCTATTGACACCGGCAAAGCCGGTGGAGGGGGAGAGGATTTATTTAAAGAACAAATAAAAGAATTCGAGAAATTATTTTACGATTTTACTAAAGTTGCAATTGAACGTTCTTCTCTGGAAAAGCCTATTTTTCGTAACTGGGTAAAATCCAGATTGGAAACCTACGGATATGAGACCGTGAAATATGTTATATGTAATAATGATAAATTATATACTCTTAAGAGGCTGGATACGTCCTTAAAGAATTATCACACATATTTGCAAGACAGAAAGGAATCTAAAGGTCCAGAACTGACTGGTGCTGAAATCTTGCTACATAATCAATTGAAAATAAACGCTTATACTGAAATGCTGGAAGATCAGCCTGAGAATCAGTCTATTCAAGGCCAGATCAACAAATTAGCAAAAATCATAGGAAAGCAGCAATTGACATATCCCGAAAAATTGCCTACAGCCCAACAGATTGAAGTTTGTAAGAAACTCGAAGAGTATTATACCAAACAGGCCCAGCGTGGATATAAGCCTGAGCATAAAAGTATTAAGACAGCAATTAGCGGCCATAGAATCAAGTTGGAAGGGCAGTTGGAACAGGAGACTAACCCGGTTTTTCAACTGGAACAGAAACGCAGGTTGTTTGAAGGATATGAGCAGAAAGTTCAGGAAAATCCAAATGGGAGCATTCTTTTTAGACCTGCTATGAATCGTCTGAAAAAAGATATTGAGGAATTGGAAAGACAGGGATATTAGCCGTAAATTCTGATTTTCAGGACATTGAATACAGCCAGTAGGGTAGAAAACTGAATATCTCTTTCTGGTTTATTCAGCCAGGCAAGTATGGTTGCCCGGCTTACGCCAGCCTGATCCGCAAGGGTGTCAAAGGTTATGCCCTTGTTTTTTCTTCTGTTCTGGACCATTTCTTTGACTTCTGATATGTTTTCAGGTGTGGTGTTTTCTACTCTTATTCTTATTTTTAACACGTCAAATATAGCAAATATTGTACCAAACTGAATATCTCTCTTGTCGCTTAGCCAGTAGAAAATAGTTGATCTTACTACTTCAGCGGCAATTGCCAGATCATCAACAGACATGCCTTTACTGGCTATTCTATTGCGTACCATATTTTGAATATCTGATATTGTCTGATTGTTCATGTATTGACTCTATTTGTAAAAAATCCCGGAAGGTCAACAAGACCAACCGGGTATATAACCGCCAGCCGAAGCTGGCAAAAAGGCTCGTCAGCCTTAATATAATATGGTATTATTCTAATATGGTCAACCTTGCCTTTCATCAGGTATCTGTAATGTTTCAAGTTCCTTGATTCTATTGAACTCAAATCCGACTACATCCCGCCTGCTATTGAAATAGGCTTTAATGACAGTTTTTTCTTCAGTACTAAGTGAATTTCCTGCATAAAAGAACCTGGCATATATTCCGTTACAATTTGCCAGATCGTCAGTGTAGTATAGATCACGGTCATTGTTAAGTTTAATTATTCCGCTTGGTCTGGCATAGTTTATGTCCAGTATATCACAATCCGGGAAAAAATGTGTTTGCCATGCGATATTGTTATCATTGTGTTGGTCAACAATCATATCGAAATATTTAAAATCTATCTTAAATCCTTTCTCTCCTTTCCAGACTAGCTCTATGGACCTTATGAAATCATCGAATACAACTTTTATCTCATCTTTTTTTCCAATAGTAAAGGCTGGTTGTGCAGCAAAGCAGTCCCAGCCAAACATTGAACCTTCGATCATGGCTGTGATCTGTTCGGCAGTTAATCCCAGGCGTGCATTATTCTTTTGCATAATCCCTTTTGCTTCCAGCCCGGTTATTGGTTTTCCGGTTTCTGGATCACTCAACTTGATATAGCCTTTTTCGCCACGAACAATTTGTATAAGTTCGCCTGTAATCTCTGATATTGCATAACAAATTGTATTATTCATTATCGAATTTCCTTTTATAAAAAATTCCGGGGACCGGAAGTCCCCGGAATAGATGTTAATAACCTTCTCTGATTCTTAGATAGTTATCGCAGGTATCACAATAACCGTCTTTGAGTTGATCTTCTGTCCAATCTTTGCACATTTCACACTGATTTAAGCCTACCTCGTCAATACAGTTTTGACAGGCATTACTTTCGGCAGGTTTACCGCACCAGTGACAGGTATTGTCTGTTATCATACTGCACCTCATATAGACTTTTGATTTAGTTCACATTCAACGATATGGATACTGTCTTCTCCGTAGGGAGATTCAAAAACACCCGGCAATATGGTGTGTTCAGTATATTCTGAATGTTCATCAGCGATATATTGACGAGCTGCATTTTCTGTTGAAAATGCTCCAAGTACAAGCTTTGCAGTTAATAGAGATGAAACAACATATACTATCATTATTCCACCTCCTTTATATCCAATTGAGTTTTTAGTTCATCTACAAGCTGTTGGTGAGTTATCCCTTCTCTGCGATTAGCGGTATAATACTGTTTGCCATATCTCAAATAGTAAGCATAGATGTTATGGAACATTGCTTCCTCTAATCTGAAACTTTCAAAGAGGTTATCACCTTGCCAGTCAGCAGGGGGGAGAACTTCAAGCATTTCGGTCCATTTTTCTTCTTTGATCTCTTCCCAGGGATGGATATATTCTTTGTTTTCATCTTCTGTCAGCATTCCAAATATATAATCCCAATCATCTGAGATAATATAATTTGGATTTTCTTTCAGGAAATCATCTCTAGTTTTTCCTGAATAGATACACTTACCGCCGCGCATTGCTGTGATAAGTACGGGGCTTCCCGGTTCGTACACGAACTCTTCTTTTTTTGTATTTTCCATTTTAGTAAATCCTTTCTTGCCGAATGGCAGGTTATATATTTGCGAATCTCTAATTTATTCGCCTAATTAAATATAGTCTATCATTGACGACAAGGCAAATGTAAAATATAAAAACTATCTGCGATGGTTGTAAACGCTATTTGTTTTATATTGTGATATAGTGCGTGTATAAGCGTATTTTATGAAAAAACCGGTTTTGAATATAGGAAAATTAAGAGTAAATATATTTGAAAATATAATGATGGTTTGAAATTTAAACCCACAATTATTACAAGATTTATTCTAAGTGTTATTTGACAAGGAGATGCCACGAGACCTCGTGGTCTTGAATCGTGGTCGGACGGCGGTGTTTTGCGGGGTATGGCAAAAATAGTCTGGTTCGTGGTCCAGAGCGGTAGGTGTCAGGGTGTATCGGGTTCTCGTGTGTATGATTTTTAGCTCTTTGTGCAATTGTAATTGCAGATAGGGGGCAAATGTTCGCCTTTTGAAATTCCATGTTGTATTTCTGAGTATGGGTAGAGCGTTTTACCTAGAACCGTTAATTATAAATCAGGAGCAAAGATGTATCAGGATACACTGAAAGAGAGTTTCAAAGAGTTGTTCAAAGCTAGTGAACAGACCACGAAATTAACCACATATAATTCAGGCGTAGAAGGTGCAATTTATCCCGGATCAGCTATAAAAGCCGCTGATATTAAGGACAATATCCCGGCAATTATGGGAAATGTTAATGGTGCAAATCGAATTACAATTCAGGGTATGGGGAAGATAGCGGGCGATCTGACAGGCAGTAATATCACCAACAAGTATTTTGATGTGATGTTATATGCCAGATCGTCCGGTAGTGGTTTAGTACCGTTACAGGAGCTTAGATTCACTCTCGGCGCTGCAGTTCAGAGAGCAGATGATAGCTCGAAATGGTATGTCTGCAATAAAGTTGCTCTTTTGAAGCCATATTGCAATCGCAAGATTGAGATCAATGGCTGTGACGGGGATAAGGTTATAGCAGGAGCAACCGCCGAATTGTCTTTTGATATGCAGGGAGCGCAGCAAATCTACCCTGAATACAAATTAACAGGTGGTAATTGCGAGGATGCGCAGCTTCGTATTCGATTCTGGTAACGATAAACACGAGTATTTTTATTTTCTGTCCACAACTAATCAGTTGTCACGGAGTATGTGACAACTGATTAGTTTTAACAAACTATGAACCAACAAAATCAGACAAATCGAAGTATATTATCATCTCTAAAGAACTTTGCCGGGGCTGGCCGTGACGCTTTGCGGGCCAGTATGGACAAGTTTGCATCGGTTAAGAAGAATACTTATCGTGAGGATGATAAACTCAACCAGATGCTGGACCAGTTGATAACTGCCGGGGAAGGATCGGCCCGTCAGTTCTGGCAAATGGGCAGAGATGCACTGAGATATATCTACGGTGACCAGAACTTCAGGAGGGCGCAGGATAAAAAGACCCGGCAGCCTGTTTTGAATCAGATTTTCGGCGATATGATACAGGAAATCGCCTTACTTTCTGCTAATAATCCAACTATAGCGGCCCAGCCCTGGGAAGGAACAGCCCCGGAAATCGCCCAAAGATGTGGAACGGCAGTACGCCGCAATATGGTCCACAACCGAATGCGTATGCGTATTATTCAGGCATTGCTTGATGACCATATATGGGGTGTGAAGGTTGCTAAAACGTACATTGAACCCTTTGCACAATGGGATGAAGAGCAATTTCAGCAAACAGGTTATGGTTGGAAGCATGAAATTCGTACCCGGATAATGAATCCATGCAATTTCGGCATGGACCCGAATCTGACAAATGCCTTTGACATGCAGCAGGATGCGACTTTTGTGTGGTCAAGGCGGTTTGTAGATACCAAATATGCCTTATTTCGCTATCCGGCGTACAAGCGTTATTTGATTGAGAACGGCAGATATGATGAGGCCAATGAGGTACTCCTGGACAATAACGGTAAGCCTGTTGGTGTTCCAGGCAGTGTTTATGCTGGTTTTGCTGCTGACAGCCGTTATGGAGGTCGTGAGAGCGACCGCAGACGGGCATCAGATAGAGAATTGCAGCAGCGATTAGCCGATCTGCTGCTTGGCAACTTTCCCGGTGTTGATGTTAATGCTGCCGAGAGTGCCAAAGCTACCGATCAGACTGTGCTTGTAGAAGAATTTTTCGTTCGGGATGGTTCACAGCAGGAGATACCAGCCGAAACAGAAGAAATCCCATTCGGTGAAAATGGTGCAGAGCATATCTTCCAGAACCAGGGCGATCCAGCCTTTTATGATCGCAATAAGCCGGTTGAAGGTGGTGGATTTGAGCCATTCAGCGGAGATTGGCCCAGACGTGAAACCAAACCGGCCCAGAATCGCCCAAAATACCCGTATGGCAGACTTATAACAAGATTGGACCGCAAGGTCATAGTTCAGGATCAGCCCTGGGAGATGAGACGCTGGCCTTATTCTGTTGCTCCCGGTTATTTGCTTCCACATACATGGCATGGGCTGAATTGTGTGGAACTGGTACGAGAATATCAGGACTATCAAAACGATATGGCCCGGATTATGGCAAATTACATCGAAGGCTATGGCAATCCACGCACAATGGTCGAGGATGGTGCATTATCCAAACATGCCAAAACTAATAGCAGGGGACAGGGAATTATCCCGAAAGGGCCGGGGGCAGTCATTCCAGTATCAAAAGGCAGAATGGACGGTATTAAACCGTTTGAACCGCCATCAATTCCGGGTGAGGTCTTGAACTATCTGTCTATCATGCACGATAGGCAACAAGATACCAACGGTGTCCACGATGTCAGCAGGGGCCGTGCTTCAGATGGTGAGCAAACATTAGGTGAAATTCAGGCATTAGACCGCAATAGCCGCCAGAGAATCGCTATGCAGGGTATATCTCTGGATATGTGGCTCACTGAAATAGCCCGTAATATCGTCGAGTTCATGGCAACATTTAACAAACCGGGTGATTATCTCGAATATGTCTCGGATGATCTGGAAGATCAGCAGCAGGCCGTCCTTATGTGGACAGAGGCTATGAAGAAAGCTCGCTACGATGTCCAGATCAAGCCTACAAGTACCATGCCTTACGATGATGAACGAGAAGTTCAGAAGCTTTTAATGGCTAATGATATTGTCTCTGGCGGTGGAATCATGGCAAAAGAGATACTTGAAAAGCTGAAAATCCCCAACTCAGATGAGATTTTACAACGCCATGAAATCTTAGGACCGCTGCACCAGTTGATCGAGATCGCAAAACAGATGCAAATCCCCCAGGAAGTTCTAATGCAGGCATTAGTCCAGAAGTTACAGGAGATCGATATGCAGATGCAGCAGGCGGCAATGGCCCAGAAACAGCAGGAACAACAGGCAAATGGCAAGCAACAGGGGCCAGTACGCCCAAATTGATGAGGATAGTTACGAATTTCAGGAGCGATTGGCAATCCTTCAGGTAGAAAACCCTGATATGCACTTATGCCATGCCCTGAATAAAGCTCGAAAGGAAATAGCTGCCCGGCAGGAAGCTTATGAAGATCATCCTAAACGGCAGCGAGAGGTTAGATAAATGCAGAATAGTACACAACCACCAACAGTATCGTTAGTAAAGCCGACAATCGTACCGCAGGATTATATTTCGTTGTGGCGGCGTAATATGCTAACTGGTCACAACATGAAATCAGCCCGGAAACTGGCAATAGCACAGTTTCAAGAGCAGTTCCCGGACATTCTTCTGGATGTGGGGCAGATACCGCGCAATATCGCAGAGTGTATCAGCCCGGACGATGCGGCAAAACTCACTTCTGATGATGCTATGGTCCAATCCTTGATGGAAGATGAGTTGGCATTTGCTGATTTCATAATACCGCAGGTGGAAAAGGCTGGCAGTATCGATGCCGTGATAGAGGTTTTGAATCTGTCAGATGATACTATCCAGCGAGTGCAGAATACATATCGAAATATCACAGGGGCCGCATCTTGCGACACTAAAAAAACATCGGACCAGCCGGAAAGTGCTGAGAGCCAGGCTGGAGAGTGCGACGAAGATGACGGCCCTTGTATTTCTGATGAAGAGGAAGAACAGCAGGAAGAAGAAAATCATCAACCTGTTGATATAGGAGCTGAGAAACAAGCCGCAATGCAGGTCGAATATGACGATCTGGCGGCTAAATGGCTCAAGAAAGATGGAGATTTCACAGCAAAGGCAAGCGGTAAAATCCGTCAGCGGATAATCGAGCTGCGTGAGGTGCTGGAAATCAGAGTTTAGTTTAATGTTACACCAATGCAGTTGAAGAGCATCTACCAGCGGGCTATGGCTTTCCGGTAGTAAATCGAGACCAGCAGAGGGTGTTTTTGTAATAGTTCTTTATATCGCCGATGGCGGGCTATGTGCTTACCAGCCGGGGAAGGAGACAGAATGTTTAATTTTGAAAGCGATTGGACACAATCGAAACTATCAGGCAGGTATAGCATATTTCGTGGTATGGGCGGTGGAATGATGCGTTATCGTCATTCAGAACAGGATGGCGGCGGCGGTTCCGGCGGCAAAGATAGCGAAAACCAGTCCGAAAATAACGGGGAAGATACTAATTCGACAGATAATGGCGGTGACTCTAAACAATGGGATAAAGACCGTCAGTATAAAAACGAGGTTAAGGGGCTTAATAAGAAAGTGTGGGAATTGCAGACCGACTATGACGATCTGGCAAGCCAGCACCAACAGGCCCAATCCCGTATAGCCGAATTAGAGAGTCAGTCGGGGGGTAATACATCTAAATTATCCGCTGAAGACCTGGAAGATTATAACAAGGCAACTGAAGTAATAGTCGAACTGAACGAGAAGATGGGCAGGATGGAGCGAGAGAACAGCGATTTGAAGAAACAAACCGCTTCGCTTCAGGAGATGCTTCATCAAACACATCGTCAGCAGGCTACCCAGCAGGGCGAGAAATGGCTCAATGATATGTGTGCCGAACTCGAACGAGAGGGCTTCAGTAAGGGTAGTCGTAATAAGGTGCTGCAAGAGATCGAGCAGGCGGTTACAGGTACAAAAGGATTTGGAAAAATGCCGCTTGAGACTCGCAGAGAGCTTATGAAAAAGCAGGCCCGGCTCAGTTATATGACTCTTGAACGTGAAGGCGGTGGTAATTCTGATAAGCAGAATAACAACAGCAGCCATGTAAAAAATAGTGCTATTTTAGACTCTGCCAGTGGCGATTATGGCCAACCAGCGATCAAAGAAGGTACGCTGGACGAAGTGTTAGAGCAGATGAAAGCAGCGGGCGGCGGTTAATACCGTAAAGTCCGGTCATCTCAATAACAGTCAGTAAGCCAGCTACCTGGGAAGGATAGCTAAATGGCTGTTACACAAGGTGAATCCAATCTCGCGATAGCAACCCGCGAAGCATTGGAGAAGAGTTGGAAAGCCCAACTCGCAATGAAGAATGGATTATACACAAGGTTGCTGGAACGTACCCAGTTTACTGCTGGTTTGAAATTTGAACAGATTAACCAGATGGACGATTACTACGCCTTGGCGCAGGAATACGGCCCTAATACCCCGACAGTGGGTGGTCGTAAAGACTTCCTTGCTAAAGCGGGCTGGAATGTAGCGTTTATCAGGGTTCCAATTGAAACCAAAATCGATGAAAAGATCAAGAATAAGCCTAAAGGCGATCATCAGCTTATCAATCTGGCAGGTTTACATAGCCGCATGGCTCTGGATGCCCTCAAGAAGAAGCTTATCGCAAGAACTTACTCTTGTGCCGGTGATGTCGAATGGGATGAAGGCCATACAAATGTTCAGGGCCTTTGTTCGGCACTACTTAGTCCGAGGGCTATCAGTAAGCATCCTGATAACCCTGCTGTCAGCCGTAATACAGAACATAATTTATTCTATTATGGTGGCCTTGATAGAGGTCTTGACCGCAATAGAATGTGGCTCAGTGCCGATGATGAGAACATTTTTAGCGAGGTTGTACTTAATAAGACTGTTCTGGACGAATGGATTGACGCTTGTAATGAAAACAGCGAAACATCCAACGGCGATCTGATAATCATTGTAGGTTATAAACTGTTCAATGGCCTTAAACGTATCCTGGAAATGTCGCAGATTCAGACTGTAACTGGTTCTGAAAGTGTTATAAATCAGGGTTTCGACCGCATGATCTATAACGATGTGGAGATTATCAAAGACCCATATCTGTCACACATGACTAAATGGGGGCTGGATAGCAAGGTCCGCAGCGATAATTCCATTAAGGATAGCAACGGCAGGGCGCAGGGCTTATGCGGTGATCTAACAGTGAATGGGACAAACGGTGATAACTTCCTGTTTATCCTTAATCTGAAAACATGGCGTATTCGCTATTGGGGTGATCCGGATGCACAGCAGTCAAGTGAAGGACCGTTTGAAGTGACAGACTTCTTCGACCAGTCTCAAGTTAAAGGCGGCGTGGAAGAGGATCTCGCACACGTTAAGTTCAGAGGTAATCTGACTTGCGAAAGTCCTGTTAATAACATGATGCGTGCAAATGTATTGTGTGCATAACACACACACAAGTGTGATAAATCTGTGTGATTAACCTGGCAGGGCCGAGATATTCAGTTATTACCTATCTGAACTTCTGGCCTTAGCCATAAACAAGTTGTCTGCCGGTTTCCCTGGCAGGCAACATTATTATCAACAACTAACATCGAGGTAAAACGATGAATATAGTAAATATAACTCTTTTAGGCCGTAATTGCAGTGTTATCAAACAGGCTGATATATCTATCGACCGTGATGGTGATACGTTTGCCAGCGGTATTGTAACGAATGTTGACAAGCCTACCGAAGATTTGGGTACAACTGTTAATATTTATGACCGGGAAGCTGGCGGTTTCAGTCAGTTTACTTACCTGAAGTTTGTCAAAGGCACGGTTGACGCTACTTTTATAGGCCAGATGTGCGGAACTGTCAGGGGCAAGGATTATGAAGTTACCCCGGACGGAGAAACTATTAATACGGGAGCTTTACCGGCAGTTGCGCTTGCGGCTATGGATGATGGTAAGTTCGGCTGGTTCTGGACGGGCGGTATATGTCCGATTGGGCTTGTTCCCGGTCTCAGTGATAAGAATGTAACTGTAACTCTTTCTGTTGACCCAGGCGACAGCATACAACTTCATGGTTTAACCAATGAAGTTGCCATAAGTAATGCTTCTATGACGGATAAGCCTGTAATCGGCTATGCCAAAGTAGAATCTTAATTAACTCATCTTAATGTATAGGCGATGTTTTCGCCTTTTAATATAAATTCGGAGATTTTCAAAATGATAAAACAAATCTTAACAGTTGGAAAGGAACTATGGGGCCGTATCATGGGTGGGCCGTTTATGGTAGTACGCCAGATACCGTTTGGTCGTGATGGTGAAGCTACAGACCCGGACCATACTGATATGATGCAGGTTGATGCACCTCTGGCACTGGAACAGGTTTCTATTGTTGCTGGTAACGCACAAAAAGGCGGTCGATATGTCAATGAACATATCGAAGTTACCAGAAGTGGGGACCGCAACCATGTGATTTCAGCTAAACGCATACCACGTCCTATCTTCAAGTCTGCTGAAGCGGACGATGGCGATCATGTATCGGCATATAACTGGGATAAAGTACCGATTGGTATCTGTCCGGTAGATGCTCGTATTGGTCGTATAACAGTGTATCAGGAAACCGTATCAGGTGGTGCGCCGCTGATGAAAGTCGGTAATCTCGCTACCGCTGATGATTATATCGGCAGTGCTGATGCTATTAGCATTGCAGGCAATCTAACAGATAAGGTCTATCAGGATGGTACTGGTCCACTGGTATCGGCAGGTGATTATCTGGTATTCGGTTCTTCTGGTGGTACTACTTCCAGCCCATCGCAATTAAAAGTTGAGATGGAACTTATACCGGAAGTTCCCGATCAGCAGGTCCAGTATGTAGCGTTTGGAGCGGTCTAATGTTGACAGCAGGTGAAATAGTTCAGGATGTGCAGGTTGAATTAGGCCGTAAATATGATACTGCTGTTGTAACAGATGCCAGGTTACTACGGTTTATTGGCGCGGCCCAGCGTGCGATTATTGCCGCATATCCTACTCTGGACGGCTGTTCTAAGGTTGATAAGACTTCGTTTAGTACTGTCGCCGATCAGTATGAGTATGATTTTTCAGCGGTCGATGGTGGTTTGGGCAAGATAATATCCCTTAAATATATGGATAATCAATCTCCCAGGACACTATCACCGTTTCCCGGTGGTGCTGTTATGCTGGATAACCGTATTCCCAATATTGCAGATTATGGCAGCAGCATACCAGAATTTTATGCCCGCCGTGACAAAACTATTATTCTGTTCCCGCAACCTCAGACAAGTGATATACCGCTGCATGTATGGTATAGCATTAAACCGACTGACCCGTCGGTAGGTGATGATCTTATCTTACAGGACTTCTATCTGGCAATAACCCAGATTGCAGCGGGCTATGCCTTGCGTCTGGAAGTTAATGAGAAGCCGCAATTGTCTGGTATCAGTGAACTGTATATCGAACAGGGTATGTCCCTTGCCGCTGAAGTTGCATCTCAACAAGATGAATATGATGTTGAACTTAGTTTCTTGTAAATGAAAGGGGGCCGTAAATGGCTGAACCCGTAAATAAAAACACAATGATAAGTGTGCCGTTGATAGCAGTGTTGATTGTTGTACTGGGCTGGTTCTTTAAGGTGACAACTGAGAATCAGAAGTCCATATCGGAAAATCAAAAGGCAATAGCAGTTATTGCCGCCCAGTTTCAAATGTACTGTCAGACTACAGGCACTCAATTTATTCAGAAAGAAGGTAAATAATATGTATAAAAGTAAATTTAATGGAATCGTTTTATGTCTGGCAGTGCTAATACTGCCTCTATGCCTTACTGGTTGCAGTAATTATCAGGGCCAGACAGGTAAGGATGTTGTCAATTATACCGAAAAGCTTAACGAAACAGTTGAATCCTTGCAGGATTCTGTTGTTCCGCTTCTCCAAAGTCTAAATCAGCAGGGCCTGGTAGATGATAACACTGTTGCTAAAGTTACAAAGGTCTCTAGTGAGATTGATACCGTTCAGGATGATATTAAGACTGTTACCGATGGTATGGTCGATGCTCAATATGATGATGGTACGGTAGGCTTACTTGCTACGGCGAGGGGAATTAACCGGCTGACATCTGCCTTTAATCCTTTCTCCGGTACGATAGACGCTGTTCTGCTGGCAATGACGGGTATTGCAACGGTTGTTGCCGGTCGCAAAAGCAAGCAGGTCAAGACCATTGCAAAAGAAAAAGAGCATATCGAGTATGAAAGGTGGTCCACTCAAAGCGAGCTTGAAATGACAGAACAGTCGTTGAGTAGTGCCGAGACCGAACTTCAAGAAACCCAAACGGCCCTGAAAGAGACCATACAAGGTGTCCAGAAGGCTAAAGAGGTTATGGTTGATGATGTCGGCTCATTAGTGGTGTTGAAAAATTCTCTGCGTGAGAAACAGAAAACACCGGCAACGGCGGCTACTATCGCTAAGATCAAGGCCACTCTGTAAAGAATTTGGTTGGATTGTTATCTGTCCTGCCGGTTTCCCGGCAGGACAGAGTATTTGAAGTATGAAAGGATTTGGTTATGGACATTTCCCCGGAATTACAGCAGTTTATCAATACGGTAGCGGACCAGTATAAACCTGACAGAATTATACTGTTCGGCTCTTATGTCAAGGGCGGTTATGGTCCTGACTCTGATATTGATATTATCGTTGTTATGCCAACAAATAAAAATGGTAAGCAGGCAGCCGCTGAAATAATGGAGCAAATATCACCAGAGATAAATATCAGTTTACGGGTATTTTCCCTGGCTGAGTTTGCTGAAAGGAAGCGTCTATACTGTCCGCTGATAACAGATGCAGTTAATGAGGGGGTAATAGTCTATGAGAGATAATTATTTCCAAATATCAAATTTTGGAGAGTTACAGCAGTTTCGTGATCTGGTCAATGATGGCGGTATAACAGGCTTTTCCGGTGGTGAGTTGACCTCAGATATTATTTTCAACGAACAGGCCAGCAGGTTATACGATGAGCCTGACTGGATTCCGATAGGCAATTCAAAAGATAACGGCTATTATAATTTAGATGGATTTTATGGTAATGGTCATATTATCAGAGGGCTTAAAAGCGGTTATGGTTTGTTTTATCGGTTAAAGGGCCAGATGACAATAGCAGAGTTAGGTCTGGAAGATTGTTATATTAATCCAAATAATGTGGTAGGGGCCGGGGCATTGGCGGCACATTGTTCAATGGCAGATTATGGTGATATTCTGATCGCCCGCTGTTATGCTGATGGGATAATTGACGGCGGTACACCCGGCACTGTTGGAGGGCTGGTAGGTGAAGGTGATTTGGCTGATTTTTGCGACTGCTATTCAACCGTAGAAATTACTGGATATTATGGCAGCTCTGGTGGTATTGTTGGTGTGGCAGGCTGTGATGAAGGCTCGATAGTTAGATGTGTGGTTAATGCCGATTTGTGGGGAGATACTCTTCCGATACTCGGCTATTGGGATATTGAGGGCCAGAGTGGGCCGTTTTATGGTTGTGTCTATAATTCTGAACGTGTTAAATCAGATTCACATAATTATCCAGAATTTTACTTTTCGCAGGGTATAGCCAGGTTTCCTTCACGGATGTTGAGAGATAGGAGCCGGTATAGTTTTGATTTCGATAATGTCTGGTATATGGATTATGAGTCCGGGATGCCTAAGTTAAGGTGTTTTTTGAAAGATGGAAGATTGCAGATACATGACCGTTTTGACTCTTGTTTGAGGAGTAGGTTGTAAGATGGCCGCTGCAATTAATATATTAGGACTGGTTGGCGGTGTGAATTTCGGTAAGCCAAGAGATCAGCTATCATCAATTGAAATGGCGACTGGCCAGAACTGGATAGTTGGTTCTGACGGGGTATTAGCTCGCAGACATGGTTATACCGCCGAAAGTGTATCAGGGCGTATCGCAGCGGTTGATACGCTGATAGACCGTAAATCAGGTGGTCAGGCTGATATAGCTATTGCCGCTGCTGATAACCGGCGTATTATTTCAGAACAGATAACAGCCAGTGACTATAGCAGGTATTATCTGTATCAGACAACCGCACATGATCGAGAGATAACTTCTTCTGAAATCGATGATACAATACAGTTTTTGCAGGTTGATTCAGATAATGAACTGTCAGCCCCGCAACCGCTTACCGGGGCATTAGGCTATAACTTCGCTTATTATAATTCTAATAGCGTATATCCTTATTCGCTGGAAGATGGTATTTTCGATGCCGATCATTACTCCGCAGCATTGGCAAGTCCGCAAAATAGGCATAGAGCTAAGTGTATGTGTGTTTTTGATGGTCGGGTGTTCCTGGGCGGTACTTATGAAATGACCTCGGCAGGGCAGTGGACTTCACTGCCTTATCGTCTCAGATGGTCGCAGCGTCGCAGTTTTACCAGCCCAGATGATTGGAATGATGCGGACTTTAATAGCTCTGCCGGGTATGACCACACAATAGCAGATTCCAGTATTATAATGAATATGGCGGTTTTGGGTGATACCTTATATGTGTATTGCGATAATGGTATTCGTGCTGGTTATGCCACTCAGAGCGTTACTTCTCCTATCCGTTTTATAGATGTCAATGGTCGTGGTCTTTTTGCCGCAAATGCTGTTGCTGTTACCGATACGGCCCATTTCTATTTGGGAGCTGATAACAGGGTGTATGTCAATAGAGGTGGGGTAGAACCTGATTGGATTGGAAAACCGATAGAGTCTGAACTATTCGGGACTGTTAACGTCCCATATAAAGAGCGAATAATTGCAGGTGAAATAAGGGAACTGGATGCTATTTACTTTGCAGTGCCAACCGGTTCCGATCAGTGGCCCAGGACAATGTTTGTATATTTCTATCGAACTGGTATATGGCAGATGTGGAAGCCGGGCAATTATCTATGTTGCAGCGACCGGCAGGGCCGTCAATTTGGCTCTCTTAATTATGTACTTACCTTTAATAGTGATGCAAACAGTGATATAGGAGAGTTTATCGATGCCTGGGCCGTGACCGGCGATTATATTCTGGACCTTTCTACTACACAAAGAGTCAGGAAGATGTATTTTGAGGCGTGGTCTGACGGCAATATGCAGTTATATGTTGGCTGGTCGGCTTGCGATGCTGAAAAGCCAGGTGATTTTAATGATATTACTCCTGTCTTTATTTCCGAAGGCTGGAATCGTTATGAGCTTAATCTTGATACCGGCCATCAATACAAGCTTCGGTTTATGTTCCAGTGCAAAACATATAACGGTCAGATTAAAATAGGTCGTATCTGGATGGAGATAACTTGATGTGGCAACTGAATATCCGTGTAAATACTGTGGTAAATACGGCTGGTGGTCGAGAATTGACCGCTTAACAGGTGAATTATATTACGAATGTTATGATTGCAAGGAAAAGTATAAGAGGATAGACCCCAGACTTGGTAGCTTTAACCGACAAAGGAATAAAGATTAATCCAGAGGCGATTGAAGAAATAGCAGCAGATGCTACCGCCGCAGCGCGGCTGGAAGAACTGCTGTTGTCAGAACCGGCTAACTGGATACCTGTACATTGCCTTATCACTGATAAAGAGGGCAAACAGATACCATTACGTTTGAACAAGGCCCAGATTATCGTTCAAAAGGTAAAACACAGGCTCCGGTCGGCTGGTCTGCCAGTAAAAATGATTATCCTCAAAGCCCGGCAGATGGGTATAACAACCGAAGCGTCTGCCGATTCATTTTGTGATATAAATACCAAAGCCAATCGCCGGGCGATGATCGTAGCACACAAACAGGAAAGTTCTGTCGATATTTTCCGGCGTGTTCGTCAGATGCAGGATGCCAACCCGTATCGCAGGGGGGAGAAGTATAATAACCGCAGGGAAATCGAATATCAAAGCCCGCATAATTCACTTATCGCTGTCCAGACGGCAGGTAATCCAGAGTTAGGTCGTGGAAGTACCAACCACTATATACATGGCTCTGAGGTGGCTTTCTGGCCTTTTGCCGGTGAATGTCTTAATGCCGTTATGCAGTCTGTACCTGATGCTAATATGACACCTGATACATGCGTGGTCCTGGAAAGTACGGCAAATGGTCTTGGCGGCACGTTTTATGATATGTGGTGTTCTGCAACGAGTTTTGACCCGGATAATAAGTTTGTGACCCTTCCTAAAGGTGAAACTGACTGGGTTGCGGTGTTTTTACCCTGGCATGTTTTTGAGGATTATAAATCGCCGGTCCCGGTTGATTTTAAGCGTACTAACTATGAACATTCGGTATATGGCAATGAACAGGAACTGGCAGAATTATATGATCTGACAGATGAACAACTGCAATGGCGCAGAGAGACTATTACCGGCAAATGCCAGAGCGATTTGGATAAGTTCAGGCAGGAATACCCATCTTGTGATAATGAAGCGTTCCTTGTTTCCGGCAGGCCGGTATTTAATGCCGGTATCTTGCAGCAAATGCACAAGCGTTGTAAAGCAGTCTTGAAAAAAGGTCAGTTTACAGACTCTACAATAACTAATGGTGTAAGGCTGCCTAATACTGCCCATGATATTATATTGGATGAACAGCCGGAAAATCCATATCCCTGGCTGAAAATATGGGAGCTGCCCTTAATAGGTATTGAATATGTGATAGGAGCTGACACTTCCGAGGGACTCGACCCAACCGAGACCAAAGACCCTGATAGTCATTCGGCTACCGTATTGCGAGCTGACACTCGTGAGATGGTTGCAAAGTTAGAAGGGCGGTTTGATCCTGATCTATACGCCTGCCAGTTGGATATGCTTGGCAGATTCTATAATAATGCACTTTTAGGCTTTGAAGTTAATAATACTTCCGGCGGTGCGGTAAGGTCTGGTTTACTTCGATTGGAATATCCTAATTTATATACCCGTGAAATATATGATACCGAGACAGATAAGCCTACTAAAAAGGTCGGCTGGTGTACTGACAAGATCAGTCGTGCCATGATGGTGTCAGATGGTCAGCATTGGATAAGGGAATATATGGTCAAAATAAATTGCTGGCAGACTATATCACAGGCCGCCGCCTGGCGTTTCGATAAGAACGGCAAGCCTACACACCCGGACGGCGAACATGACGACGATGTAATAAGCCTTTTAATTGCTATCCAGATGTTAATCCATATAGCCGCCCATCGAGGAACTATAGCTGCTACTACTACCGAGGAGAACAGTTTTTCTCCTGATATGGTCATTGGTGGTTGTGAGGGCCGCTGGCATCCTGCGGACTATTATGAAGATGATGAGGATGATTACTAATGGCCAAGAAGAAGGTAACAATTAGAAAGCAGGTTGAGCCGGTCGCGAAAGAGAAATATTGCGATAAGGTTATGCCTGCCCAGGCTACCAAGTATCTGAAACTCGGCTGGTCGGTTAAAGATGCTTGTGGTGCTATGGGAATCTCATATCGGTCATGGGCCCGCTGGAAGAAGGAAAAGCCTGAATTTAGGCAGGCCGTGCTGAAGGGTGAACGTGAGTTTGCTACCGAGAAGATCGAGCGAAAGCTTATTAACCGCTGTTTGGGTTATGATTATGAAGAAGAGCATTGCGAAACAACCGAAGACCAGGTAGTTACAAAGACCGGAGAAGTGGTAGATATAACCAAGACCAAAACAGTTGTCAAGAAAATGCACAGTCCGCCAGATGTAGGGGCAATGCGGCTGTATCTGCAATCAAGATTACCAGAAATATATGGCAATAAGGTTGATATTACCAGCGGTGGTAAACAACTTATTCGTGAGGATATTATCGATCTGTCACCGGCTGAAAGAGCTAAACGGTTAAGAGAGATGCTGGAAATGTCAGCAATTATTAGCGGGGAGGGTTCGACTGAATAATGGGTGATTTAGGCTTACATATTGACCGTATGCTGCCAGCCAGTAAGATAGCGACCAGAGGTGATAATGAGTCGCTGGAAGCGTATCTTGACCGGGTAGTGAACCAGGTTAACCGCATACATGATGGTCTGGCAGATTTCGGCAGGAGGAGCAGAATACAGGCTCTAATCGGCTTTACTGATGTGGTTACAGAGGACGGTACTGTTATAACTTCCGCTGAAACTGGCGGGGCATTGTCCATTCTGGCGGCAGGGACAAGTAGTATTACAGTTGACCCTGACAGTAATTCACTGATATTCACAACAGATGCAACCGGGATAAATTCTACATTTGCCAGTAGTGAAGATCAGATACCGACAGAACCGACAGCGGGTGATTTATTATATATAAAAGCTGATTTCGGCTCATATAAGAAGGGGGAAGTGTATAGTTTTGACGGCGAGAGCTGGCAGGAGATCGGTAACCGCCAGAGTGTTCTGATCGCCAATGAAGCGTCTGATATGCCAGATGAACCCAAAATAGGTGATACTTTATATATAGAGACTGATTTTTCAGTTGGAGAAACAGTCTATATCAAAGGATCTGTTTATACATACACCGCAACCGGCTGGCAATTGGTAGGGCAGCAGAAGTTTTCCAGTAATGTTTCTGATAATAGCGAATTGCCGGCAAATCCTTCTGACGGCTATATCATTTATGTTGATAACAGTTTTGACAGTTTTGATGCCGGTAGGTTATATCAATATGTAAGTGGTAACTGGCAGGTAATCGCAAATAAGACCAGTAATTATATTGCTGAAAGTACTGATGATATGCCCGATACACCGCTAATCGGCGATATTGTTCATATCAATGCAGATTTTACTTATGAAAGCCATAATTATACAACTGGTCAGCGTTATCAGTTCAACGGTTCTGGCTGGATATTGCTTAAAGACAGGGTGTATAACACAACTATCACCGATGGGATGATTTCAATTACTCTTAACGGATATGTAACTGACAGTGAACTGTCCAGTACATTGGGCAGCTATTATACATCTTCGCAGGTCAATAGTCAGATTAGCAGTTCTTTATCAAGTTATGCTACAAAAACGTATGTTAATAATGCTATACCAAGCCTGACGAATTATGCGACAAAGAGTTATGTTAATAGTGCAATTCCAAGTCTCAGTAACTATCAGCAGATAGATGATATAATATCGGCTAATGGTATAACAGAGTCATGGAGTACTTCAAAAGCTACCGGCTGTTATCTCTACTATAACGGTATTGGATTTTGGGATACGGTAGCTAATCAATGGCCCGCATTTTTAGGGATGCAAACCGTGAACGGTCAGAAGAAAGGCTATTTTTATGTCGGGACCGGCGGTACGGGGACCAGCGACCGCTTTATATACAGCTATACAACCTATGAAAATTCGTCATATAACACAAAGGTGATTATTCGTACTGATGAGGGCTTTCTAGGCAGTAGTAAAGCATATTTTGATATAACAGGTGGTAAATTCTATGCCAAAACCAGTTATCTGGAAATTGAGATGTCAGCGGCTAAAGGCTTTAAGGCGCTCTCCAGTTCGGTTGAGACTACTATCAGTACCAGAGGTATTGAACTAAAAGATAAGGTTAATTCTGGTGTATATACAAAATTGGAGCCGGATGGATTGACTGTTAAATGCGAAGTAGATAGTTTTCCTTCTCCCTGGTTTCAGGCGATTGCACAGCAAAGCGGTCCGGCTGGTATATTCTTCAATGTTTACGGCTTCGGTCAGATGAAAGAATATATCCTTATTGATGAGATAAGCTCTACTAAGATCGCTCGTTTATCAGATTGGGATATAGTCAATTCAACTATTGATAATACCAATGCAGTTCATCCGGCAGCCCTTAAATTCAATGGTAACGGTACGAAATCTGGTAAATATTATGATAGCGGCTGGCAGACCGGCAAGAGTGCAAATACTTCTCTTAGCTTTAATCATGGCTTGGGCGGTGTCCCGACACTGTTTTTTGGATATGTAAGAGAGAGTGACAATACTGATAATATCCAGATGTTTCATGCACTTGCAGATCGGAATTATGGAATCATATTTTTTAATGTTGATAGTAGTGCTTTATCAGTTTTCATTGATGGTCGGGCAATACAGTATGTGGTTAGTAATAACATAGGGTACAAGTCGGGTAATGTGGATGTGAGGGTAATTGCATGGCGCTAAATAAATTATATCTGGTAGAAGGTAAGCTACAGAGTGGTTCTGTCGAGAATGTGCCGGTAGCGATAATACCGGCTGATATGAGCTTATCAGATATTGACAGTTTTGAGGTTGGCGGCCCGGATAATACGGTAATAACAATCAAATTTAAAGAGCCGGTAGATCAACCGGAAACAGAGGAGGTATAAATATGGCATGGATGGCATTGGCAGGTGCGGCGATGCAAGCTTTATCGCCATTATTACAGAAAAGCGGTTCAGTACACAGGACCAGTACATTATCTAAAGAGCAGAAAGTTATCAATCGCCAGCTCTTTGATCTTATACAGGGTGTTACTCGAACTAACCGGGGTGGTATAGCGAGTATGAACCCGATATTGAATAAGCTGAAAGATGCCCCGCAGCGCAGGATAGCAGGTTTAACAGATCGCCAGAAAGGGGTATTGCAGCAGGCTGATAAGTTAGGTAGTAATCTCGGTAATGCCCGGCGGCCCGGTGAAGGGACGGAAGTTCATTTTGCGGCTTTGGGAGCTGTCGCCGGTCCGGGTGAAACTGTTGTCGTAGGTGAAGATGGCCCTGAAAGACTTCATGTAGGCAATAACGGTACTGTTGTAATTGAGCCTAACCCGAAAAGTGTTCAGAATCCCCGTGCTGCCCAGGCTAAATCTGAAGCAGTAAAGCAGCAGATGGGAGCTGACGTTGGCATGGCTGCTGGTGGTACGGTTACACCGCATTATAAGATTGGTAGTAACTGGTATGATAATGATACCTTATCGCAGTATTCCAGCGGTGTTAAACCGGATGATGAAGTGATTAGTGCCTTTAATAGCTATTTGGACGATCAGTATAATGATTATATGGAGAGTTATAAACCGAATTATGTTCGTAATCGTGCAGGTACAAAAAACACTAATCCAAATCAATGGAACTGGTATCAGAAGTGGAAGAATAAGGGCGGCTCTGACAAAATGCAGTTTGTCGAGAAAAACGGCATGTGGGGGTTGCCTGGCTATGGTAATGCCAGGGCATATATGGATAAGTATGATGAATGGCTTGATACCCTTGATTCTTCTGAAAGTAACCCGTATCTGGATAATACTATCGGCAGTTATGACGATGATAAAGCCTCTGCCTTTGAATCGTGGTATAACGATAGTGATCTGAACAAATACTATGACTCTAATAAGACAATGGGCTATGATACTGCAACTGGGAAACTGGGCTTTGATAATCCGTTTCAATATACAGATGGCTCGATGGATGCTGTTTTCAATGAGTTTGAAAATTATTATGCCGATCAGCAGCAGAAATCATCTGATAATGACTCATTGCGCAGCAGTATTATGGAGCGACTTGGCAGTGATTACAGTGATTTTAACGACTATTTGAAAAATTATAATAGTGGGGTATTAAAAAATCAGGGAGTGTCCTGGGACGCTACTACCGGCGATTGGAAACTTGCCGCTGGTGATGACATTTTAGCCGGGATGGACACTGCTGTTAATGATTATCTGACTGATAAGCAGGCTCAAGAGGATTATTTGTCTGGTTTAGGTTCAACCGAGATCACAGCCGATGACCTAACTCGTGACAGTGCTGGAAATTGGATAGTTGACCCATCTAAATATAGTCAGGGTGATGATGGTAGTTGGTCGCAGGTAGAAACTCCTGTTGATACTTCTGTCGGGAGTGATAGCTATATTGAACAAATATCACAGGCATTAAGTGATTATACCAATTCTTTTGACTCCGATGCGGCTAATGAAGATTTCAATAATAGTATCTATGATCCAACTATCGAAAAATTCAATAATGAGACAGTTGCAGATATATATCAGCAGTTTGGGGATGATGATCTATTTGGTTCACAGGCAACTAAGACGGTAGGGGCTGCCCGTTCAGGGCTGGAAGATGAGCTTGCGTCAAGCAGGTCGGATTATGTAACACAGATGAAAGAGGCACACGCTAATCGTGGTCTGACAGCGGCCCAAAGTATGATGTCGCTTGCCAGCCTGCCGGAACAATTACGCAGTCAAAAAGCGTCCACTGACTATACCCAGGCCCTGACTGAGCAGGTATTCAAAAATGCACAATGGACTGATGCCATGATGAACGCTGATCTTGACATGCAGGAAGCCAATACCCTGGCGATTTTATGGCAGTTATATGGTATGGATCAGGTTCAAAACCAATCTGAGCTTGATACTGCCATGACCAATTGGTTCCAGAATAATACCAGTGGTCTGGATATGGCATCTTTACTAAGTCTGATGAACGGCTATTTAGGTGAATCACAGGTAGCGGCTGTAACTGCTTAACAAGTGTAACCTTGACCTAACTATAAGAATGAAAAGGAAAATAATACTATGCCACAAATGCAGGTAATACATAGAGGAATAGACCCTAGAAGTGCGGCTCTGTCTGCTGGATTAAGTAGAGCTGGCGATACACTTATTCAGGCAGATCGTCAGCAAGAGCAGGATAAGCGATACCAGGAACAAAAACAACTGGAACAAGATCAGCTTGCGGCGCAGCAGAAACAGGTTGACATAGAAAACAAAATGAAATTTGCCCAGTTGGGAATGTCAGCCAGAAGCCCGGAAGAATTTGAGAATTTCAAATCGCTTGGAACTCAACTTGGTATTGATACCCGCGGTTTTGAGTATTCTAACAGCGGCACACCCAGTAAGGCGGAGCTTTCGATGTATGAATATGCCCAGGAGCAGCTTGCCGGAGTAGAATCGCAAATGCAGGCTGCCGTACCTGAAGGATGGGGCGGTCCGGGAACGGCAGATCAGTGGTATAACGAAGATGGCAGCTTTAACGAAGATATGCACAGTTCTATACGAGAAGAGAATCGTAATAAATGGACTTCATGGCTGCCTGATATTGGCGATGCTTTCGACGGTTATGATAATAATGCACTGGACGAATATAATAAAATGGGTGATTATGCCGCTAAACGGTCACAGCTTCGTGATTATGTAGATAGATTCCAGCAGAAATATGATCGTACAAGCGGTAATGTACTGGTTGATATGGCAAGTCCTGACCCTGATTCTGCTCCGACAAAGGATGAGCTTATCAAAAAGCTTGGTTTTGACCCGTTTGAAGGTGATACAAAAAAATGGGAGTCATTTTTAACCAGCCCGAAAGCACAAGGAAAAACCGTCGAGCAGCTTGAAGCAGCGTTCAAAAAGACTAAGGCCAATCCCAATAACAAGTAATTTTCCCTTATAAATAGGATATTAAATAGTCATGGTAGATGTAAATGATGTGTTGGCTAATCTGGAAGATGACCAGCCCCAAAATAGTAGTAATATCTTTGATGTTGATTCAGTTCTTGCCAATCTTGACGATAGCCCGATAGAGCCACAACAGGAAACTATAAATCCCGCCATACAGGATAGATTATCATCTGCTATGGCAGCGGTAGATATTCCTGATGGTTTTGGGGTAAATGCTTCGGAACCGGAATTGTCATATCCAAGCCTGGAAGAAGTTGCGACCGAGCTGGTGACACCACCGGATCAGCGTCAATATCAGAGTCCTGACGATATGATAGAGCAGGTGCGTCCAACCTGGGAATATAGTGAGCCAATTAAAACAGCCTTCAAACCTGAACAGCTTGAACGGTTAGCTCCGCTTAGTCAGCAGGCAAAGGAAAATACCGGGGGCGATCTGCAAAGAGCGATTGCCAGGTTATCAGATAATTCATTATATGACAAATTGACAACTTCTTCCAGTGGACCGTCTAGTGTCTTCACTCCTTATACTATCGGTATGTCAGCACCACCACGCCGCAGACCGCTAAATGAAAAAGAGCGTGGCGAACGAATGGCACAGGATATTAAACTTGTCCAGGAATACCTTGATAAACCTCGTCAATACAGTGATATGGTAACACAGGGTTTCACGCCAGAGCAGATACAGCAATGGGAGCTGGCAGGGGAGATAGGGGCTGGTGAAGGGATAGATAAAATGTCAGGTCGTGACTGGCTGGAAAAAGTACCGCTTGCAGGTATGGTTTTCAGTTTGAAACATAGCGCCGAGCTGATGAGTGCTGTTGATCGTCTTTCAGACCCTAATAAGTATGATAAAATGACAGTTAATTCCGGTCAGCATGAATATACCGGGTATAATCCATATTTTGCTGGTGGCAGAATGTCGGTCCCAGTAAAAAGGAATATGACTGAAGATGAACAGATCGCCCAGATGGAAAAGGATATTGATCTTATAACCGAATATCTGGAAAAGCGAGCAGAACTTGAAGTGCGTGGTACTACACTTGGTAATGATGTTTTGCAGGGTATTTTAGAAATGCCGGATTTTCTGGCAACATTTATGGCAAGTGGCCCAGCCGGTGCTGTTGTTAAAAAGGGTGTTGGCAAAGCGATATTAAATACAGCAGTTAAAAAGCTTGGTAAAAAGGCTGTAATTAAGCTTCTGAAAAAGAAAGGTGTTATGGCAGGGCTTAAAGTTGCCGGTTCAATGCTTGATGCCGGTGGCAGGATGGTAGTACAAACTCCTGAAATAGTAGCAAATGCCATACAGAATAATACAGATTCAGGCGAATATAACCTGACAGAGCATGGTCTTGACATCCTAAAAGACCGGGAAAACATGTCTAAATCACTTACCCGTGCTATTGGTGATATGTATATTGAGAATTTTTCGGAACTGAGTGGTTCTGGACTATCTAAAGTTGGTGGTAAGATAGCCGGGAAGATCGGGGATTTTGTCAAATACCATGATTTACCGGGTGGCAAAACCGGCAGAAAATTCCTGAAGAAACTGGAAGAGTTTTATAAGAGCAAAAATCCAGATGGTGATTTTGGTAAGCTTATGCGTGATAAGATGAAGTTCGGCGGCTTTATCGAGGAATATTCAGAAGAGGTCTGGGGCGATTTCCTGCGTGGTGTATTCGATGTTAATGATTTTGGAGCTGGTGAAGATGCTGGTATGGGTGGTCGTCTGGCAGGGTATGCCCAGCAGCAGACAGATATGCGTAATATTCTTACTACTGCCGGGGTATTGGCTGCGCCTGGTGGGTTCAGGCATACCGTTAGTCTGTTAGAGAATCGTCATAAGAATACACTGGATGATAAGGCAGTTGATAAATCACTTGAAAGGCATGGGAAACTGTCAGGTAATAACTATCAGGGCCAGAGCGATACCGAATCTGATTATCAGATATATGAAAATGCTGTTCATCAAAATAATGCAAGGAAAACCAGACAGAATAATACTGAACGTATTATGGCCCCATTGAAAAAGCGTATTGAAATGCGTGATATGGGAATGGGCCTGAAAAAAGGCACGATTACCACCAGAAGTAAAAAAACGGCTCTCGGCGTTGCTGAGATGTATAATTCAGCTTATAACGATGTTGATGCTACTATCAGGCAGACAAATGGTGGTAGATGGCTGGTAACTGTTCGGCAAAGTAAGAAAATAGACCGTACAGAAGGAAGGGGTATATCAGATCATATTGATACTACTGGCGAGTTGATACCGTTTGATTTACAATTGGAAGATTATTCAGATGAGAATAATACTATTAACCCTGAACGTGGGGTAAAGCAGATAGAAGCAGGGCGTAGTGGTCAGGATGTAATTAATAGCAGTCAGCCAGACAGTCAGGTCGCAGATAACACCAGTGCTAATGTTGGAGCTGAAGGTCAATTCGATAATCAACATTCTGATACGGATTCCGGCAGTTTTGATAATCAGCAGGCTCAAACAGCGTCTATAGATGATGATGTCGAAATAGTTAAGTATCCAGGACTTGATAAAGAAGATATTCCGCTGGAAGATCGGTTTATTATGTCTTCTGATACTGCCGATTGGGAGATGTTAGGTGATTTAGGTCTGGAACTGGAAGATGTGATAGAGGGAGCTGACCCAAAGATGGTTAATCGTGCTGAAGCGATATTCATGCAGCCGAGAAAAAAACAGCCGCCTGCCCCTGATACTACGATATTTCAGGCTGAAAGTGATATTGATGGTAAGGCTTTGGAAGGTGAATCGCAGGTAGTAGATAATCTACCGGAGTCTTTCGAGAGTTACAACTTCCAGCTGCCAAAGCCCAATCATATCGGCGATACTGAATTGACAGATAAGCAAATGACAGGTTTGCAGGAGCGAGTAAACAAGCAAAAAAAACCGATGTGGGCCAGACTAGATAAAGCAGGCAGGCCGTATCTAACCAGTAAAAGACCTAAAAAAGAGCCATTTTTAGAACTGCAACCTCAAAAGCCTGGTAAGAAGAAATCGGCACAAGTTAAATCAGCTTCTCCCAAAGCGGCAATTCAACAGCAGGCAACAGAAGATTACATGAACCGTCTAGCAAATGAGGTGCATACCGGCAATATCACTCATGAACAAGCTGAAAGGTCTGCTAAAATATGGGGTAAGGCTAATATCGATGGTGAAGGTTCCGGGCTGGAAGCATTAGAGCAGGCTGTAGAACGTGCCAGTGAGTCAGAAGAAACAGACCCGGTTGCAACAGAGATCAAGGATATTGAAGACAAGCTATGGCAGTTTGATATGCAGGACCGTCAAACGGAAGCACAACGTGAGATCATTAGGGAACTTAATGATCGGCTGCGCGAGCTGAAGCAACAGCAAAAAGGTGATAATGATGATGAAGCAGGTGGCAGTCCTGCAAAACTGCCGGATAAACCAGATAATAGTGGTGATGGTGTTGTCGATCAAAAACAGAAGCCAAAACCTGTTGATACTAATAATAGTAAAAAAGCGAGTGCCAAAAAGAAGAAGTCTGCCAAAAAGGTAAAGGCAGAGGAAAAGCAAGAGCCAGAGAATAATGCTCATATCAAATATGACCCCAAATTACATAGACTAACCGGTAATATTCGTGAGGATGATTATTATGGTGATTATGCTGAAGCAGAAGTAGTAGCCGGTCCAGATAAAGGTAAAACAGTTGAGATACCTGTATCAATGTATGATAAAGAGATCAAGACTGTTAATACTATGCTGGAGCGTTTACGGCAGAATACTGTAAATGTAGCAGATGGTCAGATCGAAGATATTATCGAACAGGCCAAAAAACAGGGCCGTAAACTGGATGTACGTGATGTTACCCCTTATGTACCTGGTGTTTCCCTGAGACATATTGAGGATGGTTCAGTTGATACCGATATTCTACCTGCTGCCTATGAGAACCTTAAAAAGACCTTTGCTGCTTTTAACAAGTTAGATGAGTTTGAAAAAATAGGAATTAAGCCATATACGCCTACAACAGCAAACGGCTGGCAGATAACCGATATTGAAGTGGGCGATAAGGTTCGTATATCCGGTTCAAAGACATATAAAACTGTTAAAAAGGTAGATCATGGCCATGATACTATAGTTGTTGGAAATGATAATACTATGGGGATAGATGGTATTGTCGATGTTAAAGGTAAGAAACCATCAGGCAAGAGATTATCTGATAAATATCCTGACTACAATGAAAGTTTGAATGATGGTGATATATATGTTCATTCCCGTTATGGTAAGCCTGGTTACTATTTTAGAGGTGATACGCCGCATCAGATTAACGACAGATGGCATAAAACCGAAGCTGAAGTAATAGAAGCCCAGAGAAAATATCTCAAAGACAAAGGTATAGAACAGCCTGATATTGACAAACAAGACCCTATGGATGCAGTTTCTCAGGAAGAACCATTTTTTGAAGATGATAAGCCTGGGGCTGAATATTATACAACATATCCAAATTCATCTTATAAGAAAATTGATGAGCCTGAATATCTGCCAAAAGCAAAAGCAGATAAAAAAGTGACAGAGTGGAAAAAACAGGCCCGGAAGGATGGAGAAAACCGTAGTAACTATGAAAAAACTATATTGAGTCTGTTTGATCGTACAGGGCAGTGGTCAAAACCCTGGCGTGATGCCGGGTATAATGTTGTCCAGATAGACCTTGCCGATCTGGAAGGTTTCGGCTGGCAGATGGATATTCGTGATATTGACCCGCAATGGTTGTTTGACAGTGGTTTGCTGGACGGTGAGACGGTTCATGGTATATTGGCAGCGCCGCCTTGTGTGGATTTTGCAGTAAGCGGTGCTAGATGGTTCAATGAAAAGGATAAAGATGGCAGGACAGAAGTTAGTATTGACCTGGTAGATCAGGTACATCGAATAGTAGATTTTGTTCAGCCTGACTGGTGGGTACTGGAAAACCCGGTTGGCAGGTTGCCCAGGATGGTTGAAGGTGTCCCTGAAAAACCGCAGATATATTTTCAGCCTTGGTTTTATGGAGATCCCTATACAAAGAAAACAGGGCTTTGGGGAGATTTCAACTGGGAACTGCCCCAAGCTCCGGTAGAACCGACAGAAGGCAGTAAAATCTATAAGTTGCGTGGTGATGTCGAAGAAGAAAAGCTGGCACGCAGTATTACCCCGGAAGGCTTCGCTTATGCCTTTTATATGGCCAATCGCAATAATATGAGCTTTTGGGAGAAAGTTGACCAGTGGGGAGAACCGGAAGAATGGCCCGATGAAGTGCATCGTAACTGGATGGTTCGTCCTGAAGGTATGAAAAGCCGATATGAAAGAAAGACAGAAGATGCTTTTCAAGAGGAAACTAAGGAAAAAGAATTAGACTCACCAGTCAAAGAGTCCCAAACTGAATATGGGTATGGTACTTTCGATAGTGAACTGTCAGATGACCATACCGGCGGTTATTATAAATATCAACCAGGGCAGACAATGAAAACGGCTTCTGGTCGCATGACGAAGCCAGTTCCTAAAATTGATACTTCAACCCGACAGAAAGCCAAAAACAGTCAGAAACGCATTAATACCTGGCTACTGTCAGAAGCCGTTTTGGAAGCGAAAAATAGAGATGACAGCCTTAATGAGAGAATATATGCAAATGAAGAACCTAAAAAGATTCCACCTGCCACTCTTGATATGATTCAGGACTATATCTTTAACCCTGAAAACGCAAACCAGAGTGGAAAAGCTGATATATTCAAAGACTCTAAGAGGAAACCTCAAGAGCGTACTGAACCGTGGCAGTTTACCAAAGCGGAGTATATGAAGCATATCACCGTGAAGGGCGATAAGATATATTTCATGGGTAAAGAGCTAACCGATATGATGCGTAAGGCTCTGAAAAAAGATGCTGAAAACCTGCATAGGCATTTGGTAAGAGATGCCGTTGAAGATGGCTACACTTTGCCGCCGGATGTTGCCAGGGAATACGATGATTATGCAAATTTGGAACAGTATCGATATGTTGACCAGATGAGCTATGAAGATATTATGGCTGAAAAGAAAGAAGTCCGTCATAAGATCGATAATTATGGTAATGTTATAACTGCTGACCAACGTAGGGAGTTAGAAGGATTAAAGCAGAGATTTGCCGTTTTAGCGACAGAGCGAGGTAAAAGAGAAAGGGGAAATGATAACAAGCAAACTGGTTTAGATTTAGGTTATGAATCTGGTAAAGTTATGAAAACTCGTATGGGCCGTACTACCAAGCCTGTACCGTCAGATATAACTCAAATAGAACAATGGCTTATATCAGAAGCAGAACTGGAAGCCAAAAAACGTGGCGATGATCTTAATATTGATTACTGGCAAAAGAAATATGCCAATGGCTTGCCAGCGGATAAAATTAAAGAGATTCAAGATTATCTATTCCATGATATTTCAGAATCTCCAGAAGTTTCGCAGCATAATTATGGTGAAGGTCGTTCAGCCAGCCAGGAAGTAATATTCAAAGGCGGTGCGATTCGTTGGGAAGAAGATAGAATCCGGGTGTATTTTGACGATAAACCATCTGCCGAGATACGAAAACAGTTAAAGGGAAGGGGTTTTGCTCTTAAATGGTCGCCGAAAAACAAGGCATGGCAGACTCATTTTATGCAGCAGCATAGATATGATCGTATTGTTACCTATCTGGATACTATATTGGACAGAGTTGAGGTATCTGTTCCTGAAACAGAAGCATCGGAAATAGTACCCCAAGAAGAAAATGGCGGCAAAACGTCAGATAGACCATTAAAAGGGATATGGTATGATACTAGAGACGGGATATTTCCAGGTCAATTAGTCAGAAATATTACAAATGATAATCATCTAATGATCGTTGATGGGGAAATTGGCGATAGTCAGGTAACAGTACGTCCAATTGATGGTACTGAAATGAACGAATATCCGATACAAGTTGATAAACTTGAGCCGCTATATGATAATATTGCAGATAAAGCATATAACGATAAAGCGGCGGCGGCATACAAGCAGCTTATCGGATTTGATGATGCAAAAGCAGAACTTGGTCAACATTGGGTAGAGCTTAAAGGTGTCACTAAGCTTGATAATCCTAGATTTGTACAAGACTTGATTGGTGTAACAATGGCTACCAACAGGGGGGATACTGTATGGGCCTATTCAACCAGCCAGGAACCACAGGTTAGTGCGTACTTGAAGCGACGTGATGCCGTTGAAGGTGCTTTCAAAGAACTGGTCAGGATGTATAAAGAAGATTCAACAGAGACTGTTATTCCGGTTCAGTCGATGACCAGGCAGCAGTTAGAAAATGAACTTACTGAATCTGAGAAGCGAATACGTGAACTTGAAACAGAAGAAGAGACACCTGCAAATTTACGGGAATATCAGACTCTTGAGACACGTATTCGTTCTATTGATTCAGAGATCAGTGAACAAATACAGGATGGGCGTTCAATACCCAAGCTGGAGAATCGCCCCGAAACTATAGCTCTTATTGACGATCTACTGACAAAAGACTTTGCTGAAATAGAACTGGCAAACGGCTGGAAGATTTCATCAATAGGAAAGATAGATGGGACAGATCGCTACCGACTTAAAGGCCCTGAATTTAAGCATGAAAAGATGCTTAAACGTATGAAAATTACAACTAGACCTATACATGGTATGGATATGTTCCTTCTTCCGTCTGGTGAATCTGCTTTAAGGAAGAAAGTTCAGGAACTTATTGCTAAGTATAAATTGCCAGGTAGTGATAAATCAAAGCAGGATAAGCCAGTTGTTAAGGATAACTTAATAACTGGTAGGGCTGAATACAAGGACATTATTGTTGGCACTTTCTTTAAGTTAAACGATAGATATGGTAATACTGTTGGGCCTGTAAGACAGTCAGATGGTAGTGTTGAAGTTGAATATCACGGTTATAAAAATATTACTGCATTTATATCAAGTGACGATATTACGCCTCTTTTTGACCCAACTACTAATGATGCTGTACTAGCTTCTTATATGAACCTTATTTCCCATCAGAAAGCGAGTTTGGGTGGTATAGATGTTCGTATAGAGGAGTCAGATACCAGTAAGGGTGCTTATAGAGCGGTTGGCACTAAAAATGGTAAAGAAACCAGAATTTCTAAGTTTTCTAATCCAGCAGATAAAGAAGGAATTGAACCAACTGTACTGAAAGGGTATCACTGGCTGGTTAAAGAATATGCTGAAGGCAGGCAGAAAAAACCAGAAGCCGCAACTGGAACGATTGATGTCAGTAAAGCTAATACTGATGATTTGCGTAAGTTTATGTTTGATGCCGGATTATCTGAGGAATCTCAAAGAGAGTCAGGTATTGAACACACTTTATCTGATGAGGCTGCCAAAAAGTTCAAAGAAAAGGCCAAGAAACTGGCAGACTTAGTTAATAAACGCATGAATAGTAACCCGATGGTTGACCCTGAGATATGGGGAGCTGTCGTTGATCTGACAGTTACCGGTCTGGAACTGGGTATATATAAGTTTGGTGATATGGTCAGACATCTAAAAAATGAAGTGGGGGATAAAGTTACTCATTTCGTTGCAAGAAATCTGGAAAAAGCATGGGATAAGCTTGCTATGTCTGATACCAGTGGCCTTGTGCAAAAGCGTGATGGTGAAACTGTAGATAAAATTTTAGAAAACCAAAAGCCACAAAGTAAACCTGAACAGACTGAATTTAAGATAGAAAAAGGAAATCTGGAAAGCTTTGTCGGTTCACTATATAGCCGTTTCGATAATATTTTAGAAAGTGATAATGATTTCCCGGCCTCTGCATTTTTTAAGATGGCTGACCAGTATTTTGGTGGTTCTCGTGCTGATGGTGTTTATGGTCCAAGTGAAGCCTATGATGTCCTGGAAGTCGCTATAAATCGCTACATACTCGATAAAGGCTTAGTTGATAAATTACCAGCCGGTCAATCTTCTGACATTGCTTCAGAGCAAGTTGATAAATTAGGTGGTATTGTCAAGAAGCTAATGGTATCTCAAACCAATAGAAGTGGCGAAAAAGCAACTATGCAGCAGTTTTCCACCCCGCCGCATTACGCCGCTGCTGCCGGATGGGTAGCCAATATATCAGAAAATGACAGGGTTTTAGAGCCATCTGCCGGGACTGGTTGTTTGTGTCTTGTTCCTATAACAGCAAATGCAACGGTACAAGCTAATGAACTATCGGATCGCCGAGGAGAATTATTACAGCAACTATCTGATAATATTGAAGTCACAGGAGAAAATGCCGAATATATACAACATCTTGTTTCAGAAGATAATCGGCCTGATGTTGTGCTTATGAATCCTCCTTTCAGCCGGTCAGCCGCCAAAGCAGGGGGCAAAAAGAAGGCTCTCGGCACCGATATTAAGCATATTGAAGCAGCACTGGATACATTAAAACCCGGTGGCAGGTTAGTTGCTATTATGGGGGCTGGATTGCATGGCCCTTCGGCAAGTTTTACTCGCTGGATGCTTAAAATAAAAGGAATATACAGTGTCAGGGCTAATGTAACCCTCGACAGGAGCGTATATAAGAAATATGGAACCGAATTTCCGACTAGAATGCTGGTAATTGACAAAGTTAATCCGACCGGTCATAATATTGTATCAGGGGAATATGCCACCCCGTCGGAAATGATGATGGCATTAGATGAGGTACGTAATGATCGAGTTGAAACAACTGAACCAACTGCCACTGTCGCAACTGGCAAACAAACTGGCAGAAAATCCGATGCCACACCAGCTTCTAAATCTTCTGGTACTAGCGGTATGGCCACTGGAAGCCGAAGATCGTCTTCTGATAAATCGGGAAGAGTTGTCAGCAAGCCGAAATTATCTTCATCAACAGATAGTCGGGAACGTAGCGATGCTGGACCCACTAATGCAGATGGCACTGTTTCTGGATTACGAGGAGATGCCGGAGAGTTTTCTGGAGATCAATCTACCTCTGGTAGAGAAGACAGCGCAGGAAATGATGCCGATATATCAGAATCTAACCGCCGAAAAAGCAGCCAATCTACTACTGGAAAATCTTCTGGACAATCAGATGGAGTGGTTTCAGGAGTTGCAGGCACACAGATAACAGATAGTGTTTTTGAGCCTTATATACCTGTTGAAATATTCCCTGGAGCCAAAGATCACCCCGCCACTCTGGTAGAATCAGCGGCTATGGCAGCAGTACCAAGCCCGGCAATCACATACACCCCTGAAATTTCAAAAAATGTTATCAATGACGGTGGTCTAAGTGCCGCCCAGATTGAAGCTGTTGCGCGTGCCGGCCAAGCTCATAAAAATTTATTGCCAAATGGTGATCGCATGGGATTTATGGTTGGCGATGGTACAGGAGTAGGAAAAGGGCGGGAAATATCAGGTATTATCGTAGATAATTGGAACAGGGGACGTAAAAAGGCTATATGGATAAGTAAGAATAAAAAGCTGTACCAGGACGCAGTTCGTGACCTTACGGACCTGGGTTTCAATTCTGAGTTAATTCATAACCTGTTAAAAATAAAATATAATCAAGATATTTCAGAGCAGATAGGTGATGGTGTTCTATTTACTACATATAACACTGTTAAAAGTTCTTCAAAAAATAACCCTGAACATACCAGGTTAGGTCAGATACAGCAATGGATTGGAGAGCCGGAAACATTTGATGGTGTAATTGCTCTTGATGAAGCCCATATTGCCAATAATGTGCTTGGCAAGGGGATAGGAGGCCCATCAAAAGTAGCTGAAACTATAAGAGAGCTACAGGAATTGATGCCAAATGCCCGTATCGTGTATGTGTCAGCAACCGGGGCCAGTGAAGTTGAGAGCCTGGCATATATGGAACGGCTTGGAATGTGGGGTAAAGATACTCAGTTTGCCGATGTCCATGACTTTATCAATAATATTGCTTCCGGCGGAGTTGCCGCTATGGAGGTTGTTGCCCAGGAACTAAAAGCCAGAGGGCTATATATGGCCCGAAGTATTGCTTATAATGATGGTACAGAAGATGGTACGGTGCAATATGACAGGCTGGAGCATGAACTGGATGGCCGCCAAAAAATCATTTATGACGAGATTGCTAAAGCATGGCAGATGGTATTAACTGATATTTGGAAATCAATGGGCGATACTGGAGCTGTAAGAAATTCCAATGCCAGAGCTTTTGTTAGTGGCCAGTTCTGGTCAGCTAATCAGCGTTTTTTTAATACGCTTATTACATCTATGCAAATACCAAGTGTTATCAGGTCAATAGAAAGTGATATGAAAGAAGGGCGATCCGCTGTACTACAAATTACTCAAACAGGTCAGGCAGCACAGGAAAGAGCTTTGGCTCGCATGGAAGAAGGCCAAGACCTGGAAGATTTCGATAGTAGTCCGATTCACGTATTAACTGATCTGGTAATGAATATTTATCCAGTTCATTTATATGAGGATATTGAAGATGAAAACGGTAAAGTTAGATCAGAACAGGTAAAAGATAGTAACGGTGATCCAGTTGTCGATCAGAAAGCATTGGCAAGACGTGATGCTCTTATGGGGAGATTAGCAAGTATAAGAGTACCTGCCAGTCCATTGGAAACAATAATAGACCATTTTGGCGTAGATAATGTCGCAGAAGTAACAGGCAGAACAGAGCGAGTGGTTTATGTTGAAGATGATAATGGTCAGATGGTAAGAACTGTCCAAAGAAGACCGGCAAGTGCCAATGAAGCAGAAACAGCAGCATTTCAGACGGGACAAAAACGTATTCTGATATTTAGTGAAGCCGGTGGTACAGGCGCAAGCTATCATGCAGATCGTAGAGCAGAAAATCAGCAAAAACGACATCATTATCTGGTTGATGCTGGCTGGAAAGCTGATGCGGCTATGCAGGGACTGGGCCGCTGTCATAGGAGTAACCAGGTGGCAGCACCCTGGATAACACTGGCAAGTACCAACCTTTCAGGCCATAAACGCTTTATATCAACAATAGCCAGACGATTATCGCAGTTAGGGGCTTTGACTCGTGGTCAGGCAAAAGCCAGTGGAAATGAATTGTTTAGCGCAAATGATAACCTTGAAAGCCCGGAAGCAAAACAAGCTGTTATTCAGTTATGCACTGATATTGCTCGTGGTGGTATTGATGATATTAGCGGAAATGAGTTTCTGGAAAAGACCGGGCTAAAGTTCATTGATGAAATGGGTTCATTAAATGAGTCAAATATCCCTGAATCTACACAATTTTTGAATAGACTGTTAAGTCTGGAATTTGATTATCAAAATATGGTATTCAGTCACTTTGCTGAAAGACTGGAAGAAAAGATACAGCAGGCAATTGCAAATGGTACACTTGATACCGGAGTAGAAAATATTATAGCTGACCGTATCGAAAAAGTGCAACAAGCTGTACTTGAAAAATATGATGATGGCGGCCAGACTGGATATGTACAGTTTACATCATATAGCCGAAACGAACCTAAGCATTTAGACGAAATATTGCGGTCTGAAAGAATAGTAAAATGGGTTAGACTGGCAAATGACAAAGTTGTAGGATTATCTGAAGCAGGTAATGTAACCAATGCTTCAGGACAGGTAGTCAAAAGATATCGTATTATAACACCTATTAGCCGTAGTCAAATCGAGCCGGTATCAGAGATTGATGGCAACCCTGATATCGTTGAAGTTGATAAAAGTAAGTTAAATGCTCTTTGGGCTGAAGAAGTAGCTAATACCCCTGAATTTAAAGAGGAAAGTGTTCACATGGTTACTGGTCGTCTGCTACCTATATGGAAGCAGTTGAAAGGTCAGCCCCAAATCCGCAGACTTATTGATGATAAAAATGAGATATATTTAGGTCGAAAAATACCTCAAAAACATGCTAAAGTATTGCTGGAAAGCGTAAATATCACTATGAAGGCACGTAAGATGCCAGTTAAGGATATTGTTGATGGTCTAAAGTCAGGCGGTAAATTAAAACTTGCCAATGGCTGGACTATCAGGCAGCGTATGACAGGCAAGGAAAAACGCTATTTATTAGATGGCCCTGATTTTACTTATGATAGTACATTGAATGAAATGGGGATATTCAGCGAAACTGTTGGATATAAGCAGATGTACTTTATACCGGCAAAAGATATTGGCAAAACCGCCCAGGAACTTATAAAACAATATAAATTAGAAGAATTTGAAGGTGTCGAAAACTTCCAAAAACCGCAAGCGGTTGAATATCTGCATGAATCAGCCGATTTGAGTTATGTTAATACGTATCTTGAAAACTCTGAACTTTCACCTAAAAGGCTGGGAAAAGCTTTTGGCATACCGCAAAAATCAATATCTACAACCGATACTGATGGCGAATTTATAGTAAATCTGCCTAATGGCAAAACCGTATATATTGACTCTCTTGCTACTATATATAAAGATGATCGAGATGATTATAGAGGATTGTGGCGTAATCTACCTGGTGCTATTACCCTTGAAGATGGCAGGGAGATAGATTTTGATGGTATGATACAGCTTTCAGCATATTTTGCGACCGCAGACACTCTTTCACATGAACAGTTTCATGCTGCTATGGACCTGGCATTATCTGACAGGGAAAGAGCTGTTATATTGAGTAGGTTTGGCGGTGATGAAGAATTTGCCGCAGAAATATATGGAAACTGGGCTGCCGGTAGAGATAGTAAAGGATACCCGTTTTTTACTAAAATTCGTGACTTTTTCCGGCGTATTTTCTGTGCAATTACAGGCCGTAATGATATTGGAGATATATTTTCTCGTATATATTCCGGTAAGATATGGAATGAATCAGCACAGACAACATCAACATGGCGTGAAGCTCCACAGAAGGCCAAAGGACGGGATCTCAAATCAATGATAGTGAAAGGTCCGGGACACGTTACAAATCGCAAGGTTAAGCAGTTAGGAGCTACCTGGGGCAAAGAGCATAAAACCACCCCTCAAGAAAGAATACAGATAAGAACCGATGCCAGACGTGACTACGAAGGCAAAAAGTCAGCCCGCCAGCTAACAAAAGAAAATGCTAAAACAGCAATGGATAAAGCTAATTTCGGTATTAACTTTATAACTAATATACTGGAACCTAACAGGGCGGCAACAAAAAGCTTTGGCTATGATACTGTAGCGGAAATTATTAAGATGGCTGCATCCCCAGAAGCCGGTCAATTGGAATTTGGTGATACAATGCTCTCTAATATTGAGATGTCATATAGAGAATTACGTGATAAGATCGAGAAACTATCACCAGAACAAAAACAATATATATATCATATTCGTGGCGAAGCTGTTTCTGATGCTGGTCAATACTTGCAGGCAATAGCAAAAGATAAGATATCACCAGAAGCTCTTGAATATGCTAAAATGCTAGATGAAGTGTACAACTCTGCCTATGATCTATTGGAAAAGCATAATTTTGAAGCTATGTACTTTGAAGATTATTTCTACGGAGTGTATAAAAACAGTCATAAAGGCCGTGAAATAACTAATAAGTTCCTGAAACATTATCCAACAACTCAAAAAATGTTAAAGCATAAGTGTATTCCTACCGTTGCTGATGCCAGTGGTCTGGGCCTGGAAATGAGAGATCAGAACCCTGTTAATAATGCTTTCCGTGAAGTTGGAGCTATATGGCGGTTAGCGGCTATGGTACAGTTACGTGATTATCTGGTTAAAAGCCATACCGAAACCGGCATAATTCATGTTACAGATGCCAATGAGTATCATCTACAGAACTGGCGGCATCTATATAAACAGCAGGGCAGTAATGTAGAGGAACCGATATTTCAGAATTATCTGTTGCATCCTGATCTGTACAGACCTATTGCAGCATTAAACAGCTTTAACCTAACCGGACGTGACGGGATCAGACAAGTAAGATCATTTATTCATATTATGAACGGGTTTAAATTCCTTCTTCCTACGCACCATTTACGTACAATTGGAGCGCAGGCAATAGTTGATAGTGGCAGTACTTTGGGTATGTTTAAGCCATCTACATGGAAAAAGCTAACAAAATATAAAATTGATGATGAGATGAGGAAATCGAAAGAATACAGGGAATATGTATCTCTGGGCGGCGGTCATAATTCATCATTAGAGATCGAATCTCGTCAGGCTATGAAAAAATGGCTTGATGAAGAATTACGATGGCATAATGCAATTGTAAAAATACCGATGAGAATGGCAGATGCAACTACAGGTCGCTTTACCAACTGGACTTTTGAAAAGTATATCCCTGCTGTTAAATATACTAAATACCTTCAGGAAGTAGATACCTTACGTGAAAAACAAGGCTACGAGCCAACGGATGCACAGAAAATCGAGATAATAAAAGTAGGGCAAAATTTTTACGGTGAGATGAACGAAAAAATATTCGGGCGTTCTGCAACTGTAACATCTGCTATGAGATTTGTGTTCCTTGCTCCAGGTTTTCGTGAGGGTAACTACAGAACCATGCTCCGCGCTGCAGATGCGGCAACCCTTAATAAGCTTGGCGGTCCACTGGGGCGTGATTGGCGAAGTTTCCGCAATATACCGCTATTTCTTACACTGTCAATGCTGGCAGCACAAATGGCATCCCTGATATTAACAGGGGAGGGGCCTGAACCACCAGAAGAAGGGGAGAATCCAGAGGAATGGCTAAGAGACTTATTCAAGATCAGAACCGGACAAACGGATAATAAAGGGCGGCCTATTATGTTAGATTTGATGACAACTGATAAAGACTACTACGAACAAATTGTATCTCCTTTTATTAAAGCTATTACCGGCAGACCGATAGAGGGTGCGCAGAAAGCGATATATACTGTAACCCACACAATAGGCGGTATGAGTAGCCCATTTCGGGGAATGATGAACGATCTTGATACTATCGCACAGGGAAAGGTTCTCGTCGATTGGAAAGGGCAGCGTGTCTGGTATGAATCTGATTCTGGTCTCTCGAAACTTAATAAGTTCTTAATGCACGAATGGCATAACTTTGAGCCGATACCTTTTTCTGCTGCAAGTCAGATGGAGGATAAGGGGTTGGGCGCAATGGAAAGGCTACTTGCTACAGCTCTCGCTATGCGAGTAAGTCATAGTGACCTTGAAAAGAGACGCAGCAGCTTATGGCGAAAGTTTTTTGATATGCGTGATAAACGTACTGAATTGCGGAAAATGGCAAAGGAAAATGATCTTCCTCAAGGCGAGATCGATAAATTTAATAACCTACTCAATGATGCCATGAAAGTGAAAGCCGTACCGGATGATTTACGGGAGTATATGGAAGAGCTGTATTTGCCAGATTTACCAGAATTGCTATCAGATATAGGTGATTATGAATTGGGATTGCTTAAAAAGAAAGTCAGGGCAATGTATCTTGCCGGTAAAATGAGTAGGGCAAGTAAACTAATTCGGGAATATAATCGTAAACATCCAGGAAAGACAACTTCTCTGGGACAATTATTAAGAAAGAAGTCAGCATAAAGCCAAATATGTTTTTTTAGGTTTTTTCTTGATATTTGTCGTCAAAGTGTAATAATACTTGGTGACAATTTGGTATTGTACCGTTTTAGGACATTCTATCATAAAATCGCTAAATTAATTGTACGGAATGTCGCAAAGAACGGCACTCTCAGTTTATCTTCTGTGACAATTCAGGGGTTACTGAGGGTGCTATGCTTGTTGTGTTCCGTACAGGGTTTTAGCGAGCCTTTGATAGTTCATGACTTCATAGCGCCTTGAGTGACCTCTTTTTTTATGCGCTATGGTTTATATTGTGAGTTAATTTATTATTAAACAAACTGGGAAGTTGTATTTCGTAAGAAAGGATATTATTTGAGACACTCAATTTTGGCTAGTGCGGTTTTGTTCATCCCTTCTGAATCCCGACCATAACATCATAGAGCAAGATCGTACTGGCTTTTTTATAATTTTTTGAAAAAAACCAATTTTTTTTCCAATATAAATTTTTTTTTGCGTATTTATTAATGGAGGTGTGTCTGGATTTCGGGAAAAGCAAAAAATACATATTGGCGAATACTAATAACCTACCATTTAAAGGAGACCAACAGAAATGAAACTAAGAATCCCTGTTTGCAGCTTCGTTGTTGCATTGTCGCTACTTTTCAGTCTTCAGACCAAAGCGGATCTGATTATCCAGGCTGAAGGAACTCAACAAGTACCTGAGATAGTGGAAATTGAAAGCATAAATGATGTATCTTTTACTCTTACATCATCTGATGATGTAAAATTAGATAAAGATTTTGCAGTTATACTATCTTCAGATGAAGGGACATTTGGCCCGGATTGTGAAAAATCAATTCTTATAACTAACAAAAACATTCACAAATATAATCCAATTACTTTCCATTTCACTGGAACTGAAGGTGTTGCAATGGTTCATTTATATGCAGCACAGGAAATGGAAGTAACCTACCAAAATGAAACAATAACAGTATCGCCAATGACGGAAATCTACCAGATGGCCGTTTTTGATATGAGTTTTGACGGTGCTAAAACGATAGACCCTGAAAGAACCTATGAAGCTATTGCATTTGGCATAAATTATGACGGTATGAACTATGTTCCACCTGTCAAAAAAACTGTTGCCCCCCAAACATCATCCCTAAAGATGGCTTCAACTACATCTTTTAAAAGTAATACTGATGCTACCACACTGCCAACAAAGGAGCGTTTTGACCCTAAAAAACACAGACGTTATAATGGCGATTGGGCCAGAATGTCAAGCTATAATCCACAAGATAATAGTTTTACTAAAGGCAGTAGAATAAATATACAATCCACTTCATTCAATGCCAGTGCAAACAATAACACAGAATTGGTTGCTACTAAAAAAACATCAGTTGCAACTATGGCAGCAAGCAAAGCAGTTTCACCTGATATTGACACAAGTAATACTAATACAATCATGGCATTAGCTACAGATATGTCTGTAAGTTCGCCAGAAGCAATCGACCCTAATGATTGTATAGTAATCAATGACAGGTATCTTTCTGAATCGACTACATGGAATCCAAACGAAACATATCTAATTAATGATCCACCGTTTATTATTTCAGATGCAAAAACTCTCAATATCCCTTCTGGAACTAATATTTATTATAAAGTGAATACTGAAGCTTGGGTGGATGTTTTCGTGGTTGAAAATGGCGGTATTCTAAGGACCGATTATCTAGTACCAGATAATACAAGATCAGATGAGCCAGTGACTATATTGCCATTTGAAGATGGTCAAAATAGAGTTGCAATATATCTCAAACAATCAGCTTCCCCTGATTGCCAGATCAGAAATACGGTAGTTAAGGACTGTATATATGGTATTTATAACCGTACAGAATTGACAAGATACATCTCTGACAACTATATTTATAACTGTAACTATGGTATCACCTCAGTTGGTAATAATACGATATTTAACAACCTATGTTATCAGTGCGGTGGAGCATCTAATGATAATGACGGTTGGGCTATTGCTATGTTCCCATATTCAAATGATTATAATTTTGCCCTTTCTGATTTAGACATAGATTCAATTGAATACGGGATGTTTAATAACACCGTATATGATACCGCCGGTTTTGCTTTTTGTATCAGTGGTATAAGCAGCGACGATCAGACCGCCGGAATACCAGCACCTCAAGTACATCTTGAAAAGAATATTACTTCACATACCGAAGACATTTCATATTATTTTGAAGGCAGCGGCACTTCCAGTGGTATTTACTGGGCTGGTTTTTCTAACGATGAATCAAATGCTACAAACTCAACTCTAGGCTTCTATTGTGCTGTTACAGACAATACTGAACTGATTACAGGTGAATATGGTGACTGGAATTTATATTTAGACCCTCAATCTGATTTTATACATCAGGTTAAGTTAAATGACTATCTAAATGTTATCCATTCAGTAAAAACAAATTTTGAAAACATCTATTCTTCTTCTGTAACCTTCGACGACACTCCTGTAAGAGATGGAGCGATAGGCAAGCATAACTTTACTACCTTTACTGGAACAGTGAAAGCACTGCAATGTGATATAGCTCCTGAAACTCCTGATGGCGTTGTTAATCAACTAGACCTTGACTTGTTAAACAGCGTATTTTCTCAAACAGTACCAGTTCACACTGAAATAGACTATGAATTGCTAGACCCAAATGCTGTCTGTAACTTCAACGACAGTGACTATATTATCGATTTACTTGATTTTTCATTATTGGCAGCGCGTTGGGAAACTTCTACCAACGGCATAACCGACCCGAACGAATTACGATATGATATGGATAATGACCAGTGGGTTGGTATAAGTGATCTTTCTCAGTTTGCTTCATATTTCTGCTATGAAATACCAACCATTTCCTATATAGAAGATGGTGCTGATCCTAATGTAATTAAAGCTGATGTCAACGGTGACTATGTTGTAGATGATCTGGACCGTAACTTACTACTCGCTGAAATGGAAAGCGTTCAGATAGTTCCTGATGTTCCGACAATTGTTACAAGCTTCAGAGGTATATCTGAAGAGCCAAACTATCCTGATGAGCTATTTAGTTGGAATAATATTAAAGGTGATGTTGAAGTAGCAATAGAACCTATTGAGGATATTGATAAAGTTGAAGTATTTATCCACAGAAACCGTATTGGCTTGATTTTCTTTGACGGTGTAGATGATTTTAATAAGTTCCAAATATATTCACAGGACTATAAGCCTGGCACTTATGACGTTGTATTCAATCTGCACCATCCAGACGGTGCTATTTCAGTTGTAAGGCAGCCTATTACCTTTACAAATAACAATTTACATTCTGTAAATATTCCAACTCTATTAGATGAAGATATATATAGAATACAATTCAGTAATGGTACTGAAAACACTCGATTAACCGTTACTAATACCAAAACAGATCAAGTACTGCATAATGCCGTCTATACAGGTAATGAAGTTGAAGTAGTATTTGATCCTAATGTGCCTGGTTTTGATAATGTGGAGTTCTCACTTGAAGCTCTGCCTGCTGTAACCACAAGCAGCACAATTGTCCCATTATCAGTAAGTCAAGGTGAATACAAAGACCCGGACACAACCAAAAATACCAAAAAGAAAAAGAAAAAACGCAAAAAAAAGAAAGGTGAAGCTGATGATGATGAATTTAAGTTGTTGATCTCAATACCTGATGAAAGTATGGAAAGATTTGTTGATGACATTATCGAATTTATTATCGATGCCTGCTATTCAGATGAAGACCACGAGGAAGAAAACTGCGTTGTTCCTTATGTAATATATGATGGTGTTGAATTTAACTGGAATGATTTTAGTAAACGTATTGAAAAAAATAGCCATTTCAAATACTGGATTAATTTCTCACATGGGAACTATGATGAAGAACGTGGGTTGACTTATACTGTAATATGGAAGAATATACCCGGAACTGATAAATGTTATCCAACAAGGCTATATTCTTTCTCATACCAAACCAATTCCATTATAGAAACATTGGAAGCACAAAAATATTGCTATATGTCTGACTTGAATATTAGGAATGAGGATAAACTTAAATTTGTTTACAATTTTGCCTGTAAATCAGGTAAAACCCTATTCCAGTATGGAAATTATTATAATGATTTTGCTGATGCGTGTGGCATGTATTCAACTTATTACAATCATTATCAGGCATATATAGGCTTCCATGACAATTTTGTTGCATACGATGGGATTGGAGATTATATTGAACTGTTGACAAGAGCTGAAGAATTTCATAAAAAGTTCTTTAAAAACCTTAAACTGAGGGTGCATCTTGAATCTGTAATCGGCCTGACAATGGGTTCTTGCGGTAAAGCTGTAATAGAGCTTATTCAAGGTTATGATGCAGAATGGGATGTTCCATATAGCAAAACAAAAGACCCTATTTATCAGGATAGTTTAAGAATATACCCTTGGACTGATTTGAATAGAATACATTTTCAATAACATATATCTTGTTTTGGAGTAATAAGTTATGAAAAGCATTTATGTTTTAATTATTGCTGTTACACTAGCTCTGTTGGTTGGTTTCGGCTTTGGTTATAGCTCTCGCAGTACAGAGAGTAAAGAAACCAACCAATACCTAAGTGAACTAGAAAATATGCAAAAAAAGGCAGAATTTTCAGGGCAATTTGAGGCTAAAAAAGTTGATTTTGAACAAGTTACATTACCAGAATTAGAAAATGGTGTAATTTACTATTCAGAAAAAAACGAACTCTATCCTCTATATATAGATTATTGGATTGGTTGCGGATGGGAAAATAATATTACAGGTGAAGTACATGACCTGATTAAGATTTTTCCTGTATCAGCCACACTGTATGTAAAAGATAAAACATTACAGTCTTCTACATATCAGCCTTTGTATTCCAAAATAAGAATATTTCAGGATATGGATTTAATCAAATCTATTGTTAATAAACTTGAAAGCCCTGGTATTTATTATAACCCAGCGGATTATGAAAGTTGGAAACAAGATAGGAAAAACCTTATCAGAGAGGATAAATTGTCCAAAGATAAGAAAAACATCTTGAATCAATTAGCTGATCGTGAGAATCTACTCATTCTTGACTACGGTTATAAAAGAGTAGCTGTATCATATATTACTCAAGAAGTTTATGACAAAGCTTCTGAAAAAACAGATATTGACGTTATTTCTTATAAAGGCCGATCAAATGAATTATATGATTTGCTAAATAATAGTAAATATGGAAAGTCCCCTAGAGTTTTATGGACAAGAAAGGCTCCAGAAGGTATGCCAAAGTACCATTTTAATGAATAATAATGTCATTATTCTAAAATTGTAATTTATCCCGATTCTGATTTAATTGTTAAATGAATTAGAATCGGGATTTTTTAATAAGCTACTTTCTTCGGATTATTTATGAAAAACAAAAATATAATAATAACTATTACAATAGCAATATTGATTAGTTTTGGCTTGGGTTATCTCTCTCGCAATACCGAGAGTGAAGAAACTAGACAATTCTGTAAAGAATTGAAAGAAATGGACAATTATGCGGAATTTCCCGGCCAGTTTGAAATCAAAACATGTAGCGTTGGCCACCTAGAACTCCAAGAATTAGAAAGAGATACAATAGTTTACTTTGAAAGAGATAAATTTTTCCCTTTACCAGTTTATTATTGGGTTGGAGGTGGTTGGCAAATAGTAACTAATAATGGTGCTTGTGGGCTTACTCATGTTTACCCTATATCTATTACTATATTCAAAAAAGATGAAGTATCACAGTCACCAAAATTTGAAGAAACGTATTCTAAAGTAAAAATATTTCAGGATATGAATCAAATCAAGGAGATTGTGAAAATTCTTGATAGCCCTGGTATGTATTATGATCCAGAGGAATATGAGAGTTGGGAAAAAGAAAGAAAAGACCTTATTAGAAGTTCTGATCTTCCAGAAAACGACTCAAACATATTATCTCAACTATCAAAACACAATAACCTGATGGTACTTGATTATGGTTATAGACAAATAGCAGTATCATATATCACTCAAGAAGCTTATGATAAAGCCTCTGGAAAAACAGGAATAGACTTTTTATCTTATAGTGGAATATCTAATGAGTTATACGACTTGTTAAACAAATACGGCGGAAGCCCTAATATATTGTGGGATAGGGTATATAAACCTGAACCACGCCGTTAAGCTTATTTACTCAACTAATACCACCGCAACCGGTGGTATTAGTTTTTTATATGAATAAATAATACATGTCTCATAAGGACGATTATGTTTCATTGACTGAACTATAACCTATTTTTGATTTCTTGAACGACTTTTTTTATCTGGAATAATAACACTACTCCAGTTTTTATCTGAATATTGCTCTAATAAATCATTATCAAAGATTTTTATGGTTAGATGGTAATATTCTTTGAAATCTAATAATAGCCAGGTAGAAGCAATTTGCTCAGTGAAACATATAGAAGCATCTCTATTTTCTTTTGAACCAGAAATGATTTTTACTAATTTTATATACTTGTCGTATCTATCATTTTTAAGCTGTTTATTTCGACTGTCAACCCACTTAATAAAAGCAAAAATACCAGCAACAATAGGTAGCAAATAACTTAGGTTTTTCAAAATATCTTGCATAGCTTGTCTTTTCCGTTTTGTGTTGAATTCTAGGCTAACGTCCAGTCTTATAAGAGCGCTTATGTTTCATTGCGTATAAAAATTTTTACACTTAGCCAATCTCCATCTGTGACACCTAAATGAGTTCGTAATTTAATATCAGCGTATAATTCAACAGTTCGTTTGAGTGGTTTTTTAGCTGCTATACGTAATATAGCTCCATAACTTGCGTTTTGACCTTGTACGGCACATTTGAAATAATTATAACCACCCCGTATAAAATGGATTTCGTAGTCAGGATATTCATCTGGTATAGATATAGTATTGGGATCTTCATACCAAAATGCAGGGATTGTTTTTAATTGTTCTACAATTTCCGGATTTACTGCCAAATTTAAAGTACCTAACTCAAGCTTATCCCATCCACCTATTTCCATTAGTTTATTTTGTCGGTTAGGATTTACTTTAATGATCTCTGACTCACTAATCGCTAATAACCCAGTTTTACCCCTACTTCTTGGATTTACCTGACCAGAAAAAAGCATCATTCACCTCCATCATTCAATCAATCATCTTTAGAAAATGTATGATTATGGTAGCTACAATATTCATGATACTCAATTCTAAATGTATTATTCCCACAATTAGGACATTGCTCTTCTCGATCACTTCCATCTGCCAGAACAGATGAAATATGTCCACTATCATCAATGTCATGTATTTCACCATCTTCGCAGTAAAAAATACAATGCCAGCATTTTTCACAATAAGCATCAAACATTGCCCTTGCGCCACAGATGCACTCTCCGTAAGTATCATCATCTGGGATTTCAATAACTTTTTCTATCCTTTTAGCCCAAAACACTCCACCAATTGGCACTTCTGGATACTTCTCTTTTATCATATCTCTACAAACAGTAAAATGACTTCCAGATGTTATTAGATCATCGATTATTACCACAGTAGAAGTTAGATGTGTAAATCCATTCCACTTCAAACCTTGTCTAATGCTCTGATAATCCCGTGGACCACCTAAATGGGAAGGTTCTTTATTAATAGTTCTAACTATTGGTTTTTGAATATTTATATTTGGACAAGTTTTTTTTAATAAGTCCAACGTCTGTTCAAACCTATCATCATATTCCGCTGCATCGTGAGCGTAAGAGGGAGGAATAAATATTACTGTGTTATCCGTAAAATCAAGGTAATTTAGCTCTTGAGCGAATTTTTTTATTGCTTCTCCCTTATAATACCATTCTTGTTTGCATCTTTTCTCATGATCCTTCTTGAAGTTATGAATTAAACTGTTAGTTTCTGAATCTTGATATGAACCGCCAGCTATATATTCACGCGCATACCAACAGTCGTCATTAACATTCAAACATGACGGAAACCCATGCTCTGTTCGCTCAATTTTTTTCCAGTTTAGTGTCATTTGAACCCAATTCAGAAAGAATATCATTTAAATCTTTAACTCTAAAAGCACCTTTTTCTTCATACATTTTAGGCCAGGTTATATTTCGATTATCAAAACAGGAATTAAGTATAAATAACTTTCTTCCTTGTCGCAGACACTCTCTGGCTTGAGTCAATGTTCCACTCTTCTCTGAAGCTTCAACAATAACAGTAGCTTCAGATATTGCAGACATAGTTGCATTTCGTGCCGGAAAATAGTTTCTTTTAGACTGAAACGGCTGATGTTCATAATAATAAAATGGAACCTGGCTAATCAGCAAATGATGCTTAGCTATTTCATTTTGAAGTTTGATATTTTCTTTTGGATAATATTGATTTATAGGTGTACCAATAACTCCAATTGTCTTGCCTTTATATTGAATTGCTGCTTCCAATGCAGCAGTATCAACACCTAAAGCTAAACCAGAAACTATCGTAAAACCATTATCAACTAATCCGCACGCTAATTTAGCTGCTCTTCTTTTCCCTTCTTCTGAACAACTCCTGGCCCCAACAATTGAGATACAGCGACTTTCAAGTAATCCAATATCACCCTTATAATAAAAAAGTGGTATTGGGTTTGAGGCATCTTTAAGCCTTTCTGGATATTGAAATGATCCTTTTACGCATACAGAAAAATCATCTTGATTATCTTCAAATTGTTTCTTAAAGAATTCATCTACTCTTTCCCAATAGTTTGAAGTTTCACCCTCAAAGAATGTTCTTCCGTGATTTTCAAGATGAAAGAACACTCTTGAAGGCAGAGATTCGTTATATTCTCGAAATAGTTCTGCTATCTTTTTATATGATGCTTTCTCCATATCACATAATGCTTCGTAGTAACACATCTCTTGATAAGGAGATATTGCATTTGAAAATTGCAATTCCATTCTGTTTCAACCTTTTCTTATTGCCTTAAAAGTCTTATATAAATTCTACTCAATCTATATAATTCTATATAATAACCGGGTAGGTAGTCAACAACCATATATATCCATAGGATTATCGACATTTCTGTCAAATTTCATGCAATTATCACATAAGTGATTTAATTACAATACGTTAATCAAAGATTAGCACTAAAATATAGGAAAATCTCTCCATAATCTCTTTGTCACCTCTTTATAGTCAAGTTCAAGAACTATCAAATATCCAGAGTAGTTATCCATATTTTTAGGTGTATTACCATCCACTTTTTCATACATTAGCGTTCCATGCTCTGTAGTTACCATTTTGGATATGGTTTCTGCTTTTTCACAAAATTGCTGGTAAACCCAGTTAATTGCCTGTTTTGAGCTTTTAAAGCCATCTTTTTGCTCTGTTACTAATCCATTTTCTAATACTTGTACGATGTAATTATCCATTATTATCTCCTTTATTTACAGGAAGTTAATTTAATAATTATATATTCGATCTTCTGTACCAAAAATCCTTTATTATTTTTTTAAAAAACAATACCAATAACGCCCTATAACAAAACTTATGCTCAAACCTTTTCATAAGTCATTATAAAACAGGGTATTTACGTTAGGTCCGATAATGGACATTATGTTACATTAGGCCAAATTCACCGGCAGGGCGGTCGGAAAAAACATCAAATATTGAACTCAAATCATAATTTTAATAAAAACTATTGAAAATACAACAACTGTTAGTCATAATAGATTTTGACAATTTGAGACCGTTTTGGACGTATCCAGTGAAATACCGCTAATTTTTTATTGAATAGATGCGTTGGTAACGGCACTCTCAGGAACCTTCACAAACATTATGCAGAGGTGACTGAGGGTGCTATGCTATGTGTTCTATTCTGGCTTTAGCGGGCCTTCACTGGGCATATAGGCGTAGCGCCCTCTGGAACCTCTGTTTTTTTGCGCACATAGATTCAGATACCTTCATTGAGTAAACAGAGTCGGGACAAGCCAAATATCGGCGTATTACTTTGAAATAACAACAACCAATAAAACATAGAAAGATGTTGGCTAAAAACTAAACACAACTATGAAAAAATCAATTTTGGCAAGCACGATCTCGCCAAATCTCCCAGAACATAACAATAGGTGGGATCGTGCTGGCTTTTTATTTTTTTGCTTGCTACGAGTTATCAGTATTTGGTATTATTGACACTGGTTGGATTGCCTGATGCCAGCACATTTAAAGTGCGTAACTATTTTTTCCTCTATTAATAACAGGTAATTCAGAAGGTAAGAGTGAATTTGAAAAAAGGATTTTTGACACTATTTGACAAAGGATTAAAAACTATGCTCAAACGGCATGGGACGGCACTGCTGTCTCTCCCCTGCCAAAATACAACAACTGAATATAAGATCAACACTGATCTTTTGACACTTTCACTGAAACCGGCAAGTTTATTAAAGAGGTGTAAAAAAGACAGTACCCGATATGGGTACTGCTTTGCGCAACCTCTTTGGGTTCCTTGCCGGATACCTCAGTGAAATGCGTGGGTAGTGCCCATTTTTTATGGGCATAAGCAGGAAGATATAAAAATGGGATAAATCGGGATAACGTATTCCGAAAATAATATTACTTCCTTTTTTGAAAGGAGAGCTTTTATGAAATTGGTACGATTATTGGTTCTTTTATTTACTATGGTATCGTGTGTGTGGGCAGGCGAACTCCCAGTTCAAATTGCTTCGACAACACCAATAGTAGCAACAGCGAATAGCTCATCAAACACAAACATACCGTCTAATGCAAAAATATTAGTGTATGATTGCGGCGATAGCTCTATTCAAAGAGCACTCGGTATATTAGGTTTGTCATACGATGTAATAGAAGCAAATCAATCAGTTACAGAATATGACTTAGCTAGCCATGACATATTGATAGTTGGCTGGGACAGTAGCGATCCAAGTGATACAAACGGTCTTTCACCTTCTGTTATAGAAAAAGGAATTACTGGCCGCATTATTTTAACTGGTCATGATACAGATTGGCATACTGCAAATGACGAAAACGCAAATGACCAACAAGCAGCTCAAACTTTTCTGACACAATGTATAGAATATATTTTGGACGGTGCAGGAACCGGATTGTTAGCTCATGGAGAAATGCATGATGGGTTTGAATGGCTCCCGGAAGAATGGGGAATCACTCCACAATGTGAAATTGCAGAAGAACATGTTGAATCATTCACAACTGAAGGTATTAACAGTGGTATTTTTGAAGGCCTCGACACAGACGATATGTCAAATTGGGGCCAATCTTTCCACAATTACTTTGAAAGTTGGGGGCGTGGATTTGAACCTTTTGAACTTGGACGTAGTAATGGTACAGATGTGATAACAATTGGCACGCCATTTAATGCTTACGGTTTCAGATTTACTAAAGAAGACGATGTTGATGATGGTAGTTGTGTAACCCCTATTGACGGTGGTGACACCGATATTGTATATACTATCTGCTGGAAGAACATAACAGGCCAGACCTTGACAGATGTGCGAATTGTGGACACATTACCTGCTGGTGTTGATTACCCTGCCGGATGGGATAGTGTAGATGTGGTAGATGGAGAGATTGTTGTAACTCCTGGCGACCCACTCTACTCGAAATCAGAACATACATATACATGGGAAATAGGAACAGTCGATCCAGTTGAAGAAGACCCGAACAGTATTGATGAAGACTGGTCTTGTGTAACACTTGAAGTTGTCGTAAATGAAAATGCAATTCCTGGAATGATGCTGCATAATGAAGCTGTAATAATAGGAACATATTGCGTTGAGACACCTGATCCGAATGACCCAAATACAATGATAACTACCTGCTATGAGAAAGAATTTGCTATTGCAACAGAAGATACACCTGTATGTTGTTGGGACGATTCAAGCGTGATTTATGTTTCAGAAAATGCTACAGGGGCAAATACGGGATTGAACTGGACTGACGCATATAACACCGAATACGGACTGAAAATGGCTCTTGACCGGGCTATAGACTCAACATGTGGTGGCCCATTCACTATTTATGTAGCACAAGGAACATATCTGCCGGGAACAGATGTTTCTGAATATTTTGATTTGCCGGATGATATAGAAGTTTATGGCGGTTTCCCAACTAAAGGCTGTGACTTTGCCGATAGAAATCCTAAGATGTATGAATCAATATTAAGTGGAAACATAAGCGCATATGACTCATCATTCACGGTAGTCGAAATGGGCCTAGACAGTACGCTTGATGGTGTAACAATTTCAGACGGATATGATTACAATGTTCATGGCTATCAATTTACTGTTAAAAACTGTATTATTGAAAATGCAGTGAATTATGGTATTTATGCAGAAGATGGTAATGCTACAATTAAATCTTGTATGATTAGAAATAATGGTGCAGACGGAGTTTACCATGAAAGTATCGCGGGTAACTTAGATGTGTCCAACTCATGGGTTATGAGAAACAATAGGCACGGTATCGAATGTGTTTACTCTACTCCAAAAGTTGTCAGTTCAATTGTAAGTGAAAGCGATCTATCTAATGAAGGTCGTGCAGGTATATATATTAAAAACCCTGCCTCAACTCCTATTATACACAATGTCACTATCGCAAATAACAGGTCTCTCGGCCTGCATTTTGAAGATCTGGCGGTAATAGAAGATCCGAATGACCCAAATAACTTTACTATGGACTACCCAAATTTGGATAGTTGCATTATTTTCTACAATAATAAGGATGAAAATGAATCTTACGGCAGTCAGCTAAGCGGAGTAACTGTGAATAGTGTTGCTTCATATTGTTGTATTCAGGGCTGTGATGCAGGAGTAAATAATAACATCAGTGCTGTTCCTGATTTTGCTTATGAAGTTAACTCTGCGGGTGAACCTGACCCGGAAAATTATCACATTTCTGCGGCTTCAATTTGCAAGAATGCTGGAAATCCAAACCTTGTCTATACAGACCAGACAGATTATGATAATGAAAGCCGTATTGCAGATGATGGCGTGAGAATTGTTGATATTGGAGCTGATGAAGTATATTCGTGCAGTGGAGATTACACCGAAGAAGATATTTCCAATCCATTAGATACTAATGCTGATGGTGTGATTAATATGATAGAATTTCAGCCGATAGCTAGTAGTTGGCTGAGCCTTGACCCTAATGACCCTAGATGGGACAGTGATCCAAACTGGGCCGATCCTGACGACACTCTTAACTGGGATGGAAAGGCGAATTTGGATGACACTGGTGATAGTCTGCATATTATTGATCTGGCTGACCTTGAGTTATTCTGTGAAAACTGGCTCTGGAAAGCGTGCTGGTATGACGCTGCTAATTCGGTAGAAACCACAACCGCATCTACAGAATCAATGACACTGCTTTCAACAAATACGACAGGAATAGCAAGCTTTGCGAGAACAACTTCAACACTAATGCTGGCTGAAGATACGACAGAGGAAGAGCGTAATTTATACGATACCCTGTCGAATGCTGAACTTGCTCAAGTTGTTATAGATTTCCGATATTTACAGGAAAATGTACTGGAAATGCTGGAGGAATGCCCAGTTGACAGTGAAGATGAGCAAAATTTACTGGATTTGCTGGTATTTTTCGATGATGAACTAGTCAGAATTAAAGAATCTTTGCAATAAATTATGCAATAACCATTGAAACTGCCTGCCGTTATTTGATATAATGACGGCAGGTAAGTTTTTATTTCATAAAGGTTACAGGAGAGAAATATGAAAAATATTATGATGTTATTACTGTTGGTCTGTGGTTCACAATGCTTTTCAGCTATTACTGATCCCAGTAGCGTTGCAACTGACGGCTTCTTGAATAAGGGTGAATATGGTGGGCATGTCAAAGTAACAGAAGATAGCGTTTTAACTGTTAATGGCGGCGGGGCCAGTGATATTGATCTTTTTGACTCAGCCTCTTTAACCGTTAAATCTACTTCCGAACCTTATGTTGATTTTGAAAGTGGAATATCTTGGATAGTCCCTAGTGACAATAGTAATGTAACTGTTTCTGGCGGTGTTATTAATTATATTTATGTCCAAAAAAATGCTTCAGCATGGATAGATGGTGGCCAGGTAAACTATATTAGAAGTATCCAAAAACCTGATCTTGGAAAAACTATTACTATTGACTGTGAAAAAGATACCTGGTCATGGATTGGTGAAGAAGATAATTACACCGGCATAACAGGTACTTGGCATAATGGTGATGATTTTACAATTACATTTCTAAACGATACAATTCAAAACAAATTCCCAGATACATGGACACACGTTCGAGTTATACCAGAGCCAGCATCAATGATACTGCTTGGACTTGGTGGTCTCTTCCTGAAGAAAAGAAGAATATAAATATTTTCATATTTTACAGGAGAGAAATATGAAAAATATTATGATGTTATTACTGTTGATCTGTGGTTCACAATGCTTTTCAGCTATTACCGATCCCAGTAGTGTTGCAACTGACGGCTTCTTGAATAAGGGTGAATATGGGGGACATGTCAAAGTAACAGAAGACAGCGTTTTAACTGTTAATGGCGGCGGGGCAAGTGATATTGATCTTTTTGACTCTTCCTCTTTAACAGTTCTATCAACTTCAGAACCTTATGTTGACTTTGAAAGTGGAATATCTTGGATCGTTCCTAATGATTATAGTTCCGTTACAGTTTCTGGTGGTGTCGTTAATTACATTTATGTTGGCGAAAATGCTACAGTTTGGCTCGATGGCGGACAGATAAACCTAATTAGAAGCCTTCAAAAACCCAGTCTTGGAAAAACTATTACCATCGACTGTAAAAAAGATAGCTGGTCATGGATTGGAGAGGAAGATAATTACACCGGCATAACAGGTACTTGGCATAATGGTGAAGATTTTACAATAACATTTTTAAACGATACAATTTTATATGCTTTTCCAGACACATGGACACACGTTCAAGTCATACCAGAACCGGCATCAATGCTGCTTCTTGGTCTTGGTGGCATGTTCCTGAGGAAAAGAAAAGTTTAACTCATATATATTTGAAAAGGAGAATTTATGAAAAAACTGATACTAATACTATGCTTGTGTTCGTCACTATGGGCCGGAAGCTTTGACTATGTTATTAATGAAGGATATTACAGCGACCCAATATTGCTTGAAAATCAATCCCTTCAAATAACTGGAGGTGAAATTGCACGAGTTAATACTAGAAACAATAGCTTAACAGAAATGACAGGTGGACAAATAGATAGTATCAATTTTAATCCTGGCAACAATGCTTTTAATATGTCTGACGGTTATGTAAAAAATCTTATTATTAACGGTTCTTGTTTAGCAACGCTAGAAGGCGGAACAATAGATAAGATTGAATTGATAAATATGACTAATGTTTCAATAACATTCATTTGCGACATTGACAGTGTATATAAAGAATATAACGAATATGGAATACTAACAAATGTTTCAGGCAACTGGCTTGACGGAAGTGAATTTAATACACAGTTATCATTTTTTAACGATGAAAGTCTTATTCATTTTGTACCAGAACCAGCATCAATGCTGCTTCTTGGGCTTGGTGGTATGTTACTGAAGAAAAGAAAATTGACTAGACTATAATCTTCGTATTATGTATAATAGCATAATAGAATATCAATAATCGAAACACTCAATTTTGGCTAGTGTGGTTTTGCTTTTTCCCTTCTGAATCCCGACCATAACATCATAAGGGCAAGATCACGCTAGCTTTTTTATTTACCTCTTATTATTATATCGACAGATAAACCTGCTAATTTAATATAACTGTCACCTGATTTTATATTCAGGGTATTCTCCTACTAAATACTTTTCAATATCTTGTGTATAGTCCCTGATCGCAGCAGATACAGAAGGTTTATAATTTGTAATAAGCCTGGCATATCTAATTATATTAACAGCCAGACGATACTTTTCTTTTCCTTCAGCATTTTGAAATTCCCTATGAAATACTGTCAGTCGGTGATAGCAGATAGCAATTGCACATTGCTCTTTGGTATTATTACGATACAGCGCTGCAGTCTCGGACACTGCCCTGGAAAATGCAATATCATTATCATTACACTCTTTGAGAGCATTTTGCCAGCATTGATAGAAAATCCGCTGCAAGATGGTGTTTAGACGACGCTGACGCAGATCGTATTTACTGGGCTTTTCAGATCCCATATACTACTGCCTCCACTTCTGATCCAGTTTAGACTGGATTTCACCTACACTGGAAGGCTGACAATAATATTTAGCAGTTGTGGTAATGGAAGCATGGCCGGCAAGGTCTCTAACCTGGTCCATTGTGCAGCCGCTTCTAACCCAGTGAGTTATACAAGTTCTGCGCAGGGTATGGGTTGTATATAGATTCTTCCCGTACCTGTTTACCAGCCACGCCTTTTCGCATATACGGGCAAATCCCCTGGAAGCATTGTTAATATTATAGCTGCAATGTTTATTCGGCTTTAAGCTGACAGAATCGATTATACGCCCTGCCCTGCCCTGTTCTACCCTTCTATTAAGATAGTCCAGCAATTGCGGTGAGATGGGAACCTGCCGCCCTTTACCACTTTTAAGCTTATAATCAATCGAGTTTGATACTGTCAGAACTCTGTAATTAAAATCTATATTCCAGGTATTCAGCGTTAGTATTTCACCAATACGCAAACCGGAATGATAACCGATTGCTATTATCAATTCCCAATCGAATGTTGGTGCTGTATCTAATAGTAACTGATAATCTCCGGACGAAAGAATTATGATAGACTTTTCATCTGGTCGGCATCGAAGCGATTTACTAACCGGATTATAATCAATTACATTTCTTTCAATTGCCCGATTGAAGGCTGCTTTGATAATTGCCAGCTCGGTATTGAACGTACCTGGCTTACAACCTTCATTTTGCCTTTTTAAGCGATAATCCAGCAGAAGTTCATTAGTTATATCTTTCAGATAGTTTGGCCCATACAGACGCTTTATATGCTCATATACACGCCTTATACCATCAATTGTACTTTGCCTGACTTTGCTGCTATGTATTTCAAGGTCTGTCTCACACCAACGCTGCCAGGTTACATTATCCAGATCGATGCAAAAGTTCTGACGCTCTCTTTCCGCTTCTTCTTCTGTAATACCCTTCTGCAAACTGCGACATCGATTAATAGGCTTATCTCTACCTTGAATATAATCTTCCCATCGTAGATAGAATCGACCTTTAGAACGATGGAGCTGCGGTACTCGCTTATCCATTATCTACCTTCCTTCCTGGGCGGTAGAATCATCTTGCGGTCCAGATCGGCCTTAGATAGATTTCCGGCTGCTTTTCTCTGCTCTGAATCGATAATATAATATGCGCATATTCCGGCAGAATACTGGCACATTACAATCTGCCAGCCCCATCTTCTTAAACGATGTAAAGCTGATCGAACACTGGATACATTACCTACGAGTTTAGTTAGTTCCTGAATTGAACAAGTGTTTTCGGCAAGTGCTGTAAGAACAACTGCCGTACTGCGAACACGTCCCATACGATATTCTCCATAAATATCGCATTAACCATACGCAATATTCTAACCGATGGGCATTAACACCGTCAATATTAAAAACAAGCCCAGGCTGCCCCGGACTTATTTTTTATGAGAAACGAAACATTATACCGTGTTTAATAATCTTTTTACCATCTGCTTTTGAACGTGATGTTCAGTTATGATATTCAGCATAACAGCCGACTCCCTGACCCACATCTCAGAGCCGGACATGAAGAATATCCAACTTCCACCCATTGGACCATCATCTGCCTTTATATCAGCAATATCCTGAACATTGACGACTTCCTTTCGTGTCATACGACTTACAAGTATTTTCACGACCTGACCTCCTCATATTCACAGCAATTATTGTTACACTCGTCACCGCCACATATATCTTTGAAATCTTCACCATGTTCTACCCTGACTTCTCTACACCACATATCGAAAAAATTACACCATTTCTTCATTTTTTGTTTCCTTTTTGTTGTCGATTATAGAATCTTGGTCTTCTTCAAGTCCAATTTGCAATATTGCCAATAACTGCCTGGCTGAAAGCCTGGCATAATTCCGGTCATTCAAACAAAAACTCTCCCGGTCTTTCTGGTGGTTCATTTTCTGCATTATTTTCCTTTCGGGATGGTATTACCCATCTCCGCTTAGTTCGTTTCTCACACAACGGACTGACAAGCTCTACCTTGCCAGATTCAACAAGACGCTTCAGATACGGCTGATAGGTTAATGCCTGTTCAGGGTTTAATGCTGCCTGATTTGCCAACTGCTGCCAGTGGCAACTGTCAGCAACCATGCTATGCGCCATGAACAAATATGCAGCATACATATTGCCATTATGCAGCAATTCAAAATATTGTCGCCACACCTCCGGCAATCCGGCATACTCAGGCCCGTTGACATCAAGCCCCCACTGCTCTGCAAGCAGCCTGGGAGCTTGACCGCAAATACCTTCGTAGATCACGCCAAGCCCCCTTCTCCACCCTTCTCGCTCTATCCAGCAAAAAATGTGGTTGCGGGCCTGCTGGTCCCTTTTCTCGCAATCTGACTGTCTGGGCCTGAACCTGGCCAATGCACGCCATCCTGACGGCTTTATGCTGTACTGAGTGCGGTAATTCGCAATGGTATTATCAAACTCTTCCGGGGCAAGCCCCAGAACCTCGCAAGCCTGGATAATCTCATCCACAATGGCCATACAGCCGCTGTAGTCATAGCCGTAACCATGCAGAACGCCTGTCACATGCAACGCAATCTCACTCAATGGTCAGCTCCCCCTTCCGGCTTTTTCTGACGCTGATAAGCGAGATACTGCTCAGTGAGTGTCGGCTTTTCCGGCTTGCGCTGCTTGCTCCATTCGACCACAAGGCTCTTGGGTGTCAAGGCAAAGACATCGCTCTCAATGATCTCACAAAGCTGCACTGCGGGCATCAGCGCAAGCAATTCCAGGAGCTGATCGCATTCACGTTCCGGAACTGCATCAGGTGGTATTCCCCTACGCGCAGACCACTTCTCCAGTGATTTTTTGAAATCTTCCGGCTTTTTTTTATATATTTTTTTTAAATATTCTTTCTTTTCTTTCTGGTCTTTCTTTCTTTCTTTCTTATTGCATTGCGTAGCCGATACGTCTGAATATGCGTCTGGATATGCGTTCGCATTGTTTTGCCAGCGTGTATTAGCTGCTTTTTTACAAGCACTTACGCGGCTTTTCGCTCGCTTAATCTCAGTTTCGACTCGTTTATGCTTTATGTAAAACTTAGTTCCAAAACAGTTTTTGCGCCGATGTGCGCGCTTAACAAACTTCATTTTGATTACCTTCTCTACAGTTTCCGGCGCACTATTGCACATCATTGCAAGCCGATCCAAATCGTAATCCAGACTGTTGCCATTGCTATAGCAACCTATCAGTAGAGACAGATATACACCTCTTTCCGCATCTGTCATATACGGCCAGGCTTCATCAGATGTGAAGTCTGCCGGATAGAACCGATACCAGGAGGTATGATCGCTTTCTTTTGCCATCATTTAGCCCATAAAGGTAATATCAGGGCTGGAACACCATGTTTCAGCCCCGATGAAGGTTATTCAGTTTTATGTTATTCAGTCGATATTTTCTCCTCTTTCTCGCTTGTTTCTTCGATCAATGGAGGTTCACTATCAGTCTCATCTACCTCTGGAAGCTGGTTGCCCGTCAAACCATTAATAGCCCACTGAAGCATAAAACCAAGATGACCCCAAAGCCTTTCTCGTATCTTTCTTAACGCATTCTCTGCGCCGACTTGTTCGTCATAATTTTCAGGTCTGACACAACTTGATTGTTCTAAATCTACAAAACCGGTCAACATATTGACTTCAACCAGCGTCGTTTTTGGCTCACGAGTCTCAACTAACACCTGCCCAAGCATCAATTCAACATCATCGCTGGTTATACTGCCATAAGCTGACAGAGGCATATTAAATCGTTCAAACTCTTCTTTTGGACACCAGGATATATAACCGCCATAGTACTGAACCATATAACCATCGTCTGATGGATTATAAGATTGGGGAGTATCCTGGCCTTTCCATTCATCATAAGCTCCTCTCGTTAGCGGCCCGGCCCCTACCATCTTGACTGCCATATAAGGTCTCAAAAATGTAGGCGCGGAATTAGCGCACTGCTGATTACTCATTGTTAATCACCTTTCGTATAATAGTGTTTATGTATGTTATTTAGATCAATACACCAGCTTGTTTCATCCTGGCTTTGATCTCCTGATAGGTTTCTTTAACACTAAAATGTGGTCGATGACCTTCATCAACTCCAGTAGCTATATTACATTCACTTGATAGAAATAATACCGCCGGTCCATCCGGCTTTGTATTTTCATCTTCGTGCATTTCCTCTATACTACTGTCTGCTATTGAAATATCTTCGATACATCTTATGTTGGTTATATGCTCATATTCATGGTCTCCATATAGCTCTGTTAATATCAAAAATCTGTCCATGTATAAATTTATCCTTTCTTAATATCAAGCAGCCTTTGTATTATTGAATCAATTATAATCCACTGTACTTCCTTTGGCATTCCAAGATCAGGAAGGCATTTTACTACACTAAACAGTACAGATCCGGCAACAGTAGTTGTTAGATTTATCTTAAAATTACCGTCACCATCCAATTTGCCTATTTCTTCTTTAAGGGTCAAAAGAACCTTCTCTACAACCATTTCATTAGCCTTCTCATGCCGGACCAATATCTCAAATAGTTGAAATATAGAATGACCATTTGGTGTTGAATTGTCTGTTTTTTGTTCGGAATTGATATTATTGAACATCGTTTCCCATCGATTTGAACTTACCATAATTCTTCGTTTCCACACATAGTTCACGGTTAATAATATATAAAAGCTGCTGTAGCAATGCTGTATTACTCTTGCTGAAAATCTCACACTACAGCAGCGTACATAATAGATGGAGTATCTCCCTGCCGCCCGCTACAGGGAGGTTATGGTCAATGCGACTCGGTCTATATATATAAACGTCCTTAATCGGGCGGGACGGTTGTTTTCTACTCGGTTATACCCTACTCTTCGTCATCTGAATCTATAGCAGCGTCCAGACCATCGGCTCTACTGCGATTGTTTATTGTCCGGCCTGCTTCAATTCCTGACTGTATGGCTCGACAGGTTACATAACTGCTAACAACTACAATTATTAAAATAAGTATAATCAGAACAGATAAGTCTATTATCTTGATATCATCAAAAAGCACTCTCTCCCTCCTTTACATTGACTATCTGGGCAATTTAATACAGACTGCATTTATTCACTCCCAACCTAAAACAATACCATTAAACAATTAATCAGACTTGAAATAATAATCCCCAGCGCATTATACAAACGCCCGGTAAACAGACATGCAATTGCTCTAATAACCAGCAATATGGCTATTGCCCACCATAGTACCTTACAAACAATAATTCCTGTCATTTTTGTTCTCTGCAATGTTGTTAATTCTTAGCTGTAATGTAATACGCAAAAACGACTAATATCAATACAAGTTGATATACTACCAAAAAAAGTATCATCTATTGGCGGTGATTTCAATAGAAAAATCTGGTTTTTTTTAGGTATTATTGCTAAAATAATGTCATGCCGAAAACACTACAAAATAAAACTGAGCCTGAAAAAACCAACAGAAGAATACCACAGAATATAGCTGAAACGTGGAATAAATGGTGTAAAACCCTTAATTCCAAAAATCCAGACAAGCATATCTGTAAAGGGGATTTTGCAGCAGCGGCATACCTGCTTTTGATGGACTCAAAACCAAAAAAAATTTCTGAATGTTTGGCTAAATTGTCTTCTATTAGTGAGAAATGCAAACAGGTTTCTGTTATTGTTCCCAAAGACATTTCGGATAAATGGCTGATCTGGTGTAGCGATTTTGACCAAAAGAGTGAAATAAATAAAGGCACTTTTACTGCTGCCGCATTTGACATGCTGATGAAATCTGAAGATGATACAGTATGGAACTATCTGAGCATTGCCAGGCAAAACCAGATAGAGACTGAAGATTTTTTCGCTGTCATTGCCCTTGAAATCGCTAATACTTGGGACATCTGGTGTGAAAATAATATTAAAAAAATGGAAGAATTAAACCCAAATAAGGGTACTTTGACCGCTGCCGCTATGACTAAATTTATGGATTCGTCGAATAAAGATACCATTAAATACCTGGCTGCGGCATGTACGGTCATTGGAAAAAACAAGCAGATAAAAGCAACAATACCAAATTATGTCAAAGAACAATGGCTGTTCTGGTGTGGTAAACGGGCTTTCGATATATATAAATCAAATAATGAAATATTCAACAAAGGTACTTTTCTTGCCGCTGCCCTGACCATGCTGATGGACACAAAATTCAGCGACGTTCAGAAATATATTTCATACTCGTACTCTAAAGATTATTATAACTACGAAATTGAAGTTGAAAATAGACAGGAAATACTTGAACTACTAGGGTTCGCTCTTTCTGGTAAAATGTTTTAGCGCCCATCATCCTTCATCTTAACCCGCTTTAGAAACCGCTCTACCAACTCTGCTTCCTCTGAAGTAATAGAGTCAATGATACTGATGAGATAGCGTTTGGAGTCTGTACACCCCCCTTCTGATCGGTTTAATTTAGATTTATCCTCGCCTTGCTTTTCTCTCATCCATGCTATCCTTTCTCCACCACAATTTAAGTTACGGCACACAATAGCTAAAGTATATATTTTAAATAATCATATTCAAAATATATTTAGTCTCTCTCTACTATTCACAAAATAATACTATAAATAAAACTCCCAGACCTACCCACTTATGTATTTGAATTTTATTAAATTCAGGCTGTGATTTCAAAAGAATATCTTGCGATTTCTTAATGAAATCTCTTTCAACAATATATATTTTTTTCAATATCTGCATAATGAAATCAATAGCACTATTTTACCTATTTTAACAATAGTGTCCATAAAAAAAAGCAGCCTTTCCCCTGGCTGCCTATATAAATAGATTTCAAAATTCTATTGAGAATCATTGTTGTTTTTAATTTTTTCAGCCAACTCTAAGAGATTTGTTGCCCCTTTTTTGCCACTGAAATCAATTTCCTTTCCACCACTCCCCCCTTCTGTATTTTCCAACTGGCTTGAAGCATCTGACATATTATTTTTGTTTTGAGAAGATTTTTCTTTAGATTCAGTTTCATTTTTATATATTTGAAAAGCCATTTCAAGCTTCTCTTTCTCTGATTTTTCTAATAACAGCTTTGTTTCCAAATCAGATATTTTACTGTTTGCTTCCAAAATATTATCAGAATAATCCTTGACTGCTAATGTTAGATTTTCTGATTTAGTGTCGGCCAACGTCCGCATTGCGTTAGCCTCCTTGATAGCCTTATCTTTATCTTCCTGGGTTTTGCCAAGCTGACTTTGAAGTTTATCAACTACAGTATTTAAGTTTTCAAGGTCTCTGTCGGCCAATGTCCGTTTATTTTTTTCATTCAACAATATGGCCGACACTCCGATGGATATAGTCAATACTGCTGCAATAACAGCACTTTTCCAGTTTGATTTTTTTGTTATGTCGGCAATCAAGCTATCTTTCACACAAATTAACTCTTTTTGTACCTCTTTCAGCTCTTCTATCTCTCCCCTATGGGCATCTCTAAACATTTGGATCATATCATTATAATCCTCTATTTGGTTGTCCAGCCTTTCAATATGATGTTGCTGCTGTAACCATAATTGCATAGCAGCTTTATTATCAAACTCATTGCCACGACTTTCCTTGTCGGTAAACTCTACATCGATATAATCCGTTTCTCTATCAGCACTTGTATCATGTCCGCCATTGTGACCGACATCACTTTCACCTTCAACCTTTATTTCATCAGGCACATCATGTATTTGATAGACCATATTATTTTCACGCATAAACTCTAGTAATCGTTCAAAATCGAAATATACGATCTTGCCCATTGTAAACGATTTACAGCCTGCTTGCCTACGCATTCGTCTGATTTGCCGTTCTGACTTATTTAATTTAGAACAAGCTTCATTGATTGTGACATATCCATCACGTTCTACGGTATCTTTTTCCATAAATCTATCCTCTTGCAAGTACAACTTTATCCTTACATATATTATATCGGACAATGGCGGACGTATAAATGAAATTTCTCTAAATATTTTACCCTGATTTAGCGTGGCCGACTATGGCGGACACGGTGGCCGACACTAAAAGCGGACACGTCCGGCACGTGTCGGCCTATGACCGCCACAAGACAAACATGTCGGCCTATGTCCGAATTAATGACCGATTAATTAAAGTTTTCTGGCAGGATAAGACGATGGTTGTTTAGCAGGGGAATGACAAATAAAAAAAGGCAGGTTGCAGCCTGCCTTAGTAATGAACCGGGGCAAAGCCCCAGAAAGATTTTGTTATGTTACCATTAATCGTCACATGCACTTTTTTTTCTTTAATGATTGTTGGTTGTCTGTTGTCAGATCACGAAGCGTGTCAGCCAGACCCACAAGACATATTAAACATTCAAGATTGTTGCCAGGGTAGGGAGGTTCAATCAATTTCAAAACTCAACTTACCAAAAATGCA
>CBDIOA010000003.1:0-66550 GCA_963666285.2 Sedimentisphaerales bacterium
AGTTTATAGTCTGTATCGGACAGTCAATCTCAATATCATGCCGGGCTAAGTGCTTATCATGTGAGAGTAAGACCAGCGAGATGCAATTGTTTAATAACCATTTTGCCGGGAGGATGGCTACGAGCTTACCTTGTCCGGGGAAGGAGTAAGTAATGTTTAACTTTGGTAACAAATGGACAGGTAAGCGACGACTTTTTGGAAGATACGGCTTATTTAATGGTTTTGGCGGTGTAACTTTTGCCTGTCATGCCGAACCTGATGATGACGATGAACACTCAACAGGCGGCGGCGGTGGTTCCGGCGATGAGATAGTCAATAAAGACGATCAGCAAGAGCAGGAGAAGCAGCAAACAACGCAGCCCAAAGATGGTCAATGGGACCAGAATCGTCAGCGGAATAATGAGATCAAGGGCCTTAACCGTAAGATATCTGCTATGCAGGTGGATTATGACAATATTAAGTCCGAGCGAGATCAGGCCCGCAATCAGTTGAATGACCTGATGAAGACGGTCGGCGGTGACAAGGATAAGTTGACACCGGAGCAGTTGGAAGATTTTAGTTTATTGTCAGATGTGGTTATAAAGAACAATAACCGGCTGACAGAGATTTCTAATGAGAATAAACAGTTGAAAGATACTGTAACCAAGCAGCAGGATTTAATCAGCAGTTTTGCCAGATACCAGGCAGGGGTGGAAGGTCAGCAGTGGCTGGATACCGCACTTGGCAATCTGGAGCAGACTAATGGTTTCTCACAAAGTTTGAGGAATGATGTAATAGCCCAAATAGATGAGTTTGTAGAGCAGACAGAAGGCTTTATGGACATGCCTATGGAGTCACGCCGCAAGATGATACTTGAGCGTGCCGGTAACGCATACTATGCTCTGGATAAATCTAAATCCGCTAATAGTAAAAAATCATCCAACAGCGACAAAGACCCCGCTATCCTCGATTCAGGTGGTCGCAGTGCCGGTCCGGGAGTTATCCAGGAGGGTACACTCGACGAGGTAGCCGAACAGATGCTCACCGGTCATTATTGACCTGGTAGCAGTATGTAAGGGATTCAAGCTCTTTTTACAAGTAGATAATATCTCGTTGATGTACCCGGAAAGGGTGACATCATGCAGGGAACCAGTAATTTAGCGATTGCTACTCGCACGATGATGGATAAAAGCTGGAAAAAGGTAGTGAGCTTTAAGAGTCCGCTATTAACCAGGCTTTTGGAACGCAAGCAGTTTACCGCAGGTACGCAGTTTGAGCAGATCATGCAGATGGATGATTATGCTACTCTGGCACAGGAATACGGGCCGAATGACCCTACCACCGGCGGTCGTAAGGATATCATGGCAAAGGCCAAGTGGAATGTCGCATTCATACGAACACCACTGGAAAAGACCATCGATGAAGAGATTATGAACGCTCCGAAGGGCGATCATCAGCTTATCAACCTGGCGAAGATCCATTCCAAGCTGGGTTTGAGTGCTACCAAGCAGAAGATTCTGCACCGTATCTTCAGTTGTGCCGCCGATGCCGAGATTGATGAAGATCATACCTATGTCCAGGGCATACCGTCTGCATTATTGAGCCGTTATGCCTACGAGAACCATCCGAACAAGGATAATATCGTCCTGACCGATGACCTTCTCAAGATGCTGGACTATTACGGCAGGCTCAATCGAACCGAAGATCGTAACCGTATGTGGCGGTCTGCTGATGATGAGAATATCTTTACTGAATATAATCTCAGTAAAAGTCTTTTCGATGAATGGATTGATTATGTAACCGAGTTCGGTGATGCCAGTAATGAGGATTTACTTATCCTTATGGCTCCAAAGCTATGGACCAGAACAAAAAGACTCATCGAGGCGAGCGGTTCTTACGCTCTTAAAGGTACGGTGGAAAAGCAGGGTTTCGATAGTATGGAATATAACAATGTCGAGATTGCCAAAGATATGCCTCTGGGCAATATGACAAGCAGCGGATATTCCAGTAAGCTTCACAAGCTGATCCAGATGAAATCTCGCGCCGGTACACCGCAGGGCCTGGCCGGTCCTCTGACCGTACCTGGTACCAACGGTAATAACTATATGTTTATTCTAAATCTTAATACCTGGAATATCAGATATTGGGAGAATAAGAACGAGCAGATAACAGACGGTGCGTTTGAGGTGCAGGATTTCTTCGACCAGAGCAAAGTAAAGGGCGGAACCGAACAATGGCTCGCTCATATCAAGTTCAGGGGTAACGTAACTTGTGAAGCACCTTGTTTGAACCTGATGCGCGGTAATGTATATTAGAATCAGTAATAAGTAACAAGTAATAAGATATAAGTTAAGGTATTCGCTTCGCTCATAGCTAATTTAAGCATGGGCGAAGCAAACCTTATCTTTAGAAATGTGAGGTTTATCTTATGGATATAGCAAATATAAGACTTCTATTTCAGACCTATACGGCGGCAATATCTCCGGCTGAATTGAGTATAGATCGAAATGGTGAGACCTTCGCCAGTACTGCCATAACCAATGTAACAGACCCGGCCTATAAACCGGGAACTACTGTTACAGTCTATGATGAACAGGCAGGGGGATACTGCCAGTTCACCTACCTGAAATATGATTCCGGTGATATCGCAGATGCTTTGGCTGTTGCAGGGTTGCTCTGCGCCTTGAAAGAGGCAGAAGACTATGTTGTCACTGCTGACGGTGATAATGTGGGAGCTGGTGCATTTCCAGCGGTGATGCTTGCCGCTATGACCTCCGGCGGTTACGGCTGGTTCTGGACTGGCGGTGTGTGTCCGCTGGGCCTGGTTAGCGGTCTGAAAGGGCAGACACTTACCCCGGCTGCTACTGTTGCCATTGGCGATAGTATCATGCTGTTAGTAACTGCGAACTCGGTTAAGTTTACCAGGGCGGCTTCTGCAACGCCGCTAAAGCCGATTATCGGTTATGTCAAGGCAGCAGAAAATATCTAGCCTGTGGTATTTAATTAAAACCTGTAACCCCTTATTCAAGGGAGGGATTTCATAATGATTCGTATATTAGAGAAGTTAAAGGGCTTCAAGGAAGCCTTTTTCAAACCAGTAAACGGCCCCTGGGTAATGACCAGGCAGATACCGTTTCGAGATGAGGATTTCCCGGACGGTTCCAGGCTGGAAACTCATCTGGGGATCGAGATGTGCCAGATGCTTATGGCCCATCCGGTAAAGGGCGGTAAGTATATCAGCGAGCATATCGATACAGTGCTTGGTGATCGTGGCAGTAAGGTAACTGTTACCAGGCGCAGCAGACCATTATTTAAGTCTGTTACCGCAGATGATGCCGCCCATGTAAGTGGTTATGACTGGGTAAATGTACCTTTGGGCAGATGTCCGGTCGATGCCAAAATAGGCCGCATTACGATCTATCAGACCGCTAAAGACGGTGGAACCGCCATGAAGCTGATACTTGGTAAGGTTGGCGATACGGAAGCATTTATCGCCGCTTCTGATAATATCAGTCTGAACGGAACCGGAGTTGTAGTTGATGAATACTATGAAGATCTGGTAAATACTGCGGTTGATGTCAATCTCGGCGATTATCTGCTGTTGGGTTCTTCCGGTGGTGTAACGTCAGACCCATCTGGTCTGCATGTTGAACTGGAACTGATACCTAAAATTGTAGATGAAGATGGTAATTGCGACCAGTCTGTCCAGTTAATGGCTTTTGGCGTAATTTAAGGAAGAAGGTGTTTTGTGACAACGGCAGGAGAAATTATAGCAGATGTACGGGGACAGGTCGGTCGGGTAAGTGATGTTTCGCTGGCAACTGACAGCAGGATATTCAAACTGATTGGTGATTTCCAGCGTGATATTATAGCGAGATATCCGCTGTTGCCTGATTGCTCTGTAACTGATACGGACAGCCTGGCAACAGTAGCAGACCAGAGCGAATATGAACTTAATCTGACAGCCTATCCGGTAGGTGTGGTTATTACCTTGCGTTATATGGAGCCGAACGGCACTAAACGCAAACTATTACGCTATCCGGGCGGGGCGGTCCAGATGGATGAGGATATCCCTTGTATCGCTGATCGGGGCAGCGGTGAGCCGGTCTATTATGCCAGAAAGAATAATACGCTGATACTTTATCCGCAGCCGGAAAAGAGCGATGTTCCGCTTTATCTCTGGCATACGATTAAACCGGCAGACCCGACTTCGACAAGTGATACTATCCTTTTGGATGAGTTTTATCTGGCTCTTGTCTCGGTTATTGTCGGTAATCTGATAGGGTTGGAAGTTGCAGAACAGCCGGAAAAGGCTGTTCTGGCCAATGGTTTCATATCTGACGGTCTGGCCAAAGCTGACAAGATCGCCGGTCGTTACAAGGCACTTGATGTTGATATAAGCTTCTAGTTTTAAGGAGTTCTTATCATGGTAGAGATTAATAATAAAACAAATATATCTGTTCCTGTACTGGTGGTACTGGCAGCACTTATGGGGTATTTCTTCAAAGTTACTACCAGTAACCAGAAAGCGATAACTGAGAACCAGAAGGCAATTGCGGTAATTGCCGCTCAGTTTCAGATGCACTGTGAACAGGAACCAAAAGACGGAAGGAAATAAGAGTATGAACACGACAAGAGTTGGCGGGATGATGCTGATAATTTACCTGGCGATGGTTCTGATAATAATGTTCGGAAGCGGGTGTGCTTCATATCAGGCAGAGGATTTTCAGGAGATGGTCAGCCGGACCGAACAGTTGAACCAGACAGTCGAGACTTTACAGGCAACTGTTGTCCCGGCAGTTGAGACTTTGAGTGAGCAGGGGCTTATCAGCGCTGAGACTGCTGAAAAGACAAAGGATATCTCCGGTGAGATTGATACTGTCCAGGGCCATATCACGCAAGTTACAGAGTCTTTAGCTCAACAGGAATTTACTCAAGATGGTACGGCAGGGCTGATAGAAGCGGCAGTTGGTATCAATAACGCTACCAAGCCGTTTAATCCATATTGGCCCATTACCAGCGGTGTTTTAAGTGTGGTTTCTGTTGTAGCTAGTGCTATCGCCAAGAAAAAGAGTACCGAGGTTGTCAAGGAGAAGCAGGAAAGGGCAGTGGTAGATAAGGCACTCACCGAAACTGTCAAGGGCCTTGAGACGGCTAAACGAGACTTGAAGGATAATACCGAGGCACTTGACACTATTAAGACCAGCCTGAAACAGTCTCAGGTTACATCTGAAACCAGGCAGATTGTAACAAAGATTCGTGCAGAAGCAGCTTAACTTTTGATAGAGTTGAATAACTTATCGTCTCGCCGCTAACAGCGGCGGGGCGGTATTTATCTTAGAGGTGTGTTATGGAAGAACTATATGCAAAGGTTGAGGTATTTCGGGACAGACGCAGGAAATGGCGGGCCAGAATCGTATGTGATAACGGCCATGTCCTGTATCATACCTCGCAGGGATATACCAATAAAGATGATCTGCTGAATACCTTTAAGTATTTAGCGCCCGGTTTGGAAATCGAATTGCCAGACGGATTTGTTACAGAGGAGTTACTAAATGGCTGATGAAAAAACAATTAAGCTTGAGAAGCTGGAACAGCAGAAGCTGACCGCATATAGCCGTAAGATTGCCGATTGGATTAAGTCAATACAGCTCATCCTGGGCAGTATAACAGTAGAGCAGAAGGAAGTTGTCTCTATGCTGCTTCGTATCGCTGCTGAAAGTAATTACGGCCCGGCTATGGGAGCTGATGCAGTTGCCGCAGCACAGGCAGAAGGAAATACCATTACCGCTAATGAAAAGGCGATATTGGATGCTATTGATGTTCTGACAGTAATTGCCGCAGAACAAGGGGAATTGTTTGGACCTGATGTAAGGCTTGATATACGTAAACCTGTGAACGGCCTGGACGCATTGGAGTTGTTTAAGATTGGAGCTGCGATACTGGAAATATGGGATATGATCGTGGAAGGGACAGAGGGAGAGCCTTACTCACGCCAGCCAATGAGTGATATTGCACTTTCCTGTCTGGCAAAGGTACAACTTACAACTGCCAGATAGGGGTATTATGCTATGAACAATGCACCTAAATTCTATATGTCAGATAGGCCCGAAGCCAGTAAATATAATGGCGGCGGCTATATGCCGGGTTATCAGGCCAATATCAATAATTTTCATATTAATGGCGGTCCTCGTGATATCATAGGTAACAATTACAATTACGAATATAATGTTGTGCCGCTTGGCGGGACAAGGATAAACATAGACCTCGACTTTAATACCGGAGATTATACCCTCGGTGAAACAGTTGAAATATCGGCTACAGACGGCTCCGGCATATATTGGACAGGTGTTGTAGTTGAATTTGAGCCTGTTGACTGGATATTTAAGATTGACCTTATAAGCTCCAATTATGGTGATAGGTCATTTAGCACCTATTCGGAAGCTACCTATGCTATTACAGGTCATACCAACTACAATACCTATTATTTTGAGAATACCGATGTTGAGGTCATGCCTGACTATGTGTATGAGTTCAAGATAACCGGTTCATCCGGCCTTCAGGACAGTTATGATATCGAGGAAGGGATAGGCGTTTGTGTCTCTCTGGACGCTCATTTCTATTATGGTTATATCTATGAGATATCTGGAAGTGGTATATATATTAAAATGTATGGCGATGAGCCGCTGGAGTTTGACTTTTACGGCCTTAACGGTATCGATTATATAAAGTGCGGTGGTCATTGGGACGGTTCCGAGATACACCATACCTTTTATCCAGACTATAGCCAGATACTTATCGAAGGTCATATCAAGCCATTTCCGCAGGAATCTAACGGTTCAGTAAACGGTATGGCAGACCACTTGCTTTATATGGCAGTTGACCGTAATGGTGAATATAGTGCTTTTGGTGCTACTATCGATAATGAAAATATGTACACTTCCAATTTATTTCATACCAGTACCGGCAATTCAGGTTTCGGTCAGCCTTGTTTTCGTGGTTTGGTATTTAAGGCTACCTTATACCAGCAATACTGGTATCCGTTCCAATTCAGGGATGCCCAGGATATCCAGTTTTCAGAGTGTGAATTCGATCTGGGAGCAAACCAGCGAGCTGCTGTTTATGTAGATTATCTTTCTGATGCTGATGAGTGGTCAGGCCAGGTAAGTTTCCATCGTTGTATATTAAATGGCGGGCAAGGTCTGGTGCGTTGGGATGGCACTGGTTCTGTAACATTGCTTGCTAGAGGTGAGTATATTGTTAAGAATTGTATTATACAAAATTGTTCTTCCAATGCTCTAAGCTGGGTAACAGAGTGCCATAACAATCTTATCTATAATTGCAGGGGACATGGGATAATTGCCGCACGCCATTGTCATACTAATATAAGTATTACCAATAATACTATTTTTGATTGTGACCAGGGGATATGGACTTTACCTGTCGATACTCCGGCAACCGGTCAGGTTGGTCCTGTTGTAATTGCTCGCAATATTGTCTGTAAGGTACTAGGACGTGGTATTGGTGTCGGACGTGGTTATGGCCCTGTTATTGTAGAAGATAATATCGTTTGGGATTATAACAGAATAGGTGAGAGTTATGATGCTTATGGCGGTCTTAATCAAGGGGATCCAATGGGTGATACTACAGAAGAATCACATCAGAGCTATCCGGTCAACCTGGTGCTTGAAAGTAATAACCGCACAATCAATCCGCTATTAGATGGTAATTACAGACCACAGGCAAGGGGCGTGTGTGATCTGGGCAACGGTGAATTTATTGGCTGTTATGCCCCGAAAGTAGTTGAATCCCTACGCAGGAGATTGGATAGATGACCGCTAAGACTGTCAATATTGCTGGTCTGACAGGTGGTGTCAACTATGGCGTACCGCGCGACCAGTTAGGCTCTAATGAGCTGGCAGCCGGTCAGAACTGGATTGTTGGGCCTGATGGTGTCCTGACCATGCGTAATGGCTATACTGCTGACACACTCAATGATATTGATATATCAAGTCAATACAGCCTGATAGGTTCTTCCGGTCGGATAGCGGCTGTTAAGAGCTTGACTGACCATAGAAGCGGCGGTAATACCCGGATATGTGTGGCAGATGGTTCTGATCGCAGGGTTATCTCTGATACCATTGTCGGGCTGGACTATCGCAATTACTTTCTATATCAGTATGGACAGTATGACCGTATTATCTCATCTAACAGCGACTATATCCAGTATTGCCAGGTTGAAGCCGGTAACGTATTAACAACTCCGCAATCCCTGGGCGGTGCTTTGGGATATAATTTCTGCTATTATGAATCTAACAGCGATTACCCATATTCGCTGGAAGAAGGTGTTTTTGATGAAGATCATTATACTGCTGCTCTGGCTTCTGACCGCAACCGACATAGCTGCCGTTGTATGTGTATCTTCGATGGCAGGGTATTTCTGGGTGGTACTTATGAAATGGTTTCTGATGGGGTATGGTTGTTTCTGCCGTATCGTCTGAGATGGTCAAAGAGAAGGGATTTCAATAGTCCTGGTAGCTGGAATGATGCTGATACTAACAGTTCTGCCGGTTATGACCATACTATAGCAGATGAGAGTGTTATTCTTAATATGGCGGTATTGGGTGATGTTCTGTATGTCTATTGTGATAATGCAATCAGGGCCGGATATACTACCCAATCTGTTACTTCGCCGATACGGTTTGTGGATGTTAATGGTAGAGGTTTATATGCCGCTAATGCAATAGCAGTAACAGAAACCGGTCATTATTATCTGGGTTGTGATGGTCGGGTATATGTTAATGCCGGTGGGGTAGAGCCTGAATGGATAGGTCAGAAGATAGAGTCCAAACTATATGAGAGCATAAACATCCCATATAAAGAGCGTATCTTTGCCGGTGAATTGCGTGATATCAGTGCCATATACTTTGCTGTTCCAACCGGCTCAGACCAGTATCCCAGGACTATGTATGTATATTTCTACCGGACAGGTGTATGGCAGGTCTGGCAGATGGCCCATTATTTATGCTGTAGTGATAAGCAGGGGTATCAGTTTGGCAGTCAGAATCTGCTATTAACCTTCGAAAGAAGCTGTTATCAAGATATAGGTGAGTATATTCAACCGTATGCGATTACCGGCGATTATATCCTTGATATCTCAACCCAGACCCGCAGTAAGCAGTTATATGTCGAGGCCAAAGCTGCAAGCAGCGGCGGTCAGTTACAGTTTGGCTATTCTGCCGATGGTGCTGACAGTCCGGGTGATTTTAATATTATTGGTACTGTTAATGTTGATGACTCCTGGCAGCGGTATAAGTTTACTTATGATACCGGACAGGTCTATAAGCTTCGTTTTATGTTTCGGGTATTGGGCGGTGTTCCGGTTAAATTAGGCCGGATATATACAGAGTTTACATAAATGGTAAAGACTGAGTATCCATGTAAACATTGTGGCAAGTATGGCTGGTGGTCCAGAAAAGACCGGATAACCGGCCTGGAATATTACGAGTGTAAAGAATGTATTAGCAAACGTGAGGATCCTATAGTTGGTCGCTATAACCGAACAATTCAATATACACGAAGAACTCGAAAATCTCGATGAGCAGTTGATCTACGAAATGGCAACAGACCTGGAAAAGACATCTAGTCTGGAGCAGATGTTTTTATCTGAGCCTGTCAACTGGATTGAAGCCCATTGTCTGATTACCGATAAGCAGGGTAAGCAGATACCGCTGGAACTCAATCGAGCGCAGGTAATTGTCCAGCAGGTCAAAAACGATCTGCGCAGGCGTGGCAAACCTGTCCGTATTATCGTCCTGAAGGCCCGCCAGATGGGTATTACCACCGAAGCCAGCGCCGACAGCTATTGCGATATCAATACCAAAGCCAATCGGCGTGGTATGATAGTAGCCCATAAACAGGAATCGGCGGTCGATATCTTCAGGCGGGTAAGGCAGTTCCAGGACTGCAACCCATACCGCCGGGGAGAGAAATATAATAACAGACGTGAAATCGAGTTTGAAGCTCCGCATAATTCACTGATCGCCGTCCAGACAGCCGGTAATCCGGAGTTAGGCCGTGGCAGTACTAACCATTATGTTCATTGTAGTGAAGTTGCGTTCTGGCCTTTTGCCAAAGAATCATTGAATGCCGTTATGCAGTCTGTACCAGATGCTAGTGTGACTCCTGATACCTGTGTTGTATTGGAGAGTACCGCCAATGGTTTGGGTGGAACTTTTTACGATATATGGTGCGGGGCAACACCTTATGACCCGGATAATAAATACATATCACTTTGTAAAGGCCAAACAGAATGGGTAGCGATATTTCTGCCCTGGCATATCTTCGATCAGTATAAATCACCTGTCCCGTCAGATTTCGAGCGAACGAGCCACGATCATCCGGTTTATGGTAATGAAACCGACCTTGCCCGGATATATAATCTATGCGATGAGCAATTACAATGGCGCAGGGAAACCATACGCAGTAAATGCCTGAATGACCCAGAATTATTCCAACAGGAATATCCAAGTTGTGATGTTGAAGCTTTTCTGGTATCTGGCAGACCGGTCTTTAATGTTTCGATACTTCGTGAGATGCTGACAAATGCCAGAAAGCCGGTATTGCAGGGTGAATTTGTCGATGAGACCATCGATTCTGAAACCCAGGTACGCAGTTCCGGGATAAAACCTTTAGTAAAATTTATCGAGGATAAAGATAATCCATATCCAAAGGTCAGGATATGGCAAAAGCCTATTACCGGGATTGAGTATGTTATAGGCGGTGATACCGCAGAGGGCCTTGACCCATCCGAGACAAAAGACTGTGACAGTAACTCTGCAACGGTACTTCGGGCAGATACAAGACAAATGGTAGCAAAGCTGGAAGGTCAGTTTGACAGTGATATATTCGGTACTCAACTGGATTGTCTGGGCAGGTATTACAATAACGCATTAATGGGTATCGAGATCAATAATACCTCCGGTGGCGCAACCAGGAGCAGGTTAAGACATTTGAATTATCCCAACCTATACACGCGCGAGAAATATTCCTCGCATAGCGATGAACCTACCAAAGAGATAGGCTGGCGTACTGATGCCGCTACCCGCGGTATGATGGTGACAACCGGTCAGAGCTGGGTGCGAAATAGACTTATCTTTATTTCCTGCTGGAAGACTATCGGTCAGATGTCCGCCTGGCGTTATGACAAGACAGGAAAACCTACCCATCCTGATGGTGAGCATGATGATGATGTTATAAGTTTGCTTATCGCTATTCAGATGCTTATGTACCTTTGCGATAACCGGGCAGCTAATATTGCCAGGCAGACAACACAAGAAGAAAGCTTCAGTGGTGATCTGGTGATAGGCGGCTGTGAAGGGCCTGTTAAGGTGGCAGATGATACTGATAATTATTACTATTAGACATCTATATTCTTATGGCAGATAAACGGAAAAATCAATATTCAGATATATACAATAATACCATTCCTAAACAGGTAAAAAAGCTATTGAAGCTGGGCTGGAAGGTGGAGGAGGTATGTGATTTTCTGGATATATCACGAGTGACCTTTAATAACTGGAAGCGTGAGAAACCGGAATTTCGGGAAGCTGTAAGGGCCGGTGAGAATCAGTTTGCTACTGAAAAGGTAGAGCTAAAGCTTATCAAGCGGGCGCAGGGTTACAACTATACCCAGACCAGTGAGGAAGTTACCCAGGATGTCGCAGTTACCAAAGACGGTCAGCAGGTTCCATATACCAAGACCAAGACTGTCAAAAAGAAAATCCATGTTCCGGCCAATGTTGCGGCCCAGAAGCTGTTTCTGGCAGCCCATCTGCCTGAGATATATGGTGATAAGCTGGATATAACTTCAGGCGGTCAGCAGTTAGTGCGTCAGGATATCCTTGATCTCACCCCGCAGGAGCGGGCCGAAAGGCTTATAAAGATGTTTAATGCTATGCGCAAGGTCAATTCAGTTGAACAGCCAGAGGAAGAAGAAATAGAGTAGCCAGTGTGGATAATACCAGAGACATCCGAATACTTTCGATTTGTACAGGTTATGCCGGGCTGGAGCTGGCTTTTGAACGAATCTTTCCTGCCGCTGGCTTCAAAATTGTTGCGGTGGAGATCGAATCGTATGCCTGCGCGAATCTGGTCGCAAAAGCAGAAGAAGGTAAACTGGCTCTCGAAGCTGTTTACCCGGATGTTAGATCGTTCCCAGCAGAAAAATTTCGAGGATGCTTTGATATCGTCATTGCGGGCTATCCCTGCCAGCCCTTTAGTAACGCAGGTTTGCAGCGGGGCAGGTCAGACCCCAGACATCTTTGGCCGGTTATACGAGAGATTTTGTCAGAGGTCAGGCCGCAAATCGCTTTCTTTGAAAATGTTCGGGGCCATGTGCGGCTCGGATTGCTCGATGTACTCAGAGATTTGCGAGAGCTTGGTTTCACTTGTGAATGCGGAATATTCTCAGCGGCTGAACTCGGAGCGAGCCACAGGAGGGAGAGATTGTTCATACTGGCCCACTCCCAGCAGTTTCGACAGTCAGGGGGGACCGGCAGAGATAACAAAGGAAAATGGTCGGTTTGTCCGGATATCACAAAAGGGAGTGAAATATGGGGCAACTCTCAAGAATGCCGCCCGGTTATGGCCCACACCGATGGCAAGAGATATCAAAGCAACGGTAGCAGCGGACAATCTAATTCGCAGAGACGGCAGGAGCAGAATGGACAAATTACCGGAAGTTGTGATATATGGCCAGCTCCGCCCGGATGTGTGCAATATTGGTGGGAAAGACCAAGAGTGGTTAAATCCCGAATGGGTGGAGCAGATGATGGGCCTGGCTGTTGGGTGGACCGAATTAGACTCCTGGGCAATGGAGTAGTACCGCAATGCGGCGAGAAGGCGTTTAGGTATTTAATGGGAAAACTTAACTTAAACCTATAAGAACGTGTTTATGAGTGATTTAGGTATATATATTGATAAACTGCTGCCGAGCAGTAAACCTTATAAGAGACAGTCGGACGAGTCGCTGGAAGATTATCTCGACAGGGCGATGGACTATATGGGCCGGATACACGATGGTCTGGCTGAGTTCGGCAGACGCAGCAGAATCCAGGCACAACTGGGCTTTACCGAGGTCGAAATTGATGATGGTACTGTCGTCAGTTCAATCGATACTGGCGGTATTTTGTCATTATCAGCTTCCGGGAGCGGTTCTATCACCATTGACCCGGATAATAATGCTTTGGTATTTACTACCGCAGCTACCGGGATTGTATCAACTTTCGCAGCAAGTGCAGCGGAGATCCCATCTGAACCTGGTGTTGGTGATCTGCTGTATATTACGGCTGATTTTGGCACATTTCAAAAAGGGGAAGTGTATAGCTTTGATGGTACAAACTGGCAGGAGATCGGCAACCGCCAGAATATACTGATTGCCAATGAAGCTTCCGATATGCCAGATGAGCCAAAGATCGGTGATATGCTCTATATCGAAAGCGATTTTACAGTTGGTGATGATACTTATTCTAAAGGTTCTGTTTACAGCTATACCGCTGAAGGCTGGCAGTTAGTCGGTCAGCAGCAGTTTTCCAGTAATGTATCAAATACTTCCGAGCTGCCGGTCAACCCGGCAGAAGGCTATATTATCTATGTAGATAGCAGTTTCGATACCTTTGATGCCGGTAGGATGTATCAGTATAACAGCGGTAACTGGCAGCAGATAGCTAATAAGATCGGTAATTTTATAGCTGAATCTACTGATGATATGCCTGAATCTCCGCTGGTAGGTGATATTGTCCATATCAATGCTGACTTTACCTATGAGAGTCACAGCTATATTACCGGTCAGCGTTATCAGTTTGATGGCACTGACTGGATATTATTAAAGGATAGGGTTTATAATACTACCATTACTGACGGTCAGATATCAATTACTCTAAGCGGTTATGTAACTGACGGTGAACTTTCCAGTACCTTAAACAGTTATGATACATCTTCCCAGGTTAATACCAAGATTAATAATTCTCTGTCAGATTATGCTACCGAGGATTATGTCGATGGCTCTATTCCTGATCTGACAAATTATGCTACTAAGACTTATGTTAATAATGCCATACCCAGCCTGGCAGGTTATGCTACTGAAAACTATGTTAATAACGCTATCCCGGATGTAAGTAACTATCAGCAGATAAATGCTATTATCTCCGCAAATGATATTGCTGGTTCGTGGAGTACCGCAAACGCTACCGGCTGTTATATCTGGCATAATGGTATGGGGTTCTGGGACACAACTTCTAATACCTGGCCAGCCTTTTTAGGTATGAGTATGGTAAACGGTCAGCGGAAAGGATATTTTTATGTTGGGACAGGGGGGACAACTGACAGCGACCGTTATATCCATTGTTATACCGTCTATGAAGATTCAGCCTATACCACCAGAGTAATAGTTCGGGTAGATGAAGGATTCCTAGGCAGCAGTTCGGCATTTTTTAATATAACAGATGGCGTTCTCTATATGGAAGATGAAATGAGTACTTACAAAGACATCATAGAGATATCCGCTGCCATCGTTGATGCCGCTAAAATACGTAATACAAGTACCTCTACATCAAGAGATACACTGCTTCGCTTAGCGCCTGGCGGTTTTTCTGTCAGCAGTAAATACGGTAGTAATGGCTGGGTTATGTCTTTTTTGCTGTATTGCGGCAGTACCAACGGTAACACCTACATGGATGGCTACAATAAAACCTACATCAGAAACTGTACAATAGAATCATCAAATATTATCCATCCGGCAGCCTTGTTGTTCAGCGGTAATGGTACGGTTTCAGGTAAGTTTTTTGACAGCGGCTGGCTTAACAGTTCTTCCAGTGGTGTTGCTTCAGTAAGTGCAAGTGGAACCGGTTTAATCAGTAATTATTCGTACAAGGTAAGTCATGGATTAGGGACAGTACCATCATTTTTTAAGCTGTATGTCAGATCGCACGCCAGTCCTGAAATTGTAAATGAAGCAAACTCAGTGCATGGTGGTGATTATGGTGCAGGAGTGTATAAATTGACATCATCATATATCTATTTTGGTATTGACGGCAGCAATCCTACCTATCAATTTTCTACGGAGCCTGGTGGTTCAACAGGAAATTGGGGTGGAGTTGCAGATCCATCAGATGTAAGAATATTTGCATGGAAATAATAAAAAAGTAATTAACGAGGTGTTTTATGGACCCGGTAACTATGAGTATGTTAGGTTCGGCGGCGATCAGTGCCGGTGGCAATATTGCGGGCGGTCTCTTGCAGAAAAATGCCGAAATAAAGAAGGTCAGCACATTATCAAAGAACCAGAAGACCCTGAACCGTAATTTATTCGATTTTCTCGCCGGTATCGAGCGGGATGAAAAAGGCCGGATAGTAAGCCAGAACTCGCTTTTGGATAAGGTAAAAGATATGCCCACTCGCAAACTTGCCGGATTTACCGATAGGCAGAAGGGGGTATTAAGTCAGGCTGATACCCTGGCACAAAAACTTGGTAATATCCAGCGACCGGGCGATGGAGCTGGTGTTCATTTTGCCGCATTAGGTGCTGTAGCAAAACCTGGCGATACTGTCGTAGTTGGTGAGGATGGCCCGGAAAAGCTGCATGTCGGACGTGATGGTACGGTAATAGTTGAGCCTAACCCTAATTCTGTCCAGAATCCGCAACAGGCAAAGGCCAGATCAGCCGCTTATGCAGCTACTATGGGAGCTGATATGGGTATGGCATCCGGCGGTCTGGTAGATACACTTGGTAAAGTTGAAGATCATTATAAGTTTGGTGATAACTGGTATAAGAAATCAGACATGAGCAGTTATACTACCGGCAGCCGCCCGGATGATGCTGTTTTATCAGAATATAATAAATACCTGGAAGATTCATATAACGCCTATAATGCAATGGATAAAGATTCCCAGAAAGCATCAGGTCAGAACTGGAAATGGTACGAAAAATTCAATAATAAAGGTGGCTCCGACAGCTTGTTCTGGAAAGATAATGGGAATAAAGGATATTGGGCGGTTCCTGGTAATAGGAATATCGCAACGGAATATTTCGATCAGTATGGCGATTGGCTGGATTCACAGGACACCTATACTTCTAATCCATATATTACTGACTCGATAGGCAGTTATGACAGTGACAAGGCTTCTGCATTTGAGACGTGGTATAACGATTCAGACCTTAATAAATGGTATGATTCCAATCAATCCCTGGTATGGCGCGGCAGCAGTCTTGATTTTGAGAATCCTTTTAATGTCAATACGCAAAATACAGATGCGGCATTAGCGGCATTTGAACAGTATTATACCGACCAACAGGAAAGTCAGGCGGCAAATGACAGTTTACGCAGCAGTATTATGGACCGCTTGGGTGAGGGTAACTACAGCGGGTTTAATGACTATTTGAATAACTACAATAGTGGTGTTATTCAAAATCAGGGTGTTTCCTGGAACCCGGAAACCGGTGGTTGGGAGCTTTCGGCAGATGATGATATCTTATCTGGTATGGATGCAGCCGTTAATGACTATATGGCTGACCTGACAGCAAAGGATGATTTACTCAATAACCTTAACAATGATTCTATAACCGCTGATGACCTTACTCGTGACAGTAACGGCAACTGGATAGTTGACCCTGCCAAATACAGCCATAATGATGATGGTACATGGTCGCAAGTAGAAACAGCAGAAGATAACTCTGTCGGTAGTGAAAACTATATTAATACTATAGCTGATGCCTTGAGCAGCTATTCTGAACAGTTTAACTCTGATTCAGCTAATGATGCTTTTGATGCAAGTATATATGATCCGGCAGTTGAACAGTTTAATGATGAGACAGTTTCAGCTATCAATCAGCAGTTTGGCGATAATGACCTGTTCGGCAGCCAGATAAATAAATCCACTTCTGTTGCCCGGTCTGATTTGGAAGATGAGCTGGCATCACAACGTGCCAGTTATGTTAGCAATATGCGTCAGATACATGAAAACAGGGCATATAATGCAACTCAAAGTATGATGTCGCTGGCACAATTGCCGGAACAATTGCGAAGTCAGGCGGCATCTACAGAATATACCAAGGCATTAACTGATAGTGTATTTGCTAACAGCAAATGGACAGATGCGTTAAATGAAGCTCAATTGACTAATGAGGAACTTAACGGTTTGGCTATCCTCTGGCAGTTATATGGAGCTGACCAGGCAAATGAACAGGCCGGACTTGATAATGATATGCTTAGTCTTATCCAGAGCCAGACAGGGGGGCTTGACCTGTCGTCAGTTCTGAATCTCTTAAATGGTTATCTCGGTCAGAGTCAGACAGCAGTAGTAACAGGCTAGCCAGGCAAAGCCTGGACCAGACCTCGCCAGTCAAGCTGGCTCGGAGACTAATTGAAGCTGAATATCATAATTGCGATGGTCCGGCGTTGCCGGTTCATAATACAGGAGAACAAATTATGCCACAGATGCAGGTAATAAGAAGGGGGCTTGACCCCAGGCGAGCGGCTCTGGCAGCCGGAATCCAAAGCGGCGCTGAAGCAATTGGCAATGCCGGTCAGCGGGCCGCTATGATGCAATATCAGCAGCAAAATAATGATAATACTACCATGATGAATTTTGGCAGATTATTGAACTCTGCCGAGACTCAGCAGCAGGCGGATAATATTATGGCGTTAGGTCAGAAGATGGGTATAGATACCAGTGGCTTTTCCTGGTCGCCGCCTCAACAGCAGCCTAATGAAATTGATCTTGCCCGATACCAGAATGCCCTGGACCAGCTTAATACTATTGACGCTTCTATAATGGCAGCCGGTGAAGGCTGGGAAGGCTCACCTGTCAGCGGCCAGGGCTGGGGTAATGCAGATGGTTCATTTAACCAGCAGATGCACGATGATGTTAAACTTCAAAATAGGAGCTGGACGCATCATCTACCGTTGGGTGATGGTTATAATACAGAGAAGCTTGCCAATTTTGAAAAGATCGAGCCGCTGTTTAATGAAAGGTCTAAATATCAGCAGGTGTTGGATGATTTTGATAGCCGGTTCAGTTCATCATCACCATCTGTCAGGGCGGCAAGTGATGTCACTCCGTCAGTTCCAGGTGCAGTATCAGAGCCAGAACCGGCAACTGGCTCAGCCGGGCAAGGCAGTTTTACCGAACAGGATGTGATAGACATATTGGGTGATACCGAGATAAATCTGCCGGAAGGTAAGACGCTGGCAGATTATGTGAAAGCGTTTAATGCTAAAGGCGGCTCAGCGCAGGAGCTGGCAGAACTGATAGCGGCATATCAAAAGAATCCTAATTAATGTAATCGGTGTTAGCCTGTAACCATCTATCTAATGTATAAAGGTAAACAATCGTGGCAAAAGAAAATTACTCAAAATTTGCGGGAATTGGAAATAATACTATAACTAGCTCTACTGATATTGAGCCGGACCCGATTCTGGCCGGACTTGACAGGATAGTAGCCGATAGAGAGTTAGTTAACCATAATTTTGAAATGCCGGAGATTGAGGATTTTTCACATCTATATAACGGTCCTGCTGACCCATCTGATGGTGTAATGACACCTGTTGCTTTACAGGAGTTGTCTGCATATCTGGATGAGAAACAGAAAAAAGACCCTGCCGGAGTTCTGAAAGCTGATATTCTGCACGCAAAAAAGAATCGACCGGACGACTATGCCAGGTATATGGCAAATGTGAACCTATCCGGCAGGGATAGTGCCTTTACTTCTGCCAGAGACAGAATGTTTTTAGCCGGTGAGTATAGAAGTGTCGGGCTAAATGAAGCTGCCAATCGTGAGCTAATGGCATCTGCTCCTGAATGGATAACGGCAACTTTTGATAAAGATTGGATTTTCACCCAGATAGCCAGTGATGAGATAGGGGCAGCAGAGAGTTTCAAAAGACAGCCTATCTCCGAACATCTTGAGAAAGTACCGGTTACAGGTCTGTCAACGGGAGCCGCTAATGCGGTTCAATTGCAGGAATCGATACGGCGATTACAGAATCCGGAAGTGTCGTATAAGCCAGCTAAAAAGAGAAAGAGAGTCGGGGATGAAGATTACAATATTTTGGAAAATATATCACCTGCGGCACTGTTTGCCGGTCCTAACGGTCCAAGCCTTAGAGTAATGTCCGATCCCGCTGTTAATCTTGCAGGTGAAGATCTGAAGGAATATGACAGCCAGCTTGTTCTTGGCTGGCTTACCAGACAGGCAGAACAGACTATTAGAGGGACAACCCCAGGTGCTGATATATCGCAGGGGATATCGGAGCTTCCGGCCTTTATGATCGAGTTTGCCGCTTCCGGTGGTCTGGCTAACATAATCAAAAGCAGTCTGAAATCCGGTGGTAAAAAGATATTTAAGGAAGCTACCGAAGAAGGAACCGAGCAGCTTATCAAGAAGGGGATACTAAACAATATTAAAAAGGGCGGTATTAAAACTCTAAAAACAGCCGGTGACGTCGCACTGCGTATGCCTATGTTTACTGGTGATGTAGTAGCCGGAGCTACTGAGAGGCAGTTACCGGAATTTTCACTTACAGATAAAGGGATAACTATATATAAAGAGGGTGAGAAACCTGCAACAGCCTGGTTAAAGGCTATTGGCGATACTTATATAGAGCTTTTTACAGAAAACAGCAGTGAGCTTACTACCTCGGCATTAAAGCAGGGCGGTAAGTGGATTGGCAATATACTTGGTAAAGCTCCGGGCGGTGAAACGGCTGGTAAGATATTGACAGGTCTGGGCGAAGCATATAATAAAATACGTCCGAAAGGAGCATTTGCAGATATAATTACTGATAAGGCCAAATACGGTAGCTTCCTGGAAGAACTTGGCGAAGAAAAACTAGGTGCGATACTTCGAGCTGCGACCGGAGTGGAAGATTTCGGGGCAGGTGATGATGCTAATTTTTCGCAGCGTATGGCAGCGGCTTTTGATAATATGACTGATGGTCGCACTATGCTGGTTGAGATGGGGGTATTGGCTGCGCCTGGTGTTGCCAGAAGTGGTGTTCAGGGTACATTAAATAAGATCGACAATGTACAAAAAGATAAAACTGCTCTAAAGGCTATGCAGCAGCGTGATACACCACAGGCTGTTGAAACGATTATCAACCGTATGGTTCAGGCTGATGGTGATGACGGTAGATGGCAGCAGATATCTACTCGTGACAGAAAGACAGCTGAGAAGCTGCGCAGTATCTTACAGCCGGTAACTGATATGATAACTGAAGAATCAGGAGGGGCCAAAGCATGGCGGTATGCCGTACAGCCTACACCTAATGGTCGCTGGCTGTTGAAAATGCGACAGAATCCGCTTGATGTTGATAAGGCAAGTGAATCTAAAGCTACTGTTATTTCCGCTAATAACCCTGTCCCATTAGAAGATTTAGTAACAGGGATGGATAGCAGACAGGTTCAGGAGTTAGTGGATTTAGGTCTGACAGTTGATGAGATAGCAGATAAAGATACTGTCGAAAAGGCTCAATATGACCGGCAATGGCAGGACATGCAGCAGCCGGGAGAGTTTTCACAGCAGGATATAGCCGGTAAGTTACCAAAAACTATTGAGCAATATGATGTCAATGCCCGGTATAATATGCCGCAGCGACATAATAGTATCGGCGACCGGCAGATATCAGAAGAAGATGAGGTCCGAATCCAGGAGGCTGTTAATAAAATTGGCAAAACGGCGTATGTGCGTGTTGATGATGAGGGTAAGTTAGTTTTAAGTAGAAGAAAACCTGCAAAGGATGAGACTGAATATATAGAGGTCAGACCGTCAACCGCTCATTTATCTGAATCTATTATAACTGATGATGGCCCATCTGATACAAAATTGAAACCTGATGATACTGCAACTATCCAGCGTTTAGCTGACAGCGGAGCAGAATATGAAGAATTAACCGATCCGAAAAAGGCAAAGGAAGCACATTGGCGCAGTCAATGGTCCAAACATTATAAGCCTGGTAATTTTACTGAACAGGAGCTTGTCGGTAAACCTGCTGCCGGTATGCCGATGCAGGGCGAGAAAAAACAGGAGAATATAGAAGAAACTTCACAATCGGAGAATATAGAACAGAAACCGGATGCCAAAGAAAAAGCACCTGAAAATGAGACAGAAGAAACAGACCCTATCCAGACTGAAATTGACAAGTTGGAGAAAGAAATATTCTATGAGCAGATGACTGATAAGATTTCACCTGCCGCCCAGCAATCTATTCAGAACACGCAGGATAGGATTAAAGAGCTTAAACAGCAGCAATCAGAGAATCAGTCTGTCGAAACTCCGGTTCCTGAACCTGAAAAGATAGAAGAAAAACCTTCAGAGTCGGATAGCAGGGTTGAACTGAAGCAGCTTATTGATAGCTATGATGAAGATGTTAATACAACTATCGGAGATTTGATCGATGAAGCAGAGATATTAGCGGATGATACCGAGGATACAGAACTGCAACAGATAGTTGAAAAAGTTCGAGCCGAACAGCATGATGACCGCTTTGAATTTGGTTTGCGTGGCGATTCGGAAGCTTACGAAGGTGAATTTGAAGATGCGGTTCGCAAACTGATAGATAATCAATCTGCCGAAACCATAGAATCTGACCAGAACAAATCTAAAGATGAAGCCAAGAATCCGGCGGCATTTTCAGAGGGTGATTATGTTGCTGATGTCAATTCAGGGACTATTTATAAGGTTGGCAAAACCAAACGTAATGGTGTTACTGATATGGAAGTTGTCAAGCCCAAACCTGAAAGAAGTGCTTCCAATATTCCTTATACTGATGAGCAAATGAAAAAGGCTTATTCTCCTGGTACAATCAGGCCATACAACGCTCTGAATAATCCACGTTTCAGAGAGATAACAGAAGGTGAGCGAAAAGAGATTGCCTCTGAGACAGCACCTAAACCGGCAGAAAAGCCCTCTAAAACCGAGACTAAGCCAAAACAGCAAAATACTTCTGAAAGTGACAACACTACCATTCAGCCGGAAAAGCAACAGTCTGGCAAAGTCGATCAGGTGCAGATAGCAAATAAAGCTCCGAGATTTGACTGTGATAAGATTGTCAATGGTAAAAGTGTAACTGAAAAGACCAGGGATAAATACGCCGGTCAGATAGGCGAGCTGCTAGGCCGTAAACTTACCGGAGATGAACGTTCGCTATTATCATTTCCAACTGACTATACTTTAACCCCTAAAGCGGGAGATGATTTCTTGTGGATGATGGTAAAATCTCCGAAGGCTTTTGCCGCTAATGCCCGCAAATCTGCTTCAGAGGAACTTATCGAAAGGCATGGTATTACTCGCTTTGAATCAGAAATTAAACCGGTATCACCTGTTGATACACCCAAACAACTGACAAATGCGGTTTTTACTCATGCTTCAACTGGTGTTGAAGGCAGATACAGTTTGCGAGAGAGCTTTTATGTTGACCCTGACGATAATACGGTTGTTTCAACTGACGGTAGGAGACTTATTGCTGTAACCGGCATCCAGGACCGGATAGGTAATCCGCAATCTGATACCTTGTACCGGAAAGACAGCAGTTCTACCAGCGGTTACAGTCCTGACACAACCGGCGGTAAGTTCCCTAAATGGCGTACTGCGATACCGAATAATACCAATAAAATATCTACTTTGGATAATACCAGGATACATAGATTACTGTCAGTTTTAACCGGAACTATTAAACATAATCCCGGTTCGTTTAATAACAAGGTAATTGCGATATTTGCCCATAATGGTCAGGCTGTTGGTTTTTCTGCTGATAATATGGTCGATTCGCTTACAGCTATGCTCAAAACAGGTATTGATAAGGTTGATTTTGCTATTGGCGATAAGAGCCGATCGGATGGTGAAGAACCTTTGGTAATAACCGGTAGTGATAAAACTGGTAAGGTATCAGCAAAAGTAATTATTATGCGTTATACACTTAGCGGAGCTAAGAACAGCTATCTTGATATTAGCGATTTATTAGGTACTGAATTTGTTACCGATGAGATGTTCGAGGGTAAAACAACAGAGTCAAAAGAAAAGAAGCAGCCTAAAGCGGAGAAAACAGGCAAATCTGAATATGGTTTCGGTACTTTTGACAGTGATTTGTCAGATGACCATACTGGCGGATATTACAAATATCTACCAGGCAAGAGTATGAAAACTGCTACAGGTCGCAAAACAAAGCCGGTTCCCAGGGTTGACACTACAACTCGTCAGAAAACAAAGAATAGTCAGAAGCGTATCAATACATGGTTGATTTCTGAAGCTCTGGTAGAAGCTAAGAGTCGAAATGATGAGCATAATATCAGAGTATTTGAAATGGACCGGAAAACCGGAGCTGATAAACTGCCACCCGCACAGCTTGATATGCTGCAATATTATCTGTTTGATCCAAAATGGACAGAACTGCACAAAAAGCAACCTATTAATAAGGAAGAGGAAAAATCAGAACAGAAGGAACAACCAAAACCAGAGTCGCAGGAACCAGCCAATAGCGACACTAAGCAAACTGTTAAATCTGAATCAGATCCTTATGCAGAATATGAACAGTCAGCTTCCAGTTATAATTATGGAGAGGGCAGAAGTGCCAGTCAGGAAGTAATTTTTAAGGGAGGTGCGGTTCGTTGGGAGGATGATCGAATTAGAGTGTATTTTGATGAAAAGCCATCAGACCAGATACGCAAGCAGTTAAAGAGTATCGCTTTCAAATGGGCGCCTTCTAAATCTGCATGGCAGGTACATTATATGCAGCAACACCGGTTTGATAAGGCTGTCAGAATATTGGAATCAGTATTTGATCGCGCAGATACAAATTCTGCTGAAGTTGAGAAAAACGCTCAATCTGAACCAGTTGTAAGGCATAACTATACAACTGATAATCAATTTGCCAGACCGGATGTAAATACAGGTCAGGGCGATTTTAGTAAGGAATTACATACTTATGCTAAAACTTTTGTAAGCTGGCTTGATAGTTTGCCAAATGGTAGAAATACAAATCCAGGTGAAATTACAAAGGCTGTAAAAAATTCTCCGGTTTCCAGTTGGGTTAAAGTGCGTAATGTCACTACCAGTACATTCCCATATCAGTTGCATTTTCTGGATAAAGAAGGCAATACTGACCTTAAAATCTCCGAGACAACTGCCGCAAAAATGTATCAGGAAGTAATAAATAAGGCAGAAAGCCAGACTGATAACTCTAATACTACCCATTTTGCTGAAAAAACTAAATCAAACCATAAAGAAACCATTGATGTTACTCAGATGGAAGAACAGGAGCTGGCAGACTATATTGCCCGCAAGGGCAAGTTGAAAGGGACTAAATCAGCCGGTATAAAATCAAAGATTTCTGATAAGGCGGTAGATGAGTTAAATGATGCCTTTGATGAATTGAAGGATTACCTCAAGGGCAGGAGCTTTGTTAATCCCATGATGGAGCCGAAATTATGGGAGCTAACTGCAAAAATTACCGCAAAAGCTATTAAGGCAGGTATTTACAAATTTGCTGACCTGGTGAGGTATTCGGTCAATAAGCTGGATATCGCTCATACAAAGCTGTTAGGTCCGTTATATGAATCAGCTTGGGACGATCTGGCAGAGGTTGATACCAGTGGTAAGATGGAAAAACGAGACAGTTCCGTAGAAAAAATACTGGATTCTGAATCAGCAAAAGGCGATAATGATAATAGAAAGGGTAACGATAATGACACCGAATCAGGAATACATAATAGAGACGGCATCGGCAAGACTGGCGTGGCAACACCTGAACGACCATTGTCCGAACCGTCTGGCGATGCTAAAAGCACAAGGTCCGGGAGCAGCGACCAAGTGGTGCGCGGAGATGGGCAAAGAAGCGGACGAGTGGATGGATCAGGTGATAAACGACAAGGAAAATCCAATGCCGTTTCAACAGGCTCTGGAAATATCAAAAGAGACCTGGATAATACTACCCGATCTGGACGATCAGGACCAGCCGGACGAAACTATCGAATAGAACCCGGTCAAGATATTGCCGGTCGAGGCACAAAGACCAGGGCTAAAAACAATATAGCAGCTATCAGGCTGCTTAATAAGCTTGAAGAAGAAAACCGCCTTGCAACTGCCGAAGAACAGGAAGTATTAGTAAAATATACGGGGTGGGGTGATAAGCCGCAAATCTTCGATGAATCTAATTCTGAATGGTCAGACCTCTATAATGAACTCAAAGAATTATTAACTGATAAGCAGTATTCCGCAGCGCGCAGATCTACGCTAAATGCCCATTATACCAGTACCGAAGTAATCGGCGGTATATGGAATGGGCTTAAATCACTGGGTATCGCACCTGTCCGTGTTATGGAACCTTCTATGGGGACTGGTCATTTCTATGGCGCAATGCCTGAAGGTATTAACGCCGATCTATACGGTGTGGAACTGGATGATATTACCGGTAATATCGCCAAAAATCTCTATCAGAAAGCCAATATAAAGATAATAGGCTATGAAAAGGTCAGATTTCCAGAGAACTTCTTTGACCTGCATATCAGTAATGTTCCATTTGGTGAATATAAACTGTCAGATCATAATATAACCGGCAGGGATAAATATCTGATACATGATTTTTTCTTTGTTAAGGCATTACATAATACCAGGCCGGGCGGCATTGTAGCGTTTATCACCAGTAAAGGTACACTTGATAAACTGGATAGCAGTGTGCGTGAGGAACTGGCAAAGACTGCTGACCTGGTAGGGGCTGTCAGATTGCCCTATACCGCCTTTAAGGGCAATGCCGGTACTGAGGTTGTAACAGATATTATCATTTTACAGAAGCGTTTGCCAGATCAATCTCCGGCAGGTGAAGACTTTACTGAAATTGCCGAGATTGAACAGGATGTAGATATATTCAAAGTTAATGAATATTACCAGAACCACCCCGATCACATTCTAGGCAAACTGGCATATACCGGTAAAATGTATAGAGAAAAATCTTTGAATGTTGAGCCGGTGGAAGGGCAGGAGCTGGGGAGGGCAATAGCTGATACAATTGGCGTGATGAAACTTCCTATTGGTTTTAATGACCACATTGACCAGAAAACCAAAGATTTGGAAAGTCCAAAGGGAAAAGGTCTGGTCCCTGAAAATATCAAATACAATGCCTTTACTATTCAGGATGGAATTGTATATCAGAACGCAAACGGAGATTTGAAACAAGTTACCAGAACAGTTAAAGATAAAAAAGAACCGTTATCAAAAAAAATGGTTAGCAGGTATCGCAAAATGATTGCAGTTCGTGATACCGCCCTTAATTTACTGTCTGAACAGTTAGATGAAACTGTTACTGATGAAAAAGTAGAGCAGACCCGCAGGGAACTTAACCGGGCTTATGATGATTTTGTCAAAGAGTTCAAGCCGTTTTCCACTAATTATAATGCAGGTCAGTTTAGACATGACCCTGATTATCCACTATTACGGAGTCTGGAACATTATGATAGTGAAACCCAGACCGCCGAGAAAGCGGCTGTATTCAGCCAGAGAACGCAACGTCCTGTCAAAATACTATCTAAGGTTGAGACTGCTAAAGATGGTCTGCTGGCATGTTATGATAAGTATGGCAAGGTCGATATTGATTATGTGGCAGAGCTGACCGGTAAAGATACTCAAGATGTGATCGATGAACTGATCGGGCTGATATATAAAGACCCTGATACCGGCAGTTATATCTCTGCGGAAAATTATCTGTCCGGCAATGTGCGGGATAAACTCAGTAAAGCCCAGGAAGCGGCCCAAGATGATCCAGATTATAAAATCAATGTCGAAGCACTGGAGGAGGTGCAGCCGGAGGATTTAGAACCGCATGACATTGATGTTAAGTTAGGTTCAAACTGGGTAGCTCCTGAAGATTATCAGCAGTTTATTATGAAAATACTGGACAGACCTTCTCATTTTCCAGTTACAATAGCTTATAGTGTTTCAGGAGGAAGCTGGATATTAAGAGGCAATAAGCTGTCAAACGCTATCGAGACACAGCAGTGGGGGACTTCCAGACGCAGCGCGTTAGATATACTGGAAGCAACTTTGAACCAGCGCCGCATGAAAATATATGATACTGTCAAAATCGAAGGGAAAGAGGTAAAGGTACTTAATAAAGAAGATTCTCTTGCGGCTCAGGCCAAGCAGGAGGAATTTGAAAGAGCTTTCAAAGAATGGATATGGTCTGATGATGACAGACGCGAAAGGCTCGCCAGAAAATATAATGACTTATATAATAATACGATCTTCGCTCAATATGATGGCAGTCATTTGTCTTTTCCGGGCCAGAATATCGCTATCACACTGAACCCGCACCAGAAGAATGTAGTATGGCGAAGTTTACAGCAGGGTAATATCCTTTTAGCACATGCAACAGGGGCCGGTAAAACCTTTGTCATGGCTTCAGTTGTAATGGAAAGCAGGCGGTTAGGGCTGGCCCGCAAGCCGGTGGTTGTAGTTCCTAATCACCTGGTAGATGATTTTTCCGGGCAATTGTTTACATTATACCCTTCAGCTAAGGTCTTGCGAGCTACAAAGAAAGACTTTACTCCTGCCAGTCGCCAAACCTTGTTTAACCGTATCCGTACCGGCGATTGGGATGCTGTTGTTGTTCCTATGAGCAGTTTTGAAAAAATGCCTATGAACCCGGAATATACCGAGAAAGTATTCTCTGATATGCTGGACGATCTGGAAGATGAGATCAGGGCCGCCAAAGCAGAAAAGAACGATAACCGCAGTATTGTCAAACAACTGGAAAATGCCAAAGAGAAATTCAAGGCAACTCTGGAAACCCTGGAATCCAAACATAAAAAAGATAACGGGCCGTATTTCGATGAACTTGGCATTGATAAAATGTTCGTCGATGAGGCGCATGGCTATAAGAATTTATGGTTTAAGACCCAGAAACAAGATATTGCAGGTATCAGTCCACAATATGTGCAGCGTGCCTTTGATATGTGGCTCAAGACGCAATTCCTTAATGACAGAACTAATTATAAAGGTGTTGTATTTGCGACCGCTACCCCAATAGCTAATAGTGTCACTGAAATGTTTATCATGCAGAAGTATCTGCAACCGCAGATACTGGCTGACAGGGGAGTCAGTTCGTTTGATGCCTGGAGTACAAACTTCGGAAAAACAGTGGTACAGTCTGAAGTAACCCCTGATGGGGCCGGATATCGCATGAAAGAGCGTTTCAGCCAGTTCAGTAACATACCTGAACTTATGCAGATGTTTCGCAGTGTAGCTGATATTGTTACCAGTGACATGCTCAATCTGCCGGTCCCTAAACTCAAAGATGGTAAACACCAGGTAGTACAGGCCCCGGAAAATGAATATCTCAAGTATTTTGTCGATTATCTGCTTAAAAGAACTGAAGATATTAAGGGCGGCTCTAATGATAAGAAAAAAGATAATATGCTTAATATTGTCACTGACGGTCGAAAAGCGGCTCTTGACATCAGACTTCTTGATGAAAGGTTGCCAGATGTACCTGAGAGCAAGGTTAATGATTGTGTCAACAGGGTGTTTTCCATATACAAGCGTGATGATGAACGAAACTCGCTGCAGGTGATATGGTGCGACTACAGCAGTCCAAAATCCGGTGGTGAGTTTAATCTATACGATGACATTAAGAATAAACTTATCCAAAAGGGTGTACCTGCCAACCAGGTAGCATTTATCCACGATGCAAAATCGGAATTGCAACTGGAAAAGCTGTATGAGAAAGCACGTACCGGTATGATAAGGGTACTAATTGCCAGTACCGGCAAGATGGGAGTAGGGGCTAATGTCCAGAAAAGACTGGCAGCCCAGCATCATCTGGATCCGCCCTGGCGACCGGCTGATCTGGAACAGCGTGATGGGCGTATGCTCCGGCAGGGGAATCTGTATCATAAATGGGATATCCCGGTAGAATCATACAGATATGCTTCAAAGGGTAGTTTTGATGCTTATATGTGGCAGACCTTAGAGACTAAGGCTAAGTTTATCGCTTCTGTTATGACCGGACGTGCTGAAACTCGCAATATAGATGAACTTGACAACCTGTCAATGAACTATGCCGAGATGAAGGCAGCTTCTGCCGGTAATCCAAAGATCATGGAGCTGGTATCACTGGAAGCTGATGTTGCCAAGCTCTATGCTCTTAAAAACAATCATCAGCGTCAGCAGTGGAACGCCAAAAACAATGTTAAGGAATTTAACAGAAAAATTGATTATATAAATCAAAAACTGCCTGATATGGCAAAAGATGTCCAGGCGTATGAGCAGGCAGTTGAAGCTGCTGGCAATAATATTGATATTACGATAGACGGCAGACATTACACTGATGCAAAAGATGCTGGAAAAGCATTAACCGAAGTTCTGGCAGCATACAAAGGCGACGATATTGAACAAATCGGCAGTTATTATGGTTTTGAATTTTATATAAGTAAAGCTGCTAACAGAGAGTTTTACGGCTATCTGGACTTGCATACCAGGCATATATTAGAGTTAGGGACTTCGGGCAGCGGTAATCTGGTTCGTATGAAAAATACAATGACAAAGCTGGCTGGTAATCTTGCCGAACAGGAAAGTCTTATCCCGGTATATGCCAAACGAGCAGCGGAATTTGAAAAGGCCGCAAATATACCATTTGACCAGAAAAAGGAACTGGATGAGAAAAGTGACAGACTTGCCAAATTGAAACTTGAGCTGGCGATGGATAATGAAAATGGCGACAAGCAGCAGAAAACCATTGTCAATGTACCTTCCAGGGACACCGTTATCAGCGAAATGCTGGATATGGCAAAATTAAACGGTGACTTTCAGGGACCGGCTAATATTGTACCTGATGATCTGGTAAGTCAACTATCTAGCAGCAAATTGAATACCGCAAGGCTGGCAAAAGCTTTTGGCGTATCATTAAATAAGGTATCTGAAACCGACCAGCAGGGCGTATATGCTGTTAATTTGCCCAATGGTAAAGCTATTACTGTTAGTAATGCTTCTCTGGTAGCCGGTCCGGGCGGTCAGCAGAATTATCGAGGTGTCTGGAATAATCTGCCCGGCAGTATCACACTGGATGATGGAAGAATAATCAATTTTGACGGTATGATAAAGTTGTCATCATACTATGCTACCGATGATACATTATCCCATGAACAGTTTCATGCAGCTATGGATATTGCGTTATCTGATAAGGAAAAGCGTATTGTCCTGAAGCGTTTTGATGGTGATAGTGAAAAGGCTGCCGAAACTTACGGCAGGTGGGCGGCGATGCAGGATAAGAAAGGATATCCGTATTTTAAGAAGATAAGAGACTTTTTCCGTCGAATTTGGACAGCTATTACCGGTAATCCAAATATCGGCGATATCTTTAATAAGGTATATTCCGGTCGGGTATGGCAGCATACTAATAATTCAGAAAAAGGCCGGCACGAGCAATATCAACCACCTAAAGGTCGTGACCCTAAGAAGATGGTCGGTAAAGGACCGGAAGGTGTGGCTAATCGTTATGTCCAGAAACTTGGCAAGACCTGGGGGAAAAAGCATAAACAGTCTCCTGAAAAAACTCGTCAGCAGCAAATCGACGCTAACCGCAATTATGAGGGTAAAAAGTCAGCAAAACAACTTTTTGCCGAAAATCGTAAAAGTGCCATGAAAAAGGCTTTCAGCGTTTATGGAAAGATTGAAAAGGTATTAGAACCTGCTAAACAGGTACAAAGAACTTTCGGCGATGAAGCTTATTCTGAAATTATCAAAATGGCGGCGGCATCTGAGGCAGGGCAACTGGAATACGGCTTTACTGAACTTGACAATGCTGAAATGACTTTCAAGGAACTGGCAGATGCAATTGATAGATTACCGGCAGATCAAAAGCGATATATAGCACATTATCGAGGTAAAGCTAATACGCCAGGTGGAAAGCATCTTCAAGATAAGGCTCGCAAAAATATATGGCCTCTGGCAAAAGAATATGCAAGATATCTCCAGCAGTTGTATGATAAAGCCTTTAACCTGCTGGAAAGTCTGGATTTTGTTGATGCGATGTATCGTAAAGAATACTTTTATGGTGCATATACTGAACCAGACAGAGCAGAAGAATTATTGAGCAAGTATTACCCTACAACTCAGCGTATGATTAAAACCAAGAAAATACCGACAGTTGCAGATGCTAATGCCTTGGGCCTGAAACTGGAAGATGATAACCTTGCCCACAACGCCTTCAGGGAAGTTGGGGCAATTAACAGGCTTGCCGCAATGGTGCGTTTGCGTGATTATCTACTGGAAAATCATTATGAAAACGGTATTGTCAGAACTGGCGATGCTAATAATTATCATCTTAGAAAGTGGAAAAAGCTGTATCTAAAAGGGGATAGCTCCACATTTGAGCCGATCTTTAAAGGTCTAATGCTGCATCCTGACCTGTATGAACCAATAGCACAGCTTAACAGTGTCAATATGACAAGTAAAGGCTGGCTGAAAATGTTCAGGTCTATAGTTCATTTCTTTAACGGGATTAAGTTTATGTGGGCTATGCACCATTTTAAGACTATTATGTTCCAGGCCGCAGTAGATACCGGCGGTTGGGGAGGAATGTTAAAGCCTTCAACTTATTCAAAGATACTATTTAATAAGTACAAAATCACAAAAGAAATCGAGAGGTCAGAAAGATATCGTAAATATGTGAGTTTAGGCGGCGGTCATACTTCTTCACTGGAAATCGAGTCCAGGCAGGTTTTTAACAGATGGATACATTCAGAATTAAAATTGCATAAAGCATGGTTGCAGATACCTGCCAGGGGAGTAGATAAGATACTGGGACGTTTTAATAGATGGACTTTTGAAAAGTTTATACCGGCAGTTAAATATCATAAATTCTCAGATGAAGTTGATATGCTAACTGAAAAACTTGGTCGTGAGCCAACCGATGCTGAAATGATTGAGATAATCAAAGTCGGACAGAACTTCTACGGCGAAATGAATGAAAAGATATTCGGCAGATCACCAACAACGACCTCATTTATGCGGTTTGTCTGTCTTGCACCTGGGTTCAGGGAAGGTAATTTCAGGACCATGTTAAGGGCTTTGGATGCAGTGGCAGGTAATAAGCTGACCAAAAGTCCGTTAGGGCGTGATATTCGCAGCCTGCGTAATATACCGCTGTTTTTGATACTTAGTATGACTATCGCTCAAATTGGCTCGCTTATAATGTCCGGTGAAATGCCAGATGAACCGGAGGAAGGAGAGCATCCGGAAGAATGGTTAAGAGATTTATTCAAAATTAACACCGGCAGGAAAGATAACAAAGGTCGGCCTATTATGATCGATATAATGACAACCGACAAGGATTACTTTCACCAGTTGGTACAGCCTTTTATCGAGTTAGTTACCGGCAGACCGCTAGAATCATTACAATCGTTCTTTGGCTATCTGGTAAAGACAGCAGGGGGGATGACCAGTATTCCGAGATCAGTGATAAATGATTTTGACGCAATGTTCCAGGGTAAGGTGTTAGTTGATTGGAAGGGGGAGCGGGTCTGGTATGCCTCTGACAATCCGATCAGCAAAGCAGTTAAGTTTATGATACACGAAGCAAAATATCTTGAGCCTATACCAATTTCAGCAGGTAGAAGGATGCACGAAAAAGGACTTAACGCACTTGAGATATTGATTTATTCCGGTACAGCTTCGCGCGTTACCGGTTCTGAACTTGAAAAAAGACGCAGCTCGCTCTGGCAGAAGTTCTTCGATATGCGAGATAGACGTACAGAGTTGCGTAAAATAGCTAAAAACGGCAACCTCAAACAGCATGATATAAATGATTTTAACAGCTATGTTGATGACGCTCTGGCAGTTAAAGCTCTGCCGGTGGATCTGCGCGACTATCTCGAAAGATTGCATCTTCCAGACCTTGATGAATTGCTTGGCAGTATAGATGATTATGATAAACGTAATTTAAAAAAGAAGGTCAAGAACCTAAAAAGTACCGGTAAAACAACCGAAGCAGTAAGGTTGATAAGTATCTATAACAAAGAACATCCATACAATAGAGTTACATTAGGTAAACTGCTGAGAACATAAAAAAGGCGGGTTGTCTTATAAAACCCACCTATAAAAAGGAGTGATGAGGGAGTGTGGCCCCATCGAATATCGATGCAAATTGGTTGGTTCTATTATGAAAATTTACAAATTAGAAAGCAAGTTAAAAATGTGGTTTATCTTTTAAAAATACTCTTGCATTATTTTTTTGAGAGTGTCATAATAAAAATGGATTATGTAAGGTATCGTTATTTGATGCAGCATCGGAAACCGCTAATTTCAAAAATGCTAACGCATCGGGTAAGCGAGCGCCTTCAGTAATACTCATTTTCATATCAAATGTCAGAGGTTACTGTGGGCGCTATGTTAACTTATGCTTTAGCAAGGCTTTAGCGGGCCTCCGATGAGCATAACGGCATAGCGCCCGCTGGAACCTCTGTTCTTTTTGGGACTCTCCGTTTTATATTCGTACTTTAATATACTGGTAATAATACAGTTATGAAAACAAATAAAATGATATTTTGGCTGGTGGTGATCTGTTCTACTGATAAACTCCCAATCATAACAATATTTCATAGGATAGATCACACCCCTTTTTTATCACTGATTAGGAATTAAGGTTTAAAATTGTTATAAATTAAGAAAATAATAGGAATTAGAGCCATTTTTACCCCGGTTTCTTCTTGATTTAGATAGGGTAATTTTAGTAATATGAAGATGTATATTGCGTTGGCCTGATTTTTAACGATGAAATGTAAATATAGGAGATATATAACACTTATATTGGAGTCAGAAGGAAAGTAAAATGAAACCAACCTATATTCCTTTGACATATTCACTTGTATGTCTTAGGATAAAAATACTGCGGAACTGGCACAAAAGGGACTTAAATTCTTTATTTCCCCGCCATGATTTCGTGACAATTGAATATTGCAATAATACTGATCTCTTGAAGCTTTCACAGGAAACGGCAAAATTTTTAAGAAAAAGCTTGATAAAGGTACAGTACCCGGTCAGGGTACTGCTTTACATAGCTTTTTCGGGTTCTTTGCCGGACCTCTGTGAAAGGTGTAGGTAGTACCCCTTTTTTATGGGCATATCCGGCAAACAAAGAGTGTGGTTGAGTTAGTTGAACTATGTTAGAGTGAGTTTTTTTCAGCCTTATGAAAATACTGTTCAACGTGAACAGTTGAGGATAGAAGTTGATGTAGCAAAAATGGAAAGGATGCTATGCAATGAAGCGGAAAAAGAGGTTAATGGCAAGAAATGTATTAACAAGATATTTGGTTATTGGATTATTAGCAATATTCGCATCAGGGGTATTAGCAGATACCATTGTATTGGATTCTGGAAACACTATAGAAACTGTAGCTCCCTCTCAGATTTCCGGGCTAGCAGCATCAGTAAGTAGTACAAGCGGTTCTGTACCACTGGGTTTTAATCCAGATAATTACAGGTTCGTGATTTACGACTGCGGTTCTAAAGATAATCAGATAGGCGACTTAACAGATATTGTCGAAGCAATGAAAGAATTATTTGGAGAAGATAAATATCTTGGAGATAATTTCACATACAGAAGTGGAATTGAAAACCCAGTTACGATTCAGGACTTAACAGACCCCGAAACCAAACACGATATCCTAATTGTCGGCTGGAACGCAAATGGAGATACCAGCGGTTTATTTAAAACAGTGATTGAAGCTGGAATTACAGGTAGAGCAGTAATTAGCGGGCATGATGCGGACTATCATACTGCTGTTGCAGCTGGCGGACATGACAGTGGTGATTTTCAACCAGCGGACATGTTTTTTTCTCAAGCTATGGAATATGTGTTAGCTGGCAATGGAACCGGTCTAATAGCTCTAGGGGATACTACCGAGAATGGTTTTTCTTGGCTCCCTGAAAGTTGGAATATCAGTACCGAAGAACTCGAAGGAAGCACTGAAAATATTGGTGAAATAGTAACAAAATTCACCCCCGAAGGTATAGCAAGTGGCATATTTGATGGCTTAGAACCTAGCCACATGGCTTATTGGGGACAATCATACCACAACGCTTTTGCAAGTTGGAGTACAGGTTTCGCTCCTTTTGAACTTAATGAAACATTTGATGAAGTAGTCACTATTGCTGCAGATATAAATCCTTATGAACTAGTTGAACTTTCAAAAGACAGTGTAATAATTGATAATGATGGGACCGGAACAGAATGCTGTAATCCTGGAGATGATATCCAATATGTAATTTGTTGGGACAATATATTGAATAAAACATTCGAGAATGTCACTATAGTGGATTATCTGCCTTATGGAGTTGACTATGATTTCGCAATCGACCCATTTAATCCAGATCCAAATTATAATATTCTAAATCATTCATATACGTGGTCTATAGATACTATCGACCCAAACAATGATTCAGGTTGTGTATCATTAACTGTAACAGTTAACGAACATGCAGAAGCCGGTATGTTTCTTCATAATATAGCTCATATTTATAGCGGAGATACTTTGATTGGTATTGCAACCAATGATACTCCTGTTTGCTGCTGGCAGACAGAAGATGCTGACTTAATTCTGGTTGATAAAAATGCAGTAGGATTTAATACAGGAACATCTTGGGAACATGCCTACACAGACTTGCAAGATGCTTTGAAAAGAGCAAGAGAAGCAGGATGTTCGACTACCGGCTATCGGATATATGTAGCAGAGGGTAGTTATAGTCCTGGGAATTTAACTGCCGACAATTTTGAGTTGCCTTATGAGACAAAATTATATGGTGGTTTTAAGACTGGCGGTTGCGATTTTGAGGAAAGAAACCCAAATAAATACAAAACGATTTTGACCGGTGCAATTGATGGTACTCATAAAAACGAAATCATAGTAAATTTGGGTAATAATAGTATCCTGGATGGTTTTATTGTGGAGTTTGCTGACACATATGCGGTATATGGTCAAAATATTAATTGTGAAGTAAATAACTGCGATGTTTTGAAATCTGAACATGGACTTTATTTTGAAAATGGAAATATTATTCTCAACTGGAATAAGGTGAGATATAATGAAAAACAGGGAATATACCACAGTGGATCTGGAAATGACCTTGTAATATCTCATTGTTTTTCATCTTTCAATGGTAATCACGGTATATTAGCCTTAAATTCAAACTTAACCTTAACAAATAGCGTTATAACACGTAATGGTAATGATGTTTCCTTTGGAATAGGTATTTTTGACCCAAACGAACCTCCTGTATTATATAACAATACCATTGCCTATAACTACAATATGGGTTTATCGTACGTTCAATCAGACCCAAATGCTATGGAGCCTGAAGTAAATGGGTGTATTCTATACTATAACAATGAGAATAATGAACAGATGTCAGGTATAGAATATCCAGAATTCTGCTGTATCCAGGACTCGATTAATGACCCTAACGGCCTTTACTATACCGAGTATGATATTTTTGGCAATATCTCTGGCAAACCAATGTTTGCTTATCTTGGAGACCCTAATAATATTCACCTGGCTCATAATTCTTTGCTGATAGATAGAGGTGATTCAGACTTAACAAGTACAGAAGTTGGCTCTGTAGATATAGATAACGAAACCAGAATAGATGATTACTGGTTAGATATTGGAGCAGATGAAGTAAATACCTGCGACGGCGACCTAACCGAAGATGATATATATAATATAAGGGACTGGAATAATGACGGTATAGTCAATCTAAAGGAATTTTCTTTGATGTCTGCTGCATGGCTGACAAATAGTCCAGATACTCCGAGTTATGTAGCTGATCCTAATAACTATGACCCGAACTTTGTAGATAACTGGAACGAGCAATGTAACTTGTATGTTGACTATACGATTGATATATCTGACTTTGAGTTATTTACAGACCAATGGCTATGGCAGGCTTGTTGGAAAGTCAGCCAGGACAGCAGATTCGATTATGTAGCAACGGCTTCAACAATGTCTCTATCTCTTGACTCTACAGCAAGCATTGCCAGTGCAGAACAGATCAGTATTGATGATCAGGAAGAAAGAGAAAACATCGCTATGCTCGTTTTAGGCATATACCAAATAATAGATATAATGGAAAATTCAAAATATAATACCAGTTCTGAATTTGATTTCGATGATGTCGATGCAGAGATAGACAAACTGGAAGAAATACTGGATGATATGTATAATGACTATTATTCGATAGATACAAAATTTAAGAAATATAAAAACAAATAACCCCTTTTAGGAGATTACAAAATGAAAAAGATGTTATGTTTATTGCTGCTGTTCGCAGGTTTTGCTAACGCTGCCGCTTATGTAATTTCAGATGGATATAAATTTGGAATAACAAAAATAGAAAATCACGATTCCTTATTGGTTACTGGTGGTGGTGCATATCAAATAGATGCTTTTAACTATAGTACCATCGTAGTAGAGGATACAACTCCTCTGCAAGTAAATGTCGGGGGAATAGCGATAATCGATATAAGCGATTGGTGTTCGCTTGAAATTTCTGGCGGCGAGATTGGTTATTTATACATAGAAGATTATTATGCTACGGCTACACTATCAGGTGGAAGTATTAATAAGATATTAAGCTTCCAAGACGTATATTCCCCTAACGATGTATATACCCCCCATATTGAAATCATATGCCGGGAATATACTGCAAGCAGCAGTTTGATTACGGGTGTTTGGAATGTTGATAATGATGGTGATGGTTTCTATGACACATTTAATATCGAATTAGAAGATCAGCCAGAATACGACCCTGTACTTGAGAATATCAAGTTCACTATCGTTCCTGAACCAATTTCACTAGCATTACTGGGATTGGGTGGTTTCGTTATAAGAAGGAAAAGATAATATATATGGGTTTCCAGCTTTTGCTGGAATCCCATTTTCACCTTGTGAGAAGGAAATTCTATTATGAAAAAAAGATTTGCATTATTGATCTTCACAATAATGATATCTGCAACCATTTCTAACGCGAAAATCTATAGATGGGATACAGGAGGAGAGATTTACGGAACTTATGGCAAAAATATAGCTCCCAATCAAGATTTTAGAAATTGGGATACTAGCGGACATACATTGGAATATGCTGATTTTACAGATGGAGATATTACAGATTCTATCTTCCTAGATTGCATACTAAGTTATTCAGATTTTTCTGAATCTGACTTAACTAATGTGGTATTTAGAGATACTGATTTATCTAATGCCAACTTCACAAATACTATTATTAAAGATTTAAGTTTTAGAGATGTAGAAGGTTTTACTAAATCTCAATTATATTCTACTACAAGTTTCAAAAATAAACAACTAACAGGTATTACATTCCATCAGCTTGATTTGAATAATAGTAATATGAATAGTTTTAACTTTACTGAATCGAGTTTCTGGAAAAGTAACTTAACAAATGTTGATTTTAGCTATGCAAATTTAACAGGCTCTAGTTTTCGCCAGGCTATTTTACAAAATACAAATTTCACAAATGCAATAATAACTAATTCCTCTGTTGGCGCAAATACAGGTTTTACAAAAGATAATTTATATTCAACATTAAGCTATAAGAACAATAATCTATCTGGATCATCATTTAGTAGCAGGTATCTATCGAATTGGGATTTATCCGGCCAAAATCTTTCAGATACTATATTTTTACGAACTTCTTTTGAAAATACTGATTTTACTGATGCCGTAATTAAAAATGCTGATTTTGGTTACTCTGAAGGTTTAACAAAAGAAATGCTGTATTCAACAGCAAGTTATAAGGATAATGACATATCTGGAGTATCAATGTCCCATGTAGATGTTTCAGGCTTTAATTTTTCAGGACAAAACCTTACAAATATAGACTTTTTATGGGCTGATATAACAAATGCAGATTTTACAGATGCAATTATTAACAATTCCAGTTTTTCACTAGCAGCAGGATTTAAAAAGGAACAAATCTATTCTACTGCAAGTTATAAAAATAGAGACTTATCAGGTGTCGGTTTTACAGGGCAAGATTTGTCCTATTGGGATTTCAGAGGTCAAAATCTATCTGGATCAGGTTTCAGTAATACCGAATTAGCTCATACCAATTTTACTGACGCTAGTCTAATGAACGTAGGACTCGCTAACGGAGGTGATTTTACTGACTCTATTCTGATAAGAGCTGACTTGAGAAATAATGGTTATGTGCCAGATTTGTCTAATTCGATTATTGAAAACACAATTCTTCCTGATGGTCGTATTGAAGGTCTCGAACTTGGTAGTGGCGAGTTTTTACTAATACGTGACTTCTATAAAAGGTGGGAGACTAACCAAGATATCGGAATAACAATAGAAGACAAATTGTTAATTGATTCAGATGGTGGATTGACTTTTATATTTGAAGATAGTAGTTGGGCTTCAAAAATTTCACTAACAAATGGTGCAATAGTTGACTTAGGTGGAACACTTAACCTGGATTTCGCAAATGGCACTAATGTCGAGTCACTTGTTGGAGTAACTTTTGATCTATTTGACTGGAACGGTTTGTTAAATCCATCTGATACATTCGCCAACATACAATTTGATTCCTACTGTACTTGGAATTTAAACAACCTATATACAACTGGCGAAATTACTCTTGTTGCCGTACCAGAACCTATTTCATTGGTATTGATGGGCATCGGCGGTCTGATTGTTGGTAGAAAAAAATAGTATTACCATATTAAGCTTCCGGTACAAAACCGTAAGCTTTTATTTGGAGAACTTAATTTATGAAAAATATGTTATATTTATTACTGATGATTGCATTTTTTGCTTCACAAATACAAGCTCAAATATCTTTACATGGATATGAAACTTATGTTGTGGATGATCCAGACTATCGTTATGATACAGACTATACTTCTGATTATTCTATACTAACATATCTAAATTGCCTTTCTGTTTGCACCAAAAGTAAGGGGCATTCAGTAATTAATATTGATGGTGGTAATATTTTTGATTCTGCAATATATGATAATGCTTCTGTTAATCTAACAAACGGTTCATTAAAAAGTTTTTCCGTATCTGACAATGGCATTGTTAATATTACTGGAGGTGTACTTCAGAAAGATTACAATTGGAATACTATGAGAGATGATTCCCAGGTTTTCATTTCCGGTGGCAACATATCTGGAACTTTTGAAATGATGTATGGTAGTCCAGAAATGACTTTATCAGGCAGTTCTTTCTATATTGGCGACGTTCTTTTAGAATATGGCCAACTTGACTTTGACTATCTTGCTGATATTGGGGCAATAACCCGTACTGAACGTACAGGATATTTTAAGTGGATAACTTATACTGGAAATATTACTGGAATACTTGATGATGGCAATAGTATTGATATAACTTTTATGGCCTATGACCATATAAGCCCAGCTTATGGTGAAGCAAGTATTGTTTTAGTTCCAGAGCCAATTTCACTATGTTTACTTGGTCTAGGCGGTATAATAACTATAAAAAAAAGAGTTAATAAAAATCCAGGATATCGAAATATCGTGAGAAATATACAAACAGGTTGATTTAAGGAGAATGAATTATGAATTTGAAAGTAATATTACTTATGTTATTAGCTGGATTTGCTGCCCAATTGAATGCGGCAGCACTACATTTAACAGACTATGAAACTTCAACTGTTAATGTTGGTGATGTATATGATAGTATTTATCTTGAAGATTATTCAGAAGTTACAGTATTAGGCGGTTCAGTTGACGGTATATGGATAATTGATAATTCACAATTATATATTTCTGGTGGAAATATCTCAGGATCTGCACAACTTAACGACAATTCAACTTTGTATTTATCTGGAACCAATTTTTACATAGGTGATACAGCTATTGAATACGGAGAACTTGATTTATGGTCATTATCAGAACAAGGTTTAATATCTTATTCCCAATCAGAATTTGATGAGTGGGACGGAATAATTACTGGTATATTAGATGATGGTAGTACAATTGAATTATCTTTTCACATCGGCCTATTCCGCACAGGAAGTGAGCCTGAAACAGCAAATATAGTTTTAGTTCCAGAGCCAATTTCACTAGCATTGCTGGGAGTTGGTGGATTAGTAACAATAAGAAAAAGATAATGAAAAATTGGATTATCGAAATATTCTGGGAATAATATAATTACTGTTTATTTGGAGAATTTGGTATGAAAATAAAATTATTATTGTTAATGTTATTTATGGGTATAACTTCACATCTACAAGCTTATGTATCAGTTGATGGAGATGAAGTAAAAGATTTTGGCAGTAGCTTTACAACTAGCGAACTTATTGTTTCAGATAATGGAGTAGCTAATATTATTGGTGCCACTATCTATGATGACCTTTATATTTATGACAACGGTACGGTTAATATGTCAAGTGGCTCAGTTAATTTCGGTTCATTCTCATGGATGGACGATAACGCAATAATGACCATTACAGGTGGAAATGTAACTACATCGAGTAGATTGTCAATAAGAGAGTACGCCAATCTTTCACTATTTGGTAGTAACTTCTCTGTAGGTGGAGTATCTGTAGGCTACGGAGAGCTTGATTTAGAGGAATTATTAAATCTTGGCGCAATCACTTATAGTGTCGATGAAGCTGAACGTTGGAGAGGTAGTTTATCTGGGATTCTAGATGATGGCAGTGATATAAATATAGACTTTTACATTTCTCATACCAGAGGCACAGATGAGACAGCTAATATTACTCTTGTACCGGAACCCATTTCACTATGCTTACTTGGCCTGGGCGGTCTAATAACTATTAAAAAAAGAAGTTAATAAAAATCCAGGATATCGAAATATCTTGAGAAATATACAAACAAGTTGATTTAAGGAGAATGAATTATGAATTTGAAAGTAATATTACTTATGTTATTAGCTGGATTTGCTGCTCAATTGAATGCTGCGGCAATTATCTTGGAAGGGAATGAGACACTAACTGTCGATTCCGGGGATAATTATCTTGGTGTTCACATGAGTGACAATTCAACCGCTACCATATTAAGTGGTACTATTGATTTCGGTAATTTCTATACCAACTCTACGGTAGAGGACGATTCAATAATTACAATTTTAGGTGGTAATATCACTGGTCAAATTATCATCAACGAAAATGCATTAATTCAATTATCTGGTTCAAATTTTACGATTGGGAATACATCAATTAGTACTGGAACACTTGACTTGGAATATTTAACCGATATTGGAGCATTATCATATAACCATAGTGAATTAGACCAGTGGGATGGTACTATATCTGGAATCTTGGATGATGGTTCATATATAAGTTTTGATTTTTCTATTGTACGTCCTGTCTATCGTGGAGATTCTTGGACTGCAAATATTGAGATACTACCTGAACCCCTTTCACTTTGTTTATTAGGTTTGGGCGGATTAGTAACCATTAAGAGAAGAAAATAATTATTTAGAAAAGGAGATGGTACGATAATAATCTGATTTTTTAAACCTCAGCCTCAGCTCTGAAGCTAACAGGGTTTTGCCCTTTGCTTCTTACTTTCGCCATCGACCTGGGCATTTGTGAAGGCCGATGTCGATGCGACGAAGCTGCAGGGACAAAAAGAATCAGTAATATAATACAATCGAGTTGGTAGTCAGTTTCGGCTAAGATTAAGAGTTTTAGCTGGAGCAGAATAGGTTATAGGCTGCATAATAAACTTGAGGCATAGCGACCTCGTAAAGGAGAATAATCAGACCTGTAATCGAATCGCCATCGTAAGGCATTGTGACCTTGTATAGGAGTTTGGTGGCTGCCGACATTGTTAAGTCTGCTCCGGAACCATTAATTTTCGGAGATACAAATGAGTTATTTAGGTGTAGATTTACATACAAACAGTTTTACGGTATGCAGAAGAACTAAACAGGGCAAAGAAACCATAAGAGATTATTCGATTGCCCGTATAAATGATTTTATAAAGACTTTGCGAAAAGATGATCTGCTGGCAGTCGAAGCTACTGGTAATACCAGCTGGTTTATTGAGCAGTTAGAGAATCGCATCAAGAAGGCAATACCAGTGAATCCTTATCAGTTTGAAGTGATTCGTAAGTCAGTTAAAAAGACAGATAAAAATGATGCCAAAGTATTAGCATATTTTTTGAGCAAAGATATGCTTCCGGAATCAAGAATGAAAAGTAAAGAAAACGCACAATTACATTCATTGTCAGTTACACGTGATAAACTGGTCAAGCAGCGTACAGCTTTGATCAATAAGATTCATAATGTGCTGAATGCCCATGGGCTCAAGTTTAAGAAAGAATCTCTGGGTACAGAAAAAGGCTTGAATAGCATTTGGTCCTGGAAATGGGACAAGATAGTTGAAATAGAACTGGAAGTGCTGGTATCTCAGATCCGTAGCCTGAATGATCATATCAAGAGACTGGATAAAGATATTACTGAACAAGGTGAGAAACTTAAAGGGCATAAGAATCTGACTAGCATCAAGGGCATAGCAGGTCGTTCAGCTACTGTACTGCTAAGTACAATTGGTGACGTTAACGACTTTGCCGACGAGCACAAATTGGCTTCTTATCTTGGAATTGTACCAAGAGTTTCAGATTCTAATGAGACAATAAGGCATGGGCGAATAACTAAACGTGGCGATAAGCTGGCGAGAACTACTCTGGTCCAATGCACGTTGGTTGCTAAACGGTACAGCCCATATTTACGAAACTATTATGAACGTATAAAGAGCCACCGTGGCTCAGGTAAAGCTATTATTGCAACAGCAAGGAAGTTTCTAGGAATCATATATAATACCCTGAAAAATGACTGGGTATTTGAAGACTTCCCAAACTTTGTAATAGCAAATACTTAAATGAAATATTTACTAATTTTGGAGTAGATTTTTAACATAGGAGTCTTTATTATGAAGAATATGTTTCTTGGGGTAATGTGCGCGCTGACATTTATTTTATTGACGGAAAACTCGGTTCTTGCTGACTATCAAGCAACTGTAATAGATTTTGGTACTTTAGAAATTTTCAGTTATTCAGATAACAACTCTGTTACAGTTTATGATTCCAGCGATTCGCTACAATGGTCTGGAATAATTAAAAAAGGATTGTCCTATGTTTATCGAGGTGGAGAGAAATATGAGGTATATAAAATTGAAGCAACAGGCCCATTTACAGTATTAAATGGTGATGCCATATTAGGTTCTCAAAGAAATTGTATTAGTGGTTATTATGTAATGAACCCAAGTGACAAAAGTGTAAGTAGTGAATTATATACCTCATTCACTGACGCGGAAGGTAAGTTTATTGTTTTTGCTTATGAAGATGAAACATATTTAGAAGTCAGTCAATATACAGGTCAAGACGACCCTAACACTGGTTTACCAGAATATGTTTCTTTGATGCGATCAACAGATCCAAATTATCTCAATATTGGCGAGCATATTGAATGGGATACTGACTCAGAGGATATCGAAGGTAGCATTCTTAAAATAACTGCAACAAAAGGTGTGTCGGCGCTTTGTGTAACAGATTCCGGTTATTTTGTACCTGCAAGTAATGGAACATTTAGCGGGCAGGAATTTTACACTTATTTTAGAGATCAGGGAGACACTGAAACATTTGTATTTGTTGGATATTCTGATGATACAACTATTACCATTACTCAAAACGGTCAGCCATTTGATGAAATTACAGTCCAGAGAGGTCAAGTTTATGAAATGGACATGAGGCCGGAAACAAGACCTGGAGCACTTAATGAGTATTATGAAATTACATCGACAGATACAATATCAGTTGCTGTCTATAATAACAACAACAGGCTGGTATTTGCTCCCGGAGAAGATGGCAGCGGGTTCGGTAGTTTGGAAAACTATGTATTGTTAAATATGCTTACAGCACACGATAATCTTCATGTGCTGTCACATGCAGACAATACAACGGTAAATTTATATAATTCAGCAAACGGTCTTCCAGCTAGCAGCGATAGTGAAAATAAAACATTCCCTATAATATTAGATAAAGATAAAAAAATCAAAGGACAAAATGGTGTAGATGTTGGCTGTACTAATGATTTTAACTATGACCTTGAAGTTGACTCCGATGATCTGGTTTCTGTGTATTATGGCTATACAGGTGAATGTTATGCCGAATTTGTCCCACTTGGTTTTGACATAATAAAACCCGCTGGTATAGACCCGAATAACCTGTATGTTTACAATGATGCAGATGAGTTGATTGATTTGGACAATGACGGATTTAGTACAGATCCTAACGATACTCAATTCTACTATGACATACTGCCAAGCGATGAGATTGACATAAATCTAAACGGCACCTTTACCGGCACAGACACTAATATGACAGCAAAAGTATATTTTGCTCCTGAAATGGACATAGACTTAGCAACAGCTATGAGCAGTAACTATGAATATGAAAACCATGCTTTCATAATTGATCTAGGCGATATGCCTTTTACAGTAAATGAAACATTAACTGTAACAATTAACGAAATGGCGAAGCCTGGTACATCAATTAAATTCCATGTTAAATACGAAAGTGACCAGCATAGAGAAATGGCTCATTATCATCTGGAAGTAGGCTACTGGACTTCTGATGATGCTGTTGAAGGCGTTGTGTATGTTGATCAAAATGCGTCTGGTTACACATCAGGAACTTCTTGGCGCAACGCATTCACAGATATTAACCAGGCAATGCTGTTTATCGAGGAAAGTTACTACGATTACGATTCTATCTGGGTTGCTGCTGGTGCATATTCACCAACAACATACTGTGACCTAGTTGGAGATTCCTTTGAACTGTACGAAGGCCTGTCAATGTATGGCGGCTTTGCCGGTGATGAAATCTCTTTAGATGATCGTAATATTGTTACTAATAAGACTATTCTTGACGGTAATCCTTATGACGATAGCGAAGAACAAAAAACAAACGCTGTAACAATTAGTGGTAATAATACTGTCCTGAATGGCTTTATCATTAAAGACAGCGGTCAAGCCGGTATCAAAGTTAACAATACAAGCACAACTGGCAATCCTCCGCAAATTTCATTCTGTACAGTTACTGGTAATACTACTTATGGTATTGATATAGAAAATTCTTCTATAAAGATTTCTAATTGTAATATTTACAATAATGGATATTCGGCTATCAATACAGATAGCAATGGCGATATTTCTGTCCTGAACAGCTTTATCCATAAGAATACCGGAGGTATTAATATTGCAGGAGCAAACTCATCTGATGAAATCAGAGGCAATACCATCGCTTATAATAGCGGCACTGGTATAACTGCTGATGGCGGAGTTCAGGTTATCAGTAATATTGTCTGGGAAAATGACTTGCAGCTTAGCGGACCATTTACTCCTGAATATAGTTGTGTTCAGGATTTAGACCCGAATAATATTCTTGATGATTGTGTGCAAGACCCAAATTACAACATCCAGTGTGACCCATTATTTGCTTATCCACAACAAGACCCCAACTTCTTACTTTCAGACTATTATGATCTTCACCTGTCAATAGAATCACCTTGCAAAGAATATGGTATGACTTCTGCTGTTGATACGGTAAATGAGGTAGATATCGATGGTTCAAACAGATTAGAAGATGATGATGTAGATATGGGTGCAGATGAGATATCATGCTGGGAAACCAATACCATCTATGACATTAACGAAGATAGCAGGATAGACCTATACGAATTTGCTGGTATGTCTGCTACTTGGCTGGAAGAACCAAATATCTGGAATCCAGATTATAATTGGGCTGATACCGGCACAAGTGAAGAAATCATTGATGTTGATGATTTCGCAATCCTAGCTGAATACTGGCTATGGCGACCATGCTATATAACCGATAGTACAATAAGTGACATGATCGAAACAATGTCGCTATCTACTATGTCAGTATCAGCGATGAGCCTGGAAAGCACTGCTTCGGTTTCAACAGATAGTACGACAGCAGAAGTAGGTACAGCCAGTTTAAGCGTATTTGATCTGACCTCTACCGCTAATGACCCTGTTGTTTCTGATGAGATCGTAACAAGGAATTTGTCACGTTCAAGCCTGATGGACAACAAGTTAGCAGTTGATAGTAAGAGTTCCTCTGTTGAAATGCTGGCTGTCCAGTTGGTTCAGCTTGAGAAATTCGTTGAGGAAATCAAAGACTCTATGACGGAAAAAGAATACAAAAAACTTATGAAGGAAATTCTTGAAGCAAAGAAAGAAATGTATTTAATGTATTTTCGACAGGAGTTATTAAAACAATAATTACAATTTTGGCTGGTTGTGGCTTTATCCTAACTCCATTTGTAAAATTCCCATGATGATGATATCAATAGGGTAGAGCCACACCTCTTTTCTTTATTTTGGATTAGGCGAATGATATACATTCGCCTTTTTTTTGGGGGGATTGTACAGTATTATCCACTCTTATTTCTTCACCAGCTACATTCCAAAGAACTTTGAGCATCCAGCACATTACAAATAGAGTAACCCCTCCTCCAGTAATATTATATATCATTTCCATTACAATGTCTCTTAACCCAAAAATCTAACCAATGCTATCAGGACTTCTTTTGTCATCAGCTCCAGGTCTGGTAGAGCCTGCTCTAAAGCAACTTGTTTACTGTTTTGGGTATCGCCAAAAAACATTTCAACGTCATCGTCACTACGATAAGCAGTCATAGTTGAGGTATTATATATTGCATACCCCATTTCAGCACCTGTTTCGCTATAATATTTACCGATCAGCCAGTCATTGGCCAGGTTATCTATCTTCTTGAAGGTATATCGAGAAGCTAAATCACCATTTCTGATCGTGCCATTTTCCTGAAAATCTCTTACCCAGGAATCATCATATATTATGCGTGATGCCTGGTCAAAATCGGTACAGTCTTGTCTTTCACCATCAGGAGTGATAGCAACACATGTACCATCAGGATTTTTAAGGATTGCCGGAAGAAACATATCATCTGTAGCTTCATCAGCATTTATAACAAGCATTTTCTTATTATCCATTTGTGTAAGTCCTTATTCATCTCAAATATCTTTTTCTCTTTGGTTACGAACAGCTTCTAAAAAACCTTCATAATCACCATTCTTTAGGAGTTCTGCTGCAAAATCGCAAAATTCATCATCCTGTTTTTCAATCCAGGTTTTTATCATTTCGATGTTTAATACCGTCTTTTTTGTTTTTTTTGTAATTACTGCCATAATCCCATCGTCGATATTGCAAATCTTACCATCTGCAAAATCAACTGTTACATAGCCTCGTTCTTCTGATAATACAATATCAACAACCATCCCTGTTCTATCAATCACTGGATAATAGCCAGGCATTTCATCAAAAGGTATATCATCAATAATTTTTCCTATCATTTCTCCAAATATCATCTATAAATCCTTATATTTCAGCTTGTTAGGGGATACACCTTTAATGTCCGATAATAGAGCTTATGTTTCATCGGGGTAATTTTCCCGGCAGGGCGGGACAAAATACACCCGGCCATCCGTCGATGACCGGGCTATTACGAGAAACCCACCCGAAAGTGAGTTGTTATTTGAATTATACAACAAGACACGCTACAATACAAACAGCATGACGCTGATAATGCTTTACTAATTACTCGTTTCTGCTGCACACGCAGCAGAACATCAAACCTTCAAGTGATATTCTCGCTCCTTGAAGGTTTTCCTTTATTTATGGTTTTCCAATGGTTTATAACCGGCAATATCTCATACTCACCATCCTTTAGACAGCAAACCTTACTGCAACAACTGCCTAAAATAAATATCTGGTGAAACTCCATCTTACCAGAATATGCTTTAATCTCATCGAGCAAATATTTCATCCCCGGACCATAATCATTAAAATATACCGTTGACGGCCAGTTATCATAGATCAGCAGCCAATCTTCCTGGCATCTCTGAAACCCATCTTTTAATAATGTATTAATTTTCTCATCAATAAAAGACATCATAGCCTTAGACCAATTTTTCTCAGCAGAATCACCAACTATTCCAGGGCTATGTTTTATATTCAGTTCTTCCTGAAGCTTCTTTTTACCCTTGAATCGCTCTCCGGACCTGGCAAGTGATACCGGATAACAGGTTTTACCAGTACCATTTTTCCATTCAGTTTCGATAATGATATTTTTAACGGTTTCATTCTCATTGGTAGCTTCTCTAACTTCAATACCAACAGACTTACCCGCCATGTTCATTAAGAAATCTGGTCTTTCTGAACTCTTAACTTTTAATGGATATTCCAGCATATCATTATGAGCCAAAGCACTCAATAAGTGAGACATATTGTGTCTCTCCCTTTGATCTTTATTTCTACTTTCTGTTAATTTTGATACCGAAACATCCACCTGAGACAATATCTGCTGAAATACAGACTTATCATACGCTTGTATATTCATTTCCACATCCATCATTCTATAAACTAAAACAATAAAGTTTTAATTTCTCATTAATATTAAACCCAATTACATCCCTGCTGTCTGATAATCCCAGGTAAGCAATGCTGTAGATTCTTTGCTGCTGTTATCAACTTTAACTACCGGCTCAGAGACAAAGCCCCTGCCCTCTAGTTCAGCCAATAAAACGTAACCCTTCTTCTCTGGATCACATTGTTGTAATTGATTGATTAACTCACCAACCGTTATAGCATTGTCCGTATTCTCATAAGACAGATAGCAATATTCTTCATCCACATTAGGTATTTTTGCTGTTATGCTGCCGTTTTCCGCACGCCAGGAAATAGTCAGCATATTTGGCAATGAATCTCTGCCATCGACAATATCCTTTATTAGTTGTCTGCCGCTAATATATCTCCCAGACAAATTAATCAAAAGAATTCGATTATCAAGAGATTCTAACGGACCATCAAATTTTTGCTCAAGATTAGTAATCAACTCATCTATAATCTGATTGGCCCCCTTTTCAAACTCCATCATTGAATCGTCTTCAAAAGTCACTACAATTTCCAATAACTCAACCATACCTAACTCCAATTTTCACTGACAATTTCATTAAGATTAGAACTATAATTTATATACATAATACTTGAGGTCACAATTTGTGACCTCAAGTTTATTATTTTCCTGTTTTATCTTCCTGCTGTAGTTCAGCCTCGATCTGCTCTATCGTTGGTAAACTAGACTTCAACTCATCAGGTAATGCCTGGGTAAGCTCATATTCTGAAACACCAATAGGCTTGTTAATATCACTAAGAGCATATTCAGCTACAATCTTGTTTTTACCTTTACAAAGTAAAATTCCAATAGTCGGCTTATCCTCAGCTTTGCGCAACTGTTCATCAATAGCTTTTATATAGAAATTAAGCTTACCGGCATGTTCAGGTTCAAACTCAACCACCTTCAGCTCGATTACAACATAACAATGCAGGAGGGTATGATAAAACAACAGGTCCAGATAAAAGTCTCTCCCACCTACCTCAAGCTGAACCTGTTTACCCATATAGGCAAAACCTGCACCAAGCTCCATCAGGAATTTAGAGATATGGTCTAATAAACCTTTCTGTACATCGTGTTCGGAATAATCATTTGCAAGTGTCAGAAAATCAAAATTGTATGGATCTTTGGTTATCTCTCTGGCCAGATCAGACTGAGGTGCAGGTAATGTATTTTCAAAATTAGTTATCGCTTTCCCCTGCCTGGCATATAGACCTGATTCTATCTGATGAACCAATACACTCCTGGCCCAGTTATGTTCTATGGTTTTATTGACATAAAACATTGCCTGTTCGAGAGTATCACATTTTGAGATTATTGTAAGGTTGTGGCCCCAGGGAATCATTGTTAATTGGGCAACAGGCTGTTGCCCAATTGTGGAACAGCTTGTTCCACTTTTAGGGAATAAATCATAATAGAAGCTATACCAACGCCTTATATACTGAAGATTATTTAATGAAAAACCCCTCATATCAGGGAATTCCTTCATCAGATCAGCGCTTAACTGCTTCAAAAAACCGCTACCCCAACTGGTATGCTGCTGTTTTTCAACAATATCGGCTCCAAGAGACCAATAGAACTCTATCAGGGCTGAATTAACCGCAGTTGCCGCTTTAAGCTGAGCCTGCCTGATACGCTGTTTGATATCGACCAGCCATTGCTTATACTGCTTATCTGATTTTAGTTTATCTGAACTCAACCTTAAAACTCCACTGCATTTGACCTGCTCTCGAACCTGGTCCACTCCTTCAGCCAGGTTAGTTCTATAACACCGGTCGGACCGCTACGCTGTTTCTCAAGGATTATCTCGGTCTTTGTCTCATCTATATCCGCTGATCCGGGTAGATATTCAGTATGTTCCAGAATAGATTTCTGTTTATAATAACCTTCTCTATGCAGAAGCATAACAACATCAGCATCTTGTTCAATATCGCCAGATTCTCTCAGATCGCTCATACGAGGTCTATGCCCTTCTCTTGCTTCTACCCCCCTGTTGAGCTGAGACATCGCAATTACAGGGATTTCCAACTCTTTGGCAATAGCTTTGATATGACGAGATATCAAACCTACTTCCTGCACCCTGTTATCACAACCCGGAACCTTCATTAGCTGCAAATAGTCAATTATCATCAACTGTATATCAAACTGCATTTTCATACGTCTGGCTTTTGCACGCAGATCCAGCGGTGTAAGCATACCGCTGTCATCAATATACAATGGAACATGAGCATATTCTTCAGCTACAACATGAACCTTGTCAAACTCATCTTCATTTAACCTGCCTCGACGGTATTTTTGCAGATCCACATGAGATCGGCTGGCGATTAAACGCTCTGTCAGCAAGTTAGCTGTCATCTCCAATGAGAAAAAAGCTACCGGCATATCACTGTCAGCCGCTACATATTCTGCAATATTCAAGCCCAGAGCAGTTTTACCCATACTAGGCCTGGCTGCTATAATTATCATCTCACCCGGCTGAAAACCACAGGTAAGGTTATCAAGCTCTAAATAGCCCGAAGACACACCTGTTATCAGATTACCATCACGAGACTCTAATATCGCTATAGCTTCTTTAGCGGTCTGGCCCAAACTTACCGCCTTGCGGGTTTCTTTCTTATGGGTAACTTCAAAGACCTTCTTTTCGATATCCTCTAAGATATCATCAGCCTGGTCATTTTCCGCAAAGGCCATCTCACTGATCTCACTGGAAACCTGGATAGCTTTTCTAAGAAGCGACTTACCATAGATGATTCTGGCATAATAAATACCATTAACAGCAGATGGCAGAGATTCGGAGATATCTACAATATAGTTTATCCCCCCTACCACTTCGAGCTTATTTCGGCGATTCAGTTCATTCTTCAGGAAAATAAAGTCAACCGGCTGGTTAGACTCATATAAAGTTACTATAGCATCAAATATCTCGGCGTGATCCTGACGATAGAAACAATCTCTATCTATCAATTCCAATATCTCGCCCAAAGCCTCATTATTAAGCAGCATGGAAGCTAAAGTAGCCTGTTCTGCTTCAATATCCTGCGGTGGGATTCTATGCGGAACCCTGTCTGTCATATTAGCTTTATTGGTCTGGCCTAGATTTTTCTTTGAATTATCCATAATTCGATATTTTACATGCCTAACCTGTTATCTGTCAATAATTTATTGACATAGTATGTATATCGGCTCCAGTACTGGATTTAGCTGAATGAAAATTCTCGCTGCCGGTCCTCCAGGGCGAACCTCTTTTCCAGATCAACTACCGTATCATACCCTCGAAATCCTACATTACTGGGTATTTTCCGGTCCATTTTCAGCATTATCTGCCATAATTCTGGATAGTATTTTCGCAAATTCCTCAACTCCCCTATCCGCTGTAATGGACAGCAAAAACAAGATACCCGCCGAAAATGTTCATACAGACCGCCCCAGTCATATCCCAGCAACTTGCAGTATTCCAGGCACTTCGATTCAGGCCAGCTCCACTCGATCAGCGGATAGCGATATTGATACTTTCTGGCCCTCATAAACCTGGTTTCACGTTCTGATTCATCAGAGGCAAAGCCTACACACATAATTACCTTATCCAGATCGTATCTGCTCTTGAGATATCGTTCGATTGTATTGACTTTCTCCCTGGTACACCATCTTCTAAGGCTGGATGGCCAGCCGCCGCCATATCTATACACCTGCCCTTTTACAACATTATGTTCCGGGCGGTCTTTCTTCGACCTGATTGGATGAAATACCAGACTATAGTCAAATGGTATCCTCGGCTTTAACCTGGTAATAATCCTGCCTGTCTTATTTTCTAATCGCTTCAGATGGTCATACATACCCGGAAATTCCCAGCCGGTATCAAAGAATATGATATCATCTATTATCTCATTAAATTCCAGCATTCTAAGCAGCATTGCAGTGGAATCCTTACCACCTGACAGACTGACAATTACAGTATTCATACTGTCACCTCCTTAAAATAGCTGCCGAATTTTCCTTTGTTCCTGGCACATACTATCCTGATATCATCCCATATCTTCTGGAATCGCTGCCATTCTCTGGGCATCTGATAGGAGTCAGTTCTGTAAAGCATAGCCATAGGCACAAAACCAAGCGAAACACATAATTCGAGCCTTTCTGCTGCCTTTGCGATAGTATCGCCGGGATAGCCTATCAGACAATAACAACGGAGTTTGTCACGCCTGAAACCAGCTTCATATAATCGCCCTGCAGCGCAGATCAGCGGCTCTCGATCATGGTCATCATCATAAGCAAAAAACATCGTTGAGATACGAGATTTAAGCCTTACAAATAACTCTATATGCCAATCCTGCAATATAGCTGCTTCCAGACCACCGCTGAATTTAACACATTTATCGCTATAGCCATCGAGCATGGTAAAAACAGAGCGGATATGCTTTTCACTGCACTGTAGCAGATTACTGTCCAGAATATCATAGCCCTGCTTTACAGTCAGCTCCCTTATTCTGCCCTCTCTACGATGGACAGAACAGAACCAGCAGTTATTATTACAACCTCTGCTGGTAATGAGATAGCCTGGCTTGAGATATAATCCAGGTGTAAACTCACCGCCCGGATCCTCATAAGCCGGACCGCCGAGCTGCACTTTATACCCTGCCCTGTCCCACTGGTAAGCCAAAGCCTCGGCTCTAGGCTTATCCCAGGTAAAGACACAACTGACATGGACAATATCAGCTTCTATCTTCCATAAAGGCGGGCCATCGTAAAAAGCTAAATCATCGACCGGAGTAGCATTAGTACGTCTGGGAAATACTCTTATTATTTTCATTTTGACTGACCTTCTGAAAAACCCACTTATCATCCTCTACCCGCATAAGGGTAAAACCATCTATTACCGGAGGCTCTATTAGATACATCCTGCCATCAAATATATCGAGACACCACTGGTTAAACAGTTTGGACCTGCCAAGTCTGGCCCTGCGGACAAATTTAGGGTTTATTCCGGCCTGAAAAAGCAAATTTTGCCAGTCTATATCGACATGAATTGTCTTCATCTTCTGATTCCTCTAAACTGCGGTTAATATCGTTATTTTCATCAGATAAAACGGCCTCAAGCAACTGCAAAAGCTGCTGCGGTCCTGCGTTTAGAGGTTTTGGAGTTATTCCTTCCTGACACACAATTGTCACTCGCTTTCATCTTGCCCTGAGCTAGAAAGTTCAGGCGGTTTTTCTTCTCTGCCAGATGCTTTTCCGCAATTATAACAAAATGCTCCTGGAAACTCAAACCGCCTTTTTCCTGATATTCTCCGGCCCCTGCCAACTGCCGCAGCTCGCAAATCTCACTTTTTGTGAAATACCGGGCATAACGCTGAATAAATATTTTTGGCAGTTTAACTCTGCTCAAAACTCCCCCTGAGATCAGGTTAATCTTCCTTTCCAGTTCCGGAACCATTGGTAAATCACTGATATCGACCAGACCAGCTTCTATCTGCTGCCACCTGGCAATAGCCTCTTTTTGCCGCCGCTCTGTCTCGTACCGGCTTTTTTCCAATTGCTCTATCTCGGCCTGGATATCTGAAAGTTTTTTGCAGGTCAGTTCCAGATGAAAATCTATCAGGCCCCAATGGTCGGCAACGATTGCATATTGCTCGATAATCGCCTCAATATCCTCCTGGCGGTAGAGTGTCAAACTGCGAGCTACCTGTTTGGTGAGTTTTTTGGTAACGCTATCGGGCGGTCCATTGTAGAGAGTTAAAAACTTCTCCATCAGGGTTGCAACTCTTTCATCATCAGTAAATTTATAACAACCACTACCACCACCTGATTTTTCAGGTTTTGTTGTTGTAGTTGTTGTTTTATTAATATTATTAATTAATCTATATTCGTGTGACAAAATGTCATAGTTTTCGTTCGCCATTTGGCGCAGTTTAGTGTCAGTTTTGTCATAGTTTCTATCTGGATACTGTGACATTTTATCACCCTTTTTAATACCATGACATTCTGTAGCTGTAAAATCCTGTAAAGGTTCCGGGCGGCTTTCACTACTATCAGGCTGCGGTTCTTCCTGCCAGATCAGTTTACGAGGACCAGATTTAAATGGACAGTCAGCTATCTTAATCGGTTCATTTATGAAATAACAATTCGTTGCTCCCCTGCCGCCTATTCCTTCACATTTTGGCACTTTCACAATCAGACCATGTTTCTCCAATACCTTGAGATGCCTTATTACAGTTCTCACTGAAAGACGTGCCATCTTACTTAAAGTGTCATTACTGGGCCAGGCAAGCCTTGTCTTGTCCATGTATGAGAGAAGTGCTATAAAGAGTCCTAAAGGCCCTGCACCGATCTTACGGATCATTGGATTATCTCCTTCCCATAGATATCTGGGTATCTTTATAAAACGCTCCTGGCCATTATCGGTAAACATCTTTTCACTGGCATAAATCTTTGGTACTTGAATTTCGATCCTCTGATAGTGCGATTCTATTACAGCTGTACGATATTCTCTTGTATTTTGTGAAGACATAAAAACTCCCTTTCCGAACTCTACTTTCGAGCCGGTTTTCGTAATGCGGTTAATAACAGCTTTGCCTGGACGCACATACGCCCAGGCAAAATATATAAACTTCAGTCGATTAAATATAACCTCCTTCCTGAGTCGTTAAATCGGGTACTCTATAGTAAAATCCAATGATGGATTTATTATGCTAAATACGCCCGCCGCTCGTCATAGCGGGCATGTGGGGATTGTAGAAAGTCATAAAAACTGGTTACTTTAATTGGTAGCTTTCGTAACAGTTTTACCTGACGAGCTAAGGGGTTGTTGTCTGGTTTATTCTCTAAGCGCGCACATACACACCTCCGCCCTTTTAAGACGTTCATTTATCCTTTGTTATTTGTCCCTCTTATTTTTATACTATACGGATCACCAAATAGACAATAGCATTCCCATGACCATTCCTGCCTGATATTTTCGGTGGGTAGGCGCAATAATGGACTGTCAATATTGGATTACCGGGATTGATATATTAAAGGCCGATTTAGAATTTCGGCTTTATGACAATAGGCGTATAACTGGCCCAAATTGATTCGGAAGTATTAGTGCTTACAAATTCCGGGTGCTGCTCTCGTAATAATTGCTGGTACACTTTTTCACTCCATTTTCCTAATAGCAGATAATTCTTAAGTCTCTCACCACTTTGATGATATATAAAATATACAACGTTTATTTTTTGTATGCAACCCAACTGTGAAAAGTTACAGTCGAGTTAAGATAAAAACATGGGTAAAATAGACAATGGTGTACCAAAATGACTGGAAGTGCTTCACAATAAAAATGAACTAAATTTTTTTAACTTTAAAATGGTTTGTCAAAATATATTGCGATAAAATCTCTGTAACTCCCCTTCTAAAAAACTGGCATAAAAGATGCATTAATATTTTTTAGAAAAATATTAGTTTTTTATTATTTTCCTGCTCCCCTCCCCTGTTACTAATGGCAATCCAGACAAAAAAAAAGCAGCCCTCCCTGGCTGCTATTTCAATTTGTTATGGCTCCTGACTTACTTCTCATCTGGTCTGCAAGCCGGATGGTTCCTCATCTCTGGGATAAATAATACAAATCCCGCTATCAGAATTCCTAACGCTATTACTCCAGCCTGACCGATAATAGTTGTTAAAGTATCCATAATTGAAAACCTTACTGCCCTTCTTGGGCGGTTCAAACATTAACCGGCTGTATCAGAGCCGGTTTTTTTATGCGCCCTGAAAAACTGCTTCCAGAGCTTCAAATCAAAGTTTTCAACCCTCAGAGTAATATATCGGCAATTGCTGCAAATATACATTAGGTTTTTTCTGCAACTGCCGCAACTTCTGCAACTTTGCATAGTTATTGCTGCAATTTCTGCAACACATCCTGCAATTGCAGCAACAATTAAAGTTGACACCTTCTGCAATTTCTGCAATTATTAAAGTTTAACATTTGCAACAACCGACGATAATGATGGAGATATATATACCTATGGATAATCTAATAGTAACACAACCTGTTGCGGCATTAGCATTTGGAGTATCTGCCAGAACAATGGCATACTGGTTAAAAGGGTGGGCAGCACCAGCAAAACTATATGATACCTCAATTGCAAAGGGTGCTTTAGTGGATGCTGCAAAGCTATACAAATTGCTTTGTGAAAGGGATAGTAGAAAATGGCAATCCTTTGATTATCAAGAAGCAATTGCAAACGTACACGAAAGAACTGATGCCATTTCGACACCCAACATCTCAAGTTCTGCAATTGCAGCAAAACAAGACAAATCATTGCAAAGTCAAGAAAAAAAAGAACTTACTGAAGATAACGCAATTATTGCAAGTAGGGTAGAGTCCCCCAAAAACAACGAAGTAACCCTGGAAACAATAGCAGAAATGCTACGTGAAACAGTACGCGACGTAAAGGTTGAACATAGTACTTTGACTAAAACAACAGACCTGGCCCAAAAAAAGCATGCTGAAATTTCAGTATATCAGAAACGTATTGCTGACCTAGAAAAACAACTTGCAGAAGTTCCTATAAATACAAAAAAACTAGAAACATCACGTCGTAAATTAAATTATTATTATATTACAATAATAGCAATAATGCTGGCAGCAGTAGGGGGTTTGGGATGGTATGTTGATAAAGAATGGTCTATTGATAGAATAGAATCAGAAGGTAGAGCGACAAAAATAGAGCAATTAATCCAAGATAACACCAAAGAAATAACACGCCTGGAAAACGAAAAAGTTGCAGCAATAGAAGTTGAAAAGGAAAAACAACTTCTATTAGAAAGAGCAACTGGAGCAGAAAAAAAACAACTGCAATCAGAGCTATCTAAAATAGCCTTAGAAAAATCCCAACTTACAAATGATATTAAGCAATTAAAAGAAAGAATTGATATAGCTGAATATGAAAATCTTCTCTTGCGTGAACAAATCAATCAAGTTAAAATAGATAAATCGGATGGCAAGGATGCTGATCCGAACGGTAGTAACATGGATGGACAATGACCGAAAAGCATATACACAATTTTTGCGGGCGGGGGCCAACTAATCCTGCATATCTTAAGCTATGGCTGTCAATATTTCATAATGGATTTTTTGCCAAAGTAAGGCCTTCTGCATGGCGTATTTATTGTCGCCTCTTATTCGAAGCTGATTATCAAACGCTCAAGTGCTGTATTGATCATCAAACATTATCAAATGACTGTGGTATAAGAAGACAAGGTATTCCTGAATTAATTCGTGAACTCCATATTCATCGCTTGCTCTCATTTCAAAGGCAAATCTCACGAGGGGGCAAAATGCCCAATATATATTATATTGCAGAGCCTCTTCAAAATGAAAAAGATGCACCTATGACAACATATACAGGGCAAGTAATAGCAGATGCTCCTGTTGAAATAACGGTAACACCTTCAAGAAAAGGTCCGGCTCATGTTAGGCTAAGCAGGGAACTGTTTGATACGGGATTTTTTAGTAATTTAGGCAAAAACCATTCAGCCTGGAAGTTATACTGTAGCCTTCTATTTAGAGCTGACTTTGAAAATGGTTTTGCTTTTCCACAAATCACACAAATCATGGTCGATTGCGGAATGGCTCGCCAAACTGTTGTAGATTCGATAAAATACCTCGAAAATGTTGGTTTAATTAAGGTTCAAAAACGTAAAACAAAGAAGGGACACATTGCAAATGGCTATTATATATGGCCAATTGCAGCAAAGATTTACAATGCCGAGTCTAAAAAACGGACATCTAAGAGTCTAAAAAACGGACATGGTGAAGTCCAAATATCGGACATCTGTACGTCTAAAAATCAGACATCCCTAAATGTCCGAAAAATAGACACTAACATTAATAACCAAATTAATACTACCACCTCTTTACCCAAGAAAAAAGGGGAGGGAGATTTTAATAGTACAAAGATCGAAGAATTGTTGACAGAATTTTACACAGTCAACCCAGATCGTGAAAGCTTACCTCCGGATCAGGGAATGAACTGGCTTACAGCCAGGGTAAAACAATATGGATTTCCACTGGTCAAATATGTGACTACATCAGCAAAGTACAAAGATAAATTCACTACTAAATTGCTGGACGGCTGTATGCAGACCCAGCACTGGATGAACAGCCGGAGCCAGAATAAACAGTCGGAAGCTGTCTCGGAAATCATCGAACATCGGTCAGAACCTGAATTATCTATTGAGGAACGAATCGCCCAAAAGCGCAGACTTCTAACCAGCTATCAGATCAAGGCTGAACGAAATCCGGGCGGTCAAATGACCCAGCATGTAAATCGTTTGGAAAGAGAACTGGAAGAATTAGAGAATCTCACCTAGCGGTGTAAGCGAGCAGGGGAGCTAAAGCCGTTGACTATATTTTGCAATTCTGTTTGAGAGTGTCGTTGTCCTGGAAGAAAAATATTTTTAGATGGGGTTGCTTCTTATAATTTCATGTGTTAGAATTAAGTTAGTGGTTTGGAATTTTGGACCGCAAATTGGCAATAGAATATTATTGTGTTTATACACTAAATAAGTGAGACACTCAATTTTGGCTGGTGTGGTTTTGTCTTTAATTTTTCCCTTCTGAATCCCGACCATAACATCATAAGGGCAAGATCATACCGGCTTTTTTTATTGCTGTTGAATAAACTACATCCAGATCAGCGAATGAATTACCCCAAGATTGGCAATGTCTTTTATTTAGCCCTTGGTTATGTCGGTTATTTTTCACCTTAACTTACATAAAACCGCTAAAATGGTCTATATCTCCCATGAAATAAAGCCCCAATCTGCAATTTGGAAAAGCCCTCCAATATCCAAAGTTGCACTATAGTCACATTACCCGCTTTTATCTCTTTAATATCTTTTGCAATTATATGTGTTATAAAAAGTTATAACAATTCTGGGCAGCCCTGCATTTAGATATCAAAATGAAAACAGGGCAAAAACGGTCAAAAGTACCGGAGAGTATTCTGTATATTTTCTAAGTTCTTTATTGGCAGCTACAAAAAATGGATATGCGCTGCGTTTATGCGCTAAAAGTATGTCCAAAACCTGCCCGGCATTTTACGAAACAGGCATAGTTTTGGGAACCGGCAGTCTAACTCCAGGAAATTTTATCGAAATGGAAAAATTAAAAATTTTTCGGATGAGGTTTGCCAGATCGCAGGTCGATCAGTTATACTTTGAGTAAGGGATTGATTTTTGTCATAAAAACTGTTTCGACTTTTGAATAAGGAGAAACAGATAGATGACCAGGAAAACTACTGCATTTGTTCTTACTAAATTGGCTACCGGTCCGCAAACATCGAGGGAGCTTGCCAGAAATGCCGGTAAAAGTAACGACCAGGTTCGCCATGCGATCAGGCAGCTTCGTAACTGGGGCTGGAATATCCAGAGAAACAGCCGGTCAGCGGGATATCGGGATAAATATTATCTTGCGGATCCAGAGCAGATACAGGCGATTCTGAAGCTTCACATCATAGAACTGAACCGCCGAATAATACCAGCGCCCAAACCGCAGATAGAACAGGAAGATGGATTTCAGTTAGAGCTGGCAGGGCAGGAGGTGCTGGTATGAGAGCAATGGCAATAGCACCGCCTACAGCGGCCATTCACCTGAAGCATGAAAAACGCATCGACCGTCATATTCTTCGCTGGCATGAAAGAAAGCCTGGCCAAAAGAAGGCAATATATCGCTCTCATACATTACCGCCCGGAATCAGTCGGGAGCTGGCAGAGCAAATGCGCAGTGAGTTCAACTGTTCTACGACCGGAACCAATTGGGATAACTGGTGTAAGCTTGATATTAAATATCACAGCAGCAATGTTAAACTTGCCACGATTGAGAAGCTGAAATATGTCTATAAGGTCTTTACCAGGTTATGCCATCCGCTTTTTTTGAGGGATATTGATTATCGTATGCTTATGGAATATCGGGCATTGCGGATTGAGTCAGGATGTGAGCCAAATACTATCAATACCGATATGAGAGTCCTTAAAGCGGCATTTAACCGGGCTGTCGGTATGGGATATCTGGAAACTAACCCGGCAATTTCCAAATATGGCAAGAGTTCAGAGCTATTCAGCGATAAACCGGAATATACTGTCAGAATCATACCGCTGGGCCATTTTGTCATGCTGATCGAGGCAGCGCCTACCTATGACCTGAAATATGCACTGGCAATTGGCTATTGGACCGGTCTTCGTCCGGGTGAGATATTGCGGGTAAATACCTATGACATCGACTTATTACGAAGTATTCTCTCGGTTTCAAACAGTAGAAAACAGCCTACCAAATCAGACAGGAGCAGGGAAGTGATTTTCCCGGCTCAACTAGTTAAATACCTGGAACATCGTATGCAGACATATCCCAAAGGGCCGATAGTCCGTTCGATAGGTATGAAAGATGGTCTGTCACCCAGCCGAAATTCTAAAAATCTGGGAGAGGCGTTCTGCCGGATATGCCGCAAGGCCGGTCTGGTCGATATTGACGGTAAGCATATATACACTATGCGGTCATTGCGTAAAAGCTGCATAACCAGATGGATAAGAACCGGTCTGGCAGTTGATGAGGTAAAGGAAATGGCCGGTCACAGGGATATCAGTACCACACTGAAGTACTATACCGAAAATGTCATTATCAGCGATGTAAAAGCAAAGATGGACCGGCTGACGGCAGGTATAATCGAAGATGATGGGATAGAGCTGTGAATAAGCACAGGGATGTCAAAACAGCTTTAGTTGATCTTTTTCATAGCAGTTTTGCAAAAGCATATCGTGATTGTAATGATGGCGAGCTGGCATTTATGCGGGCATATTCTGAATGTAAAGACAAGTTAGAGGATGTCCGTTCGTTTATGCTGGCAGAATATTACTGCCGGATGAAAGATTTGTTTGAGAAGTATCAACAGTCAGAAGGGCAGCCGAAAGTGGAGCTGGCAAAAAAGATTGTACGTTATGCCAGATTGATATGTCTTGAAAGACCGATTTCCAGACCGGCTGTTGAAGAAAATATCAGTGAGATCAGGGCGTTTTTACGAGTTTCGGTTCACGCGCGTGAAACGAAAGGCCGTTCAGTTCACGCGCGTGAAACGAAGGTTGCCAACTGAAAAAAAGTGTTGTATGGTTCAATTGTATCGACACACAAAGTGTGTTTTATCCTGGCAGGGCCAAGAGCAAAGTTGTCCTGCAAAGGAAAGAGAATTACGAAACAATTGGAGAACCTTGCAATGCCTTATACAGATACACTTGTCAGCGACTTCAAAAATCTGTTGACCGCTTCCGATCAGAAGCTGAAACTCACGAACTACAGTCCTACAGATGATAATGCAATTGCACCTGGCGCATTAGAGCTTTCATCTCAACTGGAAGTTGAACCGCAGATAGCTAATGACAGCGGCGCTAACCGAGTGTCAATCCAGGCTTTTGGTTTGCTGTCTGATAGTGTATCTGAATCTGAGGTTCCCGATAACAGCTTTAATGTGACCTTGTACGGTCGCAGCAGCGGTGGTGGTCTTATCCCATTACTCGAAGTGAAATTCACGCTGGGAACCGCTAAGGTCGGTTCAGTGGATGATAAAATCTGGTATGCCTGTAATAAGGTCGAGATCATCAAAAAATACTGTTCCCGCCTGATCGAGATCAACGGTCAGACAGAGACAGGCGAGGTTATGGCAGGTGCCAGGGTGGATATCTCCTTTGATTTGCAGGGTGTTCAGCAGATATATCCAGAGTTCCAATTGAATGATAATACCGCAGATGCGAAATTACTTCGCCGTCTATGGTAATGATATACAAGGTGTATGCGGTCCGGCAGGTTGTAAGCAGGTCGTCAAATTCCGAACAATATACGGATAATGCAAACAGCAAAAGACCCGCCTGCCGGACCCAACAACACCTTAATTTTAGAGCATGGGTAACAGGGAAAAGAGAATAAGCAAGGGAAGGAGCTTTTGTGCGATCTGACCGGTACTAAGTGCCAGCCGTAAAGCCTTGACGCTAGGGGGCCGCCGGTCAGGTTGCCAAGAGCAACATTTAATGAGAATCAAGAAGGTCATAGAGAATTTAGCAAAACTGCCAAAGAACATGCTCAAATCGGCAGTTGACAAGACCGTATCAGCTACAAATCATCCATATCGAGAAAATGAAGATCTTAACCGTATGCTGGATGAACTGATTTGCAGCGGTCAGGCCGGTTCCAAGCGATTCATAGAGATGGGCCGGGATGCACTTCGCTATATCTACGGCGATCAGCACTTCAATAAACCACTTCCCAAAGATAAAAAGAAACGCCGTCGGGAACCTGTTCTCAATCAAATCTACGGCGATATGACTCAAGAAATAGCACTTCTTACCAGTAATAACCCTACAATAACAACTCAAGCCTGGGAAGGGACAGACCCGGAAGTTGCAGACAAATGTGGTAGAGTTCTGCGCGGTAACTTTGCGGAAAACAATATGCGTGCGCGTATTATGCAGGCGCTCTATGATGACCATATCTGGGGTATTAAGATTGCCAAGACATATCTGGAGCCTTATGCCCATTGGAACCCGGAGAAATTTGAAGCTACCGGTCAGGGCTGGGAACATGCAATTAGAACCCGCATAATCAATCCATGCCAGTTTGGAGTTGACCCTGATCTATCGAGTGCCTTTGATTTTCAGACGGATGCGAGGTTCTGCTGGTCCAGAAGGAATATTGATGTTAAATATATCATGTATCGCTATCCAGCCTATAAAAAATACATGGTCGAGCAAGGTCTGTATGACCCGGAAAAAGATGTGCTATACAATAATTCAGGCGACCAGGTAGGCGTACCCGGCGGTATTTATGCCGGTTTTGCCCACGCTAATTATGAAGGTGTTCGTGAAACCGATATCAAATCTAATGGCGAAAGAGAGCTTCAGCAGCGCCTGCCCGATATTCTGATGGGTAATTTCCCAGGCAGTGAATACGAGGTTGAAAACGCTCAGACCAGCGACCAGACGGTATTAGTTGAAGAATTTTTTGTTCGTGATATCTCAATTGAGGATATCGAGCCTGAATATGCCGAGATTCCTTTCGGTGAACCTGGTACAGAGCATATCTTCAAGCAGGAGGGCGATGCCCGGTTCTTTGACCGTAATAAACCAACTCCAAACGGCGGTTTTTCACCTCATACCGGTCAGTGGCCTCGCAAAGAGGTCAAACCGGCCAGACAGAAGCCTAAATATCCTTACGGACGTGTTATCACTCGTATCGATGGTAAGGTCATCGTTCAGGATCATCCCTGGGAGATGGAGAGATGGCCATATTCAATTGCTCCCGGTTATATGCTGCCTCATAGCTGTTTTGGTGTTAATGCCGTTGAGATGGTCAGAGGATTTCAGGATTATCAGAACAGCTTTGCGGCGGTGCTGGCAAACTATGTTCAGGCGTTCGGCTCTCCTAGAGAGATAGCAGAGGAAAACGCCTTCAGCGACCTTCTGGCTAATTCTAACGGCGAGATAGAGATTCCACGAACACCCGGTTCAATTATTTGGGTGAAAAAAGATAAAGTAGGCGCTATCAAGCCGCTGGAACCGCCTCAGCTTAACCCGGCAGTATTTACAGGCTATCAGTTGTTCAAGGATGCCCAGGAAGATGTGACCGGTGTTCACGATGTCAGCAGGGGCAGGGCGGCACAGGACCAGCAGACAGCGCGTGAGATCATGGCTTTGGACCGTAACAGCCGTTTGAGAATTGCAATGCAGGCATTACCGCTTGATCTGTTTATTACTGATATTGCTATCAATACCACTGTTATGATGGCTCGGTTCAACCAGCCGGGCGATTATCTGCGGTATGTTTCCGATGGACCGGATGAGAAAAGGGCGGTTCTGATCTGGGATGAGAGTATGAAGCGGGCTAAATATGATGTTCAGTTAAAGCCGGGCTCTACCTTACCGCAGGATGAGGAACGAGAGATTAGAGAGTATATGATGGCCAATGATGTGCTGTCCCAAGGCGGGATAATGGCCAAAGAGATCATGGAGAAACTCAAAATCCCTAATGCAGAAGAAATCCTACAGCGTCATCAATTACTAGGTCCGCTTCATCAGCTTATGGATATGGCAGAGCAGATGCAGATACCGCATGAACTTGTAATGAAAGCGGTTGTAGATACGATTCAGCGTCTGACCATAAAAATGCAGCAGGAACAGTCAATAGAACAACAAAGACAAGGAAACCCTAATAATGCAGCCAAACACTCAACACAACCAACACAGCAACCAATTGGGCAATAGTGAAAATATATCTTCAGGTCCACAGGGCGGGCCGGTAACGGTCAGTCTGGTGAAACCTGCGATTGTACCTGATGAGTTTTATACTATCTGGCAGAAACACCTGGCAGATGGTCTTAACCATAAACGCGCCCGGAAAGCCGCTATCGCCGAATATACGCAGATAAGACCTGACTTTGTGGCGGCAGAAGTACCAGTCAAAATTGAAGGTGTCCTGACTATTAAAGAGCTTGCTATGAGACTGCCTGTTGATAAACCTGTAGAGCAGGCTTTGTTTGATATGGGCTTTGACCAGGCAGAGATTGAGCTGCTGACACCTGTTATAGAAAGCAGGGTTGAGTATGTGGCTTTACCTAAACCAGAGCAATCTGAAACAGGCCCGGATACCACTATAGCGGAAAAGGTAATTGATACCGGCCTGGAACCAGAGCCGGTATCTGAGCCTGAACAGGCAGAACAAAAGGAACCTGAAAAGATTGTTGAGGATAAACCAATCGATAAACAAAAGCTGCAAGCGGAATATAACAGGCTCAAGAAGCGGTATTTCCGCAAAGACGGCCTTATGAAGAAAAATGTCAGTAACCAGATAAAGGACCGTATTGTCTATCTACAGTCCTTACTGAAGCACACATAGTGTGCGATTACCCTGGCAGGGCCGAGACAGTACCTTTTTATGTAAAGCAGTCTCCGAGCCAGACAGGGAGATTAACAGAGTTTATAGTG